>BJUU01000001.1 GCA_007988785.1 Agrococcus baldri
CCGACCCGGCCACTGGCGCATCGTCCCCACCCACCAACCCACCGACCGCTACGCCAGAACCACCCGCACCGGCACCAACCCCACAGCCACCACCACCACCGCACACGCCGCCGCACCCAGCCCGACCATCAAGCTCCCCGACGAGACCAGCGCTCTGCCCGGTCCACGGCATGAGCAGCCGAGCCCCATCCCCGCGGAGACCAACCCACCACTGACCGTCCGGACTCCCCGGCCCGCCGTCAGCCACACACCCGGCGCCATCGAAGCCCGACTCCAGCACCTCGTCCACCGGCGGAGGCGCCTGCCCCGATCCCGCACGGCGCCGTTCGACCTCCGACCCACACCACACATCGTGATGCGCACCTGACGAGACGGCTGGCACGGCCCTCCACCAGCGTTCCGCGCTACCGTTCGATGGTTCGCCGCTTCATCGCGCATCCGTCACCTGCACCGGGAGCCCGCCATGTCGTCATCCACCCGCCGCCTGCCCGCCGCGCCGCTCCTCGTCGTCGTCGCGGCCGCAGCACTGTCGCTGTCGGGCTGCCTCATGCCTCCGACCGGCGCGCCCTCCGCAGATCCGGCACCCGCGCCGCAGCCCACGACGACGACCGCACCCGTCCAGACATCTGCCGCCCCGACGCCAGAGGCATCAGCCGCCCCGCTGCCCGATCTCGTCGCGATCGGCACGCCGCTGCCGCCCGGCATGCTCGCGGGCTGGGAGACGAGCATCCTCACCGACCCAGAGGCCTTCGCGGTCGAGCCCGACAGCACCTTCCCCGTGGGCCCCACGATCAGCGTCACGGAGATCGCGACCGACTGCACGTTCTGGGCCTACCAGGGCGTCGAGGAGCACGACTCGGGCGACGAGGCCGAGAACTCCGAATACGTCCTCGGCTTCCTCTCCCAGTCATCCACCGACGAGTGGGAGCCCGATGTGTTCGAGCTCGCACCGTCATCGCAGGGTGTCGCGGTCGAGATGCTCTCCATCCTCAGCGAGGGCGACGACGGCAGCACGCGAGCCTGGTTCGCGCGTAACTTCCAGTCGAGCGGCTCCACGAGCTCGATCGTGGCCGCGTGCCCGGCTGGCGCGGGCGGGATCGACCACATCGACGAGGTCATCGACGAGCACTTCCAGATCAACTTCCGGCAGCCGTAGCCGCAGCCGCAGCGTCGATCTACTCCGAGCGCAGCGACCGCCGCTCGCGCTCGAGCTCGACGAGCTGCTCCTGCAGCCGCTTCGCCGCCTCCGGATCGCTCGTGCCCATCCGCTGCAGGCTGCCGAGCAGCTCGGCCTTGCGCCGCAGGATGTCGCGGTCGACGAGCGACGAGACCACCCCGCGCACATAGGCCTTCACGCCCTCCGCCGAAGCCTGCGGGATGGGCGACATCGCCAGCGCGCGCACGAGCGGCACGATCTCGGCGGGCACCGTGTCGGCGACCCGCTCCGAGAAGTCCGAGGCCTCGATCGCGTCGAGCGACGCGAGCACCCCGTCGCGCACCACCGCGATCGACGGGTTCGCCACGTACGCCGACGCGCCGCGCGCCGCGAGATCCTTGCCCAGCACCGCCGGCTGCTGCAGCAGCGCCGCGATCGCGTCGCGCTCGAGCCGCGACGCCGGGTCGCGCTCCAGCTGCTTGAGCGCCACGTCGGCCGGCGGATGCTCGGGGGCGGCACCCTCGGCGGTGGGCGTCGGGCGCGGCCCGGCCTGGCGCACCGCCCGGCGCACCTCCTCGGGCGCGACACCGAGCCAGCCGGCCACCGTGCGCACGTAGCCGTCGGCGAGCGCCCGGTCGCGGATCGACTGCAGCACGGGCGCCGCGCGCCGCATCGCGGCCACACGCCCCTCGACGGTCTCGAGATCGTGCTCGGCGACGATGCGGCGCAGCATGAACTCGAACAGCGGCCGGCGCTGCTGCACGAGTTTGCGCACCGCGTCGTCGCCGCGCTCGAGCCGCAGGTCGCACGGGTCCAGCCCCTCCGGAGGGACGGCCACGAAGGTCTGCGCCGCGAAGCGCTGCTCCTCGGCGAAGGTGCGGGCCGCCGCCTTCTGACCGGCCTCGTCCGGGTCGAAGGTGAAGATGACGCGGCCGAGCGAGCGGGTGTCGGTCGTCGAGACGTCGCCCAGCACGCGCCGCAGCACCTTGATGTGGTCGACGCCGAAGGCGGTGCCGCACGTGGCGACCGCAGTCGTGACGCCCGCGAGGTGGCAGGCCATCACATCCGTGTAGCCCTCCACGACCACGGCCTCGTGGCCCTTCGCGATCTCGCGCTTCGCGAGGTCGAGCCCGTACAGCACCTGGCTCTTGCGGAAGATCGGCGTCTCTGGCGAGTTGAGGTACTTCGGCCCCTTGTCGTCCTCCGACAGCCGGCGCGCCCCGAAGCCGACCGTCGCGCCGGCGACGTCGCGGATCGGCCAGATGAGCCGGCCGCGGAAGCGGTCGTAGCTGCCGCGCTGCCCCTCGCTCAGCAGGCCAGCGCCCAGCAGCTCCGCCTCGGTGAAGCCCTTGCCCCGCAGGTGCGACTTCAGCGCCTCGAACGAGGCCGGGGCGAAGCCGACCCCGAAGCGCTGCGCCGCCGCGAGGTCGAAGCCGCGCTCCCCCAGGAACCGCTGACCGAGCTCGGCCTGCGGCGTCAGCAGCTGCGCCTGGAAGAAGGCCTCCGCCTCGCGGCTGGCCTCGAGCAGCCGCAGCCGGCCGCTCGTCTCCTCCTGCGGCTTGCCGTCCTCGTAGTGCAGCGTGTAGCCGAGCTGCGCGGCGAAGCGCTCGACCGTCTCGGCGAAGGAGGTGTGGTCCATCGCCATCACGAACTGGAAGGCGTCGCCATCCTCGCCGCAGCCGAAGCAGTGGTAGCGGCCCACGGCGGGCCGCACGTGGAAGGAGGGCGTGCGCTCGTCGTGGAAGGGGCACAGGCCCTTCATGCTGCCGACGCCGGCCGACTTCAGCGTGACGTGCTCGCCGACCACGTCGACGATCGAGATGCGCGCGCGCAGCTCGTCGATGTCGCTCCGCCGGATCCGCCCCGCCATCGCCGCCTCAATCCCCCACGTGGCGCTCGTGCCAGGCGAACGCGCCGCGATCGGTGAGGCTCGCCACCTGGTCGACGACCACGCGCGCACGCGCAGCGTCGTCGGCAGCCGCGGCCCAGTCGTCGGCGTAGGCGCGGTCGAGCGCATCCGGCCCGATGCGCAGCAGCGCATCCGCGAGCTCCTGCAGCACGCGCCGCTGGCTCGCGTAGATCGGCTGGCGACGCTCGGCCAGGATGAAGCTCGCCGCCGTGCCCTTCAGCACCGCGATCTCCGCGCGCACCTCGCGCGGCACCTCGACGGTGCCGCCGAAGCGCGCCAGCGGGCCCTCGTGCGTCTCGCGCGTCAGCCGGATCGCGGCGTTCGCGAACCGCCCGATGAGCTTCGAGGTGAGGTTCTTCAGCCTCGCGTGGTCGGCGCGCGAGCCGTCGAAGGAGCGCACCCAGGTCTCGAGGTCGTCGAGCCGGTCGAAGGCGGCGAGCAGGTCGTCGCGCGAGAACTCCGGCCCTACCCACGTCATCATCATCGAGACGAGCTCGTCGTGGCCGACCCGGCTCTGCAGCTTCGCGACGTCGACGTAGCCGCCCACCACCGCGTCCTCGAAGTCGTGCACTGAGTAGGCGATGTCGTCGGCGAGATCCATCACCTGCGCCTCGATCGACGGGCGGCCCTCGGGTGCGCCCTCGCGCATCCACTCGAAGGCCTCGCGGTCGTCGGCGTAGTAGCCGAACTTGATGCGCCCGGATGCGTCGTGCACGTCGTTCGCGGACGGCCACGGGTACTTGCACGCGGCGTCGACGCTCGCGCGCGTCAGGTTGAGCCCGTAGGGGCGGCCGCCCCGCAGCACCTTCGGCTCGAGCCGGGTGATGACGCGCAGGGTCTGCGCGTTGCCTTCGAAGCCGCCGATCGTCAGCGCCCACTCGTTGAGGCCGCGCTCGCCGTTGTGGCCGAACGGCGGATGCCCGATGTCGTGGGCGAGGCACGCAGTGTCGACGACGTCGGGGTCGAGCCGCAGCTCGCCGGCGATCTCCCGGCCGACCTGCGCCACCTCGAGCGAGTGCGTGAGCCGCGTGCGCGAGTCGTCGAAGCCCATCGTGGGCGAGAGCACCTGCGTCTTCTGCCCCAGCCGGCGGAAGGCGCTCGAGTGCAGCAGCCGGGCGCGGTCGCGCGCGAAGTCGGTGCGGGCGGAGCGGTGCACCTCCGGCAGGCGCCGCTCGGCGTCGTGCTCGCCGTAGCCCAGCGGTCGGTGCGTGTACGGCACGGCGGCCTGCGCGTCAGCCGCCACGGGTGTCGCTCTCGTCCTCGATGAGCGCGTCGCGCTGCGCGGGGCTCAGCTCGGGGCTGTCGAGCCAGCCCTCCGGCAGCGCCGGCCTGCGCGGGCTGCCGGCGCGGCCGCGCTGCCCCTCGACGCCCTCCGCGTTGTACGGCGAATCCTGATCGAGCGCGCCGAGCAGCTCGTCGAGCTGCGCGAGCGAGACGACCGCGGCGAGCGCGCGCCGGGCGTCGCCGCCGATGGGATAGCCCTTGAAGTACCAGGCGACGTGCTTGCGGATGTCGCGGCAGGCGCGATCCTCCTCGTCGAAGAACTCGACCAGCAGCTCGGCGTGGCGACGGAATGCATCCGCCACCTGGCCGAGGCTCGGCCGGTGCCGCTCGTCGCTGCCGGAGAACGCGGCGGCGAGGTCGCCGAACAGCCACGGGCGACCGAGGCAGCCGCGGCCCACGACGACCCCGTCGGCGCCGGTCTCGTCGAGCATGCGCAGCGCATCCTCCGCCTGCCAGATGTCGCCGTTGCCGAGCACCGGGATCGAGGTGACGCGCTGCTTGAGCTGTGCGATGGCATCCCAGTCGGCCGTGCCCGAGTAGTGCTGCGCCGCCGTGCGGCCGTGCAGGGCGACCGCCGCGACGCCCGCGTCCTCGGCGATGCGACCGGCGTCGAGGTAGGTGAGGTGCTCGTCGTCGATGCCCTTGCGCATCTTCACGGTGACGGGGATGTCGCCGGCGCGCTGCACGGCGCGCTGCACGATGGCGGCGAAGAGGTCGCGCTTCCACGGCAGGGCGCTGCCGCCGCCGCGGCGCGTGACCTTCGGCACGGGGCAGCCGAAGTTCAGGTCGATGTGGTCGGCGCGATCCTCGTCGACGAGGATGGCGACCGCCTGCTCGACCGTCCTGGGGTCGACTCCGTAGAGCTGCACCGAGCGCAGCGACTCCGACTCGTGGTGGCTGATGAGCCGCATGGTCTCGGGCGTGCGCTCGACCAGCGCCCGCGTCGTGATCATCTCGCTCACGTAGAGGCCCGCGCCGTACTCCCGGCACAGCCGGCGGAACGCCGTGTTGGTGATCCCGGCCATGGGCGCGAGCACGACGGGCGTGTCGAGGGCGATGGGCCCGATCGACAGCGCCGGCAGCGTGCTCGTCGCCATGCTCACGCTCCCCACATTCAAGCTCCGATGAGCCCCTGCGCGAGGTGCGCCTCGAGCTCGGAGACCTTCACGCGGGTCTGCTGCATCGAGTCGCGCTCGCGCACGGTGACGGCGTCGTCCTCGAGCGAGTCGAAGTCGACCGTGACGCAGTAGGGCGTGCCCACCTCGTCCTGTCGGCGGTAGCGGCGGCCGATGGCGCCGGCGTCGTCGAAGTCGATCGCCCAATGCGCGCGCAGGCGGCCGGCGATCTCGCGCGCGAGCGGCGAGAGCTGCTCGTTGCGGCTCAGCGGCAGCACGGCGACCTTGACCGGCGCGAGGCGCGCGTCGAGGTGCAGCACGGTGCGGGTGTCGGTGCCGCCCTTGGCGTTCGGCACCTCCTCCTCGTCGTAGGCGTCGACGAGGAAGGCCATCATGCTGCGGGTGAGGCCGAAGGACGGCTCGATGACGTAGGGCGTGTACTTCTCGCCGGTGGCCTGGTCGAAGTAGACCAGATCCTTGCCAGACGCCTTCGAGTGCGAGAGCAGGTCGAAGTCGGTGCGGTTGGCGACGCCCATGAGCTCGCCCCACTCGGAGCCCTGGAAGCCGAAGCGGTACTCGAAGTCGATCGTGCCGGCCGAGTAGTGGGCGCGCTCGTCCTCGGGCACGTCGAAGCGGCGCATGTTCGCCTCGTCGATGCCGAGCTCGAGGAACCATGCCCAGCACGCCTCGACCCAGCGGTCGAACCACTCGGGAGCGTCGGCGGGCGGCACGAAGAACTCGATCTCCATCTGCTCGAACTCGCGGGTGCGGAAGATGAAGTTGCCCGGCGTGATCTCGTTGCGGAACGCCTTGCCGACCTGGCCGATGCCGAACGGCGGCTTCTTGCGCGCGACCGTGACGACGTTGAGGAAGTTCGTGAAGATGCCCTGCGCCGTCTCCGGTCGCAGGTACTCCTGGCCGGCCTCGTTGTCGACCGGGCCCAGGAACGTCTTCATCAGGCCCGAGAACATCTGCGGCTCGGTCCACTTGCCGGTCGTGCCGCAGTCGGGGCAGGTGATCTCCTCCATCGAGGCGGCCGCTCGGCCCTTCTTGGCCTCGAACGCCTCCTGCAGGTGGTCCTGGCGGTGCCGCTTGTGGCACTGCAGGCACTCGACGAGCGGGTCGGTGAAGGTGGCGACGTGACCGGATGCGTTCCACACGGCCTTGGGGAGGACGATGGACGAGTCGAGGCCGACCATGTCGTCGCGACCCTGCACGAACGTCTTCCACCACTGGCGCTTGATGTTCTCCTTCAGCGCCACGCCGAGGGGGCCGTAGTCCCACGCAGAGCGCGATCCCCCGTAGATCTCGCCCGCCTGGAACACGAAGCCGCGTCGCTTCGCGAGGTTGATGACGGCGTCGAGACGGTTCTGGGCCACGGATGCTCCTCGGGGTCGGCCGTGCGCCCCTGGCTGGGGTGCGGCACGTGAACTTCGATTCTACCGACCGGGCGCTGTGCGCGCGGCCGCCGCCGGCGCATCCGTGGACTGCGTGCGCGCGGATGTCTGCGCATAGGACGCTGGGATAGGCTCACGGCCTGGGTGTGCGCGCCCCGGATCCCGGCGACGAGGAGGGCTGATGCAGAGCGACGAGCAGCTTGAGCTCTACGGTGCCTGGGCCGAGCGCTGGCCGGCCGATGCTGCGGAGCTGCTCGACGGCTACTCGGGAGCCTGGTGGGTCGGCGGCGGCTGGGCGATCGACACGGCGCTCGGGCGCGAGCGGCCCCACGGCGACATCGACATCGTCATCCCCCGCAGCGAGCTGAGCCTGCTGCGCGGCTGGCTGGGCGGCAAGTGGCAGCTGTGGTGCGCGTTCCAGGGCGCGCTCAAGCCGCTGCTCACGCACGACTCCGACGTGCTGCCGATCGGCACCACGAGCATCTGGCTGCGCCGCAGCGCCTACGGCCTGTGGGAATACGAGGTGCTGCTCGATCCCAGCGACGGCGAGACCTGGCGGTTCCGCCGCGACACCGCCGTGACGCTGCCGATCGACGAGGCGCTCGTGACGAAGGACAGCATCCGCTATGCGAAGCCGGAGATCGTGCTGGCCTACGCGGCCGCCGAGCATGCGGACGTCGAGTGGCTCGACGAGGCGCTGCCGGCGCTCGACGCCGAGGCGCGCGCGTGGCTCGCCGAGCGGCTCGCCGACGACCACCCGTGGCGGAAGCGGCTGCAGGCGCCTCAGGCCTGATCCGGCGCGTCGACGGCGCCGCCGAAGCGGCGGTCGCGGCCCGTGTAGATGTCGAGCGCGTGCCAGAGGTCGCGGCGCGTGAAGTCGGGCCAGAGCCGGTCGAGGAAGACCATCTCGGCGTAGGCGCCCTGGTAGGTCAGGAAGTTCGAGATGCGCTGCTCCCCAGAGGAGCGGATGAACAGGTCGACATCCGGCACGTCCGCGTTGTACATGCGGCTGCGCACGAGCCTGTCTGTGACGCTCGCGGGCTTCAGCCTGCCGGCCGCGACGTCCGCGGCGATCGAGCGCACCGCATCCGTGATCTCCAGGGTGCCGCCGTAGTTCACGCACATCTGCAGGGTCATGGCGCTGTTGCCCGCGGTGCGCCGCTCGGCCTCCTCCAGCTCGCTGATGACGCTCGGCCACAGGCGCGGCCTGCGCCCTGCCCAGCGCACCCGCACGCCCCACGCGTCGAGCTGATCGCGGCGGCGTCGCAGCACGGCCTTGTTGAAGCCCATCAGGAAGCGCACCTCGTCGGGGCTGCGCTTCCAGTTCTCGGTCGAGAACGCGTAGACCGACAGGTGCTCGATGCCCGCCTGCAGCGCGCCCGCGACGACATCGAGCAGCACCGCCTCGCCCGCCGCGTGGCCCTGCGTGCGCGTGAGGCCGCGCTGGTTGGCCCATCGGCCGTTGCCGTCCATGATGATCGCGACGTGCTTCGGCAGGCTGCCGCGCTCGTAGGCGGGCGGATGCTCGCCCGTCCAGTCGATCGGCTTGCGCTCGATGCCGGGATCGCGGCTCTGATCGGGGCCCTGGTCGCGGCCGCTCACTGCGTGCCCCGATCGACGTGCTCGAGGCTGCGCAGGCCGCGCTCGAGGTGCCACTGCACGTAGGCCGAGACGGCACCGGATGCGCGGCTGCGCACACCGTGGTGCGTCGCCTCGGCCGCATCCCAGTCGCCCGTCAGCAGCGCCGTCAGCAGCTCGAGCGTCGGCGGGTCGACGCGCAGCGCGCCGGGAGGGGCGGCGCTGTCGGCCACCATGCCGCCCAGCTGCGGCACGAACGCGCCGTGCGGCCCGGGCTCGCCCGTGACGGCGCAGTCGCCGAACGATGGCGCCCAGCCGGCCACCGACAGCGCCCGCAGCAGATAGGAGTCGAGCGTGAGCGAGGGGTCGTGCTCGGCGCGCGCGAGGCTGCGCAGCGCGCCGACGAGCAGCAGGTACTGCTGCCTCGAGGCATCCTCGTCGGTGAGCCGGTCGGCCGTCTCGACCATCGCCGCGGCCGCCGTGTAGGCGCGGTAGTCGGCGACGATCACGGGCGCGTAGGCGCCGAGCGTCACCGCCTGCGTGACGATGTCGAGGCTGCGGCCGACCGCGAGCTGCAGGTCGGCGACCATGAAGGGCTCGAGCCGCGCCCCGAACCGCGACGAGGTGCGCCGCACGCCCTTCGCGACCGCGCGCACCTTGCCGTGCTCGCGCGTCAGCAGCGTGACGATGCGGTCGGCCTCCCCCAGCTGGTGGGTGCGGAGGACGACGCCCTCGTCGCGGTACGTGGGCACCTACGCCGTCGCGTGCTCGATGACTCGGGTGCGCAGGCCGCGGTTGACCGCCGAGACGATCGCCGCGAGCGAGGCGTGGCTCGAGGAGTGGTCGATGCCGACGCCCCAGAAGCGCTCGCCGCCGAGCTCGAGCTCGACGTAGGAGGCGGCCTTGGCGTCCTGCCCGGCGGCGAGCGTGTGCTCGACGTAGTCGTGCAGCGAGACCTCGACGCCTTCGGCGCGCAGCAGCGACAGCAGGGCGTCGATCGGCCCGTTGCCGCTCGCGGTGACGTCGCGCAGCGTCTGCTCGTCGCGCAGCACCACCTCGAGCGTCGTGTCGCCGCCCATGGTCGACGAGGCGGCGACCTGGCGCAGCTCGAAGCGGCCCCACTGGTCCTCGGCCAGGCGCGAGGGGTTCGGCAGGTACTCGTCGCCGAAGATCGACCAGATCTCCTCGCTCGAGACCTCGCCGCCCTCGCTGTCGGTGCGGGCCTGCACGATGTTCGAGAACTCGATCTGCAGCCGGCGCGGCAGGTCGAGCCCGTGGTCGGCCCTCAGCAGGTACGCGACGCCGCCCTTGCCCGACTGCGAGTTGACGCGGATGACGGCCTCGTAGCTGCGGCCGACGTCCTTCGGGTCGATCGGCAGGTACGGCACGGCCCACGTCATCTCGTCCACGGTCTTGCCGGCAGCGGCGGCGTCGGAGGCCATCCGCTCGAATCCCTTCTTGATCGCATCCTGGTGCGAGCCGGAGAAGGCGGTGTAGACGAGGTCGCCGGCCCAGGGGCTGCGCTCGTGCACCTTGAGCTGGTTGCAGTGCTCGGCGACGCGACGCACGTGGTCGAGGTCGGAGAAGTCGATCTCGGGGTCGATGCCCTGCGTCAGCAGGTTGAGGCCCAGCGCGACGAGGTCGACGTTGCCGGTGCGCTCGCCGTTGCCGAACAGGCAGCCCTCGATGCGGTCGGCGCCGGCCAGGTAGCCGAGCTCTGCGGCCGCGACGCCCGTGCCGCGGTCGTTGTGCGGGTGGAGCGAGAGGATGACCGACTCGCGGCGCGCGAGGTGGCGGTGCATCCACTCGATCGAGTCGGCGTAGACGTTGGGCGTCGCCATCTCGACGGTCGCGGGCAGGTTGATGATGACGGGCCGCTCGGGGCGCGCGTCGAGCGTCTCGATGATCGCGTTGCAGACCTCGAGCGCGTAGTCGAGCTCTGTGCCCGTGTACGACTCGGGGCTGTACTCGTAGAAGACCTTCGTCTCGGCCAGCATGCCCTCGAGCTCGAGGCACAGCTTCGCGCCGTCGACGGCGATCTGCTTGACGCCCTCGCGGTCGCTGCGGAAGACGACGTCGCGCTGCAGCACGCTCGTCGAGTTGTAGATGTGCACGATGGCCTGCTTCGCGCCCTCGATCGACTCGAAGGTGCGGCGGATGAGGTGGTCGCGGCACTGCGTCAGCACCTGGATGGTGACGTCGTCGGGGATGAGGCCCTCGTCGATGAGCTTGCGCACGAAGTCGAAGTCGGTCTGGCTCGCCGAGGGGAAGCCGACCTCGATCTCCTTGTAGCCCATCTGCACGAGCAGCTGGAACATCTCGAGCTTGCGGTCGGGCGTCATCGGGTCGATGAGCGCCTGGTTGCCGTCGCGCAGGTCGACGGCGCACCAGCGCGGCGCCTTCTCGATGCGCTTCGACGGCCACGTGCGGTCGGGCAGCTCGACCGCGATCTGCTCGTGGTACGGGGTGTAGCGGTGCGCCGGCATGCCGCTGGGCTGCTGCATGTTCTTCATCGTTGTGCTCCTGTCGCTTGCTCCTGAGTCCGGGCAGGACAGCCTCCGCGACGAGGAAGCCCGGGTGTCAGGCCTCGTCGCGGCGACGAAGGAGCAGCACGCTCTGCATGCCACCAGCGTATACCCACCGCCGGCACGCGGCGGCGATGCTCAGTCGGCGGCGACCGCGGCGAGCGGGGGCACGGATGCGGCGCGCACGCCTGCGGGCAGGCTCGCCGCGAGGGCCACGACGAGGCCGCCGCCGAGCAGCGCGAGCGGCAGCCCCCACGGGATGACGGGGGCGGTCGAGACGACGCCGCCGACGGAGGCGACCATGGACTGCGTGCCGATCCAGCCGTAGAGCACGCCCATGCCGAAGCCGCTCAGCACGGCGACGATCGTGATGGCGCCCGCCTCGGCGAGCAGCATCGCGCGCGTCTGGCCGCGGCGCAGGCCGAGCAGGCGCAGCAGGCCGATCTCGCGCGTGCGGCGGCGCACCGAGAGCAGCATCGCCGCGACGAAGCCGAGCACGGCGAGCACGGCGGAGAAGCCGACGATCGCGGTGATGACCGTGGTCACTCCCCCGTACATCGCCTCGAGCTCCGCCTTGAACTCCGGGCTGCGCTCGATCGAGACGACCGCTGACGTCAGCGAGGCTCCCGCGGTGACCATCATGGTGACGACCGCCGCGCCGGCGAAGAGCGAGAGCACGAGGGCGGCGGTGCGGCCCGGATGCGTCGCCAGGGTTCCCGCGGCGGCGCGCGCGGGCACGCCCCTGCCGAAGGCGCGCGAGGCGATCGCCACGAGCGGCGGCACGATCGCGGGCGCGAGCGCGATGATGCCGGCGACCGAGACGATGCCGCCGGCGAAGCCGACGAGCACCGCGAGCGGCGAGAGCATCGACAGCGCGACGGCGCCGGCCAGCAGCGCCGCGCCGATCGCGAGCGTCACGATGCCGCCGGTCCTGCGGCGCCGCACCGTGGTCTCGACGTCGACCGCTGCCCCGCGCAGCGCCTCGAGCGGTGAGACGGCCAGCACGCCGCGCGTGGCGAGGGCGGCGGAGAGCGCGGCCGCGACGGCGACGGCGATCGCCGGCACGGTCGCCCATGGCTCGACGGTCGGCATGCCCGTCAGGTCCATGCCCCCGCCGAGCGACGCGAGCAGCCCGCTCACCGGGATGGCGACGAGCACGCCAGCCACCCAGCCGGCCAGCGCTCCGCCGAGCCCGACGAGCACGAAGCCCCGCAGCACCCGGCGCCGCTCGCCGCGCGAGGAGGCGCCCAGCAGGCGCCGGAGCGCGAGCTCGCCGCGCAGATCCTCGACCGCGCCGGTGAAGGCCTGGCGGGCGACGATGGCTCCGACCACGACCGAGACGCCGATCAGCAGCATGCCCGCGATCGCGAGCATGATGCGCGCGGTGCCGCTGCCGGCGATCATCTCCTCGCCGTAGAGGGCGCGGGCCGCGTGCTCCATGATCGTCGCGAGCGCCGTGCCGAAGCCGGCCGCGAGCGCCGAGACGGCGAAGGCGAGGCCCTGGCCGGAGCGGGATGCGCCGTCGGGCCGGCGAGCGCGGGCGCCGCGGGCGGGCGCGGCTGCGAGCACGGCGCTCATCGGGCGGCCGCCACGAGCATGCGCTGCGCGATCGTGGCGGCGTCGGTCGCCGGCAGGTCGTCCTCCACCCGGCCGTCGCGCAGCAGCACGATGCGCTCGGCGCGCGAGGCGACCACCGGGTCGTGGGTCACGACGACGATCGCCTGCCCGGCCGCGGCCTGGCGCACGAGGATCTCCTGCACCTCGATGGAGGTGGCGCTGTCGAGCGCGCCGGTCGGCTCGTCGGCGAGCACGATCGCGGGTCGCTGCGCGAGCGCCCGGGCGATCGCGAAGCGCTGCTGCTGGCCCCCCGAGAGCTCGTGCGGCCTGCGCCCGCCGAGGCCGCCGACACCGAGCTCGTCGAGCAGGCCGGCGATGCGGGCGCGATCGGGCGCGCGGCCGGCGAGCAGCGCGGGCAGCTCGACGTTCTCGCGCGCCGTGAGGCTCGGCACCAGGTTGAACGACTGGAAGACCACGCCGACCTGCTCGCGGCGCAGCGCCGTCAGCGCGTCGTCGTCGAGGCCGACGACCGAGGTGCCGCCGATGACGACGTCGCCGGCGCTGGGCGCGTCGAGGCCCGCCGCGAGGTGCAGCAGGGTCGACTTGCCGGAGCCGGAGGGCCCCATGACGGCCGTGAGCGTGCCCGGCGCGATCTCGAGGTCGACCCGGTCGAGGGCGGTGACCGCGGTCGAGCCGGCGCCGTAGCGCTTGGAGACGTCGCGGAGCGCGAGGGCGGGCGCGGCCGCTGTGGAGCCGGGCGCTGTGGGCGATGTGGAGCTGAGCGGTGTGGTGCTGTGCATGCCATCCATGCAACGGCAAGCGCCGGGCGCCGTCGTCACGCGGTGGTCGGAACCCGCGTCATCCGCTGGGATGAGCCCTGCGCCGATTCAGCGCTGCTCGCCGGTGAGCCCGTGCTCGTAGGCGAACACCACCAGCTGCACGCGGTCGCGCAACCCGAGCTTCGTGAGGATGCGCGAGACGTGGGTCTTCACGGTCGCCTCGGAGACGAACTCGCTGCGGGCGATCTCGGTGTTCGAGAGCCCCTTGGCCGCGAGGCCGAAGATCTGCCGCTCGCGGTCGGTGAGGGCGGCGAAGGCGGCCGGCGCGGTGCGCCGCTGGGTGCCGAAGGCCTTGAAGAGCTCGCGCGTGGCGCTCGCGGCGACCACCTCGTTGCCGGCGTGCACCGTGCGGATGGAGGCGAGCACGAGCTCCGGCTCCGCGTCCTTGAGGATGAAGCCGGATGCTCCGGCCCGGATGGCGCGCGCGGCGGCCTCGTCGAGGTCGAAGGTCGTGAGCACCAGCACCCGGCTCGCCGGGCGGGCCTGCACGATGCGCGCGGTCGCTCCGATGCCGTCGAGCACGGGCATCCGCACATCCATGAGCACGACGTCGGGCTGCTGCTCCTCGGCCAGCCGCACGCCCTGCGCGCCGTCGGCCGCCTCGCCCACGCACGTCATGTCGGGCTGCGACTCGACGAGCATGCGGATGCCGCCGCGGAACAGCGCCTGGTCGTCGACGATCAGCACCCGGATCATGCGCGCCTCCTCACGTCAGCCCCGCAGGGAAGGCCGCGCGCACGCGGAACCAGCCCTGCTCGATACCGGTCCACGCCTCGCCGCCCGCGAGCCGGGCGCGCTCGTGCATGCCGCGCACGCCGTGGCCGGGCTGGCCCGGCCCCTGCTGGCCGAGGCTCGGGAGGACGCGATTGTGCACGTCGACCACGATGCCACCCGTGCCGCCGGGCAGGCCGACGCCGCGCAGCCGCACGAGCACGGGCTGCCCGCGGTCGCCGTGCCGCAGCGCGTTCGTGAGCGCCTCCTGCAGGATCCGGTAGGCGGCGATGTCGGCCGTGCGGGGCAGCGGCACCGGCACGCCCGCCCGCTCGAGCCGCACGTCGAGGCCGGCCTCGCGCATCCGCTCGATCAGCGCGTCGGCGCCCGCGAGCGAGGCGACCGGGTCGGGGGCCTCGCGGTGCCGCAGCTGCGCGAGCAGCAGCCGCACGTCGCCCAGGGCCTCCTTCGCGGTGCCGGCGATCGACTCGAGCGAGGCGTCCTTCGCGGCCGGATCGGCCGTGTAGCGGGCGCCGTTGGCCTGCGCGATCACGACGGCGAGCGAGTGCGCGACCACGTCGTGCATGTCGCGGGCGAGGGCGGCGCGCTCCTCCTCCTGGTCGGCGCGGCGCAGCGAGACCTGCGCGACCTCGGTGGCCGCCGTGCTGCGGGCGACGGCGGCGACGCCCCAGCCGGTGAGGATGGCCACGCTGAACAGCAGCATCGGCGGGATCCACAGCAGCGAGATGGCGCTCAGCATGCCCAGCCCGGTGTCGACCGGCCCGATCGAGGTCTCGACGACGAACCAGTAGGCGGCCAGCAGCGAGGCGATGAGCGCGAGCCCGAAGCCGATGAGCCTGCCCGGCCAGCGGCTGAACCGCCCGACCGAGTAGAGCACCACGAGCACGCCGAACCAGACCGGGAACATCCAGGCGTGCAGCGCCACGTGGCCGGCCGCGAGCAGCGTGAGCCCGCCGAGCGCGAGCACGGGGCGCGTGCGCCGCAGCAGGATCGCGCCGGCGATCGCGAGCGTGACGACGAGTGACAGCAGCCACTGCGCGCCGTCGACCATGACGACCATGAGCAGCAGCGACGGGATCGCGAGCATGCCGACCGTGACCGCGGCGAGGATGCCGTCGGCCCGCAGGGCCGAGCGGTCGATCCACGGGCGCGCGGGCCCGGCGGTCGAGCCGGCCTCGGCGTGCTGGATCGCGGTGGGCATGCCGTCCAGGCTACGGCGGCGGTGCGTCGCGGCGCGGGCTCGAGTCGAGGAATCATCCCCGAGGGTGATGGCTCGCGGCCAGGAGCGATGGCTAGGCTCTGCCCACCGGCGCCGGCTGGGCGCACCTCGAATCGGAAGCGAGCCCCGTGGACGAGCACACCACCGAGTCACTGATCGACCTGCCCGCCAGGAGGCGCTCCCGCGGGCGCCTCGCGCTCGCTGCGGGATGGATGCGCGTGGCCGCCGGGCTGCGGCTGGTCGAGCCGGAGGTGCGCGGCCTGCACGAGCTCGTGCGGCCCGGCGACGTGTGCTTCGACGTCGGCGCCGCCTACGGCATGTACAGCGTGCCGCTCGCCGACCTGGTCGGGCCGATCGGCGCCGTGCACAGCTTCGAGCCGCAGGGACGCCCGCGGGCGATCCTCGGGGCCGTGCGCACGGCGCTCGGCGCCGCGCACATCAGGGTCTCGGAATCCGGCCTCGGGCGCACCGCCGGCCACCTCGAGCTGCGGCTGCCGGTGCGCTTCGGGCTGCCGATCAGCGGGCACGCCCACCTCGCGGGCGGCCTCGTCGCGACCACCGGCCGCGCGGTGCCGACGCGGCGCACGCGGGTCGCCGTGACGACGGTCGACGAGGTGGTCCTCGAGCGCGGCATCGAGCGCGTGCACTTCATCAAGGCGGATGTCGAGGGCTTCGAGCCCGAGGTGCTGCACGGCGCCGCGGGCGTGCTCGCGCGGGACATGCCCACCCTGCTGCTCGAGATCGAGGACCGCCACCTCGCCCGCTACGGGAGGACGGCGGCAGAGGTCAGCGCCATGCTGCGCGAGCGCGGCTACGCCATGTCGACCTGGCGCGACGGCAGCTGGCAGCCGGCCGAGCGGGTCGAGCTCGGCAGGCGCAACTACCTGTTCCGGGCGGCGGCGGCCTGAGGGCGGCGGCGGCTACCTCCTGACGGCACAGGTCTCGTGACGCGTGCGCCTTCGGCGCGCGCTCCGGTTCCTGAGCCTGCCGAAGGGCGACCTTGATGCCTGCGCATCAAAACCCGAATCTGCCCAGCTGCTTGGGGTCGCCCTGCCACTCCTTCGCGACCTTCACCCGCAGATCCAGGTGCACCTGCGTGCCGAGGGTGCGCTCGATCTCGGCCCGCGCATCCGCCCCCACCTGCCGCAGGCGCGAGCCGCCCTTCCCGATGATGATGCCCTTCTGGCTGTCGCGCTCGACCCAGAGGTTGGCGTAGACGTCGGTGAGGTCGCGGCCCTCGCGCGGCACGATGTCGTCGATCGTCACCATGATCGAGTGCGGCAGCTCGTCGCGCACGCCCTCGAGCGCCGCCTCGCGCACGAGCTCGGCGATGCGCACGCTGAGCGGCTCCTCGGTCGTCGTCTCCGCCTCGTAGAGCGGCGGGCCGTACGGCAGCAGCGCGACGAGCTGGCCGATCAGCACCTCGAGCTGCGTGCCCGTGACCGACGAGATCGGCACGATCGCATCCCACTCGCGCAGCTCGGAGACGGCGAGCAGCTGCGTCGCGACCGCCTGCTTCGAGGCGGCATCCGTCTTCGTCACGATCGCGAGCTTCCTCGCCCGCGGGAAGCCCTCGAGCTGCTGGTCGATGTAGCGGTCGCCAGGGCCGATCGGCTCGTCGGCGGGGATGCACAGGCAGATCACGTCGACGTCGCCGAGCGTCGTCTTCACGACCGAGTTGAGGCGCTGCCCCAGCAGCGTGCGCGGCTTGTGCATGCCGGGGGTGTCGACGATGACGAGCTGCGCGTCGTCCCGATGCACGACGCCGCGGATCGCGTGCCTGGTGGTCTGCGGCTTCGACGAGGTGATGGCGATCTTCTCGCCCACCAGCGCGTTCATGAGCGTCGACTTGCCGGCGTTGGGCCTGCCGACGAAGGTCACGAAGCCGCTGCGGTGCGCCGCGGCCCGCTGGCCGGCGCGGCCGGAGTCGTCGTGCTCGTCGTGCGTCATGCTGCCCCCTCGGATCCCCTGCGCTGGGCGGGCGGCGCGACGCGCTGCACCGCCATCTCCCCCGCGCTGCGGCCGCGCCCATCGATCGAGCGCACCTCGAGCCGCAGGCCCTCGACGGTGACGACGTCGCCGACCTCGACGATGCGGCCCAGCACCTTCTGCATCAGGCCGCCGACGGTGTCGACGTCCTCGTCGTCGAGGGCCAGCCCGAAGAGGTCGCCGAGCTCGTCGATCTGCAGCCGGGCCGAGACGTGCCAGACGCCGTCGCCCGCGTCGACGGCCTCGGCGCGGCCGCGGTCATGCTCGTCGTGGATCTCGCCCACGAGCTCTTCGACCAGGTCCTCGAGCGTCACCAGCCCCGCGATCCCGCCGTACTCGTCGACGACCATCGCCACGTGCATCCGCTCGGCCTGCATGAGCGCGAGCGTGTCGTCGGCCTTCTTCGACTCGGGCACGAGGATGGCCGGCCGCGCGAGCTCTGCGGCCGTCTCGACCGCGTCGGGCCGCCAGGTGCGGCTGCGCACGACGTCGCGGAGGTAGAGGATGCCGTCGATCTCGTCGGTCGACTCCCCCACCACGGGCATGCGGGAGAGGCCGTTGTCGAGGAACTGCCGCAGCGCGTCCTGCGCGCTCGTGTCGCGCTCGACGACGATCATGTCGGGCCGCGGCACCATGACCTCGCGCACGAGCGTCTCGTTGAACTCGAAGATCGAGTGGATGAGCTCGCGGTCGTCGTCCTCGAGCACCTCGCTCTCGGCCGCCGCGTCGACCATCGACAGCAGCTGCGCCTCGGTGCCGAACGCCGTCTCGCGCTGTCGGCCGGGGGTCACCTTGTCGCCGATCGTGACCACGAGCGACGCGATCGGGCCCGTGAGCACGCGCCAGAAGCGGATGAAGCCGGCGGATGCGCGCAGCAGGCCGACGGCGTGGGCGCGGCCCACGGCGCGAGGGCTCGAGCCGACGAGCACGAAGGAGATGACGATCATGGCGCCGCCGGCGACCAGCAGCGTGATCCACCACTCGACGACGAGCGAGTCGACCGCGAGCGTGATGAGCACCGCGGCGACCGTCTCGCACATGATGCGGCCGAACTGCAGCGTCATCGTGTGGCTGCGCAGGTCGTCGGCGATGGCGACCATCGCGCGGCTGCGGCGCGCGGGCCTCGCGGCCTCGAGCAGCTCGGCGCGCGAGACGACGCTGAGCGCGGCGTCGCAGGCCGCGAGCCAGGCGCCGAACGCGACGAGCAGCGCCGCGACGACGAAGAGGACGATCTCGAACATCAGCCGCTGCGGCCGGGACCGGCGGCGCGCTCGCGCTCGGCGAAGGCGGCGAGCAGCTTGTCCTGCAGCGCGAACATCTCGTCGCGGTCGGCCGGCTCCGCGTGGTCGAAGCCCAGCAGGTGCAGCAGTCCGTGGGTGGTGAGCAGCCGCAGCTCGTCCATCAGCCCGTGGCGCGCCTCGCGGGCCTGCTCGCGCGCCACCTCCGGGCACAGCACGATGTCGCCCAGCAGGCCCGCGGGCGTGAGGCGATCCTGCGCGCCGGGCCGCAGCTCGTCCATCGGGAAGGAGAGCACGTCGGTGGGGCCGGGCTCGTCCATCCACTGCACGTGCAGCTGCTCCATGGTCGCGACGTCGACGAGCGCGACCGAGACCTCGGCGTCGGGGTGCACGAAGAGCTTCTCGAGGTCGAAGGCCACGAGGCGCAGCAGCTGCGCCTCGTCGACCTCAGCGCCTGACTCGTTCAGCAGGTCGATGGCCATCAGCTGCGCCTTCCTCGGTGCTGCTGCTGGCCCCTGCGCGCCTCGCGCGCCATCTGCCGCTGGTCGTGCTCGGTGTAGGCGTCGACGATCTCGCCCACGAGCGTGTGCCGCACGACGTCGGCGCTCGTGAGCTCGGCGAAGTGGATGTCGTCGATGCGGCCCAGCACCTGTCTCGCCACCTGCAGCCCGGAGGTGCCGGCCGGCAGGTCGACCTGCGTCGCGTCGCCCGTCACGACCATCTTGGAGCCGAAGCCGAGCCTGGTGAGGAACATCTTCATCTGCTCGGGGCTGGTGTTCTGCGCCTCGTCGAGCACGATGAACGAGTCGTTGAGCGTGCGCCCGCGCATGTAGGCCAGCGGCGCGACCTCGACGACGCCCGTGGCGAGCAGCTTGGGCAGCAGCTCGGGATCCATCATCTCGTTGAGGGCGTCGTAGAGCGGCCGCAGGTAGGGATCGATCTTGTCGGTGAGCGTGCCGGGCAGGAAGCCGAGCCGCTCGCCGGCCTCCACCGCGGGGCGCGTGAGGATGATGCGGTTGACCTCCTTGCGGTGCAGCGCCTGCACCGCCTTGGCCATCGCGAGGTAGGTCTTGCCCGTGCCCGCCGGGCCGATGCCGAACACGATGGTGCTCGCCTCGATCGCCTCGACGTAGGCGCGCTGCCCCTCGGTCTTCGCGCGGATCGACTTGCCCTTCGAGGTGAGGATGACCTCGCCGATCGCGTCCGAGAGGCTGCGCGAGGAGTCCTGCCGCAGGATGCGCGATCCCTCGCCCACCTCGGTGCCGCTCAGCTCGGTGCCCTGCCGCACGAGGTCGACGAGCTCCTGCACCAGCCGGCCGGCGACCGCCACCTCGTCCTCGGGACCGGTGAGCGTGACGAGGTTGCCCCGCACGCCAACCTGCACGTCGGGGTGCTCGTGCTCGAGGCGCGTGAGCAGCCGGTCCTGCGGCCCGAGCAGCCGCACCATCTCGATGCCGTCGATCTCGATCGACTGCGTTGCGTCAGGCAAGCGAATCCTCTCCGAGCGCTCCCGCGAGCACATGCGCGTGCGCGTGGAACACCGTCTGGCCGGCGAGCTCGCCGGTGTTGAACACGAGGCGGAAGTCGCCCTCGGCGCGCTCCCGCGCGATCGCCTGCGCCGCCTGCACCATCTCGGCCAGCAGGCCGGGGTCGCCGGCGGCGAGCTCGACGACGTCGCGGTACTGCGCCGACTTCGGCACCACCAGCACGTGCATGGGGGCCTTGGGGTTGATGTCGGTGAAGGCGATGATGCGGTCGTTCTCGAGCACGATCTCGGCGGGGATCTCTCGAGCGACGATCTTCTCGAACACGGTGGTCTCAGCCATGCGGTCAGCCTACCTTCGTGCCGCTCGACGGCGCCCGTGCCGGCAGCGCACCGCTCACCAGCGGCCGAGCCGCAGCGAGAGCGCGGCGAGCCCCGCGAGCCCCGCCGTCGAGGTGCGCAGCACGTGGTCGCCCATCCGCACGGCGATCGCGCCGGCGGCCTCGAGCGCCTCGAGCTCGCCCGGGTCGATGCCGCCCTCGGGCCCGACGACCAGCAGCACGTCGCGCTCGATCGGCGCCTGGGCGATGGAGACGGATGCGGTGGGCTCGAGCACGAGCAGATGCCAGTGCTCCGCCATGGCTGCGAGCCCAGCGGTGTCGACGGCGGCGCCCACCTCCGGCAGGTGCGGGCGGATCGCCTGCTTCCCGGCCTCGCGCACGACCTTGCGCCAGCGCTCGAGCGACTTCTCGCCCCGCTCGCCCTTCCACTGCACGACGCTGCGCCGCGCCTGCCACGGCACGATCGCGTCGACGCCCAGCTCGGTCGAGGCCTGCACGGCGAGCTCGGCGCGGTCGCCCTTCGCGAGCGCCTGCGCGAGGCCGATCCGCGGCCGGGGCGCCTCGAGGCGCTCGACGCGCTGCAGCACCACGTCGACGCCCTCGCGCTCCGAGCGGTCGATGACGCCCTCGGCGAGGGTGCCAGCGCCGTCGCTCAGCAGCACGCGCTCGCCGCGGCGCATCCGCGAGACGACGGCGGCGTGATGCGCCTCCTCGCCCGTGAGGGTGACGAGGTCGCCGGCTGCCGCGCCCGCGAGCGCGTCGTGCCAGTAGCAGTGGGCCATCAGAGGTGGAAGCGGTCGCGCATCTTCGCGAACAGTCCCTGCTTGAACTGCGACAGCTGGGGCTCCGGTGCGCGGGTGCGCTCCTTGAGCTCGCGCAGCAGCTCCTCGGTGCGGCGGTCGGTCTTCGTCGGCGTCACGACCTGCACGCCGAGCCGCAGGTCGCCGCGGCCCGAGCCGCGCAGCCGCGTCACGCCGCGGTCGCCGACCGTGATGACGTCGCCCGACTGGATGCCGGCCCGCACCTCGACCTCGACCGGCCCGTCGATGCCGTCGACGCTCGCGCGGGCGCCGAGCGCCGCATCCGGCATCGACACCTCGAGGGTGCCGAGCAGGTCGTCGCCGTCGCGGCTGAACACGTCGTGGTGGCGCACGTTGATCTCGAGGTAGAGGGTGCCGGCGGGGCCGCCGCCCTCGCCCACCTCGCCCTGCCCGGGCAGCTGGATGCGCAGGCCGGTGTCGACGCCCGCGGGGATGTCGACCGGGATCGTGCGCTCGGCGCGCACGCGGCCGTGACCGGCGCAGGTGTGGCAGGGCTGCGGGATCACCGTGCCGAAGCCCTGGCAGACCGTGCAGGGCTGGTTGGTGACGACGTTGCCGAGCAGCGAGCGCACCTGCCGCTGCACGTGGCCGCTGCCGCCGCACTGCGTGCAGCGCTCCGGGCTCGTGCCGGGCGCGGTGGCGGCGCCGTCGCACGTCTCGCACAGGACGGCCGTCTGCACGCGCAGCTCGCGGTGCACGCCGAAGACCACGTCGGCCAGGTCGAGGTCGACGCGCAGCAGGCTGTCCTGCCCCGGCTGCCGGCGCGAGCGCGGGCCGCTCGAGCGGCCGCCGCCGCCGAAGAACTGCTCGAAGATGTCGCCGAAGCCGAAGCCGCCGGCGCCGCCCATGCCGGGCAGCGGGCCGCGGTCGTACTCCGCGCGCGACTGCGCGTCGCCCAGCACGTCGTAGGCGTGCGTGACGTCCTTGAACCGCTCCGCCGCATCCGCGCTCGGATTCACATCCGGGTGCAGCTCGCGGGCGAGCCTGCGGTACGCCTTCTTGATCTCGTCCTGGCCGGCGTCGCGCGCGACGCCGAGGGTCTCGTAGTGATCTGTCACTCAGTCCTCGCTCAGCAGCCGCGTGAGGTAGCGCGCCACTGCGCGCACCGCGGCCATGTTCCCTGCGTAATCCATCCTGGTCGGCCCGAGGACCCCGACGTGGCCCTCGATGCCGTCGGTGCTGTAGGTCGAGGCGACGACGGACGCCTCCCCCAGCGCACCCGTCAGCTCGCGCCCGATGCGGGTCGCGACCTCGCCCTCGGCACCCATCTCGTCGAACAGCCGCAGCAGCGTCACCTGCTCCTCGATCGCGTCGAGCACGGGCGTGACCGTGCCGTGGAAGTCGCGCTCCTCGCGCACGAGGTGCGAGGCGCCGGCCATCACGATGCGATCGCCGCCGCCCACCTGCAGCATCTCGGTGAGCGCCTGCGAGACCGCGGCGGTCGCGGCGCGCAGCGAGACGGGGGCGGATGCGGCTGCGCCGGTGAGGCGCTGGGTCGCCGCGGCGGGCGAGTGCTCGCCGATCGTCTCGGTGAAGGCGCGCCCGAGCGCCGTGGCGTCATCGGGGTCGATGCGCTGCTGCGCGTCCACGACGCGCTGCTCGACCCTGCCGGAGTCGAGGATGAGCACGACCAGCAGCCGGTGCTCGACGACGGCGACCAGCTCGACGCGGCGCACGAGCGCGTGCCGGCGGATGGGCACCTGCACGAGCGCCACCTGGTTCGTCAGCTGCGAGAGCAGCCGGGCGGTGCGGTCGAGCACGTCGGCGCGGTCGACCGCCTCGTCGAGGAAGCGGCTGATGCCGACGCGCTGCGCGTGCGTGAGCGGCTGCATGCGCTGCAGCCGGTCGACGAAGACGCGGTAGCCCTTGTCGGTGGGCACGCGGCCGGAGGAGGTGTGGGGGGCCGCGATGAGCTCCTCCTCCTCGAGCAGCGCCATGTCGTTGCGGATCGTCGCCGCGGAGACGCCGAAGGCATGCCGGTCGACGATCGACTTGGAGCCGACGGGCTCGCGCAGCGCCACGTAGTCCTGCACGATCGCCCGCAGCACCTCGAGGCCGCGATCCGAGACCATTCCGCGCTCCTCTCGCTGCTCGCGCGACTGCACGCCGCGCCTGGCACTCTCGACTGCTGACTGCCAATCCTATCGCGACCCGCCCGCTTCGCATCCGACGTTCAGGCGAACAGGCGCACAATGGGCGCAGCGCGACCGCCCCACCGGCTGCGCGACGACCATTCACGAAAGGCACGTCATGTCCGATCCCAATGCGCCCCGTCCTGAGGAGCGCGACCCCGCAGCGCAGCCCCGCGATCCGCAGGTGCCTGCGGATGCAGAGCAGCCCGTCGACGGCTTCGCGGTCACCGACGAGCAGCACGCGGCGCCCAGCGCGCCGGCGGCGCCCAGCACGCCCGGAGTCGGCGAGCCCGCGCAGTCGTTCTCCTCCCCAGCCGCCGACCCGGCGCCGGCGGCGCCCGGCGAGCCCGCGTTCGGCCAGCGGCCCGCCGAGGACATCAGCCAGGACTGGCAGCACGGTCAGCAGCCGGGGCAGCAGCCCGGCCAGCCGGCGGTCCCGCCGCCCTACGGCGGATCCGCGGCCGGCCAGGGATCGAGCGCACCCGCCTACGGGCAGGGATCGAGCGCGCCGGCGTACGGGCAGCCGCAGCAGGGCCAGCCCGGCCACGCCTCGAGCGCTCCCCAGTACGGCCAGCCCGGTCAGGGCCAGCAGCCCTACGGGCAGCCGCAGCAGGGCCAGTCGCAGTACGGCGCCCCCGGCCAGCCGCAGTACGGCGCGCCGGGTCAGCCGCAGTACGCGGCCTCCGCGCCCATGTCGCCGCTCGACGAGAAGAACGCCGGCATGTGGGGCCACCTCTCGGGCCTGTCGACCATCGTCACTGGTGGCTTCGGCGGCTGGATCGGCCCGCTGATCGTCTTCCTGATCTACAAGGATCGCAGCGCCTTCGCGCGCCAGGAGTCGAAGGAGGCGCTGAACTTCGGCATCTTCATGACGATCCTGGCCGTGGGCATCATGATCGTGGGCTTCATCCTCGGCATCGTCACGTTCGGCATCGGCGCCTTCCTGAGCGCGCTGTATTGGATCCCGGGACTGCTGCAGGTGATCTTCTCGATCATCGGCGCCGTGCGCGTGAACAACGGCGGCTCGTACCGCTACCCGTTCAACTGGCGCATGATCAGCTGAATCAGGGCAGCAGCCGGCGCACCACCGCGTCGGCCAGGAGCCGCCCTCGCAGCGTCGGGACGACCCGGCCCGCGAGGGCGGCTCCTCCGTCTGCCAGGCCGTCGGCGATGAGCCCGGCGACAGCGCGCCTGCCCTCCGGCTCCAGCACCTCGACCGGCAGCCCCTCGGCGATGCGCGACTCCAGCAGCACCCGCTCGACGCGCCGCGTCTCGTCGTCGAGCACCTCGCGCGCGAGCGCGGGCGAGGCGCCCGCGAGCAGTCGGTCGCGGTAGGCGGCCGGGTGCTTGACGTTCCACCAGCGCACCCCGCCCACGTGGCTGTGCGCGCCGGGGCCGAAGCCCCACCAGTCGTGCCCCCGCCAGTAGGCGAGGTTGTGCCGGGCGACGCGCGACTCCCGCGCCCAGTTGGAGACCTCGTACCAGGTGTAGCCCGCGCTGCCGAGCGTCGCATCCGCCGCCTCGTACATCGCCGCCTGCAGGTCGTCGTCGGGCGCGACCAGCTCGCCGCGGCGGATGCGCCGCGCCAGCGCCGTGCCGTCCTCGACGATGAGGGCGTAGGCCGAGACGTGGTCGGGCTGCATCGCGACCGCCGCGTCGAGCGAGCGCTGCCAGTCCTCCAGCGACTCGCCCGGCGCGCCGTAGATGAGGTCGAGGCTCACCTCGAGGCCGGCCTCGCGCGCCCAGCCGACCACCTGCGGCACCCGGGCCGGGTCGTGCGTGCGGTCGAGCGCGGCGAGCACGTGCGGCACGGCCGACTGCATGCCGAAGGAGACGCGCGTGACGCCGCCGTCCCGCAGCCTGCGCAGCCCGTCGGCGTCGATCGAGTCGGGATTGGCCTCGGTGGTGACCTCGGCGCCCTCGGCCAGGCCGAACGCATCCGTCACGCCCTCGAGCATCGCGACCAGGTCGCCCGCCGGCAGGAGGGTGGGCGTGCCGCCGCCGAAGAAGACCGTCTGCATGGGGCGCAGCGGGCCGAGCTCGCCCAGCACCTCGCGGGCGAGCGCGATCTCGGCCGCGACGTCGCCCGGGTAGCCGGCGCGCGTCGCGCCGCGCAGCTCGTCGGCCGTGTAGGTGTTGAAGTCGCAGTAGCCGCAGCGCACCGAGCAGAACGGCACGTGGATGTAGGCGCCGAAGGGCGCCTCGACGGCCGTGCCGGCGGGCAGGCGGCCGTCGGCGGGCGCGGTCTCGCCCTCTGGCAGCCGTCCCACGGTCAGCGCACGTCGATCGACCGCAGCACATCCATGTAGCGGTCGTGGTACCTGGCGCGGGTGGCCTTCGCGATGGGGGCGCCGAGCTTGGCCCACCACGTGGCGTCGCGCACGATCGCGCGGAAGTGCAGGAAGACCGTCTCGTCCTCGGCGATCTCGACGGTGAACCGCTCCTCGCCCGCCTCCGGGTGCCCCTCGAGGGTGCCGAGGATGACGCCGTGGCTCGAGGGCTCCTCCTCGACGGCGATCACGCGCATGGGCGCGTGGAACTGCATGCCCGCCCAGCGGATGCGCTGGTCGACCGAGTCGCCGGGCTGCAGGAAGGGCTCGCCGTCGGGGCCGAAGTCCTGCTGCGGCTCGATGCTCGCCGCCCGGGTCGCCTCGGTGCCCTCGAAGCCCACCGGCCGGTAGACGGTGCCCTCCTCGGTGCCGACCACGTCGACCTCGATGCCGGCCAGGCGCTGGATCTTCCAGGTGCGCAGGGCGGCGACGGCCGCGTCGTAGCGCGGGCGCCCGTGCCCGATGCGGCTGCGCAGCTGCACCACCTCGAAGCCCTTCGGCGGGAAGCGATGGAAGTCGAAGTGCGCGGTGGCGCCGACGGCGCCGTAGTTCGTGGGGCGGTCGCGGATGGGAGTGGTCACAGTGCCTTCCTCACTTGGCGTCCTTCTTCGTCTCGCCGCTCGAGAGGGCGGCGATGAACGCCTCCTGGGGCACTTCCACGCGGCCGACCATCTTCATGCGCTTCTTGCCCTCCTTCTGCTTCTCGAGCAGCTTGCGCTTGCGGGTGATGTCGCCGCCGTAGCACTTGGCGAGCACGTCCTTGCGGATGGCGCGGATCGTCTCGCGGGCGATGATGCGGGCGCCGACCGCCGCCTGGATGGGCACCTCGAACTGCTGCCGCGGGATGAGCTCGCGCAGCTTGCCGGCCATCAGCACGCCGTACGCGTATGCCTTGTCGCGGTGCACGATGGCGCTGAACGCATCCACCTGCTCGCCCTGGAGCAGGATGTCGACCTTCACGAGGTCGCCCTCCTCCTCGCCGTCGAGCTCGTAGTCGAGCGAGGCGTAGCCCTGCGTCTTCGACTTCAGGTGGTCGAAGAAGTCGAAGACGATCTCGCCCAGCGGCAGCCGGTAGCGCAGCTCGACGCGATCCTCCGAGAGGTATTCCATGCCGTTCAGCGTGCCGCGGCGCGACTGGCACAGCTCCATGATCGCGCCCACGTAGTCCTTGGGCGCGAGGATGGTCGCGCGCACCATCGGCTCGACGACGGAGTGGATCTTGCCCTCCGGGAACTCCGAGGGGTTCGTCACGGTGTGCACGCCGCGGTCCTCGGTCTGCACCTCGTAGACCACGCTCGGTGCGGTCGCGATGAGGTCGAGGTTGAACTCGCGCCGCAGCCGCTCGGTGATGATCTCGAGGTGCAGCAGGCCGAGGAAGCCGCAGCGGAAGCCGAAGCCGAGCGCGACCGAGGTCTCCGGCTCGTAGACGAGCGCCGCATCCGAGAGCTTGAGCTTGTCGAGCGCCTCGCGCAGCACCGGGTAGTCGCCGCCGTCGATGGGATAGATGCCCGAGAAGACCATCGGCTTCGGGTCGGCGTAGCCCTGCAGCGCCTGCTCCGCCGCGTTCCTGGCGGTCGTGACGGTGTCGCCGACCTTCGACTGGCGCACGTCCTTCACGCCGGTGATCAGGTAGCCGACCTCGCCGGCGGCGAGGCCCTCCGAGGGCTTCGGCTCGGGTGCCGAGACGCCGATCTCGAGCAGCTCGTGCTTCGTGCCGGTCGACATCATCTGGATCTGCTCGCGCGGCGTCAGCCGGCCGTCGACCATGCGCACGTAGGTGATGACGCCGCGGTAGGAGTCGTAGACGGAGTCGAAGATCATCGCGCGGGCGGGGCCGTCGACGTCGCCGACCGGGGCGGGGATGGTGCGCACCACCCGGTCGAGCAGCGCATCCACGCCCTCGCCCGTCTTGCCGCTCACGCGCAGCACGTCGGCCGGGTCGCCGCCGATGAGGCCCGCGATCTCTGCCGCGTACTTCTCGGGGTCGGCGGCCGGCAGGTCGATCTTGTTGAGCACCGGGATGATCTCGAGGTCGTTCTCCATCGCCAGGTAGAGGTTGGCGAGGGTCTGCGCCTCGATGCCCTGCGCCGCGTCGACGAGCAGGATCGCGCCCTCGCACGCGGCGAGCGAGCGGCTGACCTCGTAGGTGAAGTCGACGTGGCCGGGGGTGTCGATCATGTTGAGCGCGAAGGTCTCGCCCTCGAGCTCCCACGGCATGCGCACGGCCTGCGACTTGATCGTGATGCCGCGCTCGCGCTCGATGTCCATGCGGTCGAGGTACTGCGCGCGCATCGAGCGGTCGTCGACGACGCCCGTCAACTGCAGCATGCGGTCGGCGAGGGTCGACTTGCCGTGGTCGATGTGCGCGATGATGCAGAAGTTGCGGATCTGCGCGGGATCGGTCGCGGCAGGCTGGAGGGCCTTGATCGCTCGGGGGCTCACGGGTCCTTCTCGTCGGGCTCAGCGGGGCCGCCGGATGGAGGCGGTGCGAAGAGCCCATTCTTCCACAGCGGATGGGTCGGCTCGCGTTGCGTCGGATCGCCGCGCGCTGGTAGAGTCATTCGTTGGCTTCCCCTGTCTTTCGCGCGCCCGGCGTGCGAGAGCGGGTCGCGGCGGGCTCAGGCGAGCACAAGCCGCCGCCGAACATCGATCGACCAGAACAGGACACCATGGCGAACATCAAGTCGCAGATCAAGCGCATTCTGACCAACCAGAAGGCCACCGACCGCAACCGCGCTGCCAAGAGCGAGCTGCGCACCGCGGTGCGCGAGGCCCGCAAGGCCATCGCCGCCGGCGACAAGGCCGTTGCGCAGGAGAAGGTCACCATCGCCACGCGCAAGCTCGACAAGGCCGTCTCGAAGGGCGTCATCCACCGCAACCAGGCCGCGAACCGCAAGTCGGCCATCGCGAAGGCCGCCGCGTCGCTCTGAGCTGACCAGCACGCTTCGAAGGGGACCCCGGACGGGGTCCCCTTCTTCGTGCGCCCGTTCGAGCGCGCATCCGCGTCCCGGGTCGAGGATGGATCGACGATCCGTCCCAGGATGAGGACGGATCGTCCGCGGTTCGGAGCCCGTCCTCAATTCGGAACCGCGCGGCAGGCCGAGCGCATGCCGGGCGGGCCGACGCGCGTCGGCAGCAGCCGCCGGGGCGCGGTCAGCGGTCGGCGAGCTGCCGCACCAGCCGCTCGACCGCGTAGTGCGGGTCGCGCTCCGCGCCCTTGACGGCGTGGTCGGCGTGGGCGATCGCCTCGATCGCGTCGCACAGGCTCGCGTCGGTGAAGTTGCGCAGGTCGCGGCGCGCGTTGTTCAGCTGCCAGTCCTGCATGCCGATCTGCCGCGCGGCCTGCGAGCCGCCTCCCGAGACGCCCGATGCCTTGGCGAGCTGCCGGAACCGCACGGCGAAGGCCGCGACGATCGGCACGGGATCGGCACCGGTGGCGATCGCCTGCCGCAGGGTCACGAGCGCCTTGGCGGTGTCGCGGGCGATGACCTCGTCGACGACGGCGAACGCGGTGGTCTCGACGCGGCCGGCGTAGTAGGTGCGCACCACCTGCTCGGTCACCGGCCCCTCGGTGTCGAGCGCCACCTGCCGGATGGCGTTGGCGAGCTCGGCGATGTCGCTGTGGAAGGCGTCGACGAGCGCGGCGATCGCGCCCGGCGTCGCCTCGCGCTCGAGCATCCGCAGCTCGTTGCGGGCGAAGGGCACCATGTCGCCGCGGCCGAGCGGCTGGCAGACCACCTCGAGGGCTCCGGGCGTCGCGCGGATGGCGTCGAGCAGCTTCTTGCCCCGCACGGTCGAGCCGTCGTGGCGGATCACGAGCGTGGTGCCGTCGACGGGCTGCTGGAGGTAGCGGAGCGCGTCGGCGATGAACGCATCCGTCGCCTTCACGCCGTTCGCGACCCGCACGAGGCGCGGCTCGTCGAACAGCGATGGGCTCGCGATGAGCTCGAGCGCGCCGTCGGAGTACTGGCCGGCGTCGAGGTCGGTGACCTCGAGCTCCGGATCCTCCATGAGCAGCAGCGCCCTGAGCCGCTGCAGCGCGCGGTCGGCGAGGAACGACTCCTTGCCGAACACCAGCAGCACGGGTGCGGGCGAGACCTGCTCCCAGCCGATCTTGGGGATGCCCTGTGCCCTGGGGGTGCCCTGCGCCATGCGATCCAGCCTAGGGCGCGTCGCCGACCTCGGCCGACCCTCCGCGCTCGGTCCACACCCGCACGCCCCGCTCGTCGACCGCGAGCGCGATCGTGCCGAGCTCGTCGGTGCGCAGCGGCACGCCGCCGGACTCCCGCACGATCCGCAGCGCCGCATCCGTCGGGTGCCCGTAGTCGTTCTCGCCCACGCCGACGAGGCCGGCCGAGGCGCCCACGCGGCGGTAGAGCGCGGGCAGCTGGTCGGCGGAGCCGTGGTGCGAGACGACCACGACCGCTGCCGGCGGCACGCCTGCGCGCAGCAGCCGCGACTGCGGCTGGGCCGAGAGGTCGCCGAGCACGACGAGCTCGATCGCGCCGTCGGGCATCAGCGCGCCGCTCGCGGGCGAGCGCGCGCGTGCGCCGGCGCCCGCATCCGCGCCCGGCAGGTCGATCGACAGCGCGACGCTCGCGTCGTTGCCGGGCTCGAGCTCGCCGACCGGCCAGAGCGCCTCGACGCGGATCTCCCCCACCTGCCACGCGTCGCCCCGCTGGGCCTGCTGGGTCGCCGCGCCGCCCGCGGCGAGCTCCTCGACGACCGGCACGGCGCGCTCGTCGAGCGGCCCGTGCACGAGCAGGCCGGTGCGCCCGACGAGCGCGGGCGAGCCGCCGGAGTGGTCGACGTCGAAGTGCGTCAGCACGAGCAGGTCGACGCGCTGCACGCCCAGCATGCTCAGGCACTGCCGCACGAGCGCCGGGTCCTCCCCCGCGTCGACGAGCACGGTCGCGCCCGCGTGCCGCACGAGCGTGGCGCTGCCCTGCCCCACGTCGCACTGCGCGATGCGCCAGTCGGCGAGCGATCCGAGCCGGATGCTCGGCCACGCCGCACCCAGCCCGACCACGAGCCCGAGCGCGAGCGCGGCCGCGATCCCGCGCGCGAGTCTGCGCCGGGCGTGGCCGATCGTGACGAGGGCGAGCATGGCGGATGCGGCGACGACGCCCCAGGGCGCGACCGGCCAGGGCGCCTGGGCGGCAGGCAGCTGCTGCGCGACCATCGCCACCTGCGCGATCCACGCGGCGGGCAGCCACGCGACCCACGCGAGGCCGACCGCGACCGCCGGCGCCAGGGGCGCGGCGAGGCAGGCGGCGAGCCCGACCACGGTGACGATCGGGGCGGCGGGGCCCGCGAGCAGGTTGGCGAGCACGGAGACCAGGCTGATGCGGGCATCGAGCGCCACGAGCACCGGCGTGCACCACAGCTGCGCGGCGAGCGGCACCGCGATGAGCGCCGCGATCGGCGTCGGCAGCCATCGCGTCAGCACGCGCGTGATGGGCTGCCCGTGCACGATGAGCCCGCAGGTCGCGAGCGCCGAGAGGGCGAAGCCCGCGCTCGTCGCCAGGTGCGGCTGCAGCGCGAGCACGACGAGCACCGCGAGCGACAGCAGCGCGACGGCGCCCGCGCGGCGGCCCGTGACGATGCCGAGCAGCCCGATCGACGCCATCGCGCCCGCGCGCACGACCGACGGCTCGGGGGTGACGAGCACGACGAAGGCCAGCAGCGCCCCGGCTGCCACGAGCACCCGCACCGCGCGCCGGGCGCCGAGGGCAGCGGCCGCCTGGAACGCGGCGCCGACGACGATCACGCAGTTCGCGCCCGAGACCGCGGTCAGGTGCGACAGGCCGGTGTCGAGCATCGCGGTGCGCAGCTGCGGGCTCACGCGGCGCTCGTCGCCGATCGCGAGCCCCGGCAGCAGCTCGCCGCCGACGCCCGGCAGCTGCGCGGAGGCCCCGAGCAGCCCGTCGCGCAGCGGGCCGGCCCACGCCGCCCAGGCCTGCGGCTCGCGCACCTCGAGCTCGGTGCAGGCGAGCAGCCAGCGCGAGCCGTCGAGCCAGGCGTCGCACGCGCCCGTCGCGGAGCCGCCGATCGTCAGCGCGACATCCGGCGCCCGCAGCAGCATGGCGCTGCGCATCGTGCCCGCGCCGTCGCAGCCGGTCACCATCACCTCGGTCGGCGCCGTCTGCCCGAGCAGCAGCAGCGTGAGCCGCCCGCACTCGTCGAGCCCGCTGCCGACCACGCCGTCGGCGCCCAGCAGCAGCGGGCACGCGAGCCCGGCGCCGAGCCCGAGCGTGCGCAGCGCGTCGCCGACGACCGCCGGCAGCCTGCCGACGAGCACCCGCGCCAGCAGCAGGCATGCGCCGGCGCTCGCCGCGGCGAGCAGCGCGGCGATCGACAGCAGCCCGGCGAACGAGCTGAGCGCCGCGAGCACGGCCCACGCGATCGCCACCGGCAGCGCGAGGCGGATGTCGCGCATCAGAGGCTCACGAGCGGCGTCAGCCGCTCGAGGGTCGCCGGGCCGATGCCGGCGACGTCGTCGAGCTGCGCGATGTCGGTGAACGGGCCGTGCTCGTCGCGGTGGCCGATGATCGCGGTCGCGAGCGACGGGCCGACTCCCGGGAGGGTCTCGAGCGCAGCCTGATCGGCGCGGTTGAGCGAGACGAGCCCGCCGGTTGCGCCGCCCCCGCCGCTCGGGGCTGCCTCCGCCGCCGCCTGCTGCTCCTCCTCGGTCGGCACGATGAGCTGCTCGCCGTCGGCCAGCGGGCGCGCGAGGTTCAGCGATCCGGGCGCGGCCGCATCCGTCGTGCCGCCGGCGCGCGCGAGCGCGTCGAGCACCCGCGAGCCCTGCGACAGCCGGTAGACGCCCGGCTCGGCCACGGCGCCCTGCACGTCGACGACGAGCTCGGCCGCCGCCGTCGCGACCGGCGTGGGCAGCACGGCGGCGGGCTGGGCGTCGGCCACCATCCGCTGCGCGACCCCACCCGCGACGGCGCCCAGCACGAGCAGCACCGCGGCCCCCGCGCCCAGCCGCCAGCGCGCATCCCTTCCGGCCATGGAGGGCACGGTAGGGCGGATGCGCCGGGGCGCGCATGGCGGGAGGGGCAGGCTGTGGAGAGGCCCGTCGAGACGCCCTTCGACACGCTCAGTCGCCGGCGGCGACGGAGCGGCGGGTCCTGAGCCGGTGCGCGCCGCAGGCGCCACCGAGACGAAGGGCAGGGAGCAGACGGTCAGACGACGAAGTTGACGAGCCTGGGGGCTCGCACGATCGCCTTCCGGATCGTCGCGTCGCCGATCGCACGCGCGACGCCCGGCAGCTCGCGCGCGGCCGCCTCGAGGTCGGCCTCGGTGATGTCCGCCGCCACCTCGACCTTGTCGCGCACCTTGCCGTTCACCTGCACCACGGCCGTCACCGTCTGCTCCTTCACGAGCGATCGGTCGGCCTCGCGCCAGCCGGCGTTCGCGACCGAGGGCTCGTGGCCGAGGTTCGCCCACATGTCCTCCGCCGTGTAGGGCGCGAACAGCGACAGGCCCAGCGCGATCGTCTCGACCGCCTCGCGCACGGCCGGGTCGGCGGCGCCCGGGCCGGAGTCGACGGCCTTGCGGGTGGCGTTGGTGAGCTCCATGAGCCGCGCGACGACCACGTTGAACTTCAGGCCCTCGACCAGGCCCGGCGCATCCGCCAGGAACCTGTGCGTCTCGCGTCGCAGGCCGCGGTCGCCGGGCTTCGGGTCGCTGCCGGGCTTGGCCAGCTGCTCCTTCGACAGCCGCCAGGCGCGCGCCAGGAACTTCTGCGCGCCCGTCGGCGAGACGTCCTTCCAGTCGATGTCGTCCTCGGGCGGGCCGGCGAACGACATCGTCAGGCGCACGGCGTCGACGCCGTACTGCTCGAGCTCCTCGGAGAGCGTGACGAGGTTGCCCTTCGACTTCGACATCTTGGCGCCGTCGAGGATGACCATGCCCTGGTTGAGCAGCGACTCGAAGGGCTCGGTGAACGGCACGTGGCCGAGGTCGAACAGCACCTTCGTGATGAAGCGCGCGTACAGCAGGTGCAGGATGGCGTGCTCGACGCCGCCGACGTAGCGGTCGACGGGCGCCCAGCGCTCCACCTGCTCGCGCGGGAAGGGCTGCGTGTCGTCGTTGGGCGAGAGGAAGCGCAGGTAGTACCAGGAGGAGTCGACGAAGGTGTCCATCGTGTCGGCGTCGCGCTTCGCGGGGCTGCCGTCGATGGGCGATGCCACGTTGACCCAGCTCTCGGCCGCGCCCAGCGGGCTCGTGCCCTTGGGGGTGAGGTCGAGCCCGGCAGGGTCGGGCAGCGTGACCGGCAGCTGCTCCTGCGGCACCGGCACCTCCTGCCCGTCGGCGGTGTGGATGATCGGGATGGGCGTGCCCCAGTAGCGCTGCCGGCTGACGAGCCAGTCGCGCAGCCGGTACGACTTGGCGGCGCGGCCGACGCCCTTCGCCTCGAGCAGCTGGATCATGCGGCCGATCGCGTGCTGCTTCGACAGGCCGTCGAGCTCGCCGGAGTTCATCATGCGGCCGTCGCCCGTGAGCGCCTCGCCGGTGCTCTTCGGGTCGAGGTCGGGCAGCGCGTCGGGCAGCACGGCGTTGCCGTCCTCATCGAGCGGGATGGCGGGCATGACGCCGGTGACCGCCGCGTTCGTGTCGACGACGACCGTCACCGGCAGGTCGAACACGCGCGCGAAGTCGAGGTCGCGCTGGTCGTGCGCCGGCACCGCCATGACGGCGCCGTGGCCGTAGTCGGCGAGCACGTAGTCGGCGGCCCACACCGGCAGCCGCTCCCCCGTCAGCGGGTGGATGGCGACGCGGCCCAGGTCGACACCGGTCTTGACGCGCTCGGTGCTCTGGCGGTCGATCTCGGTCATGCGGCCGACCTCGTCGAGGTAGGCCTGGAACCGCATCCGCACCTCGGCGTCCGCACCGGCGACCAGCTCTGCCGCGAGGTCGGAGTCGGGTGCGACCACCATGAACGTCGCGCCGTAGAGCGTGTCGGGCCGCGTGGTGAACACCGGCACGGTGCCGGGGTGGCCCTCGATCTCGAACTCGACCTCCGCACCCTCGGAGCGGCCGATCCAGTTGCGCTGCATGCGCAGCACCTTCTCGGGCCAGCGGCCCTCGAGCTGGTTCAGGTCGTCGAGCAGCCGGTCGGCGTAGTCGGTGATCTTGAAGTACCACTGTGTCAGCTTCTTCTTCACCACCGGGGTGTCGCAGCGCTCGCAGCGGCCGTCGACGACCTGCTCGTTCGCGAGCACCGTCTGGTCGTTCGGGCACCAGTTGACGTTCGAGGGCTTGCGATAGGCCAGGCCGGCCTTGTACAGCTCGAGGAACAGCCACTGGTTCCACTTGTAGTAGGCCGGGTCGGAGGTGTGGAGGATGCGATCCCAGTCGAAGGCCGTCGCGTACTGCCGCATCGACCGCTTGTGCTGGGCGATGTTCGCCGCCGTCCACTCCGCGGGGTCGGCGCCGCGCCGGATGGCCGCGTTCTCGGCGGGCAGGCCGAAGGAGTCCCAGCCGATCGGGTGCAGCACGTTGAAGCCCTGCTGCCGCCAGTAGCGCGCGAGCACGTCGCCGTAGGCGTACGACTCCGCGTGCCCCATGTGCAGGTCGCCCGAGGGGTACGGGAACATGTCGAGCACGTACTTGCGCGGGCGCGTGTCGGTCTCGTCATCCGTCGCGAAGGGGCGGATGCTGTCCCACACGGGCAGCCAACGCTGCTGGATGCGGGCGAAGTCGTAGGTCTCGTCGGTCACTGATGCTCCTGGGTTGCGTCAGCCGTCGGCGGCGGATGCGGCTCTCAAGTCTAGGCGCGACCGCGGATTTCCCGCGTCGTGCCAGAATCGTGCGGGAGCGTCGAGGAGGTGAGCTGTGCCGGAGTTCGAGAACCCGCCGGCGACCGTCGACGTGCCCGCGTCCCGCGTGACGCGCATCGTCTCGGTCGACGCGCCGGTGTCGACGGTGTGGCGCTGCCTCGTCGAGCCCGACCTGCTCGCGCAGTGGCTGGGCGACATCGCGGCGTTCCCCGACGGCGTCGTCACGGGTGCGCTGGGGCGCTTCGCGTGGACGGGCGAGGTGGTGCTCGCCGCGCGGATCCGTGACGTGCGGCCGCAGACGCGCTTCTCCTTCGAGTGGGCGGAGGGCATCCTCTCGGGCCGCGCATCCGTCGTCGAGGTGACGCTGCAGGAGATCGACGGATGCGCGCAGGTGCACCTGGTGGAGTCGGGCTTCCCCCTCGAGGGCGACCACGCGACCAGGCGCGAGGCGCTGCGCTCGCTCGCCGCCGGCTGGACGGTCGAGCTCGACGAGCTCGTCGAGCTCGCGGAGTCGCTCGAGTCCTGAGCTCGTGCTCGCCGAGCCTCCCTGCATCGAGCGCTTCCGCGCGCAGCCGCGCCGCCTGGGGACGCCCGGCGTCAGCGCGGCACGAGCGAGGCGAGCATCGCGGCGGCCTTCACGTGCAGCTCCTCGACCTCGAACGCCGCCTCCGAGAGCGCGGTGACGCCGCCGCCGACGCCGATGTGCGTGCCGTGCTCGTCGGCGACGACGCTGCGGATCACCATCGCCAGCTGGCACGTCTCCCCCGCCACCAGGCCGAAGCATCCGGCATAGACGCCGCGCGGGCCGCCCTCGAGCGCCTGCAGCAGCTCGACCGTGCGCCGCTTGGGCGCCCCGGTCATGGAGCCCGCCGGGAAGAGCGCGCGCACGGCGTCGAGCGGCCCGAGGCCCGGCAGCAGCCTGCCGCGCACGGTCGAGACCAGCTGGTGCACGGTCGGGTAGGTCTCGACCGCCAGCAGGCTCGTGACCTCGACGGTGCCGGGCGCGCAGACGCGCTGCAGGTCGTTGCGGCACAGGTCGACGATCATGACGTTCTCGGCGCGCTCCTTCTCGCTCTCGTGGAGCTCGCGCGCGAGCGCCGCGTCGTCGACCCCGCGCCCGTCCGCGGCGCGCCGCCGCGTGCCCTTGATGGGGCGCGTGGTGGCGACACCGCACTCGACCCGCAGGAACGTCTCGGGGCTCGCGCTCGAGACGGTCACGCCCGCGATGCGCAGCAGGCCGCCGTGGTGCACGGGGCTCGCGGAGCGCAGCCGCGCGTGCGTCGCGATCGGGTCGATCGGCGGCGCCTCGATCGCGGTGGTGAGGCACAGCACGTACGAGTCGCCCTCCCGGATGTGCTCGCGGCAGCGCTCGACCTTCGCGGCGTAGCCGGCGTCGTCGTCGCGCCAGCGCAGCCGCGCCGGGTCGACGCGCGTGAGCGGCGGCGGCCGCAGCGGCGCCGGCTCGAGCGCCCACGGCTCGCCGTCGCGCGACTGCAGCTGCGCCGCGTCCCCGTCGACGACGACCCAGCGGTCGAGCAGCAGCCACGCGGCCTCGGGGAACCGGCCCGCGCCCCGCTCGTGCGCGCCCGGGTCGAGCCCGAGCATCCGCACCCCCGCCTCGTAGCCGAGCCAGCCGAGCCACGCGCCCGGGCGGGCGGCGCGAGCCGTCTCGAGGGCGGTGAGCGCGTCGCCCGCGATCGGCTCGCCGTCGAGGCTCGCGCGGCCCTCGCGCACCAGCAGCACGTGCGCGCCGACGCCGATCACGTGCGTGCCGCTCGACGACGAGTCGAGCCAGACGACGTCGCCGCCCGCCGCCTCGAGCGCGGCGAAGGCGGCCTCGGGCGCGATCGCGACATCTCGCGCCCAGCGCGCCCCGAGGTGCGGCAGGAGCGGCGCAGAGGTCGCGGGCATAGGCTCGATCCTATGAGCGGGACGGCGGTCGTGCGCGCGTGGGCGCACTCGGGGTTCGCGCCCACCGGCGAGCCCGTGACCCGCACGCTCGCGGCCGACTCCTGGCTCGTCGACGACGGCCGGGTGCTGGCCCTCGAGCGGCACCGGCTGCGGTTCGCGGATGCGGCGGCCGAGGCGGGCGGCGACCGTCTCGACGCGCTCACGGCGGCCCGGCGCGCCATGGATGAGGTGCCTGCCGAGGGCCGCTGGTCGCCGCGCCTCGACCTCACGCCGGAGGGCATCCGGCTGCGTGTGCGGCCGGCGCCGGAGCGCGCGCCCGTCGACGCGGCCAGCGGCGCCGCGACCGTCGACGCGGTGACCGCGGCCCGCGACCCGCGCCGCGCGCCGCGGCGGAAGGGCCCGGATCTCGAGGCGCTCGCCGCGCTGCAGGCCGAGGAGTCGGCGCGCGTCGGCACCGAGGTCGAGCCGATCATCCTGGCCGACGGCCTGGTGGCCGAGAGCACGCGCTCCGCCGTGCTGTGGTGGCGCGACGGCGTGCTGTGCAGCCCTGCGGCATCCACCCCGCGCCTCGCGTCGGTCACCGCAGCCGTGATCGCCGAGGTCGCCGGCATCGACGGCATCATGACGCGTCAGGAGCGTGCAGCCCCGGCGGATCTCGAGGGCTGCGAGGTGTGGCTCGTGAACGCGCTGCGCGGCATCCGCGCCGTCGCGCGCTGGGTCGACGGCCCGAGCACCGCGCCCGCGAGCCGGGCTGCGGCGTGGCAGTCCCGCCTCGACGGCCTGCGCACCGTGCCCGCGGCGAGCCGGCGGTGATCGACGAGGTCATCGGCGACTTCCTCGAGGCCGTCGGCGCGATCGACCCGCTGCTGCGCACGCTGCTGGCGGGGATCGCGATGCTGCTCGAGACGAGCGTGCTGCTGGGCCTGGTCGTGCCGGGCGACACGATCGTCATCGTCGCGGCGCTCGCCGTCGAGCAGTGGCCGTGGTGGCTCGCGCTCATTGCCGCGATCGTGCTCGGCGCGCTCGCGGGCGAGTCGATCGGCTTCGCGATCGGCCACTGGCTCGGGCCCAGGATCGACCGCTGGCTCGCGCGCCGCTGGCCGCGCGCCTCCGCCCGGTGGCGGCGCACGGAGCGCTACCTCGCCCGGCGCGGCGGCCCGGCCATCTTCCTCTCGCGCTTCCTGCCGGTCGCGCACTCGCTCGTGCCGCTCATCGTGGGCGCCTCGGCGATGCCCTACCGGCGGTTCCTCGCCTGGACGATCCCCGCGTGCCTCGTCTGGGCTGGCGCCTACGCGAGCGCCGGCTGGCTGGCCGGCGGCACCTACCGCGAGCTCGCCGACCGGCTGCACGGCGCCGGCTACCTGCTGGTGGCCGTGCTGGCGGCGTTCATCCTGCTGGTGTGGCTCGCCAAGCGCATCATCGCCCGCATCGAGGCCCGCCACCTGCGCGACGAGGAGCAGGAGCAGGAGCAGGAAGGGGCCTAGGGCGGCCTCGCCCGCTCCCGTTCAGCCCTGCGCGGCCGCGAGGATCGGCTCGAGCTGCTCGCGGGCGATCTGCATGCCGAGCGCGAGGTAGCGCGGGTCGCCGTCCGGGTCGTGCAGGAAGGCGTAGGTGACGAGCGCGTCGAGGCCGCCGATGGCGAGGTCGATGCGCTCGCGCTGCTCCTCGTCGACCTCCAGATCCCAGCGCTCGCGCAGGTAGCCGACGATGTCGTCGCCGAACAGCGGCGCGACCGGCTCGCGATCCTGCGGGCCGAGGTCGAGGCCCTCGCCCGTGCGCAGCGCCCGGAACGACGGCACCTGCCGGAACGTCTCGACCATCGCCTCGATGACGCGACCGATGGCATCCGACAATGTCTCGTGCTCGGCCAGCAGCACGCGCTCGATGGCGAGGTGCATGCGCTCGAGGTTGCGCTCGGCGAGCGCCACGAGCACCGCGACGCGATCCGGGAAGTAGCGGTAGACGGTGCCGATCGATGCGCCCGCCCGCTCTGCCACGAGCGCCGTGGTGAGGTGCTCGATGCCGTGCTCGACGACCACTGCCGCAGCCGCGTCGAGCAGCGCCTCGATGCGGTGCGCCGCGCGCGCCTGCACGGGCTCGTGGCGCACGGTGATCGATGGGCCTGCGGCGCTGCGATCGTTCATTGCGACATCATCTCGCATCCCGGCGCGGAAAGTGAGAGCATCTCCGGCATGTGCGGACGCTACGTCATGGCCACCCCGGCGAGCGACCTGGTCGCCCTGTTCGAGATCGACGAATCCGGCGCCGACCTGCCGGAGCCGAGCTGGAACATCCCGCCGACGACGACCGTGCCGATCGTGGTCGAGCCGCAGCCGCGCGACGAGACCCCGCCCATCCGCCGCCTCGAGGCAGCGCGCTGGGGCCTCGTGCCCGCGTGGGCGGACGACATCTCGGTCGGCGCCCGCGCCTTCAACGCGCGCAGCGAGACGGCGGGCGAGAAGCCGATGTTCCGCGACGGCGTGCGCGGCCGGCGCGCGCTCGTGCCGGCCGACGGCTGGTTCGAGTGGCAGCGGCAGGGCGATCAGAAGACCCCCCACTACATCCACGGCGACGCGCCCGTCTCGTTCGCGGGCCTGTACGCGTGGTGGAAGCAGCCGGACGGCACCTGGCTGCTCTCGACGACCATCCTCACCACCGCATCCGCGGGCGCGCTCGCGCCGATCCACGAGCGCATGCCGCTCGTGGTCGCACCGGCGATGCGGGATGCGTGGCTCGACCCGGGCGAGGACGGCGAGGCCGCGCTCGAGGCCGTGGTCGCCGAGGCGGCTGAGGCGGTCGCCGGCCTGTCGATGCACGTCGTCGACGGCCGGGTGGGCAACGTGCGCGAGACGGGCCCTGAGCTCGTCGCCCCGGTCGGCTAGGCAGACGCCGCCGGGCGACCGGCAGCCAGTAGGGTCGAGGAGCGTCCACGGCTCGGGAGGTCACGCATGGAGGAGCTCGATCCGCTCGCGCGCATCCCCGAGCCGATCAAGCACACCGCCGCCCGCATCGAGGACTGGATCCACGAGCAGCGGGAGGCGAACGCGCTGCGCACCGGCCGGCTGCCCGCGCTCGTCGCCTACCCCGGCTACGGCGGCGACGGCTGGGTGCGCGTGCTCGCGCGCGTGCTGCTCGTGCAGCCCGGCGCCGAGCGCAGCGTGCACTACGAGAACGTGCGCGGCTGGCGCTCGTTCACATCCATCTCGCTCAACGACGTCGACGTGACGATCGAGGCGAACGGCCAGCGGCACGTCGTGGTGGCCGACCGCGGCGGTGTCGTCGACGCGATCGTGCCCTTCCGGCTCGAGCCCGGCTGGCAGGAGGTCACCCTCTCGGTGGCCGGCTCGCTGCCGGTCGCAGCACCGGTCTTCGTGGTCGACCCGGCGACCCGCTTCGGCATCGTGAGCGACATCGACGACACCGTCATGGTCACCTCGCTCCCCCGGCCGCTGCTGGCCGCCTGGAACGCCTTCGTGCTCGACGAGCACGGCCGCCAGCCGGTGCCGGGCATGGCGGTGCTGTACGAGCGCATCGCGAGGGAGCACCCGGGCAGCCCCTTCGTCTACCTCTCCACCGGCGCGTGGAACGCGGCGCCGGCCCTCACCCGCTTCCTCTCGCGCAACCTCTACCCCGCCGGCAGCATGCTGCTGACCGACTGGGGCCCGACGCACGACCGCTTCTTCCGCTCCGGCAAGGACCACAAGCGGGAGGAGCTGCGCAGGCTCGCGCGCGAGTTCCCGCAGATCCGCTGGCTGCTGGTCGGTGACGACGGGCAGCACGACGAGGAGATCTACGGCGAGTTCGCGAACGCGCATCCCGATTCGGTGCGCGCGGTCGCGATCCGCGAGCTATCGGCGCAGGAGGCGGTGCTCGCCGGTGGCCGCAAGCACTCGGAGACGCGCTCGATGCACCCCTGGGTGTGGTCGCCGAACGGCGGCGGGCTCGCGAAGGAGCTCGGCGCGATCCCCGAGCTGCACGTGCTGTGACGGCGCCGCGGTGACGGCCCGCGCGATCGCCATCGCGGTCATCCGCCGCGGCGACGGCGCGCTGCTGGTGACGAGCGCGGTCGAGCCCGGCAGCGACCGCATGCTCGTGCGCCCGCCCGGCGGCGGCATCGAGCCGGGCGAGACGGGGGCGGATGCGGTGGCGCGCGAACTGCAGGAGGAGCTCGGCGTCGAGGTCGCGGCCGTGGCACCGCTCGGTGTCATCGAGCACCGCGTGACCTTCGCCGCCCGCGAGCTGCACGAGCTCGTGCACGTCTTCGCCGCGGAGCTGGGGGCGGATGCGGTGCTGCCGGCGGCCACGGATGCCGGGCACCCGGTGTGGTGGCTCGAGGCAGCGCGCTTCGACGACGCCGGCATCGAGCTCGTCCCCGCAGGACTGCTCGCGCTGCTCTGAGCCGGCTCGACGCGAGGCCGGGACCGAGGCGTTGGCGTAGCCGACGCGGTGGGCGATCGACTCGATGGTGGCGTCGGTCGTGCGCAGCAGGTCGGCGGCGAGCGCCATGCGCCAGCCCGTCAGGTAGCTCATGGGCGGTTCGCCGACGAGCTCGGCGAAGCGACGGGCGAAGGCGGCGCGCGAGCAGCCCAGCTCTCGGGCGAGCGCGTCGACGCTCCAGCCCCGATCCGGCGCCGAGTGCATCAGTCGCAGCGCTCCGCCCGCCACCGGGTCGCCCTGCGCCCGGTACCAGCCCGGCGCCTGCGCGTGCGGCTGCGCGAACCAGGCGCGCAGGGTCGCGACAAGCGCGATGTCGAGCAGCCGGTCGAGCATCACCTGCTGCGCGGGCGCCGCCCCGCCCACCTCCTCCGCGAGCATGCGCAGCACCGGCGCGTGCGCGGCCGCCGCGGGCACGTGCACGACCGTGGGCAGCGCGCGCAGCAGCCTGCCGGTGATGTCGCCCTCCACCCGGTAGGTGCCGCTCGCGACGATCGCCGTCGCGGCCTCCCCGTCGGCTGCCGAAGCAGCGCCCTGGGCCTGCGCCGCCAGCCAGGTCTCGGTCACGTCCGATCCGTCGCGGTCGATGAGCCGGTTGTCGGGGTGCACCGCCACCTGCGGCGCTGTCGCGGGGTCGTCGGCGACCGTGTACGGCTCCGGGCCCTTGACGAGCACCACGTCCCCCTCGCGCATCCGCAGCGGCTCGCCCGCATCCGGCACCACCCAGGCCTCGCCGCGGATCGTCGTGGCGAGGGCGAGCGCGGCGCCGTCGGCGATGCGCAGGCCCCACGGCGCCCGCAGCTCGGTGCGGCAGAAGGCCGCAGAGCGCGCGCGCACGCCCTCCAGCAGGTCGGTCAGCGGATCCATGCCGAAATCGTAGACGAGCAGACATGGATCCGCGCCGTTCGGATATGGATGCGCTCACCGCGCTCGGGTTCACTCGTCGTGAGCGAGCCGCACGGGCGAGCAGAGACGAGGACGATCGTGTTCACCATCATCGGAGCCACCGGGCACGTCGGCGGGGCCGCCGCCGCGAACCTCCTGGATGGCGGAGCGCCGGTGCGCGTCGTGCTGCGGCGCCCGGCGTCGGCAGACGACTGGGCGGCGCGCGGCGCGCAGGTCGCCATCGCCGACCTGGCCGACACCGCGGCCCTGACCGAGGCGCTGCGAGGCAGCAGCGGCGCGTTCGTCATGCTCCCCACCGATCCCTCGGGCGGCGACGCGCTGCACCGCGGCCTCGCGGCGTCGATCGCGACCGCGGTGGGCGCGAGCGGCGTCCCGCACGTCGTGCTGCTCTCATCCATCGGCGCCGATCTGCCGGACGGCACGGGGCCGGTCCGCTGGCTGCACGTGCTCGAGCGGGCTCTGGGCGAGACGGATGCGGTGGTCACCGCGATCCGCTCCTGGCACTTCCAGGAGAAGGTCGAGGAGATCCTCCCCGCGGTGCTCGGCGAGGGCGCGTTCCCCGTCTTCGGCGAGTCGGCGGATGTGCCGACGCCGATGATCGCGACCGTCGACATCGGCGCAGCCGTCGCGGACGAGCTGCGCTCGGGCGCCGCACGAAGCGAGATCGTCGACCTGGACGGGCCGATCCACACCGAGCGCGAGGTCGCCGGCGTGCTCGGCGGGCTGCTGGGCCGCGAGCTGACGGTCGTGCCGATCCCGCAGGCCGGCTGGGTGGAGTCGATGACGGGTGCGGGAGTTCCGGAGCGGCTGGCGGGCGAGCTCGCGGCGCTCTACGGCGCGGGCGAGCGCGGGCTGCTGCAGGCGCGCGGCGACCGCAGCCGTCGCTGCGTCACGCCGATCGAGGTGACGCTGCGCCGGGTGCTGCAGAAGGCGTCAGCGGAGGTGGCCGGCTCGTGACCGTGATCGTGATGACGGGCGGTAGCTCGGGCTTCGGCGCGATGGCCGCCGCGCGGCTCGCCGCCGCCGGCAGCACCCTGCTCGTCGGTGCGCGCTCCAGGCCGATCCCGGCGGGCGAGCCGATCCCCCTCGAGCTCGCGCGGCTCGCCTCCGTGCACGCGTTCGCGGCCGTGGTCGGGCGGCGGCTCGACGCCGCCCGGCCCGGCGGCGCGCCGATCGATGTGCTCGTGCTCAACGCCGGGATCGTGCTGCCGGATGCGGCGCAGCGCACGGATGACGGGTTCGAGACGGCGTTCGCCGTCAACCATCTGGCACCCTTCCTGCTGCTCCAGCTGCTGCGGCCGCGGCTGGCCGAGTCGGCGGTCGTCGTGCTCACCACGAGCGGCACCCACGACCCGGCGACACGGGCCGGGCTCACGCCGCCGCGCCATGCCGACGCGGCCCGGCTCGCGCATCCGCAGCTCGATCCCGGCTGCGAGCAACATTCCCGCGAGGCAGGCGAGCACGCGTACACGGCAGCGAAGCTGTGCGTGGTATTGACCGCGCTGGCGCTGTCGCGCCGGTTCGAGGCCGAGGGCGCCGGGCGGCGCGCGATCGCCTTCGAGCCCGGCCAGGTCTTCGGCACCGGGCTCGCGCGGCAGATGCCGCCGGCCATGCGGCTGGCGTGGCGCGTGCTCGGCTCGCGCACGCTCGGCTGGCTGCCGCGCACGATCAGCAGCACGCGCAACAGCCCTGCGGCCGCCGGGCGCGCCCTCGCCTCGCTCGCCGAGTCGGGGGCATCGCACGGCGCGAGCGGCTACGCGGCGCTGCGACGGGGACGCCTCAGCTGGCCGCAGCCGTCCGAGCTGGCGTGGGATGCCGAGACCGGCGAGGCCCTCTGGCGCGACAGCGCGGCACTGCTCGGGATCACCGCGCCCGCCTGACCCTGCACGCTAGCGGGCGAGCACCTCGCCGGCGCGGCCGGAGGCGCGCACCCAGCCGCCGGACTCGGTGACGCGCACGGGGTCGTCGCCGAGGAACCGCATGGCGACGAGCGCCGCCGCCTGGCCGGCGGTCAGCCCACTCGGGTGCACGCTGCGCGACCACACGGCGCGCTCGGCCCTGCGACGCACCGCCTCGCCGGGCGAGCGCGGCAGGGCCGCCTCGACATCCGACGCGGCCTGCGTCGCGAGCTCGCGCACGAGCTCGGTGTCGACGTCGCCGGTGTGCGCCCAGCCGCCGCGCGGCGGCGAGACGGCCGCCCACGCGGGGCGACCCACGGCATCCGGCACCTCGACGTCGGCGCCCTGCCTGAGCGCATCGCGCAGTCCCGGCAGCGCCACCACGCCGTCGAACCGGGCGGGCTCGCGCATGCGCGCGGCGCGCGCCACGAGCACGGTCGGCCCGGTGTCGAGCAGGCCGGAGGAGGCGGTCATCGGCGTCGTCAGCAGCGCCACCTCGCCGTCGGCCGCGAGCCGCACGGTGCCGTCGCCGAAGACCGCTGCCCGATCGAGCAGCAGCACGAGGTCGGCGCGGGCGCGCTCGTCGAGGGCGAGGATGGCGTGCATGTGCTCTCTAGACTAGAGCGGCCCCGCCCGGGGTCCCGCACCCTCCCGAGAGGACCGGCATGACCGAGAGCATCCGCATCCTGCTGGACACGCTGACGCTGACCGACACCGGCGCGCGCACCGATGAGGACATCTTCACCGGGCGCAGCCACCCCATGCCGCACGGCCGCGTCTTCGGCGGCCAGGTGATGGCGCAGGCCGTGGTCGCGGCGCAGCGCACGGTCGACGCGGATCGGCACATCCACTCGGTGCACGGCTACTTCGTGCGGCCCGGCGACGTCGAGCAGCCGATCACCTTCGCGGTCGAGCGCATCCACGACGGCCGCTCGTTCTCGACCCGGCGCGTGCAGGCGTACCAGCACGGCAAGCCGATCATGTCGATGATCTCCTCGTTCCAGGATCTCGACGGCGGGCCGTCCTCGCAGCACGCCATGCCGCAGGGGCTGCCGCGCCCCGAGGAGCTGCCGAGCTCCGACGAGCTGCTCGCCGCCTACGCCGACCACCCGCAGGCGCGCGCCGTGATCTCCCGCCCCTTCGACATCCGCCACGTCGAGGGGCCGGTCTTCCTGCCGGACCCGGCACGGCGGCGCGACGGCAAGCAGCACGTGTGGATCAGGGCGAAGAGCCGCCTCCCCGACGACGACGCGCTGCACCGGGCCGCGCTCGCATACCTCTCCGACTACGCGATGCTCGAGCCGATCGTGCGCATGCACGGCGCCTCGTGGACGACGCCCGGCCTGAAGGCCGCGAGCCTCGACCACGCGCTGTGGTGGCACCGGCCCGCGCGGGTCGACGAGTGGCTGCTGCTCGAGCTCGAGACCAGCTCGTCGGGCGGCGGGCGCGGCCTGGGGCACGGCTACGTCTACGCCGCCGACGGCACGCACGTCGCGACGGTGGCGCAGGAGGGCATGGTGCGGGTTCCCGAGGGCGCGGGGCAGTGACGATCACGCCCATCGAGCCCGCCGAGGCGATGCGGACGATGCGCGCCGCCCTGCCGCTGCGCACCGAGCGGCTCGTGCTGCGCACGATCGTGCCCGCCGACCTGGATGCCGTGCGGGCCTACCGCAACGCGCCCGGCCAGCGGCGCTGGACCTACACGCGCGACCAGACCGAGGCAGAGCTCATGGCGTGGACCGCCGGCGGTGCGCCCGTCTTCCTGCGCGACGGCGACGCCGTGCAGCTGGGCATCGAGCAGGACGGCGCGCTCGTCGGCGACCTCATGGTGCGCATCACGAGCCTCGCGAACCGGCAGGCGGAGCTGGGCTGGATGATCGCGAAGGATGCGCAGGGCAGGGGCATCGCCACGGAGGCGGCGCAGGCGGCGCTCGAGCTGTGCTTCGCCCTCGGCGCGCACCGCGTGACGGCGCAGCTCGACGAGCAGAACGTCGCCTCGCGCCGGGTGTGCGAGCGCATCGGCATGACCCTCGAGGGGCGCTTCGTCGACGACGAGGTCAATCCCGCCACCGGCGAGCTCGGCACCTCGCTGTTCATGGCGATCCGTCGGAGCGCGCAGCTCTGAGGCGGCGGCCCGAAAGGGCCGCCACTCTGAGCTCCAGCCGGGACCCCGGCCCGAGACGGGCCGGGGCGCTGGCGTCGCGGCGGCGGCCCGAAAGGGCCGCCACTCTGAGCTCCAGCGCGCTAGTCGTGCTGCGGGAAGCCCAGGTTCAGGCCGCCGTGGCTCGGGTCGAGCCAGCGGCTCGTCACGACCTTCTCGCGCGTGTAGAACTCGAACGCGTGCTTGCCGTAGGCCTTGCCCTGGCCGAAGATCGAGCGCTTCCAGCCTCCGAAGGAGTGGTAGCCGACCGGCACCGGGATCGGCACGTTGATGCCGACCATGCCCACCTGCACCTCGTTCTGGAAGCGCCGTGCGGCGCCGCCGTCGTTCGTGAAGATGGCCGTGCCGTTGCCGTAGGGGTTGCCGTTGATGAGCTCGAGCCCCTCCTCATAGCTCGACACCCGCACGATCGAGAGCACCGGCCCGAAGATCTCCTCCTTGTACGCCGAGGAGTCGGTCGGCACCCTGTCGATGAGCGTCGGCTTCAGCCAGAAGCCGTTCGGGTCGCCGTCGACCTCCGGATCCCTGCCGTCCACGACCAGCTCTGCCCCGTCATCCGCCGCCGTCTGGATGTAGCCGGCGACCTTGTCGCGGTGCTGGCCCGTGATGAGCGGCCCCATGTCGTTGTCGCGCGTGCCGTCGCCGGTGCGGATGGCGACCATCTTCTCCCTGATCTTCGCGGCGAGCTCGTCGGCGATCGAGTCGACCGCCACGACCACCGAGATCGCCATGCAGCGCTCGCCCGCCGAGCCGAAGCCGGCGTTCACCGCGGCGTCGGCGGTGACGTCGAGATCGGCGTCGGGCAGCACCAGCATGTGGTTCTTCGCACCGCCGAGCGCCTGCACGCGCTTGCCGTGCTTCGAGCCCGTCTCGTAGACGTACTCGGCGATCGGCGTCGAGCCGACGAAGGAGATCGCCTGCACGTCCGGGTGGGTCAGCAGCGTGTCGACCGCCTCCTTGTCGCCGTGCACGACCGAGAGCACGCCGTCGGGCAGGCCGGCCTCCTTGAACAGCTCGGCGATGAAGACGGCGGCGGAGGGATCCTTCTCGCTCGGCTTGATGATGACGGTGTTGCCGGCGGCGAGCGCCACCGGCGCGAACCACAGCGGGATCATGGCCGGGAAGTTGAAGGGGCTGATGATGCCCACGACCCCGAGCGGCTGTCGCAGGGAGTAGACGTCGACGCCGGTGGAGGCGTTCTCGGAGTACTCGCCCTTGGTGAGCAGCGGGAACGCGGTCGCGAGCTCTGCCACCTCGATGCCGCGGGCGATCTCGCCCAGCGCATCCGAGTGCACCTTGCCGTGCTCGCGGGTGACGATCGAGGCGAGCTCGTCCTTGCGCTGCACGATGAGCTCGCGGAAGCGGAACATGATCGCCTGGCGCTTCGCGATCGAGAGGTCGCGCCAGGCGGGGTACGCGGCCGTCGCGGTGGCGATCGCCTCCCCCACCTCGTCGGCGCTGGCCAGCCCGACCTGCGACACCACGCGGCCGAGCGCCGGGTTGTAGACCGGTGCGGTGCGGCCCCGCCCCTCGCGGCGCGCGCCCGAGATCCAGTGCGGGATCGCGGTCGGCTCGGTGGTCTGCTCGGTGGTCTCGACGACGGTGTCGGTCATGGTGGAGCTCCTCCTCGAGGGGTGGCGTCGTTGCCGATCCAGCCTATCGAGCCATCGGCTCCCCCGGGCCGCTCGATGCGCGGCGGAATGCGATCGGGGCCTCGAGGTACGGCTCCCAGGCCGCGCGCTCGGTGGCGGTCAGGCGGCGCGGGGTGCCGGAGGATGCGTCGAGCATCACGACCGTCGTCTGCGCCCGCGCGTACACCTCGCGCTGGTCGGGTGAGAGCACCTCGTAGCAGACGTCCATCGAGGCGCCTGCCATGCGGCCGATCCACATGTCGACGATGATCGGCTGCCGGTGGTGCGGGATCTGCGCGAGGTACTCGGCCTCCTGCCGCGCGATCACCGTGAGGCTCGTCGCGCCCGGGCCGGCATCGATGATGGCGGTCGTCGGCGATCCCTCTGGGCCGCCCGCCCAGAAGGCTGTGACGCGCGCCTCCTCGAGCAGCGTGAGCAGCGCGGCGTTGTTGACGTGCCCGTACGCGTCCAGATCCGACCAGCGGATGCGGACGGGCACGGGCAGGCGCATCAGTCCCTCGTGAGCTTGCGGTACGCCGAGCGGTGCGGCTTCGCCGCCTCCGGCCCGAGCCGCTCGATCTTGTTCTGCTCGTACGCCTCGAAGTTGCCCTCGAACCAGTACCAGGAGGCCGGGTCCTCGTCGGTGCCCTCGTAGGCGAGGATGTGCGTGGCGATGCGGTCGAGGAACCAGCGGTCGTGCGTGATGACCACGGCGCAGCCGGGGAACTCCAGCAGCGCGTTCTCGAGGCTGCCGAGCGTCTCGATGTCGAGGTCGTTGGTGGGCTCGTCGAGCAGCAGCAGGTTGCCGCCCTCCTTGAGCGTCAACGCCAGGTTGAGGCGGTTGCGCTCACCGCCGGAGAGGATGCCGGCGCGCTTCTGCTGGTCGGGGCCCTTGAAGCCGAACTGGCTGACGTACGCCCGTGAGGGGATCTCGACGTTGCCGACCTGGATGAAGTCGAGGCCGTCGGAGACGACCTCCCACAGGTTCTTGTTCGGGTCGATGTTCGAGCGGCTCTGGTCGACGTAGCTGAGCTTGACCGTCTCGCCGATCTTCAGATCGCCGCCGTCGAGCGGCTCGAGGCCCACGATCGACTTGAACAGCGTCGTCTTGCCGACGCCGTTGGGGCCGATCACGCCGACGATGCCGTTGCGCGGCAGCGTGAACGAGAGGCCGTCGATGAGCTTCCGATCGCCGAAGCCCTTCTCGATGTCCTTCGCCTCGAGCACGATGGAGCCCAGGCGCGGGCCCGGCGGGATCTGGATCTCCTCGAAGTCGAGCTTCCTGGTGCGCTCGGCCTCCGCGGCCATCTCCTCGTAGCGGGCGAGGCGGGACTTCGACTTCGCCTGACGGCCCTTGGCGTTGGACCGCACCCACTCGAGCTCCTCGGCGAGGCGCTTCTGCAGCTTCTGATCCTTCTTGCCCTGGATCTGCAGGCGCTCGGCCTTCTTCTCCAGGTACGTCGAGTAGTTGCCCTCGTACGGGTAGAGGCGGCCGCGGTCGACCTCGCAGATCCAGCCTGCGACGTGGTCGAGGAAGTAGCGGTCGTGCGTGACGGCCATGACGGCGCCGGGGTACTTGGCGAGGTGCTGCTCGAGCCACAGCACGCTCTCGGCGTCGAGGTGGTTGGTCGGCTCGTCGAGCAGCAGCAGGTCGGGCTTCTCGAGCAGCAGCTTGCAGAGCGCCACGCGGCGGCGCTCACCGCCGGAGAGGTTCGTGACGGGCCAGTCGCCGGGCGGGCAGCGCAGGGCGTCCATCGCCTGCTCGAGCTGCGAGTCGAGGTCCCACGCGTCGGCCGCGTCGATCTCCTCCTGCAGCGTGCCCATCTCGGCCATCAGCGTGTCGAAGTCGGCATCCGGGTTCGCCATCTCGGCCGAGATCTCGTTGAACCGCTCGATCTTCGCCGTCAGGTGCCCGAAGGCGCCCTGCACGTTCTCGAGCACCGTCTTCGACTCGTCGAGCTCCGGCTCCTGCATGAGGATGCCGACGGAGTAGCCGGGGCTGAGCTTCGCCTCGCCGTTCGACGGGGTGTCGAGCCCGGCGATGATCTTGAGGATCGTCGACTTGCCCGCGCCGTTCGGCCCCACGACGCCGATCTTGGCGCCGGGCAGGACTGCGGTCGTGACGTCGTCGAGGATCACCTTGTCGCCCACCGTCTTGCGGGCGCGGACCATCGAGAAAATGTACTCGGCCATGACCTCAGTCTAGGCCGATGACGTCACCCACCAGACATCGCCCGCCGCCCAGCGCTCCGGCGCGCAGCGCGAGCGGCTCGCCGTCGCCGACCTGGCCGACCAGGCAGCCCTCGTCGACCCGCACCGCGATCTCGAGGTAGGTGACGGGAGCGCCGAGCGAGTCGCGCTCCCTGGTGCGCTCGATCGCCGATCGCTCGAAGCCGGCGGACTCGAGCGCGGCGACCAGGGCATCCGGATCGCTCGGCGAGCCGCCCTGGATCGCCGATCGGAACGCATCCAGCTCAGGGTCGCTCTCAGCCGCTGCGCCGGTCGGGTCGGTGGCGGCGGGCGCCCCTGCCGTGGGCTCCGGGTCGACCATCAGCGGTGCCGATGTGCAGCCCGCGAGCGCGAGCGCTGCGAGCAGGGCGAGTGCTGCGAGACGGCGCACGCGCCCTCCTTCGGTGCTCTGACAGGGACGCCTCCAGCCTAGATGCCAGCGTGCATCGCGGCCGCGGGATCGGCCCAGACCTCCTGTCCTGCGACCGCGGCGCCGGTCGGCGCCGCCACCGCCTCGGGCGCACGGGGGTAGTCGGGGTCGTCCGGCGCCTCCGGCGGCGCCGTGCGCCGCTCCTTGGCCGTCGGGCCGACCTTCAGCGAGTGACCGACGTGCTCTGCGCGGATCTTCACGCTCGTGCCGCGCTTGTCGCCGGACTCCCACTGATCGATCTTGAGCTTGCCCAGCACCATGACGACGTCGCCCTTGTGCAGCGACGTGCCGACGTGCTCGGCGAAGCGGCCTCCCCAGGCCTCGACGGAGTACCAGTTGGTGTGCCCGTTCACCCACTCCTCGCCCTCCTTGCGGCGGGCGGTGCAGGCGAGACGGAACTCGGCGACCTGGTCGCCGTTGACGGACTTCACGAGCGGGTCAGCTCCGAGCGACCCGACGACGGTGATTGCATCATTCATGCGACGGAGGATGCCCGGCGCCGCCGGCTCCGCGTCAGCGCCGGCGGCCGGCCTGTGGAGAACTCAGACGCGCAGGTAGTCGACGAAGCCCGCACGGATCTTGTTGACCTTGGGCGCGGCGACCGCGAGGCAATAGCCCTGCGTCGGGTTCTTGGCGAAGAAGTCCTGGTGGTGCTCCTCGGCGTCGTAGAACTCGCCGAGCGGCTCCAGGGTCGTGACGATCTCGCCCGGCCACCACTCGCCGGCGCGCTCGATGGCGGCCTCGAAGCGAGCCTTCTCGGCCTCGTCGCGATAGAACATCGCGGAGCGGTACTGCGTGCCGATGTCGTTGCCCTGCCGGTTGAGCTGCCGCGGGTCGTGCATCGTGAAGAACATGTCAAGCACAACCTCGGTCGGCACCTTGGACTCGTCGTAGACGACCTTCACGGCCTCCGCGTGCCCGGTCGAGCCGGTGCAGACCAGCTCATAGCTGGGCTGCGCGACCGTGCCGCCCGTGTAGCCGGAGACCACCTCCTCCACGCCGTCCACCACGCGATACGCGGCGTCCAGGCACCAGAAGCAACCACCGGCGAGCACCATCTCCTGCATGCGGCGAGCATATCCCCCGCCGCTATCAGCCGCGTGTGTGGGTGGTCGGCCGTAGCGTCGCAGACGACCGAGAGGAGCACCCGTGGCCATCATGACCAGCACCCAGCGCCGCACGGCGCCGACCGCCCCGCACGTCGCGACCCGACGGGTGCGCGACGACCTCTGGCGCGTGAGCAGCGCATCCGGCCTCGCCCTCGGCTACATCGCCAAGGTGGAGAGCAGCCGCCTCGGCGGCCCCGCCTACGAGGCGCGCCGACTGCTGCCCGGCGGCACGACCATGGTGCCCATCGGCCGCGGCTGGGCGATCGAGGATGCGCTCGCCTGCTTCACCGGGCCCTGAGCGCCGGCCCCTGCCGTCCGAGGCCGGGCCGGCCCCGGGACGACGAAGCGGGGCCGGGGCGCTCGCCCCGACCCCGCTGACGTGCCTCCGGGTCAGACCGTGGCCGGAACCTGCTTGATCGCCGAGATCTCGATCTCGATGTCGACGTCGTCGGAGAGCATGACGCCGCCGGTCTCGATCGCGACGTTCCAGCTGATGCCGAAGTCGGTGCGCTTGACGCGCGTGCGCGCCGAGGCGCCGGCGCGGGTGTTGCCCCAGGTGTCCGGGCCGATGCCGCCGAACTCGACGAGCAGCGAGACGGGCTTGGTGACGCCGCGCAGCTGCAGGTCGCCGTCGATGTAGAGGTCGTCGCCGTCGACGTGGCCGCCGGTGGAGACGAAGGTCCACTCCGGGTGCTCCTCGGTGGCGAAGAAGTCGTTGGACCGCAGGTGCGTGTCGCGGTCGGCGTTCTTCGTGTTGATCGTCGAGGGGTCGACGGTCGCGGTGATGGTCGACTCCTCGGGGTTCTCGGCGAGCACGATGGTGCCCTCGAGGCCCTCGATCTCGCCGCGCACCTTGGCCACCATCATGTGGCGCACCGAGAAGGTGACGTTGGAGTGCGAGCCGTCGATGACGTAGGTGCCGGGCTGGTAGCCGGGGAGGTTCTGCAGCATGGGTCGATGCCTTTCGGTCGTCGGAAGTCGTTCAGAATCGTAACAACGACGCGTCGCCCCGATGCATTCCCGTGCCGACGAAGTTTTCTTGCGGCTTCACTCCCCGTGCAGCAGGTGCTTGCCCTCCGCCCGGTTCTGCAGCATCCGTCGCACGACCCAGATCACCAGCACGAGCACCACCGCGCCGATCACGATCCACTGCAGCCACGACATGTAGGGCTCGATCACGTGGTAGTTCATGCCGAGCGTCACGCCGATCATGATGAAGATCGTGTTCCAGATGGCCGATCCGAGCGCCGTCAGCCCCAGGAAGAGCAGCACGGGCATCTTCTCGATGCCCGCGGGGATCGAGATGAGGCTGCGGAAGATGGGCAGGAACCGGCCGAACAGCACCGTCTTCCAGCCGTGCTTGGCGAACCAGGCGGTCGTCTTGTCGATGTCGCTGACGCGCACGAGCGGCATCCTGCGGGCGATCGCGGCGAGGCGCTCGTGGCCCAGCAACCTGCCGAGCAGGTAGAGCGCGAGCGCTCCGACGACCGAGCCGATCGTCGTCCAGATGATGGCCTCGGCGACCGTGAAGGTGCCCTGCGCGGCCGAGAAGCCTGCGAGCGGCAGGATGATCTCGCTCGGGATCGGCGGGAAGAGGTTCTCGGCCGCGATCGCGACCGCGGCGCCCGGGGCGCCGATCGCATCCATGAGGCCGACCGCCCAGCCGGCGATGCCGGTGAGCTCGGAGTCGGCCGCGGTCTGGGCGAGTGAATCGAGCACCTCGACAGCCTACGGTCGTCGATCCAGCGGTTGCATCATGTAAGCGTCGTGCCACGAGGATCCCCTGCGCTCGATCGTCACGATCGCATGGCAGTTCCGACAGCGCACCTCACATTTCGCGATCTCCAGCTGAATCTAGGCCAATGCACGCCCCCTGCGGATCATGCTGCCGATACTGGCAACCTTCGTCCCGCGCACATGATCGAATTCGAGCACCCGGATGTCTGTGCTTCCGCAGTCGACGCAGCCGTCGGAGAACCGCGTCATGACCACGTCGAGCGCTTGCTGTCGGCGGGCTTTGCTCGTTCGGCGAACGTTGGCCTTGTGCCGGACCGCGTTGTCGCGGTAATAAGCCTTCTGGCACGCACGGCAGTAGGAATGTCGGCCGTCCCTGTTTCGCGGATTCCGATTGAACTCGCCAGTTGACTTCTCGGCCAGGCACCGCGCGCAGCGTTTCATGGCCGGATGCTAGGGGGCACCACCGACAGTACCCGTGGCTGCGCCCCCGGCGGGAGTCGAACCCGCGACAAAAGGATTAGAAGGCCTCTGCTCTATCCGCTGAGCTACGGGGGCCCACCCAATCTATCGGGCTGACGTGGCGCGGGCACGAGCACGTGGGTGGCCCGCGCCATGCTCACGGCATGAATGATCAACTGCCCGCCATGCCCTCGCCCACCCGCGACCGGCCCCGACTGCCCGACGGCTACGGCCTGCCCGACGACGAGGAGGGGATGCTCGACTGGCATGCCGTCGAGGAGCGCCTGGTGGCGTCGAAGCACTACTGGCTCGCCTCGGTGCGCCCCGACGGAAGACCGCACTCCATCCCCCGCTGGGGCGTGTGGGTCGACGGCCGCTTCTGGTACGACGGCGCCCCCACCACGCGGCACGCGCGGAACGCCGAGCGCAATCCCGCAGTCACGCTCACGCTCGAGGACGGCAGGGAGGCGGTGATCGTCGAGGGCGAGTCGCACGCGACGCGCGTGCCCGCCGAGGGACTCGGCGCGCGCATCTCCGCCGCCTTCGAGAAGTACGCCGACGACGGCTACGCGCCCGGCCCCGACTCCTGGTCGGGCGACGACGGCGGCGGCCTGCGCGTCATCACGCCGGCGAAGGCCATGGCCTGGTTCGAGTTCCCGAAGGACGTCACGCGCTTCCGCTGGTGATCAGCCGCCGCTGACGCTCGCGACGTAGCCCGTGACCGCCTTGACGAGCTCGTTCGCGCCCAGCACGACGAAGACGAGGGCGCAGATCGCCAGCAGCGTGTTCGTGTGCCAGCGATTGCGCCACTCGCGCGGCGTGCGATCGGTGTTGAGCAGGCCCAGCAGCGTGAGCGCCAGGAACGGCATGAACAGCGACCCGAGCACGCCGTAGGCGAGGATCACCTCGATCGGCCGCCCCATGAACACGAGCAGCATCGGCGGGAACGTCAGCCACAGCACGTACCACCGGTAGTAGCGGCCGCCGCCGAGCATGCGGGCGTCGCCCTCCGGCAGCTTGCGCAGCGTGCCGAGGAAGTCGGCGAACATCAGGCTCACGCCGTTCCACACGCCGATGAGCGACGAGAACGAGGAGGCCCAGAAGCCGAGCAGGAAGACGGTGCCGAACACGGCGCCGTAGCGCTCGGCGAGCACGGTCGACAGGTCGAGCAGCCCCTCGTCGCCCGCCGAGATGGCGAGGCTCGCCGAGAACAGCAGCTCGGCGCCGACGATGAGCATGGCGATGACGAAGACGCCGGTGATGACGTAGGCGACCGCGTTGTCGAGCCGCATGACGCGCATCCAGGTCGCGTCGCTCCAGCCCTTCTCCCGCAGCCAGTAGCCGTAGGCGGCGAGCGTGATCGTGCCGCCGACGCCGCCGGCGAGCGCGAGCGTGGTGATGAGGCCACCCTCGGGCAGCACCGGCACGAGCCCGGCGAGGATGTCGAGCAGGTTCGGCAGCGTCATGATGGCGGCGCCGACGACGGTGACGAACATGATGCCGACGAGCACCGCCATGACCTTCTCGACGACCGGGTACTTGCCCCACCACACGAGCGCGAAGCCGATCAGGCCGGTGATCACCGCCCACCACTGGAGCGGGATCCACGGCAGCAGCGTCGCGAGCGGCAGCGCCGAGGAGAGCATCGCGGTGGCGCCGTAGACGAAGCCCCAGATGACGATGTACGGCCCGAAGTACCAGGTCGTCCAGCGGCCCAGCGAGCGCCAGCCCTGGAAGATCGTGCGGCCGGTCGCGAGCGAGTAGCGGCCGGCGCCCTCGACCAGCACGATCTTGAAGACGGTGCCGGCGATCACCGCCCAGAGAAGCGTGTAGTTGTAGTTGGAGCCTGCCACGAGCGTGGCGACCAGGTCGCCGGCGCCGACGCCGGTCGCGGCCACCACGATGCCGGGCCCGATGATGCTCCACTTGCGTTCCTGCTGCACTCCGGTGCCGGCCATGTCACTCCCTCGTGATCTGCGCGCCCGCGTGCGGCGCGCATCCGGCAATCTACATGGCGGGCAATCCGCCGGTCCACGGCGGCCGCCTAGACTCGAGCCGTGGCTGCTGCTGACCGGATCGTCTGGATCGACTGCGAGATGACGGGCCTCGACCCCACGGTCGACGAGCTCGTCGAGATCGCCGTCGTCGTCACCGACTTCGAGCTCGAGGTGCTCGACCCCGGGCTCGACGTCGTCATCAGGCCCTCCGACGAGGCGCTCGCCCAGATGGGCGACTTCGTGCGCCAGATGCACGCGACGAGCGGCCTCGACCTCGAGATCCCGCACGGCGTGAGCCTCGCCGACGCCGAGCTGCAGGTGCTCGAGTACGTGCAGCGCTTCGTGCCGCTCGAGCGATCCGCGCCCGTCGGCGGCAACACGATCGGCACCGACCGCATGTTCCTCGCGCGCTACATGCCGGCGCTCGACGGCTTCCTGCACTACCGCTCGATCGACGTCTCGAGCGTCAAGGAGCTCTCGCGCCGCTGGTTCCCTCGCGCGTACTTCCAGAGCCCCGAGAAGGCCGGCGGGCACCGGGCGCTCGCCGACATCCTGGAGTCGATCCGCGAGCTGCGGTACTACCGCGCCGCGGTGTTCACGGATGCGCCGGGTCGCTCGAGCGAGGAGCTGCAGCAGATCTCGCAGCGCGCCGTCGACGAGTTCGGCACCCACCTGCCCGGCTGAGCCCGATGCGGCGATCGGTCGCCGGATGTCGTATGCTGTCCTGGTTGCGCTTCGCGCGCACATGGTGGGTATAGCTCAGTTGGTAGAGCGCCTCGTTGTGGTCGAGGAGGCCGCGGGTTCAAGCCCCGTTACTCACCCCGAGCAGAGCCCCGGTCGATCTCGGCCGGGGCTCTTCGCATCCCGGGCCGCCCGCGCACGCGTGTCCGGGGCGGCGCGGGCACGCCGCTCTCCCTAGGCTGACCGGGTGGTGAACTCGCTCGTCGTCGTGCACGACCGCGCCGTCGGCGGCCGGCTCGCCGCATGGCTCGACGCGCACCGCAGTCCCGCCTCGGAGCGCTTCACGACATCGCTCGACCGCCGGCGCAGCATCACCATCGTGAGCCGCGACGTGCGCGCCAGCATCAGCGGCAGCACCTACATGCGCGGCACCGCGATGTCGCCTGAGCACGGCGCGATCGCCTTCGGCGTGGACGGCTGGATGCGGCTGCCGCAGCCGCTCGACGAGCACGGCGTTGCGGGCGAGTTCCTGCTCGCCGCCTGGGATCGCAAGCGGGTGCGCATCCGCCACGACGTCTTCGGCAGCGTCGCGCTGATGCACACGGCGGGGCCGGGCTTCGTCGCCGCCTCCGACTCGCTCCTCGTGCTCGACGACCTGCGGCGCGCGCTCGGGCTCGGCTCGACGCAGCACCCGGAGGTGCTGCTCGCCCGCTCGGTGCTCAACAGCCATGCCGCGCAGCAGCTCTCGCCGGACACCGCGATCCGCGAGATCGGCTGGGTACCCGCGGGCCGGGGGCTCGAGATCGGGCTCGGGCTGCGCCTGACCACGCGCCTCGACGGCGTGCCGCTCGCCGAGCGGATCGTCGACGGCCGGGCCGACCGGGCGCAGGCGCTGCGCACCGCCGCTGCCTTCATCGCCGGCGGCACCGCGGCCCTCGCCGGCATCCCCGGCTGGTGGACCGACCTGCAGCTCTCGGGCGGCTACGACTCGCGCGTGATCTTGGCCGGCGCCGTGCGCAGCGGCGCCATCGAGGGCATCCACGTCAGCTCGGCGAGCGGCGTCGCGGCGCAGGCGGAGGACTTCCGCATCGCGCGGCTGCTGGCCGAGCGCTCGGGCTTCCCCCTCAACGAGCCGCCCGACGCCGGCGCGCCGATCGACCTCGGCATGAACCCGGCGACCATCTGGGCCGCGAGCCTGCTCGGCATCTACGACCGGCTGATGCCGGCCACCTCGGTGCGCGAGCTGCCGAGGGAGCTCACCCTCACCGGCCTCGGCGCGGGCGTGCTGAAGGGCGGATGGGGCTGGACCGACCTCGACGGCATCGTCGACGGCCTTGAGCTGGCCCCAGAGCGCCTCGCCGCGCTCCGCGCGCAGATCGGGGCGGGCATGCGGGCGATCGGCGCGGATCCCGCCTGGCGCGACGCGTCGGAGCTGCAGTACGCCGGCTACCGCAACGGCCTGCACGGCGCCGGCCACATCGGCATGCACATGACGGGCGTGCGACTCCTGCAGCAGCTGCCACTCGCCGTCGTCGGCCACCTGCGCAGCGACGGCCTGCCGGCGCGTCAGGGGCGCGAGCGCGCCGCCTTCGCCGATCGCGACGGCGGCATCGCCGACCTGCTCGCGCTGCTGCACCGCGACCTGGCGCTCATGCCCTACGAGGGCGGCCGCTCGCTCGACCCCGAGCGGCTCGACCGTCGCCTCGCAGCGCTGGGCGGGGCGCTGCGCGACGACGAGCTGGCACCGGTGCGGATCCTCGGCTCGCCCGAGGCGGTGCCGGCCGGCCCCGCGGTGCTCGGCGACGAGATCGCGAAGCGGCGCGGCTTCGACGTCGAGCTCACGGCCGAGGCGATCGTGCCGGCCGCCGAGGGCGCGCTCGCGGCGATCGACGACGACGTCGTCCGGGACGCGTACGAGGAGCAGATCGCGCACGCGCGCTGGAAGCTCGTCACGAAGGGGCTGCCGCCGCACCACGCCGGCTACTCGACGCCGCGCGCGCTCGGGCTGCTGCTGTTCGCGCGCTGAGGCCTCAGGCGGGCTGCGGCTCGGGCGGCAGGATCTGCCCGATCGGCTCGCGCTTCTCGGCCTGGAACCGATCCTCCGTGCGCCCCTGCGCCCAGTAGCCCGACAGCGAGACCTGCGCGCGCTCGAGCCCGCGACGGCCGAAGAGCTCGTCGCGGAGCGCCTTGATCGACTCGCGCTCGCCGTGCACGAAGGCGTGCACGCGTCCCTCCGGGAACTCCAGCGCGGCGACGGCCTCGGCCAGCAGGGTGGTGGAGTCGGGGCTGGGCGCGCCGCGGTGCAGCCAGCGCACCTGCGCGCCCTCCGGATGCCGGAGCGCGATCTCCTCCGACGCATCCCGCACCTCGAGCAGCGCAATCGCCCGCGCATCCGCCGGCAGCGCCTCGAGGGCGCGGGCGATGGCCGGCAGCGCCGACTCGTCGCCGACGAGCAGGTGCCAGTCGGCGCTCTCGTCAGGCGCGTAGCCGCCGCCGGGGCCGTGGAGGGCGATCAGCTCGCCCGGCTGCACGGATGCGGCCCACGGGCCCGCGAGGCCCTCGTCGCCGTGGACGACGAAGTCGAGCGCGATGCAGTCCTCGCGCACCTCCCGCACCGAGTAGGTGCGGGTGACGGGGCGGTCGTCGGGCTCGAGCGACTCGCGCAGCGCCGCCAGGTCGTAGGGCGGCTGCAGGCCGAGCTCGGGCTTGACGAACAGCAGCTTCACGTACGCGTCGGTGAACTCGTTCGGCGCGAAGCCCGCCATGCCCGGCCCGCCGAGCCGCACCCGCACGAGGCTCGGCGCGATGCGCTCGGTGCCCAGCACCTCCAGCACGTGCTGCGGACGAGGTGGGCGCTGGGGGCGGGTGGAGGCGTTCATACCCTCCGACCGTATCAGCAGGTGAGGCTTGCCTTACCTGCGGTTCGCGGCCGGCGGATGCGAGAGGATGCGTGGTGTGGAGATGGGTGCGGAGGAGTTCGAGGCGCTCGTGACGAGCGTGCTCGACGAGCTGCCCGACGAGATGGTCGAGGGGCTCGACAACGTGATCTTCCTGGTCGAGGACGCGCACCCCGACGAGGATCTGCTGGGCATCTACGAGGGCGTCGCGATCACCGACCGTGGTCAGTACGGCTTCGGCGAGCTGCCCGATCGCATCATGGTCTACCGGCTGCCGCACCTCGAGACGAGCGAGACGGTCGAGGCGCTGCGCCACGAGGTGCGCACGACGATCGTGCACGAGATCGCGCACTTCTACGGGATCGACGACGCGCAGCTGCACGAGCTCGGCTGGGCGTAGCCGCCGAGCTCGGCACCGGGGCGCCGCGCCGCTCAGGTCGCGCGGACCTCGTCCGCGAGCGCGGCCGGGTCGTTCGCGGCGATGTGGGCGTCCTCCTGCTCGCGCCAGAGCATCCACCAGGAGTCGTCGCCGTCGCGCGCCAGCGCGCGGGCGTGCCGCACCTGCTCCGGCGCCTCCAGCCAGATCGCGCGGTCGGCGTGCGCGCGGCTGGCGATCGTGAGCGAGCCGCAGCCCTCGATGACGAGGGGCTCCCCGGGCTCCGCGCGATCCTCGGCGCCCCAGTCGCCCGCCGCCCAGTCCCAGCGCCGCCAGCGCGCGGCCTGCCCGGCGACGAGCGGCGCGAGGATGCCGCGCTCGAGCAGCCGGGAGCCTGTGGAGAGTCCGTGCCAGCCCGCGTACAGGTCGTCCATGTGGATGACGCGGGCGCCCGTGCGCTCGCCGAGGCGGGCGGCGAGCTCGGTCTTGCCCGAGCCCGAGCGCCCGTCGATGATCGTGATCGCGCTCACAGCGCACCCTCCCACACCGGCCGGAACGCCCCCGTCGTGAGCGACGCGCCCAGGGCGAGGCCGACGATGACGACGGTGATGACGAGCAGCACGAGATCGGCGCGGCCGAGCGTCGAGGGCCGCGCCCACGTGCGCTCCGGCCCCCCGAAGCCGCGCGCCTCCATCGCGGTCGCGAGCGTGCCGCCGCGTCGCAGCGCCACCACCAGCAGGGCGAAGGCCGCCTGCAGCGCCCGCCGCACCGCACCCGTGTCGCCGAGGCCGCGGGCGCGCCGCGCGAGCGCGATCTGCCGCCAGTCCTCGCCGAGCACGCCGAACAGCCGCACCCCCGCCAGGGCGGCGAGCACGAAGCGGTGCGGCAGCCGCGCGACCTGCGCGAGGCCGTCGGCGAGCCTCGTGGGGTCAAGGCCGACGAGGCCGACGAGGATGGGCACGCCGATCGCGAGCACGCGCAGTCCGATCGCAAGCGAGAGCTCGAGCGAGCGGTCGCTGATGATCGCGAGCCAGAGCTGCGCGTGGATGCGCCCGCCGGGCTCGGCGTACAGCAGCATGCTGACCGCCGACAGCGGTGCCGCGAGCAGCAGCGGCCACGAGCGCCGCAGCACGGTGCGCGGCCCGATGCCGGCCGCCGCGAAGACCACCAGCCAGGCGGCGAGCGCGAGCCCGGCGGTCACGAGGTCGATCGTCAGCAGCATCGGCACCGAGTAGACGACGGCCGCCGCGAACGGCGTCACGGGGTTCACCCGCTCGAGGGCGCTCGGGCGGCGGGCGTGCTCCGCCACGCGCTGCTGCGTCGTCATCGCTCCCCCAGCCGCAGCGTGCGGTCGCCGAGCACCCGCTCGACGTCGGCGTCGTGCGTGACGGCCACGACGGCGCAGCCGCGCTCGTCGACGAGCGAGGCGATCAGGCGCACCATCTCCGCCCAGGTGCGGCGATCCTGCCCGAAGGTGGGCTCGTCGAGCACCATCACGCGCGGCGCCGACGCGAGCACGGTCGCGACCGAGAGCCGCCGCTGCTCGCCGCCCGAGAGCGTGAAGGGGTTCGCCTCGGCGAGGCCGTCGAGGCGGAGCGCGGCGAGCAGCCCGTCGACCCGGTGGTCGATCTCGGCCTGCGGCTGCCGCAGCGCGCGCAGCCCCGCGGCGATCTCGTCGCGCACGCGGGCGGCGACGAACTGGTGCTCGGGCTGCTGGAAGACCGTGCCGATGCGGGTCGCGAGCTGCTTCGGACGCCAGCGGATGGGTCGCCTCTCGTGCAGCGCGCCGGCACGGCCGGGCGCGCGGTCCCCTTCCGCCTCGCCGGAGCGCGGCGCCCGCAGCACCTCGCTCGCCAGCACCTCACCCGCCACCGGCGGCATGAGGCCCGCGAGCGTGAGCGCGAGCGTCGACTTGCCCGCCCCGTTCGGCCCGGTCACGACGAGCGCCTCGCCGGCGCGGATCTCGAGCGAGACGGCCTCGTGCACGGGCTCGCCGCCACGCCCGGCGCGCAGCTCGGCGAGCTCGAGCAGCGGCGCGCCCGGCCGTCGCGTGCCGCGGCCGACCTCCACCGGCAGGCCCGGCACCCAGACGCCGTCGGCGGCGAGCTGCTCGCCGTGCGCGCCGAGCACGGCGGCCGGTGCGCCGTCGGCCATCGCTCCCCCGCCTGCGGCGAGCACCACGACGCGGTCGACGACCGGCAGCCAGGTCTCCACGCGGTGCTCGACGACCACGAGCGTCGCGCCCGTCTCGCGCGCGACGCGGGCCACCGCATCCCGCACCTCGACGACCCCGGCGGGGTCGAGGTTGGCGGTGGGCTCGTCGAGCAGGATCAGGCCCGGGCGCATCGCGATGACGCCCGCGAGCGCGAGCCGCTGCCGCTGGCCGCCCGAGAGCGCCGCGGTCGAGCGGTCGAGGGCGACGTCGAGGCCCACCGCGTCGAGCGCCTCGTGCACGCGCCGCCAGATCTCGTCGCGCGGCACGGCGAGATTCTCGCAGCCGAACGCCACGTCGTCGCCGACGCGCGACATGATCGTGTTCGCCTGCGGATCCTGCAGCACGAGGCCCGCGGTGCCGCGCAGCGTCGAGGGATGCGAGCCGTCGACGGCGAGCTCTCCCGCCTCGTCGCCCTCGTCCTCGCCGCCCAGCACCCCGGCGAGCGCCGCGAGCAGGGTCGACTTGCCGGCGCCGGAGGGGCCGAGCAGCAGCACCCGCTCGCCGGGCTCGACATCGAGGTCGAGCCCGGCGAGCGCCGGTGCGTCGCGCCCGGCGTGCTGCCAGCCCCAGCCGCGCGCGCGGATGCGGGAGCCGGTCACTTGCCGCGCGACCGCCCCGACGCGAAGCGATCGAGCACGCCGGTGGCCGCGAGCGCGCGCGTCAGCAGCCAGCCGACGAGGCCCGCGAGCACGGCGCCGGAGACCAGCAGGCAGCCCAGGTAGATCATGAGGAACTCGGTGCTCATCGCGAGGTTGCCCGAGGTGAACAGCTCGAGCACCCAGGCCGCGGCCGCCGCGGCGGCGCCGGCGAGCATCGCCACGGGCAGGCCGAAGCGCCGGTAGGCGAAGAGCAGGAAGATCAGCTCGGCGCCGAGGCCCTGCGCGATGCCGGCGTAGACGGTCTCGATCGCCCACACGCTTCCGAGCAGCATCGAGACGGTCGAAGCGAGCAGCTCTACGAACAGCGCGGCACCCGGCTTGCGGATGATGAGCCCGCCGAGCACGCCGCCGATGAGCCAGATGCCGACGGCGAGGCCGCCGAAGCCGGGCGTGAGCGCGTCCATGCCCTCGAACCAGACGTAGCCGACGCCGTTCCAGAGCACGAACAGCAGGCCCGTGGCGACGCCGAGCACGGCGGCCACGACGATGTCGACGACCCGCCAGCGGCCGATGCGCTTCGCAGGCGCGGTGGATGTGGTGGTTGCAGTCATGCTGTGCCTTTCTCCAGGTGTGAGATGGCACGGGTGAAGGTGTCTCCCTGCGCTGGCATGATCCAGATCAGGTTCGACGGTCGAAGGCTGCGGCCTTCCTCTCAGCCCGGCGCACCGGACTCCCGTGTCAGCACAAGTCTAGCCCGGCGGCATGCAGGCGCGGGTCTAGGCTGGCGCGGTGGATGAGACCGGGGGCGCGCCGCAGATCCGATCGCTCGTCGCCATCGGCGACAGCTTCACCGAGGGCGTGGGCGACGAGCTGCCCGACGGCTCGGTGCGCGGCTGGGCCGACCTCGTCGCGGCCGGGCTCGCCACCTCGCTCGGCGAGAGCGTGCGCTACGCCAACCTGGCCATCCGGGGCCGCAAGCTGCACGGCATCCTCTCCGAGCAGCTCGACGCCGCGATCGCGCTGCGGCCGGACGCCATCAGCATCAACGGCGGCGGCAACGACATCCTCCGGCCGCGCGTCTCGATCGACCACGTCGGCGAGCGCCTGGCCGATGCCGCGCACCGCATCGCGGCCGCCGGCATCCGCCCCATCCTGCTCTCGGGCGGCAACCCGAGCGAGGTGATGCCGATCGGCGCCGTCATGCAGCGCCGCGGCGACGCCCTCGCGCGGGCCGTCGAGTCGCGCATCAGCGACCTCGACGCGCCCTACGTCGACAACTGGGGCGACCGCGAGCTGCGCGGCCCCCGCTTCTGGTCGGCCGACCGGCTGCACCTCAACACCGCGGGGCACGCCCACGTGGCCCGCAACGTGCTGCGCGCGCTCGGGCACGAGGCGCCGCAGGGCTGGCGCGACCTCGCCGCCGCGACCACGGCAGAGGGCCGGCGCGACCTCGCCTACTACCGCGAGTACGTGCTGCCGTGGCTCGGGCGGCGCGTCACGGGGCGCTCCTCCGGCGACGGCCGCGATCCGAAGCACGCGACGCTCATCGAGGTGCAGCCGGTCTCGTGACGCGTGCGCCTGCCGCGCGCGCTCCGGATCCTGAGCCTGTCGAAGGGCGACCTACGGGGACGGCGCCGTCACGAAGTCGATGAGCTCCTCGACGCGGCCCAGCAGCGCCGGCTCGAGGTCGTTCCAGTCGCGCACGCGCGAGCGGATCCGCTGCCACGCCCGCCCGACGTCCTCCCGGGTCTCGTGCGGCATGCCGAGCCGCCGCAGGGTGCCGCGCTTCCAGTCCTCGCCCTTCGGCACATCCGGCCACGCCTGGATGCCGAGCCGCGCGGGCTTGACCGCCTGCCAGATGTCGATGAACGGATGCCCGACGATGCGCACGTGCGCGGCGTACTTGCCGGTCGACACGGTCCGGGAGATGCGCGACTCCTTCGAGCCCGTCACCAGGTGGTCGAGCAGGATGCCGAGCCGCCGCTCGCGCGTGGGCCGGAACTCGGCGACGACCGCGGCGAGGTCGTCGGCGCCGTGCAGCGGCTCGACGACGACGCCCTCGACCCGCAGGTCGTGCCCCCACACCTGCTCGACGAGCTCGGCGTCGTGCACGCCCTCGACGAGGATGCGGCTCGGCAGCGCCACGCGCGCCCGCAGCCCCTCGACGGCGCGCGAGCCGGATGCCGTGCGCGTCGCGGCCGCCTGCTTCGCGACCGCCGGCACGAGCTCGACCTCGACGCCCTCGACGAAGAAGCCGCGGCCGATGGGGAACGCGCGCACCGCGCCGCGCCGATCCTCGAGGTGCACGAGCCCGGCCTCGACGCGCACGACGGCGCCGACGAATCCGTCGTGGCGCTCGACGACCAGCTCGCGGGTCGCCTCGACGCGCTTCGGCGGCGGTGGCGTGCGGGCCGCCTTCGCCTCGGCGGAGAGCACGTCACCGCCCCAGCTGTTCCAATCCATCACCGCACGATCCTAGGTCGGGATCGGCCGGCGACGGCTCAGGCGCGCAGCTGCGCGATCGCCTCGAGCGCCGCCCGGTCGCCCTGCACCAGGATGCGCGTCACGACCGACTCCTCCCAGCGCTCGAGCCCGTCGCGGATGCGCTCGGCCGGGCCGATCAGGCCGATCTCGTCGACGAGGCGGGTCGGCACGGCCGCGATCGCCTCCTCCTTGCGCCCGGCGAGGTAGTGCTCCTGGATGGCGAGGCACTCGGCCTCGAAGCCGAGCCGCGCGACGGCGTCGAAGTGGAAGTTGGCGCCCTTCGCGCCCATGCCGCCCACGTACAGCGCGATCATCGGGCGCAGGCGGTCCGCCGCCGCCTCGACATCCGCGTCCACCACGATCGGCACCGGCACCGACACCTCGAAGCGCTCGGCGGGCGGCAGGCTCGCGTAGCGCTTCGCGAAGCCCTCGGCGAGCAGCGAGCGCGCCTGCGCGTCGTTGGCGGGCGAGAACAGGAACGGCAGCCAGCCGTCGGCGATCTCGGCGGCCAGCGCCGTGTTGCGGGGGCCCTCGGCGGCGAGGTGGATGGGGATGTGCGGCCGCAGCGGGTGCAGGGTCGACATGAGCGGCTTGCCGAGGCCCGTGGTGCCCTCGCCGGTGCGCGGCAGCGGCAGCTGCGGGCCGGCAGCCTCGACGGGCGCCTGTCGCGCCATGATGCTGCGCAGGATGGCGACGTACTCGCGGGTGCGCGCGAGCGGCTTCGGGAAGGGCTGGCCGTACCAGCCCTCCACCACCTGCGGGCCGCTCACGCCCAGGCCGAGGATGACGCGGCCGCCCGAGAGGTGGTCGAGCGTCATCGCCGTCATCGCGGTCGATGCGGGGGTGCGCGCCGAGAGCTGCGCGATGCCGGTGGCGAGCCTGATGGTCGAGGTCGACGCGCCCCACCACGCCAGCGGCGTGAACGCATCCGATCCGTAGGCCTCCGCCGTCCAGACGGAGTCGAAGCCGAGCCGCTCCGCCGCCTGCACCGTCTCGAGCGCGTCGGCGGGGGCGCCGCGCTTCCAGTAGCCGAGCATGTAGCCGTAGTCCATGCGCCGATCGTGGCATCTCCACGCAGCTCGGCGTGCGCGATTGTCGGCGATCCACGACTCCTGCGCCGCCGGCCCCGCATGCCTAGGCTGTCTGACATGGACTTCCGCATCTTCACCGAGCCCCAGCAGGGCGCCTCCTACGACGAGTTGCTCGCGGTCGCGCTGCGCACCGAGCAGCTGGGCTTCGACGGCTTCTTCCGCTCCGACCACTACCTGCGGATGGGCGACGGCGATCCCGGATACGGGCCGACGGATGCGTGGACGTCGCTGGCAGGGCTCGCACGCGACACGACCCGGCTGCGGCTGGGCACGCTCGTCTCCTCGGTCACCTACCGACTGCCGGGCATCCTGGCCGTGCAGGTCGCGAACGTCGATGCGATGTCGGGCGGCCGCGTCGAGCTCGGCCTCGGCACCGGCTGGTTCGCCGAGGAGCACGCCGCCTACGGGATCCCCTTCCCGAAGCGGCGCTTCGACCTGCTCGAGGAGCAGCTCGCGATCGTCACCGGCATGTGGGCCACGCCGGCCGGCGCCCGCTTCTCCTTCGACGGCGCGCACTACGAGATCACCGACTCCCCCGCCCTGCCGAAGCCGGCGCAGGAGCGCCTGCCGGTGATCGTCGGCGGCCTCGGCGAGCAGCGCACCCCGCGGCTCGCGGCGCAGTTCGCCGACGAGCACAACCTCTCGTTCCCGGCCTTCGACCGCATCCGCCCCCTGTTCGCGGCCCTCGACCGCGCCATCGAGGTCGAGGAGCGCACGCGTCCCGTCGTGCGCTCGGTGGCGCTCGTGGCCTGCGTCGGCGAGGACGAGGCGACGTTCGCGCGCCGCGCCGCGGCGATCGGGCGCGAGCCGGCCGAGCTGCGCGAGCACGGCGTGGCGGGCACCCGCGCCGAGGTGGAGGACCGGCTGGGCGCGCTCGCCGAGGACGGCGTGGAGCGGGTCTACCTGCAGACGCTCGACCTGCGCGACCTCGAGCACCTCGACGAGCTCGCGTCGTTCACTGCCGCAGGTTGAGGAGGCCGCGGGCGCAGCCCGCTGCCGTCACGAAACCGAAGGCCCCGGCGAGTCGCCCCTCCGATCTCGTGACGCGAGCGTGCTGCGCACGCGCGCTCCGGCTCCTGCGCCCGTCGAAGGGCGATCTACGGGGACGACGAAGGGGACTGCCCGCAGGCAGTCCCCTTCGCGCGGTTCGCGAGCGTCAGGCGCTGGTCTTGCCGCGGTTCTTGGTGATGAGGCCCCAGATCAGCAGCACGATGATCGCGCCGCCGATCGCGAAGAGCCAGCCGAGCGGCGAGAAGAACGACGTGTAGACGTCCTGGCCGAAGAGACCGGCGATCCAGCCGCCGAGCATGGCGCCCACGACGCCCAGCAGCAGCGTGACGATCCAGCCGCCGCCCTGCTTGCCGGGGAGGATGAGCTTCGCGAGCGCACCCGCGATGAGTCCGAAGATGAGGAAGACGAGGAATCCCATGTGTGCGGTCCTTCCGTGTCGAGGCGGGGCAAGGGGTAAGCCCGCCTGGTCACCGCGATCTGCGGCTCCCTGTGGTGAGCGTACCCCGCAACCTGTGAGATTCCTTGGATCCTCGCGGTTCCAGAACTTTGCCGAATCGCAGGCGCCGATCAGCCGGCGGCACGCTCCAACACGATCTCCCGCACGCGCGCCGCATCGGCCTGGCCGCGCATCGCCTTCATCACCGCGCCGATGACGGCGCCCGCGGCCTGCACCTTGCCGTCGCGGATCTTCGCGAGCACGTCGGGCTGCGCTGCGAGCGCCTCGTCGACCGCCGCGACGAGCGCGGACTCGTCGGTGACGACCTTGAGGCCGCGTGCCTCCGCGACCTCCGCCGGGCTGCCCTCGCCGGCCATGACGCCCTCGAGCGCCTGTCGCGCGAGCCGGTCGCTGAGGGTGCGCTCGTCGATCAGCCGCTGCAGCTCTGCCACGTGCGCGGGCTCGACGAGGCTCGCCGCCTCGACGCCGCGCTCGTTGGCGACGCGGGCGATCTCGCCCGTCCACCACTTGCGGGCGCTCTGCGGTGCGGCGCCCGCGGCCACCGTCGCCTCGACCACGTGCAGCATGTCGCCGTTCACGACGTCCTGGAACTCCAGGTCGCTGAAGCCCCACTCGGCCTTCAGCCGCCGCTTGCGGGCGACGGGCTGCTCGGGCAGCGCCGCGCGCAGCTCCTCCACCAGCTCGCGACTGGGCTCGACGGGCAGCAGGTCGGGCTCCGGGAAGTAGCGGTAGTCGTCGGCATCCGACTTGGGGCGGCCGGGGCTCGTCTCGCCGGTGTCCTCGTGCCAGTGACGGGTCTCCTGCGTGATGGTGCCGCCGTCGGCGAGGATCGCCGCCTGCCGCTGGATCTCGTAGCGCACCGCGCGCTCGACCGAGCGCATCGAGTTGACGTTCTTCGTCTCGGTGCGGGTGCCGAGCTGCTGCGAGCCGCGCGGCCGCAGCGACACGTTCGCGTCGCAGCGCAGGTTGCCGCGCTCCATGCGCGCCTCGGAGATGCCGAGCGAGAGCACGATGTCGCGGATGGCGCCGACGTAGGCCCTCGCGAGCTCGGGCGCGTCGTGCTCGGCGCCGAAGATCATGTGCGTGACGATCTCGACCAGCGGCACACCGGCCCGGTTGTAGTCGACCAGCGAGTACTCGGCGCCTTGGATGCGGCCGGTCGAGCCGCCCACGTGGGTGAGCTTGCCGGCATCCTCCTCCATGTGCGCGCGCTCGATCGGCACCGTGACCTGCCGGCCGCTCGCGAGCTCGATCTCGACCGCGCCCTCGAAGGCGATGGGCTCGTCGTACTGCGAGATCTGGTAGTTCTTCGGCGTGTCCGGGTAGAAGTAGTTCTTGCGCGCGAAGCGGCACGAGGTCGCGATCTGGCAGCCGAGCGCGAGCCCGAGCGAGATCGAGTAGCGCACGGCCGTCTCGTTCGTGACCGGCAGGCTGCCGGGCAGGCCGAGGCTCAGCGGGTCGATGAGCGTGTTGGGCTCCGCACCGTGGAACTCCGGATGCGCCGGGTTGGGCGCGGCCGAGAACATCTTGGTGCTCGTGCCCAGCTCGACGTGCACCTCGAAGCCGAGCACCGGCTCGAACAGCTCGAGCGCCTTGTCGAAGTCCATCAGCTTCGCCTTCATGCTGCTGCTCCGTTCGTGGAGGTTCCTGAGGAGCCGCCGGAGGCGGCGTCTCGAAGGGCGGGTGCACGGCTGGTCAGGATGCCGCCCCAGCGCTCGGCGAGCAGCGCCTCGATGGTCGCGCCGGCGCGGTAGAGCCGCTCGTCCTCGAACATCGGGGCGAGCAGCTGCAGGCCGACGGGCATGCCGTCATCGCCGAGGCCCATGGGCAGCCCCATGCCGGGGATGCCCGCGAGGTTCGCGGGGATCGTGGTGATGTCGTTGACGTACATCGCCAGCGGGTCGTTGATCTTCTCGCCGAGCTTGAACGCGGTGGTGGGCGCCGCGGGGCTGATGAGCAGGTCGACCTGCTCGAAGGCGGCGTCGAAGTCGCGCTGGATGAGCGTGCGCACCTTCTGCGCCGAGCCGTAGTAGGCGTCGTAGTAGCCGGCCGAGAGCGCGTAGGTGCCGAGGATGATGCGGCGCTTGACCTCCGGCCCGAAGCCGGCCTCGCGGCTCGCCGCCATGACGTCCTCGACCGTCTGCCCCTGCTGCTCGACGCGCAGGCCGAAGCGCACCGAGTCGAAGCGTGCGAGGTTCGACGACGCCTCCGCCGGGAGGATGAGGTAGTACGCGGCCACCGAGTACTCGAACGACGGGCACGAGACCTCGACGACCTCGGCCCCCGCATCCGTCAGCACCTGCACCGTCTCCTGGAACCGAGCCTGCACGTCGGGCGCGATGCCCTCGCTGTCGAGCTCCTTGACGACGCCGACCCTCAGCCCCGCGAGGCTGCCGGACGCCGCGCCCTCGCGGGCGGCGGCGGTGAACGACGGCCACTCGCGGTCGAGGCTCGTGGAGTCGTGCGGGTCGTGGCCGCCGATGACGTCGTGGATGAGCGCCGAGTCGAGCACCGTGCGGGTGACGGGGCCGACCTGGTCGAGGCTCGAGGCGAGCGCGATCGCGCCGTAGCGGCTGACGCCGCCGTAGGTGGGCTTGACGCCGACCGTGCCGGTGACGGCGGCGGGCTGGCGGATGGAGCCGCCGGTGTCGCTGCCGACGGCGAAGGGCGCCTCGAAGGCGGCGACGGCCGCGGCCGAGCCGCCGCCGGAGCCGCCGGGGATGCGCTCGGGGTCCCAGGGGTTGCGCGTGGGGCCGTAGGCGGAGTGCTCGGTCGACGAGCCCATCGCGAACTCGTCCATGTTGGTCTTCCCGAGGGCGACGAGGCCGGCGGCCTTGAGGCGCGCGACGACCGTGGCGTCGTACGGCGGCACCCAGCCCTCGAGGATCCGGGAGCCGGAGGTCGAGGGCATGCCGATCGTGCACAGCACATCCTTGATCGCCACCGGGCTGCCTGCGAGCTCGTGCAGCTGCTCACCGCGGGCACGACGCTCGTCGATGGCCCGCGCCTGCTCGAGGGCGCCGTCGTTGACGTGCAGGAAGGCGTGCAGCTCGCCGTCGACGGCGGCGATGCGGTCGAGGTGGGCCTGCGTGGCCTCGACGCTCGAGACGTCTCCGGATGCGATGCGTGCGGCGAGCTCGTGGCCCGCGAGGCGCGTCAGGTCGGTCGCTGCCTGCTCCATCACTGCTCCTCCCCCAGGATCGCCGAGACGCGGAAGCGCTCGCCGTCGTGGCTGGGCGCGCCCGCGAAGGCCTCGGCGTGCGTGAGCGTCTCGCCCGCCTCGTCGGCGCGCAGCACGTTGGCCATCGGCACCGGGTGGCTCGTGGCGGGCACGTCGTCGCCCGCGACCTCGCGGACGGTGGCGATCGCGTCGACGATCTGCGACAGCTCGGTCGTCAGGCTCGTCACCTCGTCGTCGGTGAGCGCGATGCGAGCCAGGCCAGCGAGATGCTGGACCTGCTCGCGGGTGATCTCGGACATGCGTCTCCTCGTCGATGCTTGGGCGGCGAGGTCTCGTGACGCGCCGCGCTGCGCGCGGCGCTCCTCGACCCGGAGTCATCCGGGCTCACAGTCGTGAGCCCTCCTGACTCCAATCCTACGGTTGCGCGAGCAGCACCCAGGCCGCGAGCGCCCAGAGCGCGAGCGTCGCGCCGACGCACCACCAGCGGTGGTCGCTCGCGACCGCGAGCGCCTCGCGCACGATGGCGCCGGGACGGTACGACGGCCGCGTCCACGCGCCGACGACGCTGCCCTCGATCCCGAGGCGCGCGAGCAGCACGGCCGCGCGGTACGCGTGGTACTCGCTCGTCACCACCGCGAGCGGTGCCCGGCCGGCCGCGAGGAACGGGCGCGAGAGCTCGAGGTTCTCGCGCGTCGTGGTCGAGGCCTCCTCCAGGTCGATGCGATCCCCGGGCACGCCGAGTTGCCGCACGAGGTGCTCCGCCATCGCGGATGCCTCGGTGCGCACCTCATCGGGGCCCTGCCCGCCGGCCACCACGATGCGGGCGCCGGGGCGGGCGGGCAGCGAGGCGCGCCACAGCTGCGCACCCCGCTCGACCCGGCGCCGCAGCAGCGGACCGACCTCGCGGCCGCGCAGGCCGGCCCCGAGGATCAGGATGGTGCCGGCCGCCGCGGCCGCACCCCCGCGGCGGAGGTGGATGAGGATGGCCATGGCGATCGCCACCGCGGCCGCGCCCCCGACCCAGAGCGGCAGCGCCACGAGCAGCAGCGCCCGCGCGAGCGCGGGGTCGAGCGCGACGAGCACGCCGACCGCGATCGCGAGCAGCAGCATCCCCACCCCGAGCAGCGCGATGAGCAGGTCGATGCGGCGCACGCGCACGAGCCTCGTGAGCACCGCGGCGTGCCACAGCGAGGCGCCCCCGAGCCCGACCGTGGCGACGATCGCGGTCGCGACCAGCAGCGCCCACCCGCCCTGCGCGGCCGGCACGTCGAGCCAGACGGCGACCGGTCGTCGCAGCGCGCGCGTGAGCAGGAAGGTGAACGCGACCACGACGGCGGTGGCCCAGAGCGCCGGGCGCAGCACGCGCATCCGTCGACTCAGCCCCACGCCACGCACTGTATCCGCCGCGCCACCGCCGGCGCGCTCCCGCGCCTTCGGCCCCGGCCGGGCAGGCGCTACGCGACGATCGCGAGCGGGCCCGTCTGCGGCACGGCGCGGTGCGCGATCGAGGCGCCCAGGAGTACCGTGCGGAGGGCGCGCTCGGTGCCGTCGGCGACGAACTCGGCGCCCCGCTCGAACGCCTCCTCGAGCGCCACCGGCGACGGCAGCACGCATTGGATCGCGCCGATGCCGATGTCGTAGCTGCGCTCTGCCCGGCTGCCGATCGTGCCGGCCAGCGCCAGCACCGGCACGCCCTGCCGCTGCGCGCGCATCGCGACCTCCGCCGGAACCTTGCCGTTGGGCGTCTGCCGGTCGATGGAGCCCTCCGCGGTGATGACGAGGTCGGCGTCGGCGATCGCGCCGTCCAGGTCGATCGAGGCGAGCAGCACGTCGAAGCGCGGCAGCAGCGTGGCGCCGAGCGCCGCGAGGCCCGCGCCCAGCCCTCCGGAGGCGCCGGTGCCGAGCCCGTGGCGGAGGTCGCGACCGCCTGCGCCAGGCAGATCGCGCTCGAGGGCCCGCACCCAGCGCTTGAGCGCCTTGGCCAGCCGCTCGACCTTCGCAGGGCCGGCACCCTTCTGCGGGCCGAAGACCCGTGCGACGCCCTTGGCTCCCGTGAGCACGTTGGTCGGGTTGCACGCCACCTCGATCGCGACGTCCGCGAGCCGCGGATCGAGCCCGGCGGGGTCGATGCGGTCGAGCCGCAGCAGGCCGCGGGCGCCGGGCTTGATCGCGCGGCCCTCGGCGTCGAGCAGCCGCGCCCCGAGCGCCTGCAGGGCGCCCGCGCCGCCGTCGGAGGTGCCGGAGTCGCCGCAGCCGACGATGATGCGGGTGCAGCCGGCGTCCAGGGCGGCGGCGATGAGCTCGCCCACACCGTGCGTGGTGGTGCGGGTGGGGTCGCGGCGGTCGCGCGGCACGAGGCTGAGACCGGCCGCGGCGGCCATCTCGACGACCGCCGTCGAGCCGTCGCCGAGCACGGCGAAGTGGCTCTCGACCGGGTCGCCGACCGGCCCGGTGACCGTGCGCAGCTCGAGCCGGCCGCCGGTCGCGGCGGCCATCGCCACGGCGGTGCCCTCGCCGCCGTCGACGAGCGGGAGCATGCGGATGCGTGCGCCCGGCACGACGCGGCGGATCCCGACGGCGATGGCCTCGGCCACGTCGTCGGCCCCGAGCGACTCCTTGAAGCCGCTGGGCGCGACCAGGAAGGACATGGGAGTGGTCGTGGACATGGTCAGCCTCCGGTGGTGTGGGTGATGGGGATGCCCAGCGCAGGCCACAGCAGTGCGGCGGCGAGGACGATGACGGCGATGACGGGCAGCGAGAGCGTGCCCGAGAGGCGCAGCAGGTCGCTGCGGTCGAAGGTGGCGACGCCCTCGAGCCGCGAGAACATCGCGACGGGCTTCGCCGAGGCGGTGAGCGTCAGGCAGAAGCCGGCGGCGGCGGTGGAGGCGAGCGCGGCGATGACGGGGCTGAGGCCCGCAGCGGCGGCGATCGCCATGACCGGCGGCAGCAGCACGGCGGCCCGGGCGGAGCGCGACTGCACCACCAGGTGCGCTGCCGCGCTGCCGGCGACGATCGCGATCAGCACGGCGGCCGGCGGTGCGGCGCGGAGTGCGGAGATCGCGGCGCCCGCGAGCTCGTCGGCGGCGCCGGACTCGACGATGGCGGTGCCCAGCGCGAGCGTGGCGGCGAGGAAGAGCAGCAGCGACCACGGCACGGCCCCGACGGCCTCCTTCGGCGAGACCGATCCCCAGCCGGGCAGCATGGCGGCGACGCCGCCGAGCAGGGCGACGGCCACGGCGTCGATGCCGTGCAGCGGCTCGGTCGACCACAGGCCGACCACGAGCGCGAGCGTGACGAGGGCGCGCAGCTCGGCCGGGCGCATCCGCTCGCCGTGCTGCTGCCGGTGCTGCTCGCGCAGGGCTCGGGCGATGGGCGCGACGTCGAGCCGCCGGTGGTCGCGGTCGAGGAAGCCGAGCAGGATCGTCTCGACCGCGAGGTGGCTGGTCACGACCGCGACCGGGAGCCCGAGGGCGACCCAGAGCAGGAACCCGATCTCGACCCCGGTGCTGGCGGCGATCAGCTGCGCGGCGATCAGGTGCGCGCCGGCGCCCAGCAGCGAGGCGACGGCGGAGAGCAGGATGACGGTCGGGAACAGCAGCGCCAGCGCGCGCTGGTGCTGCGGCGGCATGCGCTCGGCGAGCGCGCGGTGCACCGGCACGGCGAGCGCCGCGCGGCCGCTGGTCGCCGGCACCGCGAACGCAGTGAGCAGCAGCGCGAGCGCGACCAGGTGCGCGAGCCCCCGCACGCTGCGCGCCCTGGCGATGACGAGCACGGCGACCCGCTCGGTCAGGCCGGTGGCGGTGATGCCCGCGGCGAGCATGCACGCGCCGATCAGCAGCCACACGGTGGGACCGCCGAGCGACGAGAGCAGCGTGTCGAGCGGCGTCGCGCCGGCCAGCACCAGCGCGAGCGCGGCGGCGAGAGCGACGAGCGTGTCGTCGAGCCGCGTGATCGTCCAGGCGGCGACCGCGGCGGCGAAGACGACGGCGACGGTGCGGGGCTCTGCGGCCCATCCGAGGGTGAGCGCCGCGGCGCCGGCACCGGCGGCGATGACCGCGATCGCGCGCAGGGCCGTGCTCGCCCAGGCCGGCAGGCGCACGCCGGCGGCGCTCGCGCTGCCGACGGCGACGGCTGCGGTTCGTGACATGCGTGCCAGCCTGGCTCTCGCCCCGGAGGCCCGGATGAGCGGCCGATGAGGAGGCTCCGATCGGCACTTGCACGTTGGCTCGAATGTATGTTCGAATGGCGGCATGCGATGGGAAGGGCAGACAGCGACGCACGTCGACGCCGACGCGCTGCCGGGGCTCGAGGAGCGCTCGAGCGTGCTCGAGCAGTGGCCGACGCCCGGCTTCGACGGCGCCTCGTTCCTCGAGATCACCGCCAAGAGCGCGCTCAACCGCGTGCCGGGCGACGGCTTCATGGGCGGCACCTGGACGATCAACCCCTACCGCGGCTGCCAGCACGCCTGCCGCTACTGCTTCGCCCGCAACACGCACACCTACCTCGACCTCGATGCCGGCGCCGACTTCGACTCCCGCATCGTCGTGAAGGCCAACCTCGTCGAGGTGCTCGAGCGCGAGCTCGCCGGCCCGCGCCGCGCCGTCGATGCGGTGCAGCTGGGCACGAACACCGACCCCTACCAGCGCGCCGAGGGCCGCTACCGGCTGATGCCCGGCGTGCTGCGCGCGCTCGCGCGCCACGGCGCCTCGATCTCGGTGCTCACCAAGGGCACGCTGCTGCGGCGCGACCTGCCGCTGCTCGCCTCGATCGCGCGCGACGTGCCGGTCTCGGTGGCGATGTCGATCGCCATCTTCGACGACGAGCTGCAGCAGCAGGTCGAGCCCGGCACCCCCACCACCCGCTCACGGCTCGCGACGGTGCGTGCCGTGCGCGACGCGGGGCTCGACTGCGCGGTGTTCGCGATGCCGATCCTGCCGGGGCTCACCGACACCCGCGAGCACCTCGAGCACGCGTTCGCCGCCATCGCCGAGGCCGGCGCGACGCGGGCGATCGCCAGCGCGCTGCACCTGCGGCCCGGCGCCCGCGAGTGGTACCTCGCGTGGCTGCGCCAGGCGCATCCGCATCTCGTGCCCCTCTACGGCCGCATCTATGGCCGCGGCGCCTACGCGAAGCGGGAGTACCGGGACTGGCTGCGCGACCGCATCCGGCCGCTGCAGCGGCGGCACGGCCTGGCACCGGTGCGCACGACCGCGGGCACGGGGCTCGCCGCGCCGCCGCCGCGGGCGCGGCAGCTGCCCTCGACGAGCGAGCCCGTGAGCGCGCCCGCCGCGCTGTTCTAGGACGCGGCGACGAAGGCGCGGATGCGCTCCGAGCAGTCGGGGTGGTCGACGACGCGATGCTCGTGGCCGCCGAGCACCGCATGCTCGGCGCCCAGCCCGACGAGCGCCGCCGCGACCTCCTCGTACTCCTCGTTCCAGCCGCCCGTGAGCACGAGCGTGCGCGTCTCCGCGATGCACTCCGGGTCGACGGGATGCCGCCACGGTGCGCCGTGCAGCCGCTCCCGACGGGACGACCGCAGCGCATCCGCCGTGAGTGCCGGCCCGATGTCGCGGCCGGTGAGCGCCTGCATGAACGCCTGCTCGAAGGTCTCGTCGGTCAGGCTCGCGTCGAGGTAGACGGGCTCGAGCCGCTCGATCAGGCCAGCGCTCGCCGGCCGGTCGCGGGAGAGCTGGAAGAGCGCGGGCTCGATGAGCACGAGCGCGACCGGCTGCTCCATGCACGCGGCCATCGCCGCGATGACGCCGCCGTAGCTGTAGCCGACGAGCGCGTCGGCGTCGGCCGCACGCAGCGCGAGCGCCTGCGCTGCCGCGGCGACGTCGCCGACGGCGGGCTGCTCGTCGCCGTAGCCGGGCAGCACGGGGAACTCGGCCTGCGGGAACGCCGCCGCCTGCTGCGGGAAGGCCGCGGGCCCGGCGAGCCCCGTGCCGTGCGCGAAGACGAGCCGCATGCCGCCTCAGCGCCCCGTGCCGCGCGGGGCGGCGGTCGAGCGGCGGGCGGCGGGCATGCGAACCACTGTAGGAGCGCGTGCCCGCCGGCGCGAACCGCGCCTCCTGCCGGCGCGGGGCCGCGGACGGCCGCGTCAGCCGAGCGGGAAGCGCTCGTGCTCGTCGAGGGTCAGCAGGTCCTCGAGGTAGCCGAGGTTGCCCTCCGGCTCTGCCTCGACGCCCTCGGTGAGGTGCCACGTTCCCCACTCGAGCTTCATGTAGGTCAGCGCGGTCGGCCAGAGCTCGCGCTCCTGCCGCGTCAGCGGGCACGCCTCGAGGTAGGCGTCGCGGAACGCCGCCCACTCCTCGCCGCCGAGCGCGCTGCCGCCGGATCCGGGGTGCTCGAGCGGGAACAGCAGCGCGGCGACCGCCACATCGAGGATGCGCGGCGCGAGCGCGGCGTTCTCGAGGTCGAGCATGAGCGCGCCCTCGGCGTCGAACAGCAGGTTGTCGGCGCGGTGGTCGAGCGACGCGGGCAGCTGCGGCACGTCGGCGGCGCGCACGCGCTCGAGCAGCGGCGCGAAGTCGTCGAGCTGGGCGATCCAGCGCGATGCGTCGGCGCCGGGCCAGTGCTCGGCGGCCGCGTCGCGGATCGCCTCGATGTCCTCATCGATCGACGCGCGATCGGGGCTGCCCCACTCGAAGCCGGGGAAGCCGTCGATCGCGAGGCCCTCGGAGGCCGCGTGCAGCTGACCGAGCAGGCGGCCCGCCGCGGCCAGGTCGTCGGCGCCGCCATCCCACTCGCGGCCCGCGAGCCGCGGGTACGCGACCCATCGCTCCGCGTCGTCGCCGTCCCCGACGGCGACCGCCGGGCCGAGCGGCGCGATGGTGCGGATGCCGCGGGCGACGAGCGTGCGCTGCCAGGCCTCGAGCGGCTCGGGGCGCCGCCACGTCTGCTTGACGACGGCCGGCACGTCCTCGGCGCCGCCGTGCACGCGTGCGCCCCACACCTCGCTCCAGGGCGAGAGCGAGTCACCGCCGTCGATGGTCAGCAGGTCACCGAACGCGGTCTGGACTTCCTGTCGATCAGCCATGCCCAGCACGCTATCGATCGCGCCTGGGCGGCCGGTCAGGTCCTCAGCGCTTCGGCCAGTGCCAGCTGGGCTGGTCGAGCAGCCCCTCCCGCCCCGCGACGATCGTCTCGCCGCCCTGCTTCTCGAGCTCGACGCGCAGGCCGCCGAGCGCATCCGCCAGCACGGTCTGATGCGTGACGACGACCACCTGCGTCGCCTCGGCGGCCCGGCGGATGCGCTCGGCGAGCGCCGGCACGAGGTCAGCGTGCAGGCTGCGCTCGGGCTCGTTGAGCACGATGAGCTGCGGCTTCTCGGCCGAGAGCAGCGCGGCGGTGAGCAGCAGGTACTGCAGCGTGCCGTCGGAGAGCTCCGGCGCCGTCAGCGGCCGCAGCATGCCCGGCTGCTGCAGCGCGACCTGCATGCGCCCGTCGACGACCGGCAGCTGCAGCCGCGAGCCGGGGAACGCATCCTCGATGGCCCGCTCGAGCTCGCGATCCCACCCCGCCTCGATCGCCGTCTGCAGCGCCGCCGCGAGGTTCGCGCCGTCGTCGTCGAGTCGGGATGCGCGGGTCGCGACCTGCGGTCGGCGCGCCGGGGCGCTCGGGTCGGTGCGCAGCGCGTCGTGGAACCGCCAGCCGCGCAGCATGCGCCTCGCGCCCGCGAGCTCGGCGGCCTCGGCGTGCCCGGCGTACTCGTCGAGCACCGACGCCCAGGGGTGCATGCCGCGGGCGAGCTCGGCCCAGCCGCCGTCGGTCGAGACGCGCACGACCCCGCGCCTGCGCTCGACGAGCACGCCCGCGGGGCGCGGGTCGGCGCCAGCGAAGACGTGCTCCTGCTTGATCTCCGGGTCGAGGTCGAACGCGCTGCACTGCGCGACCGGGAGTCCAAGGTCGATGGCGTAGCCGAGGCCGTCGGTGGCGACGCCCAGCCGCAGCGCGACCGGTCCGCGCCGGACGGTCCCCTCGGTCGCCTGCCCGCCCCGGGTGCCCCGCTCCGGCCCCGCCCAGCGCACGGCGTCGAGCCCGCCCACGGCGGCGAGGGAGCCGATCACCCGCCCCTCACCGCAGTCGGCGAGCAGCCGCAGCGCGCGGTACAGGCTCGACTTGCCCGAGCCGTTGGCGCCCGTGACGACCGTGAGCGGCTCGAGGTCGACCACCAGCGATCGGATCGAGCGGTAGCCCTCGATCGCCAGGCGCGTGATCACGCGTCGAGCAGCCCGCGCACGTAGGCCGCCTGGCCCGCGTGCTGCACGTCGTCGTCGACGATGCTCACGAGCCGCACGCCGAGCGTGACCGGCGGATCCCATGCCTCGTCGACGACGCGGGCCAGATCGGCCTCGGTGAGCGTGCCGAGGTGGTCGAGCGTCGCGGCGTGCACGGCGTCGAGGTAGTCGAGCAGCGCCTCCGCCGAGGCCGGGCGCACCGCCCGCACGGCTGCGGCATCGTGGCCGTAGCCGGTGTCGTGCGCGTCGGTCTCGAGCCCGAAGCGCGGGCCCCAGTCGCCGCTCACGTACACCTGCTCGGTGCCGGCGACCGCGGCGATCTGGGCGTCCTGCCCCCTCGCGAGGTGCCAGACGAGCCAGGCGATCGGGTTGGCGCCCTCTGCGGGTGCCCAGGCGAGCAGCTCGGTCGTCAGGCCGCGCACGGCACGGCTCGCGAGCCCTGGCACGCGCGAGAACGACTCGGTCAGGACGGCGATGGCGTCCATCACTCCTCCTCCGGGGTCGGGAGGGCATCGGGGCCCTCGGTGACGAGGATGCGGAAGCCATCGGCGTCGAGGATGCGGATGCCGAGATCCTCCGCCTTGCTCAGCTTGGAGCCGGCACCGGGGCCGGCGGCGACGAAGTCGGTCTTCTTCGACACGCTCGAGGCCGCCTTGCCGCCCGCGGCGATGATCGCCTCCTGCGCGCCGTCGCGCGTGTAGCCCTCGAGCGTGCCGGTCGCGACGACGGTGAGGCCGGCGAGCACACCGCCGCGCTCGGCGGCCGCGCCGGGACCGGGGTGACCGGGCGTCGCGAACCGCACCCCCGCATCCCGCCAGGTCTGCACGATCTCGCGGTGCCAGTCGACAGCGAGCCACTCGACGACCGCCTCGGCGATGATCGGTCCGACGCCCTCGACCTGCGCGAGCTCGGAGGCATCGGCCGCCTCGATCGCGGCGAGGGAGCCGAACCAGTCGGCGAGCGCGCGCGCCGCGACGGGGCCGACGTGGCGGATGTTGAGCGAGACGAGCTGGCGCCAGAGCTCCTTGGTCTTCGCCGCCTCGAGCTCTGCCAGCAGCGTCGTCGCCTGCGCCGACGGGTGCAGCACGCGGTGATCCTTGCGGATGCCGGCCTTGCGGCGCTCGGCCGCGGACATGCCCTCGGCGCCGGGCGGGTACGTGAGCTCGACGCGCTGGAACGGCGCGCGCACGACCGGTGCGCCCTCCTCGTCGACCTTGGGCTCGCCGGTCTCGGCGTCGCGCACGACCACCTCGATCGGCACGAGCTCGTCGATGGTGAGATCGAACAGCCGCGCCTCGGTCACGAGCGGCGGCTCGGGCGGCACGGTCGGCTGGGTCAGCGCCGCGGCGGTCACCTCGCCGAGCGCCTCGATGTCGAGGGCGCCGCGCGAGCCGATGTGCTCGACCCGGCCCCGCACCTGCGCAGGGCACGACTCGGCGTTCGGGCAGCGCAGGTCGATGTCGCCCTCCTTCATCGCGCGCAGCGGCGTGCCGCACTCGGGGCAGTCGGCGGGCATCACGAACTCGCGCTCCGAGCCGTCCCGCAGCTCGACGACGGCGCCCAGCACCTCGGGGATGACGTCGCCCGCCTTCCGCAGCACGACCGTGTCGCCGATCAGCACGCCCTTCGCGCGCACGACGTCCTGGTTGTGGAGCGTCGCCTGGCGCACGACGCTGCCGGCGACGTGCACGGGCTCCATCGCGGCGTAGGGCGTCGCGCGACCCGTGCGCCCGACCGAGACGACGATGTCGAGCAGCTTCGTGTGCACTTCCTCCGGCGGGTACTTGTAGGCGATCGCCCAGCGGGGCGCGCGGCTGGTGTAGCCGAGCTCGCCGTGCAGCGCCAGCTCGTCGACCTTCACGACCACGCCGTCGAGCTGGTGCTCGACCTCGCCGCGGCCCGCGCCGTAGCGCTCGACGAAGGCGACCACGCCATCCACCTCGGGCTCGACCCGGGTGTGCGGGCTCGTCGGCAGCCCCCAGGAGGCGAGCAGCTCGTACACCTCGCTCTGGGATGCGACGGGCGGGTCGTCCCATGCGCCGATGCCGTGCACGTAGAGCGCGAGCGCCGCGATGCGGGCCTCGCCGGCCTCGTGCTCGAGGCCCGTCTTCTTCTCGAGCTGCTGGCGCAGCCCGCCGGAGGCGGCGTTGCGCGGGTTCGCGAAGGTCGGGAACCGGCGCAGCGCGCGGTCGGCCGCCTTCGCCTCGTCGAGCCTCGCGCCCAGCCGCGCGCGGTCCTCCTCGACCGAGCGCGGGCGCATCGCCTCCTGCAGCGCGTTCAGCCGCTCGAACGCCGCCACCGGGATGAACGCCTCGCCGCGCACCTCGACGAGCTCGGGGTGGCCCTCCCCCGTCAGCCGCTCGGGGATGCCCGCCACGCGCAGCGCGTTCGTCGTCACGATCTCGCCGATGCGGCCGTCGCCGCGCGTCGCGGCGCTCGTCAGCACGCCGCGCTCGTAGCGCAGCGACACGGCGAGCCCGTCGATCTTCAGCTCGGTCAGCCAGGCGACCCTCCTGCCTGCCGCGGCCTCGGCCTTCGCGCACCACTCGCGCAGCTCGTCGACGGAGAAGACGTTGTCGAGGCTCATCATGCGCTCGGCGTGCTCGATCGTCGGCAGGCCGCTCGTGGCGCCGCCCTGCACGGCCTGCGTGGGCGAGTCCTGGCTCTGCAGCTCGGGATGCTCGCGCTCGAGCTCGTCGAGCTCGCGCACCAGCGCGTCGTAGCTCGCGTCGTCCATGATCGAGGCGTCGCGGTCGTAGTAGGCGGCGCTTGCCTCCTCGATGCGCGCGCGCAGCTCCTGCGCTCTGGCATTGGCATCCCTGAGAGAGGCCTCGGCCTGGATTCCCACCATGCCCCCATTGTGCACGTGGTCGCTGACACGGCATGCTGTCCCCCACTGCATCGCTATGCAATGGCTGTCAACTTCACAAGAGCGATCCATCCGTGCACCAATCCGCGCCGGGCAGGGTTCCGAACCCTGACCGACACCCGGTGCACCATCGCGGTGCAGAGGCCGATCCGGCCCCAACTGAAGGAGGAGTCATGACTCAGTCCCCCAACCGACTCGTCGCCACGATCTTCGGCGCCGTGTACCTGCTGGTCGGCGTGCTCGGCCTGTTCGTGGCCGGCTCGAACTTCGCCGGACCGGATGGCGGGCTCCTGCTCGGCATCTTCCAGGTGAATCACCTGCACAACATCGCCCACCTGGCGATCGGCGCGGCGCTGCTGTTCGCCGGCCTGCGCAGCACGCCGGCAGCGAAGGGCGTGAACGTCACCGTCGGCGCCGTCTACCTGCTGCTCGGCATCGTCGGGTTCTTCCTGGTCGGCACCGCGCTGAACATCCTGGCGCTCAACACCGCCGACCACATCCTGCACCTCGCCTCGGCGATCGTGCTGCTCGGCACCGGGCTCGCGCTCGACCGCGGCACCCGCAGCCAGCACGCGACGGCGTAGGAGACCACGATGGATGCGCTGATGCGGATGGCAGCAGCCGTCTCGGCGCTCGGGGCGGCGCTCATCGCACTCGCGGTGGGCGCCGCCCCCTCGGCGCTGGCCTCGGCGCCATGGCTCGCGGTGCCCCTGCTGGCCGCCGGAGCCGGGCAGCTCGCGGTCGCCGTGCTCGCCCTGCGGGGCAGGCCGCTCGCGGTCGCATCGCTGCTGGGGCCGCTGGCGCTGCCGACCGTGCTCTGGGTGGGCGCGCTCGTCCTGCTGCCGACGGCCGCCGCGGCGCTGCCGCTCGGGCCGATGCTCGCCGAGAGCGCGCTCGCGCTCGGCGCCGCGGCGCTGCTGGCCCGGCCGCGCGGAGCCCGCGAACGGCTCGAGCCCCGCCCGCTGCCGGCCCTGCTGACGCTCGCGTGCACCGCCGCCGTGGTGGCCGCGATCGCGACCGCTGCGCTCGCCGGCACCGAGGCCGGCCGCCACGCCGTGCCGCACGGGGAGCACGGCCAGCACCAGCAGCAGGAGCAGCCCGGCGAGGCGCCGCAGCTCGACGAGTCGCTGCTCGACGAGCACGACCACCACTGAGCGGGACCACCACTGAGGGGCCGCGCGGCCGTCAGGGGCGCAGCGTCTGCTGGTACAGCGCGAGGCGCCAGCCGCCGCCCTCGCGCACGTAGGTGCTCGCCATGCTCGCCACGAAGTCGTCACCCTGCTCGCGTCGTGCGGTGCCGGTGTAGACGAGGGACGCCGCATCGTCGCCGAGCACGAGCAGCCGCGGCTCGGTGATCTCGTACGACGCCCAGCGCGGAGCATCCGAGAGCGACGCGGCCACCGCATCCCGATCCAGCACCGAGCCGTCGACCAGCACCATGAGGCCCCGCTCGGCCATCGTGCGGCCGTAGAAGTCGCCGCCGGTGCCCTCGCACAGCGACCGCCAGCCCGCGTGCTCGAGCTCGAGCAGCTCGTCGCGGAGGCTCACGGGGTCGCCTCGCGACCACCGGCCGCGTCGGCCCGCACCAGCTCGTCCGCAGCCACGGTGCGATCGATCGTCACCTGCCCGAGCACGCGCGTGCCCAGGTACAGCACCGCCGACTGGCCGGTCGCGACGCCCGTGAGCGGCTCGGTCGCATCGATCACGAGCTCCTCGCCGATCATGCGCGCGTGCGCGGGCACCGGGTCGGCGTGCGCCCGGATCTGCACCTCGACGTCGAGGCCGTCGACGAGGGCCGGATGCGGTGCGCCGGCGTGGGAGATGCGGGTGCCGGCCAGGCGCGACACGGCGAGCGCCTCCTTCGGGCCGACCACGAGCTGCCGGGTGGAGGGCTTCACCTCGAGCACGAAGCGGGGCCGGCCGTCGGGCGACGGCACGCCGAGCGAGAGCCCGCGGCGCTGGCCGACGGTGTAGCCGTGCACGCCCTCGTGGGTGCCGACGGCGTTGCCGTCGCGGTCGACGATCTCGCCGGGGTCGGCGCCGAGCCGCTCGGCGAGGAAGCCGCGCGTGTCGCCGTCCGGGATGAAGCAGATGTCGTGGCTGTCGGGCTTCTGCGCCAGCAGGAAGCCGCGCTCGGCGGCCTCTGCGCGCACCTCGGCCTTCGTCGGGGTGGCGGCGAGCGGGAACCAGCAGTGCACGAGCTGCGCCGCCGTCAGCACGCCCAGCACGTAGGACTGGTCCTTCGCCCAGTCGGCCGCGCGGTGAAGCTCCGGGCCGGCGGGCGCCTGCTCGACGCGCGCGTAGTGGCCGGTGACGACGCGGTCGAACCCGAGCCCGATGGCGCGGTCGAGCAGCGCCTCGAACTTGATCTTCTCGTTGCACCGCAGGCACGGGTTCGGGGTGCGGCCGGCGGCGTACTCGTCGACGAAGTCCTGCACGACGTCGTCGTGGAAGCGCTCCGAGAAGTCCCAGACGTAGAACGGGATGCCGAGCCGGTCGGCGACGCGCCGCGCGTCCATCGCGTCCTCGACGGTGCAGCAGCCGCGGCTGCCGGTGCGCAGCGTGCCCGGCATGCGGCTGAGCGCCAGGTGCACCCCGACCACCTCGTGGCCCGCGTCGACGGCGCGCGCGGCGGCGACGGCGGAGTCCACTCCGCCGGACATCGCAGCCAGCACCTTCACGCGCTCCCCCTTCTCGCGCCACCAGGGTACAAGCGGCGCGGCGGAGGCCGCACGGCGCCCTCGCGACGGGCGCGCCGACCGAGTGTCGCCGCGCGGGGCGGAGCGTCAGAGGGCGCGGGCGCGGCCGATCGCGGCGGGCAGCGCCCCGATGAGGGCGTCGACGTCGGCCCGGGTGGTCGTGCGGCCGAGCGAGAGCCGCAGCGGGGCGGCACCGGTCACGCCGCACGCGCGCACCACGTGGCTCTCGCGCGCGACGCCGGCCGAGCAGGCCGAGCCGTTCGAGACCGCGAAGCCCGCCTCGTCGAGCAGGAACTGCAGCGACTCCCCCTGCGCGCCCTCCACCACGAGATGCGCGATGTGCGGCAGCCGCTGCTCGGCCGCCAGCACGCGCACGCCCGGCAGCGGCGCGACCGCCGCGAGGATGGCGCCGGTCAGCTCCCGCAGACGGGCGCTCTCCCCCGCAAGCTCGGCCATCGCCTCCTCGGCGGCGAGCGCGAAGAGCGACGCGCCCAGCGCATCCTGCGTGCCCGAGCGCAGCCCGCGCTGCTGACCGCCGCCGTGGTGCAGCGCGTGCAGGCGCGCGTCGCGCCGCACCACGAGCGCGCCCACGCCGTGCGGCCCGCCGAGCTTGTGGCTCGCGACGCTCATGAGCGAGGCGCCCGTGTCGGCGAAGCGCAGCGGCAGATGGCCGAACGCGCCCACCGCGTCGAGGTGCAGCGGCACGCCCGCGCGGGCCGAGGCATCCGCCACCGGCTCGATCGGCTGCAGCGAGCCGAGCTCGTTGCTCGCGACGAGCATGGTGGCGACCGAAGCGGGAGCCATCGACGCGGTGCCGCCCGACGCGCCGGCGACGGATGCGGCGGGCTCGCCCGCGAGCGCCGCCGCGAAGGCCTCGTGGTCGGTCACCGCGTGCGCATCGACGCCCACCCAGCGCAGCTGCGCCCCCTGGCGCTCGAGCCACTCGACGGCGTCGAGCGTGGCGTGGTGCTCGGCGACCGGCACGACGATGGCGCCCGGCTGCTGCCCCGCGCCCGCGCGCTCGCGCGCCGCCCACCACGCGCCCTTGAGCGCGAGGTTGATCGACTCGGTCCCGCCGGAGGTGAGGATCACCTCGGTCGGATGCGCGCCCAGCGTCGCCGCGAGCCGCTCGCGGGCATCCTCCAGCACGGCGCGGGCGCGCTGGCCCTCGCGGTGGGTCGAGGCCGGGTTGGCGAGCGGCTCGGCGGCCGCGAGCGCCTCGCGCACCGACTCGCGCATGGGCGTGGCGGCGGCGTGATCGAAGAGCCGCATGACCAATTAGCCTAGATGGCGTGGTGGAGGCTCCGATTCGTGCGCGAGGCCTCGAGCGCATCGACGGGGGCCAGCGCCTGACCGTCTGGTCGCGGCACGCCGAGCGCATGGAGCTGCGCGTGTTCGATCGGCACGACCCCGACTGGCTGCTCGAGGCCATCCCCATGCAGCGACGCGGCGAGGTCTTCGTGGTCGAGACCGAGCTGCTGCCGCCCGGCACGCCCTACGCGCTGGGCGTCGACGGCCCGGAGGGCCCCGGCCACGCCTTCGACTGGACCCGCAACGCGCTGCCGCCGCACGCGCGCGGGGTCGTGCGCACGCCGCACGGCCAGCACCGCGCGACCGTCATCGACCCGGAGTTCGACTGGGCGGGCACCGCGCGGCCCGAGATCCCGCTCGATCGGCAGGTGATCTACGAGGCGCACGTGAAGGGGCTCACGAAGCTCAACCCGCACATGCCGCCCGAGCTGCGCGGCACCTACGCGGGCCTCGCGCATCCGTCCACCATCGCGTACCTCAAGGAGCTCGGGGTGACGACGGTGCAGCTGCTGCCGGTGCACCTGTTCGTCTCCGAGCAGCGGCTCATCCAGCAGGGGCGGGTGAACCACTGGGGCTACAACACGCTCTCGTTCTTCGCCCCGCACAGCGCCTACGCGTCGCGGCGCGCGCAGTTCGACGGCACCGGCGGCGTGCTGCGCGAGTTCAAGGGCATGGTGCGGCTGCTGCACGAGGCGGGGCTGCAGGTCTTCCTCGACGTGGTCTACAACCACACCGCCGAGGAGGGCATCGGCGGGCCGCCCTCGAGCCTTCGCCTGATCGACAACGCCTCCTACTACCGGCTGCACGGCGACGGCTCGCTCGTCGACTGGACGGGCTGCGGCAACACGGTCGACTTCTCGGTGCCCGCCGCGCAGGATCTGGTGATCGACTCGCTCGCCTACTGGCATCGCGAGATGGGCGTCGACGGCTTCCGCTTCGACCTCGCCCCCGTGCTCGGGCGCGGCGCCGACGGCTCCTTCGACCCCGCGCATCCGCTGCTGCACCGCATCCTCTCCGAGCCCGAGCTGGCCGGCGCGACGATGATCGCCGAGCCCTGGGACGTCGGGCCCGACGGCTGGCGGACGGGCTCCTTCCCGGCGGGCTTCAGCGAGTGGAACGACCGCTTCCGCGACACCGTGCGGCAGTTCTGGCTCAGCGACCTGCGCGCCTTCCGGCACGGCGGAGAGGGGTCGTCGGGCGTCGGCCCGCTCGCGCACGCCGTCTCGGGCTCCGCGGGCCTGTTCGACCACCGGCGAGGACCGCTCGAGAGCGTCAACCTCATCACCGCGCACGACGGCTTCACGCTCACCGACCTCGTGCGCTACGACCGCAAGCACAACGAGGCGAACGGCGAGGACGGCCGCGACGGCGCCGACGACAACCGCTCGTACAACCACGGCGTCGAGGGGCGCACGCAGGATGTCGGCGTGCAGCTCGATCGGCGCCGCTCGATGCGCAACCTGCTCGGCACGCTGCTCGTCTCCGCCGGCATCCCGATGCTGACGATGGGCGACGAGTTCGGCCGCACGCAGCGCGGCAACAACAACGCCTACTGCCAGGACTCGGCACTGACGTGGATGCGGTGGGACCGCGAGGACTGGCAGGAGACGTTCCTCGCGCAGACCCGGCGCCTGCTGCAGCTGCGGCGGGAGCACCCGGCGCTGCGGCCGCTCTGGTACGGCCAGAGCGCCCAGCGCGTGGCCGGCTCATCGCATCTGGAGTGGTGGAACGCGGCCGGCGAGCCGATGACGATCGACGACTGGGATCACTCGCACGAGCGCACCATGCAGATGCTCGCGGAGTCGACGCCGCTGCGCGAGCCGTACTCGCGGGTGCTCGTGGTCTTCCACGGCTCGCCGCGCGAGCGGCTCGTGACCACCCCGGCACCCGACGGCGCCACCGAGCTCGAGCTGCTGTGGGACTCCGCGGCCGAGCTGCACGACGACGAGCGCATCGCGCCCGGCGCCCGCGTGCTGATGGCGGCGATGAGCATGCGCGTCTACGTCGTGCACGGCACGCCCGCGGCGGGCGAGCCGGAGGCGACGGTCATGGTGCTGCGCACGCCGCCGTCGCCGCCGGCCGCCGATCAGCCCTTCGCGTAGGCGACCAGCCCCAGCTCGGCGTCGCTCGCAAGCATCGCGTGCCTCGGCACCACGCGCACGGTGTAGCCGAAGGTGCCGGCTGCCGGCAGCGCGACGGCCGACTCGAACCGCTGCGCCTGCCCGTCCGCGCCCGCGGGCGCGAGCGCGAAGCGACGCGCGTGGCGCAGCTCGCCCTCCTCCGTGACGGTGCCGGCGACGACCTCGACGGTGACGTCCTCAGCCCGCAACGAGCCCAGCTCGACGAAGGCGCGCACGCGCACGTCGTCGCCGACGACCGGCGGCACGTCGACGCCCTCGACCTCGACGTGACGCACCTCGACCTGCCCGAAGCCCTCGCGCATCCGGCTCGTCCAGCCCGCGAAGCCGCGGGCCGCGCTCGCATCGTCGGCGGCGGCGGCCGCAGCGGCCTTCGCGGCCGGCGCGTAGAGGCGGTCGACGTACTCGGCGAGCATGCGCTCGGCCGAGAGCTCGGGGCTGAGCGTCGCGAGGGTGTGGCGGATGGAGGCGATCCATGCGCCCGGCAGCCCCCGCTCGTCGCGGTCGTAGTAGCGCGGCGCGACCTGGTGCTCGATCAGCTCGTAGAGCGCGGTCGCCTCGAAGGCGTCGCGCTCGGCGGCATCCATGTGCTCGTGCGCCGAGGGGATGGCCCAGCCGTTCTTGCCGTCGAAGTACTCCTCCCACCAGCCGTCGAGGATCGACAGGTTGAGCGAGCCGTTGAGCGCCGCCTTCATGCCGCTCGTGCCGCACGCCTCGAGCGGGCGCAGCGGGTTGTTGAGCCACACGTCGCAGCCCGGGTAGAGCGACTTCGCCATCGCGATGTCGTAGTTCTCGAGGAAGACGATGCGGCCGCGCACGTCGGGCTCCTGCGAGAAGCGCACGAGCTCCTGGATGAGCGCCTTGCCCGCCTCGTCGGCCGGATGCGACTTGCCGGCGATCACGAGCTGCACGGGCCGCTCGGGGTGCGTCAGCAGCGCGCGCAGCCGGTCGCGGTCGTGGAGCATGAGCGTGAGCCGCTTGTAGGTGGGCACGCGGCGGGCGAAGCCGATCGTCAGCACGTCCGGGTCGAGCAGCGAGTCGATCCAGGCGGGTGCCACGCCGTCGTTGCGCTCGTGCTTCGCGCGCGTGCGCTCGCGCGCCTCCTCCACGAGCGCCTCGCGCATCTCGCGCCGCACCGACCAGAGCGTCTCGTCGGAGACCGCATCCGAGCCCCAGTCGCAGCGCGTCGTGTCGAGCGTGCCGAGCTCGCGCTCCGCGAGGTGCTTGAGGATGGGCGAGGTCCAGGTGGGTGCGTGCACGCCGTTGGTGACCGAGGTGATGGGCACCTCGGCGGCGTCGAAGCCGGGCCAGCGGCTCGCGAACATGCTGCGCGAGACCTTCCCGTGCAGCTTCGAGACGCCGTTGGCGCGCTGCGCGAGCGAGAACCCCAGCTGCGCCATGTTGAAGATCGCCGGGTCGTCCTCGCGCCCGAGCGCCAGCACGCGCTCGACGTCGACGCCGGGCACGAGGCCCCCCGCCAGGTGGCTGCGCACGAGCTCGATGTCGAAGCGGTCGATGCCGGCGGGCACCGGCGTGTGCGTCGTGAAGACGGTGCCGGCGCGCACGACCTGCAGCGCCTCGTCGAAGCCCAGCCCCTCGGCGATCAGCCGCGAGATGCGCTCGATGCCGAGGAAGCCGGCGTGGCCCTCGTTCGAGTGGAAGACCGCGGGCGCGGGCGCGCCGGTGAGCTCGCCGTGCACCGCGAGCGCGCGCACGCCGCCGATGCCCAGCAGCAGCTCCTGCCGCAGGCGCTGCTCGCCGCCGCCGCCGTAGAGGCGGTCGGTGACGCCGCGCAGCTCGTCGTCGTTCTCGTGGATGTTCGCGTCGAGCAGCAGCAGCGGCACACGGCCGATGGTGGCCTGCCAGATGCGCGCGTGCAGCGTGCGCGCCCCCGGCAGCGCGATCGCGACCGTCGCGTGCGTGCCGTCGGGATTGCGCAGGATCGTCAGCGGCAGGCCGTCGGGGTCGAGCACCGGGTACGACTCCTGCTGCCAGCCCTCGCGGGAGATCGCCTGCTTGAAGTAGCCGGCCTGGTAGAACAGGCCGACGCCGATGATCGGCACGCCCAGGTCGCTCGCGGCCTTGAGGTGGTCGCCGGCCAGGATGCCGAGGCCGCCGGAGTACTGCGGCAGCGCGCTCGTGATGCCGAACTCGGGCGAGAAGTAGGCGATCGACTCGGGCGCATCCTCGAGCGACTGGTACCAGCGCGCCTGCGAGAGGTAGTCGTCGAGGTCGTCGGCGAGCGCGTCCACGCGCGCGACGAAGGCGTCGTCCTGCGCGAGCTGCGCGAGCCGCTCGGTGCCGACCCAGCCGAGCAACTGCACGGGATCGTGGCCGGTGGCGCGCCAGCCGTCGAGCGAGATCTCGCGGAAGAGCTCTCTCGTGGGCTCGTGCCACGACCAGCGGAGGTTCGAGGCGAGCGTCTCGAGGCGGGCGAGGCGCGCGGGGATCGAGGTGCGGACGGTGAACTTGCGGATCGCTCTCACACTGCCCGAGCCTAGCGGCGCGGCCGGCCGAAGGGCCCGTGCGACGTGCAGGGGCACTCGGTAGGTTGAGCACGTGGCGAAGACGAGCGAAGCAGTCCCCCAGAAGGTCCTCTCCGGCCGGATCCCGGTGCTCGACCTGCACCCGCAGCAGCCCGGCAACCGATTCCCCGCGCGGGCGGTGGTGGGCGACGTCGTGCCGTTCGAGGCCGCGGCGTTCCGCGAGGGCCACGACCGCATCGGCGTGACGCTCGTGCTGCACTCCCCCGGCGGCAGGAAGCAGCGCGTGCCCATGGAGCCGCTGCACGACGGCCTCGACCGCCACCGGGCGCACGCGCTCGTCGACGAGCAGGGCGTGTGGAGGTGGAAGGTCGAGGCGTGGGCCGACGAGTGGGCGACCTGGCACCACAACGCCGAGATCAAGATCGCCGCCGACATCGACGCCGAGCTCATGGCCACGATGGGCTCGCAGCTGCTCGCGCGCGCCGCCAGGGCGGCGAAGGGCGGCGACGCCACCCTGCTCGCCGGCGCCGCCACCGCGCTCGCGAAGACGCAGGTGCCGGTGCTGCAGCGCTGGGCGGCCGTCAACGACCCCGACATCCTGGGCGCGATCGACCGCAACCGGCCCCGCTCGCTCGTCACCGCATCCGAGACCCTCAAGCTGCACGTCGAACGCACCCGCGCGGGCGTCGGCGCCTGGTACGAGCTCTTCCCGCGCTCCGAGGGCGCCGTGCGGCGCGCCGACGGCTCCTGGCAGAGCGGCACCTTCGCGACCGCCGCCGAGCGCCTGCCGGCCGTGAAGGCGATGGGCTTCGACGTCGTCTACCTGCCGCCCGTGCACCCGATCGGCGAGGTCAACCGCAAGGGGCCCAACAACACGCTCACGCCGCAGCCCGGCGACCCCGGCAGCCCCTGGGCGATCGGCTCGAAGCACGGCGGCCACGACACCATCCACCCCGACCTCGGCACGATCGACGACTTCCGCGACTTCGTCGCGAAGGCGTCGGATGCCGGGCTCGAGGTGGCGATGGACCTCGCCCTCCAGGCGGCACCGGATCACCCCTGGGTGAGCGAGCACCCGGAGTGGTTCACGACGCTGCCCGACGGCACCATCGCTTTCGCCGAGAACCCGCCGAAGAAGTACCAGGACATCTACCCGGTCAACTTCGACAACGCGCCCGAGGGGATCGTCGCGGAGGTGCTGCGCATCATCGAGCTGTGGGTCGGCTGCGGCGTGCAGATCTTCCGGGTCGACAACCCGCACACGAAGCCGCTGTGGTTCTGGGAGCACGTCATCCGCACCGTGAACGCCGCGCATCCCGACGTCGTCTTCCTCGCCGAGGCCTTCACGAGGCCGGCGATGATGCAGGCGCTCGGCAAGGTCGGGTTCCAGCAGTCGTACACCTACTTCGCCTGGCGCAACACGAAAGCCGAGCTCGAGGAGTACCTGCGCGAGGTCACCGGCGAGCAGGCGGCGTGGTTCAAGCCCGCGTTCTGGGTGAACACGCCCGACATCCTCACCGAGTACCTGCAGTTCGGCGGCGTGCCGGCGTTCAAGGTGCGCGCCGCGATCGCCGCGACCGCCGTGCCGACCTGGGGCATGTACGCCGGCTACGAGCTCATCGAGGACGTCGCGCGGCCCGGTGCCGAGGAGGCGATCGACAACGAGAAGTACGAGTACCGGCCGCGCGACTGGCAGCAGGCGGAGCGCAACGGCACGAGCATCGCGCCCTACATCACGCGGCTCAACGAGATCCGCGCCGCGCACCCGGCGATCCGGCAGCTGTGGGCGATGGACATCCACTGGTCCGACGACGACAGCATCCTGGTCTACTCGAAGCACCTCGACGGCCGCTTCACCGACAGCGGCGAGGACGACACGATCATCGTCATCGCCAACGTCGACCCGCACTCGGCGCGCGAGACGACCGTGCACCTCGACCTGACGAGGCTCGGCCTGCGGCCGGGCGAGAGCTTCGAGGCGCACGACCTCATCAGCGGCGAGACATGGCGGTGGAGCGACCACGACTTCGTGCGCCTCGACGCCTTCGTCGAGCCCGCGCACATCATCCACGTACGGCGATCGGAGGCATGATGCTCGACGAGTCGACCATCGGGCAGCTCGTCGAGGGCGCCCACCCTGCTCCCCACGACCTGCTCGGCGCGCACGCGGCTGGCTCGGCCGCCCCCGGGCAGGCCCACGTCGTGCGCGCGGTGCGGCACCTGGCCGAGTCGGTCGAGGTGCTCACCGAGACCGAGACCGGTCAGTCCGCCACGCCCATGGAGCACCTCGGGCGCGGACTGTGGCAGGCCACGGTGACCGGGCCCATCCGCCCCTACCGGCTGCGCACGGCCTACGGCGACGGCGCCGGCTGGGAGACCGAGGATCCGTACCGCTTCACGCCGACGCTCGGCGAGCTCGACCTGCACCTGTGGCGCGAGGGTCGGCACGAGCAGGCGTGGCAGGTGCTCGGCTCCCGGCTGCGCGTGCACGAGGGCGTCGCCGGCGCCTCGTTCGCGGTGTGGGCGCCGAACGCGCGTGCCGTGCGCATCGTCGGCGACTTCAACGACTGGGTCGGCCGCGCGCACCCGATGCGCACGATGGGCGCCTCCGGCGTCTGGGAGCTGTTCGTGCCCGGCGACCTCGAGCACGCCGCCTACAAGTACGAGATCCTCACCGACCGCGGCTGGGTGACGCGCGCCGACCCGATGGCGCGCTACACCGAGGTGCCGCCGGCGACCGCCTCGAAGGTCGGCACGAGCCGCTTCGAGTGGAGCGACGACGACTGGATGCGGTCCCGGGCCGCCCGGGACCCGCACAGCGCCCCCATGTCGGTGTACGAGCTGCACTTCGGCTCCTGGCGGCTGGGGCTCGACTACCGGGAGATGGCGGATGCGCTCATCGAGCACCTGGAGACCACGGGCTTCACGCACGTGGAGTTCATGCCGCTCGCCGAGCACCCCTTCGGCGGCTCCTGGGGCTACCAGGTGACGGGCTACTTCGCCCCCACCAGCCGCTTCGGCCACCCCGACGACCTGCGCTACCTCATCGACCGGCTGCACCGCGCCGGCTACGGGGTGCTGATGGACTGGGTGCCGGGCCACTTCCCGAAGGACGAGTGGGCGCTCGCCCGCTTCGACGGGCAGGCGCTCTACGAGCACCCGGACCCGCGGCGCGGCGACCAGCCCGACTGGGGCACGCACGTGTTCGACTTCGGCCGACCGGAGGTGAAGAACTTCCTGGTGGCGAACGCCGTCTACTGGATGGAGGAGTTCCACATCGACGGCCTGCGCGTCGACGCGGTCGCGTCGATGCTCTACCTCGACTACTCACGCAAGGACGGCGAGTGGCTGCCGAACGTGCACGGCGGGCGCGAGAACCTGGAGGCCATCGCGCTGCTGCAGGAGGTCAACGCCACCGTCTACCGCCGCTGCCCCGGCGTCGTCATGATCGCCGAGGAATCCACCTCGTGGCCCGGCGTGACCAGGCCCACCGACGCATCCGGCCTGGGCTTCGGGCTGAAGTGGAACATGGGCTGGATGCACGACACGCTGCAGTACATGGCGGTCGACCCGATGTACCGCTCGCACCACCACGGCGACATCACGTTCTCGTTCCTGTACGCGTTCTCCGAGCAGTTCATGCTGCCGATCAGCCACGACGAGGTCGTGCACGGCAAGGGCTCGCTGCTGGGCAAGATGCCCGGCGACCAGTGGCAGAAGCTCGCATCGGTGCGCGCCTACCTGACGTTCATGTGGGCGCACCCCGGCAAGCAGCTGCTGTTCATGGGGCAGGAGTTCGGGCAGCCGAGCGAGTGGAGCGAATCGCGCGGGCTCGACTGGTGGATCCTCGACCAGCCCGTGCACCGCGGGCTCATGTCGCTCGTGGCGCAGCTCAACCGCGTCTACCGGCAGACCGAGGCGCTGTGGCTGCGCGACAACGAGCCGGGCGGCTTCGAGTGGATCGACGGCGGCAACTCCTCCGACAACCTCGTGGCGTTCCTGCGCTGGGGCGCCGACGGCGATCCGGTGGCGGCGATCGTCAACTTCTCGGGCCGGCCCGTCGAGGGCTACCGCATGGGCCTGCCGTTCGCAGGCGAGTGGGACGAGGTCGTGAACTCGGATGCGCTGGAGTTCGGCGGCTCGGGCGTCGGCAACCTGGGCACGGTGCACGCCGAGCCGCGGCCGTGGGGCGGACGCCCCGCGTCCGCGACGCTCACGGTGCCGCCGCTCGCGGGGCTCATCCTGAAGCCGCGCGCTTCGTAGGTCGCCCTTCGACTCGGTGAGCGCCTGACGGCGCGCACCGGCTCAGGGGCCGGAGCAGCGCGAACGCTCCCCGTAGGTCACCCTTCGACTCGGTGAGCGCCTGACGGCGCGCACCGGCTCAGGGACCGGAGCGCGCGCCGCAGGCGCACGCGTCACGAGACCGGAGCCGCGCGACACGCTCGTCGAGTAGCCGCCGCAGGCGGCGTATCGAGACGACCTTCCGATCTCGATACGCGCCCTGCGGGCGCTACTCGATCAGCGTGCTAGTAGAGCAGCGTCGTCAGCCGCTTCCGCGCCGCGCCCACGCGCGGGTCGTCGAGGCCGACGATCTCGAACAGGTCGAGCAGCCGCAGCCGCACATCCTGCTTCTCGTCGCCCTGCAGCGAGCCGAGCAGCTCGAGCAGGCGCAGGAACGCATCCTCGACGTGGCCGCCCGAGAGGTCGAGGTCGGCCACCAGCATCTGCGCGTGCACGTCGGCCGGCGCGGCGGCGGCCGCGGCGCGGATCTCGTCGGCGCCCTTGCCCTGCAGCCGCTGCAGCAGCCGCACCTGGGCGAGGCCGGCGATCGCCTCGGCGTCGCGCGGGTTCTGCGCGATCGCCTTCTCGAACGCGGCGATCGCGGTCTCGAGGTCGCCGGCGTCGATCGCGTCGTAGGCCTCCTGGTGCAGCGGCGGCACCGGCGGGGCGGCGGGCTCCTGCTCCTGCTCGCCCTCGCCGGGCTCGCCGACCGGCACGCTGCCGGTGACGCCCTGCTGGGCGGCGAACTCGAGCACCTGCGCGAGCACGTCGGCGATCTGCTGCTCGGGCTGCGCGCCCGTGAACAGCGGCGCGGGCCGGCCGGCGATCACGGCGGCGACCGTCGGCACCGACTGCGCCTGGAACGCCTGCACGATCTGCGGGCTGCGGTCGGCGTCGACCTTCGCGAGCACGAGCCTGCCGCGCTGCGCCTCGACGAGCCGCTCGAGCACGGGCACCAGCTGGGTGCTCGGCTCGCTCCAGTCGGCGACGATCGCGATGATGACGGGCACGCGGCTCGAGAGCTCGACCACCTGCTCGAGGTCGGCGTCCGAGACGGCGATCACCACGCCCGGCGCCCCGGGCGCACCGGGCGACGCGGGGGCGGCCTGCGGCGCTGCCGCCTGCGCGTGCCGGGCGGCGAGCGCCGACAGGTCGACGGCGCCGCCGATGGATGCGGGCAGGTGCTCCTGGGTCATTCTGCGACCTCCTGTGCGCTCAGCAGCGACTGCGCGTAGCCGACCACCTGGATCTGCGCGCCCTCCGGCGCGTCGGCGGGCGGCACGGCGAACAGCAGCTGGATCTGGTACGTCTGCTCGATGCCGGTGTCCGACTGCTCGACGCCGGCCAGGACGGCCGCGCCGGCCTGCGCGGAGACCTCGACGCCATCCTCCTTGGGGGTGGCACGCTGCGTCTCGTTGTACGAGGTCGCCAGCAGCGCTCCGCCCTCGTTCGTGACGAGCATCAGCGGCTCCTGGTCGTCGTCGTCGGCGAACCACTCCAGGTTCGTCAGCTCGAGGTCGGGGTTCGCGCGCTGCTCGTCCTTCCAGGCCCGGCCGAACTGCTCGCGGAACGCGTCGCCCTCCTCCCGGAACCACGACGCGTACTCGGAGTCGTCGCCGCGCAGCAGCACGTCGGCGTACGCCATCGTGATGTCCTGCGCAGGGTGCTGCAGCAGCGGGGTGTCCATCGGCAGGCTCGCCGCACCGATGGTGGGGCTCGCGACCGCCGGCACCTGCACGCCGGAGGCGAGCGTCGACTGGTACACGACGCGGTAGTTCTCGCGCGGATCGTTCTGCTGGAACACGAGCGTCGACTGCGCCTGCGCCTCGTCCTCCCAGGCGACGACCGCCATCACCGTGCGCGGCCAGATCTCGGTCTGCTGCGGCAGCAGCAGCTGCACCTCGCCGTCGGGGATGCCGGGCAGCGGCTCGATCTCGTCGCTCTGCCCGCGGATGGCGTAGTTGGTCCTGCGCGCATCCCGCATCGGCCCGGCCAGGCGCCGGTCGACGAGCCCGAAGTCCTCGTCGGCGTCGGCCTGCGCGACCGACTCGCGGGTGTCGGCGAGCACGCGCTCGAACTGGCTCTCGGTGAGGGCGACCGGCGGCAGCGTCTCCTCGAGGGTCGTCGGGCTCGGCGAGGCCGAGGTCTCGCTCGGCTCGGGGCTCGGCCAGTACTGCGGGCCGCAGCCGGTGAGCGCGATCGAGGCCAGCACCGGGAAGGCGATGAACCCGGCACGGCGGCGGATGCGCGCAGCGCGCAGCTCGGACCTGCCCCGCTCGCCGGCGGAGCCCTCATCGCCGGAGCGGTCGGGCTCGCTCGCCTCGGGTGCGTCCGGGCCCTCGATCGCCTCCGGAGCATCCTCCGGCCGCGTGCTCGGCGCGATCGATCGCTCCGGCAGGGTGAGGCCGGCTCGGGCGTCGCGCTGCAGCGAGCGTCGCTCGGAGCGCGAGAGCTCGCGGTGCGAGCGGCGCTGCGGGCCGCGGCGCCGGCGGTGCCTGCGCAGCGCCAGCAGGAACAGCAGCAGCGCGAGCGCGAGGAAGACCAGGCCGGCGGTGATGAGCGGGCCGAACAGCGGGGTCTTGGCGTCGAAGGGCCACTCGACGCGGATGTCGGTGGGCGCCGGCGTGCCGAGCTCGCCCTGGATCGCCATCGAGAAGCCGACCGGCAGGTCGATGTCGAACTCGAGCTCGCCGTCGCCGCTGTGCTCCTCGATCCACATGTCGTTGCCGGCGAGCGCGGGGAGGGCGTCGTCCGGGCCGGAGACCCGCTCGAGCGAGAGCGCGTCGGCGTCATCGATCCGGAGCTGGGCGTGCTCGTCGTCCCCGACCCATCCGGCGACGTCGTGGTCGCGCCCGACGACGGCCGTGATCGGTCCGTCGCCGGAGACGGTGACGGTCTGGCGGCCGTCGTGCTGGTTCATGGTCTCGCCGGTGACGACGACGATCTGCGCATCGGTGGACTCCTCGAGCTGCGAGACGATGGAGTCCGGCGGCGCCCAGATGGTGCGCTGCCCGATGCCGAGGCCGAGCAGGACGAGCGAGATCACGAGGCTCACGGCCGCGAGGATGTATCGCACGGGTCAGGGGTCCTTTCACGCTCGCCGAGGTCGTTGTGGGGCCGTGTCATGCGACCGCGCCCGGCAGGCAAGCCTCCAGGGTACCGGAATCGCGCAGGACTGTGCCATCCGGGCTGGCCGCTCGCCTGCCGGGGCCGCCCGCGGCCGCGCCCTAGGATGCAGATGTGAAGATCAGGAACGGCTTTCTGCTCGGGCTCGTCGGCGGCCTCGGCGTGCTGCTCGCCATCGCCATCGGCACCGCCATCGGGCAGATCAGCACCGTGCTCGTGTGGGCCTTCGCGGGCATCTTCCTCGCGCTGGGCGTCGAGCCGCTCATCCAGATACTCATCCGCCGCGGCATCCCCCGCTGGGCGGCGGTGCTCCTGATCTTCGTGGTCATCCTGGGCGTCCTCGTCGGCGCCACCTGGCTCATCATCCCGACGATCGTCGCGCAGTTCACCACCCTGGTGCAGTCGATCGTCTCCGAGATCGAGAACGGCGCGCTCGAGGGCTTCGTCGACTGGATCAGGGACACCTTCCCGCAGTTCGACGTCGACCTCGTGCTCGGGCAGCTCATCGGCGCGCTCACCGACTTCGAGACCTGGTCGACGCTGCCGCCGTTCGTGGCCGACATCGCATCCGGCATCTTCGTCGGCATCGGCCAGCTCGTCTTCGCGATGGGCGGCGTGCTCATCGTCGTCGTGCTGATGCTCTACTTCACCGGCTCGCTGCCCTCGCTGAAGTCGGGCATGTACCGCCTGGTGCCGGCATCATCGCGCCCGAAGTTCATCGAGATCGCCGAGCAGATCATGCGCTCGGTCGGCCGCTTCGTGCTCGGCCAGGGCGCGCTCGGCGTGCTCAACGGCGTGCTCTCGTTCATCATGCTCTCGATCGTCGGCTCCGACCTCGCTGTCGTCTACGCGTTCATCGCGCTCATCGCCTCGACCATCCCGCTCGTCGGCACGATCTCGGCCTCGATCCTCATCTCGCTGCTGGTGCTGCTGCTCGACGGGCCGGAGACGGCGCTGCCGGTGGTGATCTACTACCTCATCTACATGCAGGTCGAGGCCTACGTCGTGAGCCCGCAGATCATGAACCGCGCCGTCAAGGTGCCGGGCGTCGTGGTCGTGCTCTCCGCCCTCATCGGCGGCACGCTGCTCGGCATCCTCGGCGCGCTCGTGGCGATCCCGGTGGCGGCAGCCATCCAGCTGATCCTGAAGGAAGTCGTGATCCCGAGGCAGGACGCGAAGTAGCGGCGGGCCGCGGCGCGCCGGCTCAGCTCGCGCGCCAGCAGCCGGTGTGCCAGTGGCGGCGATCCTCCACGGCGCGCTCGCCGAAGATGGAGTCGGCGCGCCAGACCACCACGTGGGCCGTGCCGGCGGTCACCATGCCGCCGCATCCGGGGCACAGGTAGTCCTTCACCGAGCTGCGCTCGGTCATCGGCTGCACGTGCCATTCGCCGACGCCGCGGCGCTCGACGCGGGCGGTGCCCTGCATCAGGCGGTCGACGTCGAGCGGCACATAGGGCTGCGCGCGACGCTTCGGCCGCCGCGCAGGCATCAGTACCAGCCGACCGACTGCGAGTGGCCCCATGCCCCGCAGGGCGTGCCGTAGCGGCCGGCGATGTAGCCGAGGCCCCACGAGATCTGCGTCGCCGCGTTGGTCTGCCAGTCGCCGCCGGCGGAGGCCATCTTCGAGCCGGGCAGCGCCTGCGGGATGCCGTAGGCACCGCTCGAGCGGTTCTGCGCGTAGACGTTCCAGTTCGACTCGCGCTGCCACAGGCTGTAGAGGCAGGAGTACTGGTCGTCGCCCCAGCCGCGCGCGTGCACCATCTCGCGGGCGACGGCCTGGGCGCTGCCCGGGTTCGGCGCGGCGGCGCGAGGGATCGAGATCGACGCCGCAGCGCCGCCCCCGCCGGATGCAGAGGCGGCAGCCACCGGCTCGGGCGTGGGCGTCGGCGTGGGCGTGTGCACCAGGATCTCATCGCGGACGAGCGCGGCCTGAGCCCCGGTGACCTCGTCGAGCGCCTGGCCGGGACGGTTCTCGCTCGGCAGCGATGCCGGCTCGGCCATCACCTGCGCGCCCGGGCTGGCGGCGAGGGTCACGAGCACGAACCCCGCCGCCGCGAGCAGCGACAGCCCGGAGAGCAGGCCGCGCGTGCGCGTGGCGCGCTTGGACGCGGGAGCGGAGCGGGTGAACACGAGGGTCGACGATATCACGGAACGGTAACGAAGCCGAGGGCCGATCCGGTCAGCGCACCGCCAGCATCAGGCTCACGACGGTGTCGAGCAGCGCGTCGACCTCGTCCTCGTCGTAGCCGCCGAACTGCGCATCGAACTGCGCGGTGCGCACCTCGCGGGCCGTCATCTCCGGCCCGTCCTGCAGGTACTCGGCCATGCGGGCGGCGAAGCGGTCGACCTCGGCCATGCGATAGCCGCGCGAGATGCGGCTGACACGGCGGAACCGCTCGCCGTCGGGCCGGCGCAGCGTCTCGAGCGCGGCACGGGCGCGCTCGCGCACCTTCGCGTACCACTGCTCCTCGCCGTGCTCGAGGATGCCGCGCTCGTGCTCACGGCGGGCGAAGGCCTCCTCCAGCCGCTCGAGCGCCGCGTCGACGTGGGCTGGCGAGTAGCCGCCCTTCTGCATCGTGAAGCTCGTGCGCCGGATCGCGGAGGAGTCGATCGCCGTGGCAGCCCGGGCGTCGGTCGCATAGGCGCGCCGGGCATCCTCGAGGAAGTCCTCGACCTGCTCGATGTCGTAGCCCTGCTGCGACCGCCGGGCTCTCGGGAACGTGCTCATCGTCTCCATCATGTCAGCGCAGCCGGCCGGCTACGCGTGCGTCACCTGGAACAGGGCCATCATGACGACCGCGCTGGGCAGGATCGAGTCGAGGCGGTCGAGGAACCCGCCGTGGCCCGGCAGGAACGATCCGATGTCCTTGATGCCGAGGTCGCGCTTGATGATCGACTCCGCCAGGTCGCCCACGGTCGCGCTCACGACCAGCAGCACGGCGAGGATGATGCCGAACCACCACGGCTGGCCGAGCATCCAGACCGACAGCGGGATGCCCGCGGCGATCGCGAAGGCCGCGCCGCCGAAGAGCCCCTCCCAGGTCTTCCCGGGGCTGATGCGCGGCGCCAGCCGGTGCTTGCCGAGCCACACGCCCACGGCGAGCGCGCCGGTGTCGATGACGGTGGTCATGACGATCATCCCGAGCGCCCACCACTCGCCGCCGTCCTGCGAGGCGAGCAGCACGGTGAAGCCGCCGAGCACCGCGACGTAGGCGATGCACAGCGCACCGGCGGCGATGTCGGCGAAGACCGCTCCCCTGCCGGTGCGCGTGGCCGGGTCGGCGAGCTCGATCAGCCGCACGATGGCGACGATCGCGATGGCGGCGAGCGTCGACCACCACATGCCGGCCGCACCGAAGTACCAGGTGACGGGCAGGATCGCGGCGCCGAGCAGCACGAGCGGCAGGCGGGGCACGTCGCGGCCCGCGAAGCGCAGCGCGCTCGCGAGCTCGAACAGCGCGAAGCCGATGAGCACGGTCGCGAAGACCATGAACAGCGTCTTCACCCACAGCAGGCTCGCGAGCAGCACGACGCCCAGCACCAGCGCGATGCCGATGGCGGCGGCCAGGTTGCGGCCGGTGCGCCGGTTCACGCGTGCGCGCGTCGCCTCGATCTGCTCCCGGGCGGCGTGGATCTGCGCCTGGATCTGCGCTTCGATCTCGGCGCCGCTCCGATGCTCGCGTCGCATGCGTCGCCTCCCGACCCCTCGATCAGACCTCGAGGAGCTCGGCTTCCTTCTTCTTCAGCGCCTCGTCGATGCCCTCGACGGCCTGCTTCGTGGCCGCCTCGAGCTCCTTCTCGGCGCGAGCGATCTCGTCGTCGCCGACCTCGCCCTTGAGCTTGTCGAGGTCGGTCATCGCCTGCCGGCGCACGTTGCGCAGCGCGACGCGCGCCTGCTCGGCCTTGTCCTTGACGATCTTCACGTAGTCCTTGCGGCGCTCCTCGGTGAGCTCCGGCATGACGATGCGCACGATGTTGCCGTCGTTCGAGGGCGTGACCCCGAGGTGCGGCGCTGCCACGATCGCGCGCTCGATCTCCTTGAGCGCGCTCTTGTCGAACGGCGTGATGACGAGCGTGCGCGCATCCGGCTGCTGGAACGACGCGAGCTGCACGAGCGGGGTCGGCGAGCCGTAGTAGTCGACGTTCAGGCGCTGGAACAGCGCGGGGTTCGCGCGCCCGGCGCTCACGGTCTGGAAGTCGTCCTTCGCGACCTCGATGGACTGCGTCATCTTCTCCTTGGCCGAAGCCAGCACATCGCTGATCACGTGGTTCCTTCCCTCGTTGTGGAGTCTATCTGCGGGTGCGGCGCTCAGGCGCGCACGAGCGTGCCGACGGTCTCGCCCTGGATGGCGCGGCGCAGCTGCTCGTCGCCGTCCATGCCGAACACGCGCATGGGCATGCGGTTGTCCATGCAGAGGCTGAAGGCGGTCGAGTCGACCACCTTGAGGCCGCGCACGAGCGCATCCTGGTAGGTGATCTCGTCGAAGCGGGTCGCTTCGGGATCGCGCTTCGGGTCGGCCGAGTAGACGCCGTCGACGCCGTTCTTGGCGACCAGCACCTGGTCGGCCCCGATCTCGAGCGCGCGCTGGGCGGCGACGGTGTCGGTGGAGAAGTAGGGCAGGCCGGCACCGGCGCCGAAGATGACGACGCGGCCCTTCTCGAGGTGCCGCGTGGCCCGGCGCGGGATGTAGGGCTCGGCGACCTGCGTCATCTGGATCGCCGACTGCACGCGGGTCTCGGCCCCGGCCTGCTCGAGGAAGTCCTGCAGCGCGAGGGCGTTCATGACCGTGCCGAGCATGCCCATGTAGTCGGCTCGACCGCGCTCCATGCCGCGCTGGCTGAGCTCCGCGCCGCGGAAGAAGTTGCCGCCGCCGACGACGATCGCGATCTCGACCGTGGCTGCCGCCTCGGCGATCTGACGGGCGATGGCCTGCACCACATCGGGGTTGACGCCCAGGCTGCCTGCGCCGAACGCCTCTCCGGAGAGCTTCAGGAGGACTCGACGGCGCGGCTGTGCTGACATGGGCTCCTCCTGGGGGTCGCGGCCCGGGCGCGGACCGTGCAGAAGCCTACCGCGTGCGCACCTGCGGAGACGACGGAGGGCCGGGGTCTCCCCCGGCCCTCCGTCGTGCGTCGAACGTGCTTACGCGCCGACCTTGAAGCGCGCGAAGCCGGTGACCGTGAGGCCTGCGGCCTCGAGCACCTTGGCGACCGACTGCTTGTTGTCGCGGGCGTAGTCCTGGTCGAGCAGCACCATCTGCTTGAAGAAGCCGTTGAGGCGTCCCTCGATGATCTTCGGCAGGGCGCCCTCGGGCTTGCCCTCGCCGCGAGCGATCTCGGTGACGAGCTCGCGCTCCTTCTCGACCTGGTCGGCCGGCACCTCGTCGCGCGTGACGTAGGCCGGGTCGAACATGGCGATGTGCTGCGCGACCGCACGGGCCGTCTCGGCGTCGTCACCCGTGTAGGCGACGACCACGCCAACCTGCGGGGGCAGGTCCTTCGACGTGCGGTGCAGGTAGACGGCGTGCTCGGCGCCCTCGAGTCGAGCGACCTTCGTGAGCTCGATCTTCTCGCCGATGGTGGCCGCCTGCTCCTCGATGACCGACTGCACCGTGCCCGACTCGGCGGGCGCGGCGAGCGCGGCCTCGAGGTCGGCGGCGCCGGCAGCCGCGACAGCGGCGACCACGCGCTCCGACAGCGCGATGAACTTCTCGTTCTTCGCGACGAAGTCGGTCTCGCAGCCGAGCGCGATCATCGTGACCGCGCCGTCGCCCTCTGCGGTGGCGACGAGGCCCTCGCTGGTCGAGCGGTCGGCGCGCTTCGCGTTGCCCTTCGCGCCCTTGAGGCGCAGGATCTCGGTCGCCTTCTCGACGTCACCGTTCGCCTCCTCGAGGGCGGCCTTGGTGTCGCTCATGCCGGTGCCGAGCTGCTCGCGCAGCATCTTGAGGTCGGCGATGCTGATGTTGGCCATGCAGCTGCTCCTTAGTTGGACGTGGACGCCGAGGTGTCCTCGGCGGTCTCTGCGGGGGTCTCGTCAGCGGCGGCGGCCTCGGCGGCCGGCTCCTCGGTGACGGCCTCGGCGGCCGTGGCGGCCTCAGCGGCGGGCTCCTCGGCGACGGCCTCAGCGGGCGCCTCTGCGGCCGGCGCCTCTGCGGCGGCGGGCTCCGCGGCCTGCTGCTCGAGCAGCTCGCGCTCCCACTCGGCCATCGGCTCGGCTGCGGCGTCGCCGCCGCCGTGGCGCTGCATGAGGCCCTCGGCAGCCGCGTCGGCGACGATCTTCGTCAGCAGCGCGACGGAGCGGATCGCGTCGTCGTTGCCCGGGATCGGGTACTGGACGTCGTCCGGGTCGCAGTTGGTGTCGAGGATCGCGATGATCGGGATGTTCAGCTTGCGCGCCTCGTCGACGGCGAGGTGCTCCTTGTTGGTGTCGACGACCCACAGCGCGGAGGGCGTGCGCTGCAGGTTGCGGATGCCGCCGAGCGACTTCTGCAGCTTGAGGAGCTCGCGCTTCTTGAGCAGCAGCTCCTTCTTGGTGTAGCCCTGCGTGGTGTCCTCGAAGTCGAGCTCCTCGAGCTCCTTCATGCGGCTCAGGCGCTTCGAGACCGTGTTGAAGTTGGTCAGCAGACCACCGAGCCAGCGCTGGTTGACGTAGGGCTGGCCCACGCGCGTGGCCTGCTCGGCGATCGACTCCTGCGCCTGCTTCTTGGTGCCGACGAAGAGCACGCTGCCGCCGTGGGCGACCGTCTCCTTGACGAAGTCGTAGGCCTTGTCGATGTAGGCGAGCGACTGCTGCAGGTCGATGATGTAGATGCCGCTTCGCTCCGTGAAGATGAAGCGCTTCATCTTGGGGTTCCAGCGCCGGGTCTGGTGCCCGAAGTGGACGCCGCTGTCGAGCAGCTGGCGAGTGGTGACGACGGCCATGGCCGCCTCCTTCATGTGTTGCGGTTCTGTCGGCACGGCCGGTGGCCGGGCCCCTGGCGCCCAGACCCGCCTCCGCCATCCGCGCGAGCACGGGGCTCGAGCAGCTGGACCGATGGAGGTGGTGTCGCGACGGGCGCGCGAAGTCATCGCACAGGCGATGCCCTCCCATGCTACATGGCAGATGCGGTCGCTCGCGAGCGCGGTTCTCCACCGGATGCGGGCGGTGCCGCACGCGCGCGCGGCACCCGGGTGCACCATGCCGGGATGCGCATCCTCGCCCTCCTGCTGCTGCTCGCCCTCGCCCCCTGGGCGTGGCCGGTGACGCCGCACGAGGTGGCGCGCGCCTTCGACGCGCCGGAGACGCCGTACGGCCCCAGGCACCGCGGCATCGACATCGCCGCGCCGGCGGGCTCCGCCGTGCTGGCGCCCGCCGACGGCGTCGTGCGGTTCGCCGGCCCGGTGGCCGGGCGGCCGGTGCTCTCGATCGAGCACGCGGGAGGGCTGGTGTCGAGCTTCGAGCCCGTCGAGGCGGTGGTCGCGGCAGGCGACAGCGTCGCGCGCGGCGAGCAGATCGGCGTGCTGCTGCCCGGCCACGTCGTCGGCCCCCCGCGCCTGCACCTGGGCGCCAGGCTCGACGGCGAGTACGTCGACCCGCTCGGGCTGCTGGGGGTCGAGCGGCCGGTGCTGCTGCCGATGGGCGGTGCCAAGCGCGCCGGAGGGCGTCGCCGGCGAGGATCAGGCGCGGGGGTGCGCCGTGCGGTACGCCTCGGCGAGCCGCTCGAGCGAGACGTGGGTGTAGATCTGCGTCGTGCCGAGGCTCGCGTGCCCGAGCATCTCCTGCACCGCGCGCAGGTCGGCGCCGCCGTCGAGCAGGTGCGTCGCGGCGGTGTGGCGCAGCGTGTGCGGGCCGTGCGGGCCCGAGCCCGGCAGCCGCTCCAGCAGCCCGGTGACGAGCTCGTGCACCCGCCGCTGCCCGAGCCTGCCGCCGCGCGCGCCCAGGAAGAGCGCCGGATGCGGCTTCGCCGGGTTCGCGAGCTGCTCGCGCCCCACGCGCATCCAGTCGAGCACCGCGTCGAGGGCGGGCCGGCCGAAGGGCACCACCCGCTCCTTCGCCCCCTTGCCGACCACGCGCACGGTGAGGCGCTCGAGGTCGACGTCGTCGACGTCGAGCCCGACGAGCTCGCTGACGCGCAGCGCCGAGGCGTACAGCAGCTCGACGACGGCGAGGTCGCGCTGCGCGGCCGCGTCGCCCTCGGCGGCGGCCGCCGCGAGGCCCGCGAGCATCTCGTCCATCACCTGGCGCGAGAGCACGCGCGGCAGGTGGCGGTCGCGCTTGGGCGTGCGCAGCCTGCCGGCGACGTCGCTGCCGCCCTGCGCGGCGATCCAGCGGCTCAGGCCGCGCGCGGCGGCGCTGCGCCGCGCGATCGTCGCCTTGCCGCAGCCCTGCTCGGCGCTCGCGTAGAGCCAGTCGCGCAGCACCTCGATCTCGAGCCCGGCGGCATCCTCGACGGCGGCCGCCTCGCAGTGCTCGGCGAGGCTGCGCAGGTCGCCGCGGTAGCCGCGCACGGTGTTCGGCGAGTACCCGCGCTCCCGCTCGAGGTGCGCGAGATAGCCCTCGATGGCCGAGTCGAGCCGCACCTCAGAGCGGCTTCCGGCTGAATCGCTCCATGCGCTCGTCGGGCGACAGCTGCGCGACCTGCTCGACGATGTGGGCGGGGAGCGTCTCGCGCGACTCGTGCGGCAGCGCCGGCACCACGGAGTGGGCGACGGCGCCCGGGTAGATCTCGACGAGGTTGAACGACTGCGTCGCGTCGATCCCGTGCATCGCGGGCGGCGGCGCCCCGAGGTCGTCGGCGTAGCTCGTCGCGCCGGCGAGCACCACGGGGATCTCGGCGAACGTGCCCGAGCCGTTGATGTGCAGGTGGCCGGAGAGGATGGCGCGCACGTCGCCCGCGCCGAGCACCTCGGCGAGGCGCGCCTCGTCGCGGAACTCGAGCAGGCGCATGAGGCTGCTGCGGTACGGCAGCGGCGGGTGGTGCATCACGATCACGGTGCCGAGCGCCGGCGGCTCGGCGATCGCCGCGGCGAGCCACTCGGCCTGCCCCGCGTCGAAGCCGCCGTGGTGCCAGCCGGGCAGGCTGGTGTCGAGCGAGACGATGCGCAGCTCGCCGACCTGGGCGACCGTGTCGATGGGGTCGAGCGGCGCGCCGGCCATGCCGAGCGCCGCGCGCATCTGCGGCCGCTCGTCGTGGTTGCCCGCGGCCCAGACGAGGGGTGCGCCGATCGCCTCGGCGACCGGCTCGAGGATCTCGCGGGCGAGCTCGTAGGCCGCGGCCTCGCCGCGATCGGCGATGTCGCCGGAGACCACGATGGCGTCCGCGTCGGCGGCCGCGACGCGCAGCCGCTCGGCGGTCGCGCGCAGATGCGCCTCGGTGTCGACCAGGTCGGCCAGCAGCGCGCCCCCGGCCAGCAGGTGCGGGTCGCTGAGGTGCGCGATGACCGCGGAGGGGGCGGGATGGATGCCGTAGCTCACGCGCCCAGGCTAACGGCGCTGGTACGTTTCCGGCGTGAAGTGGTTCCCGTTTGCGACCCCCCGAGAAGTCCGCCGGATGCGAGAGCGCCAGGAGGAGCTGAGCGAGGAGCTCGAGCAGCTGCAGCGGCGCGTGAAGGAGCTCAACAAGCGCGTGCTGCCGGGCCATGCGCGAGGCATCCACCACCACGTGGTGCGCGGCGAGAACACCCGCATCGACCCGACGGTGAAGTTCATGAGCGAGCTCGGCACCGAGCACGAGATCCGCATCGGCGACGGCGTCACGCTCTACGGCATGAGCGAGCTGATCGGCCCGGTCACGATCGGCGACGGCACCTTCATGAACCGCTCCTGCTACATCCGCCAGAACACCACCATCGGCAAGAACGTCAACTTCGGGCCCTTCGTGAAGCTCATCACCGACGGCCACGACGTCGCCGGCCCCGGCAAGCGCGCGGGCAAGAACCACTGGAAGCCGATCGTCATCGGCGACGGCAGCTGGCTCGGCGCCGGCGTCATCGTGCTGGGCGGCGTGACCATCGGCCCCGGCACGATCGTGGCGGCCGGCGCGGTCGTGACGAAGGACCTGCCGGCGAACGTGCTCGCCGGCGGCGTGCCCGCCGCGGTCATCAAGGAGCTGCCCGCCGAGTAGCGGCGCCGACGCGCATCCGAGATCCTGAAAGGCTCTTGCAGGATTCGACCCTGCGACCTATTCTGAAAGCCCCTTTCAGAAAGGACCTCGGATGTCGACCCCGGAGCGCCGCCAGACGATCACCGACCCCGCGGCGCTCGACGCGCTCGCGCATCCCGTCCGGCTCGACCTGCTCAGCTTCCTCATGGCCGAGGGCCCGGCGACCGCGTCGGAGTGCGCTCGTGCCGTCGACGACTCCCCCTCGAACTGCAGCTACCACCTGCGCGTGCTCGGCAAGCACGGCCTGGTCGAGCCGGCGGCATCCGAGGACGGCAGGGAGCGGCCGTGGCGCGCGACGGTCACGGGCCTGAGCCTGGATCTCGACTCCGACGACCCGTCGACCGTCGCGGGCGCCACCGCGGCCCTCGAGGCCTCGGTGCAGCTCGACTACCAGCTCGCCCGCGAGCACATCCGGCACCGCGACCGCCTCGAGGGCGCGTGGCGGGAGGTCGACGCCCATGCGCAGTACGGGCTGCGGGTGACCCCGGAGGAGCTGCGGTCGATCGTCGAGCGCATCGACGCCATCGTGCGGCCGTACATCGGCGCGACGCGGCAGGGTGCCCCGCCGGAGGCGGCGACGGCGAACCTGTCGCTGCTCGCGTTCCCGCGACCGAGCTTCGGCAGCTCGAGATGACCGCGCGCACGGCGTTCGCGATCCCGGCGTTCCGACGCCTGTGGGGGCGCGGGCCTGATCTCGGACATGGGCGACTGGCTGCTGTTCATCGCCCTGCCGCTCATCGTCTTCCAGCTCACCGGCTCCGCCTTGGGCACCGCGGTCGCGTTCCTGCTCGAGCTGGTGCCCGCAGTGCTGCTCGCGCCCCTGGCAGCGCGGCTCGTCGGCCGATTCGACCGGCGCCGGCTGATGGTGGCGGTCAACATCGGCCAGGCGCTCGCGCTGCTGCCGCTGCTGTGGGTGCACGACGCGGCGGACCTGCCGATCGCCTACGCCGTCATCGCCGTGCACGCCTCGCTGAGCACCCTGTTCGAGCCGGCGAAGAACACCCTGCTGCCCGACCTCGTCGACGCCCGGCGGCTCGTCTCCGCCAACGCGCTCATCGGTCTCAACCAGAACCTCGGGCGACTCGTCGGCGGCCCGCTCGGCGGAGTGCTGCTGGCCATCGGCGACCTCAGCCTGATCGTGGTCGTGGATGCCGCGACCTATCTGCTCTCGGCGCTGCTGATCGCCACGCTCCCCGCGAGCGACGCAGCCTCCTCGGCGGGCGCCGGGCACCGGGCCGGGGGCCTCTGGGAGGCGCTCGGCATCCGCCGGCTCGCGGGTGCGTACGCCGTCATCCTGGTCACGAGCATCGCCCAGGGCATGTTCCTGCTGCTGTTCGTGCTGTTCGCGCTCGGGCCCCTGCGCGGCACCGACGCGGATGTCGGGCTGCTCCGCGGCATCCAGGCCGTCGGAGCGATCGCTGCGGGACTCGTGCTCGGCTTCCTGGTGCGGGGCTCGTCGCCGCGCACGCTGACGGCCGCCAGCGTGCTGGCCTTCGGCGTCATCTCGCTCGTGACCTGGAACCTGCCCGCCGTGACGACCGGCATCGGCTGGTACGTCGTGCTCTTCGCGGCAGTCGGCGCACCGGGCGTCGTCATGCTCGCGGGGCTCGTGAGCGTGCTGCAGCAGGAGTCCGAGCCTCGCCAGCGGGGCGCGGTCTTCGCCGCGGTCGGGCTCGTCGGCGCGGTCGGCCAAGCGGTCGGCATCCTGCTCGGCTCGCTCTCCGACACCGCCGTCGGGCTGCTGCCCCTGCTGCAGGTGCAGGGCTGCCTCTACCTGCTGGGCGGTGTGATCGCGCTCTGCTGGCTCCCGCGCGCGCTCCGCCCGGCGAGCGCTCCGGAGCCGGGCGCCGGGGCGCGCATCTGACGATCGCCGCCCCTCAGGCGCGGGTCGTCGCGCGCCCCGGGACGCGCAGCCAGCCCGTGCCGCGCTCGACGACCGCACCGCCCAGCTCGAGCAGCGCGAGCGTCGCCGTCACCTCGCGCGGTGCCATGCCGGTGCGCACCGCGAGCTCGTCGACGCCGCGCGGCGCCCTCGTGCTCATGGCGTCGAGCAGGCGCAGCTCGTCGCTCGTGCTGCCGCCGAGCGCCGCCGGATCCTCGAGCGGGCCGTCGACGAGCTCGACGACGTGCTCTGGCCGCTCGATCACCGCCGCGCCGTAGTCGCGCAGCAGGCGGTGGCAGCCGGTGCTGGAGCCGGAGGTGACCGGCCCCGGCACCGCCCCGAGCGGCCTGCCGAGCGCCGCCGCGTGCCCCGCCGTGTTGATCGAGCCGGAGCGCTGCCCCGCCTCGACCACGACCGTGGCGCTCGCGAGCGCCGCGATCAGCCGATTGCGGGCGAGGAACCGCCAGCGGGTGGGCGGCACGCCGCTCGGGGCCTCCGCGATCACGCAGCCCGTCGCGACGACGCGCTGGAGCAGCTCGTCATGACCGGCCGGATAGAAGCGGTCGAGCCCGCCGGCGAGCACGGCGACCGTCGTGCCGCCGCTCGCGAGCGTCGATCGATGCGCGGTGCCGTCGATGCCGTAGGCACCGCCGGAGACGATCGCGAAGCGACGGCCGACCAGCCCGGCGGCCAGCTGGCCGGTGACGAGCTCGCCGTAGCCGGAGGAGGCGCGAGAGCCGACGAGCGCGGCCGAGCGCTCGCAGGCGGCGAGCGCGGCCGTGTCGCCCCGCACCCACAGCGCGGCGGGCGCGTGCGGCCCCAGATCGTCGATCGACGACGGCCAGTGCGCGTCGGCGCGCGTGAGCAGGCGCTGGCCGTGCGCTGCGCCCTGCGAGAAGGCGCCCAGGATGCGCTCCGCGCCCAGGCGCGGCAGCCACCGGCCGAGCGCATCCGGCACGCCGCGCGCGATCTCGGGGTCGTCGAGCTCGTGCGCCCAGGCGGCCGCGCTCGCGCCGTCGACCAGCAGCTGCAGCGCGCGCACGTCGCCGAGGCGCTCGCGCACGAACCCGGCGAGCCCGTCCCCCGGCTCGGGCAGCACCGTCCATGCGCCGGCCGCGAAGCGCGCGATCACCTCCTCGTCATCGGGCACCGTCGTGGACGCCAGCGCCCCGGACGCGGCCGGCCCGGACGCCCCTGTCTCGGACGCCGGAGCCTCGGATGCCGGCGCGCCGCCCGGCAGCGTGCCGAGCACGGCCGCGCGCAGCAGCGCGAGCTCGATGCGGAATGCCTTCATGCGGGGATCCCCTTCCTGAGCGCGAGCGCGCGCCCGATGTGCGTGAGGCTCGGCGACGCGACGGCGTCGAGGTCGGCCATCGTCCACGCGACCCTGACGGTGCGGTCGAGGCCGCGCATCGTGAGCGAGCCGGTCTCGAGCGCCCGCTCGAGCGGAGCGAGCAGCGCCCGGTCGAGCGGCAGGCTGCGCCGCAGCCACGGCCCCGGCACGTGCCCCATCGCCGTCCACTCCGTGCCGTGCAGCCGGTGCGCGGCGCGGGCGCGCGCCTCCGTGACCCTGCTCGCGGCATCCGCGGTGGTGCGTCGGTGCCGCTCGCCGTCGACGCCCGGCACCACGCGGTCGACCCGCACCTGCAGGTCGACCCGGTCGAGCAGCGGGCCGGAGAGCCTGCCGAAGTACCTGCGCCGCTGCTGCGGGGCGCACGTGCAGTCGCCGCTGCCGAACTGCCCGCACGGGCACGGGTTCGCCGCGAGCAGCAGCTGGAACCTGGCGGGGAAGCTCGCCGCGCCCGCGGCGCGATGCACCGTGATCGTGCCGGACTCGAGCGGCTGCCGCAGCATGTCGAGCACCGTGCGCGGGAACTCCGGAGCCTCGTCGAGGAACAGCACCCCGTGCGTCGCCCGCGCGGCGGCACCCGGGCGGATCGCGCCCGAGCCGCCGCCGATGAGCGAGACCGCGGTGGCCGAGTGATGCGGATGCTCGAAGGGCGGCAGGAGGTCGAGGGTCGGGGCAGCCGGCTCCCCCGAGAGCGACCGCAGCGAGGCCACGTCGAGCGCCTGCACCTGCGTCAGCGGCGGCAGGATGCCGGGCAGCCGCATCGCGAGCATCGTCTTGCCCGCGCCCGGCGGGCCGACCATCATCAGGTGGTGCGCGCCGGCGGCCGCCACCTCGAGCGCATCGACCGCGTCGCGGTTGCCGACCACGTCGGCGAGATCGAGCGCGGCGTGCGCGCGCGCCGGCACCGGGTCGGCCAGCACCGGCTCGACCGGCTCGGGCTCGAGCTCGGCGCCCAGCAGCGCGGCCGCGTGTGCGAGGCTCGGCGCGCCCAGCACCCGCAGCCCGGCGACGAGCGAGGCCTCATCCGCGGATGCCGTCGGCACCACGAGCCGCGTCATGCCGGCCTCGGCGGCGGCGCGGGCGAGCGGCAGCGTGCCCGCCACGGGCCGCAGCCTGCCGTCGAGCCCCAGCTCGCCCAGCAGCGCCGTCGCCTCGTCGTCGGGCGGCACCACGCCGCTCGCGCGCAGCACGGCGATCGCCATCGCGAGGTCGAAGTGGGTGCCGGCCTTCGGCAGCGAGGCGGGCGTCAGGTTGATGACGACCCTGCCGCTCGGCGCCGTGAGGCCCATGCGCGCGATGGCGCTCCAGGTGCGGTGCCGCGCCTGCTGCACCGCAGGCCCCGGCAGCCCCACGATGTGCACCACCGGCAGCCCCGAGGAGGCGTGCACCTCGATCTGCACGCCGACGCCCTCCAGGCCCCGCAGCGCGACGCACTCGGCCCGGCCGAAGCCGCTCACGAGATGCCCCGCAGGTGCTCGACCCGCCACGCGCCGGCGCGCGGTGCGATGATCCCCACCGCGTCCATGCGGAGCGGCCCGCGCCGCCCCGTCGCGGCGAGCCACAGCGTCGCGAGCAGCCGCAGCCGCCGCACCTTGGCGGGGGTGATCGCCTCGAAGGGGTGGCCGTAGGCCAGGCCCCTGCGGGTCTTCACCTCGACGAAGACGATCGTGTCGCCGTCGACGGCGACGATGTCGAGCTCGCCGTGCGCGCAGCGCCATCGCCTGTCGATGATGCGCATCCCGGCGCGCTCGAGGTGCACGCTCGCGGCCGCCTCGCCGTCGAGCCCCAGCTGATCCTTCGCTCGCATGGGTGCAGGGAAGCGGATGCGCCGCCCCGCGCGTGCCGACGAACGCGCCGGCTGTGGAGAAGTCGGCTCGCGCCGCCCCAGCTCACATGCCGATCACTCCTCGATCGCGAGGTCCTTCGGCAGCTCCAGGTCGCGGGAGGCGAGCTCCTCGACGTTCACGTCCTTGAAGGTGAGGATGCGCGCCGACTTGATGAAGCGGTCGGAGCGGTAGATGTCCCACACCCAGACATCCGTCAGCTCGAGCTCGAAGTAGAAGTCGGTGCCCGCGTCGTGCCGGGTGACCTTGACGTCGTTGGCGAGGTAGAAGCGCCGCTCCGTCTCGACGACGTGCTTGAACATGCCGACGACGTCCCGGTACTCCTTGAAGAGGGCCAGCTCGACCTCGCGGTCGTAGTCCTCGATGTCCTCAGGTTCCACGCCGCCATCCTATGGCCGCCCCGGCCGGGCCGAGGCCATCGCGCCGCCGGCCGCCGGCCGCGCGCCGCTACGGCTGCGCCGCCCGCAGCCACGTGCGGCGGTGCAGCGCCGAAGGGCCGAGCTCGTCGATCGCCGCCATGTGCACCGCCGAGCCGTAGCCCTTGTTGGAGGCCCACCCGTAGCCCGGGTGCACGTCGTCGGCCACGACCATCCGCTCGTCGCGCTCGACCTTCGCGACCAGCGCCGCGCCCGAGACCGATGCGCAGTCGCGGTCGGCCTTCGCGCGCAGCACGGTGCGCAGCGGCGCCCGCAGCGCCGGCGCGAGCCAGTCGTGGGTGCCGTCGAGCAGGATCGCCGCGGCGGGCACCTCGATGCCTGCCGCGTGCAGCGCCACGAGCGCGCGGCGCCCCGCGAGGCCGAGCGCCGCGATGATGCCGAAGCGGTCGATCTCGTCGTTCGAGGCGTGGCCGACGGCGCTCACGCCCCACGTGCGCACGAGGGGGGCGGTGGATGCGCGCCGCAGCGGCGTCATGGTCTTCGAGTCGCGCAGGTGCTCCGGCCAGGCGCCGCAGTCGGCGGCCAGCGCGAGCGCGCCGACGCTCACCGGGCCGGCCAGCGCGCCCCTGCCGACCTCGTCCATGCCGATGACGAGCGACGCATCCGCCCACAGCTCCTGCTCGGCCTCGAGCGTCGGGGTGGCGGCCATCAGTGCGCGACCGCCTGCGGGAGCACCACCTCGGTCGCGCCGGCCTGCGACTCGACGCCGACGAACGACTGCTCATAGCTGTCGAGCCACGTCCAGCGCTCGACCGGCCAGGAGAGGAGGATGGCGCGGCCGACGACCGACTCCATCGGCACGAAGCCGCCGCCGGGCGCATCCATGTGCGCGCGCGAGTCGCCGGAGTGGTTGCGATTGTCGCCCATCACCCACAGGTGACCCTCGGGCACCGTGACGTCGAACGCCATCGAGCTGGCCGGCTGGCCCGGCTGGTCGAGGTGCAGGTAGGGCTCGTCGACCGGCACGCCGTTGACGAGCAGCTGCCCGAAGTCGTTGCAGCACTCGACGGTGTCGCCGGGCAGGCCGATCACGCGCTTGATGAGGTAGCCGTGGTCGTCCTCGGGCGCGAGGCCGACGAAGGTCAGGAACCAGTCGACGGCACCGGCGATGCCGGTCTCCGGCTCCTGCTCCGGCTCGGGCAGCCAGCCGCCCGGATCCTCGAACACCACCACCTCGCCGTGGTCGATGGGGATCACCGCGGGGCTCAGCAGGCTGACGATGATGCGGTCGTCGACCTGCAGCGTGTCGTTCATCGACTCGGAGGGGATCCAGAACGGCCGGATGAGGAAGGTCTTCACCAGGAACGAGATCAGCAGCGCGATCAGGAAGATGACGACGATGTCGCGCAGGAACAGCAGCACGCCGCGCCCGCGGGACCTGCCTCCGCGGCCCGCCGCACCGGCCTCGACCGTGTCTGTCATCCCCGCCCTTTCGCCTCGGCAAGTCTAGGTGCGCAGCAGGCGCCGCAGCCGCATGCCCGGCGCCGCGCCAGATCACGATTCGGCGACGAACGCGCACATGCGGAAGCGGGGCCGGCATGACGCCGACCCCGCTCCCGGGATGCTCAGTTCTCGCGCTTCTCGCGGATCTTGGCCGCCTTGCCGCGCAGGCCGCGCAGGTAGTACAGCTTCGCGCGGCGCACGTCGCCGCGGCTGACGATCTCGATCTTGTCGACGACCGGCGAGTGCACCGGGAAGGTGCGCTCGACGCCCACCTGGAACGAGACCTTGCGAACGGTGAAGGTCTCGCGCACGCCGTGGCCCGAGCGGCCGATGACGATGCCCTGGAACACCTGGACGCGCGAGCGCGAGCCCTCGATGATGTTCACGTGCACCTTGACGGTGTCGCCGGGGCGGAAGTCGGGGATGTCGGACTTGAGGCTGGCTGCGTCGACCTTGTCGAGGATGTGCATTGCGGTGTCGCTCTCTGCGGCCGCCACAGGTCGGTCGCGCTGGGTTGAAGAATGGATGCGGTGCCCTGCGTCCTCCCCCGTGGCAGAGGCCGCCGTTGCAGGCGGGATCGCGGGTGGCACCAGCGACCCATCTTGCCACACCTGGGACGGGTGCGCCAACGCCCGGCCCGGGCCGGGCATCCGCCCGCCGCGCGCCTCAGCGCTGCTCGTCGTCCTCGACGCTGATGACGCGGCCGGACTGCGGCCCGTCGAGCGGCGAGAAGCTGGCGTCGGCCTGCCGCGCCCGCTGCTCGATCAGGGGCGCCTGCAGGTCGTTCACGGCCCGCTCGACGCGCCTGCGGGTCTCGCGGCCGAGCTCGACCAGCTGCAGCCAGAACAGCACGACGCCGCCGATGATCGTCACCATGATGCCGATGGCGGTGAACGACTGCGACGCGGTGAGCCAGCCCTCGCCGAACCAGGCGGTGAGGGCGCTGCCGGTGCGACCGCCGGCGGTGTCGACGACCGTGAGGCCGAGCAGCGCGATGATCAGCAGCCAGGGGCCCAGCAGGCGCACGTCGCGCCAGCCGACGGCGCGCGGGCGGCGCACCTCCTTGCGCGCGAGCGTCATGCCGACGACCACGCCGATCATGATCGCGAGGCCGGGGCCGAGGAAGGCCTGCAGCAGCAGCGCCTCGCCGAGCGGGGCGCCGGCGAGCGCGCGGCCGAACATGATCCAGGCGGGCAGCGCGACGATCGCGCCGATCATGGCCCAGAAGAAGGCGCGCAGCGCCCAGTGGCGCGGCGCGGCGGGCCCGGTGGCGGGCCCGGTGCCGGTGCTGGTCGTCATGCCTCGAGGCTAGCGAGCGAGCCTCGGCGGCGCCGGGGTGTTCGCTGAGGGCTAGCGGGTCTCGACCTCGGGCGGCAGCAGGTCGGGCCGCACCCGCCTGGTGCGCTCGAGCGCCTGCTCGTGCCGCCAGGCCGCGATCGCCGCGTGGTTGCCGCTGCGCAGCACCTCCGGCACCTCGTGCCCGCGCCACACCTGCGGCTTCGTGTACGAGGGGTGCTCGAGCAGGCCGGCCTCGTGGCTCTCCTCGACGAGGCTCTCGGGATTGCCGACCACGCCGGGGACGAGGCGGCCGATAGCCTCGATCATCGCCATCGCCGCGACCTCGCCGCCGTTGAGCACGTAGTCGCCCAGGCTCACCTCGAGCACGCGCGCGCGGGTGGCGGCGTGCTCGGCCACGCGCGCGTCGATGCCCTCGTAGCGGCCGCAGGCGAAGACGATGCGCCGCTCGCTGGCCAGCTCGCGGGCGAGGGCCTGCGTGAACGGCACGCCGGCCGGCGTCGGGAAGACGACCACGGCATCCGCGTCCTCCCCCTCCGGCAGCAGCGCGTCGAGCGCCTCGCCCCACGGCTCTGGCCTCATGACCATGCCGGCGCCCCCGCCGTACGGGGTGTCGTCGACGGTGCGGTGGCGGTCATGGGTCCAGTCGCGCAGGTCGTGCACGCCCAGCTCGAGGAGCCGCTCGCGGCGCGCCCTGCCCAGCAGCGAGACGTCGAGCACCCCGAAGAAGTCGGGGAAGATCGTGACGATGTCGATCCGCACGGGCTACGCCCGGTCGGTGGGCACGGATGCGTCGGGCTCGGCCCCGTCGGCGGGCTCGGTCGCCCCGGGCTCGTCTCCCGGGGACTCGTCCGCCGCGGGCGCCTCTGCCGCAGGCGCGTCGGCCTCCGGCTCGAGCTCCTCGAACAGCCCGGCAGGCGGCGTGACGGTGATGCGGCCGGCGCGCAGGTCGACCTCCGGCACGATCGCCTTCACGAACGGCACCATCACCTCGTTGCCCTGCGTCTCGACGATCAGCATGTCCTGCGCGGGCAGGGCGTCGACCCGCACGACCCGGCCGATGCGGGCACCGTCGCGCCAGACGTCGAGGCCCGCGAGCTGGTGCACGTACCAGGCCTCCGGCTCGCTCGAGAGCTCGGTGGCGTCCTGCTCGATCCACAGCACCGCCTTCACGAGCGACTCCGCCTCGGTGCGGTCGGTGACGCCGGCGAAGAAGCCGACGGGGCTGCCGTTGTAGACGCGCAGCTCGACGAGCTCGAGCGACTTGCCGTGCCACTTCGACGACGTGGGCACCTGCAGCGCGAAGCGCGCGCCCGGGACGAAGCGTCGACCGGGGTCGTCGGTGTAGAGCTCGATCTTGATCGCGCCCTTGAGCCCGTGGGCCCTGGAGAGCCGGCCGACGCGCAGCTGCGTGCGCGCGGGCACGGCGGGCCTAGCGATCGGTGTCCACCACGTCCACGCGGACGCGGCGCCCTCCGGGGAGCGCACCGATCACGGTGCGCAGGGCGCCGGCGGTGCGACCGCCGCGCCCGATGACGCGGCCGAGATCCTCGGGGTGCACGCGCACCTCGAGGATCTCGCCGCGCTGCGTGTCGCGCGTGCCCACGCGCACCTCGTCAGGGCGATCGACGATCCCCTTGACGAGGTGCTCGAGCGCATCGCGCAGCATGCTCAGTCCTCGGTCTTCTCGTCCGAGGCGGCCGCAGCCGGCTCGGTCTCGGCCGCGGGAGCCTCGGCCTCAGCCGGTGCCTCGGTCTCGGCGGCGGCCGGAGCCTCCGCGGGCTTCTCGGCCTTGGGCTTGAGCACGGCCTTCTTCGACTCGTCGGCGACGAACGCCTTCTTGCCCTCGGGCGCCTTGACCTGGCTCTCGGTCGGGCCCTCGCCCGTGTGCTTGCCCCAGTCGCCCGTGAGCTTCAGGAGCGCGGCGACCTGCTCGGTCGGCTGCGCGCCGACGCCGAGCCAGTACAGGGCGCGCTCGCTGTCGATGTCGATCAGCGAGGGGTTCTCGGTCGGGTGGTACTTGCCGATCTCCTCGATGACGCGGCCATCGCGCTTGGTGCGCGAGTCGGCGACGACGACGCGGTAGTAGGGCGCACGGATCTTGCCGAAGCGCTTCAGACGGATCTTGACTGCCACAGTTCTCCTGCTTTGTGTAATCGATAGTTGCACCGCGGCCTGCGCATGTGGGGATGCGCGACCCGCAAAGCTCGGTGAGCATCGCGCGCCGGATAGAGGGTCGGGCGCGTGCTCGACCCCCCATTCTGGCACATCCGCACGCGACGCGCGCGCCATGCCCCGGCGCGCTCTACGCTTCATCCATGAAGTTCGCCGCGTCCCCGCGCTCGTCGCTCGGCGTCGAGTGGGAGCTCGCCGTCGTCGACCCCGCGACGGGCCAGATCGTGCCGCGCGCCAAGGAGCTGCTCGCCGAGGTCGACGACCCGCGCTTCGACAAGGAGTTCCTGACCGGGATGATCGAGCTCATCACCGGCGTGCACACCACGACCGACGAGGCCGTCGACGAGCTGCGGCGGATGCGCGACAAGGCCTGCGCGGTCGCCGACCGGCAGGGCGTCGCGCTCGTGGGCACCGGCACCCATCCGACGAGCCGGTGGCGTGAGCAGTCGCAGGGCGACGACCCCCGCTACGCGCGCGTGATCGAGAAGGCGGGCGACTGGGGCCGGCGGCTGATCATCTTCGGCGTGCACAACCACGTCGGCATCGAGGATCGCGACAAGGTCGTGCCGCTCATGCGCACGATGCTCGACCGGCTCCCGCTCATCCTGGCGCTGTCGGCCTCCAGCCCCTACTGGCAGGGCATCGACACCGGCTTCGCCTCGCACCGCACGATGCTGTTCCAGCAGCTGCCGACCGGCGGGCTGCCTCCCATGCTCGTCGACTGGGGCGAGTACGAGCGCACGCTCGGCGACATGCTCACCGCCGGCGTCATCGAGGATGTCGGCGAGCTGCGCTGGGATGTGCGCCCCTCGCCGGCGATCGGCACCGTCGAGGTGCGCGTCGCCGACGGCGCGCCCTCGGTCGACGACCTCGCCGGCGTGACCGCGCTCGTCCACTGCCTGATCGAGGAGGCCTCGCGCGCCCTCGACGAGGGAGAGCCGCAGCGGCACCTGCCCTCGTGGCTCGTGCGCGAGAACAAGTGGCGCGCCGCTCGCGACGGGCTCGACGCGACCGCGATCGTCGACGAGCAGGGCACGCTCCAGCCGGTGCGGGCGGCGATCGCGGAGGCGATCGAGCGCCTCGCGCCGGTCGCCGGCGACCTGGGTGCGACGCGCTCACTCGCGGCCGCGGCGCGCGTGCTCGAGCGGGGCGGCTCGGCCGCGCAGCAGCGCGCGGCCTACGCGCGCGGCGGCCACGACGCGGTGCTCGCCGAGGTGCTCGAGGCGATGCGCGCCTGAGCATCGAGCTTCCCGAGACGGTGCGATCTCGGGCGCGAGCGCGCGATCTGGGGAAGCTCGCGCGCTAGGCGTTCTTGCGGTCTCGCCAGTCGAGGAACGCCTGCACGCGGTCGAGCGCGTAGCCGTCGGGGGTGTCGTCGCCCGAGAGCGGGATCGTGAGCAGCCTGGTGCCCGCCGCGTGCAGCGCGTCGAGCCGCTCGAAGCCGACGCCGCCGACGCCGTCGCGCACGCTCGCGCCGTTCGAGATCTCGATCTCGGCGAGGTCGCGGCCGCGGGCCTCGCAGTGGCCGCGCAGCACCTCGAGCTTGTGCGGCAGCTCCTCCGGCCCCACGAAGGAGTGCCAGATGTCGGCGTGCTCGGCGACCATCGGCAGCGTCTTCTGCTCGCCCTTGCCGCCGATCAGGATGGGCATCGGTCCCACGGGCGGAGGGTTCAGGCGCGCCCAGCGGGCCCGGATGCGCGGCAGCGACTCGCCCAGCGAGCGCAGCCGCGAGCCGACCGTGCCGAAGTCGTACCCGTACTCCTCGTAGTCGCGCTCGAACCATCCGCCGCCGATCCCGAAGATGAAGCGGCCGTTCGCGATGTGGTCGATGGTGCGCGCCACGTCGGCCAGCAGATCGGGGTTGCGGTACGAGTTGCAGAACACCAGCGCGCCGAGCTGGATGCGCTCGGTCGACGCCGCCCACGCGGCGAGCTGGGCGGTGGCCTCGAAGTGCGTGCCGTCCGGGTCGCCCGTGAGCGGGAAGAAGTGGTCCCAGCCGAACACGGCGTCGGCCCCCATCTCCTCGAGGCGCCTCGCGGCGTCGATCGTGGCCTGCATGGTGGTGTGCTGCGGCGAGAGCTGCACGCCGATCCTGGTGGGTCGCTCCGTCATGCCTCGAGCCTACGTGCCGCTGCCGGCGCGGCGGCCCTACGCTTGTCGCGTGCACCAGCTCTCCCCCATCGCCGACCGCGCGGCCGCGCCCGCGACCCTGCCGCAGATCACCGCGGGCGATCTCGCCTGGCGCCCCGCGACCCTCGACGACGTGCCGCGCGTGACCGCGCTGAACAACACCATCGCCGAGGCCGACGGCGCGCCCTACCGCGAGACCGAGGACGAGACCCGTGAGGAGCTCGGCGCGGCCTGGCGCGACCTCGAGCACGATTCGCTGCTCGGCTTCGACGCCGACGGCGACCTGCGCGTGACCGCCTTCGTCGCGTGGTTCCCCGGCGACACGACGACCGTGCGCACCTTCGCGTTCGGCGGCGTGCACCCCGAGCGCCGCGGCGAGGGCATCGGCCGCGAGGTGCTGGCCTGGCAGCTGGCCCGCGCGAGGCAGATCCTGGCCGCCTCCGGCAAGCAGCTGCCCGCGCGCATCGGCACCTACGCGGAGGACGACGACCCGGCCTCCAAGCACCGCCTCTACCTGCACGCGGGCCTCGAGCCGCGCCGCTACTTCTCCGACCTCAAGCGGCCGCTGACGGGTGACGCGCCGGCGATCCCGCAGGTCGAGCTGACCGGCTCGCTGCGCCTCGTGCCCTTCTCCCCCGAGCTCGACGACGCCATCAGGCTCGCGCACAACGACGCCTTCCGCGACCACTGGGGCAGCCAGCCGCAGACCATGGAGCAGTGGACCAACGGCCGCAGCGAGTTCGCACCCGAGTGGTCGTACGCGGTGGTCGACGACGCGCCCGACGTCGCCGCGCTGCTGGCGGACGAGGCGACGGATGCGTCCACGCGCGCCGCGCTCGACGCGGGCGCGCCGCTCGTGGTCGCTTACGCGCTGAACAGCCGCTTCGAGGCCGACTTCGCCGTGCGCGGCTACACCTTCGGCTACACCGGGATCCTCGGCACCCGCCGCGCGTACCGGGGCAGGAAGGCGGCGCTGGCGGCGCTGGCGGCAAGCATGCGCGCGTTCGCGGACGCCGGCATGGAGGCCGCTGTGCTCGACGTCGACACCGAGAACCCCTCCGGCGCGCACGGGCTGTACGCGAGCCTCGGCTACACGAAGGAGCACGGCTCGACGATGTACTCGATCGAGCTGTAGTCCCCGTCGGTCAACGAGCGCGCGGGCATCCCGTCGGTCGAGGAGCGCGCGGGCGTCAGCCCGCTCGCGTCACGAGACCAGAGGTCACGCGAAGGCGCCCAGCGCCTCGCCGACCGGCGTCCCGCCCGCGTTGCAGCGGATGGTGACGCCGCGCAGCTCTGGCCGGGCGACGACCTCGGCGATGAGCCGCGCGACGGTCGCGCGCGGGATCTCGCCGGCGTCGATCGTGCCCTCGGGCTCGTCGATCTCGATGCCGCCCTCGTCCTCGTTCGTGAGCGCGGAGGGCGCCAGGATCACCCAGTCGGCACCCGAGTCGCGGATGCCCGCGTCGACGAGCGACTTCGCCTCCGCGTACGCGTGGAAGGGGTTGTCTGCGGGCATCCCGTGGTCGCGGCTCGAGCCGAAGTACGAGACCATCAGCAGCCGCGCGCCCGAGCGGGCCACCGCATCCACCACCCGGAGGGCCGCGTCGTGGTCCACGGCGCGCGTGCGCTCCGGCGAGCCGCCGCCGGCCCCGGCCGACCAGACCACCACGTCGTAGCCCTGCAGCAGCTTGTCGACCGCCGACTGCTCGAGCGACTCGAGGTCGGCGAGCACCGGCTCGGCGCCGGTCGCCTCGATGTCGGGGGCGTGCTCGGGGTTGCGGATGACGCCGTGGACGGTGTGCTCCGCGTGCGCGAGCATGCGCAGCGCGTGGAGCGCGACCCTGCCGTGGGCGCCGAGGACGATGATGCGTGCCATGCCCCCACCGTACGCGGCGCGCCTGCCCGTGCGCTCAGTAGTAGACGGCGAGCGGCCCGTTCGGGCCATCGACGACCCGCACGGGCGTGTCGAACACGCGCGTGAGCACCTCGTCGGTCATGATCTCCGCCGCCGTGCCGAACTCGGCGATCCGGCCGTCCTTGACCGCGCAGATGCGGTCGGCGTAGTGGCCGGCGAAGTTGATGTCGTGCACGACCAGCACGATGGTGCGCCCGAGCTCCTCCGCGGCGCGTCGCAGATGCCGCATCATCTGCACGGAGTGCCGCATGTCGAGGTTGTTGAGCGGCTCGTCGAGCAGCACGTACTCGGTGTCCTGCGCGAGCACCATCGCGACGTAGGCGCGCTGCCGCTGGCCGCCGGAGAGCTCGTCGAGGTAGCGGTGCTCGAGGGCGCCGAGGTCGACGAAGTCGATGGCGCGGCTCACGAGCTGCTCGTCGTGCGCCGTCAGCCGCCCCTGCGAGTGCGGGAAGCGCCCGAACGCGACCAGCTGCCGCACCGTGAGCCGGGTGATGAAGTGGTTCTCCTGCCGCAGGATCGAGACGACCTTCGCGAGATCCTTCGAGCGCGTGCGGGTCACGTCGTGCCCGCCGATCTCGATGGCTCCGGAGTCGAGCCCGAGCAGGCGCCCGATCATCGTCAGCAGCGTCGACTTGCCGGCGCCGTTCGGGCCGATGAGGGCGGTGATGCCGCCCTTCGGGATCTCGATCGTGACGGGGCCGATCGAGACCTCGTCGCTGTAGTCCTTGCGGACATCCCGGAGCGTGATCACAGCCGGCCCTTTCTGAGGATGACGAACAGGAAGACGCTGCCGCCGATGAGCTCGATGATGATCGAGACGACGCCCTCGGCGTAGAACACGTGGCGCATGATGAAGTAGGCGCCGCTCAGCACCACGAACGCCAGCAGCACCGCGACGGGCAGGATGCGGCGGTGGTCGTAGGTGTCGGCGGCCTGGTAGGCGAGGGTGGCGACCAGGAAGCCGAGGAACACCATCGGGCCGACGAGCGCCGTCGAGACGGCCATCAGGATCGAGACGAGGAAGAGCACCTGCATGAGCTCTGAGCGGTGCGACAGCCCCATGCTCATGCTGACGTCGCGACCGAGCGCGAGCACGTCGAGCTTCCTGGCGCGCAGCCACAGCGCCCCGGCGGCGAGCACGCACAGCGGGATCGCCACCGGCAGGTAGGCGGGGTCGGCGTTCGAGACATTGCCGAACAGTCGCGCGCTCAGCACGTCGAACTCGCTCGGCGTCAGCAGCCGCTGCATGAAGGCCGAGACCGAGCCCAGCCCGCCGCCGATGACGATGCCGATCAGCAGCATCACCGGCAGGCTGCCGTAGCGGCCCGAGAGCAGCCAGCCGTAGAGCAGCAGCGAGAAGCCGACCATCAGCGCCACCTGCAGCACGAACTGCGGCACGCCCTGCAGCGCGATGATGCCGGCGATGCCGAGGAAGTAGACGGCCGAGGTCTGCACCGCGGTGTAGAGCGACTCGAAGCCCATGATCGACGGCGTGATGATGCGGTTGTTCGTGACGGTCTGGAAGCTGACCGTCGCGACCGCCTGGCAGACGGCGACGACGGCCATCACGATCACGCTCGTGACGCGCATCTCGGCGATGCGCCAGAAGCCCTCGGTGCCGACCGGCATCGGGTTGTCCCAGGCGAGCAGGCCGAAGGCGAAGCCGGCGGCGAGCACGATGAGCGTCGCCAGCACCACGCGGTAGCGCAGCCGCGCCCTGCGGGTCGGGAGGGCGGCGGACGTCCGGGGCGGCAGGGTGCCCGCCGCGGCCAGGTCGTCGCGCACGGCGCGCCGCTCAGCCACGACGGCGCTGCCGCAGCAGGAGGGCGACGAACACGACGGCGCCGAGCACGCCAAGGATGAGCGAGACGGGCACCTCGAAGGGCGCGATGATCGTGCGGCCGACGAGGTCGCAGACGGTGACGATGGCGACGCCGACCAGGCACACCCACGGCAGGTTGCTGCGCAGGTCGTCGCCGCGCACCATCGAGACGACGTTGGGCACGATGAGGCCGAGGAAGGGCAGGCTGCCGACGATCACCGTGACGACGCCGGTCGCGACCGCGACGAGCCCCGCCCCCAGCAGCACCACGCGCTGGTAGTCGAGGCCGACGTTCGTGGCGATCTCCTCGCCCAGGCCCGCGACCGTGAAGCGGTCGGCGATCACGAACACCGCGACGGCGACGACCGCGACCACCCAGAGGAACTCGTACTGGCCGCGCAGCACCGAGGTGAAGCTGCCCGCGAACCAGACGCCGAGGCTCTGCAGCATGTCGGTCTGCAGCGCGATGAACGTGGAGACGGCGGAGACCACCGCGCCCAGCATGATGCCGACGATCGGCACGATGAGGGAGGCCCGCAGCGACACCCGCCGCAGGAAGAGGAAGAAGACCATCGTGCCGATGAAGGCGGCGACGATCGCGCCCGTCATGCGCGGCAGGATGCCCGCGCCCGGCACGGCGATCATCACCAGCATCAGCCCGAGGCCCGCCCACTCGGTGGCGCCGGTGGTGGTGGGCTCGACGAAGCGGTTCTGCGTCAGCAGCTGCATGACGAGGCCGCACATGGCCATCGCCGCGCCGGCGAGCACGAGCGCGACCGTGCGCGGGATGCGGGTGATCGCGAACATCTCGCCGCCGCCCTCGGCACCGACCACGTCGTAGACGCCCGTGAAGAGCGAGACCACGAGCAGTCCCGCGACCACCACGACGCCGACCAGCAGTCGCCAGTCGAGCAGCCGCCGACTGCTGCGCACGCGCGGTGCCACCGCCGCATCCGTCATGCCTCGCCCATCCTCATCTCCTCCGACCGCGCCGATGGCGGGGCCCGTGCCGCCCCGCCATCGCGCGCGTGCGACTCGTGTCAGCTGGCCTCGAGCGCGTCGGCGAAGCCGTTCAGGAACTCGGTGTACGTCTGGATGCCCTCGTTCGTGTAGGTGTCGGCGGGCATGTAGACGAGGTTGCCCTCCTGCACCGCGGTGACGCCCGTGAGCGCCTCGGAGCCCTCGAGGATGTCGGCGGCCGGCGCGAAGGCCGGGTCGTCGGCGCCCACGGCGGCGTCGCGATCCATCACCAGGATCCAGTCCGGGTTGGAGTCTGCGATGGCCTCGACCGAGATGTCGTCGCCCTGGTGGTCGTCGGTGGAGCCGTCGACCTCGAGCGCCGGCGTCATGCCGAGGATGTCGAAGATCGGGCCGAGCGTGCGGCCGACCGAGGGAGCGAGGTAGCCGATCTCGCCGCCGGTGGTCGTGACGGCCATGACCTTCTGTGAGGCGTCGTAGGCGTTCGCGGCGCGCTCGATGGCGGCATCGAAGTCGGCGACGAGCTGCTCGGCCTCCGCCTGCTTGCCGAAGACCTCGCCGAGCACCGTCACCTGGCGGCGCAGCTCCTCGTCGAAGGGCTCCCCGTCGCGCGGCTCGAGCTGCAGGACGGCCGCGTCGGGCACGAGCGCGGCGATGTCGGCGTCCCGGTCGGAGAAGCGCTGACCGCTGATGACCAGGTCGGGCTCGGCGGCGACGATCAGCTCGAGGTTGGGCTCGCGGTGGTTGCCGATGTCGACGATCGAGTCGTCCTGCGTGTAGGCGATCGTCTCCGGCATGAGCGCGACGGCGGCCGCCGAGAGCTCGACGCCCCAGTCCGAGAGCGTCTCGAAGGTGCGATTGTCGAGCGCGACGACCGAGCTCGGGGCTGCCGGGACGGTCTGCGTGCCGCTGTTGTCCTCGACCTGGATGGTCTCGGCGGCGGCGCCCGTGCTCGCTGCTGGGGCGGCATCGGTGGCCGTGCAGCCGGCGAGCACGACGGCGGATGCGGCGAGCAGCGAGAGCGAGGCGAGGGATCGCTTCACGGGCATGGGGTCTCCTTGGTCAGGCATTGTCAGATAAGGCAAGCCTAACCTAAATTTTTCGCGCCGGGCGATGCGAGCGCCGACCCCGGCGGAGGCGAGCGTGCCGGGTCAGCGGCAGGCGGTGCGTCTCAGCCGTTGCCGAGCATGCGCTGCAGCGCGGCCTGATCCGTCTCGGAGAGCTCGCCGAACGCCCCCTCCGCCTTGGGCTTGCCGAAAGCGCTCCCCTGCGGCGCTGCGGGCTGCACCGGCTCGGCCGTGCGCTTGGCCGGGTTGCCGCTGCGCCGCTGCTGCTTGCCCTGCTTCTGCACCTTCTTGCTCTGGCGCATGCCGGGCATCGGGCCCATCCCGGGCATCTGCGGCACGCCGCCCTTGGCGACCGTCTTCATCATCTTGGCCGCCTGCTCGAAGCGCGCCATCAGCTGGTTGACGTCGGTCACCGTGACGCCGGCGCCGCGCGCGATGCGCACGCGGCGGGAGCCGTTGAGGATCTTCGACTGCTTGCGCTCCTGCGGGGTCATCGACTGGATGATCGCCTCGGTGCGCACCAGCTCGCGCTCGTCGAAGGAGTCGATCGCCTCGCGCATGCCCTTGGCGCCGGGCAGCATGCCGAGCATCTGCTTGAAGTTGCCCGCCTTGCGCAGCTGCTGCATCTGCTTCAGGAAGTCCTCGAGCGTGAAGCCGTCGGTCGCGATCGCCTCGGCGAGGCGGTGCGCCTCGTCCTCGTCGAAGGCCTTCTGCGCCTGCTCGATGAGGGTGAGGATGTCGCCGAGGTCGAGGATGCGGCTCGCCATGCGATCCGGGTGGAAGGGCTCGAAGTCGTCGAGCGTCTCGCCCGTGGAGGCGAACATGATCGGCTTGCCCGTCAGGCCGCGGATCGAGAGCGCGGCACCGCCGCGCGCGTCGCCGTCGAGCTTCGTCAGCACGACGCCCGTGAAGTCGACGCCCTCCTGGAAGGCCCTGGCCGTGGCCACCGCGTCCTGACCGATCATCGCGTCGATGACGAACAGCACCTCGTCGGGCTGCACGGCACGACGGATGTCCGCGGCCTGCTGCATCATGTCGGCGTCGACGCCGAGGCGGCCGGCGGTGTCGACGATGACGATGTCGTACTGGCGGCGCTTCGCCTCCGCCACGCCGTCGCGCGCGACCTTGACGGGGTCGCCGATGCCGTTGCCGGGCTCGGGCGCGTAGACCTGCACGCCCGCCTGGCCGCCGACGACCTGCAGCTGGGTGACGGCGTTGGGGCGCTGGAGGTCGCTCGCGACCAGCAGCGGCTGGTGGCCCTTGCCGCGCAGGTGCTTCGCGAGCTTGCCGGCGAGCGTCGTCTTGCCCGCGCCCTGCAGGCCCGCGAGCATGATGACGGTCGGCGGCTGCTTCGCAAGCTGCAGCTGCCGGCTCTCGCCGCCCAGGATGCCGACGAGCTCGTCGTTGACGATCTTCACGACCTGCTGCGCCGGGTTCAGCGCCTCGGAGACCTCGGCGCCGAGCGCGCGCTCGCGCACGGCGGCGGTGAAGGACTTGACCACCTCGAGCGCGACGTCGGCGTCGAGCAGCGCACGACGGATCTCGCGCACCGTCCCGTCGACGTCCGACGCGGAGAGCTTGCCCTTCGTGCGGAGCTTGGCGAGGGTCTCGGTGAGTCGAGTGGAGAGTGAACCGAACGCAGCCATGGTGCCGACCAGTCTACCTTCGGCCTGCCATGCTGGTGGCGTCACCGCAGAGGGGGTCACGCATGCGCCTTCGAGGCATGCCGCCGACGCACGCACGGTCGCTGTGGCGCAGCGTGCGCGGCCACGGGATCACGATCACCGCGCTCGCCCGGCACGCCGCCCGGGTGCACGCCGATCGCCCGGGGCTCGTGGTCGACGCCTGGAGCGCGACCTTCCGCGAGCTCTGGCGCGCCGCGGAGGGCGTCGCGGCGGTGCTCTACCTCGGCCCGCTCGAGCGCCGCCCGCGGCCGGTCGTGCTCGCGTGCGCGGGGCCCGCGATGCAGGTGGCGCTCATCGCCGTCGCCCGGCTCGGGCTCGACGTCATGCCGCTGAGCCCGCGGCTGCTCGACGACTACGCCCGCGCCGTGCCGCGCGACGCCCTGCTCATCCACGACGGCGAGGCGCCCGCGTGGCACCGCGGGCCGACGGCGAGCTCCGAGCAGGTGATGGCGTGGGCCTCGACCGACGGCTCCGGCCTCGGCCGCACCCGCCACCGCGCCCGCATCGTGCTGCCCTCGATGACGGCGGCGGGCACGATCACGACGCACGTGCAGGGCGCCATGGGCGTGCAGGGGCTGCGGCAGCTCGCGGGCCTGCACGATCGCCTCGGCATCGAGGGCACCGACGTGGTGCTCGCGTGCGCTCCCCCGCACCGCGGCCAGGGGCTGCAGCTGCTCGGCATGGCGCTGCTCGCCGGCGCGACGCTCGTGAGCGCCGCGCACACGCCGGCGGCCGACCGCATCCGCATCATCCGTGAGCGCTTCGTGTCGGTGCTCTCGGCTTCGCCAAGGCAGCTCACCGGCATCCTCGACGAGCTCGAGCGCAGTGGCGAGGCGCCCCCGCGGCTGCGCCGCATCATGGTGGCGGGAGAGGACATCGACGCCGACCTCGTGCGGCGGCTGCACGCCACCTGGGGCCCGATCGTGCTGAGCGCCTACGGCACCGTGCAGACCGGCACCGTCGCGGTCGCGACCCCCGAGCTGCTCTCGGCGCACCCCGGCACCGCGGGGCGGCGGCTGCCGGGCAGCGACTTCGGCATCGTGGGCCACGCCGGTCGCGGCGACGCGACGGGGCTGCTGTGGGTGCGGGGCGCCCACGCGACCGTCATCACCGAGGATCGCGGCCGCATCGACGACGGCAGGCTGACGATCGTGGGAGCGCTGACGCAGCCCGACACGGCGGATTGAGCTAGCCGACCAGCTGCTCGACGAACACGTGGCTCGTGAAGCCCGTCAGGTCGTCGATGCCCTCGCCCTGGCCGATGAGCTTGATGGGGATGCCGGTGCGCTCCTGCACCGCGAGGATGAAGCCGCCCTTGGCGCTGCCGTCGAGCTTCGTCACCACGAGCCCCGTGATGCCCGCGTGCTCGATGAAGGCCTGCGCCTGGCTCACCCCGTTCTGCCCGGTGGTGGCGTCGAGCACCAGCAGCACCTCGGCGATCGGCGACTGCTTCTCGATCACGCGCTTGATCTTGCCGAGCTCATCCATCAGCCCGCCCTTGGTGTGCAGCCGGCCGGCGGTGTCGATGATGCACATCGTGTGCCCGTGGGTCTTCGCGGCCTCGACGGTCTGGAAGGCGACGGATGCGGGGTCCTGGCCCTCGCGCTCCGGCCGCACGATCGCGCTCCCGGCGCGCTGCGCCCAGGTGGCGAGCTGCTCGACGGCGGCTGCGCGGAAGGTGTCGGCGGCGCCGACCACGACCGACTGGCCGTTCACGATCAGGAAGCGCGCGAGCTTGCCGATCGTGGTGGTCTTGCCGACGCCGTTGACGCCCACCACCAGGATGACCGCCGGCCGCTCCTGCAGCGACAGCGTCGGGTCGTACTCGGCGAAGCGCTCCTCGAGCCGCTCGCGCAGCATGCGCCTGAGGTCCTTGGGGTCGTCGACCTTCAGCCGCTCGACGTCGGCCCGCAGCGCGTCGATGAGCTGCTCGGTGATGTCGGGGCCGAAGTCGGCGGTGATGAGCGCCGTCTCGAGGTCGTCCCAGGTCTCCTCGGTGATCGTCTCGCGCTGGAACATGCCCCTCAGGGCGCCGGAGAGTGACCACTTCGCTGCCATGGCTCCATGCTAGGCGGCCCGACCGCTAGACTCGGTCCCTGGCGAAGGGGAGTATCCCGTCACGCCGCGATCGTCATCACGGAGCTCCCTGGAGCGCCCGGTCGCGGCGGCGCGCACAGCGCGGGAGAGACGTTCGCGCCCGCCATTCCCTGCTCCTGAGAGGCCCTGCGCTTGACTCCGTATCAGATCTTCGAGATCGCCTCCATGGCGATCCTGGTCGCCATCCTCGTCTTCGACCTGCTCATCGTCATCAAGCGGCCGCACGTGCCCTCGATGAAGGAGGCGACCGGCTGGGTGGTCGTCTACGTCTCGCTCGCGCTCGTGTTCGCCGGGGTGCTGTGGCTGATGGGCGACGGGGTGAAGGCCGGCGAGTTCGTCACCGGTTGGCTGCTCGAGTACTCGCTCTCGATCGACAACCTCTTCGTCTTCATCATCATCCTCAGCCGCTTCGCGGTGCCGAAGGAGATGCAGCAGCGCGTGCTGATGATCGGCATCCTGATCGCCATCGTGCTGCGCGGCATCTTCATCGTCGTCGGCGTGCAGCTGGTCGAGTCGCTCTCGTGGCTCTTCTACATCTTCGGCGCCTACCTCGTCTACGTGGCCTGGAAGCAGGCCTTCGGCGGCGAGGACGAGGCCGGCGAGAAGGACAACCTGCTCATCCGCACGATGAAGCGGCGATTCAACTTCACCGAGACGTGGCACGGCGGCAAGGCCAGGGTCGAGATCGACGGCACGCGCTTCTTCACGCCGTTCCTGCTGGTGATCCTGGCGCTGGGCATGACCGACCTGCTGTTCGCGATCGACTCGATCCCCGCGATCTTCTCGATCACGACCGACCCGTTCCTGGTCTTCGCCTGCAACATCTTCGCGCTCATGGGACTGCGCCAGCTCTACTTCCTGCTCGGCGGCCTGCTCGACCGGCTGGTGTACCTGCACTACGGCATCGCGGCGATCCTCGGCTTCATCGGCGTGAAGCTCGTCTTCCACGCCATGGAGTCCAACGACCTGCCGTTCATCAACGGCGGCCAGCCCATCGAGTGGGTGCCCCACATCGAGACCTGGCACTCGCTGCTGGTCATCCTCGCGTCGATGGTCGTCGCGACCGTCGCCTCGCTCATCAAGCTGCGCGCCGACGCCAGGAAGACGGGCGACGCCTCGCTCCACCTGGGCCCCTCGGAGGCCGAGGTGGGCGCCGACGGCCACTACCACATCGTCGACGCGACCGGGAACTCGTTCCGCCGCCCGCTGCGGGTGGAGCACTCCGGCACCGGCTCGCTGACCGTCATCGACGCGCAGGGCAAGGAGGCGCCCGCCGCCGACTTCTCGGAGGACGTGCTGCGCGAAGCCGCTCGCGAGGACATGGAGCCCGAGGACCTCGACGAGCTGCGCCGCCGCATGCGCGAGGGCCGCGAGTTCGACGAGCGCGACGAGCGGAACGTCTGATCGCGTGACGGGGGCGCCCGGCATCCTCGCGTGGCTCGCGCCGCGCGCGGTGCCGGGCGTCGAGCTCGTCTCCCCCGGCGGCTACCGCAGATCCCTGCCGGGGCCGCGCGTCGCATCCGTCGCCGTCACGGGCGAGGCGGCGGCCACCGCCGACGCCGACCTCGCGCGGCTGTTCGACCTCACGGGGGCGGATGCGCGGCGCGCGGCCGACGAGCGGCTCGCGTGGGCCGCGGGCCGGCACGGCGCTCCGCTGCTGGCCGAGGCGATCGCGCAGCGGCCCGCCCTGGCGCAGCCCGGCTGCGCGGACGCGCACGAGATGCTCGTGCGAGCGATCGTCGGCCAGCAGATCACCGTGGCCGCCGCCACGCTGCAGCTGGGCCTGCTCGCGACGCTCGGCGAGCCGCTGCCCGCCGCGCTCGCGACGGACGGCATCGACCGGCTGTTCCCCACCATGGCCCAGGTGGCCGAGGGCGCCGAGGTGCTGCGCGGGCCGGCGGCGAAGACCGCCGCCGTGCGGCGGGCCGCGGAGGCGGTGGCGAGCGGCGCGATCCAGCTGCCGGCGCCGGCGGTCGCCGGCCCGCCGCCCGAGCTCGAGCGCATGCGGGCGCTGCTGCTCGAGCTCAAGGGCATCGGGCCGTGGACGGTCGGCTACCTCTCGCTGCGCATGGGCGACCCCGACGTGCTGCTGATGGGCGACGTCGCGGTGCGGAAGGGCGCGCGGCACCTCGGCATCGTCGACCTGGCCGAGCTCGCGGCCGACTGCGCCGGGCACCGCTCGGCGCTCATGCTGCGGTGCTGGGCGGCGGCAAGCCTCGACCATCGCTTGAAGTGACTTCCGGCCCGGGGCTTGCGGCGCCCGGCGGTCGACCCGCATGATGATCGAACCTTCTTCGGAAGGTGTTCCTCCTCAGGGAGGAGCGGAGGCCCCGAACGCTCATACCGCTCGGGGCCTCCACCCATCTGCGGGTGCTGCACCGGGCCCCGGGAGCCGGCGCGAGCGGGCCCGTGAAGCACGAAGCCCGGCCACCTCATACGTGGCCGGGTTCCTTGTTCCCATTGGATCAGTCGTCGCTGGCGCCGCGGTGCACCGCAGGCGGCGTGTCTGCGTCCTGCAGGTGAACTTCCGGTGCCGGCTCCGGCCCCCGCGGCCGGTGCACGAGCGTCACCAGCACGACCGACAGGATCATCAGCAGGAACCAGCTGACGACCTTGCTGCCCGAGACCGGCTCCCAGCCGTCCATCTGGTTGGGGTAGAGCCAGGCTCCCCCGAGCGTCGCGAGGTTCTCGGCGCCCCAGATCACCACGGCGACGAGGCCGAACGCGACCACGACCGGCATGCGCAGGTGCGAGCGCAGCACGCGGAACCGCATGACGCATCCGCCCCACAGCACCAGCACGGCGGCCACGAGCACCCAGCGGAGATCCCAGATGAAGTGGTGGGTGAAGAAGTTGGCGTAGATGCACGCCGCGACCAGGATGGTCGCCCACATCGGCGGGTAGCGGGTGAAGCGCAGGTCGAACATGCGCATCGTGCGCACCATGTACGAGCCGACAGCGGCGTACATGAAGCCCGAGAACAGCGGCACGCCGCCGATGCGCAGCATCCCCTCCGCCTCGTAGGCCCAGGAGCCGACGTCGGTCTTGAACAGCTCCATCACCGTGCCGGCCACGTGGAAGAGCAGCACCACCCACAGCTCGCGCAGCGTCTCGAGCCGGAGCGCGAGCATCGCGACCTGGATGACGACGGCCGCGATCGTCAGTGCGTCGTTGCGGGCGATCGGGGCGTCGTCGGGCCACCACAGCCGCGCCGCGAGGATGCACGCGAGCAGCAGGCCGCCGAAGATCGCCGCCCAGCCCTGCTTGAGGCCGAACACGCCCAGCTCGATGACGGCGCGGCGCCAGCGGGAGCGGCCGCGGCCGTCGAGCAGGCGGTGCGCTGCCCGGTCGATGGCCTCCTCGACCGCGGTGAACTCGCGGCGACCGCGCGCGCCACCGGTCACCGGCGGGTCGCCGTGACGGTGAACTTCGCGTTGCGGCTCACCTGCCGCGTCTCGCCGACGCGCTCGAGCAGCGGCCGGTAGCCGAGCGGGCTGTTCCACACGCACCAGAGCTCGCCGCCGGGCGCCAGCGCGCGGCCGGCGTCGGCGATGAGGCGCTCGGCGGCGCCGGTGTGCACGGCGGCGCCGACGTGGAACGGCGGATTGAGCAGGATGAGCTCTGCGGATGCGTCGGCGACGCCCTCGAGGCCGTCGGCCCGCCGGGCGGTCACCCGGCCGGCGACGCCGTTGGCCTCGGCGGTCGCCCGCGTCGAGGCGATCGCGGCGGCCGAGGCATCCGTGGCGAGCACGCGCAGCTCGGGCCGGGCGAGCGCGAGCGCGACGCCCAGCACGCCCGTGCCGCACGCCAGGTCGATCGCGCCGCGCGCATCCGGCATCTGGTCGAGGTGCTGCAGCAGCGTCCGGGCGCCGATGTCGACCGACGTGCCGGCGAAGGCCGCGCCGTGCGCGACGACCGTGAGCGGACGGCCGGCGACCTCGTGGCGGCGGGTGCGCGGCCAGCTGATGCCGGGCCGCAGCGGGCCCTCGGCGTGCAGCACGCGCGACTTGCGCCGGCCGAGGCTCGCGTGCACGTGCCGGAACGAGCGGCCCAGCAGCGCGTTCATGCTCATCGACATGTGCTTGACGCGGCCGCCGGCGATGACGCGCACGCGCTCGTCGGCGTGCGTGGCGATGAGCTCGGCGATCTCGTCGAGCGCGTCGAGCGCGCGCGGCAGCTGCAGCAGCACGAGCCCGGCGCCCTCGACGAGCGAGGCGTCGAGCGGGTGGTGGGCGTAGCCGCCGGCGCCGGGCAGCAGGTCGCCCAGCTCGGCCGCGTTCGCGTCCAGGGCGCGCTCGCCGACGATGACGTCCTGGTGCACGCGCACGCCGGTCGCGCCCGCCTGCAGCGCGCCGAGCGTGAGCGCCCCGTGGCGGTCGCCGATGACGACCACCTCGCCCAGCCGCGGGCGCTGCTTCGCCGCCTCGTCGAGGATGAGCGCGTCGGAGGCGTCGTGCGCCTGCAGCGCGGGATCCTCGACGTCGGGACGGCGGCGGAGCCGGGAGAAGAGCTCGTCGCGATCGGTCACGGCGTCGATCCTCCCATCGCTCGCGCCTGGTGCGCGTCAGTCGTGAGGAGTACCTTCGCGGCGTGACTGCAGAACACCGTTCACTCCCCCATCCGCTGCCCTCTCTCGCCGGCTCGCTGACCGGCCGCGCGACGCTGCCGGCCGACCCCGGCTACGACGCCGAGCGCTCCCCCTGGAACCTCTCGATCGACCAGCGGCCGGCCGCCATCGCGCACCCGGCCGACGTCGACGACCTGCGCGCGGTGCTGCTCGCCGCCCGCGATGCCGGCGCGACCGTCGCCGTGCAGCCGAGCGGCCACGGCGCCGCGAGCAGCCTCGAGGGCGCGATCCTGGTGCGCACCGCCGCCTTCGACCGGCTCGAGATCGATGCGGATGCGCGCACGGCCGTCATCGGCGCCGGCGTGTGGTGGGGCGCGGTGATCGCCGCGCTCGACGGCACCGGCCTCGCCGTGCCCGCCGGCACGAACCCGGCGGTGAGCGCCACCGGCTACACGCTCGGCGGCGGCCACTCGTGGCTCAGCCGATCGGCCGGGCTCGGCGCCCAATCGCTGCGCGCCGCGTGGATCCTGCGGCCGGACGGCACGCACGAGCGCGTCGACGACGCATCCGACCCCGACACGATGTGGGCGCTGCGGGGCGCCGGCGGGACCGTGGGCATCGTCACCGAGCTCGAGCTCGAGCTGCTCGAGGCGCCGCAGCTGCTGGGCGGCTCGCTGACCTTCGCGGCCGCCGACGGGCCGGCCGTGCTGCGCGCGCTGCGCGACGTCGCCGCGCATGCGCCCGCCGGCCTCAACGTGTTCGCGAACTCGATGCGGATGCCGGATGCGCCGATGCTGCCGGAGGCGGTGCGCGGCAGGAGCTTCGTGACGGTCGAGGCCCTCGCGCTCGACGAGGCCGCGCTCGCGGTGCTCGACGGGGTGCGCCGCGCGGCCGCGCCGCAGCACGAGCAGCTCGGACCCACCTCGCAGGCGGCGATGGTCGCGTCGTCGATGGAGCCCACCGAGCCCTCGCCGAACCGCGGCGGCTCGATCGCGCTGGCGTCGCTCGACGACGCGACGGTCGACGCGCTGTTCGCGTTCCACGCCGAGCCCGCGCAGCAGGCGCTCGTCGGCATCAACCTGCGCATGCTCGGCGGCGAGCTCGACGCGCCGCGGCGGCCCGCGTTCGCGACGCTCGAGGGCGCCGCGTGGCTCGCGATGGGGCTCGCGCCGCAGTTCCCGGGCACGCCGCCCGAGCCGGGCGCCGCGAGCCTCGCCGGCCTCGACGCGCTGCTGCGGCCGAGCGCCTCGGAGCGCATGGTGCCCACCTTCCTCGAGCCGGGCGACACGCTCGACCGCTGCGCCGCCGACGCCGAGCTCGCTCGGCTGCGCGCGATCCGCGACGCCGCCGACCCGGATGGCATGCTGCACGAGGGGCGGCTGCCGCGCTGACCGCTCGGTGACGCGCGAGGGGCACGAAAGGTTGGGATGCGGCTCGCGCGGCTTCGGCCTACCGTGAGGCCATGAGCAGGCTCACCATCGGCGGCGTCGCAGCCCTCGCCATCGCCGTCACCGTCACGGGCTGCGCTGCCGCGGGCACCGGCTCGGACGACGACGCCGCGCCGGCAGCGCCGATCGTCACCGGCGCCGCGGCGCAGGCCGCACTGGCCGAGCTGCCGGAGCCCGGCCCCACGACCGCGGTGCTGGCGATCGGCACGGTGCTCGAACAGGGTGACGGCACGATCCTCTGCCTCGGCGCCGTCGCAGAGTCGGCGCCGCCGCAGTGCGAGGGCCCGGAGCTGCACGAATGGGACTGGGAGCGGTTCGAGCACCAGGAGACTGGCGGCGTGCGCTGGGCGCAGGGCGTGGCGCTCGAGGGGCTCTACGAGTCGGTCGGCTACGCGTTCTTCCAGACCGGCGAGCCGATGAGCGCCGCGGCGATCACGCTGCCGGCGATCGAGGTGCCCGCCGGCGAGCTCGACGACGCCACGGTCGAGGCGGTGCTGGCCGACCTGTCGACGCTCGAGCGCGTGGACGTCCTCGGCGCCCGCGGCCAGGACGGCATCGTCGTGCTCGACGTGATCTGGGACGACGGCTCGATGCAGCAGGCGATCGACGCGGTGTACGGCGACGGCGTCGTGTTCGTGGCGTCGGCGCTGCGGGGTGCACCGGAGGAGCCCGCGGCCACGGCGTCCGGCGAGGTGACGGTGGTCACGGGCCCGGCGGCGCAGGCGAGGCTCGCGGAGCTGCCTCGTCCCACCCCGCGGAGCGCGGTCAGCGGCGCAGGAACCGTGCTCGAGCGCGACGAGGGCGACGTGCTCTGCGTCGGCGATGTCGGCGCGACCGCTCCGCCGAGCTGCGATGGGCTGCCGCTGATCGGCTTCGACTGGACGGTGCTCGAGTCCGAAGAGGCGCAGGGCACGCGCTGGGTCACGGGCGTGGTCTCCGGAACCTGGGACGGCGAGGTCTTCACCGTCGATGCCCCACCGCAGCCCATCGATGTCTGGTCGCCGCCCGCGGTCGACTCCGCCGTCACGGTGTCCGACGAGCAGCTGATGGAGATCCAGGCTGATCTCCTCACGCTCGACCGCGGCGACTTCTTCGGCCATGGGCCGATGGACGGGCACTACGAGCTGCAGGTGCTCTACGACGACGGCTCCATCCAGGCAGGCTTCGACGACATCTACGGCACCGGCGTCGTGCAGGTGCTCAGCTCGCTGCGGGACTGAGTCGGCCAGCGCGCCGATCGCGTTGCGAGATGAGGACGGGTTCCAGGAAGAGGAGGATCCGTCCTCATCCCGCGACAGATCCGCAATCCATCCTCAACCGGTGACGGTGGTGCGCGAGTGGCTCGAGCGTTGCGGCGCTACGCGTCGACGGTCTCGCGCTTCGTGCGCTGGCCGACGACCGCCGAGACGCCGTCCTGCCGCATCGAGACGCCGTAGAGGGCGTCGGCGATCTCCATCGTGCGCTTCTGGTGCGTGATGATGATCAGCTGGCTCGACTCGCGCAGCTGCTCGAACACCGTCAGCAGCCGGCCGAGGTTCGCGTCGTCGAGCGCCGCCTCGACCTCGTCCATGATGTAGAACGGGCTCGGCCGGGCCTTGAAGATCGCCACCATGAGCGCGACCGCCGCGAGCGAGCGCTCGCCGCCCGAGAGCAGCGAGATGCGGTCGATCTTCTTGCCCGCCGGGCGCACCGTCACCTCGATGCCGGTCTCGAGCAGGTTGTCGGGGTCGGTGAGCGCGAGCGCGCCGGAGCCGCCCGGGAACAGGATCGGGAAGACCTCGGCGAACGCCGCCTTCGTGTCCTCGAACGCCGTGGCGAAGATCGTCTCCATCGTCTCGTCGAGGTCGGCGATGATCTGCTCGAGGTCGGTGCGGGTCTTGGCGAGGTCGGCGAGCTGCTCGGTGAGGAAGGTGTGGCGCTGCTCGAGCGCCTCGAACTCCTCGAGCGCGAGCGGGTTGACGCGGCCGAGCCTGCCGAGCTTGCGCTCGGCCTCCTGCAGCCGGGCCTGCTCGGCCTTGCGGTCCCACTCCTCTGCGGGGGTGTACTCGGCGACCAGCACCTGCTCCTCGAGGCCGAGCTCGCTGCCGGCGCGCTCGAGCAGGTTCGACAGGTGCAACCGCTGCTCGTAGGCCTCCATCTCGGCCACGTGCACGTGCTCCGTGAGCTCCTGCAGCCGCTCGCGCAGGCCGCCCTCGTCGCGGCGCAGCCGCGTGAGCTCCTCGCTGCGGTCGCGGCGCGCGGCCTCGCGCTCGGCGAGCACGCCCCGTGCCTCCTGCACGCTGCGCTCGGCGACCGCCAGCACCGGCGGGATGGCCGCGAGCACCCTGGCGGCCTGCTCGCGCTGCCGCTCGCGCAGCACGGCGCGGCGCGCGGCCTCCTCGGCGCGGGCGCGCTGCGCCTCGACGTCGCGCTCGAGCGAGTCGGCGCGCGCGAGCTCCGCGCGCACCCGCTCCCGCGCGGTCTCGAGCTCGATGCGCAGGTCGGTCTCGCCGCCCCGAGCGGCCTCGAGCTCGCCCAGCAGGCCGTCGCGGGCCGAGGCGTCGAGCATCGGCCGCGGCTTCGCCTCGAAGCGCTCGAGCGCCTGCTCGGCGGCCTCCACGCCGCGCTGCGCCTCCTCGATGCCGCGCCTGGCCTCGCCGAGCGCCGCCGCGGCGCGCTCGTGCTCGCCGCTCGCCGACTCGAGCCGGGCGCGCGCCCGGCTGCGCTGCTCACCCCGCGCCGCCGAGGCCGCGTCGTGCGCACGCAGCGCCTCGAGCGCATCCGCCGCCGCCCGCTTGGCCTGCTGATGCGCCTGCCGGGCATCCTCGAGCGCCCCGCCCTCGCGCTCGATGGCGGTCGAGAGCTCCTCGAGCCGCTCGGTCGCCGCGTCGCGCTCGGCGATGAGCTCGAGCCGCGACTGCGCGTCGTCCGAGCCGCCGCGCATGAGGTGCTCGCTCACGTAGTCGCCGCGCTTGGTGACGACCGTCACCGGGCCGCCCAGGTCGAGCGCCGCGAGGGCGGGCCAGGCCTCGCGCGCGGCCTCGAGCGTGTCGACGACGAAGGTGTGCGCGAGCACGCCCTGCACGCCGGCCGGCGCATCCACCACCGTCGGCGCGTGCACGGCGCCGTCGACCTTCGCGGGCTTCGGGGTCATCGGCTCGGCATCGCCGACGACCGCCTCGATGCGCCCGAGCCTGCCTGCATGCGCGTGCTCGATCGCCGCGGCCGCCGCCTCGCGCGTGTCGGCCAGCACGGCCTCGCCGAGCGTGCCGAGCGCCGCCGCGATCGCCGCCTCGTAGCCCTTCTTCACCTTCACGCGCTCCGCCACGAGCCCCGCGACGCCGTCGAGGCCCGCGTCGATGATGCCGGCGGATGCGTTGGCCTTCGACAGCGCGAGGCTCAGGGCCGAGGTGCGGGCGGCGACGGCGTCGCGCTCGCGCTCCACCGCGTGCAGCGCCTCGCGCCGCTCGTCGAGCGCGGTCGAGAGGCGCGCCTGCGACTCGTCGGCGTCGCGGTAGGCGACCGAGAGCGACTCGGCGTCGCCCGCCTCCTGCTCGTCGCCGGCGTCCTCGGCGGCCGCGGTCGCCTCGGCGAGCCGCTGCTCGGCGTTGCCGAGCGCCGCCTCGCGCCGCGTCACCTCGGCCTCGCGGGCGGCGAGCGTCGAGGCCGCGACCTCGACCTTCGAGCGGTGCCCGGCGGCCTCCAGGTCGTGCTTCGAGACGAGCGCCGCCTGCGCGGCGATCTCCTCGTCGAGCGAGTCGAGGTTGGCGCGCGCCAGCGCGGTCGCCGACGCGGCCTTCCCGAGCCGGCCCTCGGCATCCGTCACCCGCTCGTGCATGGCGGCCGCCTCGTCGCGCGCCGCCTGCACCATCTCGGGGGTGACGAGCGGCGCGGCGTCGCCGGCCTCCGGCGCCTCCTCGAGCAGCGCCAGGCGCTGCCCGGCGAGCGCGTGCAGCGACTGCAGGCGCGAGAGCTCGCGCTCGAGCGCGTGCGCGACGTTGCGGGCGCGGTCGACGTCGTCGCCCACCATCGAGGCCTCGATGCGGCTCGCGCGCAGCTGCGCCTGCTCGAGCTGCTCCTGCAGCACGATGCGCTCGGACTTGCGCTCCGACTCGGAGCGGGCCGAGGAGTCGAGCTGGGCGCGCAGGCCGATCACCTCCGCGGCGATCAGGCGGGCGCGGGCGTCGCGCACGGTCGCCTGGATGGTGGCGGCCTCCTTCGCGATCTCGGCCTGCTGCCCGAGGGGCTTGAGCTGCCGGCGGATCTCGCCGGTGAGGTCCTGCAGGCGCGTGAGGTTGGCCTGCATCGCGTCGAGCTTGCGGAGCGTCTTCTCCTTGCGGCGGCGGTGCTTGAGGATGCCCGCGGCCTCCTCGATGTAGCCGCGCCTGTCGGCGGGCGTCGCCTGCAGCACGTTGTCGAGCTGCCCCTGGCCGACGATCACGTGCATCTCGCGGCCGAGGCCCGAGTCGCTCAGCAGCTCCTGCACGTCGAGCAGCCGGCACGACTCGCCGTTGATGGCGTACTCGCTGCCGCCGTTGCGGAAGAGCGTGCGCGAGATCTGCACCTCGGCGTACTCGATCGGCAGCGCGCCGTCGGCGTTGTCGATCACGAGCTCGACGTGCGCGCGGCCGAGCGGCCCGCTCGTGGCGGTGCCGGCGAAGATGACGTCCTCCATCTTGCCGCCGCGCAGCGTCTTGGCGCCCTGCTCGCCCATCACCCAGGCGAGGGCGTCGACGACGTTCGACTTGCCCGAGCCGTTGGGGCCGACGACGCACGTGACACCGGGCTCGAACTGGAAGGTCGTCGGGCGCGCGAACGACTTGAAGCCCTTGACGGTGAGGGTCTTGAGGTGCATGCGGCTCCCGGTTCGTGCTGCTGACACCGTAGCCGGGCGATTCGCCGTTGCGCGCACGGCGCGCGCGCGGCTACTCTGCAAGGCTGCCCGCAGGCACGGTGCCTGTGCGAGCGGCGGAGCCCCATGCAGATCGACATCCGCACGCTCGCGCTGCCGGCGCGCTGGGACGAGCAGAGCGAGCACGGCACGCTGTTCCGTGCCGCCGCCGAGCACGCCGAGCGCATCGGCGACGAGCGCTACGGCGTGGGCGCGGTGCGCCTGAGCCCCGAGGAGCGCCTCGCATCGTGGCAGTCATCCGACGCCGACGTGCTCGTGCACCGCCTCGCCGTCGACGGCGGGCGCATCCTGGGCCGGTCGACCCTCTGGCTGCCGCAGCTCGAGTCGACCGACATCGGCGACCATGCCGTCGCCGTCGCGTCGGACATCCCCGCTGACGATCGCCGCTCGCTCATCGAGGCACTCATCGACGACGCCGAGCGAACTGCGCGCGAGCACGGCCGCTCGACGTTCATGGGCGGCTCCCCCGGCGCCGGGATCGGCCCTGTGATCGCCAGGACGGGCTTCGGCGGCGCCGACCCGGACGAACCCGAAGCGGCGGCGATGCTCGCCCGCGGCTACCGGCTCGAGCAGGTCTACCGCATGAGCATCGCCGACGTGCGTCGGCTCGAGCGCGAGGCGCCGAGCCTCGACGAGCGGTGGGCGGATGCCTCGGCCCGGGCCGCACAGGCCGGCTACCAGACGATCGCGTGGTCCGGCCCGACGCCCGCCGACCATCGCGCCGGCATGCGGGCGCTGCACGAGGCCATGTCGACCGACTCGCCGATGGGCGAGCTCGCGCTCGAGCCCGAGACGTGGAGCGACGAGCGGCTGGCCGCCTTCGAGCGCGAGAAGACCGCCGGCGGCCGCACCATGCGCACGGTCGTCGCGCGCCACCTCGCCACCGGCGAGCTCGCGGGCTTCACGAGCCTGTTCGTCGGCGCCGTGCTGCTCGGCGGCGGCGACGACGTCGCCAGGCAGCACGACACCATCGTCGCCCGCGAGCACCGCGGGCACGGCCTCGGCATGCTGCTGAAGCTCGCGAACCTGGTCGAGCTGCGCGACCACCACCCGACGCACGCGCGCGTGAACTCGATGAACGCCGAGGAGAACCGGCACATGCTCGCCGTGAACGAGGCGGTCGGCTTCGAGCCCGCAGGGTACGAGGCCGTCTGGCAGAAGCAGGAGCGCCGATGAGCATCGAGATCGTCGAGGTGCCGGTTCCCGAGCGCTGGGACGACGAGAGCGAGGGCGCACGGCTGCTGCGCGACTACGTCGACGTGCGCAACGGCGTCTACGCCGACCTGTTCGGCGACGACTCGCACGCGTTCAGCCACCGGCAGGCGTGGGCGCAGTGGCGCAGCCAGCGCGGCGTCGAGGAGTCGTACCGCCCGCTCGCGCTGCTCGACGGCGTGCCGGCTGGCCGCGGCTACGCGGGACGCAGCCTGCTGGAGGCGCAGACGATCGCCGAGGTCGACGTGCTGGTGCTGCCGGGCGCCCGCGGCCGCGGCGTCGGCACCGCGCTCGCCGAGGCGATGCTCGAGCGCATGCGCGCGCAGGGCGTCACGACCTTCCAGGCGTGGGTGGCGCACTTCCCGGCGGGCGGCCCCGTGCTGACCGCCCCCACGGGCTTCGGCGAGATCGCCGCCGACACCCCGGCGGTGCGGATGCTGCAGCGCTACGGCTTCGCGCTCGAGCAGGTCGAGCGCATGAGCGAGCTGCGGCTCGCCGACGCGGCGCCCGCGCTCGCCGCCCACCGCCACCAGGCGGAGGCGAGGGCGCTCCCCGGCTACCGGCTCGAGGCCTGGGAGGGGCGCAGCGCGCCCGAGCGCCTCGACGGGCTCGCGGCGCTGCACGCCCGCATGTCGACCGACGCGCCCGCCGCCGGCCTCGACCACGAGGCCGAGCAGTGGGATGCCGCGCGGCTGGCGAAGTACGAGGACGCGCAGGTCGAGGGCGGCCGCACGCTGCTGCGGGCGATCGCGGTGGAGGAGGCGACGGATGCGCCGGTGGCGTTCACGACGCTCGTGAGCGCCGGCACGTCCGGCTCCTGGTACCAGCACGACACGCTCGTGCACGGCGACCACCGCGGGCACCGGCTCGGCATGCTCGTGAAGGCCGCGAACCTGCAGGCGCTGCGCGCGCTCGATCCGGCGGCGGTGGTGCGCACCTGGAACGCGGCCGAGAACGTGCACATGCTCGCGGTCAACGAGGCGCTCGGCTTCCGGCGGCTCGTCGACGAGGGGGCCTGGCAGCGCAAGGAGCGGCCGTGAGCGGTGGCGGCGCGCCGCCCACCGGGCCATCGGCAGCGGGCGCGACGGCCGGCGTCGACGGGGCGCTCAGCTGGCGGCCGCTGTCGTCGGGCGACCTGCCGATGCTGGGCGGGTGGCTGCGGGAGCCGGCAGTCGCGCGCTGGTGGCACCACGAGTGGAGCCCGGCGGCGCTCGAGCGCGACTTCGGCCCGAGCGTGCGCGGCGAGGAGCCGGGCGAGGATCTCGTCGTCGCGCTCGACGGCCGGCCGTTCGGCCTCGTGCAGCGCTCGCGCATCCACGACTACCCGGAGGACCTCGAGGGCTTCACCCGGCTCGTCGAGGTGCCGGCCGGCGCCGTCGAGCTCGACTACCTGATCGGCGACCCCGCGCTGCGCGGGCGCGGGCTGGGCAGCCGGATGCTCGCCTGGGCGATCGAGCGCACCTGGGTCGAGCTGCCCGACGTGCCGGCGGTGCTGGTCGCCGTCGTGGCGGCGAACACCGCATCGTGGCGGATGGCCGAGCGGGCCGGGCTGCGCCGCATCGCCGAGGGCCCCATGGAGCCCGACAACCCGGTCGACGACCCGCTGCACTACGTGCACCGCATCGACCGGCCGTGACGATGCACAGGCGCGGCTGACAGCATGTGCGCATGACCGCCACCGACGCGCAGACCGAGCACACCGCATCCGTCGACGGCATCGCCGAGCAGCTGCGGCAGGCGGTCGCGGGCGGGCTGACGCGGCCGCGCCGCTACCGCGAGCAGCAGCTCGACGCGCTCGTGCGGATGCTGCTGCAGAACGTCTCGCTGTGGGAGGCGGCGCTCGCCGAGGACCTCGGCAAGAGCGAGGTCGAGGCGCACCTGAGCGAGATCGCGTTCGTCGTCTCCGACGCACGCCTCGCCCGCAGGAGCCTGCGGCGCTGGATGGCACCCTCGCACGTGCTGCCGCCGCTCGCGCTGCAGCCGGCGCTCGCGCGCACGGTGCCGGAGCCGCTCGGTGCGGCGCTCATCATCGCGCCCTGGAACTACCCGCTCCAGCTCGCGCTCGCGCCGCTCATCGGTGCGATCGCGGCCGGCTGCGCCGCTGTCGTCAAGCCCAGCGAGGTCGCGCCGGCCACCTCCGCGCTGCTGGCGCGGCTCGTGCCCGCCTACCTCGACCCGCGCTCGGTGCGGGTCGTCGAGGGCGCCGTCGACGAGACGACCGCGCTGCTCGAGCAGCGCTGGGACCTCATCTTCTACACCGGCAACGCGACCGTCGCGCGCGTCGTCGCCGCGGCAGCGGCGACGCACCTGACGCCCACCGTGCTCGAGCTCGGCGGCAAGAGCCCCGTCTACGTGCACCGCTCCGCCGACCTGCGCGCCGCGGCCCGCAACATCGCGTGGGGCAAGTGGCTGAACGCCGGCCAGACCTGCGTGGCGCCCGACCACATCCGCGTCGACCGCGAGGTCGCCGCGGAGCTCGTCGACGAGCTGAGGCGCGCGACCGCCGAGCAGCTCGGCGATGCGCGCACCTCCCCCGACTTCGCGCGCGTCGTCAACGGCAGGCACCTCGAGCGGCTGCGCGGGCTGCTGCCCGGCGGCACGGCCGTCACCGGCGGCGAGCACGACGCGGCCGACCGCTACTTCGCCCCGACGATCCTCACCGACGTCGATGAGCAGGCACCCGTCATGCAGGAGGAGATCTTCGGCCCGATCCTGCCGGTGCTGCCGGTCGACGGCGTCGACGACTTCATCGCCGCGACGCGGGATGCGCCGAAGCCGCTCGCGCTCTACGTGTTCGCACGGGACCGGGATGCGCTGGCGCGCGTCGAGCGCGAGACCTCCTCGGGTGCGCTGGGCCGCAACGTCGTCGTGGCGCACACGGGCGCGCCGGGGCTGCCCTTCGGCGGCGTGGGCGCTAGCGGCATGGGCGGCTACCACGGCAAGCACTCGTTCGAGGCCTTCAGCCACCGCAAGGCGGTGCTCGTGAAGCCCGCCTCGCTCGACACGCTGCGGCTCATCTACCCGCCGTTCGACCAGGGGTGGCGCAAGGAGCTCGCGAAGCGCATCCTCCGCTGAGCCGCACGCCGTCAGCGCTTCGGCGCGACGTTCGCCGCCGCCCACCGCACGAGCGGCTGCAGTTCGTCCACCGTGTCGAACAGGGCGTCGAGCAGACCGGGACCGACCGCATCCGCCTCGCTCAGCTGCCGCCGCGCGGTGAGCCACTTGTACCGCAGCAGCTCGATGCGCGGATGCTGCGGGTCGGTGCCGCGCGGTGCGGTCTTGAGCGCCTCGCCGCCCGTCTCGTAGCCCGCCTCCCGCAGCGCCGCGACGATCCCCTCGAGCTCGGTGCCGGGCCCGACCGCCTCGACGGCGGCGCGGTAGGCCTTCGTGAACGACGCGTCGCCGAAGAAGCCGCCGCCGAGCGAGACGCCGCTCGCGTCGAGGTTGACGAACCAGCCGATGCCGGGCGCGCGCTGCGCGAACATGCCCTGGCGCAGCTTGTACGGCGTCTTGTCGTGGCTGAAGCGCACGTCGCGGTACGGCCGGTAGACCTTCACGCTGCTGGCGACCGGCTCGAGCTCCTCGGCGAGCGCCTCGAAGGGCGCGCGCACGTGCTCGTCGTAGCGGGGCTTGTTCGCGAGCCACCAGGGCCGCTCGTTGTGCACCTCGAGCTCGCGGTAGAAGGCGAAGGCCTCTGCTGTGAATCCGTCGAAGACCATCGATCCAGGCTATGCCAGGCGGCCGGGCGCCCGATCGTTCAGGCTCCGGTGATGACGATCCTGTTGCCGTCGGGGTCGGTGAGCTGCAGGATGCGGGCTCCAGCACCGGCTTGGGGGCCATCGTGGTCGATGCCGGCCTCACTCGCATGCGCGGCGGCGGCGTCGAGGTCGGTCTCGTCGAGCACGACGGAGGAGTGCCCCGCGCGCTCGGGCTCGGACCACACCTGCACGCCGAAGGTGTCGCCCAGATGCCATTCGATCAGGCCAGGCATGGGGCGGGCATCAGGCGCGCGATCGAACAATCGGGTGTACCAGTCCTCGGCGCGGTCGAGATCGGTGACGGTGCAGTGGGCGAGCACGCGACGGATCATGCCTGGCTCCTTCGAAGGCGATCGTGCGATCAGCCTAGGAGGCGACCATGACGATGTCACCCCCCGGTCAGGCCTCGCGGCCGCCGCTGGCAGCGCGGGCAGCGGGTCGAGCCGCGGTTCGCCCACGCCTCCCGCACCATGAGCGCGCCGCAGCGCCTGCAGGGCTGGCCGCCGCGGCCGTAGGCGTTGAGGCTGTGCTCGAAGTAGCCCGCCTGCCCGTTGACGTTCACGTACTGCGCGTCGAACGAGGTGCCGCCCTCGGCGAGCGCCTGGTCGAGCACGGCGCGCACGTCGGCGAGCAGGGCGAGCGCGCGGGCCTGCGTGAGCCGCTGCCCGGGCGTCGCGTAGTGCAGCCGGCTGCGCCAGAGCGCCTCATCGGCGTAGATGTTGCCGATGCCGGAGACGAGCTGCTGGTCGAGCAGCGCGGCCTTCACGCCCTGTCGCCGCTGCCGCAGACGACGCGCGACGGCGGATGCGTCGAAGGCGGCGTCGACGGGGTCGAGCGCGATGTGCGCGGCCTGGTCGGGCACCTCCCCGGTCGCGGTCGCGACGAGCGGCCGCACCGCGAGCCCGCCGAAGAGCCGCTGGTCGGCGAAGCGGACCTCGAGCGGCCCGTGCCCGGGGAGGTCGAGGAGGAGACGGATGCGCGTGTGCCGGTCGGCGGGTGCGCCCGGCTCCCGCACCAGCACCTGGCCGGACATGCCCAGGTGGATGAGCAGCGCATCCGCCGTGCCCTCGACCGGGATCCACAGGAACTTGCCGCGCCTGGCGGGGACGCCCAGGGCGCGGCCGAGGAGGGCGCCCTCGAACGCGGCGGCGTCGCCGTCGTGGCGCGAGATCGATCGCTCGTCGAGCACCTCGGCGCCCTCGACGCGGGCGCCGGTGACGGCGGGGGCGAGGCCGGCGCGGACGACCTCGACCTCTGGCAGCTCCGGCACGTCAGCGCGGCGCGCCGGGCGCGGTCGTGAGCAGCTCGTGCGCCGCGAGCGCGGCCGCCATCTCTGCGACCTTCTTGCTGGTGCCGGTGCCGGAGGCGACCGCCTCGCCGTCGATCAGCACCGCGGCGGTGAAGGTGCGCGCGTGGTCGGGGCCGGTCGCCGACAGCTCGTAGGAGGGCGCGCCCAGGCCGCGCGCGGCCGCGACCTCCTGCAGCGCGGTCTTGGGGTCGAGCGCGGCGCCGGTGCGGCCCGGGTCGTCGAGCAGCGGGCCCACGAGGCGCAGCACGAGCTGCGCGGCCGCGGCGTGGCCGGCGCTCAGGAAGGCGGCGCCGAACACGGCCTCCATCGTGTCGGCGAGGATCGACGCCTTGTCGGCGCCGCCCGATGCCGCCTCGCCCCTGCCGAGCCGGATGTGCTGCCCGAGGCCGATCGTGCGGGCGACCTCGGCGAGCGCGACGGTCGAGACGACGCCTGCGCGGCGCTTGGCGAGCTCGCCCTCGGGCGAATCGGGGTGGCGCCGGTAGAGCTCGATCGTAATGGCCTGCCCGAGGATGGAGTCGCCCAGGAACTCGAGGCGCTCGTTGTGCGGCACGCCGCCCTGCTCGTACGCCCAGGAGCGGTGCGTCAGGGCAAGCACAAGAAGCTCGGGGTCGATCTCGACCCCGAGCTGCTCGAGCAGTCCGCTGTGCGCGGCGCGCGTCGTCTCCGTCATGCGACGGCGATCCTCGTCAGAGGGATCAGACGTCGGCGACCTTGCGGCCCTTGTACTCCATGTACAGCGGGGTGCCGGCCGAGTCCTCGACGACCTTCGCGCGGTGCGGCAGGCTGTAGACGGTCTTGCCGCCCTCGACGGTCTTGACCAGCTTGGGCGCCTCGGCCTTCCACTGCGAACGGCGCGCGCGGGTGTTCGACCGCGACATCTTCCTCTTGGGAACAGCCATTGCTCACTCCTTCTTCGACGCCTGGGCGTCATCTTCCGACGGATCGTCGGCTACGTCTTGTGCGAAATCCTGGAGCGCTGCCCATCGCGGATCGATGGTCTCCTCCGGTACGAGATCGGTGCCAGGCTCGAGCCGCTCCCCTGTCTCAGGATCGAGTCCTGAGCAGTCCGGTCGGTCGACCGGCTGGAACGGCAGCGCCAGCACGACCGCGTCCCGAACTACCGAAAGCATGTCGACTGTTTCGTCGACCACGAGGTAGTCGGATTCCGACGCACCATCATACGTGAACAGCTCGAGGAAGTCGACATCGACATCCAGGTCGAACTCCGTGAGGCAGCGCGCGCAGGTCGCGAGCGCCGTCACGCCGGCCGTGCCGGTGGCGAGGATGCCCTCGTGCACGCTCTCGAGGCGCAGGACCAGATCGACGGGCTGCTCGGGCAGCACGACCGCGAGGCCCTCGCCGATCTTCTCGCCGAAGGGTGCGGTCTCGTAGACCTCGCGCATCTGCCCGGGCTTCCGCACGATGTCGCGCACGGAGATCACGAACGGGTGGGGGGTGGCCATGCATCCAGTCTAGGTGCCGCGCGTCGCATCGCCATCCGTGAGGATTCCTGCTGCACCGGTGCCATGATGCCCTCGTGACAGCGTTGCGCGCAGTGCCCCTCGCCCTGATCGGCTGGCTCGTGTGCGTCGAGCTCACGAGCGGCGTGCTGCAGGGCTACTACGTGACCCTCACCCCCGACATCGCCAGGCACCTGGGCGTCACCGACGCCGACGTCAACTGGTTCGAGGCGGGGCAGCTGCTGCTCTCGGCCCTCATGGTGCCGGTGCTCGCGAAGCTCGGCGACATGCACGGCCACAAGCGGATGCTGCTGGTCTCGACCGCCATCACCGCGGCGGCGAGCTGGTGGATGGCGTTCTCGGGCGACTTCTGGAGCTACCTCATCGCCTTCTCGCTGCAGGGCGCCTACACGGTGTGGCTGCCGCTCGAGGTCGCCCTCATCTTCGACCGCGGCCGCCGCACGGGCATCGCGCCCTCGGCCACCCGGCGCGCCGCGGGCCTGCTCGTCATCGCGCTCGAGGCCGGCGCCATCATCGGCGCCCTGGGCGCGGCGGCGGCCTTCGGCGCATTCGGCGAGGCCATGCCGCCGACCCTCATCCTCCCGGCCGCGATGGTGAGCCTCTGCTTCTTCGCGATCCTGTGGGGCGTGCCGGAGTCGGAGCCGCTCCCAGGCCGCTCCCTCGACGCGGGCGGCTTCGTGCTGCTCGCCCTGTCGCTGCTCACCATCACCTCGGGCCTGACCTTCTTGAAGATCGGCGGGGTGGATGCGTGGTGGGGCTGGGCGGTCATGGCCATCGGTGTCGCGCTGCTGCTGCCGTTCGGCCGCTGGGTGCTCGGCAGGGACGACCCGGCGATCGACCTGCGCGTCATGCGGCGGCCGGAGATGTGGCCCGTGCAGCTCACCGCCGGGCTCGTCGGCGTCAGCCTGCTCGGCGCGCAGACGCCGCTCGCCACGTACGCCGGCACCGACCCGAGCCTCGGGTACGGGCTCGGGCTCGACGCATCCGGCCGCTCGATCCTCATCGGCGTCTACCTGCTCTCGCTCATCGTCGGCGCCGCGGCGCTCGCCGTGCTCTCGGCGCGCGTGCGACCGCGGCTGCTGCTCATCGTCGCCGCGACGCTCGTCGGCGTCGGCTACCTGCTGCTCGTGCCCTTCCACCTCGAGGTGTGGCAGGTGTTCGCGTGCATGGCGGTCGCCGGCATCGGCTCGGGCGCGCTCGTCGGCGCCCTGCCGGCGGCGGCAGCGGCCGCCGCGCCGCGCGGCCAGACGGGCGTCGCGACGGCCATGACGAACACGACGAAGACCATCGGCGGCTCGTTCGCCTCGTCGATCTTCGCCATCGTGCTCGCGGTCGGCGCGATCGGCACGGCCGCGAGCATCGGCGGCTACATCGTGGTGTGGATCATCTGCGGCGTGACGGCGCTCGTCGCGGCCGTGGGCCTCGTCGCGGTGCCGCGGCTGGCCTTCGCCGACCCCGAGCCGGAGCCGGTGCAGGCCGCCTGACTCAGCGCTTCGCGCGCAGCTCGCCCTTCGTGACCACCCACGGGTGCGTCTGGGCGACCGGCTTGATGATCGTCTCGTCGACCGAGACGTGGCCGGGCAGCGCGAGGATGTCGGTCATCACCCGCGCGACGTCGTCGGCCGACAGCGGATCCTGCACGTCGTCGTAGACCGCATCCGCCTTCTCCCGGTCGCCGCCGAAGCGCACGAGGCTGAACTCCTCGGTGTGCACCATGCCGGGGGCGACCTCCATCACCCGGATCGGCTCGCCCGCGAGCTCGAGCCGCAGCACGTCGACGAGCTGCTTCTCGGCCGACTTCGCGGCGTTGTAGCCGGAGCCGCCCTTGTAGGAGACCGTCGCGGCGATCGAGGTGACGACCATCACCTCGGCGTACGAGGCGGAGCCGTCGGCGCTCGGCGCGGCGGTGGATGCCCGCAGCAGCGGCAGCACCGCATCGATCACGCGCTTCGTGCCGATGACGTTCGCCTCGAACATCCAGCGCCAGTCGTCGATCGTCGTCTCGGCGAGCTCGGCGGCGCCCTTCGCGCCTCCCGCGACCTGCACCAGGCCCGTCGGGCGGAACGCCGCGGCCGCCTCGGCGAGCGCGGCGACCGAGGCCTCGTCGGTGAGGTCGGCGGCGAACACCTCGCAGCCGGTCTCGGCCGCGAGCGCCTCGAGCCGCTCGGCGCGGCGCGCGACGGCCAGCACCCGCCAGCCGCGCGCGACCGCCTGCCGGGCGACCGCCTCCCCGATCCCGCTCGAGGCTCCGGTCACGATCAGTCGCTTCTCGCTCATGCCGCCATGCAAGCATCGGATGCGCACGCGCGCCACTTGAGGGAGTGTTACGCCGTGCGACGCGGCGCGCTGGCGCCCGCGGCGGGCGCTGGCGCACCCTAGGGGGAAGACTTCACCCGCGAGCCGAGGAGAGACCCATGAGCGACTGGAAGTTCGAGACCCTGCAGGTGCACGCGGGCGCGCAGCCCGACCCCACCACCAAGGCGCGCATCACGCCCGTCTACCGCACCACCAGCTACGTGTTCGACGACGCCGACCACGCGGCCCGCCTGTTCGGCCTCGCCGAGTTCGGCAACATCTACTCGCGCATCATGAACCCGACGAACGACGTCGTCGAGCAGCGCCTCGCCGCGCTCGAGGGGGGCAGCGCCGCCCTCCTGCTCGCATCCGGCCAGTCGGCGACCACCTACGCGCTGCTCAACATCGCGCAGGCCGGCGACCACGTGGTGTCGTCCTCGTCGATCTACGGCGGCACCTACAACCTGTTCAACTTCACGCTGCGCAAGCTCGGCGTCGAGGTGACCTTCGTCGAGGATCAGGACGACCTCGACGAGTGGCGCCGCGCCATCCGCCCCAACACCAAGGCGCTGTTCGGCGAGACGATCGGCAACCCGCGCATCAACCTGCTCGACATCGCCGGCGTCTCCGCCGTCGCGCACGAGGCGGGCGTGCCGCTCATCGTCGACAACACGATCGCCACCCCCTACCTCATCCGCCCGCTCGAGCACGGTGCCGACATCGTCGTGCACTCGGCGACGAAGTTCCTCGGCGGCCACGGCTCGGTCGTCGCGGGCGCCATCGTCGACGGCGGGAGGTTCGCGTGGTCCGAGAGCGACAAGTTCCCGGGCCTGACGACCCCCGACGACTCGTACCACGGCGTCACGTTCACCGAGGCGCTCGGCGACGGCATCGCGTACATCATCAAGGCGCGCGTCACGCTGCTGCGCGACGTGGGCGCATCCGCCTCCCCCGACTCGGCCTGGCAGCTGCTGCAGGGCATCGAGACCCTCTCGCTGCGCCTCGACCGCCACGTCGCGAACGCCACGCAGGTCGCGCAGTTCCTCGAGGCGCACCCGCAGATCGCCCAGGTGCACTACGCGGGCCTCCCCTCGAGCCCGTGGCACGAGCGCGGCACGCAGCTCGCGCCCAAGGGCACGGGCGCGGTGCTCTCGTTCGAGCTGGTCGGCGGCGTCGAGGCCGGCAAGGCGCTCGTCGAGTCGCTCGAGCTCTTCAGCCACCTCGCCAACATCGGCGACGTGCGCTCGCTCGTCATCCACCCGGCGTCGACCACGCACGCGCAGCTGAGCCCCGAGCAGCAGCTCACCGCCGGCGTCACGCCCGGGCTCGTGCGCCTGTCGGTCGGCATCGAGCACGTCGACGACCTGATCGCCGACCTCGGGCGCGGCCTCGAGGCCGCGGCGGCCCGAGCGAGCGCGGCAGAGCCCGCGAACGCCTGACGACGAGCGAGCGGCGGGCACCGTGGACTGGCAGCTGAGCGACGACGCGCAGCCGGCCTCCAGGGTGCCCGCCGCCCGCCTGCTCGAGTCGGCCCCCGAGCGCGCCCCGGTGCCCGTCACGGGCGCCTGGCGGCCGGGCGACGACCCGGGCGAGCGGCGCTTCGCCCGCATCGGCGACCTCGACGCGGAGGCGGGCGGCACGATCGCGGATGCCGTGGTCGCCTACGAGACCTGGGGCACGCTCAACGAGGCGCGCGACAACGCGGTGCTCGTGCTGCACGCGCTCACCGGCGACAGCCATCTGCGCGGCCCCGCCGGGCCCGGCCACGCGACCGCCGGCTGGTGGGAGGAGGTCGTCGGCCCCGGCCTCGCGATCGACACCGACCGCCACTACGTCGTCGCGCCCAACATGCTCGGCGGCTGCCAGGGCTCCACCGGTCCCGCCTCGCTCGCGCCCGACGGCGCCGAGTGGGGCTCCCGCTTCCCGCGCGTGACGGTGCGCGACCAGGTCGAGGCGCAGCGGCGGCTCGCAGACCGGCTCGGCGTCGGGCGCTGGCATGCGGTCGTGGGCGGCTCGATGGGCGGCATGCACGCGCTCGAGTGGGCGGTGACGCATCCCGAGCGGGTGGCCGCGACCGCGCTGCTCGCGAGCAACGCCGCCACGAGCGCCGACCAGATCGCCCAGAACACCCTGCAGATCGAGGCGGTCACGAGCGACGCCGGCTGGCTGGGCGGCGACTTCTACGACCTGCCCGGGCACGCGGGCCCCGCGCGCGGCCTCGCCCTGGCACGCCGCATGGCGATGCTCGGCTACCGCTCGCAGCAGGAGCTCAACGAGCGCTTCCAGCGCGAGTGGCAGTCGAGCGTCGACCCGCTCGCGGGCGGGCGGTTCCAGGTGGAGTCGTACCTCGACGTGCACGGCAACCGCTTCACCCGCCGCTTCGACGCCGGCTCCTACGTGCGGCTCGTCGACGCCATGTCGACGCACGACGTCGGCCGCGGCCGCGGCGGTGTCGAGGCGGCGCTCGAGCGCATCACCTCACCGACGCTCGTCGTCGGCATCTCCAGCGACCGGCTCTTCCCCGTCGCCGATCAGCAGCGGCTGGCCGCCGGCATCCCCACGAGCACCTCCGGCGACGAGCCGGTCGTGCTCGAGAGCGGCTTCGGGCACGACGCCTTCCTCATCGAGTCCGGCCGCGTGCGCGACCTGCTCGCGACGCTCATCGCCTGAGAGCGCGAACGGGCCGCGCCTCGCCGCCCGCACGAGCATCCACACCGCCCCCACCAGGATGCCGACGTGCACCAGGTTGCGGGCCGTCAGCAGCAGCACCCCGAAGGGCTCTGCGAGCACGAGCGCGTCGTAGGTCCACGGGAACTGCAGCTGCGTCAGCAGCGCCACGAGGCCGATCGCGCCCGCCCCGATCCAGTGGCGCCTGGCGCCGAGCTCGGCCAGCAGCAGCGCCGGCAGCGTCAGCCACAGCACGAACTGCGGCGAGCCCACCTTGTTCGTGACGATCATGGCCGCGACGAGCGCGACCGCGAGCCACACGATCGCCTCGCGCCCGTGCGAGCGGCGCACCGCCAGCACGCCGAGCGCGCACAGCGCCACGACCGCGCCGACGAGCACGGGCGTCGCGAGCGCCGCGACCCTGCCGACGCCCGGCGCGTCGACCTGGAAGGTGTAGATCTGCCTGTCGAAGTACACGTGGGCGTCGCCCAGCCACGCCTGCCACAGGTACGGCGTCGCGGCGACCGCCTCGATCTGCAGGCCGCGATCCTCCTGCTGCAGCAGGAACGACAGTGCGTGCTGCGAGCCCAGCAGCGCCGCGACCACCAGCACCGCCGCCGAGACGAGCGCGCCGGCGGCGAGGATCCGCAGCCGCTCGCGGCGTGCGATGAGCAGCGCCAGGTACAGCACGCCGGGCCACACCTTCATCCACGCGCCGATCGTGAACGCGGCGGCCGCCCAGCCGGGCCGCTCGCCGCGCAGCACCGCGAGCCCGATGATGCACACGGCCACCGCGACGGTGTCGATGCGGCCGAGCGCGACCGGGCCGAGCGCGAGCTGCAGCCCCAGCCAGGCCCACGCGAGCACGTGCCCTCGCGGCACGCGCAGCAGCAGGGCGAGGGCGACCGCGTCGAGCGCCGTGACCATCAGCATCCACACGATCGGCAGCGCATCCGGCCCCAGCACGTTCGAGAGCAGGATGGGCGCCCACGCCAGCAGCGGGTACACCCACTCGACGTCGATGCCGAGCCACTGGCCGGCGAGGCCCTGCTCGACCCAGAAGGGGTACACGTTGCGCACGTCGCCGTACGCGTCGGAGACGCTCGGCACGTTCAGGATCGCGAGCAGGGCGTGCACACCGCCGAACGCGAGCCACAGCCACGCGCGGTCGCGCGTCAGAACAGCCTCCTGGTGGCGTCGCGCACCTCGCCGACGAGCTCCTCGATGATGTCCTCGAGGAACAGCAGGCCGACGGTCTCGCCGCTCGCGTCGAACGACCGCGCGATGTGCGCGCCGGTCGAGCGCATGAGCGCCAGCGCATCCTCGACCTCGGCGTCCTGGTAGATGGAGGCGAGCTGACGGATGCGCTTGGCCGGCACGGGCAGGTCGGCCACCACGTCGTCGGCGCCCAGCACGTCCTTGATGTGCACGTAGCCGCTCGGCGTGCCCTCGGCGTCGGTGACGACGTAGCGCGAGAAGCCGCGCTCGCGCACGGCGGCCTCGATGTCGGTGGGCGTCGCCCCGGCGGGCAGCGTGACGATGTCGTCCAGCGGCAGCGCCACGTCGCGCACGCGGCGCTCGGTGAACTCGAAGGTGCGGCTGATCGCGCCCGTCGGATCGAACAGCAGCCCCTCGCGCTTCGAGGTCTCGACGATCGTCTCGACCTCGTCGATCGTGAAGGCGCTCGCGGCCTCGTCGACCGGCTGCACCCGGAACAGCCGCAGGATGCCGTTGGCGACGGCGTTCATGACCCAGATGACGGGCTTGAAGACGCGGGAGATGAGCACGAGCGGCGGCGCGAGCAGCAGCACCGCGCGGTCGGGCACCGTGAACGCCGCGTTCTTCGGCACCATCTCGCCCAGCACCACGTGCAGGTAGGTCACGAGCAGCAGCGCGATCACGAACGCGACGACCGAGACGACCTCCGGGGCGAGCCCCGTCCAGGCCAGCGGGCCCTCGAGCAGGTGGTGGATCGCCGGCTCGGAGACGTTCAGGATCAGCAGCGAGCAGATGGTGATGCCGAGCTGGCACATCGCGAGCATGAGGGAGACGTGCTCCATCGCCCACAGCGCCAGCTTCGCTGCCGCGTTGCCGCGGTCGGCGAGCGGCTCGATCTGGCTGCGCTTGGCGGAGATGACGGCGAACTCGGCGCCGACGAAGAAGGCGTTCGCCGCCAGCAGGATGACGAGCCACATGATGCCCAGCCAGTCGCTCATCGCTCCTCCTCCTGCTGCGCTGCCGGGCGGGCGACGTGGCGCACCCTGTCGACGCGACGGCCGTCCATGCGCTCGACGCGCAGCGTGCCGCCCTCGATCTCGACGGTGTCGCCGACCGCGGGCAGCGAGCCGAGCTCGGCCATGATGAAACCGCCGACGGTCTCGAAGGGTCCGTCGTCGGGGATCTCGATGCGAGCGCGCTCGCGCAGCTCGTCGGGCCGGAACTCGCCCGGGAAGGTCACCCAGCCGGGCCCCTGGATGACGTCGACGTGCATCCGGTCGTGCTCATCGGCGACCTCGCCGACGACCTCCTCGACGAGATCCTCGAGGGTCGCGATGCCGGCCGTGCCGCCATACTCGTCGACGACGATCGCGAGCTGGTAGCCGCTCTCCTTGAGGTCGGAGAGCAGCGCGTCGAGATGCACCGACTCCGGCACCCGGTGCGGATCCTCGGCGATGGCGGCGACCGGCACGTCGGCGCGGCGCTCGCGCGGCACCGAGATGGCCTGCTTCACGTGCGCGACGCCGATCACCTCGTCGAGGTCGCCGTCGATGACCGGGAAGCGCGACAGGCCCGTGCGGTGCGCGAGCGTGACGAGGTCGGCGACCGAGTCGCTGCGCTCGATCGCCTCGACGCGCGGGCGGGGCGTCATGACGTCGCCGGCCGAGAGCTCCGAGAAGCGCAGTGTGCGCGAGAGCAGGGTCGCCGCGTCGACGTCGAGCGCACCCTCCAGGGCGCTGCGGCGCACGAGCGTCGAGAGCTCCTCGGCGGTGCGCGCGCCCGAGAGCTCCTCCTTCGGCTCGATGCCGATCGAGCGCAGGATGCCGTTCGCCGAGCCGTTGAGCGCGAGCACGGCGGGCTTGAAGATCGCGGTGAACGCGCGCTGGAAGGGCGTGACGCCGATCGCGGTGCCGAGCGGCTTCGCGAGCGCGAGGTTCTTGGGCACGAGCTCGCCGACGATCATCGACAGGATCGTCGCGCCGGTCATGGCGATGACGCTCGAGGCCGGTCCGGCGACGCCCTCGGCGAGCCCCCAGGACACGAGCACGGGGCTCAGCAGCCGCGAGATCGCGGGCTCCATCGTGTAGCCCGTCAGCAGCGTCGTCAGGGTGATGCCGAGCTGCGCGCTCGAGAGGTGCGTCGAGGTCTGCTTGAGCGCCTTGATGGTGCCGTCGAGGCGGGTCTCGCCGCGATCGCGCCGCGCTTCGACCTCCGAGCGGTCGAGGTTCACCAGCGCGAACTCGCTGGCGACGAAGAGGCCGGTTCCGATCGTCAGGATGACGCCGATGGAGATGAGGATGAGGTCCATCAGCGGATCGGTTCCGGCTCGGGACTATGACTGGAGTCGTCGTTCACGCGTGGAATCCTAGCGCCCGCGACTCGACGCATCCGCTGGATCCCGCGCATGTCGGCGTCGCCGTGCGCTCACCAGCTGACCGGCAGCGCCTTGCCCTCCTCGTAGCCGGCGGCCGACTGCACGCCCACGCGCGCCCGGTCGCGGAACTCGGGCACGGTCGACGCGCCCGCGTAGGTGAACGAGGAGCGCACGCCGGAGGTGATCATGTCGACGAGATCCTCGACGCTCGGCCGCTGCGGGTCGAGCAGGATCGTCGACGAGGAGATGCCCTCGGCGAAGAGCGTCTTGCGCGCGAGCTCGTAGGCGTCGAGGCCGGCGTTGCGGCCCAGCACGGCCTTGGTCGACGCCATGCCCCACGACTCCTTGTAGAGCCGGCCCCGCTCGTCGCGCTGCAGCCGGCCGGGCGCCTCGATGGTGCCGGCGAACCACGAGCCGACCATGACGCTCGAGGCGCCGGCGGCCAGCGCGAGCGCGACGTCGCGCGGGTAGCGCACGCCGCCGTCGGCCCACACCGTCGCGCCGAGCTCGAGCGCGGTCGCCGCGGTGTCGAGCACCGCGGAGAACTGCGGGCGGCCGACGGCGGTCATCATGCGCGTCGTGCACATGGCGCCGGGGCCCACGCCCACCTTGAGGATCGACGCGCCGGCGGCGACCAGGTCGCGCACGCCGTCGGAGGAGACCACGTTGCCGGCCGCGACGGGGATGGCATCGCCGACCGCCGCGCGCACCTCCTCGAGCGCCCGCAGCATGCCGCCCTGGTGGCCGTGCGCGGTGTCGACCACGATCACGTCGGCGCCGGCGTCGACGAGTGCGGCCGCCTTCGCGCCGGGCTCGCCGTTGATGCCGACGGCGACCGCGACGGACAGGCGGCCGGATGCGTCCAGTGCCGGCCGGTAGATGTCGGCGCGCAGCGCTCCGAGCCGCGAGGCGATGCCGATGCAGCGGCCGTCGTCGACCACCGGTGCGACGTCGACGCCCTCGCGCTCGAGCGCGGCGAACATCGCGCGGCCGTCGGCGACCTCTGCGGGGCTCAGCTCCGGCAGGTGCGAGTGCAGCAGGTCGCCCAGCCGCGCGTCGGGCAGCGCAGAGGCGAGGCGCTCGGCGGGGATGGCGCCCAGCAGCGCGCCGTCGGCGTCCTCGACCACGACGCAGTGGCCGGCGATCGCCGGCACGCGCTCGAGCACCGAGAGCACGACGTCGCCGGCGGCGGCGCGGTGCGGCGAGCCGAGCTCGATCGGCTGCGCCTTCACCCAGTCGATCGAGCGGATGGTGTCGTCGATCGGCGGATCCTGCGTCAGCACGGCGAGGCCGCCCCGGCGCGCGAGGCTCGCGGCCATCCGCGGGCCGGTGACGGAGTTCATGTTCGCGGCCACGATCGGCAGCGTCGCGCTCGTGCCGTCGTCGGGCGAGAGGTCGACGCTCATGCGCGAGCCGATGTCGCTGCGGCTGGGCACCAGGAACACGTCGGAGTAGGTGAGGTCGTGCTCCGGCACGTCGTCGATGAATCGCATGCTCCCAGGGTAGGCCGCCAACCGGCCCCTGAGCCGGTGCGCGCCGAAGGCGCACACCGAGTCGAAAGGGCCAACCGGCCCCTCAGCCGGTGCGCGCCGAAGGCGCACACCGAGTCGAAAGGGCCAACCGGCTCCTGAGCCGGTGCGCGCCGAAGGCGCACACCGAGTCGAAGGGCGGCCCTTCGACACGCTCAGCGGCCTGCGGCCGCGGAGCGGCTCAGGGAGCAGGCAGAGCGTCAGTCCTTCGCCTGGCCCCAGTCGCCGACGATCGCGGTCTGCACCGGGAAGTCGATCGGGAAGCCGCCGAAGAGCAGCCTGCCCGCCTCTGCCGCGGCCTCGCGCACCGACTCGGCCACCGCATCCGCCTGCGCCTCGGGCGCCTGCACGATGACCTCGTCGTGCAGGAAGCACACGAGCGCGGCGCCCTCCACGTCGCGGATCGCGCGCCGCACGCCCGCCATCCAGGCGAGCGCCCACTCGGCCGCCGTGCCCTGCACGACGAAGTTGCGCGTGAAGCGGCCCCAGGCGCGCGCCTGCCGGATGCCGCGCTCGTCGTCGCGCCAGCGCGGCGGCAGCGGCGAGGTGCGGCCGAGCCACGTGCGCACGCGCTCGCGCCGCTCGCCGGCGCGCGCCGCGGCCTCGACGACGCCCATCGCCCGCGGGTAGGCGCGCGCGAGCCTCGGCAGCACGACCGCCGACTCCCCCGTCGTGCCGCCGTAGAGCGCCCCGAGCATGCCGATCTTCGCCTGCTGGCGGCTCTCGACCACGCCGCGGTCGACGAGCCCCCGGTACAGATCGGTGCCGCGGCCCGCGTCGGCGAGCGCCTCGTCGCGCGCGATCGCCGCGAGCGCCCGCGGCTCGAGCTGCGCGGCATCGGCGACCACGAGCCGCATGCCCGGCTCGGCCGCGATCGCGCCGCGGATCTGCCGGGCGATCTGCATGGCGCCCGAGCCCTCCGTCGCCCAGCGGCCGGTGACGACGCCGCCCGGCACGTACTCGATCGCCAGGCGTGTGCGGCCGCGCTCGTCGGTGCGCGCCCAGCGCTGGGCCCACGACCAGCCGTTCGCCGTGTGCAGGCGCGCGAGGTGCTTGTACTCGATGAGCGGCTCGACGGCGGGGTGCTCGTGCTCGGCGAGCTCCCAGCGCGAGGTCGAGCCGACGTCGACGCCGGCGCGCTTGAGCGCCTTCAGCACCTCCTGCGGCGAGTCGGGGTTGAGTCGCGGAGCCGCGAGCGCCTCCCGCACCTGCGTCGCGAGCGCCTCCATGCGCCGCGGCCGGCCGCCGCCGGGCGGCCGCTCGCCGAGCGCCTCGACCAGCAGCGCGTCGTGCCGCGCGCGGTCGAACGGCAGCCCCTGGCGGCTCAGCTCGACCGCGAGCACGCCGCCCATCGACTCGGCGGCCGCGAGCATCCGCAGCCCCGCATCCTCGCCGATCGCGGCCTCCTGCAGCGCCAGCTGCTGGGCGAGCGCCTCGACCGGCTCGGCCTCGGGCGCGAGCGAGAAGAGCCCCTCGGCCTCCACCCGCATGGGCCGCGACCAGCGCTCCTCGGCCTCCATGCCGCGCGCCTGGGCCAGGATCCGGTGCACGAGCCGCAGGTCGCGCACCCGCTCGAGCCGCACCCCGGCGTCGAGCAGCAGCGGCACCACGACCCGCGCGTCCTGCCAGACCACCCGCGCGGCCGGCACCGCCAGCCGCGCATCCGCCGCGACGTGCGCGGCCTCGTGCACCACTGCATCCGCCGCACGGCCCTCGACGAGGGTCGCGACCGCGAGGCGCGCCCCGCCCTCGAGCGGCGCGACGCCCACGTCGAAGCTCGCGGCGGCCATATCCGAGACGCTAGTCGGCGCGTACGACACCCGTTGTTCACCGATCTGCGGCACGATGGTCCTCGGAGACAGCGATGACAGCGCAGGTTGTGGTGCTCAACGCGACGCTCGAGCCGATCGGCGTCGCTTCGCTGCAGCGCGCTGTCGCCTTCCTCGTCAAGGAGCGCGCGCAGGTGATGCTGGCCGGCGACGGCACCATCCGCTCGAACTCGCTCGAGCTGCCGGTGCCGCGGGTGGTGGTCTTCAACGAGTACGTGCAGATCCCCCACACGCGCCTCTACGACCGCATGCCGTGGACGCGCAAGGGCGTGCTCGACCGCGACGGCCGCCGCTGCGCCTACTGCGAGCGCACCGGCGCGACCATCGATCACATCCAGCCGACCTCCCGCGGCGGGGAGTCGAGCTGGCTCAACACGATCACCGCGTGCGTCGCCTGCAACGGCGCGAAGGGCAGCCGCACGCCGGCCGAGGCGGGCATGCCGCTGCGCTTCGAGCCGCGCGTGGTGTGGCGCCGCGAGGTGATGATGCTCGCGGTCGAGGCGGCCGGCGTCGACCTGCGCGAGCTCGGCCTGGCGCTCGAGCGCAGCGGCGCCTGAGGCGTCGCGCGCAGCGCATCGCCACTATGCTTGATGGCAGTGTGGCCGCAACCTGCCTGCGGCATGCCCGGAGATTCGAAAGAGGCGATCGATACCGTGTCCAGCCCTGCGGACGACAACGATTTCGGAGCGAACGAGTGGCTCGTCGAGGAGCAGTACCAGCTGTTCCTGAAGGACAAGGACTCGGTTGCACGATCGTGGTGGCCCATCCTCGAGCGATACGCGGAGCAGCGTGACTCGGGCGGCGCGGCGACGAGCATGAGCGAGGCGACCAAGCCCGCCTCGGCGCCCGCGAAGGCCGATGACCCGGCGCCGAGCGCAGCGGCCCCCTCCGCCCCGAAGAAGCCCGCGCCGCCGCGGCAGCCGGTGCGCGCCGAGTCGCGCCCCGACCAGCCGGTCGACTCGGGCGAGGCCCAGCACGCGCAGGACGCGCCGCAGGAGGATACCGAGGGCCAGGCCGAGACGCCCGCCCCCGCGAAGGGCGACGGCGGCATCGTCGCGAAGACCACCGCGCAGGCCGCACGGCCCAAGCCGGTGCCGGCGGATGCGCCCACACCGCAGACGAAGAAGGCCGACGCGGCAGCGAAGACCGAGGAGCCGAAGGACGAGCCCGTCGTCACGACGCTGCGCGGCATGCCGAAGACGCTCGCGGCGAACATGGACAAGTCGCTGTCGATGCCGACCGCCACGAGCGTGCGCACCGTGCCGGCGAAGCTGATGATCGACCAGCGCATCGTCATCAACAACCACCTGCGCCGCACGCGCGGCGGCAAGGTGTCGTTCACGCACATCATCGGCTACGCCCTCGTGCAGGCGCTCAAGGCCTTCCCGAGCCAGAACGTCTACTACGACGTCGTCGACGGCAAGCCGGCCATGGTCGCCCCGCCGCACATCAACCTCGGCATCGCGATCGACATCCCCAAGCCCGACGGCACCCGCGCGCTGCTCGTGCCGAGCATCAAGGCCTGCGAGACGATGGACTTCCAGGAGTTCGTCGACGCCTACGAGGCGCTCGTGAAGAAGGCGCGCGCGAACAAGCTCGGCGCCGGCGACTTCGCGGGCACGACGCTCTCGCTCACCAACCCGGGCGGCATCGGCACCGTCCACTCGGTGCCCCGCCTGATGCCCGGCCAGGGCTGCATCATCGGCGTCGGCGCGCTCGACTACTCGGCCGAGTTCATGGGCTCGAGCACCGAGTCGCTCGCCAACGCGGGCATCGGCAAGACCGTCACGCTCACCTCGACCTACGACCACCGCGTCATCCAGGGCGCCGGCTCCGGCGAGTTCCTGAAGATCGTGCACGGCCTGATCGTGGGCGAGCAGGACTTCTATAAGGGCATCTTCGCCGACCTCCGCATCCCCTACGAGCCGATCAAGTGGTCGACGGATGTCTCGGTGCGGGAGGCGGACGAGCTCTCGAAGCAGACCCGCGTCACCCAGCTCATCAACTCCTTCCGCGTGCGCGGCCACCTGATGGCCGACATCGACCCGCTCGAGTACGTGCAGCGCACCCACCCGGACCTCGAGATCGAGCAGCACGGCCTCTCGTTCTGGGATCTCGACCGCGAGTTCGTCACCGGCGGCTTCGGCGGCAAGCGCTCGGCGCTGCTGCGCGACATCCTCGGCGTGCTGCGCGACTCGTACTGCCGCACGATCGGCATCGAGTACATGCACATCGCCGACCCGGCGCAGCGGCAGTGGTTCCAGAGCCACCTCGAGGTGCCGTACGTCAAGCCCACGCACGACGAGCAGATGCGCATCCTGCGCAAGCTCAACGAGGCCGAGGCCTTCGAGACCTTCCTGCAGACGAAGTACGTCGGCCAGAAGCGCTTCTCGCTCGAGGGCGCCGAGTCGATGATCGCCTTCCTCGACGCGCTGCTCGCCGGCGCCGCCGAGGCCGGGCTCGACGAGGTCGCGATGGGCATGCCGCACCGCGGCCGCCTCAACGTGCTCACCTCCATCGCGGGCAAGACCTACGGCCAGGTGTTCCAGGAGTTCGAGGGCGCGGCCGTCTTCCAGGGCTCCGGCGACGTCAAGTACCACCTCGGCAACGCGGGCGAGTTCACCGCCGCCGACGGCTCGACCGTGCCCGTCTACCTGGCCGCGAACCCCTCCCACCTCGAGGCCGTCAACGGCGTGCTCGAGGGCATCGTGCGCGCCAAGCAGGATCGCATCGGCAACGGCGAGCAGTCCGTGCTGCCCGTGCTCGTGCACGGCGACGCCGCGAACGCCGGCCAGGGCGTCGTGTTCGAGACCCACCAGCTCTCGATGCTGCGCGCCTACAAGACCGGGGGCACCGTGCACCTGGTCGTCAACAACCAGGTCGGCTTCACGACGCCGCCGACGGAGTCGCGCTCGTCGACCTACGCGACCGACATCGCGAAGTCGATCCACGCGCCGATCCTGCACGTGAACGGCGACGACCCCGAGGCCGTCGTCCGTGTCGCAGAGCTGGCGTTCCAGTACCGCCAGGAGTTCAAGCGCGACATCGTCATCGACCTCATCTGCTACCGCCGCCGCGGGCACAACGAGGGCGACGACCCCACCATGACGCAGCCGCTCATGTACTCGCTCATCGAGCAGAAGCGCTCCGTGCGCACCCTCTACGCCGAGAACCTCGTCGGCCGCGGTGACATCACCAAGGAGGAGTACGAGGCGGCGCAGGGCGACTTCCAGGGCAAGCTCGAGCAGGCGTTCATGGAGACGCACGCGGCGGCGACGGGCTCCATGCCCGTCGTGACCCCGGAGGAGGACGCGGCGCACGAGGCCACGGCCGGTGAGCCGGAGACGACCGGTGTCGACGCATCCGTCATCGAGGCCATCGGCGACGCCCATGGCAATCCGCCGGAGGGCTTCCAGGTGCACCCGAAGGTCAAGCAGGTGCTCGACAAGCGCGTCAAGGCGAGCCGCGAGGGCGGCGTCGACTGGGCCTTCGGCGAGCTGCTGGGACTCGGCTCGCTGCTGCTCGAAGGCACGCCCGTGCGCATGTCGGGCCAGGACACGCGCCGCGGCACCTTCGTGCAGCGCCACGCGGTCATGCACGACCGGCACAACGGCCAAGAGTGGCTGCCGCTCGCGAACCTCGGCCAGGAGCAGGCTCGGCTGTCGATCTACGACTCGCTGCTGAGCGAGTACGCCTCGATGGCCTTCGAGTACGGCTACTCGGTCGAGCGGCCGGATGCGCTGGTGCTGTGGGAGGCGCAGTTCGGCGACTTCGCCAACGGCGCGCAGATCGTCATCGACGAGTTCATCGCCTCGGCCGAGCAGAAGTGGAACCAGCACTCCTCGCTCGTGCTGCTGCTGCCGCACGGCTACGAGGGCGCCGGCCCCGACCACTCCTCGGCGCGCATCGAGCGGTTCCTGCAGATGGCGGCGGAGGACAACATGACGATCGCGCGGCCGTCGACGCCCGCGAACCACTTCCACCTGCTGCGCCGCCAGGCCTACGCGCGGCCGCGCCGGCCGCTCATCGTCTTCACGCCGAAGGCGATGCTGCGGCTGCGGGATGCGACCAGCTCGGTCGAGGACTTCACGAGCGGCCGCTTCCAGACGGTGATCGACGACCAGCAGGTGCAGGACGCCGGCAAGGTCACGCGCGTGCTGCTGCACTCGGGCAAGATCCACTACGACCTGAAGGCCGAGCTCGCGAAGCGCGGCCGCGACGACATCGCGCTCGTGCGGGTCGAGCAGCTGTACCCGCTGCCGGTCGACGAGATCAACGCCGCGGTCGACCGCTACCCCGACGCGGAGCTCGTCTGGGTGCAGGAGGAGCCGCTCAACCAGGGCTCGTGGCCGTTCATCCACCTGGCGCTGCCGCGGCACCTGCACGGCCGCACGCTGAAGGTCGTCGGGCGCCCGCAGTCGGCGAGCCCCGCCACGGGCTCGGCCAAGCGCTCGGCCCGCGAGCTCACGGCCATCCTCGACGCGGCGCTGGGCTGAGGCGCCGAACCTCAGCAAAGCCTCAGCACGCAAAGATCCCCGCACCCCAACGGTGCGGGGATCTTTGGTTGGCTTCCCTCGCAAGTTTGCACATACTGTTATCAAACAGCGTTATCGCAATGGCGACGAGCATGCCTCGAAGCCGACGGGAACAGGTGCACAGGTGCAGAGGGCAACGAGGCCGATGACGGCGCGCACGGCGGCGCGATGGTTCGGAGCGGGGCAGGCGAGCGCGGACGCTCGCCCGTCGCTCGCACTGCCGGGGGCGCAGTCCCCCAGGTCGACTCCCGCGCTGGCGCGGCGGCTGCAGTGGGAGCTGCGCACGCGGGCACGGCTCGCCGTCACCGATGCGACGATCGTCATGCTGGCGGCGCTGCTGGTCGCGGTGGGCACCGTCTCGGCATCCGCGAGCCTCGAGCTCGTGCGGCCAGAGCTCGTGCTCGCGACGCCGGCGCTCGTCACGGCGGTCTGGCTCATCGCGCTCGCCGGAGTGCACTCGCGCGACGCCGCGATCCTGTGCGCCGGCCCGCTGGAGTACCGCAGGGTCGTGCACGCCACGGCGCTCTCGTTCGGCGTCCTCGCGGTGCCGTGCCTCGTGCTCGACTGGCCCGCCATGCGCCTGCAGCTGCTGATCGCGCTGCCGCTCGGCCTGCTGGCCCTGCTGATCGGGCGCTGGCAGTGGCGGCGCTGGCTGCTCAGCCGTCGCCGTGAGGGCGAGCTCGCGTCGCGCACCATCCTGGTCGGCGATCGCGACGAGGTCGCCTACGTGCTCGACCGGCTCTCGCACACCCGCGATCTCGGCTACCACGTGCTGGGCGCCGCGGTCAGCGGCGACCCCGGCGAGGCGCTCATGCTCGGCGATCGCCGCATCCCCCTGCTCGGCTCGCGCGAGTCGCTCGCCGAGACGGCCGAGCGGCTGGGCGCCGACACCGTGATCCTGGCGAGCAAGCCGGATGCCGACCCCGACTACCTGACGCGGCTCAGCCGGCAGCTCGAGGGCACGTGCGCAGAGCTCGTGCTCTTCAGCAGGCTCACCGACGTGGCCGGCCCCCGCATCTCCTTCCGCCCGGTCGACGGCCTGCCGCTCATCCAGGTGCGGATCCCCACCTTCGACGGCGGCAAGCACGTGCTCAAGCGCGCGCTCGACGTGGTCGTGGCAGGCTGCGCGCTGCTGGCGGTCGCCGTGGTCGCCGTGCCGATCGCCATCGCGATCAAGCTCGACTCCCCCGGGCCTGTGCTCTTCCGCCAGCAGCGCGTCGGGCGCGACGGCCGCACCTTCGACATGCTGAAGTTCCGCACCATGCACGTCGACGCCGAGCAGCAGCTGGCGGCGCTGCTGGCGCAGAACGAGGGCTCCGGCCCGCTGTTCAAGATGCACGACGACCCGCGCGTGACCCGGGTGGGCCGGTTCCTGCGCGCGCACTCGCTCGACGAGCTGCCGCAGTTCTGGAACGCGCTGGTGGGCGACATGAGCGTCGTCGGCCCGCGCCCGCCGCTGCCCGGCGAGGCCACCACCTACGACGGCACGGCCATGCGGCGCCTCTACCTCAAGCCCGGCATCACGGGCCTGTGGCAGATCAGCGGCCGCAGCGACCTGTCCTGGGCGGAGAGCGTGCGGCTCGACCTCCGCTACGTCGAGAACTGGTCGGTGATGCAGGACCTCATGATCATCTTCCGCACCGCCAGGGTCGTCGTGCACCCGTCCGGCGCCTACTAGGAGACCCCATGCGCATCGCCATGCTCGGCACCCGCGGCGTGCCCGCCGCCTACGGCGGCTTCGAGACCGCCGTCGAGGAGATCGGGTCCCGCCTCGCCGCCCGCGGTCACGAGGTGACCGTCTACGGCGACCGCACGCATCCGCACGTCACCGAGCACCTCGGCATGCGCGTGGTGCACCTGCCGGCAGTGCCCGTGAAGCAGCTCGAGACGCTGAGCCGCTCGGGCTTCGCGGCCCTGCGCACGCTCGCGGGGGCCAGGCCTGATGCCGCCTTCGTCTTCAACGCCGCCAACGCGCCGTACGTCTCGCTGCTGCGGGCGCGAGGGATCCCCGTGGCGGTGCACGTCGACGGGCTCGAGTGGCGGCGCGCGAAGTGGGGCGGCGCGGGCCGTGCCTACTACCGCTGGGCCGAGGCGCACGCGGTGCGCACGGCCGACGCCCTGATCGCCGACGCGCCCGGCATCGCCGAGTACTACGCGCTGGAGTTCGGGGCGCAGACCGAGCTGATCCGCTACGGGGCGCCGGTGCTGCAGCGCTGCTCGACGGCGCCGCTGACGGCCCTCGGGCTCGAGCCCGAGGGCTTCCACGTCGCGGTGGCGCGCTTCGAGCCCGAGAACCACGTGCTCGAGATCGTCGAGGGCTACCGCGCGAGCGATGCGAGGCTGCCGCTCGCGGTGGTCGGCTCGGCGCCCTACAGCGCCGACTACACGCGCGCCGTGCACGCGGCGGCGGCGGGCGACGACCGCATCCGACTGCTGGGCGGTGTCTGGGATCAGGCGCTGCTCGACGCGCTCTATGCGCACGCCTACACCTACCTGCACGGCCACTCGGTGGGCGGCACGAACCCCTCGCTGCTGCGCGCCATGGGGGCGGGCACCGCGACGATCGCGTTCGACGTCGGCTTCAACCGCGAGGTGCTGGCGGACGACGCGTGGTGCTTCGCCGACGCCGCGCAGCTCGCGACGGCGCTGCACGAGGCCGAGGCGGATGAGCCGCTCGTCATCGCGCGCGGGCTGCGGGCGCGCGAGCGGGCGGCGCGGGTGTTCCGCTGGGACGACGTCGCCGAGGAGTACGAGCGGCTGGCGCAGGGGCTCGCCGCGGGCGCGTCCATCCACGCAAGGAGCAGATCGGCGAGGAGGACAGTGCAGAATGCGAGGTGAGACCCCGAGAGAGGCGGCGCGATGACGCTCCACGAGTACGCCACGGCACTGCTCAAGCACTGGCTCGTCATCGTCGTGCTCGCGGTGCTCGGGGCGGCGGCCGGCTACGGGGCCTCGCAGCTGATGGATGAGCGGTACCGATCGGAGACGACGGTCATGATCAGCCCCGCCCGCGGCGACAGCACGATCGAGCTCGTGCAGGGCTCGAACTACGTGCAGAGCATCGTGCAGACCTACGCGGTGCTGGCGCGCTCCCCCGTCGTGCTGCAGCCCGTGATCGACGACCTCGGGCTCGACGAGACGGCGGCCCGGCTGGCAGCCCGCACCGATGTCGAGGCGCCCCTCAACACGATGGTGATCGAGATCGGGGTGACGGATGCGACGCCGGGGGCCGCGCAGGAGGCCGCGGACGCGATCGCGGCCGAGTTCGCGGACGCCGTGGCCGACACCTCGCCGGAGGGAGCCGACGGCCTGCCGGCCGTCCGCGTCTCCGTGATCTCGCCCGCCAGGGCGCCGCTGTCGGCCATCGCGCCGAACACCCGGATGAACACCGTGCTGGGCGGCGGTGCGGGGCTCGCCGTCGGCATCCTCGCCGCCCTCGCCCTCCGGCGCTTCGGCAGCCGGCTCGGCAGCCTCGACGACCTCGAGGACGCCGTCGAGGTGCCCGTGCTCGGCGCCATCGGCAGGACGGGCAGCGGGGGTGTGGTGGAAGCTCTTCGCGAGCACCCCGGCGGCAGAGTGGCCGAATCGGTGCGCCAGACCACCGCCGCCCTGAAGTTCGTCGACATGGATCGCGAGCATCGCGTGCTGCTCGTCTCGAGCGCCGGGGCGGGCGAGGGGAAGTCGTCGACGAGCCTGGGCCTCGCGCTGACGCTGGCGGACGTGGGCAGCCGCGTGCTGCTCGTGGAGGCCGACCTGCGACGGCCCACGATCGCGCAGATGACCGGTATCGAGGGCGCCATCGGGCTCACCACCGTGCTCGTCGGCGACGCGACCCTGGCGGAGGCCGCCCAGGTGTGGGGCAACGAGCGCCTGCACGTGCTGCCGAGCGGGCCGAAGCCGCCGAACGCCGGCCATCTGCTGACCAGCGCACGCCTGCGCGCGATCATCGATCAGGCGCGCGCCGAGTACGAGTACGTGATCATCGACACGCCCCCTGTCGTGGCCGTGAGCGACGCGCTCTGGCTCGCACCCGCCGTCGACGCAGCCATCCTCGTCGCCCGCGCTGACCGTACGCGCCGCGATGCGCTGCGGCGCGCGATCACGGCGATGGACGGCTCCCCGGCGCCGGTGCTCGGCGTCGTGCTCAACGGCGTCGCCCTCGCGCGCAGCCCGTACGACCAGCGCTCAGGATGAGCTCGCTCCTCGCCCTCGCCGCGAAAGGGGCGACGATGGCGGTCTCGCTCGTGTGCGGCGTGCTCACGACACGCCTCATCATGGGCGAGGCGGGGGTCGAGCACTACGCGCTCTACGCGCTGCTGACGGTGCTGCCGTCGCTGCTCGCCTTCACCGACCTCGGTGCCGGCGCGGTGATCGTGAACGGCGTCGCGACGAGCGACGATCCCCGCAACGACGAGACGCTCATCGCACAGCTGACCTCGGTCGGACGCATCGTCGTCGGGTTCGCGATCGTGCTCATGCTCGTCAACACCGTCATGCTGGTGAGCGGAGGCTGGACGCTCGCGCTCGGAGACGCAGGCCGGCTCCCCCACGCGGGAGTCGCAGCATGGGCGTGCCTGACGGTGTTCTGCCTGGGGATCCCGGTCGGCATCTGGGTGCGGATCATGCTGGGGCTGCGGCGCAACCACGTCGTGATCCTCCTCCAGGGCCTCATCTCGCCGCTGACGCTGCTCGGCGTCTTCGTGTTCACCCGACTGCCGGCGGGTGCAGGGCACGACTTCCTGGCGATCGCCTCGTACGCCGCGTCCTTCATCGTCAGCGCGATCGGCCTCGCGCTCACCTGGCGGAGCACGGCACCGCTCATCCCGCGCGCCGCCGCGGCCGTCCTGCACCCGCGACGCCACCCGGGCGTGCGCGTGATGGACGTCGGCTGGCCGATGCTCGCGCAGCTGCTGTCCTACCCGATCGCCGTGAGCACGCAGCGCTACGTGCTCGCGCAATCCGGCGATGCAGCGCAGGTCGCGGAGTACGGGGTCGCCGCGCAGGTCTTCCTCGCGCTCAACGGACTGATGATGGCGGCCGGCGTCGCCCTCTGGCCGAGCTACTCCCGACGACGCCATCTCGGCGAGCTGCGCCGTGGACCGGCGCCGATGGCATGGCTGTTCGCGGGATCGGTCGCGGCGGCGACGGCGCTCATCTGGGCGTTCGAGGATCCGATCTTCGCGTTCATCACCGACGGCGAAGTCGACGTCGCTGCCCCCACCGTGCTGTCGTTCGGGCTGATGGTCACGTGCGTCGCCGCCGTCTACCCGCTCGGCATGTTCATCATGGACAGGCCCGGCATCCGCTTCCAGGTCGTGCCCACGCTCGCGATGGCGTTCGGCAGCCTCGCGCTGTCGGTCTGGCTCGCACCCGTGCTGGGCGCCCCTGGTCCGCCGCTCGGCAACGCGATCGCGCTGCTGGTCTGCCAGGTCGTGCCGTTCTCGATCTACATCGCGCGGCACCGTTCGCGACTCATGGCGCCGCAGCCGCAGGATGCCTGAGCTCGGGCGGCTGCAGCGAGGCGAAGCTCGACACCGCGTCGTCCCAGTCCTCGCCGAGCAGCCACTCGGTGATGCGCACGTAGCGCGCGACGTAGTCGGCCTGCGTCAGTCCCCGCGCGGCCTCGGCGCCGAGCGGCGGCGCGGGCACACGACCCGCGACGGCCGCCGCGACGGCGCGCGTCAGCTCGTCCGCGTCCCCGGGATCGACCAGCCGCGCGACGCCCTCGACGTACGCGTCGAGCCCGCCCGCGCGCGAGACGACCATCGGCCGGCCGGCCCCCATCGCCTCGATGCAGCTGGTGGTGCCGGAGGCGTGGCGGTTCTCGCGCAGCGGCACCACCACGCACCTCGCCTCGCGCATGGAGGCGGCGAGACTGGCACGGGTCGCCGTGCGCACGTGCTCGACGTTCGCCGGCCACGAGGTCTCCCGCGCGGCACGGCTGCCGGAGACGACGCGGAACCGCACCTCTGGCAGCCGAGCGGCCGCGACCGCGAGCAGGGGCCAGTCGCGATCGATGTCGTTGCCGACCGCGAGCACGAGCGGCGTCGAGGAGGGCGCGTCGTCGCGCACGCTCGGGAGCGTCGCGGTGCCGAACGGCACCAGCTCGACGCGCCTGCCGGGGACGGCGTCCCGCGCGTCCCCGAGATTGACCGGGGAGTGCACCACCTCGACGGCGTGACGCCGCAGCAACCGAGCGATCCCCCGCCGCCGCGCGGGACCCCACCGGGGCCATGCGTCCCAGAGCCAGACCGACTGCGCCAGGACCGGCGGCCCCCCGCTGCCGAGCACCGCAGCGATCGCGAGGTGCTCGCGCTCGGTGTGCGTCCAGATCACGTCGGCGCCGCGCAGCAGCGCACGGTTGCGCCAGACGTGCACGACGTCGAAGCCGAGTCGGGCAGCGAGCTTCCGGCGGACGCGTCCGACCAGCGCCGATTCGGTGTGCGAGCGGGTCCACGACATCGCGAAGCGATCAGCCGCGCGGTGATACCCGTACGGTGTCGCGTCCAAGACCTCTCCGCGCGCGTGGCGCGCGCGCCAGCGCTCCGGATCCTGGTCGTACGAGAGCGCGACCACCACGTGCGGGATCCGCGTCATCGGCGGCACCGACGTGGCATCATGGCGCCATCATACGAGCGCGACGCGCGCGAGGCCGAGGAGGGCTGATGGACGTCCCCCCGGCTCGGGTCGCGGCCTCTGCGCTCGTCCTCCCCGCGCTCGCGGCCGCTTCGGCGGCGATCCGGTACCAGTTCGGGCCGGGCATCAGCGTCTGCCTGGTCGTCGCGCTGGTGCTGGCGCCGGTCTGGCTGGGAGCGCTGCGCCACTACCGCTTCGCGCGAAGCCTGCTCGTGCTCGCGCTGCTGGCGATCGCGTGGGGCACGACCGTGTCGCTGCTCGATGCCGCGCGTCCGTTCTCGAGCACGCTCCTGATCGCGCAGACCTCGCAGCTGCTGTCGCTCGTCGGTGCTGCAGGGCTCCTGCTGTGGGCCCGCAGCAGCATCGGCGTGGGCTGGACCGTCGCGGCGTTCGGCTTCGGCGCGCTCGCGAACGTCGTGCTGACCGGCGGCAACGTCGCGAACCTCTGGAAGTACTCGCTCGCCATCCCGATCGTGCTGCTGGTGCTGGGGATCTCGATGCACTGGCGCAGCCGACTGCTGCCGGTGGTGCTGCTGACCGTGTTCGCGGGCATCTCCGCCGTCTCCGATTCGCGCTCGATGACGTCGTTCCTGCTGCTGGCCGCTGCCGCGATGCTGTGGCAGGCCTCCGTGCCGCGGATCGGCGATCGCGCGCGGCCGTGGCAGATGCTGCTGCTGCTCGCGGTCGCCGGCCTCGCTGCCTTCTCCCTGCTGCAGGCGCTCATCCTCGACGGCGTGCTGGGCGAGGCCGCCGCGCAGCGCTCCGCCGCGCAGATCGACACCTCGGGCTCGCTCATCACCGGTGGGCGCCCGGAGCTGGGGGCCGGCCTCGCGCTCATCGGCGAGAACCCGCTCGGCTACGGGTCGGGCACCGTGCCGGTCTCGAGCGACGTGTGGCTGGCGAAGTCCGGCATGGACACGCTCGGCTACAACCCGGACAACGGCTACGTCGAGGTCTTCATGTTCGGCGGCCACTACGAGGTCCACTCCGTGCTCGGCGATCTCTGGATCTGGTTCGGGCCGCTCGGTGCCGTGGTGGCGGTCCTCATCGTGGTGGTGGGCGCGATCGGCACCGCCTCCCGCATGTCCACGCGCACCGCATCCGCCGCCCTGGTGCTGCTGGCCGTGCTCGGCGCGTGGGACACGCTGTTCAGCCCCATGCTCACCTCGTACCGCACGCTCGCGCTGCTGTTCGCAGTCGCCGCGCTCCCGATGATCGCGACGACTGCGAACCAGCAGCTCAGTCCTGCGTCACCGACCAGTCGTCGAAGCGCAGCACCTGGGTCGGGTTCGTCGAGGCCCCGCTCAGGTAGGCCTTGATCCCGACGAAGCCCGCCGTCTGCATCGCTGCAGCGCTGTCGGTGGACGACGCGAGCCATGCGCTCGGCTCGGGCGAGCCGTCGAGCCAGACGGCCGCGCGGACGGTCGTCGGGCTCGTGCCCGTCGCCTCCACCCGCACGTGCAGGTCGGCACCCGCCGTGTAGGTCTGCGGCAGCAGCACGTTGCCCCCGGGGAGGATCGTCTGGTCCCTCAGGAGATAGACGCGGATCAGCCCGTTCGGCTCGAGCCTGACTCGTGCCGAGTACGTCGACGAGCCGACCTGTCGTGCGATCACGTCGACGCTCATGGTGCCGCCGGCAGAGGCCTGGTCGGACGACAGGGTCACGTCGACCAGGTTGCTGGTGCCGCTGACCGCAGACATGCGCGCCTCTCGCGTGTGCGTCGCCGAGAGCGCGATCGCGCCCTCACCACCTGCCACCGAGAACGCGCCGTTGCCGTAGAGCGTCGTCCAGGCGGGCCCGACGTCCGGGGTCCCCCAGGATCCGGTGGCCGAGCGCGTGAAGCTGTCGAACGCGACCGCGCCGGCCGGGACAGGAGCGCCGGCGGTGACGGTCTGCGCCGTCGAGTGGGTCGCGCCCTCGTCGTCGGTGACCGTCAGCGTCACCTCGTAGTCGCCCTCCGTCGTGTAGGTGCGGCTCGTCGTCGCTCCGGTGCCGGTCGTGCCGTCGCCGAACGCCCACGCGTACGAGGCGATCGACCCGTCCGGATCGTCGCTGCCGCTCGCGTCGAAGGACACCGTCATGTCGTCCTCCACTGTGGTGAACGCAGCGGTCGGGGCCTGGTTCGGCGCCACGATCGTGACGGTCTCCGTCGCGACGGCGGTCGCCCCGCGGTCATCGGTGACCGTCAGCTCGATCTCGTAGGTGCCGCCGGCGTCGTACTCGTGCGTCGCCGTCGCCCCGCTGGCGGAGCCACCGTCGCCGAAGTCCCACGCGTACGCGTCGATGGAGCCATCCGGGTCCTCCGAGGCGCTGCCGTCCACGTCGACGGACATGCCGTCGACGGTCGCGGTGAGCGCTGCGACGGGCGCATCGTTCGGACCCTGCACCGTGACGTCCTGCGTCGTCGTGGCCGTGACGCCCTGCGCATCCGTCACCGTCAGTCGCACCGTGAAGGTGCCGCTGCCCTCGTACTGGTGCGTCGTCGTCGCCCCCGTGCCCGTCTCGCCGTCGCCGAACTCCCACGCGTAGCTCGCGATCGCACCCTCCGGATCGGACGAGTCGGATGCGTCGAGGTCGACGCTCAGATCCGTCACGTCCGCGGTGAAGGCTGCGGTCGGCGCCTGGTTGGCGACGCCCTCGGTCGCCAGCTCGAAGTGCTGCCGCACCTCGTCGCCGGTGAGCGGCCTCGGGTACACCGCCGTCTCGTCGAGCGAACCGACCCAGAATGGGTCGCCGACCCACGTGGTGTCGCCGGCGAGGCGCCAGTAGCCGGTGTACGGGTCTGCGGTCGACACGGAGTTGGACCGCACCAGCTGACCGTCGACGTAGAGCTGCATGCCGGAGGCGGACTGCTGCCCCACCACGTGGTGCCATGCGCCGTCGTTGTACGCCGCGTCGGTCTCGAGCACCTGCGCGCTGCCGTTCCACACGCCGAACTGCAGCTGGCCGCTCGGCGTCATCATGACGTGCCGGTCGTACTGCGAGGAGGCGTTGGTGGCGTTGCTGCTGCTGGTGCCGAAGCCGATCAGCTTGCCGCCCCTGCTCGAGGTCGTGCGGAACCAGGTCTCGACCGAGAATTGGGTCGGGCTCGGCATCGATCGCGCCGAGACCACGACCTGCCGGTTGTTCCAGGTGCCGAAGATGTTCCTCGAGGACTGGAATCCGACCGCCGAGTTGGCGACCCCGCTGAGGGCGCCCGACTGACCGTACTGGAACTGACTGCTGCCCGCGCGCGAGTACGTGCCGTTCAGGCTGTCGGGGCCGGAGTCCTGCGCGGTCGATCCGCTCGCCTCCCCCAGGCGCCAGTACAGCGTCGGCTCGAGGTCGAAGACCGAGGCGCCGTAGGCGTCGGCAGGCGCTGCGGGCATCGTCGAGGCACGACCGGAGGCGACGATGTGCCCGTCGATCTCTGCGCGGTCGAGCGCCCGGTCGTAGACCGCGACATCCGCGATCGTGCCGTTCAGGTACTGCGCGTTGACGTTCGGCCAGGAGCCCAGGTTGTCGCCTCCCACTCGCCAGTAGCCGCTGTAGCTCTGCGCCGAGGTGGTGTCGGCACGCGTGCCGATCCGGACGCCGTCGACCCACAGCGTCATGCCGTCCGGGCCGAGGGTGCCGGCGACGTGGTGCCACTGCCCGTCGTTGTAGCCGGAGCCCGACTGCACGACGCGCACCTCGCCCGGATAGTTGCCGAACGTGACGGTGCCGTTGCCGGACAGGTAGATGTGGCGGTCGTAGCTGCTCGACGAGCCGGTGGCGCGGTCGCCGAACCCGACGATCTTGCCGCCCTGCGAGCTCGTGGTGCGGAACCAGGCCTCGATCGAGTACTCGCCCATGCCGCTCTCTGCCGTGCGCGTGCTGGCGTAGGAGCCGCTCGAGCCGGAGAACGAGGTCGCATCGGTCGAGCCGTCGGTGGCCTGCCCCTGCGTGGTGCGGCTCGCGCCGGTCACCGTGAGGTCGTTGCCGCCTCCCCAGTCGATGCCCGCAGAGCCGCTCGGCTCGCCGAGGGGCCAGTAGTGCAGGGGGTCGTCGTCCAGCACCGACAGCGAGTACGCCGGTGTCGAGCCGGGCTCGGCGATCGTGACGGGCGTCCAGTCGGATTGGGTCGAGTTGCCGTCCGCGTCGCTGACGCGCACCCGGTAGTTGTAGGTCTGGCCGGATTCGACCGTCTCGTCCGCGTAGCGCAGCTGCGGCCGCTCCCAGTAGGTCGACGTCGCGGTCTGCGTCGCGAGCGGCGCGTTCACGCCCTGGCGGAAGACCTCGTAGGTCAGCTCCGCGCTGTCCGCGTCGTAGTTCGCCTCCCAGCGGATGCGAGCCTCACCCTCGCGGAACGACGAAGCGCTGATCGGCCAGGTGCCGCCCTGCATCGTCGGTCCGATGTCCTTCGGCGCGACGTCGCGCGTGGCGAATCGCACCAGACCCTGCTGCCGGATGCCGTTGATCGAGGTGAACTCACCGCCGTACAGCACGTAGTCGCCGGCCGATGCCACGCTCCAGCCGGCCTGATCGACTCCGGAGACCGAGCCGGTCCCCCAGATCGGGTACCAGTGCAGCAGCTTCGCGGCGGGGTTGCCCGTGAAGCTGCGGTAGCCCCAGATGTCGGGCGTGATCGGGTTGCCGCTCGGCTCTGCGCCGAACGCGAGCGAGTGGTTCAGGTACCACGGGTCCAGCTGCGGGAACTCGCCGATGTTGCCGCAGTAGTGCGTGTGCGCGGCGGTGTAGAGGATGCCGTTGTGCGGCGCGACGGAGTAGGTGTCGCCGTGGCAGTCCTCCATCCAGACCATGGTGCCGTCGGCCCAGGAGGCGCGGAAGGCGCCCTCGAAGTCGTCCTGCTGCTTGTTGCCGCCGAAGTCGTAGCCGGAGCCGTAGACGCTCGTCGAGTCGGAGGCGAGCGAGTAGATCGCGGCGTTGTTGCCGCCGTTGCGCAGCACGCTGTTGATCGCCCAGGGCATGCTCGCACCGGTCTGCGCGTCGAGCGCCGCCATGCCGCGGCCGGGGCTGTCGGAGCCGTTCGTGGTCAGGAACGAGCCGGCCGCGACGACCTTCGCCCCGTCCGGCGAGACGACGACGGCGCGGGCGAGGTAGCCGCCCGTGTGCACCGGGTTGAACGGCAGCAGCGCACCGGTGGTCGCGTGCACCGCAGCCACGCCCGTGCGCGTGGTGTTGCTGATGTTCGTGTACTGACCCGCGACGTAGACGGCCGAGCTCGTCGCAGCGAGGCCGAACACCGTCGAGTTCGTGCCCGGCCGCCAGTTCGGCAGCAGCGCACCGGTCGCGGTGTTGAACGCGGCGAGCCGATAGCGCGCCTGACCGTTCACCGCGGTGAAGGCTCCGCCGATGTACAGGGTCGAGCCGTCGGGCGAGGTCGCCGCGGCCATGATGCGGCCGTTCACCTGCGGGGCGAACGACCCGTCGAGCACGCCCGTCGTGAGGTTGTACGCCAGCAGGTTCGACCGGGGCGTCAGCTGGGTGCCGGGGTTGGCGCCCGCCGGTCGCGCGTTCGAGAACTGGCCTCCCGCGAACACCCGGTTCCCCGCCACGGCCTGCGCGTACACGATGCCGTCGATCTGCACCGTCGGCAGGGGGTCGGAGCTCACCGGCTCGGCTCCCGCCTCCGGATCGGCGGCAGCGAGGTTCACAGCCGAGGGCGGCGACGCAGCCGGCGTCGCCGAGGCCGGCGCGGGCACCAGCTGGTAGCCCACCGCGAGCGCGATCGCGACGACGATCGCCATGCCGATCCGCCAGACGCGTGCCGACCGTGCTCCGGACATCCGGAATCCGAGTGCTGGTTGTGGTGCCACAGTGGTGCTCCCCATCGACAGCCCGCTGCATCGCGGGCATCCGACCGCACGTGATCACGCGGTCTGGGGTCACTGTAGGTGTCGGCTCACCTGATCGCCCGCAGTTTACAGACAGTGTTTTCTTCAGGTTTCCACAGCAGGCGCGGTCAGCGCCAGCCGGTCACGCGACCGACGACGGCAGCCGGATTGCCCGCGACCACCGTGCCGGGCGGCACGTCCTTGGTCACGACCGCGCCGGCGGCGACGATCGCGCCGTCACCGACCACGACACCCTTGAGCAGCACGGCGCGCGCGCCGATGAGCGCGTGCTCACCGATCACGATCTCAGCGGACCGACGGTGGCGCCGCCCGTCGGCGAAGGTGAGGTCGTGGAAGTCCGTGTCCATGATCTCCACGTCCCACGACAGCTCTGACCGCGCGCCGATCGTGAGGCCCGCCTCGACGTTCACCGTGTTGCGGATGCCGATGACCGCAGCGGTCCCGAGGCTGAGCGTGGCGCCCGGACCGACGTAGACCCGAGCGTGCTCCCGGATGAGGGAGCCCGAGGCGAGCCGGTACTGCCCGTCGCCCGTCAGCCGCACGCCACGCTGGATCCTCGTCCCGGGATGGCCCAGCGCGCGTCCGCGGAGGAGTGCGGCGAGCCGCCGCAGCCGAGCCTTGGCGCGCCGCCCGTTCACCGGAGGTCGCCGCGGAACGTGATCGTCGGCTGGCCGGGGACCACGTCGACGCCCACGAGCGTGTCGGCCAGCTCGACGTCGCCGGACTCGAAGAGGTACACGCCCCGAGCCGATTCCCCCGGCGCGATGCTGCCGCCGAAGGGACTGCCGCCGGGCTGCATGAGCGAGTTGCCGGGCGTCCGCGCGTCTCCGAAGTAGGCGTTCACGACGATCAGGCCCGCGTCGATCGGCTCGTCCGTGCCGTTGCGCACGTCGACGGTCAGGCGAATCGCGGGCCCGGCGATCTCACCCGGCGCGATCGCTTCGCCCTGCACACGCTCGATCCGTGCCAGCTCGACCTCGACGCCCTCCTGCTCGGCGACCTCCTCGGGCTCGACCGGCGCCGCCTCGGGGGCGATCGGAGCGTCGGATGCCGGCGGCGCGGCGGTCGGCACGGCCGGGGGCGGGGTGGCCGCAGGCGCTGCGGACGGGGCCGGAGCCTGCGACGACGTCGGCGCCGGGTCCGAGGCTGCCGGCGCAGTCGCCGCAGGCGTGGGGCTCACGGAGGAACCGGCCCGCGGTGCCCCGGCACCGGTCGCGACGGCCGCCCAGATGACGCCGACGAAGATGACGACGGCCGCGACGATCGCCACGATCACCCATCGGCGCTGCGCAGAAGCCCGCTCGACCATGGAAGGCTCCCCTCGACCGTGTCGGCAGTCTACGTCCGCTGCTCGGCGCGTGGACTCAAGGCTTCCTCAGCGATCCGACGGCCGTCGCGGAGACCGCGCCAGAGCGCTCGCAGCGGCGGGACGGGGCGGAGCAGCTGGCGCCGTCCGCCGCGCAGGATGATGCGCCACGCCGCCTGGAGCGCTCGACGCTGCCACCGGCGCACGCCCTCGTCATCGAGGTGGCCGGCCGCGAAGCGCATGCGGTTGCGGATGTTCCAGTAGTAGTAGAGCTCGGACTTCGCCTCGTCCCGCTGACCCGACTCCTTGTGGGTGCCGCCCTCGTCGTGCATCGCGACGGCATCCTCGACCACCAGCAGGCTGCCGCCGCGCTCCACGACCCGGCGGGAGAAGTCGACGTCCTCCCAGTACAGGAAGTAGGCGTCGTCGAACCCGCCGCTCAGCTCCCACACCTCCCGGGTGATCCACAGGCAGGCGCCGGACAGCCACGGGACGGGCCGACCGGCTGGGAACTCGTGGCGCCGGCGCGGATGACGGATCTCGCCATCGACGAGATCGATGTCGAGGCCCGAGAACCACACGCGACCCGAGGGGCTCCGCACGATCGGCGACCGCAGGGTGCGCTCGTCGCCCGCTGCGGCGAGCGCCTGGAAGGCTGCGCGGTCGATGCGCGCATCCGGGTTCAGCACCAGCATCGCCTCTGCGCCGTGCTCGAGGGCATGCGCGACGCCCGCGTTCACGCCGCCCCCGAACCCGGTGTTGCGCTCGAGCGCGACGAGGTCCCAGCCCATCCGCTCGGTGAGTGCCGTGACCGCGCGGAGCTCGTCATCGCTGCTGCGGTTGTCCACCACGACGATGCGCGCCTCCGGCACCTGCCGAGCCGTCTCGGCCAGATGCTGCGCGAGCAGCGCGCTCGAGCCGTAGCTCACCACGACGATCGCGGCCTCCCGCATGCACCCTCCTCGGTCGTGGGTAGTGTAAGCCGCGAGCTGGAGGTCGCATGCGGGTGCTCTTCGACGGCTACTGGTGGGCCGACGGCCCGACAGCGAACCGGACGGTGCAGCGCGAGATCGTGCTCGCGTGGCGACGGGCCTTCCCCGACGATGCGCTGGCGATCGCCCTGCGTCGCGACGTCGACGCGGGTGAGGTGCCCGCCGGGGTGCGCGCCACGCGCACGAGGCTGTGGCCGCACGGCCTGTCGAACCTCCTCGAGCTGGGCGGGCACGGCGCCGATGTCGTGATCGCGCACAACTACGCGCCGCTGCGGGGCGCGAGCGCCGTCTTCGTGCACGATGCGATGTTCATCGATCACCCCGAGTGGTTCAGCGCGAAGGAGCGCGCGTACTTCGCCGGCATGCTGCCCAGTGCCCGCCGCGCTCGCGTGGTCGCGACCTCGACCGCCACTGAGGCCGCGCGCATCGAGCGCCTCGCCCCGCACCTCGCCCCGGTCGCCGCGATCGGCCTCGGCCCGACGCCCGCCATCGTCGACGCGCAGCCCGTGCGGCCGGCGATCGTCGCCGACGTGCCGTCGTTCGCCCTCACCGTCGGGCGCCTCAACGTGCGCAAGAACCTCGCCGCCGTCCTCCAGGCCGCTGGGGCGAGCGATCGGATCGGCGCCGACGCGCCACTGATCGTGGTCGGCTCGAGCGCGCACTCCGGCGTGAGCGGGAACCTCGAGCGGGCACTCGAGGCGCTCCCCGACCCGCGCGCCGTGCGCATCGCCGGGCGGCTCACCGATGCCGAGCTCGCCTGGCTGTACCGGCACACGAGCCTCGCGGTCAGCCTCTCGCTCGACGAGGGGTTCGGCCTGCCGCCGCTCGAGGCGCTCGCGCTCGGCGCCCCGGTGCTGGTGAGCGACATCCCCGTCCACCGGGAGACGATGGGCGACGCGGCGGGATTCGTGCACCCGGATGCCTCCCCGGCAGTCCTGGGAGCGGCGGTGGATGCACGCTGGGACGCACGACCGTCACCGGAGTCGCGGGGCCTCGCGATGAGGCGCTGGGACTGGGACCAGGTGGTGCGCGACCTGCGGAAATCTTGCGTCAACGCAGGGATACCCCAATCGTAACAGTGTGATTGAATCCTTCTCAACCGGGGAGGCGTCACACTATGACCGGCATCAGCGAGGCCATGACTCAGCTGCGCACCGCGCAGAAGTCGTCGCGAGGGGCACCCGCCTACTCACGATTCGTGAACCGACCGCTGGGGCGTCCGCTCGCGGCGACCGCGGCCGCATTCGGCATGACGCCGAGCCAGGTCACGCTCGTGAGCGGTGCATGCACGTTCTCCGGGATCGCCGCGATCGCGCTGCTGCCGATCGGCTGGTGGTCGTCTGTGATCATCACCGCGCTGCTCGTGCTCGGCTACGCGCTCGACTCGGCCGACGGCCAGCTCGCGCGTCTCACGGGAGCGTTCTCGCACTCGGGCGAGTGGCTCGACCACCTGTTCGACGCGGCGAAGGCAGTGACCATCCACCTCGCCGTCCTCCTCGCATGGCTGCGCTACCCGGATCTCGACCCGCGGCTGCTCGTGGTCCCCGCGGTGTTCGCTGCGGTCGCCAGCACCTTCTTCTTCGGCGTCGTGGCGGTCGATCTCCTGCGCCGCATCCACCGCTTGGAGCACCCCGACCGGCCGATCGCAGAGCCCGCGGGACGATCCACCTCCGTCGTCTACTCGCTGCTCGTCGCCCCGGCCGACTACGGCCTGCTCTGCCTCCTCTTCCTGGTGCTGTCCGTGCCCTGGGTGTTCGTGCCGGCCTACACCGGGCTCGCGCTGGTGAACGCCCTGCTGCTGCTGGCATCGGCGGTGCGCTGGCACCGGTCGCTGCGAGCGCTGGAGCAGCGGCGATGATGCCGCGATTCGCAGGCCTGTCCGATGCCGACGCCCAGGCGGCCGCATCCGGAGCGGCGCTGCGGGCCGGCACGATGCTCGCTCGGGGCTTCCTGCGCAAGGCCGCCTTCGGGACCTCCGGCGGGATGCTCTTCCTCGGTCGCGGCGTGCGCCTCTCGGGCCTCCGCCATGTGCATCACACGGGCAGGCTCGTCATCGAGGACGGCGCAGAGCTGCAGGGCCTGACGTCCGGCGGCGTCCACCTCGGCGCCGACGTCTCGCTCGGTGCCAGGAGCGCCGTCCGGCCGTCGAGCTACTACGGCGGTGCGGTCGGCGAGCGCCTGCGCATCGGGGACCGATCCAGCATCGCCACCGGCTGCTTCATCGGCTGCTCGGGAGCCATCGACATCGGCGCAGATGTGATGCTCGGGCCCGGCGTGCAGCTGCACGCCGAGAACCACCGATTCGCCGATCCGGCTGCGCCGATCAAGGCACAGGGCGTGGAGCGCCTCGGCATCGTCATCGAGGACGACTGCTGGATCGGCGCCGGATCGATCATCACCGCCGGCGTGCGCATCGGCCACGGAAGCGTGATCGGGGCGGGCAGCGTCGTCACCCGCGACGTGCCCCCGGACTCGATCGCGGCAGGATCGCCAGCACGCGTCCTCCGGAGCAGGACGGGGGTGCGGCCGTGAGCGCCACTGCCTCGGGCGGCCCGATCCGGGTCATGCAGTCCTTCCGTGCCCCGCGCGCGACGACGAATCCGTACATCACGATGCTCGACAACGCGCTGGGCGAGTCGCACGAGGTCGTGCATCTTCGCTTCGACTGGCGCGGCGCGCTCGTCGGGCGCTACGACGTCTTCCACTGGCACTGGCCGGAGGGCAAGCTGCACGGCTCGACCTGGTGGAGGACCGCCGGGAAGTGCGCGCTGACGGCTGCGCTCTGGCTGCGGCTGCGGCTCTCGCGCCGCATCGCCGTCGTGCGCACGGTGCACAACGTCGAGCTGCCGGACGACGGGCGGATGCGCACCGCGCTCCTCGCTCGCATCGAGCGCGATGCCGATCTGCTGATCGTGCTCAACTCCGCGACCAGGGTCGGTGACCGACCCAGCGCCCTGATCCCGCACGGCCACTACCGCGACTGGTATGCGGCGCAGCCGCGGGCCGATCGCGTGCGCGGACGCATCGGCGCCTTCGGCGGCGTCCGCCGCTACAAGAACGTCAGCGTGCTGGTCGACGCGTATGCGGATGCCGCCCGGCGCCGCCCCGAGCTCAGCCTCGAGATCGGCGGGAGGCCTTCCACTCCCGAGCTCGGCCGGAACCTCGAGCAGCGGGCCCAGCAGCTGCCCAACGTCGACCTGCAGCTGCGCTTCCTCCCCGACGGCGAGCTCGTGCGACTCGCGACCCAGTCAGAGCTCGTCGTGCTCGCGTACCGCTTCATGCACAACTCGGGCAGCGTGCTCGCCGCGCTGTCGCTCGACCGACCGGTGCTCGTGCCGCGCAATCCCGTCAACGAGGCGCTCGCCCGCGAGGTGGGCGAACGATGGGTGCACATGTACGACGGGGAGCTGCACGGCGATCAGCTGCTCGCGGCGCTCTCGGTCGTCGCGGAGATCCCAGAGGGTTCCCAGCCCGATCTGCGTCGTCGCGACTGGCAGCGCGCCGCCGCAGACCATGCCGCCGCGTACCGGCGAGCCCTCACCGTCAAGCGGGGGCGGGCGTGAGCGCGATCGCCGAGACCGCATTCCGCGCCAAGCTCGCGGTGGGCGGCAGCTCGAGTGCCGAGGCGCTGCGCGCGTTCGCCGAAGCCGACGCGATGTCGCCCCAGCGCATCGAGGAGCTCTCGCTCCGCCGTGCCGCCGACCACGCACGCTTCGCGATGGAGCGCAGCCCGTTCTACCGAGACCTCTACCGCGATCACGGCTTCCGGCCGAAGGATCTCTCCGACCCTGAGGCCTTCACCGCGCTCCCCCTGGTCGACAAGGAGATGCTGCGCGAGCACGGGCCCAGCATCCGCACCGACGAGGCGACCGCGAGCACCGCGTCGACGTCGAGGACGGGAGGCAGCACCGGGCTGCCGCTGCACATCCAGCGCGACCTGCGCTTCCCCGCCCGCGCCCTCGAGTGGAGGCTGTTCTCCTGGTGGGGGGTGCGGCCGTGGGACGACCGCGGCATCATCACCCGCCACATGCACCAGGGCACCGCGCGCATCCGCCATCGCCTCTCCTGGTGGCCCTCCCGCCACATCCAGCTCGATGCGTTCCGCATCGACGACGCCGCCGCGCGGGAGTTCGCCGCGCGCTGGCAGCGCGTGCGTCCCCGCTTCCTGCTCGGCTACGGCGGCGGCGTGCTCGACCTCGCGCGCAGGCTCGACCGGCTCGGCATCGAGCTCGAACCGCCGCGGGCGGTCGCCGTCACCGCTGCGCCGCTCACCGCCGGGACGCGCGCGGAGCTCGAGGCGGCCTTCAGCGCCCCCGTGCACGACCACTACCGCTCGGCGGAGGTGCCCTGGCTCGCGGGCGAGTGCCCGGAGCACGACGGCCTGCACGTGTTCGCCGACGTGCGCCGCGTCGAGATCCTCGATGCCGACGATCGGCCGCTGCCCGACGGAGTGGAGGGCTCGGTCGTCGCCAGCGACCTGACGAACCGGGTCTTCCCGGTCATCCGGTACCGCATCGGCGACATCAGCCGGATGCTGCGCGGAACCTGCGCGTGCGGTCGCGGCCTGCCGCGCCTCGGCGCGATCGCGGGCAGGTCCTCGGATGCGGTGCGGCTGCCGGACGGGACGACGATCGCCGGCGCTCTCGGGCACATCTTCGACGACGCCCCGCTCTCGGTGCGGCAGTTCGAGATCGTGCAGGGCGCCGACGGGAGCGTGACGCTGCGCTGCATCCCCAACCGATCGGACGCGCGGGCCGCCACCGTGGGCATCGCCGCCGCGGAGCGCAGGCTGCGGGAGGCCCTGCGCGGGCTGGTGCCGGTCACGGTCGAGCGGGTCGACGAGATCCCCCAGGTCGGCGGCAAGATGCGGTTCATCCGCAGCGACTACAAGGCCGCAGCATGAGGCTCCGCATCGCCATCGGCATCCCGACCTATCGACGGCCAGACCGCCTCGCGGCGCTGCTGGCATCGATGCCGGCGCGCATCGCCGAGGTCGAGGGCGACGTCGACGTGCTGGTCCTCGTCGTCGACAACGACGCATCCGGCACCGCGCACGACGTCGTGCGCGCTGCTCCGCTTCCCGTGCGCTACGACATCGAGCCGACACCGGGCATCGCCGCGGTGCGCAATCGGCTGCTGGATCTCGCCTCCGACCGGCACGCGATCGCCTTCATCGACGACGACGAGGTGCCCCGGCCGGAGTGGCTCGCCGCCCTCGTCTCGACATGGCGGCGCACCGGCGCGGCCGCCGTGATGGGGCGGGTGATCTCGGTCATCGACGAGGATGCCGACCCCTGGGTGCTCGCGACGGGCGTGTTCCGCCGACGCAGCCGCCCGACGGGGCTGGAGATGCGCGCCGCCGCGTGCGGCAACCTCCTCATCGACCTCGACCAGCTGCGCCGCACGGGGGTGCGCTTCGACGCCACGCTCGGGCTCGCGGGCGGCGAGGACACGCTGTTCTCGAAGCAGCTCCTCGCGGCCGGCGGCCGCATCGTGTGGTGCGACGAGTCTCAGGCTGACGACGCGGTGCCCGCCGAGCGGATCACTCGCGCATGGGCGATGCGGAGGGCCTTCAACGGCGGCAACACCGCCGTGCACGTCGAGCTGCGCATGGAGCCACGGCCGATCCACCAGCTCACGATCCGCGCGCGACGGCTCCTCGGCGGGTTCGCTCGCACCGTCGTCGGGTGGCTGCGGCACGCGTTCGGCCGGCTGCGCGGTGACCTCCATGCGGATGCTCGCGGACTCCGCACCGCCTACCGAGGTCTGGGCATGATGGCCGCCGCCGGCGGCCACATGCACCGCGAGTACGCACGAGCCAGCGAAGGAGCTCTCGCATGACGACACGCATCGGCTACGCCGCCGGCGGCTTCGACCTCTTCCACGTCGGCCACCTCAACGTGCTGCGGCACGCGAGCGAGCACTGCGATGAGCTGGTCGCCGGCGTCGTCAGCGACGAGATGCTGCGACAGGTCAAGGGCATCGAGCCCGTCATCCCGACGCTCGAGCGGGTCGAGATCGTGCGCTCGATCCGGTGGGTCGACCGCGTCCATGTCGAGACCGTCCCCGACAAGCTCGACGCCTGGCGCGAGGTGGGGTTCACGCACTTCTTCAAGGGCGACGACTGGCGCGGCACGGAGAAGGGCCTCAGGCTCGAGCGCGAGCTCGCGGAGGTCGGCGTCGAGGTCGTCTACTTCCCCTACACGGCGCACACCTCGAGCACGGCCCTGCGGCGCGCGCTCGCGCAGCTCGACGAGATCGCGGATGCTGCGCGGCAGTCGCCGCTCGCCGCCGCCGGTCGCTAGTCGCGCGACGCGAGGAAGCTGTAGACCTCGGTCTCGTCGACGCCTGGGAAGGCGCCCGGCGGCAGCGCCGCCAGCAGGTGCGAGTGCGCCCTCGCGCTCGGCCACGCCTGCCCCGCCCACTCCGAGGCGAGCTCGACCGGCGGCTGGCGACAGCACGAGGGGTCGGGGCAGCGCGACACCGAGCGCTCCTTCGTGGCGCGGCCGCGGAACCACTTCGCCTGCGAGAACGGCACGCCGATCGACAGCGAGAACTCCCCCGCCTGGCTCCGCTCGGTCATCGCCGTGCACCAGAAGGTGCCCGCGGGCGTCTCGGTGTACTGCTCGAACGCGTTCACCTTGTCGGCGACGTCGAAGACCTCGCGGCTCGTCCAGTGCTTGCACACCGGCTGCCCCTCGATCGCGCCCGTGTGGTCGGCGGGGAAGGTCACGCCGTCGTTCTCGTAGGCCTTGTAGATGATCCCCGACTCGTGCACCTTCTGGAAGTGCAGCGGGATCCCCAGGTGCACGGTCGCGAGGTTCGTCAGCCGGTGCGCGGCCGCCTCGTACGAGACGGCGAACGCATCCCGCAGGTCCTCGATCGCGAGCTGCCGCTCCTGCTTGGCGGCGTCGAGGAACGCGACCGCGGTGCGCTCGGGCATCAGCAGCGCCGCCGCGAAGTAGTTCGTCTCGATGCGCTGCCGCAGGAAGGCGCCGAAGTCGGCGGGCACCGAGTGGCCCAGCACGTGGTGCCCGAGCGCCTGCAGCAGCACCGAGCGCGGGTCGTGGCCGGTGCGCGATGAGCGCGAGAGATAGATGCGCTTGCGCTTGTAGTCCATGACCGAGCGCGTCGAGTGCGGCAGGTCGCCCACATGGTGCACGCTGAAGCCCAGCCGCTCGGTGATCGCCGCGATCAGGTGCTGCGACAGCGGCCCCGACTGGTAGCCGACCTTCGCGAGCATCGTCGCCGCCTCGGCCTCGATCTCGGGGAAGTGGTTGTCGCGGGAGCGCATCTCGCGGCGCAGCTGCGTGTTCGCCCGTCGCGCCTCCTCGGGCGTCGCGACCCGCTCCTCCGCCACCCGGTCGAGCTCGTCGACGAGCGCCAGCATGGTCTCGAGCACGTCGTCGGGCGTGCGCGGCCCGATGCGCATGGTCGGCAGGCGCTTCTGCTGCCAGGCCGACGACTGCATGGCGCGCTCGAGCCGCAGCTCCATCGCCGCGCGCCTCGACGGCGGCGCGGTGCCGGTGAGCTGCTCGAGGCTCACGCCGTAGAGCGCCGCGAGCTGCTGCAGCTGCGAGAAGCGCGCCTCGCGCTTGCCGTTCTCGAAGCCCGAGAGCTGCGAGGGCGCCAGTCCGATCGCCTCGTGCACGGCATCGAGCGTCAGCCTGGCCTGCTTGCGCGCGTGCCGCAGCGACTTGCCCAGCTGCAGCGCGTCGACCTGCTGCGGCTCGGGGGCCGAGCGCGCGGGTCGGTCCCAGGTGCCGGATGCGGTGCTGCCGTCGGTCATGCCAGCACCATACGGCAGAACTGCACTGATTGGCAGAACTGCAGAACTTCACTTGGCACCGCGCCCTCTGCGGCGCAGATCTGCACGCAGAGTGGACTCCAAGAAGCCCGCCGGGTGCGACCGGCGACGAACGAGGAGGACACCATGACCGAGCAGCCCAGCACCGACGACACGATGGCCACCGAGGCCGCAGAGCTCGAGCTCGAGTGGGCGGCCGACGCCCGCTGGAACGGCATCGCGCGCGACTACAGCGCCGTCGACGTCGTCCGGCTGCGCGGCTCGGTCGTCGAGGAGCACACGCTCGCCCGCCGTGGCGCCGAGCGCCTGTTCGAGCGGCTGCACACCGACGAGACGCCGGTGCGCGCGCTCGGCGCGCTGACCGGCAACCAGGCGGTGCAGCAGGTGCGCGCCGGCCTCGAGGCGATCTACCTCTCGGGCTGGCAGGTCGCGGCGGACGCCAACCTCTCGGGCCAGACCTACCCCGACCAGTCGCTCTACCCGGCGAACTCCGTGCCCGCCGTGGTGCGCCGCATCAACAACGCGCTGCAGCGCGCCGACCAGATCGAGCGCAGCGAGGGCAGCATGAGCGTCGCCGACTGGCTCGCGCCGATCGTCGCAGACGCCGAGGCCGGCTTCGGCGGCCCCCTCAACGCCTTCGAGCTCATGCGCAGCATGATCGTCGCCGGCGCGGCGGGCGTGCACTGGGAGGACCAGCTGGCGAGCGAGAAGAAGTGCGGCCACCTGGGCGGCAAGGTGCTCATCCCCACGCAGCAGCACGTGCGCACGCTGAACGCCGCGCGCCTGGCCTCCGACGTCGAGAACGTGCCGAGCGTGATCATCGCCCGCACGGACGCGGAGGCGGCGACGCTGCTCACGAGCGACGTCGACGAGCGCGACCGCCCCTTCCTCACCGGCGGTCGCACGAGCGAGGGCTTCTACGAGGTGCGGAACGGCATCGAGCCGTGCATCGCCCGCGGCCGCGCCTACGCCGAGTACGCCGACCTGCTGTGGATGGAGACCGGCAAGCCGGACCTCGAGGTCGCGCGCGCCTTCGCCGAGGGCATCAAGAGCGAGTTCCCCGACCAGCTGCTGGCCTACAACTGCTCACCGTCGTTCAACTGGAAGAAGCACCTGGACGACGACCAGATCGCGAAGTTCCAGCGCGAGCTCGGCGCCATGGGCTTCCGCTTCCAGTTCATCACCCTGGCCGGCTTCCACGCCCTGAACCACTCGATGTTCGACCTCGCCAAGGGCTACGCCGAGCAGCACATGTCGGCCTACGTCGACCTGCAGGAGCGCGAGTTCACCGCCGAGGCACAGGGCTACACCGCCACCAAGCACCAGCGCGAGGTCGGCACCGGGTGGTTCGACCAGGTCGCCACCGCCCTCAACCCCACCTCGGGCACGCTGGCGCTGGCCGGCTCGACCGAGTCCGAGCAGTTCCACTGATCCGCACCACGACCGCTGAAGGAGGACGACATCATGCATGACCGCATCCGCATCACCGCCACCGCCGAGGGCCAGGAGCGCGTCCTCACGGACGACGCGCTCGACTTCCTGCTCCACCTGCACGACGCGTTCGAATGCACGCGCCAGCAGCTGCTGCAGGATCGCCGCAAGCGCCGCGCGTCGCTCGCCGACGGCGAGACCCCGCGCTTCCTCGAGTCGACCAGGCGCATCCGCGAGGACAGCAGCTGGCGGGTCGCGCCGCCGGCGCCCGGCCTCGAGGACCGCCGGGTCGAGATCACCGGCCCCATCGAGCGCAAGATGACCATCAACGCACTCAACTCCGGCGCCAAGGTGTGGCTCGCCGACTGCGAGGACGCCTCGAGCCCGCTGTGGCGCAACGTCATCGGCAGCCAGGTCAACCTGCAGGACGCCATCCGCGAGCGGATCGAGTTCACGAGCCCCGAGGGCAAGGAGTACCGGGTCACGGCGACCGAGACGCCGACGATCGTGGTGCGGCCGCGCGGCTGGCACCTCGACGAGCACCGCATCATCGTCGACGGCAAGCCGGTGTCGGGCTCGCTGGTCGACTTCGGCCTGCACGTGTTCCACAACGCCGAGGAGCTCATCGCCCGCGGCTCCGGCCCGTACTTCTACCTGCCGAAGCTCGAGAACCACCTCGAGGCGCGACTGTGGAACGAGGTCTTCGTGATGGCGCAGCAGCTGCTGGTGCTGCCGCAGGGCACCATCCGCGCGACGGTGCTGATCGAGACGATCACGGCGGCGTTCGAGATGGAGGAGATCCTCTACGAGCTGCGCGAGCACTCCGCGGGCCTCAACGCCGGCCGCTGGGACTACCTGTTCTCGATGATCAAGGCCTTCCGCCTGCGCGGCGAGGAGTTCGTGCTGCCGGACCGCGCGCAGCTGACGATGACGGCGCCGTTCATGCGCGCCTACACCGAGCAGCTCGTGCGCGCCTGCCACCGCCGCGGGGCGCACGCGATCGGCGGCATGGCCGCCTTCGTGCCGAGCGCGAAGGATCCGGAGGCGACCGAGCGAGCGCTGTCGGCGGTCGCGAGCGACAAGTCGCGCGAGGCCGGCGACGGCTTCGACGGCTCCTGGGTGGCGCACCCGGGGCTCGTGGCGACCTGCCGCGAGGCGTTCGACGCGGTGCTGGGCGAGCAGCCGAACCAGCTCGGCCGCAGCCGCGAGGACGTGCCGGTCGACGGCGACGCGCTCATCGACCTGTCGACGACGCAGGGCGAGATCACCGATGCCGGCCTGCGCTCGAACATCGAGATCGGCATCCGCTACATGGAGGCGTGGCTGCGCGGCCACGGCGCCGTGGCCATCCACTCGCTCATGGAGGATGCCGCCACCGCCGAGATCTCCCGATCGCAGGTGTGGCAGTGGATCCACAACGAGTCGACCACGAGCGACGACCGCATCGTCACGCGCGACCGCTGCGAGTCGATCGTCGACGAGCTCGACCGCGGATTCGAGCGCCTCGAGGGCAACCGCTTCCGCGAGGCGATCGCGCTCTTCCGCGAGATCGCGCTGGAGGAGACCTACCCGGCCTTCCTCACTCTCGCGGGCACCGAGCGCTACCTGGCAGAGGGAGTCGAGCGGGCTGCGACCGGGCCGATCACGGTGACCGATGCGTCGGCCCCCGACGTGCAGGTCGCCGACGAGGAGCGCGCGGCCGCCTGATCAGCACGAAGGCGGGACCCGTCGAGGTCCCGCCTTCGTGCTGCTCGCTCCCTGGGCCGCTCCGTCGCCGCAGGCGACCGAGCGTGTCGAAGGGTCAGCCGTGCTGCGCCTTGGCGGCGCGCAGGCTCGCCAGCAGCCGCTCGCGCAGCTCCTCGGGCGCACGATCCTTGCAGGCGCCCTGCAGCGCGCTCGTCAGCGTCTCGCCGACGTGGTGCTCCGCCGAGCACTCCGGGCAGCTGTCGAGGTGCGCGCGCACGTCGGCGGCATCCTCGGCGCAGAGCTCCCGGTGGAGGTACTCCTCCAGCGCGGCACGAGCCTGCGTGCAGTCCTTCTTCTCCTCGACCGTGCTCACGGCTTCTTCCCCTTCTCAGTGCCCTCGGGCACGGCGATCCCCTGTTCGCGCGCATAGTCGGCCAGCAGGCCGCGCAGCAGCTTGCGGCCGCGGTGCAGCCGGCTCATGACGGTGCCGGTGGGGGTCTCCATGACCTCGGCGGTCTCCGCGTAGCTGAGGCCCTCGACGTCGACCCAGTAGACCGCCATGCGGAAGTCCACGGGCACCTGCTGCAACGCATCCTTCACGATGCCCGAGGGCATCCGGTGGATGGCCTCGGCCTCGGCGCTGCGCGACGACGTGGACGAGAGCGACTCGGCGTCGCCGACCTGCCACTCCTCCATGTCGTCGAGCGGCGCCTCGAAGGGGCGGCGCTGCTGCTTGCGGTACGTGTTGATGTAGGTGTTGGTCTGGATGCGGTACAGCCACGCCCGCAGGTTCGTGCCCTGCTTGAACGAGCCGTACGCGGCGTAGGCCTTCAGCAGCGTCTCCTGCACCAGATCCGCCGCATCCGCCGGGTTGCGCGTCATGCGCATGGCGGCGGCGTAGAGCTGGTCGGCGTACTGCATGGCCTGCTCGGCGAAGTCGTCGCGCCGTGCGCCTTCCGCCGCGCTCGACTCGACCTGCCCCGACTCGTCCTGTTCGCTTGCCATCGCGGGTGAGTCTAGTGTCGCCTCGAACGCCTCGAGCGTCGCTATGGGCACGGGCACCTCCTCCGGCATCGCTTCCCGACCGATAGATTGCAACCGATGAGCCAGCCCGAGCATTCCCGACCATGGACCGCGCCGACCGCGACGGCGCGCATCGACGCGCGCGTGCAGCTGCCGGGGTCGAAGAGCCTCACCAACCGGGCGCTGCTGCTCGCGGCGCTTGCCGACGGCCCCTCCACGCTGCACCGACCGCTGCGCAGCCGCGACGCCGCCATCATGGCCGAGGGGCTGCGCGCCCTCGGCGCCGCCATCCGCGAGGTGCCGGGCGACGGCGCCTTCGGGCCCGACCTCGAGATCGCGCCGGCGCCCGTCACGGGCGGCGGCAGCATCGACTGCGGGCTCGCCGGCACGGCGATGCGCTTCCTGCCCATCGTCGCGGCGCTCGGCGACGGCCCGGTCGCCTTCGACGGCGACCCGCATGCCCGCAAGCGCCCGATGCAGCAGACGATCGCCGCGCTGCAGGGCCTCGGCGTGCGCGTCGATGCCGACGAGCCCCGGCTGCCGTTCACCGTGCACGGCGCGGGCGGCGTCGCAGGCGGCGAGCTCGAGATCGACGCGAGCGCCTCGAGCCAGTTCGTCTCCGCGCTGCTGCTGGCGGCGCCCCGGTTCGAGCGCGGGCTGACGCTGCACCACCGCGGCGAGCGGCTGCCCTCCCTGCCCCACATCGAGATGACGCTCGAGGCGCTGCGGCAGCGCGGCGTCGACGCGCGCAGCACCGGCGAGGCCTCCTGGCGCGTCGAGCCGGGCCCGATCGCCGCGCTCGACGAGCAGATCGAGCCCGACCTCTCGAACGCCGCGCCGTTCCTCGCCGCCGTCGTCGCGGTCGGCGGCCGCGTGGTGCTCGACGGCTGGCCGGAGTCGACCACGCAGGTCGGCCGCATGCTGCCGGAGCTGCTGGCCGCCTTCGGCGCTCGCAGCCGGGTGGCGGATGGGTCCCTCACGGTCGAGGCGGCGGGCGGCGAGATCCCCGGTGCCAGCCTCGACATGCACGCCGCCGGCGAGCTCTCCCCCACCGTCGTCGCGCTCGGCGCGCTCGCGTCGGGACCGGTGGAGGTGACCGGGATCGGCCACACGCGCGGGCACGAGACCGACCGCATCCGCGCCCTGATCGACAACATCGCGGCGCTCGGCGGCCGCGCGACCGAGCTGCCGGACGGCATCCGGGTCGAGCCCGGCCCGCTCGCCGGCGGCGACTGGAGCGCGTACGACGACCACCGCATCGCCACCGCGGGCGCCGTCCTGGGCCTGCGGGTGCCGGGCGTCGAGGTCGACGACATCGGCGCCACCGCGAAGACCATCCCGGAGTTCCCCGAGCTGTGGGCCGCGATGCTCGAGGGCCGCGACCTCGAGCCCGGCGCGACGCCCGGGCCGACCGGCGCTGGACCAGGCTGAAGCGCATGAGCTGGCTGGGCGACTACGAGGACCCGTACGAGGAGTACGACGAGACGAGCGTGCGCGAGCGCCCCAACCCGAAGGCGAACCGGCCGCGCTCGAAGCAGCGGCCGGAGCACGAGGACGCCGTCACCGGCATCGTCACCGCCGTCGACCGCGGCCGCTACCGGCTGGTCGTCAGGCCCGGCGAGCCCGATGAGGCGGTCGTCACAGCCGCACGCGCGAGAGAGCTGCGCAAGCAGTCGATCGTCGCCGGCGACCGCGTCGACGCGGTGGGCGACACGACCGGCGAGACCGGCTCGCTCGCGCGCATCGTGCGCATCCAGCCGCGCACGACCGTGCTGCGCCGCTCGGCCGACGACGCCGACCTGGTCGAGCGCATCATCGTCGCGAACGCCGACGTCATGCTGATGGTGGTCGCATCCGCCGATCCGCCACCGCGCGCGGGCATGGTCGACCGGTTCCTCGTCGCGGCCCTCGACGCCGGCATCGCGCCGGTGCTCGTGATGACGAAGACCGATGTCGCCGACCCCGCGCCCTTCCTGGCGAACTTCGAGGGCCTCGACGTCGAGATCTGGCGCTCGTCGATCGACGCGCCGCCCGTCGAGGCGCTGCGCGAGCGGCTCGACGGCCACACCACCGTCGCGGTCGGGCACTCGGGCGTCGGCAAGTCGACGCTCGTGAACGCGCTCGTGCCCAGCGCCGGTCGCGCCGTCGGCCACGTCAACGCCGTCACCGGCCGGGGCCGCCACACCTCCTCGTCGACCGTGTCGTTCCGGCTCGGCGACGGCTGGATCATCGACACCCCGGGCGTGCGCTCCTTCGGCCTCGGGCACGTCGCGACGGCCAACGTGCTGCGCGGCTTCCCCGACCTCGCCGCCGTCGCCGAGGACTGCCCGCGCGGCTGCACGCACCTCGCCGCCGAGGAGTACTGCGAGCTGTCGATCGCGACGGCGGAGGGCAGGCTCGAGCGTCGCCGCGTCGACTCGATGCAGCGGCTGCTGGGCACCCTCGTGGCGGCCCGCAGCGAGCGCCACCAGGAGTGACGGCGGCTACCCTGGAGGCGTGACCCGCCTCGACGACGACCTCGCCCTCGCCCTGCGGCTCGCAGACGCCGCCGATGCCATCTCGGCCGACCGATTCGGCGCTCGCGACCTGCAGATCTCGACGAAGCCCGACACCACCTTCGTCACCGACGCCGACCGCGCGGTCGAGCAGCGCATCCGCGATCTGCTCGAGGCGGAGCGACCGGAGGACGCGATCTTCGGCGAGGAGTTCGGGCAGGCCGGCGAGGCATCGCGGCAGTGGATCATCGACCCGATCGACGGCACGGCGCACTTCCTGCGCGGCGCACCGATCTGGGCGACCCTCATCGCGCTCGCCGTCGACGGCGTGCCGGTGGTCGGCGTGGTCTCCTCCCCCGCGCTCGGCGCCCGCTGGTGGGGCGCGAAGGGGCAGGGCGCCTGGAAGCTCGCCGCCGGCGCCACGACGCCGCAGCGGCTGCGGGTCTCGGGCGTGACGGCGCTCGCGGAGTCGGGCATCTCGTACAACTCCATCCAGGGGTGGGACGGCGTGGGCCGCATCGACCAGCTGGTGGCGCTGCAGCGCGACGTGTGGCGGGCGCGCTCCTACGGCGACGCCTGGAGCTACATGCTGCTGGCCGAGGGTGCGGTGGATGCGGTGGCCGAGTTCGACCTGCAGCCGTACGACATGGCGGCGCTCGTGCCCGTGATCGAGGAGGCGGGCGGCCGCTTCACCTCGGCCGAGGGCCTGGCCGGCCCGTGGCACGGCAGCGCGCTCGCGACGAACGGCCACCTGCACGACGAGCTGCTGGCGCGACTCGCGCGCTGAGGCCCCTCAGCCGGCCGCCGCGGCCTCGAGGCCGGCGACCTCGAGCTTGCGCATGCCGAGCATCGCCTTCGTCACCTCGTTCGCGCGCGGGCCGCGCATGAGCTCGGCGAGCTGCTGCGGGATCACCTGCCAGTTCACCCCGAAGCGATCGCGGCACCAGCCGCACACCGACTCGGCGCCGCCGTCGGCGACCAGCGCATCCCACAGCCGATCGACCTCCGCCTGCCCGTCGACCGTCACGGCGATCGAGACCGCCTCCGACTGCGGGAACTGCGGCCCGCCGTTCAGCAGCTGATAGGGCACGCCGGCGATCGTGAGGTCGACCGTGAGCGCCTCGCCCGGTCGATGCTCGCCGGGCCAGGGGTCGTCACCCTCGGGGTACCGCGTCACCTCGGTGATCGCCGAGTCGGGCAGCAGCGAGACGTAGAGCTCTGCCGCCTCCTCGATCCTGCCGTCGAACCAGAGCACCGTGCGCACATCCGTCATGGCCGCCATCGTCCTCCTGCAGCGGCGGCTTCGCTAGCCTCGATGCATGCGAGAAGTCACGCCCACCGAGGTCGCAGGCCGTCCCATCGTCGATGTGCGCGAGCCGCACGAGTGGCAGCAGGGCCACGCCGAGGGGGCGATCCACATCCCCATGACGCAGATCGTCGAGCGCATGCACGAGGTGCCGGACGGCGCGGCGGTCATCTGCCGCTCCGGCGCCCGCAGCGCGCAGGTCGTCGCCTACCTCGAGCACCAGGGGCTGGATGCGGTGAACGTGGCGGGCGGGACCCTCGCGTGGGCGGCCGAGGGGCGGCCGATGACGGGCACCGTCAGCTGACGTCGCCTATCGAGGAGGGCGCGGCCGGAGGCCGCACCCGTGCCCCGCCGATCGAGGAGGGCGCGGCCGGAGGCCGCACCCGTCTCGAGATCAGCCGACGATGAGCTTCTTGTTCATGAACTCCTCCATGCCGTGGGGGCCGAGCTCGCGGCCGAAGCCGCTGCGCTTGGTGCCGCCGAAGGGCATGTCGTAGTCCTCTGCGCCTGCGCCGTTGATCGAGACCATGCCGGCGTCGATCCGGTCGGCGACGGCGAGCGCGAGCTCCGGGTCGGCGGCCCACACCTTGGCGCCCAGCCCGAACGGTGTGCCGTTGGCGATGCGCACGGCGTCGTCGACGTCCTTCGCCCGGTAGACGGTGCCGACGGGCCCGAAGAGCTCCTCGCGGTACGCGTCCATCTGCTCGGTCACGCCGCCCAGCAGTGCGGGCTGCACGCGCGTGCCGTTCGACGCGGAGGGCTCGCCAGCGAGCACCTGCGCGCCCTCGGCGATGGCCGAGCCGACCTGCTCGCGCAGCCGGTCTGCCGCGGCCTGCGAGGAGAGGGCGCCGACGAGCGCATCGCCGTCCTCGGCCTCGCCGATCGGCAGGGCCGTGATGGCCGCGCCGAGCTTCGACGAGAAGTCGTCGTACAGCTCGTCGAGCACGATGAAGCGCTTCGAGGCGTTGCAGGCCTGCCCCGAGTTCTCCATGCGCGCCTCGACGGCGGCCTCGACCACCGCATCCATGTCGTCGGTGGAGAGCACCACGAAGGGGTCGGAGCCGCCGAGCTCGAGCACGACCTTCTTGAGGTTGCGGCCCGCGATCTCTGCGACCGCGGCGCCGGCGCGCTCGGAGCCGGTGAGCGAGACGCCGCGCACGCGCGGATCGGGGATGACGAGCTCGCCGATCTGGTCGTTGGTGGCGAAGATGTTCTCGTAGGCGCCGGCGGGCAGGCCCGCCTCCTCGAGGATCTCGGCGATGACGGTCGCCGACCAGGGGCACTGCGGCGCGTGCTTGAGCACGACGGTGTTGCCGAGCACGAGGTTCGGGAAGGCGAAGCGAGCGACCTGGTAGTAGGGGTAGTTCCAAGGCATGATGCCGAGGATCACGCCCTGCGACGACTTGCGCACCCGCGCCTCGACGCCGGAGCGCACCTCGAGCACCTCGTCGGCGAGGAAGGCCCCGGCGTTGTCGGCGTAGTAGCGGATGATCTCGCCCGAGAACTCCGCCTCGAACACGCCCTGGTCGAGCGGCTTGCCCATCTCGGTGCGGATGATCTCGGCGAGCTCGCCCGAGCGGGCGGCGAAGGCGTCGGCCGCCTTCGCGATGATGGCGGCGCGCTCGGCGAGCGGCGTGGTCGACCACGTGGCGTGCGCCGCGTGCGCGCGCTCGATGGCACCGCGCACCTCGTCGTCGGTCGCGGTCGGATACTCCTTGACGACCTGGCCGGTGTAGGGGTCGACGACCTTGTACTCGCTCACGCTGCCTCCTCGCAGATCGGTGGACGAGACCAGCGTAACGGGCGCGCGACTGGATTGGCCAAGCGATCAACAGTGCGGCCCCGTCGGGCGGGCGCGACGACGCGCGGCGCCTGCGGGCGGCTCAACAGCGTGCGACTCGACCGATGGTGGAGATGGGGGGAATCGAACCCCCGTCCAACGCTCGGACCGTGCGGCTTCTCCGGGTGCAGCTCAGGGGTGGCGTTCTGCTCGGCTCCAACCTTTGTCCTGAGCACCTAGGTCGACGAGCCCAGTCACAGTGCAAGTCCCGCGCCGCCCTGTGACGCAGCGGCGCAGCAAGCTCCCTAGATGACGCCAGGGTCCGGGGCGGGAGCAGACCCGGTCTGACGGACTTCAGGCTCGCTTAGGCAGCGAGGGCGAAGTCGGTGCGCTTTGCGTTGGCACCTATTGGTTTGCAGGGGGCGTTCAAGAGATGACCCTGCATCCTCTACCCGCTTCCCGCTCCGACTGAGGCGCTGTCGAAACCGATCATCCCCATGGAGTGGTGCGAGTCGCACGCTGTTGAGTTGCCAATGCCGGCCGAGGCCAGCCCATCATGCTATCGCGGCACCGCCGCCGCGGCAACCCTCGCCGCCTGGGTCATCGAGTGGCGGCTCCCGCGATCGAGTGGCGGCTCCCGCAATCGAGTGGCGGCTCCCGCGATCGAGTGGCGGCTCCCGCGATCGAGTGGCGGCTCCCGCGATCGAGTGGCGGCTCCGGCGATCGAGTGGCGGCTTGTGCCAGACACTCCGCTCGAGAACCGGGAGGCGCCACTCAGATGCCGGAGGCGCCACTCAGATTCCGGAGGCGCCACTCAGATGCGGGAGGCGCCACTCAGATGCGGGAGGCGCCACTCAGATGCGGGGGCGGCGCGCGGCGGCGCGGCTCAGCCGAAGAGCATCTCCGCCTCGCGGTAGCGGTGCTCGGGCACGCGCTTGAGGTCGCCGAGCGCATCCGCCATCGGCACCCGCACGATCTCGGTGCCGCGCAGCGAGACCATCGATCCCCACTCCTCGGCGACGATCGCGTCGATCGCCGCCAAACCGAAGCGGGTCGCGAGCACCCGGTCGGCGCCGCTGGGCGCACCGCCGCGCTGGATGTGGCCGAGCACGGTGGAGCGCGACTCGATGCCGGTGCGCTCCTCGATCATCGGCGCGAGCAGGTCGCCGATGCCGCCCAGCCTCGGCCGGTTGAACGCATCGAGGCCCTTGTGCGAGTGCGCCTCGTCCATGCCCTCGAGCTTGAAGCCCTCGGAGACCACGACGAGCGGCGCGCGGCGGCGGTCGTAGACCGACTGCACATACTCGGTGATCCACTCGATCGAGCGGGGCTGCTCGGGGATGAGCGTGACGTGCGCCCCGGTGGCGATGCCGGTGTGCAGCGCGATCCAGCCCACGTGGCGGCCCATCACCTCGAGCACCATGCAGCGCATGTGCGAGTCGCCCGTGGTGCGCAGCCGGTCACCGGCCTCGGTGGCGATCTGCACCGCCGTGTCGAAGCCGAAGGTGTAGTCGGTCGCGTCGAGGTCGTTGTCGATGGTCTTCGGCACGCCCACGACCGGCAGGCCGTCGTCCGCGAGCCGGTTGGCGGCCGCGAGCGTGCCCTCGCCGCCGATCGCCATCACCGCATCGATGCCGAGCCGGTCGAGCGTCTCCCGCACCTTCTCGGGGCCGCCGTTGGGACCCTCGTAGGGGTTCGTGCGGCTGGTGCCGAGGATGGTGCCGCCGATGCGCGAGGTGCCGCGCACCGAGGAGCGGTTGAGCACCCGCACGTCGCCCTCGACGAGGCCGCGGTAGCCGTCGCGGATGCCCACGAACTCGAGCCCGTGGTGCACCATGCCGGTGAGGACCGCAGCACGGATGACTGCGTTGAGTCCGGGGCAGTCGCCGCCGGACGTGAGGATGCCGACTCGCATGTCACCTTCCACCGGACGGCCCTGGGTGAACCCTGCCGGCGGATCCATTCAAGCGGCGCGCGCCGGGAAAGTCGAACCCCGGCGGCAGGCCTACTCCCCCAGCCGGTTCTTGGTGCGCATGGCGCGCTCGGCCTCGCGCTTGTCCTGCCGCTCGCGCAGCGCGTGGCGCTTGTCGTACTCGCGCTTGCCCTTCGCGACCGCGAGCTCGACCTTGGCGCGCCCGTCCGAGAAGTAGAGCGACAGCGGCACGAGCGTGTAGCCGCCCTGCGAGACCTTCGCGGCGAGCTTGTCGATCTGCTCGCGGTGCAGCAGCAGCTTGCGCTTGCGGCGCGGCGGGTGGTTGGTCCAGGTGCCCTGGCCGTAGACCGGGATGTGCACGGCGTCGAGCCACGCCTCGCCGCCGTCGACGAACGCGTAGCCGTCGACGAGCGACGCCCTGCCGGCGCGCAGCGACTTCACCTCGGTGCCGGTGAGCACGAGGCCCGCCTCGACGCGATCCTCGATCGTGTAGTCGTGGCGCGCCTTCTTGTTCTGCGCCACGACCTTCTGGCCCTGTTCGCGCGGCATGGCTGGCTCCTGGTGTGTGATGACGGATGCGGCGGCCCGGCGGGCGGGCAGCCGTTCAGTCTAGCCCCAGTCGGGCCGTCGGGCGTCAGATCTTCAGGTACCTGCGGATCGCGACGGCCGCCGCGACGCCCGCGAAGAGCACGCCGATGCCGATCAGCACGGGCGCGACCACGAGCGCGTCGTCGATCGTGACGATCGCGATGGTCTGCAGCATCGGCGCCACGTAGCCCTGCAGGAAGAAGTGCACGATGGCGATCACCGAGCCCGCCGCCAGCACGGCGCCGATGAGCGCCGCGACCACGCCCTCGACGATGAAGGGCGTCTGGATGAACCGGTTCGAGGCGCCCACCAGGCGCATGATCCCGAGCTCCCGCTTTCGCGAGAAGGCGGAGAGCCTGATCGTGGTGGAGATCAGCAGCACCGCGGCGACGAGCATCAGCACGGCGACGCCGATGGCGGCGAGGCTCGCGGTGTTCAGCACCTGGAAGATGGGTTCGAGCAGCGCCCGCTGGTCGCGCACCTCCAGCACCCCCGGCAGCGCAGAGGTCGCCTCGCGGATGAGGTCGGCGTCCATCGGGCTCGACGGCCGCACCCAGAGCGCCTCGTTCATCGTCTCGGGGCTCGCGAACTCGGCGCTCGCCGTGCCGCCGAACTGCTCCATGAAGTGCTCGTAGGCGAGCTCGCGGTCCTCGAACTCCACGTGGCTGACGTACGGCGCGATCGCCCCGCCCTCCAGCACATCCCGCACCCCCTGGATCTGCTCGCCGGTGGCGGCGGTCTGCGTGCAGTTCTCGGTCGCGTCGACCGGCCCGCAGAAGTAGATGCCCACCTGCGCGCGGTCGTACCAGAAGCCCTTCATCTGGGTGATCTGCATCTGCAGCAGGATGGCGGCGCCGACGAACGACAGCGAGATGAACGTCACGAGCACGACCGAGACGACGACCGAGAGGTTGCGGCGCAGGCCGTTCCAGACCTCCTGCGAGATCAGCTGGAGCCTCACGCGATCTCCTCCTCGGCGTCGAAGCCGTCGTCGAGGTCGGCGAGCTGGCGCTTGTAGCTGCCGTGCGCCTCGTCGCGCATGATGACGCCGGCGTCGAGCTCGACGACCCGCTGCTGCAGCTCGTCGACGATCGAGGCCTCGTGCGTCGCCATCACGACCGTGGTGCCGCCCTCGTTGATGCGCGCGAGCAGCGCCATGATGCCGGCGCTGGTGGATGGGTCGAGGTTGCCGGTCGGCTCGTCCGCCAGCAGGATGGGCGGCCGGTTGACGACGGCGCGGGCGATCGCGACGCGCTGCTGCTCGCCGCCGGAGAGCTCGTGCGGCAGGCGGCTCGCCTTGCCGGCGAGGCCGACGACCTTCAGCACGTCGGGCACCGCCTCGGAGATGAAGCCGCGGCTCTTGCCGATCACCTGCAGCGTGAAGGCGACGTTCTCGTAGACCGTCTTGTTGTTGAGCAGGCGGAAGTCCTGGAAGACGACGCCGAGGTTGCGGCGGAAGAAGGGCACGCGGCGGCTCGGCAGCGCCTTGAGGCGCTGGCCGAGCACGTGCACCTCGCCGCTCGTGGGCGACTCCTCGCGGAGCACCATGCGGATGAGCGTGGACTTGCCGGAGCCGGAGGCGCCGACGAGGAACACGAACTCGCCCTTGAGGATCTCCAGGGAGATGCCCTCGAGGGCGGGACGGGCTTTGCGGGAGTAGGTCTTCGAGACCTCGTCGAAGCGGATCATGACCTGTCGAGGCTACGGGCGCGGATGGGTTCGGGCCGTCACCGCAACGGCGCGGCGCACGATACGCGCGCTGGAGCTGAAAGCAGAGGCGCTTTCGCGCCTCTGCCGCGACGCCAGCGCCGATGCCCGTCTCGGGCATCGGTCCATGCCTCGCGTGAGAGCAGAGGCGCTTTCGCGGCTCTGCCGCGACGCCAGCGCCGATGCCCGTCTCGGGCATCGGTCGATGCCCCGCGGCCTCGTGCTCCGTGCACGTGTGCGCGGAGCGGAGCTACTCCCAGGTCGCGGTATCCGGATCGATGCCGTGGTGGCGCGCCGATTCGTCGATGCTCTGGCGGAACCACGTGGAGAGGCCGTCACCGATCCCGTCGTAGTACGACGCGAATCCGGGGTCCGCCTCGAACATCCGACCCAGGCACACCTGCATCTGTCGCGTCAGCGGGAAGAAGCTCGAGAACAGCTCCCGGTGGCGCTCGACGAGTGCATCCGCCTCCTCGCTCCCCGGCTCGACGCCTCGGCCCACCGCCTCGGCGAGGTCGCGCTGGAGCGCAGCCATGGCCTCGGAGAGCGCCCGCCACTGGCTCTGCGTTCGCGACGCGGAGCGCTCGGCGAACTGAGCCCACTGCCTCGAGCCTCCCCACACGAAGCGGGCCTCGCGCGACTGCCGCGGATCCCACTCGTCGCCGAAGACCTCGCGCTGCTCGTCGTCGCTCATCAGGATGCCGCGCTCGTGCGCGGCGGTCATGCGCTCGAGCCGTTCGTCGAGCTGCTGCAGATCGTGGATCCGTTCCGCCAGCTGCGCCCGCTGCTCGCGCAGCAGAGTCCCGATCTCAGCAGCGGCATCGTCGAGCACGTCGCGAATCGCCTCGAGCGTGAGACCGGCCTCGCGGTACGCCACGACGCGGCTCAGGCGCTCGAGGTCGTCCCACGTGTAGAGGCGGTACCCGGCAGGCGTGCGACGTGATGGCGATGCGAGCCCGATCTCGTCCCAGTGGTGGAGCGTGCGCACGGTCAGCCCGAGGAGCTCGGCGGCGACGCCGACCGTCGCATCCTCGTCGATCTCGCTGGCAGCCATCGAGGTCATTGTGCTCCTCCTCGGGCGTCGTCAGGGCCGAAGATGCCGACGGACGCGAGGTCGCGCCCCACGTCGCTGTCGGGCGTGAACGGCGTCGCCGCCGTGAACGTGACGTGCGCCCCCTCCGGAGTGACGACGGCGATGTCGCGCGTCCTCCACGCCGTGTCGTACGGGCCCGTCACCGAATCCGGCGACAGCTCCCGGCACGCGTCGGCCACGGACTCGAGCTGGTCGAGGACGCAGGACACGAACACCTGCACCGTCGATGCCGCTGACGGGGCAGCATCCTCCGCGTCCTCGGCGGGAACGAGCAGGACGTCCTGGAAGGCCCACCGCCGCAGGTGCACGATCTGCCCGGGAACGCTGAAGAGGTCGACGAAGCCGAGCCCGCGGACCCAGAACTCCGTCGACGCGCGAAGGTCGTTCGTCGGGATCTTCACGAACATCGGCATCGCGTAGATGCCGAGGAACGGCTCCGGCGCGACCGCGTCCGGGCCGTCGGGAACGGGACTCATCTCGAATGCGTTGAAGTACTCAGTCATGCGAGACACCCTGGATCCTCACGTCGCGTGAGGGTCAAGCCGGCGCAGTGCGGAGCGCCTCGTCGGCCCGCGCACCTACGGGCGGCGCTGCCACTCCTCGATGCGGCCGGTCTTCTTCGCCCCGCCCAGGATGCCGAGGTGCATGCGCTCCGGCTGCCCGAAGTAGCTGCGCTCGTACAGCTCGTGCCGGGCGCCGAAGCCCGTGCCGACCGCATCCCACAGCTCGCCCATCACCTCGAGGCGCTCGCGCGCATCCGCCCCGCCCGATCCGCGCAGCAGCGGCTCGATGGGCGCGACGTGCTCGCTGCCGAGCGAGCCCGGCGGCACCGGCAGGTGCGCGAAGGACGAGGCGAGCATGGTCTGCAGGGTCACCCGCATGCGACTGTAGGCGTCGGGGCCGTAGGCGGCGAACGCCATCGCGGCCTGCGGCCCGGGCCCGAGCGAGTCGCCCGAGGGCACCGCCTGCTCGATCATCGCGTCGCGCAGCGCGGCGACCGTGTCGCGGTAGGCGATCAGCTCGCCGAGCGCAGCCTGCACGCCGCGCAGCTCGCTCGTGCCCATGATCTCGGTGGCCCGCACCGCGAGCCCGGCGATGCGCTCGAGCTTCGCCTCGAGCCGCGTGGTCGCCTGGAAGACGAGCCGCACGTTCCAGCCGACGGCGCCCGTGTTGAAGGCGAGCATCGTCTCGGGGTCGCGGATGACGACGTCCTCCCACGGCACCAGCACGTCGTCGAAGACCACGAGCGCATCGTGCTCGGCGAAGCGGCTCGCGAGCGGCGCGTCGGCGTGCCCCGGGATGCCGCGCGTGTAGATGCGGATGCCCGGCGTGCCGACGGGCACAGAGGCCGCGATCGCGAAGTCCGCCGTCTGCACCTCTCCCCCGAAGTGCGACACGAGCAGCCGCTGCGCCGTCGCGGCGCCCGTCACGACCGCCTTCGCACCGCGGATCACGACGCCCTCGTCGCTCTCGCGCACGACGTGCAGGAACACATCCCCCACCTCGTCCGGCGGCAGGTCGCGGTCGACGGGCGGGTTGACGAGCGCCTGCGCGTAGTGGGTCACGTCGCGCTGATCGCGCGCGACCATGCCGCGCACGTTGTCGGCGAAGCGGCCGAAGAACTCTGCGTGCGCGGCCATCGAGGTGACGACGCACGCCATGAACTCCGGCGTGCGGCCGACCCAGCCGTGCGTGCGCCGCTGCCAGCGGCGGATGCCCTCGCGCTGCGCGCGCAGGTCGTCGCGCGAGTGCGGCAGCGCCCAGAACGGATGCGTCAGGCCCGTGCCGTCCGCGGTCGGGACGAGCCACGCATCCGCCGCCTCGTCGTGGAGGGTGTCGTAGAGGCCGGCGATGGTGGCGGCGGTGCCGGCGAAGGCGGGGTGCTCGGCGACCAGCCCGGCAGGCTCGCCGTCATGGATGACGACGCGGCCGTCGTCCAGGCTCGCGAGGTAGTCGGCGCCCGTCTGGGGCCGGCCGGTGTCGGGCCGCGTCATGCCGCTCCTAGTCGTCGGATTCCTGCTGCTCGCGCTTGCGCCAGCGGATGCCGGCGGCGATGAAGCCGTCGAGGTCGCCGTCGAAGACCGCCGAGGGGTTGTTCACCTCGTGCAGCGTGCGCAGATCCTTCACCATCTGGTACGGCGCGAGCACGTAGGAGCGCATCTGGTCGCCCCAGCTGGCCGAGATGTTGCCGGCGAGATCCTTCTTGCGGGCCGCCTCCTCCTCGCGCTTGAGCAGCATCAGGCGGCTCTGCAGCACGCGCATGGCGGCGGCGCGGTTCTGGATCTGGCTCTTCTCGTTCTGCATCGAGACGACGACGCCCGTCGGGATGTGCGTGATGCGCACCGCGGAGTCGGTGGTGTTGACGCTCTGGCCGCCGGGGCCGGAGGAGCGGAAGACGTCGACGCGGATGTCGTTCTCGGGCACCTCGATCTCGTCGACCTGCTCGAACATCGGCACGACCTCGACCGCGGCGAACGAGGTCTGGCGCTTGCCCGCTGCGCCGAAGGGGCTCATGCGCACCAGTCGGTGCGTGCCGGCCTCGACCGAGAGGTTGCCGAAGGCGTAGGGGGCGTCGATCTCGAACGACGCCGACTTGATGCCCGCCTCCTCGGCGTAGCTCGTCTCGTGCACGGCCACCGGCATGCCGTGCTGCTCGGCGTAGCGCAGGTACATGCGCAGCAGCATCTCGGCGAAGTCGGATGCGTCGACGCCGCCGGCGCCGGCGCGGATCGTGACGACGGCGGGCAGCTCGTCGAACTCGCCGTCGAGCAGGGTGCGCACCTCGAGCTCGGAGACGAGCTTCTGCAGGCTCTTGAGCTCTTTCTTCGCCTCGGTCTGCGTGGCCTCGTCGCCCTCCTCGTTCGCCATCTCGACGAGCACCTCGAGGTCGTCGATGCGCGACTCGGTCTCGGTGATGCGCTTGAGGTCGGCCTGCGCGTGGCTGAGCTCGCTCGTCACCTTCTGCGCGGCGTCGGGGTCGTCCCACAGGTCGGGGGCGCCGGCGGCCTCCGACAGCCGCGCGATGTCTGCCTGCAGGCGCTCGGCGTCGAGCACCGACTTGATGTCGAAGAACGTGGAGCGCAGCTCGGCGATGTCGCCGGCGATGTCGAGATCGGCCATGATCATCCAGCCTACCGACGCGGGCGGCGCCGCACGGCCGGGCCCGCGCATCCGCCGTAGGCTTCGAACGTGAGCGGAGTCGACCAGTCGGAGCGCTTCCCGTGGCGGAAGGTGGCAGGCGCCGCCTACGTCCCCACGGCCGCGTTCGCGATCGGCGAGGGCGCCGTCATCCCCTACATCCCGCTCATCGCGGGTGATCTGGGCGCGACGCTCGCGGTCGCCGCCGTGGTGGCCGCGATGCTGACGGTCGGGCAGCTCGCCGGCGATGTGCCGGGCGGCACGGTGGTGGCGCGCTTCGGCGAGCGGCCGACGATGATCGGCGCCGGCCTGCTGGTGCTCGTCGCGCTCGCGCTCGCCTACTTCTCGACCGAGGTGTGGATGCTCGGGCTCGCGATCTTCGTGCTGGGCCTCGGGCACGCGGTGTTCGCGCTCGCGCGGCACGCGTTCATGACCACGTACGTGCCACTGCGGTTCCGGGCGCGGGCGCTGTCGACGCTCGGCGGCATCTTCCGCATGGGCATGTTCGTCGGGCCGCTCATCGGCTCTGCCGTGCTGGGTCTGGGGTTCGGGTTGAGCGCGGTGTGGGTGATCTGCGCGATCGGCACGGTCGTGGCGATCGTGGTGCTCATCGTGCTGCCGGACCCCTCCTCGGCGTTCGAGCGCACACCCGCGACCACGGGCGTCATCGAGCTGCGCTCGGAGCGCACCGGCATCTGGCGGGTGATCCGGCTGAACGGCAGGGCGCTCGCCACGGTCGGCGTGGGCGCGGCGATGCTCGCCCTCGCGCGGCAGGCGCGCAACGTGCTGCTGCCGCTGTGGGCGGTGTCGATCGGGCTCGACGGCGTCACCACCGGCCTCGTGATCGGCATCGCGGGCGGCGTCGACTTCGCGCTCTTCTTCGTCTCCGGGTGGGTGATGGATCGCTTCGGCCGGCTCTGGAGCGTCGTGCCATCGCTCGGCCTGATGGCGGTGTCGTTCACGATGCTCGCCCTCTCGCACGACCTCGACGCCGCGACCGCCTGGTTCGTGGCCGCGGCGATCGTGATGGCGCTCGGCAACGGGCTAGGCTCCGGCATCCTCATGACGCTCGGCGCCGACCTCGCCGATCCCCGCAACCCGGCGCCGTTCCTCGGCGCGTGGCGCCTGACGACGGATGCGGGCGGCGCTGTGGCACCGCTGCTGATCTCGCTGCTGATCTCGGTGGCGTCGATCGGCTGGGCGGCGGTGGGCCTGGTCGCGACGTGCGTGCTGGGCGCCGGCATGCTGCTGCGCTGGCTGCCGCGCAAGCCGCGCGGGTAGCGCGGCCGAGCCGCGTCCCTGCGGCCCGGCTGACGGAAACCTGCATGGAATCCTGCGTTGTCCCACGCGGGCGGGAGTGGGACGATTCGCCGCAGGGAACACCGCTCGGCGCGTTCCCATGAGACGGATGGCGTCACGGGCCAGGTCTGGAGGATCCCGTGCACAGCCCCTCACTCCGTCGCCCGGCGGCCGTCGCCGCCGCGACCGTCGCCGTCCTCACGCTGAGCCTGGTGGCGCCGACAGCGGCGTCGGCGGCAGCGCCCGCGGCCGCCACGCTCATCAGCCCCGCCGACGGCGCCACCACCGCATCCGTCACCCCGACGCTCAGCGTCACGGCGACCGACCCCGACGGCGGATCCCTCGACGTGCGCTTCGAGGGTCGCGTCGCCGGCGCGACGGTGCCGGGCGACTCCGAGGCCGAGCCGTTCACCTTCGTCGTGGTCCCCGACACGCAGAACTACAGCGACGGCAGGCAGGCGCTGCTCGAGCAGCAGCTGCGGTGGGTGCGAGACTCCCGTGCCGAGCTCGGCACCGCCTTCGTCGCGCAGGTCGGAGACCTGGTCGGCGACTGGTTCATCCCCCGGCAGTGGAACAACGTCTCGACGGCGTTCGAGATCCTCGACGATGCGGCAGTGCCGAACACGGTGCTGCCCGGCAACCACGATCTCGACGCGTCGAGCGGCGACGTCGCGGCCTACAACACGCACTTCGGGCCCAGCCGCTATGCGCAGGCGGGCTGGAACACGGCTTCGACGCGCTACGGCGGCCATCTCGGCCAGAACCAGTTCGGCCCGGATGGCATCGACCGCGGCAATGCGGACAGCTACGCGCTCTTCAGCGCGGGCGGCCGCGACTTCCTGCTGCTCAACCTGGAGTGGGAGGCGCCCGCGTATGCGCTCGAGTGGGCCGATCGGGTGCTCGACGCCCACCCCGACCGCACGGTCATCATGGCGACCCACAGCTTCCTGACGGTCAACGGCACGCGGCTGACGACGCCCCAGCGCCCCGGCGGCACCTCGCCCGCGAGCCTGTGGCAGGACTTCGTGCGCACGCACTGCCAGATCCGGCTCGTGGTCGCCGGCCACGAGAACCAGGGCGACCTCGGCGAGGCGCGGCGCACCGACGACAACGCGTGCGGGCAGCCCGTGCACCAGATCCTCAGCAACTACCAGGCGCGCGCGAACGGCGGCGACGGGTGGCTGCGCTACTACACCTTCGACCCGGCCGAGAACACGATGGCCGCGACCACCTATTCCCCCGTGCTCGATCGGTTCGAGACCGATGCGAGCTCGGCCTTCACGCTCCCGTTCGAGCTCTCCACACCGCAGCCCGCACCGTTTCAGCCGATCGCGACACGCACCGTCGGCTCCGGCAGCACCGCCCAAGCCGAGTGGACGGGGCTGGCGCCCGACGAGGAGTACGAGTGGCGGGCCGTCGTCGACGACGGCACCACGAGCACGCCCTCCGGCGCCTGGAGGCTGCGGACGCCCGCGCCTCCCGTGCAGGCGCTCGCGAGCGACGCGTTCTCACGCACCGTCGCGAACGGGTGGGGCACCGCCGAGGTCGGCGGCGCGTGGTCCGTCTCCGGGGGCAGCTCGGCGTTCTCCGTCGGCGGCGGCCGGGGCGTCGTGACCCTCGCCCCGTCGCACACGCGCGAAGCACGGCTGCCCGCGGTCTCCGCGCGGGACGTGATCGTCGACGTGCAGGTCGGCACGGATGTCGCCTCCGTCGGCGGCACGGCCAGCGCGACCGTCATCGGCCGGCTCGTGGGCAGCTCCTCGTATGCGCTCAGCCTGCGCTTCCAGCCCGGCGGCGTCCTCGTGGTCTACCTGCTGCGAGACAACATCGCGCTCGACTCCGCGGTCAGCAGCTGGGCACCCGGGCAGCGCTTCCAGGCGCGGCTGTCCGTGACCGGCACCTCGCCGACACAGCTCGCCGCGAAGGTCTGGCCGCAATCGGCGGCGGAGCCCACCGCGTGGCAGCTGACCGCCAGCGACTCGACCGCGGTGCTGCAGACCGCGGGCATCGTCAGCGTCAGGTCGGCCGTGAGCTCGTCCTCCGCTGTCTCGACCACGCGACTCTCCTACGACGAGCTTCGCGTGACCGCGCCCGGAGCACCGCCGGCCAACGCGCCGCCGAGCGCGGCGTTCACGACAGGGGGAAGCGGGCTGACCGTGACGATCGACGGCCGGGGCTCCAGCGATGCGGACGGCACGATCACCGCCTACGCCTGGCAGCTCGGCGACGGCAGCACCGCCACCGGCCCCACCGCCTCGCGGACGTACGCCGCGGCAGGCTCCTACACGATCCGGTTGACCGTGACCGACGACGACGGGGCCACCGCGACGACGACGCGGGTGGTCACCGCCACGGCACCGCCTCCCGAGAACCAGGCACCCACGGCCGCCATCGCCGCGCCGGTGGTCGACGGACGCAGCGTGCAGCTCGATGGCAGCGACTCATCCGACCCCGACGGGACCATCGCCGGCTACACCTGGGCGTTCGGCGACGGGCAGAGCGGCACGGGGGCGACGCCGTCCCACGTCTTCGACGCCGACGGCACCTTCACGGTGCGGCTGACCGTGACCGACGACGACGGCGCGACCGGCACCGTCACGCGCACCGTGACGGTGGCGGCGACGCCGCCGCATAATCAGTCGCCCACCGCGCAGATCGCGACGCCGGAGGTCGAGGGCAGGGCCGTGAGCCTCGACGGCCGCGGCTCGTCCGACGCCGACGGCACGATCGTCGCCTACGCCTGGCAGTTCGGCGATGGGCAGAGCGGAACCGGGCCGACGCCGTCGCATGTCTTCGACGCCGACGGCACCTACAGCGTGCGCCTCACGGTGACCGATGACGACGGGGCGACCGGGACCGTCACGCGCACCGTGACCGTCGCTGGGCCGTCACCCGGCGGCGAGGTGATCGCGGCGGACGACTTCGAGCGGAGCGTCACGAACGGCTGGGGCACCGCCGGCACCGGAGGCGGCTGGAGCGCGACGGGCGGATCCACGGCGTACTCGGTGAGCGGCGGCGACGGCATCGTCGCGCTGCGCGCCGGCGACACCCGTGAGGCGCGGCTGAACGGCGTCAGCACGACCTCGGCAGAGGTCTCCGTGCGCATCAGCACCGAGACCGCGCCCGCTGGAGGCACGACGAGCGCGACCGTGATCGGGCGGCTGGTCGGCTCCGCGGCATACTCGGCTCGCCTGCGACTCGAGCCGAGCGGTGCTCTCCGCCTGTACCTGCTCCGCGACCAGACGCTGCTGGACAGCTACCAGCTGCCCGGCGCGTACCTCGCAGGCGAGGAGATCCTGCTGCGGCTGCGTGTCCACGGCACCGCGCCGACGACCCTCGCGGCGCGGATCTGGCGGGCGGGCACCACCGAGCCGAGCGCGTGGCAGGTGCAGGCGACCGACGGCACCGCAGCGCTGCAGCATGCCGGCTCGCTGACCCTGCACTCCTACATCTCCGGCGCCTCGACCGTGCCGGTGACCCGAGTGCACTACGACGACTACCGGGTCACGACGGGCGGCTGAGCTCAGCGGCGCAGGAACGGGATCGCGATCGGGCTGCGGAAGACGATGCCCTTCGCCGCCCGCACGACGCCCGTGACGCAGCAGACGAGGTGGGCGAGGTTCAGGCCGAACAGCCAGACGCCCAGCGCGGTGAAGATGAGGGCGTTCCACCCCTCGCGGGCGTCGGCGGCGCTCGCGTTCGCCTGGATGGCGCCGAGCACCACGACGACCGCGACGACGGCGGTCACCGTCAGGTAGGTCAGCCCCCAGTTCGCGGCGTGGCGGCCCTGCTCGCCCACGACACCGCCGAGGCGGCGGCGCTTGGCGCCGACGACGGCCATCGTGATGGCCGCGCCGATCTGCGCGACGAACGGGATGGGGATGTAGGCCAGGAAGCCGAGCCCCCAGGGCAGTCCGCCGCCGGACGGGGTGCGCGATGCCGGGTGCTGGGGGTAGGGATTGGGCTGCTGCACCCGGCTACGGTACCGGTCTGCTCAGTCGACGAAGACGGAGCGGGCGGTCGACGTGACGTCGAGTCGGATGCCCTCCGGCAGCAGGAGCGAGACCACCGGCGGCCGCCAGGCGCTGGAGATCGTGACGGTGGCGCTGCGCGCATCCGCGGCCGCGCCGTCGACGCGCAGCTGCGCGAGATCGCCGGCCGCTCGAGCGGCCCACTCGGCGGCGGCGCGGTCGACGGCGCGGTCGGCGAGCTCGGGGGTCGCGCCCGTGCCGTCGAAGCGCACCTGCTCGAGCGCGAAGGCCTCGGCCGCCGCGAGCGCCGCGCCGTCGGCGACCGTGAACAGGCGGCGGCGCTCGATCAGCAGGCTGGTGGCCGCGGCGACGGCGATGATGAGCGAGAGCGCCAGCGCCGCGAAGCCGATCGTCAGCAGCAGCGTCGACCCCTGCTCCTCGCACGCGATGCGGCGCAGCAGCCGCCTCACGGCGCGCCCCCGAACGCCGACACCGGCTGCATCGCGCGCGCCGACACCGGCACGCCCAACCCGGTCTCGAGCTGCAGCACAGGCGGGGCGAAGGGCAGCGGCACGGTGCCGGCGAGCTGCACGGTCACCGTGCCGCGAGCGGTGTCGCACGCGTCGGGCTCCGGCGCGCACGCGATGGAGACGTCCACCGCGTCGGCGGCCAGCCCGGCATCGGCCATCGCCACCCGCAGCGCCCGGTCGGCTGCGGCCATGCCCGCCTCGTGCGAGTCGGCCTGCGCGATGGTGCGCGCCGCGTGCCGCGCCCCGCCCTCGAGGCCGAGCACCGCGTGCTGGATCTGCCCGAGGGTGAGCACGAGGTACACGAGCGGCACGAGCAGCACCACGCCGACCGTCAGGAACTCGAGCGACGCAGAGCCGCGCTCCTCGGCGAGGCCACGCAGCAGCCGCCGCGCAGCCTCAGCCCAGCGACTCGAGGGGTGCATGCCCCGTCACCTCCAACGCGGTCGGGCCGATGAGCCCGAACACCGGCAGCGGCGCGGCGACCCGGATCTCGATCGTCGCGAGCCCGGCGACCGTGGCGGTCGAGGCCGACACCTGCTCGGCGTACTGCGCACCGATCGCGGTCGTGATCAGCTCCCTCGTGCGCACGACCCCGGCCGACGCATCCGCGCCCACGAGCGACGCATGCCTGGCACCCTCGGCGGCCGCATCGGCGACCGTCGCGCGCACGTGCAGCGCCAGCGCGAGCTGCATGACCGAGAGCACGAGCACGACGAGCAGCCCCGCCACCATCGTGAACTCCGCGACCGCCGAGCCGCGCTCGTCGGCCAGGCGCATCAGAAGCTCGTGACGCGCGCGATCGCCTGCTCGAAGACGCCCGTGAGGGCGGGCCCGGCGACCGTCCAGATCACGATGACCAGTCCGGCGGTCATCAGCGTCACGAGCACCCAACCGGGCACGTCGCCACGCTCCTCATCGTGCATGCGCCCGACCAGGCGCTGGAATCGTCGGCTGATCGTCGACATGTGCTCCTCCTTCAGAATCCGACCTGCAGTACGTGGATGCCCGGCCACAGCGCGAACGCGACGGTCGTCGGCAGCAGGCCGAAGACCAACGGGACGAGCATGGAGATCTCCTTGCGACCCGCCGCCTCGAGCAGGTCGCGCTTCGCCGCGTCGCGGGCGTCGACCGCCTGCGCCTGCAGTGTCTGGGACAGCGGCGTGCCGCGCTCAAGCGCGCCGCGCATCTGATCGACGCTGCGCGTCACCCCCGGGTGGCCGAGCTCGTCGGCGAGCACCGCGAGCGCGCTCGAGAGGCTCACGCCCGCGGCTGCATCGGCCACCACGCCCGCGAGCTCGCGCCCGAGCGCGCTGCGACCCGCGCCGCCGACCCGCCGCAGCGCATCCTGCAGCCCCTCACCCGCTGCGAGGCTGAGCGAGAGGAACTCCAGGATCGACGGCAGCTCGCTCGAGATGCGCGCGAGCCGCCGCTTGGCGCGCCGCTGCAGCAGCCAGTCGACCGTGAACGCGCCGATGAGCGCGCCGAGCGCCGCGAGCGCCGCCGGCAGCACCACCGGCCCGCCCTGCATCGCGCCCGCGACGCCGAGCGCCGCCCCGACGACCCCGCCGAGCGCGCCCCACCGCAGCTGACGGCCGCGCAGCTCGGCGACCGTCTCGGTCGAGGCCGCCTGCCGCAGGCGACGCCGGATGCCCTCGGGCGCGCCGAGCACGGCGTGCAGCACGGGCGCGAGCCGGTCGCCGACGGGCGAGGCGACGACGCCCAGCACGCGCGCGGGGTTCACGCGGCGGCGGGCGACGAGGTCGCGTGCGCCCGCGGACACGTCGAGCACGTAGGGCGCGACGCGGTGCAGCAGCAGGGGCCGGCGCAGCATGGGCGCGAGGCTCACGAGCAGCCACAGCCCGAAGCCGAGGCTCGCGCCCAGGATGAGGCTCCAGCCGAGCTCGACGCTCACGCGAACCACCGGGCCTCGGTGGGCAGCGCACCGATGCGCAGCATCACCCGGTAGGCGATGAAGGTCACGAGCGCGCCGACGGCGATGAGCACGATGCCGCCGGCGGCGTTGTAGGCCTGCGCGGCCTCCGGGCGGGTCGAGAGGATGAGCAGCACGATCCACGGCGCCGCGACGCCCAGCCTGGCGGCGCTCACGATCCAGGTCTGCCTGGCCTCGAGCTCGCCGCGCGTCGCGAGATCGACGCGCAGGTAGGCGGCGAGCTCGCGCAGCACCGTCGTCACCTCGGTGCCGCCCACCTCGCGCGCCATGCGGAGCGTCTCGATGATCCGGTCGCCGACGGGGTCGGCGAGGCGATCCTTCAGCCGGTCGAGGGCGTAGCCGAACGAGCCGGTGGCGCGGTGGTCGGCCGCGTAGGCGGCGAAGGCCGGCCGCGTGATCAGCGGGCCCGCGTGCTCGAGCTGTGCCACCGCATCCGGCAGCGCCAGGCCGCTGCGCACGGCGGAGACCAGGTGGTCGACGACGTCGGGCCAGACCGCCGCCTGCGCGCGACGGCGGCGCTTGGCGCGCCAGCGCACCGCGAGCACCGGCGCGGCTGCGCCGGCGACGAAGGCGGCCGCGGCGACCGCGACGACCGGCGCGAAGGCGAGCGCGATGCCGGCCGCGAGCACGCCGGCGAGCAGCGACACCGCAGCCAGCGCGAGCGGCGGCAGCCCGAACAGGCCCGCCTGCGTGAGCCGATCGAGCACACGGGCGCGCGGTCGCGGCTCGGCCCCGCGGGCGGAGCGCGGCCACAGCCAGGGGCTGACGGCCAGCACGACGCCCAGGCCGAGGACCGCGCCCAGCAGCCAGGTCATGCGATGCCCCTCGCCAGCAGCCCCGTCGGGTCGATGCCGACGGCCGCGAACTTCGTCGTGCGGGCGGGGTGCGAGCCGGTCGGCTCGAGCAGGCCGTCGCGCATGGCGAACAGCGTGGAGGCCTCGATCACGCCGGCGGTCGCCTGGCCGGTGGGTGCGAGGATCTCGACCACCTGTCGGTTGCCGCGCGCGTCGATGGCGAGGTGCACGACCAGGTCGATGCACTGCGCGACCGTCGGCACGACGAAGCCGGCATCGATGTTGCGGCCGGCGAGCAGCGGCAGGGTGGTGAGCTTGCCGAGCGCGTCGCGCGCCGAGTTCGCGTGGATCGAGCACATGCCGCTCACGCCGCAGTTGAGCGCCACGAGCAGGTCGAGCGCCTCGGCCTCGCGCACCTCGCCGACGACCAGCCGGTCGGGGCGCATGCGCAGCGACTCCTTCACGAGCCGGCGCAGCGAGATCTCGCCCGTGCCCTCGAGCGAGGGCTGCCGGCACTGCAGGCCGACGATGTCGTCGACCGGCGGGTCGAGCTCGAAGGTCTCCTCGACCGTCACCACGCGCTCACCGGGTCGCACCGCGGCGAGCAGCGCGTTGAGCAGCGTCGTCTTGCCGGCATGCGTGGGCCCGGAGACGAGGATGTTGCAGCCCGCGACCACCGCCTGCTTGAGGAAGGCGGCCGCGTGCTGGCTCATGGCGCCGCGCTCGACGAGCGCCGTCAGCGACGCGAGCCGACGGGAGAACTTGCGGATGTTGAGGCTCGTCGCACCGCGCGCGACGTCGCCGCTCGCGACGTGCAGGCGGGAGCCGTCGGGCAGCGAGGCATCGACGAAGGGCGTCGACAGGTCGACGCGGCGGCCGGTGGTCGAGAGCATGCGCTCGACGATGTCGCGCACCTCGGCCTCGGTGAGCCGCAGCGGCAGCTGCTCGCTGACGCCGCCGCGCGCGCAGAAGACGCGAGAGCCCTGGTTCACCCAGAGCTCCTCGATCTCGGGGTCGTCGAGGTAGGGCTGCAGCGGCCCGTAGCCCGAGACTGCGGCGAGCACGTCGCGCTCGGCCTGCCGCTCGTCGGCGAGCATCGGCAGGCTGCCGCCGAGCGAGCGCTCTGCGTAGCTGCGCACCGCATCGCGCACGTAGCGCTCCGCCAGATCGCCCGCACCCGCCAGGTCGACGCCGTCGCGGCGCACCTTCGCCCGCACGTTCGCGGTGATCTCGGCGACGGCCTGGCGCATGGGGTTCAGTGAAGCCGATCGCGGTCCGGGGCCGCGGAAGTTGTCCACAGCTGTTCCCGCGGCCGACACCGGCGTACGATCACCGCATGGCGGTGCGCAGCGGCTTCCCCATCCTCTCCACACGCGATCTCGCGCGGCTCGAGGCGTTCTACGTCGAGGCCTTCGGCGCGGAGCGCAGCTACGCCTTCGACGACGCGGGGCGCGACGTCTACGTCGCCCTGTCGGTCGGCGGCGCGAGGCTCGGCATCGGGCAGGACGACGCGCTCGACGGCAGCCCCAACGGCACGGCCATCTGGCTGTACGTCGACGACGTCGACACCGCCTTCCGGCAGGCGATCGACGCCGGCGCCACGAGCGTCGCGGAGCCTGCAGACATGCCGTGGGGCGAGCGCGTCGCCCAGCTGCGCGATCCCGACGGGTTCGTGCTGCACCTCGGCGCGCCCGCCTGAGACCACCGCCGCGCGCAGCGCCCGCGCCCGGGCGCTGGTAGGTTGTGACCGACAACGATAGTTCGGTCACGAACCGGAGGCACCCCATGGACGCCGCGAGACGCACCATCCGGCTGCCCTCGGGCCCGGTCTCCTACCTCGAGTGGCTGCCGGAGGGGCCCGGCAGCGCATCCGTCGTCGTCCTGCTGCACGGCGGCGGGCTCGACAGCGCCGAGCTCTCGTGGGGCGCGACCGGCGGCGCGCTCGCCGCCGCCGGTCACCGCGTGCTCGCCCCCGACTCGCCGGGCTACGGCCACAGCCCCGCCGCGCCGTGGCCCGCCACCCACGACAACCTGGTGCGCTTCGTCGGCGCGTTCACGACCGCGATGGGCCTCGAGCGCTACGCCCTCGGCGGCCTGTCGATGGGCGGCGGCATGACCATCGGCCACACCTTCGCAAGCCCCGAGCGCGTGCTCGGCGCCATGCTCATCGGCACCTTCGGCATCATGGACCAGCAGCGGCAGGGCACCATGAGGCATCCGTGGCACCTGCTCAGCTGGGCGATGACGCACACCGGGCTCATGGGCGTCACGATGCGCGCGTACGCCAAGCGCGGCGATGCGCTGCGCAGCAGCCTGCGCGGGCTGATCCGCAACGAGGCGAACCTCACGCCGGCGCTCATGCAGGCGATCGGCGACGAGGCCGCCCGCGGCTCCGGCCTGCGGGCCTTCGACCAGTGGCAGCGCGACCAGATCCGCTTCGGCCGCCTCCGCACGAACTACCTGCCCCGGCTCGGCAGCTTCCCGCGGCCGGCGCTCGTGATCAACGGCGAGCTCGACACCGGCGTGCCGGTCGCGCTCGCCCGGCAGGCGGCCGCGCGCATGCCCGAGGGCCGCTTCCTCGAGGTGCCGGATGCGGGGCACTGGACCCAGCGGGATGTGCCGGAGGTCGTGGTGCCTGCGATGCTCGCCTTCCTCGACGAGCTCGCGGGCAGGGACGAGGGCTGAGGCCGTGCCCCGACCCCTGATCCCCGAGCGCCGCGAGCGCATCCTGAAGACCGCATCCGCCCTCATCCTCGAGCGCGGCTTCGACGCCGCGAGCGTGCAGGCGATCGCCGAGCGCGTCGGCATCGCCAAGGGCGCCGTGTACCGGGAGTTCGCGAGCAAGGACGCCATCCTCGACGCCCTGCTGCAGGCCTCGATGGCGCGCATGACCGAGCGCAGCCGCGCGCTGCTCGGCGAGCGGCCCGGGCTGAGCGAGGCCTACCGGGTCGGCATCGAGGTGCTGCTCGACGAGCCGCTCATGGTCGCCGCCTTCCTCGACGACGCGGGCGTGCTCGGCTCGTACGCGGGCACCGTGCGCGACGGCCGCTACCGCGAGCGCATGCTCGAGGCGGTGCGCTGGATCGCCGAGCTGCAGGAGCGCGGCGATCTCGACGCAGCCGTCGACGCCGAGGCGCTCGGCCTGGCCCTCTCGAGCACCACGCTCGGCCTGCTGACCGCCGCGCAGCACCTCGGCCCGCTCTCGCGCGAGCAGCTCGGCGCGGCGATCGCGGCGATGGCGGCCCTGGTGGCGCGGCTCGAGACGGGGCCGGCCAGCGCCTAGGCTCTCCCCCATGGCTGCCCATGCCGCCGCCCGCGCGGCGATCGTCCTTCACCCGGGCAAGGTGCCGCTCGATCGCGTGCGCCGGGCGATCGAGGCCGCGGAGCTGTCGCACGGCTGGCTGCCATCCTCGTGGCACGAGACGAGTGCGGCGGATGCGGGCCGTGCGGCCGCGCAGGAGGCCCTGGCGGGCGAGCCCTCGGTCGTCATCGTCGCCGGCGGCGACGGCACCGTGCGCACCGTCGGCAGCGTGCTGGCGGGCTCCGGCACGCCGATGGCGCTGCTGCCCTTCGGCACCGGCAACCTGCTCGCGCGCAACCTGGGCGCCCCGCTCGCCGACGTCGACGCATCCGTCGCCATCGCCTTCGGCGGCGGCTCGCGCGAGATCGACGTCGCGGTCGCCGAGCTCGAGGACGAGGCGGGCGAGCGCAGCAGCCACGCCTTCCTCGTGATGGCGGGCATCGGGCTCGACGCGGCGATGGCCGAGCAGACGAGCGCGCTGGCGAAGCGCCACGTCGGCTGGCTCGCCTACGTGCCGCCGATCGCGCGCTCGATCACGGCGAACCGGCTCTTCCAGCTGCGCTACCGCGTCGACGGCGGCGCGGCGCGCACGGCACGAGCGCACACGATCATCGTCGGCAACTGCGGCACGCTCACCGGCGGCATGCTGCTGCTGCCGGGCGCCGTGATCGACGACGGCCTGCTCGACGTGGTGATGCTGCGCCCGAAGGGCCGCTTCGGCTGGGCGCGCATCGGCACGAGGCTCACCGTGCAGGGCGTCGCCAACCGCAGCGTGCTCGGCCGGCGGATGCTGCGGGTGACGCCCGATCTGCAGGCGCTCGCGTACGCGCAGGGCAGGCGGTTCGACGTCCGCTTCGAGATCCCGCACGTGGTGCAGCTCGACGGCGACGTGCTCGGCACGGTCAGCAGGGCGCGCATCACGATCCGTCCGGCGGACCTGCGGGTCGCCACGGGCGTGGGCGGCTGAGGCTCCCGCCTCCGGCCAGCACGCACCCCGGCCCAGCGGCGAGCCGCCCCGAGTTGACGCCCGCGCGCGCCTGGCAGAGCTTGGAGCGATGCGCAGCACCAAGCCCAGCCCGAGCACCGGCTCGCGGCGCGGCCTCGCCGTGCTGCTGGCGGCCACGTTCCTGGCCCTCGGCAACTTCGCCGGGCTGCTCGCCGTCGTGCCGCTGTGGGCCTCGTCGGGCGGCCTCGGCAGCGCCGGGGTGGGGGCCACCACCGGGGTCATGATGGCGGCGACCGTCGCCACGCAGCTCGCGTCGCCCTGGTTGTTCCGGATGCTGTCGCTGCGGGCGATGATGATCGCCGGCGCCGCCCTGCTCGGCGTGCCGGCGCCGCTCTACGCGCTCACGGCCGAGGCGACGCCCATCCTGCTGCTCACGGTGGTGCGCGGCATCGGCTTCGCGCTCGTGGTGGTGGCCGGCGCCACCCTGATCGCCGACGTCGCGGCTCCCGGCCAGCTCGCCAGAGCGGCCTCGTACTACGGCGTCGCGGGGGCCCTGCCGAACGTCATCGCGCTCGCCGGCGGCGTCTGGGCGGCCGACGCGTGGGGGTTCCCGGCGGTGTTCGTCGTCACCGGCGCCGCAGGCGTGCTGGGCGCGATGCTGGCGTGGATGCTGCCTCGTGGCTCCCGGGGCAGGTTCCGTGCCGCCTCGCGCGCCGAGGTGCGCCGCATCGCGCCCGCGCTCGTGCTGTTCCTGGCGACCGCGGCGGCCTTCGGCGCCGCCTCCACCTTCCTGCCCCTCGCCGGCCCCTCCACGGCGACCGCCGCGACGGCGCTGCTGGCCGCAGCGGTCGGCATCGTGCTGGGCCGGCTGGGCGCCGGCGCCATCGCCGACCGGATCGGCAGCGGCCGCCTGCTCGTGCCCGCCGCGGCCGTCGCCTCGATCGGCACGCTCATCGCCGCCCTCTCGCTCGAGCAGCCGGCGTGGGCGCTCGTGCTCGGCGCCGCCCTCATCGGGCTCGGCTTCGGCGCCGCCCAGAACGACTCCTTCGTCGCGACCCTGCACGGCTTCGGCGCGGCCCGCACCGGCACCGCCAGCACGATCTGGAACATCGCCTACGACGGCGGCGTGGGGATCGGCGCCTTCGGCCTGGGCTGGGTGATCGGGCAGCTCGGGCACGCCGGTGCGTTCCTCGCCATGGCGATCGCGATCGCCGTCGTCGCGCTCGCGCTCAGCCGCGCAGCGGGTGGCCCGCCCAGCGCAGCACCCGCAGCGCCCTCAGGGTGATCCAGCGGTTCGGCTCCCCCACGGCCCCGTAGTCGTTCACGGCGTCGCCGCCGTGCACCACGTCGAGCGGCCAGGTGCCGTCGTCCCGCCGCTTCGCGTGCACGAGGTCGATCGCCTCGCGCATCCGCTCGTCGGGCACCGCGCCCACGTCGCGGAAGTGCTCGAGCGCCCGCAGCGCGTCGTACTCGTGCCGCGGCGGGAACGCGAGCTGCGTGTAGGTCGGCTTCGGGATCTCGCCGGTGCTCCTGCGCCGCAGCAGGTCGCGCTCGAGCAGGTACGCCTCGCCCGCCGCGCGCGCCTCGCGCACCCGGTGCGCGTCGACCTCGGGATGCTGCTCGGGCACCCGCTCGAAGGCCGCGAGCGCCTCGAGCACCCCGATGGTGGTGTCGAACGACGAGCGCACGCTGCCGCGCTCCTGGTCGCAGTTCCAGCCGCCGTCGGCCATCCGCTCGCCCAGCAGCCGCTCGACGATGCGCGCATCGACCTCGCCGTAGTACACCGCGTTCGTCACGAGCGCGCCGTTGATGCACGGCTCCACCTCGCCCTCGAAGAAGGGCTCGTCGTCGTACTCCCAGCGCGTCACCCGCTTGACGTCGGCGATCGCCTCCCGCACCCGCGCATCCGCCGGGTCGACGCCGAGCAGCCGCAGCTCCGTCAGCACATGGGCGGTGGATGTCCAGGGCTGGCCGGGCAGCGTCGGCTGCGCGTTCGGGAAGTGCGCACCGCCGGCCCACTGGCCGTCCTCGCCACGGGCGTCGAGCAGCGCCCTGCCCCAGCCCTCGGTCGCGACGCGGGCGCGCTCGCGCGCCACCGCATCCGGATCCTCGTCGGTGAGGTCGGCCATCACCTGCCAGCGGATGGCGGGATCGGAGTCGAGCAGCCAGTCGATGACGCGCATGACCGCAAGACTGCCCTGCCCCGCCCGCGCACGCCAGGGCGCGATCGGGCGTCAGCGCTCGAGGAACTCCAGCAGCGCGGCGTTGCACGCCTCGGCGTGCGTGAGGTTCAGCCCGTGCGTGCCGCCGGGCACGAGCACGAGCTCGCTGTGCTCGATCGTCTCGTGCGTGCGGCGACCGCTGCCCTCGAAGGGCGTCAGCTGGTCGCCGTCGCCGTGCAGCACGAGCGTCGGCACGGTGATGGTGCCGATGTCGTCGCGGAAGTCGGTGGTGGCCCACGCGTCCATGGTCGCGAGCGCCGCCGCGGGGCTCGAGCCGAGCGCGAGGGCGATGCCGGCGGCCACCTGCTGCTCGCTCGCCTGCAGGCCATCGGCGTTCGAGTAGAAGCTGCGCACGAAGCCGTCGAGGAAGGCCTCGCGGTCGGCGTCGAGCTGCTCGCGCATCTGCCGGTAGCCGTCCTCCGGCAGCGGGCCCTCGGGGTTGTCGTCGCCCTGCAGCAGGAACGGCGGCACGGCGGCCAGGAGCACCACCGAGCGCACCCGCTGCTCGCCGAAGACGGAGACGTAGCGGGCCACCTCGCCGCCGCCCATCGAGTGGCCGACGAGCGCGACGTCGTCGAGCTCCAGCTCGGCCAGCACGCGGTCGAGGTCGCCCGCGAGCGTGTCGTAGTCGAAGCCGTGCGCCGGCTTGTCGCTGCGGCCGAAGCCGCGCCGGTCGTAGCGCACCACGCGGTGCCCGGCCGACACCAGCGCATCCGTCTGCGGCGCCCACGACTCGGCCGCGAGCGGCCAGGGGTGGATGAGCACGACGGGGCGGCCGCCGCCGCCGCTGTCGTCGATGTGGAGTCTCACGTCGGTCACTGCTGGCTCCTTCGCTGTCGCTGCGACGCTATCGACGCGGGCGCCCGCCACGCCACCGGCCGCCTACCGGTACTCGGGGTTCTGGAAGCCGAAGCGCTCGCCGCGCTCCCAGGCGTTCCTGTCGTTGCCCTCGGTGGGGATGCCGCCGCGCAGCTGCCGGGCCAGGTGCAGCAGGTTCCACGCCATGATCGTGATGTTGCGCTTCGTGAAGTCGTTCTCGGCGCCCGCGTGCGAGCCGTCGTCGAGCTCGTCGCCGTAGCTCGGCCCGGGCCCGGCCTCCCCCACCCAGCCGGCATCGGCCTGCGGCGGGATCGTCATGCCGATGTGCTGCAGCGAGTAGAGCAGCTCGCGGGCGACGTGCTTCATGCCGTCCTCGTTGCCGCCCACGAGGCATCCGCCGACCTTGCCGTAGAAGATCGACTGGCCCTGCTCGTTCAGCTCGCCCGACTCGCTGTAGAGCCGCTCGACGACGCGGCGGGTGACGCTCGACGCGTCGCCCAGCCAGATGGGCGTCGCGAGCACGACGATGTCGGCCGCGAGCACGCGCTGCCAGAGCGCGGGCCACGCGTCCTCGCTCGCGCCGTGCTCGGTCATGTCGGGCTGCACGCCCGGCGCGATGGCGTGGTCGACGGCGCGCACCACCTCGACCTCGACGCCCTGCTGGCGCAGGATGTCGGCGCTCGCCTCGATCAGCAGGTCGGTGTGGCTCTCGCCCGGCGAGGGGGTGAGGGTGCCGTTGAAGTAGATGGCGCGGATCGGTTCGGTCATGCGTTCACCGTGCCACGACAGCGGCAGAGGCGCCAGGTGCGACCGGCGAGCATCGAGGGCACGACCGGTGTGCGGCCGGCCTCAGCCGATCGCGCGCCGCGCCTCGAGCAGCGCCGCCAGCCGACGCGCGAAGGCCGCGGGCTCCTCGGGGCCGCGCGCGGCGAAGCCCTGCCCGGTCTTCGCGCCCAGCTCGCCCCGCTCCATCCGCTCCCGCAGCATGGCGGGCGCGGCGGATGCGTCGCCGAGGCTCGGGAAGATGCCGTCCGTCACGCTCGTCCACACGTCGAGGCCGCCGAGGTCCATGATCTCGAACGGCCCGGCGAGCGCCCAGCGCGGGCCGAGCCCCGCGGTGACGGTGGCGTCGACCTGCTCGGGGCTCGCGACGCCCAGCTCGACCAGGTGCATCGCCTCCCGGTAGAGGGCCGCCTGCAGCCGGTTGGCGATGAAGCCCTCCACCTGCTGCGCGAGCGGCACGGCCGTCTTGCCGCAGCCCGCCAGCAGCGCGACCATCCGCTCGACCGTCGCCTGCGGCGTCGCGGGCCCCGGCACGACCTCGACGAGCGGCACGGTGTCGGCGGGGTTGAAGAAGTGGGTGATCACGAGCCGCGCCGGGTCCCGCATGCCGGCCGCGAGCGCATCCGCCGGGATCGACGAGGTGTTCGAGGCGATCACGGCCGTCTGGTTCGCCGCCTCGACCCGCGCGAGCAGCTCGCGCTTGAGCTCGAGCCGCTCGGGCGCCGCCTCGAGTACGACGGTGGCGCCGTCGACGGCGGCCTCGACGGTGTCGTGCGCCGTCATCGGGCGAGCGGATGCGTCGGCCGAGGCGGCGGCGCCGGCCGCGGCCTCGGCGCGCACGTCGTAGACCCGCACGGCGTACCCCGCCCGGGCGAAGACCCGCGCGATGCCGGCCCCCATGACGCCGGCGCCGAGGACGGCGATCGTCTCGCTGGTGCTCACTGCCATGGATGTCCCTTCCTCGGTGCGTCCGGTCGAGGCTCTGCGCCCTTCGCGGCCTCGACTCGGACGCAGAAGCTCAACTGGTGCGCCCACCGAGGCCGAAGCCTGCCGCGATCCGGTCGGGCACGAGCGGGATGAGCGGCGCGGCGATCCGGTAGCGCCAGTCGCTCACGACCAGGCCGCGCCGTCGGCGCAGCGCGCGCAGCCCCTCCCGCACCACCGTCGACGCATCCGCCCACCCCTGCCGCGGCACGCTCGTGGGCGCGACGCCCATGCGCTCGTGGAACTCGGTCGGCACGAAGCCCGGCAGCAGCGCCGTGACCGTCACGCCCTCGCCGCGGTAGCGCGCGTGCAGGGCGCGCGAGAGGGTGATGACGTGCGCCTTCGCGGCCGCGTATGTGCCGCTCGGCAGCCGGCCGGCGAGGCTCGCGACGTTGAGGATGCCGCCGCGGCCACGCGCGCGCATGCCCGGCAGCGCCGCGTGCGCGAGCCGCAGCGGCACCCACGAGAGCAGCTCGTGCATGCGGCGCTCGTCGTCCACGGCGGATGCGTGGAAGGGCTCGGCGACGGCGAAGCCGGCATTGTTGACCAGGATGTCGATCGGCCGCGCGGCATCCGCGAGGCGGTCGGCGACCCGCTGGAGGCCCTCCGCCTCGGTGAGGTCGGCGGCGAGCACCTCGACCTCGACGCCGCGCGCAGCCCGCAGCTCGGCGGCGAGCTCCTCGAGCCGCTCGGCGTCGCGCGCCACGAGCACGAGCGAGAGGCCGTCGGCGGCCAGCTGGAGCGCGAACTCGGCGCCCAGGCCCGAGGAGGCTCCGGTGACGAGGGCGCGCGGCTGCATGGGCCAAGCCTGGCAGACAGCACGGCCGAACCTGGGCGTCGCCGTGGGCGGGCGCCGGTATCCTGGAGCACCACACGCGGGAGTGGTGGAATCGGCAGACACGCAAGGTTTAGGTCCTTGTGCCCTCGTGGCGTAGGGGTTCGAGTCCCCTCTCCCGCACTCTGCGCATCCGCGTCAGATTCCGGCACCATGCGAAGGAGCACGCGCGTGCATCCGCTGCCATCAGCGTTCCTCATCGACATCGAGGGACTCATCACGAGCGCCGGTCCCTGGGCGCTGCTGCTGGTGTGCGCGATCGTCTTCGTCGAGACGGGCCTGCTGGTGGGCTTCCTGCTGCCGGGCGACACGCTGCTGGTGATCGCGGGCGTGCTCTCGTTCACGGGCGTCATCCCGCAGCCGATCTGGCTGGTGATGCTGTGCATCGCCGCGTGCGCGATCGCCGGCGACCAGCTGGGCTACTGGATCGGCCGCAAGGCCGGCCCGCCGATCTTCCAGCGCAAGTCCTCGGGCCTGTTCTCCCACCGCACGATCGAGCGCACGAACCACTTCTTCCTGCGCTACGGCGCCGCGGCGGTCATCATCGCGCGCTTCATCGGCATCGTGCGCACCTTCATGCCGGTCGCGGCGGGCGTGGGGCGGATGCCGTGGCCGCTGTTCTTCCGGCTCGACATCATCGGCGGCCTGCTGTGGGGCGCGGGGCTGCCGCTGCTGGGCTGGGGCGTCGCGCACATCCCGGGCGTCGCCGACTTCGTCACCCAGTACATCGACCTGGTGCTGATCGGCGTGGTGCTGATCGCGATCGGCTTCATCGTCTGGCACGCGATCCAGTCGCGGCGCGAGGTCGAGCGCGAGATCCGCGACGGCACGGCGACCGGCGACGTGCAGACGCTCGACCTCTCGGGCTCGAGCGAGACCGGCCTCGAGCGCTGACCCGCCGGCCGCAGGTATCAGGCGAAGTGCGCCGATCCGGCCCGCGCGAGAGCACTTCGCCATCTCGCTGGGGTCATCGGCGCTACGCCGTCAGCCAGATCGACTGCGCGACATCGGGGCCGAGGTCGACGGTGCCGGTGGCGGTGCGCACCTGCATCGAGCCGGAGTACGGCTTCTGCCCCAGCACGGCGAGCGCCGCGTCGAGCGCGACGCCCGACTCGGCGAGGAACCGCAGCATGGCCGGGTCGTCGTCGGCGATGCGCACCACGGCACCCTCGTGGCCGAGCTGCGCATCGGCCAGCAGCACCGCATCCGGCCTCGTCACCGTGCCGTCGCGCGCCGGGATCGGGTCGCCGTGCGGGTCGCGCACCGGGTCGCCGAGCGAGGCGGCGATCGAGTCGAGCAGCCGGTCGCTGAGCGCGTGCTCGAGGATCTCGGCCTCGTCGTGCACCTCGTCCCAGTCGTAGCCGTGCCGCTCGACGAGCCACGTCTCGACCACGCGGTGCCTGCGCACCTGCCGCACCGCGAGCGCCGCGCCCTCGCGCGTCAGCTCGATCGCGCCGTAGGGCCGGTGGTGCACGAGGCCGGCGGCGGCGAGCTTCTTCACCATCTCGGTGACGGTCGAGTTGGCCAGGCCCAGCCGGGCCGCGAGCTGCGAGGGGGTGACGGGCTCCGGCTGCCACTCGGTGTGGTGGTAGATGGCCTTGACGTAGTCCTCAGCCGCCGTGGACTGCATGTCGCCTCGCTCTCGACCACCGCTGCACGAGCCCCCGGCGGGGCCCGAACAGCAACGCTAGCCCGAACGCGAGGCCCTGCGTCAGCACCACGGCGCCGCCGGGCGAGATGTCGAGCCAGAACGCGGCCATCAGGCCCACGAGCGAGGCGATGACGGTGATGCCGACCGACCAGGCGAGCAGCGCATCCCAGCGCACGGCGATGAGCGAGGCGGTGGCGCCCGGGATGACGAGCATCGCCACCACGAGGATGATGCCGACCGCCTGCAGCGCCGTCACGACGGTGAGCGCGAGCGCGCCCAGCAGCACGGCGTGCAGGAGTCGCGGGCGCAGGCCGATCGCGTGGGCGTGGCCCGCGTCGAAGGCGACGAGCGTGAGGTCGCGGCGCAGCACCAGCAGGCTCGCGCAGACGATGCCGCCGACGATGAGCACCTGCGCGATGTCGCCGTCCGAGACCCCCAGCACGTTGCCGAACAGGATGTGCTGCAGGTCGGTGTCCGACGGCGTGACCGAGACGATCACCAGCCCGAGCGCGAACAGAGTGGTGAAGACCACGCCGATGGCCGCATCCGCCTTGATCCTGGAGGCGGCCCGGACGCCGCCGATGAGCGCGACCGCGCCGATGCCGAACACGGCCGCGCCGATCGCGAAGGGGAGCCCGAGGATGTAGGCGAGCGCGACGCCCGGCAGCACCGCGTGCGAGACGGCGTCGCCCATGAGCGACCAGCCCATCTGCACGAGCCAGGTCGACAGCAGGGCGCACGCGATCGCGGCGACGAGCGTGACGAGCATCGCGCGCTGCATGAACGCGTAGCTGAAGGGCGCGAGCAGGGCGTCGAGGACGGATGCGTCCATCACGGCTCCTCGTCGGTGGCGGTGGGGCGCGGCTCGGCCCGGGCATCGCGCGGCCGGCCCGCGCCGAAGGCCTCGGCGATGCGCTCGGGCGTGAGCGTGGTCGCCGGCGGGCCGCTGTGCAGCAGCCGGCCGCGCTGCAGCAGCAGCACCGTGTCGACGAGCTCTGCCACCCCCGAGAGGTCGTGGTGCACGATCACGACGCTGCGGCCGCGATCGCGCAGCGCCCGCAGCACCTCGGTGATGGCGGCCTCGCTCGTGCGGTCGACGCCCGCGAAGGGCTCGTCGAGCAGCAGCAGCTCGGCGTCCTGCGCGATGGCGCGGGCGACGAAGGCGCGCTTGCGCTGGCCGCCCGAGAGCGCGCCGATCTGCCGCTCGGCGAGGTGCGTCAGGCCCAGCAGATCGATCGCCTCGTCGACGGCGGCCCGGTCGGCGGCGCGCGGGATGCGCAGCAGGCCAAGGCGCCCGTAGCGGCCGGTGGTGACGACGTCGCGCACGGTGACGGGGAAGTCCCAGTCGACCGCCTCCGCCTGCGGCACCGAGGCGACGAGTCCCGCGCGGCGGGCCTGCTTGGGTGTGCGCCCGAGGATGCGCACCGTGCCCTCGTGCGGCACCCGCTCGAGCACGGCGGCGAGCATCGACGACTTGCCGGAGCCGTTGACGCCGACGAGCCCGGTGATCTCGCCCGTGCGGATCCGCGCGGTCACCTCGGTCAGGGCGCGCACCTCGCCGTAGCGCACGCCGAGCCCCTCGGCGACGATGGCGTCGGTCATCGGCTGAGCCCTTCCAGGATGGCGTCGACGTCGTGCTCGAGCAGCGCGAGATAGGTCGGTGCCGGGCCGTCGGCGCTCGAGAGGGAGTCGACGTGCAGGCTGCCGTCGAAGCGCACGCCGGCGGTGCGGGCGATCTGCTGCTGGGTGCCCGGATGCGTCGTCGACTCGCAGAAGACCGTCGGCACCCGGGTGCGCTCGACGACCGCCGCGACCTCGGCGATCGACTGCGGGGTGCCCTGCCCGCCGGCGTTCACCGGCCACAGGCTCGCTTCGGCGAGGCCGGCATCGCGCGCCAGGTAGCTGAACGCGCCCTCGCAGGAGACCAGCACGCGGTGCTCGGGCGGGAGCGCGGCGACGCCGGACCGCAGCCGCTCGCCGTGGCGCTCGAGCTCGGCGGTGAGGGCCTGCGCGTTGGCGTCGATCTCGGCGCGGCGCTCGGGCACGAGCTCGCCGATCGCGGCCCGCAGCTGCTCGACGTAGCGGGCGCCCCCGACGGGCGAGACCCACGCGTGGGCGTTCGGATTGCCGGCGTAGTGGCCCGTGTCGATCTGGATCGGCTCGACGGCGTCGCTGAGCACCAGGTGCGGCGCGTCGACGCGCTCGACGAGCGTGAGCAGCCAGTCGTCGATGCCCATGCCGTTCGTGACCACGAGGTCGGCGCCCTCGGTGCGCACGAGGTCGCCGGGCGTGGGCTCGTAGTCGTGCACCTCGACGCCGACGCGGGTGAGCGACTCGACGCGTGCGGCGTCGCCGGCCACCACGCGGGCGATGTCGGCGATCACGGTGAAGGTGGCGAGCACGAGCGGGCGGTCGTCGGCTGCAGGCGCCGCCGCGCCGCTGCCGCCCGTGCCGGCGGCGAGCGCGCAACCGCTCAGCACCGCGACGGACGCGAGCGCCCACGCCCCGGCGACGGCGATGATTCGCCGCCCCGCACGATGAGATTTCGGCATACCGAAATCATTGCACACACGACGCCCGGTCGCACGGGCGCGATGCAAGGGACCCGCTCCACCGAACGGGACCGGATGCACCGGGTCCCGTTCGGCGCAAGGGGTCCCCTCGCGCGCGGTATGCCGCGCGCCGTCCGCTCAGCCCTGCTGGATGCGCTCCGCGAGCGCGGTGAACGCGATCCGGCGGTGGCTCAGCGCGTCCTTGTCCTCGGGGGATAGCTCTGCGGCCGCCCGGCCCCCGCCGTCGTGCGGGACGAAGATCGGGTCGTACCCGAACCCGCCCTCGCCGCGCGGCGCATCCGCGACCTCGCCCTGCCACTCGCCGCGCACGGCCAGCTCGCCGTCGGCGTCGACCCACGCGGCCGCGCAGACGAAGCGCGCGGCACGGTCGGCGGAGGAGCCCAGGTTGGCCAGCAGCAGCTCGAGGTTGTCGGTGTCGTCGCGCGTGCCGGCGTAGCGGGCCGAGCGGATGCCCGGCTCGCCGCCCAGCGCGTCGACCTCGATGCCGGAGTCGTCGGCGAGCGCCGGCAGCCCGCTGTGGGCGTGCGCAGCGCGCGCCTTGATGAGCGCGTTCGCCTCGAAGGTCTCGCCGTCCTCGACCGGCTCCGGCCCGTCGTAGGGCAGCAGCTCGACGCCGGGCAGCAGTGGGCCGAGGATGCGCGCGAGCTCCTCGACCTTGTGGGGGTTGTGGGTGGCGACGACCACCTGCAGGCCGCCCCCGACGAGGTCGAGCCCCATCGATCCGGTGATGCTCATGCGCCGGCCCCTGCCGCGAGCGCCGCGCGCTGCAGCTCGGTCAGCCGGGCCGTGCCGGCGAGCGCGAGGTCGAGCAGCCGATCGAGCTCGGCGCGATCGAAGGGCGCCCCCTCGGCGGTGCCCTGCACCTCGATCAGCAGCCCGCGCCCGGTGGCGACGACGTTCATGTCGGTGCCGGCGCGCACGTCCTCGGTGTAGGCCAGGTCGAGCATCGGCGCGCCGTCGACGATGCCGACCGAGACGGCGGCGACCGAGTCGACGAGCGGCGTCGCGCTCCTCGGCACGCGTCCGGCGGCCTGCGCCCAGGAGATCGCGTCGGCGAGCGCCACATATGCGCCCGTGATCGCAGCCGTGCGGGTGCCGCCGTCGGCCTGCAGCACGTCGCAGTCGACCGCGATCGACAGCTCGCCGAGCGCCTTCATGTCGACGCCGGCGCGCAGGCTCCGGCCGATCAGCCGCGAGATCTCGTGCGTGCGGCCGCCGACCTTGCCGCGCACGCTCTCGCGGTCCATCCGCTCGTTCGTCGAGCGCGGCAGCATCGCGTACTCGGCGGTCACCCAGCCCTTCCCCTTGCCGGCCATCCAGCGGGGCACGGTGGGCATGACGGATGCGGTGCACAGCACCCGCGTGCCGCCGAAGGAGATCAGGGCGCTCCCCTCGGCCTGCTGGCTCCAGCCCCGCTCGATCGTGACCTCGCGCAGCTGCTCGAGCTGCCTGCCGTCCTTGCGCATGATGCCTGCTGCAGCCAATGCCGTCTCCTTCAGTCGGTGCGACCGGGCAGGTGGATGACCCCGGTCTGATGGAACTCCACGTGGGTGACCTCGGGCCCGAGGAAGCGCCGGGCGAGGCGCAGGAACGGCTCCTGCGCCTCGGTCGTGGCCTCGAACTCGTACGCGGGCGCTGCTGTCGTCGGCGCCAGCATGCCGCGGTCGCTGAGGATGCGGTAGACGTCGGCGGCGGTCTCCTCGGCGCTCGAGACCAGTCGCACGTCGGCGCCGGCGACGTAGCCGATCGCGCCCGCCAGCAGCGGGTAGTGCGTGCAGCCGAGCACGAGCGTGTCGGGATCCTCGGCCAGCAGCGGCTCGAGGTAGCCGCGCGCGGCCTCGAGCACCTCGTCGCCGGTCGTGACGCCCGACTCGACGAACTCCACGAAGCGCGGTGCCGCGGCCGCGGCGATGTGCGGCACGCCCGCCTCGGCGAACGCTCGCTGGTAGGCGCCGGAGCCGATCGTGCCGGCGGTCGCGATCACGCCGATGCGGCCGGATCGGCTCTGCGCGACGGCCGCCCGCACGGCGGGCTCGATGACCGCGACGACCGGGATGCCCATCCCCCGCTCGTAGCGCTCGACCGCCAGGTCGTGCACGGCGGCGGTCGCGGTGTTGCAGGCGATCACGAGCATCTTGACGCCCTGCGCGACGAGCGTGTCGAGCACGTCGAGCGCCAGGTGCCGCACCTCGTCCTGCGCGCGCGGCCCGTAGGGGCCGTTCGCGGTGTCGCCGATGTAGGTGATCGACTCGGCCGGCAGCTGGTCGATGATCGCGCGCGCCACGGTGAGCCCGCCGACGCCGCTGTCGAAGACTCCGATCGGGCGCTGCACGTCGGCAAGCCTAGTCGCGCGTGGCCGCGACCCGGCCGCGCACGGCTCGCACCGCATCCGTGCCCCGATGTCAGCGCCACGCGGTATCGTCAGCACCCCGGCGACCGGGAGGAGCCCCGCGTGATCGAGTTCGACGCCGTGCGCAAGGAGTACCCCGACGGCACGGTCGCCGTCGAGCGGTTCAGCCTGGCCATCCCCTCGCACCGCGTGGTGGCCCTCGTCGGCTCCTCCGGCAGCGGCAAGACGACGCTGCTGCGCATGGTGAACCGCATGGTCGACCCGACCGAGGGCAGCGTGCGCATCGACGACGTCGACGTGCGCTCGATGGATCGCGTCAGGCTGCGCCGATCGATCGGCTACGTGCTGCAGGCCGGCGGGCTGCTGCCCCACCGCACCGTCGCCGACAACGTCGCGACGGTGCCGGTGCTCGAGGGCCGCGGTCGCCGGCAGGCGAGGGCGGAGGCGCTGGGCCTGCTCGAGCGCGTCGGCCTCGACACGGCGCTGGCCGACCGGTATCCCGCCCAGCTCTCCGGCGGCCAGCAGCAGCGCGTGGGCGTCGCCCGCGCGCTCGCCGCCGACCCCAACATCCTGCTGATGGACGAGCCCTTCGGCGCCGTCGATCCGATCGTGCGCGACCAGCTGCAGCAGGAGATGCGCGCGCTGCAGGCCGACATCGGCAAGACGATCGTGTTCGTCACCCACGACATCGACGAGGCCTTCGCGCTCGGCGACGAGGTGGTGGTGCTGCGCACGGGCGCCGAGGTCGCGCAGCGGGGCACGCCCGCCGAGATCCTGGCGAACCCCGCTGACGAGTTCGTGGCCAGCTTCGTGGGTGCCGGCACCGCCCGCCGCACCCTGCGCATCCGCGAGGTCGACGGGCGCGACGTGGTCGTCGACGGCGACGATCGGCCCACCGGGGTGCTCGAGCGGTGAACTGGCTCAGCCAGAACCTGCACATCGTCGGCCAGCTGCTGGCCGATCACATGGTGCTGTCGATCCCGCCCATCGTGCTGAGCCTGCTCATCTCGGTGCCGCTCGGGCGGCTCGCGGCGGGCAGCCGGCGCCTGCGCACGCCGCTGCTGACCGGCACGGGCCTGCTCTACGCCATCCCCTCGCTGCCGCTGTTCATCATCATCCCGGCGGTGTTCGGCTTCTCGCTGCGATCGCCGGCGACGATGATCACCGCGCTGACGCTCTACGGCTGCGCGCTGCTCGTGCGCGGGGCGGCGGATGCGTTCGCGTCCGTCCCGCAGGAGGTGCGGCTCGCGGCCGCCGCCACCGGGCACTCCCCCTGGGGCATGTTCTGGAAGGTCGAGCTGCCGCTCGCCGGCCCCGTGCTGCTCTCGTCGCTGCGCGTCGTGACGGTCTCGACCGTCAGCCTCGTGACGGTCGGCGCCGTGATCGGCATCTCGAGCCTCGGCACCCTCTTCACCGACGGGTTCCAGCGCAACATCGACGCATCCATCGTCACGGGCATCGTGCTGACGGTCGTCGTCGCGTTCGTCCTCGACGCCGTCTGCGTGCTCGGCGCCCGCATCGCGATGCCCTGGCGACGGGCGGTGAGCCGCGCATGAACCTCTTCCTCGAGGCGGTGCAGTGGCTGCTCGACCCTGCCAACTGGGCCGGCCCCAATGCGCTCGGCCTGCGCATCCTCGAGCACATCGGCTTCTCCGCTGTCGTGGTGCTCGTCGCGGCGGCCATCGGCATCCCGGCCGGCACCCTCATCGGGCACACGGGGCGCGGTCGCGGCGCGATCATCGCCATCACCGGGGGCGCGCGGGCGCTGCCCACGCTCGGGCTGCTGACGATCTTCGGGCTGTGGCTCGGCATCGGGCTCGAGGCGCCGTTCCTGGCGCTGCTGGTGCTGGCGCTGCCGCCCGTGCTCGCGGGCGCCTACGCCGGGGTCGAGTCGGTCGACCGGGCGACGGTGGGCGCCGCCCGCGCGATCGGCCTCACCGAGCGGCAGATCCTCATGGGGGTCGAGCTGCCGCTCGCCGCGCCCGTCATCATCGGCGGTCTGCGCTCGGCGGCGCTGCAGGTCATCTCCACCGCCACCCTCGCCGCCTACATCTCCGACACCGGGCTCGGCCGACCGATCTTCTCGGGGCTGAAGACCCAGCAGTACGACATGATGCTCGGCGGCTCCATCCTCGTCGCGCTGCTCGCGCTGCTCGTCGAGCTGTGCTTCCAGCTCGTCCAATCCGCGGCAGCCCGTCGCGCCGAACCCCATCGCACGCAGACCCCTGCGTCAGAGAGGATCACAGCATGAACATCCGAATCCGCAGGGCAGGGCTCACGATCGCCGCGATCGGTGCCGTCGGCGTGCTGCTGGCCGGCTGCGCGAGCGCCGACCCGCTCGAAGAGGGCGGCGAGACGACGCCCGCCGGCGAGGGCGACAGCTCGAGCCTCGTGATCGGCTCGCAGGCGTACTACTCGAACGAGATCATCGCCGAGCTCTACGCGCAGGCGCTCGAGGCCGACGGCTACACGATCGACCGGCAGCTGCAGATCGGCCAGCGCGAGGTGTACATGCCCGAGATCGAGGCCGGCTCGATCGACCTCTTCCCCGAGTACACCGGGCCTCTGCTGCAGTACTGGACGGAGGAGCCGGCCGAGCGCACGAGCGACGAGGTCTTCGACGCGCTCGTCGAGGCGGCGCCGGAGGGGCTGACGATCCTCGACCAGGCACCCGCGACCGACCAGGACTCCTACGTCGTGACCCGCGAGTTCGCCGAGGCGAACGACCTGACGACGGTCGCCGACCTCGCGAACGTCGAGGAGCCGCTCACGATGGGCGCGAACTCCGAGGCCGAGACCCGCCCGAACGGGCCGCAGGGCCTCGCCGAGGTGTACGGCATCGAGGCGGGCTTCACCCCCATCGAGGATGGCGGCGGCCCGCTCACGATCCAGGCGCTGCAGGACGGCGACATCCAGCTCGCCATCGTCTACACGGCCGACCCGACGATCGCGCAGAACGACCTGGTCGTGCTCGAGGACACCGAGGGCCTCTTCCTCGCCTCGAACGTCGTGCCGGTCGCGAGCGACCGCGTCGACGAGGAGGCGCAGGCGACCGTGAACGAGGTGAGCGCGGCGCTGACCGCGGATGCGCTCATCGACCTCAACCGGCAGAGCGTCGAGGAGCAGTCGCCGGCCGCGGACATCGCGCAGGCGTGGCTCGAGGAGCAGGGCTTCCTGGGCTGATCAGCTCCTGACCATGCGATGCATGGGGATGCTGCCCCACGTCGGCCCGGTCTCGACCTGCTCGTCGAGGTGACGGAAGCCGCGCCGCTCGTAGAACCGGGCGGCGCGGTCGTTGCCGTCGACGAGCCACAGGTAGTGCGGGCGCTCGTCGACGACCGCGTCGAACAGCGCCGCCCCCAGGCCCGTGCCGTGCATGTCGGCGTGCACGTAGAGCCGGTCGAGCTCGCGCGGGGCGGGCGGCGGCACGAGGCCGAGCTCGCGCTCCCACGCCGCGGGCGCATCCGAGGTCGCCGCGACGCCCACGATCCGCTCCCCCGCCCAGGCGATGCGGCGCACGGCGTCGCGGTGCGTGGGATCGCCGAACGCGCGCGCGAGCCCGACCACGTTCGCCTGCGCGAGCCCCCGCACCGCGAAGTCCGCCGGCAGCCGCCCGGCGTAGGTCTCCTGCTGCGCCTCGACCAGGAACGTCGCCCAGCCGGGCGCGTCCTGCGGCGTCGGCGCGCGCAGCTCGACGCCGTCCGGCAGCGGGCGAGTCGTTCGGATCACCCGGCAACGCTACCGGCGCGCAGCATCCGGTGCGTGCGCAGCCCGCCCCATCCGGGACCGACCGCGACGCGCTCCGGCAGGTGCCGGAAGCCGCGCCGCTCGTAGAAGCGCGCCGCCCGCTCGTTGCCGTCCACCAGCCACAGGTAGAGCGGACCGCCGTGGTCGACGGCGTCGAGCAGCGCGGCGGCGGTGCCGGTGCCCTGCACGGCAGGAGCGACGTAGAGCCGGTCGAGCCGGCGCGGGGCGGGTGCGGGCACGAAGCCGCGAGCGCGCTCCCCGGCGCCGGGCGCCGGCTCGATCGAGGCGACGCCGACGATCTCGCCGTCGAGCACGGCGACGCGGCGCGAGGCGACGCCCGGCCGCGCGAAGCCGGCGGCGAGCGCGTCGGGATCGACGGCCGCCAGCTCGCGCTCCACGAAGCCGGCCGGCAGCCGCTCGCCGTAGGTGCGGGCCTGCTCCCCGACCACGAAGCGCGACCACGCGCCCGCGTCCGCGGGCTCCGGCGGGCGCAGCACGAGCCCCTCGGGCAGCGGGCGGGCGGGCGTGGCCATCGCGCCACGCTACCGCCGCGGCCTCCGCGCCCGCGCGGCACCGCGCATCCGCCGCCGTCATAGGCTGGCCCTCGTGACCGACACCGCGCTCATGACCGACCGCTACGAGCTGACGATGATCGATGCCGCCATGCGCAGCGGCACCGCGTTCCGGCCCTCCGTCTTCGAGGTGTTCGCCCGCCGGCTGCCGGGCGCTCGCCGCTACGGCGTCGTCGCGGGCACCGGCCGCTTCCTCGAGCGGGTGGCCGAGTTCCGCTTCGGCGACGCCGAGCTCGCAGCGCTGCGCGACGGCGAGGTCGTCTCGCCCGAGCTGCTCGACTGGCTCGCCGACTACCGCTTCAGCGGCGACATCCGCGGCTACGCGGAGGGCGAGCTGTACTTCCCGGGCTCGCCCATCCTGGTCGTCGAGGGCTCGTTCGCCGAGGCCGTGATGCTCGAGACGGTCGCGCTCTCGGTGCTGAACTACGACTCGGCGGTCGCCAACGCCGCCACCCGCATGACGCGTGCCGCCCGGGGCCGCCCCGTCGCCGAGATGGGGTCGCGGCGCGCCAACGAGGAGGCCGCGATCGCCGCCGCCCGCGCCGCGTACATCGCCGGCTTCGCCGCCACCTCGAACCTCGCGGCGGGCTCGCGCTGGGGCATCCCCACGATGGGCACCGCCGCGCACTCGTTCACGCTGCTGCACGACTCCGAGGCAGCCGCCTTCCAGGCGCAGATCGACACGCTCGGCGTCGGCACGACGCTGCTGGTCGACACCTACGACATCGAGCAGGGCATCCGCACCGCCGTCGAGGTGGCCGGCACGGAGCTGGGCGGCATCCGTCTCGACTCCGGCGACCTGGCAGAGGTGGCGGGCTCCGCGCGCTCGCTGCTCGACTCGCTCGGCGCGACCGGGACCCGCATCACCGTCACGAGCGACCTCGACGAGTACGCGATCGCGGGCCTGCAGGCGAGCCCCGTGGATGCGTACGGCGTCGGCACGAGCGTCGTCACCGGCTCGGGCGCGCCCGCAGCGGGCATGGTCTACAAGCTCGTCGCACGCCAGGGCGACGACGGCGAGTGGGTCGGCGTCGCCAAGCAGTCGGAGGACAAGGCCTCGAAGGGCGGCGAGAAGATCGCCGTGCGCACGCTCGAGCACGACGTCGCCGTCGAGGAGACGGTGCTGAGGAGCGAGGACGGCGAGGTGCCGGCCGAGGCTGCCGCGAGGGGCCGCGCGCTGCAGGTGCCGCTCGTCAGCGGCGGCGCGATCGACGAGCGCTGGCTCGGCGCAGCGGGTGTCGAGGCCGCCCGCGAGCGCCACGCGGCATCGGTCGACGAGCTGCCCGCCGACGCGCACCGCCTGGCCCGCGGCGAGCCGGCCATCCCGACCGTCTTCCGCTGAGCGCTACTCGGTGCGCAGCTTCTCGTAGATCTCCTTGCAGGCGGGGCAGATCGGGAACTTCTCCGGGTCGCGGCCCGGCGTCCACTTCTTGCCGCACAGCGCGCGCACGGGCTTGCCCGAGATCGCCGACTGCAGGATCTTCTCCTTCTTCACGTAGTGCGAGAAGCGGTCGTGGTCGCCGTCCTCGACCGACTCCTCGTTGAGGAGCTTCTCGAGCTCGCGGTCGAGCACGTCGGTGCCGCCGCCGGCACCGATCGTCCCCGGTCCTGCCGTGTCAGGTCCTGGCGTGGTGGTCATGCCACCATGATCCCACGCTCAGGCCGCTCCCGGGCTGCGCGCGAGACGATGGTCGGCGGCACGGGCGGGGGGCCGGTGCCACGACGACAAGGGGGAAGCATGGGAGAGATCGAGCCCAACGAGGATCTCGGCTGGCTGATCAAGACGCTCGAGGGCATCCTCGGCGTGCAGCGGCCGCTCGTCATCAACCACCTGCGCTCGCTGCGCCGCAAGCACCCGGACCTCACGCCCCAGCAGGTCATCGCACGGCTCGAGAAGCAGTACCTCGCCGCGGTCTCCACCGGCGGCGCGGCCGTCGGCGCCACGGCGGTCGCGCCCGGCATCGGCACGGCCGCGGCCCTGGGGCTCACGGTCGCCGAGACCGTCGGCTTCCTCGAGGCGAGCGCCTTCTTCGGCCAGGCGGTCACCGAGGTGCACGGCATCGCGGTCGAGGACGAGCAGCGCGCCAAGGCGCTCGTGATGGGCCTGATGCTCGGCGCCGGCGGGCAGTCGCTCGTCAAGCGCGCCGCCGAGCAGGCGATCGGCCGCGGCGGCATGCCCGGCAACACCTACTGGGGGCAGCTCATCACCTCGGCGATGCCCGCCGGTGCCATGGGGCAGGTCATCGACTTCCTGCGCCGCGCCTTCCTGCGCCGCATGGCTCGCAACACCGGCGCCTCGATGGTCGGCCGGGCGATGCCGTTCGGCATCGGCGCCGTCATCGGCGGCGTCGGCAACAACATCCTCGGCAGGCAGGTCGTGAAGGCCGCCCGCGAGGCCTTCGGCCCCGCACCGCTGCAGTTCGACGGCAACCTGGCGCCGCGCGTCAAGGAGGTGCGGCCGAGCCTCGGCACGCGCATCCGCGAGGCGCGCGAGATCGAGCGCGAGGGCCTCGGCGGCGGCCTGCGCCGGCTCCGCGAGCGCCGCGCCGGCCGCGACGCCGCGCCCGAGCAGGCGGACGGCGCGCCCCCGGTGCCGGATGCACCGGGTGACGCGCCGTCGGACGACCCGCGCGCGCAGGGCTAGCTGAGCGCTCCCAGCGTCACCTGCGCCTCGGCCTCCTGGCCGTCGCGCAGGTAGGTGACGGTCACCTCGCTGCCGGCGGCGTGCGAGCGCACCTGCGCGGTGGCGTCGACCGCGCCGGTGATGGGCTGCCCGTCGATCCGCGTGATCACGTCGCCGGCCCGGATGCCCGCCTCGGCGGCAGCGCCGCCCTCGCTGAGCTCCTGCACCTGCGCGCCGACGCTGCCGACGGATGCGTCGGTGACGTCGCTGACGGTCGCGCCGAGCAGGCCGTGGGTCGCCTCACCGGTCGAGATGATCTCCTCCACGACGCGCTGCACGAGGCTCGCCTCGATCGCGAAGCCGATGCCGATCGAGCCGGACGACTCCGAGCTCGACGAGGCCATGCTCGCGATCGCGACGTTGACGCCCACCAGCTGGCCGGAGGCGTTCAGCAGCGCGCCGCCCGAGTTGCCGGGGTTGATCGACGCATCCGTCTGCACGACCGGGATGGAGACCTCCTCCTGCGCGCCCTGCGCACCGTCCTCCTGCCAGAAGCCGAACGGCGACTGCTGCGACTCCTGCTGGTCGTCGCCCTCCGGCGCGGCGCTCGAGGCGATGCGCAGGCCGCGGTCGACCGCAGAGACGATGCCGTCGGTGACCGAGTTCGACAGGCCGAGCGGCGCGCCGATCGCGATGGCGGTGTCGCCCACGCGCACCTCGTCGCTGGAGGCGAAGGTGACGACCGGCAGCTCGGCGTCGACCTTGATGACGGCGAGGTCGACGATCGGGTCGGTGCCGACGATCTCGGCCGCGAGCAGGCGGCCGTCGCTGGTCTCGACCGTGATCTGCGCGTCGGCGGTCTGGCCGTCGAGCGTCACCACGTGGTTGTTGGTGACGATGTAGCCGCCCTCTGCGACGGCGACGCCCGAGCCCTCGCCGGAGCCGTTCTGCGACACGGCCTGCACGGTGACGACGGATGGGCCGGCCGCGGCCGCGACGTCGGAGATCGTTCCCGGGTCGGTCGCGGCCTCGGCCGAGGAGCCGGAGTCGTCGGCCGTGGGGGCCGACTGCGTCTGCGGCTGCTGCTGGCTGGCGAACAGGGCGCTGCCGCCGAAGCCGGCGGCGCCGCCGATCAGGCACGCGGCGACGAGCGAGGTGACGATCAGGCCGGTGCGGCGGCGAGGCTTCTGCGCCGTCTGCGCGGCGCCGAACGATGCGCCCCCACCCTGCGCGCCCGCGCCCTGCGGCTGGTGGAACGCCGGATAGGCCTGGGTCTGCGCCTGCGAGCCCGTCGGCGCGCTGGGCTGCTGCTGCGGCGCCGAGGGCTGCCAGTGCTGCTGATAGGGCCTGGGCGGCTCGACGCCCGGCTGCTGGCCGGTCGGCCGCGGGGCCGACGGCTGCTGGCCGGTCGGTCGCGGGGTCGAGGGCGGCTGCTGCTGGCCGGTCTGCGGGTGCGGCTGCTGGGAGGGCTGCTGCGGCTGCCCCTGCGGCGCCATCGGGTTCGGCACGCTGTCGTACGGGTTCGTCATGACCTCGAGCGTGGCATCCGAATCCATGCGATTCCTACGCGGCGCCGATGTCGACCGTTCGGAATGCGCCGGAAGGGAGGTAGCGTCGGAGCATGGAGCAGGCACCCTGGCAGCGAACCGCACACGGCGCGGGTCTGCTCGGCGCCGACGGCCGGCTGGCGCCGACGATCTTCGCCGAGATGACCGCACTGGCCACGAGGACCGGAGCCCTGAACCTGGGCCAGGGCTTCCCCGACGAGGACGGCCCGCGCGCGGTGCTCGACGCGGCGAAGGACGCGATCGACCACGGGCGGAACCAGTACGGCCCGGCCCGTGGGGCGCAGGAGCTCGTCGACGCGATCATCGAGCACCAGCGGCGCTTCTACGGCATCGGCCTGGGCCGCGGCGACGTGCTCGCGACAGCCGGCGCCACCGAGGCCCTCGCGGCGACCATGCTCGCCTACCTGAACCCCGGCGACGAGGTGATCGTCTTCGAGCCCTACTACGACGCCTACGCCGCGGTCGCGGCGCTCGCCGGCGCCGTGCTGGTGCCGGTGCCGCTCGCCGCACCCGACTTCCAGCCCGACATCGACCGGCTGCAGCGCGCGACGAGCCCGCGCACGAGGATGATCGTCGTCAACTCGCCGCACAACCCGACGGGCTCGGTCTTCGACGAGGAGACGATGCGGCACATCATCCGCGTCGCCGAGCGGCGCGACGCCATCATCGTCACCGACGAGGTCTACGAGCACCTGGTGTACGACGAGCAGCACGTGCCGCTGGCCTCGTTCGATGCGGCCCGCGAGCGCCTCGTCTCGATCTCCTCCGCGGGCAAGACGTTCTCCGTCACCGGCTGGAAGATCGGCTGGATCATGTCGACGCCAGAGCGCATCGCCCAGATCGGCGCCGTGAAGCAGTACCTGACGTTCGTGAACGGTGCGCCGCTCCAGCCGGCGGTCGCGGTCGGCCTGCGGCTGCCCGATGAGCACTTCGACACGATCGTGGCGTCGTTCGCGCGCAAGCGCGACATCCTCACGCGCGGCCTGCGCAAGGCCGGCTTCACCGTGCACGATGCGAACGCCGGCTACTTCGTGCTCGCGGATGCGGCGCCGCTCGGCGTCGAGGACGCCACGGCCCTCGCGCGCAGGCTGCCGGAGCTCGCCGGCGTCGTCGGCGTGCCCCTCTCGGCCCTCGCGCGCCCCTCGCGCCGCGACCTGCGCTCGACGCTGCGCTTCGCGTTCTGCAAGTCGGACGACATGCTGCACGAGGCGGCCACCAGGCTGGCGGGGCTCAAGGGTGCGACCCTGCAGCCGGTGCCCTGAGCGCGGGCCGCGCAAGCCTCAGGCCACGCGGTAGCGGCGGTTCGCCAGCGAGGGGTTGCGCACCCGGGTGCGCTCGGTGACGGCCGCATCGATCGGCGCGACCGCGATCCCCTCCTCGTCGCCGAGCGCCGCGAGCGGGATGCCCATGGGGTCGACGATGAGCGTGCAGCCGGCGGCGAGCGGCGGCGCCTGGTCGGCGGCGACGACGTGCACGGTCGACTCGATCGCGCGCGCGGTCACGAGCGTCGTCCAGTGCCGCTCCTTCTGCGGCCCCCGCACCCATTCGGCGGGCACGACGATCACGTCGGCCCCCGCATCCACCAGCCTCCTGGTCGACTCGGGGAAGCGCAGGTCGTAGCAGGTCTGGATGCCGATGCGGGTGCCGAGGGCCTCGACGACCGGCGTCTGCGCGGGATCGCCGGGCGTCAGCCAGTCGGATTCGCTGGTGCCGAAGGCGTCGTAGAGGTGCACCTTGCGGTACGCCTCCCGCACGCCCTCCGCGTCGACGGCGACCACCGTGTTGGCGACGCCGCCGGCGTCGAGCCGCTCGACGAGCCCGGCGATGACGAGCGCGTCGTGCGCGGCGGCGCGCTCGCGCAGCATCGTGACGAAGGGGCCCTCGAGGGTCTCCGCGGCACCGGGAGCGGTCGCCGCGAGATCCTTCGAGCAGTGCTGCGAGTACTCCGGCAGCACGATCAGCCGCGCACCGCGTGCCGCGGCGGCGTCGATCCAGCGCGCGGCGGCGGCGCGGTTCTCGCCCGCATCCTCCCCCGGCGCCCACTGCACCGCGGCGGCCAGCAGCATCCCATCGCGCTCTTCCACGGCTCCAGCCTACGGCCGGCCCCTCGCGCGCTCAGGATCGGGGTGCCAGGATCGGGTCGACGAAGGGAGCAGGATGCTCGTCGCATTCTCTGTAGCGCCCGGCACCGCCGGCGCAGACGGCTCGGTGCACGACGCGGTCGCGGCCGCTGTGCAGGTGGTCCGCGACAGCGGGCTGCCGAACCGCACCGATGCCATGTTCACGACCATCGAGGGTGAGTGGGACGAGGTCTTCGACGTTGTCCGGCGCGCGACCGACGCCGTGCTCGCGCTCTCGCCGCGCGCATCCCTGGTGCTGAAGGCGGACATCCGGCCCGGGTGGTCGGGCGAGCTGGACGGCAAGGTCGTCAGGCTCGAGCGGGCCATGGAGGGACAGGCATGAGATCGGAGCTGTTCGCCGAGGCGAACCAGGAGCGGCAGTCGGGCGACCGCTGGGTCAAGCAGTCGAGCAAGATGCTGCGCGTCAACGTCGCCGGCGGTCGCGACGTGCTCGCCGCCAAGGGCGCGATGGTCGCCTACCAGGGGCAGATCGAGTTCCAGCACGAGGGGGCGGGCGCCGGGCGCATGCTCAAGAAGCTCGTCACGGGCGAGGGCGCCTCGCTCATGCGCATGCGCGGCGAGGGCGAGGTGTTCCTCGCGCGCGACGCGGCCAACGTGTTCACCGTGCAGCTCGAGAACGAGGGGCTGTCGGTGAACGGCAGGAACCTGCTGGCGTTCGAGCCCGAGCTGCAGTGGGACATCAGGATGCTGCGCAGCGGCAACATCATGGCCGGCGGCCTGTTCAACGTCGAGATCGGCGGCACGGGCACGGTGGGCATCTCGTGCGAGGGGCAGCCGCTGCTGCTGGACTGCTCGCAGCAGCCCACCTTCGTCGACCCCAACGCCGCCGTGTGCTGGTCTGCGGGGCTCTCCCCCAGCGTCGTGAACAGCATGAACGTGCGCTCGATGCTGCGCGGCGGCACCGGCGAGGCGTTCCAGCTCGCGTTCCACGGGCCCGGCTTCGTCGTGGTGCAGCCCAGCGAGGGGCGGCCGGATCTCTCGGGCTCGAACGGCGGGGGACGCTAGCCACCTGCCGACGGAAGCAGAAGAGGCCCTCTTGCGAGGGCCTCTTCTGTGTGCCGCAGTTCGCGGACTTCTTGTTGCGGGGACAGGATTTGAACCTGCGACCTCCGGGTTATGAGCCCGGCGAGCTACCGAGCTGCTCCACCCCGCGGCACAAGAAATGACTCTACCAGGGGTGTGCCCGGAGGGCAAATCCCTATGGGGCGCTGCCCTCCTCGGGCGCCGGGGTCTCCTCCGGAGCCGGCGTCTCCTCGGGCGCAGCCTCCCCCTCGATCTCGGCGGAGATCTGCATGGCCTGCTGCAGCGCGGCGGTCAGCCGCTCGTCGGCCTGCGCGGCCGCCACCAGGTCGTTCTCCGCGTACGCGGCCTGACGCTCCTGCAGTGCCGCGCCGGCATCCGCGATCGCCGTGTCGAGCTGCGCCTGCAGGGTGCCCTCCGGCGCGGGCTCCTCGGCGCTTCCATCGCCCTCGCCCTCGCCCTCCGGCGCGCCCGGATCGACGCCCGAGTCGCCGGCCTCGGCACCCGAGTCGCCGCCGAAGAGCGCGTCGAGCGCCTCGTCGAGGGTGTCCTCGAAGGCGATGTCGTCGCCGAAGGAGACCAGGATCTTGCGCAGCACCGGGAACGAGGTCGCACCCGTCGACTGCAGGTAGACCGGCTGCACGTAGAGGAGGCCGCCGCCGACCGGCAGCGTCAGCAGGTTGCCGTTGATCACCTCCGAGGCGCCCTGCCGCAGCAGGTTGAGCTCTCTCGAGACCTCGTCGTCGGTGTCGAAGGTGTTCTGCACCTGGCCCGGGCCAGGGATGGATCTGTCCTTCGGCAGCATCTGCAGCGTGAGCTGGCCGTAGCTCTCCGACACCTCCCCGGCCGTGCTGCCGGCATCCGCGTTCACGGAGAGATAGCCGTAGAGCACGTTCCTGCCCTCACGAGGGATGAAGGTGGAGTAGAGCGTGAACGCCGGATCCTGCTCGTCCACCGACATCGTCAGGTAGTACGGCGGCTGCAGGGGCGCGGTCTCCTGGTCGTCGGCCGTCGGCTCCGTCGGCGTCGACCACTGGTCGTCGCCCGAGAAGAAGGTGCCGGGGTTCGTGACGTGGTAGTCGCCCAGGATCGAGCGCTGGAGCTTGAACATGTCGGCCGGGTAGCGCACGTGGCTCATGAGCTCGCTCGACATCTCGCTGATCGGGTGGATGGTGCCCGGGTAGATCGAGCTCCACGCCTGCAGGATCGGGTCCTCGGGGTTCCACGCGTACAGCGTCACCGAGCCGTCGTAGGCGTCGACGACGGCCTTCACCGAGTTGCGCACGTAGTTGACGAGGTCGCCGGGTGCGAGCGCGGGGTTCGGGTTCGTGGTGTCGGCGATGGTGCGCGCGATCGACTGGTGCGTCGAGTACGGGTACGACGACGAGGTCGTCATGCCGTCGACGATCCACACGAGGCGCTCATCGACCACCGCCGGGTAGGTGTCCGAGTCGAGCGTCAGGTACGGCGCCACCGCGGCGACGCGCTCGCGCGGGTCGCGGTCGTAGAGGATCTGCGACTCGTCGGTGACGGCATCCGAGAGGATGATCTGCTCGGACTGGAACTGCAGCGCGTACACCAGCCGCTTGACGAAGTTGTCGAGCTTCGGCCCGCCCTCGCCCGCGAACGTGGTGGTGGCGTTGCCGCTGCCCTCGTCGGTCGAGCGCGGGTAGTCGAGCTCGAGGTCGGCAGCGCCCTCGGCGCCGCCCACGATCGAGTAGTCGGGCATCGACTCGCCGAAGTAGACGCGCGGCTCGTACTCGCCCAGCTCGCCGTCGGTCGGGATGCCGGACTGCAGGAACACCGGCTGGCCCTCCGGGCCCCGCTGGTTGCCGTATGCGGCGACCACGCCGTAGCCGTGCGTGTAGACGATGTGCCGGTTGTACCAGTCGTTCTCGTCCTCGAGGCCCGAGAGGTCGAGCTCGCGCACCGCGATCACGGTGTCCTGCGTCTGGCCGTCGATCTCGTAGCGGTCGACGTCGAGCTGCTCGGGGAAGCCGTAGTACTGGCGGTACTCCTGCAGGTTGGCGAACGCGTCGGTGACGCGCGCGGGGTCGAGGATGCGGATGTTCGCGGTCGTCTCCGCGTCCTCTCGCAGGGCTCCGGGCTCGGCGTCCGTGCGCGCATCCGATGCCGTCTCGACCATCTCGTCGACGCCCCAGGCGGAGCGGGTGGCGTCGATGTTGCGCTGGATGTACTCGGCCTCGAGGGTCCTGGCGCTCGGGTCGACCTGGAAGCGCTGCATGATCGCCGGGTAGGCGACGCCGACGACGAGCGAGGCGGCGATGAGCAGGCCGGTGCCGACGATCGCGATGCGCCAGCGGCCGATGACGGCCGTGACGATGAAGAAGATCGCCACCAGGGCCGCGATGCCCGCCAGGATCTGCGCCGCGGGGATGGCGGCGTTCACCTCGGTCCAGCCGGCGCCGGTGGCGAGGAAGCCCTGCGAGGTCTGGGCGAGCGAGGCGTACTGGCCGAGCCAGATCGAGACGCCCAGCACGAGCATGTAGAGCGCGACGATGACGGCGAGCTGGATGCGCGCCGAGCGCGAGATGCGGAACTCGCGGCCGGTGATGCGGATGGCGCCGTACAGGTAGGCGGTCGCGAGCGTGGCGACGCCGCAGATGAACAGCACCGCGAGCGCGAAGCCGACGACCTGCTGGTAGAAGGGCAGCTCGAACACGTAGAAGCTCGCGTCGAGGCCGAACTGCGGGTCGGCCTGGCCGAAGGGCGTGCGGTGCAGCCACAGCTGCGCGGTCTCCCACTGCGCGGCCGAGGCGACGCCCGCGAACAGGCCCAGCGCCACGGGAGCAGCCCACATGACGACCTTGCGCAGCGGCTCGACGAGCTCCTGGTAGCGGTCGAGCTGCGAGTTCAGCTGCGCGTACACGGGCCGCGAGCGGAACGCGATCTGCACGCTCAGCGCCAGCGGCACCGCCATCGCGACGAAGCCGATCAGGAACATCACCACGATCGAGAGCCAGCGCGTCTGCAGCACCTGCACGAAGCCCAGCTGGTCGAACCAGAGGAAGTCGGCGAAGAAGCCCGAGAAGAGCACGAAGGCGCCGATGAGCGCGGCGACGATCAGGACGGTGATCAGCAGCGGAGACGGGCGCTGCCGCCCGGTCGTCGCGGCAGGGGGTCGTTCGGCGTTGGCAGACACGTCGTATTGCTCCAGAGGGCTCTTCGGGCGGTCAGGCCATCGTATCTGGGGACCCTATGAGTCGCCGCCGCCGGCGCCGCAGGTCGGCAGCGCCGAGGTGTCGGCGTTCATCGCCACCGTCTCGACCGCCGTGATGGCCTCGTCGAGGGTGTCGACGGCGAAGACGGTGAGCCCCTCCGGCACGTGCCCGGTGACCTCCGCGCAGTTCTCCACCGGCGCCAGGAAGTGCGTCGCACCCGCATCGGATGCGCCGTGCAGCTTCTGCACGATGCCGCCGATCGGGCCGACGTCGCCGAGCGCCGTGATCGTGCCGGTGCCCGCCCAGACGGTGCCGGCGGTCATGGCGCCGGGCGTGAGCTCGTCGACGATGCCGAGCGCAAACATCATGCCGGCGCTCGGCCCGCCGACGTTCGGCAGCTCGATGTCGACCTCGAACGGGAACGTGAACTCGTTCGATGGGTAGATGCCCACGAGCCGCTGCTCGCCCTCGACGATGGGCGTCACCTCGACCGTCAGGGGCTCGCCGTCGCGCTCGATGTCGAAGGTGGTCGGGCCGTCGACGGCGGCGATGGATGCGCGGATCGAGCCGACGTCGTAGGCGGGCTCGCCGTTGACGCGCAGGATGCGGTCGTCCTCCTGCAGCACGTCGACCGCCGGCGAGCCGGGGATGACACCGGCGACGCGCACGTCGCTGTCGATCTCGTGCCCCTCGTGCAGCAGCGCGGCGGCGACCGCGGCCTGCTGCGAGTTCTGCATCTCGATGCGGCCCGCCTCGTTCGACTCCTCGATCGTCTGCTGCGGCGGGAAGGCGGCGTCCATCGGGATGATGCCGTCGGCCGGGTCGAGGTAGGCCCGGGCGACGTCGATCCAGGTCAGCGGCCGCTGCGGGTTGCCGAGCCACGCGAGGGTCAGCAGCCGCAGCTCGCCCTCGGTCGGGTAGGTCTGCGCGCCCTCGATGCTGATGAGCGGGCCGCCCGCATCCGTCGCCCCGAGCGTGTCGTAGGTGGGGCCGGGCACCTCGACCACGTAGGGCGACGGCACGAAGGCCAGCGCGAGCGCGGCGACCGCCGTCGCCGTGAGCGCCGCCCAGCCGGCACGCCGAAGGCGCCGCGGCCGGACATCCGGGAACCGGTGGTGCACCGGGTGTTCGCGGACGGCGGAGGGCGGGTTGGACGGAATCCCGGCGGGTTCGGACATGCTGCGGATAGCGTAGTCGCATGCCTGAGGACTCCGACGATCGGCGCCCCGAGGACGAGCTGCGCGAGATGCTGCAGCAGTTCCTCTCAGGGGAAGGCCCCATCGATCCAGCCCGCCTCGCGGGCGCCGCGGGGATGCCCTCCGACCCGGCCCAGCTGCAGGCGCTCATGGCACAGCTGCAGGCCGCGCTCGCGCGCACCGAGGACGGCATCGACTGGTCGGCCGCGAAGCGGCAGGCGGCCGCCGTCGTGCAGCGCGACCCCGGCTCGGTGACGAGCGCAGAGCGCGAGGCCGTGCAACAGGCCGCCGACCTGGCCGCCTTGTGGCTGGGCGAGACCACCGAGATTGGCGCGGCGGCCGAGCTCACGATGCTCTCGCGGCAGCAGTGGGTCGACGCCACGATCCCGGTCTGGCAGGAGATGAGCGAGCCGGTCGCGAACAGCATCGCGAACGCCCTCACCCGGGCGATGCAGGAGCATGCGCCCGAGGAGGCGCAGGAGATGATCGCCGGCGCCGAGAAGATCCTGCGCAACGTGGGCGGCACGATGTTCGCCATGCAGCTGGGCAACGTCGTCGGCCAGCTCGCCGGCGAGACGGTCGCCGGCGGCGACTTCGGCTTCCCGCTGCTCGAGGACACCGCGGCGCTCCTGCCGGTGAACCTGCGCACCGCGGCAGACGGGCTCGAGATCCCCGAGGACCAGGTGCGCATCTGGATGGCCGCCCGCGAGCTCGCCCACGCGCGCCTCTTCCACCACGCGCGCTGGCTGCGGCTGCACGTGCTCTCCTCCGTGCGCGAGTACGCCGAGGGCATCAGCATCGACGTCGAGCGGCTCGAGGAGCTCGCCGAGTCGTTCGACCCGAGCAACCCCGAGGAGCTGCGCGAAGCGCTCTCGAGCGGCGCGCTCATCCCGCCGAAGTCGCAGGAGCAGCTCGAGGCGCTCGCCCGCCTCGAGACGACCATCGCGCTCATCGACGGCTGGGTCGACGCGGTCACCGAGGCCGCGACCGCCCGGCTGCCCAAGCGCGATGCGATCGCCGAGTCGGTGCGGCGCAAGCGCGCCACCGGCGGACCGGCCGAGAAGGCCTTCGGGACGCTCGTCGGCCTCGAGATCCGGCCCCGGCGCCTCCGCGAGGCCGCCGCCTTCTGGCGCGCGGTGACGGATGCGGTGGGCCCGCAGGTGCGCGACTCGCTGTGGGATCAGCCCGACCTGATGCCCGGCTCCGACGACATCGACGACCCCTCGCGCGCGATCGCCCGGCTGCAGGGCGGCAGCGAGCTCGACGAGATGGATCTGGCGCTGCAGGAGCTGCTCGACGACGCCGAGCGCGGCGCCCGGCCCGCGGGCGACGCGGCCGGCGGCCAGGCAACGGGCGACGCGGCCGCGGATGACGCGGCTGCGGACGACGCGGCCGCGGACGACGAGACCGCGGACGAATCGGCAGACGGCACGGACGACGACGGGTCCAGGGACGGCGACGCCGCGGGCGACGACGATCCCCCGCGGGGCTGACGGCCGGCTGTGGAGAACGGCCGACGCGCTCGGCCGAACCGGCGCATGATGCGCCCATGCTCCGACTCGACCCGCACCTGGCCGTCTTCCGCACCGCGCCCGACCGCGTGACGATCGGCGCGCAGCAGCCGCTCGTCGAGCTCGACGCCGACCCGCCGACGCTGCGCGCGATCGCCGCCCTGACCCGCGGCGTGCTGCCGCGGGAGCTCGAGCAGCTCGTCGGCGAGGAGGCGGCGCAGCAGCTGCTCGCCGCGCTGCGCCCGGCGCTCGTGGAGGCGGCGCCAGCCGTGCCCGTGCTCGTGCGCGGACGCATCCGTCTCGCCCACGAGCTGCACCGCGCCGCACGCGACGCCGGCCATCCCGCCGGCGACGGCGTCATCGTGCCGGTGGCGCCGTGGCGGCTGCCGGCGCTCGAGGCCGAGCGGCTGCTCGCCTCCGGCGTCGCCCACCTGCCGGTCGTGGTGGGCGACGCCTGGGTGCAGGTCGGCCCGTACGCGGTCGCGGGCGGCTGCGCGGAGTGCGCGCAGCCGGGCAGGCTCGCCGTGCTGCCCGCGCACCTGACGCCCGCGCCCACCGCCATCGCCGGAGCGCAGGCGCTCGTGACGGTGCTGGAGGCGCTGCAGCGGGCGGGCAGCGGTGAGCTGCCGGTCGGCTGGGCGGTGCGGATCCGGCAGCGCGACGGCGCGGTCAGCTCGATGCGCCGCCGCGCGTGCCGGCACCGGTCGACCGGGACCGCGAGCCGACGGCCCGCGGGGGTCGCGCCGGTGCGAGCTCTGCCAGGAAGCGGGATGGCTGCCTGACGGCGTGGCCCGAGCTCTTCGCCCAGCTGAACGACAGCGTGCGCTCTGCGCGCGTGATGGCGACGTAGAGCAGGCGGCGCTCCTCGTCGATCTCGGCGAGCGTGGTCGCGTGCGAGATCGGCAGCAGGCCCTCGGTGAGCCCGCACACGTGCACGTGCTGCCACTCGAGGCCCTTCGCCGCGTGGATGGTGGCGATCGTGACCGCCGCGACCGTCGGCTCGTGCTCGGTCTGGGCGCGGCGCTGCAGATCGCGGGCGAAGCCTGGCAGGTCGGTGCCGCCCGCCTCCTCGGCGAGCGTCACGAGCGCGTGCAGCGCATCCCACTGGGCGCGCTCCTCGCCGTGCGTCGCCGGCGCCTCGGCCCGGTAGCCGAGCCCCATGACGATGTCGGTGACCGCCTGGAACACCGGCCGGTGGTCGGCCGGCGCGCTGCGCAGCATGAGCACCGCGCGCTTGACCACCGGGATCTCGAAGAAGCGGGTGGAGCCGCGCACGGTCGACGAGAGGCCGACGCTCGCGAGCGCCTGCTCGATGAGGCCCGATTGCGCGTGGATGCGGATGAGCACCGCGATGCGGCTCGGGTCGGCGCCGGCGTCGACCTGCGCACGGCAGGCGGCCGCGACCGCGGCGGCCTCCGCCGAGTCGTTCGCGTGCACCGACAGGGTCGGCTCACGCCCCGCCACCCCCGACGCGGCCGTCAGCGTGAGCGCGTCGCGGCCGCGCATGAGGCGGTTCGCGCATCCCACGATCGCGGAGGTCGACCGGTACGAGCGCTCGAGCCGCACGACCTCGGCATCCGGGTGCTCGTGGATGAAGCGGTTCAGGCTCGCGGCGTCGGCCCCGGCGAAGGAGTAGATCGTCTGGCTCGGGTCGCCGACCACGCACACGTCGCGGCGATCGCCCAGCCAGGCGGCCAGCACCCGCTGCTGCATGGGCGAGACGTCCTGGTACTCGTCGACCGTGAAGTGGCGGTAGCGCGAGCGCACCTCGTCGGCCACCACGGGCTCGCGCTCGAGCATGCCGGCGGTCGCGAGCAGCACATCCTCGAAGTCGATCTGCCGCCGCTCGTCCTTCAGCCGCTCGTACGCGATGTGCAGGTCGATCATCGCCTCGGGGCTCACGCCCGTGGGGAGGGGGCGGATGCGCGCCTGCACCCCGTAGTCCTCCATCGTCATCGCCTGCGACTTGCGCCACTCGACCTCGCCTGCGGCATCGCGCAGCTGCGCGGTGGGCAGCCGCAGCCGCAGCTGCGCCGCGGCATCCGCGATCGTCGAGGCCTTCTGCGGCAGCAGCGCCGGCATGCGCGAGCCCGTCACGCGCGGCCAGAAGTGCGACAGCTGCGCGAGGGACGCCGCGTGGAAGGTGCGGGCCTGCACGCCGCCGGCGCCCAGCCGCGCGAGCCGGGTGCGCATCTCCCCCGCCGCGCGCGAGGTGAAGGTGAGCGCGAGCGAGGCGTGCTCGGCCTGCTCCCCCGTCGCGACCGCGTAGGCGATGCGGTGCGTGATGGCGCGCGTCTTGCCGGTGCCGGCGCCGGCGAGGATGGCGACCGGGCCGCCGAGCGTCGTCGCCGCCTGCCGCTGCTGCTCGTCGAGCCCGGCCAGGATGCGGTCGGCGTCGGTCAGCGCGCCCGGCGTCTGGGACGCATCCGTCATCGTGCCAGCCAGGCCTCGAGGATCCACGCGGCGATCGACGTCGGCCCGGGCAGCTGCACCGCACCCGCCCGCAGCTCGTCGCGCGTGAACCAGCGCACGTCGAGGATCTCGACGCCGTCGGGCACGAGCGCGTCGGGCTCGGGGGCGACGCACTCGAAGCCCAGCATCAGGCTGCGCGGGAACGGCCAGGGCTGCGAGCCGAGGTAGCGCGGCTCGACCACGCGCAGGCCCGTCTCCTCGTGCACCTCGCGCACCACGGCGGCCTCGAGCGACTCGCCCGGGTCGACGAAGCCCGCGATGAGCGAGTAGCGGCCCTCGGGCCAGGCGGCGTTGTGGCCCAGCAGGATGCGCTCGTCGGCGGCGTCGTGGATGGCGACGATCACCGCCGGGTCGGTGCGCGGGAAGTGCGGGGCACCGCTCGCCGAGCGCCGCACCCAGCCGGACTCCTCGAACTCGGTCGGCAGCCCGTCGAGCGGGCTGTGATGACTCTCGCGCTGCCACACGCCGAGCGCGACCGCCTGCACGAGCACGCCGGCGTCGGCGTCGTCGAGCTCGGCGCCCACCTCGCGCAGCGAGCGCCACTCGGCGCCGGCGACCTCGAAGGGCTCGGCGACCAGCATGCTCAGCACGACCGCGCCGGGCTCGCCCGCGGCCTCGGGGACGAGGCGGCCGAGCCAGCTGGGCGGCACGTGCGGCTCGACGGCGCGCGCGACCGCGGGCAGCGCGTCGGGCGCGAAGCGCACCAGCCTGCCGTCGCGCACGGGGGCGCGGTCGCCGGCGATGACGACGATGCGGGTCGAGGGCTGCTCGAGCGCCCGCGCGACGGCGTCAGGGACGATGCGCGAGACGTGATCGCGGTCGAGGCCCGAGCGGGCCAGCGGGGGTGCGCCGCCGACGCCTGCGCTGCTGGGCACGTCACCTCCGTCGCGTGGCGCGGCCCCCTCCGGGCGAGGTCGGCCTAGCCTGGCATCCATGAGCTCGAACCCCTTCACTCTAGCCGCGCTCGCCACCACCGCCGTGCCCGGCCTCGACGTCGTGGGCGCGACGGAGGACGGATCCGACGAGCACCGCTCGGTGGTCGCGGCCCGCCTCGCCGACGGCGAGACGGTGCAGGTGCTGCTGCCCCGCTCCGTCGCCGCGCTGCGCAGCGCCGAGGAGCACGCGACGGCGCTCGGCGCGCTCACGCTCGCGACCCGGTCGCGGCTGCCCTTCGAGGTGCCGACGCTGCTGGGCTCGACCGAGGCGGGCAGGTCGAGGCTGTTCGTGCTCTCGCGGCTCGGCGGCACCACGATGCGGCTCGCCGACATCTCGCCCGCACGGCCGGGCCTCGCGACGGGCGTGGGCGAGGCGATCGCCGCCATCCACGAGCTGCCGACCTCGGTGGCAGCCGATGCCGGGCTGCCGACCGAGAGTGCCGCGACGCTGCGCAGCCGACTGCTCGACACCTTCGACCGGGCCGCCGCGACGGGCTCGGTGCCGACGGCGCTGCTGCACCGGTGGGAGGCGGCGCTGGGCGACGACCGGCTGTGGCAGTTCAAGCCGACGCTCGTGCACGGCGACCTGCAGGCGCCCGCGTTCCGCGTCGAGGGCACGCGCGTCGTCGGCCTCGACGGCTGGCACGCGCTGTCGATCGGCGACCCGGCGCGCGACCTGGCCTTCCTGCTCGGCTCGAGCGAGTTCGGCAGCGTCGACGAGGCCTTCGACGCGCACGCCGCCGCCCGCGGCATCGGCGACCGGCAGGTGCGGCAGCGCGCCATGCTGCACGCAGAGCTCGACATCGCGCGCTGGCTGCTGCACGGCGTCGAGCGCGACGACGCGGCGATCGTCGAGGACGCGAAGGGGATGCTCGCGGGCCTCGTCGCGCGCGTCGACAGCGACGGCGGCGCGGCGATCGCGCCGCAGCGGCTCGAGACCATGGATCTCACGGGTGTGCAGGCGTACCTCGGCGAGCCCTCCGGCGCGGCGCCCGAGGAGCAGGAGACGGACGTGATCGAGAACCCGCTCGCGACCGTCGACCCGCAGGACGACGCCGACCCCGATCAGACCGGCAGGCTCGACGGGGGCTCAGCCGACCGCTGAGGCCTCGGCGACGGCCTGCTGCGCGCGCAGCCAGCGGGCCTCGAGCTCGGCGAGCGACTCGATGCGCTGCGGCCGCACGACCCGATCGTGCTCGACGAAGTACAGCTCGGCGTCGACCTGCTCGGGGTCGAGCCCGGCGTGGGCCGCGTAGGCGGCCCGGTACAGCGCGAGCTGCAGCTGGCGCGCCTCGAGGTCGGCCTCGCCCGACGGCAGCCGCCCGGTCTTCCAGTCGACGACCGTCGCGCGGTCGCCGTCGCGGTACACGGCGTCGATCTTGCACACCACGGTCGTGCCGGCGAGCGGCAGGTGGATCTCGATCTCGGTCTCCGCCGGCTGCCGGTCGCCGTAGGGCGAGGCGAGGAAGGTCTGCTTCAGCCTCTCGAGCCGCTCGGCGTCGATGCCGACGAGCTCCTCGTCGAGCACCGCGTCGTCGACCGCGTCGCCGAGGCCCACGGCGCCGTCGCGCCGCTCGACCCAGCCGTGGAAGAGCGTGCCGAGCCGCGTGGCCGCGAAGGGCTGCTGCGGCATCGGGCGCGCGATCTGCCTGGCGACCGCGACCGGGTCGGCCGCCCAGTCCTTGAACCCGGATGCGGCGATGCGGCTGGGCAGGGTCAGCGAGGTCTGCGCGCGGTCGGCGAGCAGCAGCTCGATGGCGTCGTCCCACGGCGTGGTCTGCGCCGGATCGGCGGCGTCGACGCGGGCGGCTGCCCGCTCAACCTCGGGACGGCGCCTGCCGAGCGGGTCGACGGGCCACGACACCACCTCGGAACCGCCCGCTCGCGGGTTGCCGTCGTCCTTCGACGCGGGCTCGAGCAGCTCGACGCCCATCGTCTCGGCGGCGAGCTCGAGCAGCCGGGTCGGCCTCGCCGGCGTCGTGCCCGTGCCGTACCACTGCGCGCCGGAGAGCCACAGCGCGCGGCGCGCGCGGGTGACGGCGACGTAGGAGAGGCGATCGCCCTCCGACTCGCCGTGCGCCGCGAGCGCGGCGAGGAACTCCCCGCGCGCGGCGAGGTAGTCGTGCACGGTCGGCTGCTCGTGCTCGAGCTCCGGCAGCATCGTCGCATCGCCGCGCAGCGGGAAGGGCAGCCTGCCCCAGTCGAGCCAGCCGCGCGTGCTGGGATCCCTGCGCGCCTGCGCCAGCCGCGGGAGCGCCACGACATCCCACTCGAGGCCCTTGGAGGCGTGCATGGTGAGCACCTGCACGATGCCGGGCCGGGGCTCCTCCTGCGGCGCGTCGGGGCCGCGCCCGCGCTCGACGGCCTCGAGGTACGTCAGCAGCGCCTCGAGCGTGCCGCGCTCGTCGGCGGCGGCGAAGGCCTGCACCTCTCGCGAGAACGCGTCGAGCGCCGCGCTCGTGCGGCCGGGGTTCGCACCCACCTCGATGTCGAGGCGGAGCGCGCGCTCCACCGCCCGCACGTAGTCGGGCAGCGGCATCCCCGCCTGCCTGCGCAGCTCGCGCAGCAGGCTCGCCGCCTGCCGCATCCGCGCCGTGCCCTCGTCGGTCGCGCCCTCGAGGGCCGCGCCGTCGGCGAGCGCGTCGAGGGCGTCGACGATCGACGACGAGGCCTCGGCGACGACCGCCGCGCGATCGCGATCGCGCTGCTCGTCGGTGAGCCCCGCCCGCGCCATGCGCTGCGCGGAGCGCTGCAGCGCCATGAGGTCGGCGACGCCGATGCGCCAGCGGCTGCCGGCCAGCAGGCGCACGAGGCTCGAGCCCTCCTCCGGGCGGCCGAGCACGCGCAGCGCCGCGACCATGTCGACGACGGCGGGATCCTCGAGCAGGCCGCCGCCGCCCGTGCGGGAGACGGTCAGGCCGCGGGCGGCGAGCGCGCTGGAGAGGTCGATGGCGTGGCCGTGCGTGCGCACGAGCACCGCGGCGGTCGTGCCGCCGCTGCCGGCGCCGTGCGCCCGCAGCCAGGCGGCGAGCTCGTCGGCCTCGTCGTCGACGGTGCCGCAGTGGCGCACGACGACCTCGCCGGGGCCCGCCGCGTCGCGGGCGCCGAGCGGCTCGACCGGCACCTCGGGGCGCACCGGCAGCTCGGCCGCGATGGCGCCCGCGAGCCGCAGGATCTCGGCGTCGTTGCGCCAGCTGGTCGAGAGGGTGGCCTTGGTCGTGGCGCCGAAGTGGCGCTCGAACAGCGCGAGGGTGCCTGCGCTGGCCCCGCGGAAGCCGTAGATGGCCTGGTTGGGGTCGCCGACGGCCATGACCGGGGTGTCGCGGAAGATCCTGCCCAGCAGCTCGAGCTGCAGCACCGAGGTGTCCTGGAACTCGTCGAGCAGCACGAAGCGGTGCCGCTCGCGCAGCTCGTCGACCGCGCCGCCGTGGGCGAGCAGCGCGTCGAGGGCGAAGCGCACCTGATCGCTGAACTGCACCACGCCCAGGCGGCGCTTCTGCTCGTCGAAGGCGTCGACGAGCGCGCTGAGCGGCTCGAGCGCGCCGACGCGGGTGATGTCGGCCTCGAAGTCCTGCTGCGCCTTCTGCGCCGGCGCGCGCTTGGCGGCGGGGTCGGGCGGCAGGCCGGCCTTCGCGGCGAACGCCGAGGCGAAGCCGGCGCGGCGCAGCCGCTCGGTGGAGACGTGGTGGTCGCCGAGCTCGCCGGCCAGCCGCAGCACGTGCTCGGCGATCCGGGTGGCGGTGCCGATGCCCGCGAGCCGCTCGTCGTCGGAAGCGCGGGCGATGCGTAGTGCCAGCAGCAGCGCGGCCGGGTCGGAGAGCACCTCCGAGTCGGGGTCGCGCCCGATCAGCAGCGCCCACTCCTTGAAGAGGCTGCCGGCGAAGGAGTTGTAGGTCTGCACGACCGGCTTGCGGGTGGCGACGACCTCGTCGTCGACGAGCCCGGCCGCGGCCAGCTGCGCGAGCTCCTTCTCGAGCCGCTCCGCGAGCTCGCGCGCGGCCTTGCGCGTGAAGGTCAGGCCCAGCACCTCGTCCGGGATCGCGTGCCCGTTGGCGACCAGCCACAGCACGCGCTGCGCCATGGTGTGCGTCTTGCCGCTGCCGGCACCGGCGACGACGAGCGTCGGGGCGTGCGGTGCCTGGATGACAGCCCGCTGCTCGCGCGTCGGCGGCAGCGGGCGCTCGCCCTTGGCGGCGGCGAGCAGCTCGGCCAGCTCGTCGGGGCTGTACGTCATTCGGTGACCTCCGGGAGGACGTGGATGGCGCACTGGCCGAACGAGAAGTCGTCGTAGCAGTGCTCTGCGGGCGACGCCGAGAACGCCGCGCCGCCCATGGTCTCGATCGCCGCGCGCAGGTGCTCGGCGAAGTGCTCGCGCACCGCGTCGAACTCGGGCGTCTCGACGACCTTGCTGCGGGTGCTCACGCGCGGCATGAAGAGCCGCGCCTCGGTCTTCGACTCGGCCGGCACGCCCTCGATCGCGCCGAGCGAGATGGCGAACTGGTAGGCGCGCAGCTGCAGGTTGCCGAGCTCCGCGTGGTTGTCGGGCTTGTGCTTGCCCGTCTTCAGGTCGACGACCCGCACGGTGCCGTCCTCGCCGTGCTCGAGCCAGTCGATCGAGCCCTTCAGCCGGCTGCCGTCGTCGAACTCCACGGAGAAGCGCGCCTCGTGCTCGCCCGCCTCGACCCGCCAGCGCTCCCCGCGCAGCCGCTGGAAGTAGTCGGCGATCTGCGCCGCGACCGGTGGGATGTCTGCTCGCTGCTGGAGGGCCTCCCACGACGACTCGTGCACCAGCTCGCCGACGCGGGCGTCGATCGCGGCCTCGAGCGCCGCGGCGTCGGTGGCGTCGACCGTCTCGACGGCCTCGTGCACGATCGTGCCGAAGCCCGCGGCGCGGTTCGAGGTCGAGCCCGCGAGCCGGTCGATGACCCACGCGACCTGGCACTCGTCGAGCTTCTGCATCGACGATGGCGAGGCGACGACCGGTTCGTCGAGATCGAGGCGCTCGGCGGTGGTGACGGGCGCGAGGCCCGCCCACTCGGCGGTCGCGGCCCCCGGCACGCCCTCGGCCGCGAGCCGCTGGAGCGCGGCGGCAGCCGCCGCATCGTCGCGCTCGACGACCCGGCGCCGCAGGTGGGCGACGAGCGAGCGCAGCGAGTGCCACGCCTCGGCGTGCGGCGGCACCCGCGTCACGCCGGCGGTGAACGGCGAGGGCTGCTCGTCGTCGCTCTCGACGGCGGCGAGCACGACGGTGGTGCGCGCGGTCGACACCGCCTTGGCGAAGGTGCGCAGCTCGTCGTGCAGCACGGCGGTGCGCGCATCCTCGGTGCCGTCGCCGTCGAGCCGGTTCGCGCCCAGCAGCGAGCCGCGCGGGCGCAGGTTGGGCCAGACGCCGTCCTGCAGGCCCGCGACCACGACGGTGTCGAGCTCGCGCCCCACGAACTGCCCGGGGGTGCCGATCGCGACCCTCGCGCCCTCGGTGCGGGCGGCGAGCGAGTCGTCGTCGACGCTGGAGGCGAGCCACGCGTCGACGAAGCCGCCCGTGTCGACGTCGGGACGGCGCTCGATGAGGCGGGCGACCTGGTCGAACAGCGCCACGACCGCGTCCAGCCGCCGGTTCGCGAGCGCGCGCTCGACGCTGCCGCCCTCGAGCGCGGCGCGCTGCCACGCGTCGGCGACACCCGCGGCGGCCCACGCCGCCCACAGCACCTGATCGGCGGAGCCCGCGGCCTCCGCCTCGACGAGCGCGCGGGCCTCGCCCAGCATGCGCGAGAGGCGCCGCGCCGCCGAGGCGCCGACGCGCGCCCCGCGCAGCTCGGCCAGCGCGTCCGGCTGCTCGACGGCCTCCCGCACGAGCTCGGCACCGGGCACGTGCACCTCGCCGCCGTCGGCGATGATGCGGTGCCGCAGCGCGCGCTTGAGGCGGCGCACCGCGAGCGCGTCGAGCCCGAGCAGGTCGCTGCGCAGCAGCTGCTCGGCGAGGGCGCCCGTGAGCGGCGCTCGCCCGGTCGCGACCGCGAGCACCTGCACGAGCGCCTCGACCACCGGCGCCTCGCGCAGCCGCGTCGGGCCGCCGGAGGCGATCGGCACGTCGAGGGCCGAGAGCATCGAGGCGAGCTCGGTCGCCGCTCGGCCCGTGCGCACGATGATGCCGATCGCGTCGTGCGCGATCCCCTCGCGGCGCCGCTCGTGGATGACGCGGGCGATCTGCCGCGCCTGCTCCTCGAGCGAATCGGCCACCCGCAGCTCGACGAGGCCGGGCGCGGCCGCGGCGGCGGCGGCGCCGCGATGGTCGCTCGCGCCGGCCGCGCCGATGCCCTGCGCGAGGCTCGCCGCGAACGCGCGCAGGATCTCGCCGTGGCGGTGATCCCGTCGCAGCAGCAGCCGGTGCCCCGCCCGCTCGGCGAAGCCCAGGCGCCCCGGCAGCGCCGCCAGCAGCGCTGGATCGGCACCGCGGAAGCCGCCGGTGGTCGTGTCGGGGTCACCGAAGGCGATCACCGTCGCGCCGCGGCCGCGCAGCGCCTCGAGCAGCACGACGGCGCCCTCCGTGAGCTCCTGCGCGTCGTCGACGAGCACGAGCGAGGGCACCGGCACGTCGGTCGCGGCGATGCGGGTGGCCGCGGTGCGTAGCAGCGAGGCGGCCGTGACGGCGTCGGCACCGCGACGCTCGAGGCGCTGCAACCGCTCGAACTCCGCCATGAAGGCGCCGGCCGCGACCCACTCGGGAACGTCCCTCGACGCGCCCTCGCGCGCCAGCGCATCCGCCCCCATGCCCCGCTCGGCCGCCGCCGCCATGAGCTCGCGCAGCTCGGCGCGGAAGCCAGGCTGCTCGCGCACCTCTGCGCCCAGATGCTGTGGCCAGTCGGGGCCGCCGGCCAGGCCGGCCGCGGCGTCGTCGGCGTGACCGGCGAGCATCGCGGCGATGATGCGATCCTGCTCGGCGCCCGAGAGCAGTTGCGGCGCGGGGCGGCCCTCGGCGAGCGCCGCCGCCGTCAGCACGGCGTGCGCGAACGAGGGCATCGAGCGGGCGAGCGGGCCCGGCGTGACGAGCGCGGTGCGGGCGGCGAGCCGGTCGCGCAGCGCGGTCGCCGCCTGCCGCGAACCCGCGACCACCAGCAGCCCCGCGGGCTCGAGGCCCGCGTCGAGGCGAGCCGCGGCGAGCTCGACGAGGGTGGTGGTCTTGCCCGACCCCGCCACGCCGAGCACGATGGCCGATGCGCCCGCGGGCAGGGCGAGCACGGCGCGCTGCGAGTCGTCGAGGGTCACGGGCTGGTCGGTCACATCACGACGGTATCCAGCCCTGCCCACACGCTGTTCGCCCCGCGCGGACGCGGGCGAGAGGCGGGCATCCGTGTCGGTATCCTCGGGAGCATGGACATCCGCATCGGCATCAAGGACTCTGCGCGCGAGATCGCGTTCGACTCGGCGCAGTCGCCCAAGGAGGTCGAGGAGGCCGTGGTCGCCGCGCTCGACTCCGGGCACCTCACGCTCGACGACGCGAAGGGCCGCCGCTACATCGTGCCGAGCGCCGGCATCGCCTACGTCGAGATCGGCAGCGAGTCGACCCGCAAGATCGGGTTCGTCGCCTGATGCTGCCCATCCTGGTGCTCGTGCCCATGGTGATGGGGGCGGCGATCGGGCTGCTGACGCGCTACCTGCTGCCCGGTCGCGCGTGGGTGGGGCTGTTCCTCAACCCGCTCGCGGCCGCCGCGGCCGCGGGCATCGTGTGGACCATCGGCGCGCTCATGGGCGCGGCCGTCGACAACGGCTGGCTGTGGGTGCTCAGCCTGCTCGCGGCGCTGCTCGTCTCGGTCGTCATCCCGCGCATCCTGCCGGCGCGGCGCGCGAAGGCCGACGAGCGCTACCTCACCCAGCTGCGCGCGACCAAGGCCTGAGCCGGCACCGCTCAGGCGGTGAGGCCCAGCTCGTCCATGCGGCGGGTGTGCGAGGCGACGATGTCGTTGAACGCGGGCTCGAGCCGCTTCTGGCTCGGCACCGCCCGGCCCGTGGCGTCGGGCCCGTTGACCGCCAGGTACATCTGCAGCAGCACGTCGCCGACGAGCCTGCGCCCCCACACCGCCATGCGGTCGGAGAGCCTCGGGGTGCCGCGGATGGCCTCGAGCAGCAGCCGCACGAGGTGCGGATGGGCGCTCTCGCCGCGCAGCGCGCGCAGCATGGCGTCCTGATCGTCCTCCGGCAGGCCCGGCACGATCGCGACGAAGAAGTCCTCCAGCAGTCCGGAGACCACGTGGATGGCGAGCAGCTGCTCGTACCAGTCGGCGCCGTCGATGGCGCGGGAGAACTCCCTGGTCGACTCCGTGAACGGCTGCATCGCCGCATCCGCCTCGGCGTCCTCGGCCTCGAGGATGCGCGCGAAGGCGCCGGAGCGGCTCGCGTGGACGCGCACCACCTCTGCCACCGCGACGCGCGCCTCGAGCGAGGGGGCCTGCTCGAGCACGCGCCCAGCCTTGGCGACGAGCGCCAGCTCGAGCGCGAGCGCCTGGCCGACGAAGGGCACGAGCGCGGGGCGGACGTCGGAGAGCAGCACGCGGTCGCCGAGCACCGGCACCCGGTGCTGCCGCAGGAGCTGGCGCGTCACATCGCGCGGCGTCCGGTCGAACCACTTCACCACGTCCAGGAGTCTAGGGGCGGTGCGCAGCCTTCCGACGCATGCCGCCGGTAGGATCGTCGGAGCATACGAACAGGCGGAACACTCCTTTGACTTTCCAAGACCTCAACATCGACGCCGACATGGTCCAGGCGCTCGCAGACAAGGGCATCCTCGAGCCCTTCCCGATCCAGCAGCAGACGATCCCCCTCGCGCTGAGCGGACAGGACATCATCGGCCAGGCCAAGACCGGCACCGGCAAGACCTTCGCGTTCGGCCTGCCGCTCTCGCAGCGGCTGGGCGCCGACCCCGGCCACGGCGTGCAGGCGCTCATCGTCGTGCCCACGCGCGAGCTCGCCGTGCAGGTGACGGAGGACATGGAGCTCATCACCTCCAACCGCCCCACCACGGTCGTCTCCATCTACGGCGGCAAGGCCTACGAGGGCCAGATCGACCAGCTCAAGGCCGGCGCGCAGATCGTGGTCGGCACCCCCGGGCGCCTCCTCGATCTCGTGCAGCAGCGCATCCTCGACCTCTCCAAGGTGCAGGAGATGGTGCTCGACGAGGCCGACCGCATGCTCGACCTGGGCTTCCTGCCCGACGTCGAGAAGCTGTTCTCGAAGGTGCCGGCGGTGCGCCACACGATGCTGTTCTCGGCCACCATGCCGGACGCCATCGTGGGCCTCGCGCGCCGCTTCATGTCGCGCCCGCTGCACATCCGTGCCGCAGGCGTCGACGAGACGATCGCGCAGGCCAACATCGAGCACATCGTCTACCGGGCGCACGCGCTCGACAAGGACGAGGTGGTCTCGCGCATCCTGCAGGCCGAGGGCCGCGGCAAGGTCGTCGTGTTCACGCGCACCAAGCGCGCCGCTTCGCGCCTCACCGAGGAGCTCATCGACCGCGGCTTCAATGCCGCCGCCGTGCACGGCGACATGAGCCAGGAGGCTCGCGAGCGCGCGATGGCGCAGTTCAAGGCGGGCAAGAAGGATGTGCTGATCGCCACCGATGTCGCAGCCCGCGGCATCGACGTCGACGACATCACGCACGTCATCAACCACACGCTCCCCGAGGATGAGAAGGCATACCTGCACCGCGTCGGCCGCACCGGCCGCGCGGGGCGCACGGGCATCGCCGTCACCTTCGTCGACTGGGATGACCTGCACAAGTGGGCGCTCATCGACCGGGCCCTCGAGTTCAACAGGCCGGAACCGGTCGAGACCTACTCCTCCAGCCCGCACCTGTACAGCGACCTGAACATCCCCGAGGGCGTCAAGGGCCGGCTCAGCACGACGCCTCCCAACAAGGAGGCCAAGCGCGAGGGCGTCGCGCCCGGCGGCCGGTCCGGCCGCGACGGCGAGCGGCGCACCGAGCGCTCCGAGCGCTCGGAGGGCGACGGCCGGCGTCGCCGCAGCAGGGGCGGCCGCGGTCGCTCGGGCGGCGGCGAGGGCCAGAGGGCGGATGCGTCGGCGCAGCCCCGCGAGCAGCACGCGGAGGGCCGTGGCACGCACGACGGCGGCGGCAACGAGCACCACGACGGCAACCCGGCGCCCCGGCGCCGGCGTCGCCGACGCTCGGGCGGTGGCGGCGGCGGCGCGAACGCGCCCCAGGCCCCGCAGGCCTGACCCACCACAGCAACCGGCGACGGCCGCTCCGCATCGGCGGCGAGGCCGTCGCCGTCCCGCCTCCGCGGGGCGGCCGTTCGCGTGGGCATGGCGCCGCTCTCCTCCGCAGGGTGCCACGCGCCACCCCCTCCCCACGTGAGTGGCGGCTCCCGCACGTGAGTGGCGGCTCCCGCACCTGAGTGGCGGCTCCCGCACCTGAGCGGCGGCTCCCGCATCTGAGCGGCGGCTCCCGCACGTGAGTGGCGGCTCCCGCACGTCTGCCGGTCCGGTCTGGCATCGCAGGGCCAGCTGCTCCTCTGCGCTCTCGGAGTCCCGCACGGCGCCACTCAGACGCGCAAGCCGCCACTCGAACGCGCAAGGCGCCACTCGAACGCGCAAGGCGCCACTCAGACACGCAAGGCGCCACTCAGACACGCAAGGCGCCACTCAGACACGCAAGGCGCCACTCAGACGCGCAAGGCGCCAGTCAGGCGCGCAAGGCGCCACTCGAACGCGGAAGACGCCACTCACGCGCGGACACGGGGCTGGGGTCACCGCGGGGCGGTCGCGGCAGCGTGCTTGCGCGTCACTGCTCGTGGAGCGTGCGCGGAACCATGCGACCCGCTTCTGCATCGAAGCCGCAGCGCACGAGGGCGAGGCGATCGAGCACGGCAGCGGACGGGTCACCCGGCATCGCAACGATGGTCGCGCCCCAGCGAGCACCTCCTTCGCCCGGTGCCGCATCGAGGTCGAGATCGCCGCGCAGCACCCGCTCCCGCGAACGGTCGTGGATCGCAGCGAGAGCCGGGTGCATCACACCGGCAGCACGGGCGCCCAGCCGGTCGCGCGGCGCACGATCTCGGCCACCACCGCGGGATCGGTGGTGTGCTCCCCCAGCCGGTTCGGCTTGCCCGCGCCGTGGTAGTCGCTCGATCCGGTCACGAGCAGCCCGTAGCGCTCGGCGTCCGCGAGCAGCCGCCGCCGGGCGGGCTCGTCGTTGTCGCGGTGCCACACCTCGACGCCCTCGAGGCCGGCCACGACCAGGTCGCCGAGCACGCCCATCCGCATGACCGGTCGGCCGCGCGCGGCCGGATGCGCCAGCACCGCCACGCCGCCCGCCTCGCGGATGATGCCGATCGCCTGCTCGGGCGTCGGCGCCCGATGCGGCTGGTAGTAGCCGCCCTGCCAGTGCAGGATGCTCTCGAACGCGCTCGAGCGGTCGGGCACGATGCCGAGCGAGACGAGCGCGTCGGCGATGTGCGGGCGGCCGATCGTGGCGCCGGGCGCCGAGTGCTGCTCGACGTGCGCCCAGGTGAGCGGGTAGTCCTTGCCGATCGCGTGCACCATGCGCTCGGCGCGCGTGACGCGCTCGGTGCGGATGCGCTCGCGCTCGCCCATGAACGCCGCGGACTCGGGGTCGAGCAGGTAGCCGAGCACGTGCACGCTCGCCTCCAGGATCTGCGACGAGAACTCGACCCCCGGCAGCAGCGCGACCCCCGTCTCGTGCGCCGCCTCGGTCGCCTCGACCCAGCCGCTCACGGTGTCGTGGTCGGTGAGCGCGACCGCGCCCAGCCCGGCGGCCGCGGCCGCGCGCACGACGTCGGCAGGCGCATCCGTGCCGTCGGACTCGCGCGAGTGCGCGTGCAGGTCGGCGGGGCCGGCCGCAGCCCAGTCGAAGACCGGCGGCTCGTCGAACCCAGCATGCTCCATGGCGCCAGCCTACGCGCGCGCCCGCCGCCGAGGCGGCGCCCGATCGCCTACCCTCATGACGTGCTCGCGATCCTCGGCTGGCTGCTCGCCCTCGTCATCGCGGCGTGCCTGACGGTCGCCGCATGGCCGCAGGCGTTCGGGCTCGAGCAGGCGCCGATCGTGGCGCAGGTGGTCTCGATGCGCATCGGCGTGGTCGGCATCGCGCTCGTGCTGCTGCTGCTCTTCCTGTGCTTCGCGGGCTGGCGCCGCGTGCGGCCCTTCGTGCTCGGCGTGGTCTCGCTGCTGCTCGTGTTCGGCCTCGTCTCGACCGGCATCCACGTCTCGCGCGGCCTCGACACCGGCCAGACGATCGACACGAGCGACGACCTCGTCGTGCTCACCTGGAACACCCTCGGCGACGAGCCCGGCATCGACGAGATCGCCCGCATCGTCGACGAGACCGGGGCGGATGCGGTGATGCTGCCGGAGACGACGCTGCAGCTCGGGGTCGGGGTCGCCGAGCAGCTGCGCGAGCGCGGCAAGCGCTTCTGGGTGCTGACGAACGACTACTCCCCCTCCTACGGCGCGCTCAACACGACGCTGCTCGTCTCGACGGCGCTGGGCCGGTACACCGCCGACAGCGAGGTCGGCGGCACCCGCACCCTGCCGACGGTGGTGGCGCGCCCGGTCGACGGCGAGGGACCCGTGCTCGTGTCGACCCATCCGGTCGCACCCGTGCCGCAGCAGATGCGCAACTGGCGGGCCGACCTGGAGTTCGTCGCCGGGCTCTGCGACGGCTCGCAGTCGGTCGTGATGGCCGGCGACTTCAACTCGACCGTCGATCACTGGTGGCAGCACCGCCGCGAGCTCGAGGGCGGCGGCACCGGCGACCTGGGCGTGTGCCGCGATGCGGCCTCGGCGGTGGGCGCCGGCGCGGTGGGCACCTGGCCGACCTGGGCGCCGCCGTGGCTGGGCGCGAACATCGACCACGTGGTCGCGACGCCCGACTGGACGCCGGTCGCGGCGCGCGTGCTCACCGGCCTCGACGACTCCGGCACCGACCACCGCCCGGTGGTCGTGCAGCTGCGCCGGACGGGCTGAGCCCCGCCGCGCCCGCCTCAGCGGGTGAGGTCGGCGACGGCGGCGAGCACGGCGCGGCCCGCCTCTGCGGTCGCGAGCGGCCGGAAGTGCCCGTCGGCGCGCAGCCGCACCCCGGCGATGCCGTCCGGGATGCGGTTGCCGGGGATGTGCGGGTCGAGGTTCGGCAGCACCACGCGGATGCGCAGGTCGGCGCTGCGCTCTGCCGCGAGCGCCAGCAGACGCTCGTCCGCGGGGTCGAACTCGCGCATCGCCGCGCTGCGCAGCAGCCGCGCGCGGCTCGAGCCGGCGAACGGCGTCGCGAGCGCCACGAGCCCCGCCGGCTGCGCCAGCTGCGGCCGGCGCGCGCGGTCGACGAGCAGCCGCTTGCCGACGAGCCCACCCTTCGAGTGGCCGACGAGCACGATCCGCGCGTGCGGATGCGCTGCCGCGACCCGGTCGACGGCCGCGCCCACGATCGGCGCGGCCTCGCGCACCGGCATCAGGTGTCGGCCGAGCTCCGGCAGGAAGTGCACGGCGTGGCCGGCCCGCACCAGCCGGATGCCGAGCGGCTCCATGAACGGCCAGCGCTCCACCACGCCGGGGATGAGCACGCAGTGCACGCGCGCCCCCGGCATCCCCGACACCCTCGGCGCGCGCGGGTCGAGCGTGGACCGCAGGTGCATGCGGGCCGCGAAGCCGTAGTCGCGCGCCCAGACGGCGACCTCTCGAGCGGTGACGGGCATCCCGCCAGCGTAGGCCTCAGCCCTGCGCGTCGGGCAGCTCGCGCATCGACCAGAACGGCCCGATCACGACGCACAGCCCCGCGAGCAGCTGCCCGGCCGCGCCGATCCACATCGTCGGCACGACGCCCAGCCAGGTGCCGAGCGCGCCCGCGAGCAGCGCGGCGATCGGCATGACGCCCCAGACGCAGAAGCGCACGGATGCGTTCATGCGGCCGAGCAGGCGGGCGGGCGTGATGCGCTGCCGGAAGGTGACCTGGGTGATGTTGTAGAGCAGCACCGTGAAGCTGCCGACGAACATCTGCGCCACCAGCAGCGGGAAGGCGACCGCCGGGAAGGTCGCTGCGAGCGGCAGGAAGCACGCGATCACGCCGAACCCGATCGCGCTGACGGGGATGGCGCGCGCCTCGCCGATCCAGCGCACGATGTGCGGGGTGGCGGCGGCGCCGGCGAGGCCGCCGATCGAGCCGAGCGAGAAGATGACGCCGAACGCCGCCGGGCTGAGCCCCAGCTCGCGCAGCAGGAAGATCGGCAGCAGCGTGAACGAGACGGTGCTGAAGAAGTTCGAGATGCCGGTGGTGCCGACGATGCGTCGCAGCAGCGGGTTGCCGAACACCCAGCGCAGCCCCTCGCCGATCTCGCGCAGGATCGGCCCGTGGTCGTCGGCGGCGCGCGGCTGCTCGTGGTCGCGGGTGAGCAGCAGCGCGATGAACGAGGCGACGTAGGTGCCGACCGTCGCCAGGATCGCGAAGGGCGCGGAGATGATGCCGATCAGCCAGCCGCCGATGGCCGGTCCGCCGATGTTCGCGAGCTCGCGCGTCGCCTCGAGCTTGCCGTTCGCCTCGGCGATCTGCTGCGGCCGCACGAGCGAGGGGATGATCGACTGGTACGAGACGTCGAAGAAGACGGTCGCGACGCCGACCACGAGCGCGACGGCGTAGAGGTGCCACATCTCGAGCGCGCCGAGCCACCAGAGCAGCGGCAGCGCGGCGAGCGCGGCCGCGCGCACCGCATCCGCCCAGATCATCACCCGGCGCTTGCGCATGCGATCGATCCAGGCGCCGGCGGGCAGGCCGACGACCAGGAACGCGGCGACGCCCGCGGCGTTCAGCAGCCCCACCTCGAACTCGCTCGCGTGCAGCAGCAGCACCGCGAGCACCGGGATGGCGAGCTCCGTGACCTGGGAGCCGAGCTGCGCGAGCGCCTGCCCGGACCACATGGTGAGGAAGTTGCCGTCGCGCCAGAGCGATCCCTTCGGGGCATCGCGCACCGCGGTCGGCGCCTCGAGCTCGACCGGGGTGTCGTCGGCGGGCTGCGGCAGCTCGGCCGCCGAGCCTGGTGATTGGGACATGTCAATCAGTATGCGTGCGTGATTGAGCAGTGTCAATCGCTCTCGCTACCATGACGGCATGAGCACCGAGCGGGCCGACGAGGCGAGCGGAACGGCAATCGACGAGCAGGCCGGGCGCGAGGGCTCCGACGCCGATCTGCAGGCGCGGGGTCGCGCGCTCAGCTCTCCCCTGCGGCTGCGGGTGCTGCGCCTGTGCGCGTTCGAGTCGCGCACCAACAAGGAGCTCGCCGAGCTGCTGGGCGTCAACCCGGGCACGATGCTGCACCACGTGCGCACGCTCGTGCAGACCGGATTCCTGGCGGCCGAGGAGGAGCGCACGGGCGCCGGCGGCGCGCGCGAGGTGCCCTACCGCGCGACCGGGCTCTCGTGGCGCACCCCGCTCGCGGGTGGATCGCGCGTGCTGGTCGACACCTTCCTGCAGCAGATCGAGGGGCTCGAGCCCGACGAGCTGCAGACCATCTGGCTGGGCCTGAAGCTCAGCCGCGAGCACCGTGACGAGCTCGGCCGCCGCCTCAGCGAGCTCGCCGAGGAGTTCAAGCAGCGCGAGCCCGACCCCGAGGGCGAGACCTACTCGCTGTTCGTCGCCTTCCACAGCGACCGCAACCCGCCGTCGGCACCCGCCTGACGCATCCGCCGAGCCGTCCGGCGTGCTGCGGTGGGAGGATGGTCGCATGACCGACGCGACGACGACGCAGTCCACGACCAACCGCTCCACGACGCCGACCTCCTCGGCGTTCACGGAGCACATCCAGACCGGCTGGGCCGAGCGCGAGCACTCGACGCCGTCGCCGCGCGCCGCCGCGGCCTTCGCCGCCGCCCGCCGCTCGCGCATCTCGGCGCTGCACCCCGGCGTGCGGCTCGTGATCCCCGCCGGCGGGCTGAAGGTGCGCTCCAACGACACCGACTACCCCTTCCGCGCGCACCCCGACTTCACCTACCTGACGGGCTGGGGCTCGGATGCGGAGCCCGACTCGGTGCTCGTGCTCGAGCCGGCGGAGGACGGCCACGAGGCGACGCTGTACTTCCGCGGCCCGGCGGGCCGCGGCACCACGGAGTTCTACGCGAACCCCGCGATCGGCGAGTTCTGGGTGGGCCCGCGCCCCTCGCTCGAGCACGTCGCGGCAGACCTCGGGCTCGCGGTCGCCGACCTGGCAGAGCTCGACGCCGCGCTCGCGGCCGCGGGCGAGGCGCTCGTCGTCACCGGCGCCGACCCCGCCGTCGAGGCGCTCGTGCCCGGCGCGAACCCCGACGGCGACGTGCTCGCCCGCGACCTGAGCGAGCAGCGGCTCGTGAAGGACGCGCATGAGATCGCCGAGATCCAGGCGGCGGTCGACGCGACCGCCCGCGGCTTCGACGACGTCATCGCCGACCTGAGCGACGCGACCCGGCACGAGCGCGGCGAGCGCGTCGTCGAGGGCGCCTTCCACCGCCGCGCGCGGCTCGACGGCAACGCGGTCGGCTACGACACCATCGCCGCCTCGGGCCACCACGCCTGCTACCTGCACTGGACCCGCAACGACGGCGCCGTGCGCGACGGCGACGTGATCCTGCTCGACGCCGGCGTCGAGGTCGACAGCCTCTACACAGCCGACATCACCCGCACGCTGCCGATCTCCGGCGCGTTCACCGAGGTGCAGCGGCGCGTCTACGAGGCGGTGCTCGAGGCCGCCGACGCCGCGTTCGCGATCGTGAGGCCGGGCATCGTCTTCAAGGAGGTGCACGCGGCGGCGATGGCGGTCATCGCCCGCAAGACGGCCGAGTGGGGCGTGCTGCCGGTCTCGGCCGAGACCTCGCTCGAGCCCGACCAGCAGCTGCACCGCCGCTGGATGGTGCACGGCACGAGCCACCACCTGGGCCTCGACGTGCACGACTGCGCGCAGGCGCGGCGCGACTTCTACCACGACGGCATCGTGCGCGAGGGGATGGTGTTCACCATCGAGCCCGGCCTCTACTTCCAGGCCGACGACCTCACCGTGCCCGAGGAGCTGCGCGGCATCGGCATGCGCATCGAGGACGACATCGTGGTCACCGCCGACGGCGCCGTGAACCTCTCGGGCGCTATCCCGCGCACGGCGGACGAGGTCGAGGCGTGGATGCGCGAGGTGCGGTCGCGCTGACCGCTCCGGGCCGGTCTCGGCTCAGCCGGTGACGATGGTGACGGCGATCACGAGCATGACGACCGCGATGCCGCCGTCGAGGATGCGCCACGCGCGCTCGGTGCGCAGCAGCGGCGCGAGGTAGCGGGCGCCGTAGCCGAAGCCGACGAACCAGAGCGTGCTCGCGGCCACACCGCCGACCAGGAACCACCAGCGGGCGTCGCCGTGCGTGGCCGCGACCGAGCCGAGCACGACGGTGGTCTCGACGAGCGCGTGCGGATTCAGCCAGGTGACGGCGAGGATCGTCAGCAGCGTGGCCATCCTGCCGCTGCGCGCGCGGCCCCGCGTGCGGGTGGCGATGGCGCCGGATCCGGATGCCTCGCTCGGCTCGAGCGCGTCGGCCGGCTCCGCGGGCGCGTCGGGCGCGGCCTCGAGCGAGCCGCCGCCGCGCCAGGCCCGTCGCGCGCTCAGCAGCGCGAAGCCGACGATGAATGCGGCGCCCGCCCAGCGCGCGAGCGTCTCGAGCCAGGGCTGCGCGGTCACCAGGGTCGCGACGCCCGCGACGCCGATCGCCTGCAGGATGGCGTCGCTCACGACGCAGACGAGCACGACGAGGCCGACGTGCTCGCGCCGCAGCCCCTGCCGCAGCACGATCGCGTTCTGGGCTCCGATCGACAGGATCAGGCCCATGCAGAGTGCGAAGCCCGACAGCAGCGCGACGATCCCCTGGTCCATGGCATCGACGCTACGGCCGGCGCGCCATGCAGTCCAGCGAATGATCCTGCACGATCTGAAGCGATGCTTCATCTAGGCTGAGGGCGTGGAGCTCCCCCTCGATCACCTGCGCACCCTCGCCGCCGCCGTCGACGCCGGCACCCTCGACCGGGCGGCCGCGCAGCTGGGCGTGACGCCCAGCGCCGTCAGCCAGCGCATCCGCGCCATCGAGCAGCGCGTCGGCCGGGTGGTGCTGCAGCGCGCGAAGCCCGTGCGCGCGACGGAGGCGGGCGCGCCGCTCGTGCGGCTGGCCCGCCAGCTCGCGCTGCTCGAGCACGACGCGCTCGACGCGATGGGCGACGGCTCGGCCGCACCGCGCATCCCGCTGGCCGTGAACGCCGACTCGCTCATCACCTGGTTCCTGCCCGCGCTCGCGGCCGTCACGGCGCAGCGCGAGGTGACCTTCGACATCCACCGCGAGGATCAGGAGCGCACCGCGCAGCTGCTGGAGTCGGGCGCCGTGATGGGCGCGGTCACCGCGCAGCCCGAGCCGGTCTCGGGCTGCGTCTCGTCGCCGCTGGGGCGCATGCGCTACGTCGCCATCGCGCAGCGCGACTTCGCCGACCGCTGGTTCGCGGGCAGGCTCACGCGCGAGGCGCTCGAGCGCGCCCCGATCGTCGACTTCGACCACCACGACACCCTGCAGTCGCGGTTCGCGGCCGACCACGGCGCGGTCGCGAGCCCGCCCCGCCACATCATCAGCGCATCCGCCGAGTTCGCGCAGGCCGTGCGCATGGGCCTGGGCTGGGGCATGCTGCTGCCGGGGCAGTTCGAGGCGGGCGTCGCCGACGGCTCGCTCGTGGTGCTCGCCGAGGCGGGCGTCGAGGTGCCGCTGTGGTGGCAGCGCTGGAACCTGGCCTCGCCGCTGCTCGACCTCGTGAGCGTCGCGGTGGCGGATGCGGCGCGCGCGTCGGACGCGCTCGCCTGATCAGGAGGCGGGCGGGTCCTGGCGCCCCTGCGGGGCGGGGCTGCTCGAGGGCGCCGGCGCGCTCGCCGGCCGCTCGGACGGCGCGGACGGCGCGGACGGTGCGGACGGTGCAGGCGGTGCGGGCGGCGGCGCCGACTGCAGCTGCGCCTCGGTCGGATCGGGCGCGCCCTCGCGCTGCCCGATCACCTGCATCGCCTTGCCCGCGATCTCCTGCGGCGCGACCACGTCGTAGCGGGCGGCGAGCACCTGCTGCGTCGAGGCGAAGTCGCGCTTACGGCGCACGAGCGCGTGCTGCACGACCGAGAGCAGGATGCCGAAGGCCAGGCCCAGCAGCGGGAAGACGAGCACCGAACTGACGGCCTCCGGCACGAACAGCAGGAACAGCAGCCCCAGGAAGGCGCCGAAGCCGAGCCCGCGGATGGCGCCGCGCATGGCGACCTTGCCCCACGTGAGGCGGCCGACGATGCGCTCGACGAGCTTGAGGTCGTTGCCGATGATCGCGAGCCCCGCGAGCTCGGCCTCGGAGCCGGAGACCTTCGCCACCGCCGCCTGCGCCTGGTCGTAGGTCTCGAACGACGCGACGACGACGCCGTGGGGCAGGTGCTGATCGCCCGCGGCCGAGCGCTGGAACATGGTCACCCGGCCAGTCTGGCACGCGCGCGCAGGCCGCCACGGCCCGGTTCGCTCTCGGCGTCAGGCCGTGCGGCGAGCGACCGGACAGGCGTCGCGCGATACCTTGGACGGCATGAGCGCCCCCACCGTCTTCGTCGCCCGGCTCGCGGGTGCGGGCGTGTTCGACCCCGCGGGCGAGCGGATCGGCAAGGTGCGCGACGTCGTCTCCGTGCCGCGCCAGGACGCCTCCCCGCGCGTCGTCGGCCTCGTGGTCGAGGATCGCGGCAGGCAGCGCGTCTTCCTCTCGATCGGCCGCGTGCTCTCGATCGGCGGCGGCCAGCTGATCGCCGCCGCGATCAGCGAGCGCCGCTTCAGCCAGCGCGGCAGCGAGCGGCTGCTGCTGGCCGACATCCTGGGCCGCACCGTGACGCTGCAGGACGGCACGAGCGCGACGCTCGAGGATCTCTCCATCGCCGAGCGCGGTCCCGGCGAGTGGGAGGTCGACGAGCTCTTCCTGCGCAAGCCCAAGATCGGTCCCTTCGGCAAGGGACCGACGACGCTCGCGCACTGGAACGAGGTGCGGCACGAGCACGACGCCGAGCACGACACCGAGCACCTGCTCGCCTCGCTCGACGAGCTGCCCGCCGCCGACGCCGCATCCGCCATGCTGGATCTGCCGCAGCAGCGCATGATCGAGGTGGCGGAGGATCTCTCGGACGACCGGCTCGCCGACATCCTCGAGGAGATGCACGAGGACCGTCAGGTCGAGATCCTCGCGGCGCTCGAGGACGACCGGGTCGCCGACGTGCTCGACCAGATGGAGCCCGACGACGCCGCCGACCTGATCGGCCACATGACGGCCGAGCGCGGCGAGGCGCTGCTCGACCTGATGGATCCGGATGAGGCGCAGGACGTGCGCATGCTGCTCTCGTTCGGCGCCGACACGGCGGGCGGCCTGATGACGACCGAGCCCATCATCCTGGCCTCCGACTCGACCGTCGCCGAGGCGCTCGCGCTCATGCGCCGGCACGAGATCGCCCCGGCGCTGGCCGCCGCCATCTGCGTCACGCTGCCGCCCTACGAGGCCCCCACCGGCCGATTCCTCGGCATGGTGCACTTCCAGCGGCTGCTGCGCTACCCGCCGAACGAGCGGGTCGGCACCCTGCTCGACGAGCAGATCGAGCCCGTGCTGGTGAGCGACACGGCGGCTGAGGTGACCCGGCAGCTGGCCGCCTACAACCTCGTCTCGGTGCCGGTCGTCGACGCCGCGGGCCGGCTCGTGGGCGTGGTGACGATCGACGACGTGCTCGACCACATCCTGCCCGAGGACTGGCGCGCGCAGGAGCAGGAGGAGGCATCGCATGGCTGAGCGCGACGACCGCTTCTCGCGCCCTAAAGCGGCGCGCCGGCGCATCCGGCTGCCCGAGTCGAAGGATCGCTTCGGGCGCTTCACCGAGTCGTTCGCCCGCGCCATGGGCACCCCCGCGTTCCTCGTCGGCATGACGGTCTTCTGCGGGTTCTGGCTCACCTACAACTCGATCGTGCCCGCCGAGGCGCAGTTCGACCCGCAGTCGCAGGGCTTCCCGCTGCTGACGCTCGTGCTCAGCCTGCAGGCCTCCTACGCGGCTCCGCTGCTGCTGCTGGCGCAGAACCGCCAGGACGACCGCGACCGGGTGCAGATCGAGCAGGACCGGCTGCGGGCCGAGCGCAACCTCAACGACACCGAGTACCTGGCGCGCGAGGTGGTGGCGCTGCGCATGGCGATGCGCGACATGGCGACGCGCGAGTTCATCCGCGCGGAGCTGAAGTCGTTCGTCGAGGATCTCGACGAGCGCCGCGACCGCGACCAGCCGTGAGCTGCCGCCCGTGACCGCCCCGATCGACCCTGCGCTGCAGCGTGCCCTCGCGACCGTCATCGACCCCGAGATCCGCCGGCCGCTCGTCGAGCTCGACATGATCCCCGCCGCGACCCTCGGGGCCGGCGTCGCGCGCATCCGCCTCGAGCTCACCGTGGCCGCGTGCCCCGCCGCCGACAGGATCCGGGCGGATGTCCACCAGGCGGCCGCGTCGGTCCCCGGCGTCGAGCGCGTCGAGCTCGAGGTCGGCGTGATGGCGCCCGCGACCCGGCAGGCGCTCGTCGAGCGGCTGCGCGGCTCGCGCCCGCAGCAGTTCGGCCCCGACACGCTCACGCGCATCATCGCGGTCGCGAGCGGCAAGGGCGGCGTCGGCAAGTCGAGCGTCACCGCCAACCTGGCCGTGGCGCTCGCCGCGCGCGGGCTCGCGGTCGGCCTCATCGACGCCGACGTGCACGGCTACTCCATCCCGGCGCTGCTGGGCACCGAGGCGCGCCCGACGCGCGTCGGCGACATGATGATGCCGCCGGAGGCGCACGGCGTGCGGCTGGTCTCGATCGGCATGTTCGTCGAGGGCAACCGCTCGGTCTCCTGGCGCGGCCCGATGCTGCACCGCACCCTGAACCAGTTCGTCACCGACGTCTGGTGGGGCGACCTCGACGTGCTGCTGATCGACATGCCGCCCGGCACCGGCGACGTGGCCATCTCGCTCGGCCAGCTGCTGCCGCACGCCGAGGTGCTGGTCGTGACGACCCCGCAGCGCGCCGCGGCCGAGGTGGCGGAGCGCGCCGCCGAGGTCGCGCGGCAGACGGGCCAGCGGGTGCTGGGCGTGGTCGAGAACATGGCGGGGCTGCCGCAGCCCGACGGCAGCCTGCTCGAGCTCTTCGGCGCGGGCGGAGGCGACGAGGCGGCGCGGCGGCTGGAGGTGCCGCTGCTGGCGCGCATCCCGCTCTCGGTGGCGCTGCGCTCCGGCGGCGATGCGGGCGAGCCCGTGGTCGCGGCCGAGCCCGGCGACCCGGCGGCCGCCGCCATCATCGCGCTCGCCGAGTCGCTGCGCGGCACCCGGCCCATCACGGGCCGCAGCCTGCCCATCAGCCCGGCCTGAGCATCCGCCGCCGTGCCGGGCCGACTCGGCGTCAAGCACGCTCGGCGTCTGGCGAGCTCGGCGTCAGGTGGCCTCGTCGTCGAAGCGCATCGGCCCCTCGTGCCTGCGCGGCAGCGCGCTCACGGTCGCGACCGCCGAGCCGGCCGCGGCCGTCGCGAAGTCGGGCTTCGGCGCCGGATCGTCCTGCAGCGCGTTGGCGACGATGCGACGCGGGTCGTACTGGCGCGGGTCGAGCTTCTTCCAGTCGACCTCGTCGAACTCGGGCCCCATCTCCTCGCGCATGCGCTGCTTGGCGCCGCCGGCGAGATCGCGCAGGCCGCGCACGAGCGTGCCGAGCCGCTCTGCGAGCGCGGGCAAGCGCTCGGGGCCGATGAGCACGGCCGCGAGGATCGCGATGATCAGCAGCTTGTCGAGCGTGATGCCAGCCAGGGACACCCCACTAGGGTAGTCGAGCCGTGCGGTTCAGCACGGCGCGGCCCCGGCGGCGAGCCTCGGAGCGGGGGATGCGTCGGGGCCGTACGCTCGAGGCCGGAGGAACCGTGCAGACATCACCGCTCATCGCCAAGTATCTCGACGACCTCGCGGCAGAGGACGAGGTGCTCACCGCAGCGCGTGACGCCTCCGAGGAGCTCGGCATCGCGCCCATCGCGCCTGCCGTCGGGGCGCAGCTCGCCGCCATCGCCGCGTCGACGCAGGCGAGCGCCATCCTCGAGGTCGGCACGGGGGCGGGCGTCAGCGGCCTGTGGCTGCTGCGCGGGGCGCCCGGCGCCACGCTCACCTCGATCGACACCGAGCTCGACCATCAGCAGCACGCCCGCGCCGCGTTCGCCAAGGCGGGCATCCCGGTCACGCGCGCCCGCCTCATCACCGGCAAGGGCCGTGACGTGCTGCCGCGCATGAACGAGTCGAGCTACGACATCGTGCTGCTCGACGCCGACGCCGCGAACCTGCTCGAGTACGTCGAGCTCGCGCTCTCGCTCGTCCGCATCGGCGGCTCGGTGCTCGTCGCCCACGCGCTCATGGGCGGCCGCGTGGCCGACCCCGCGCAGCGCGGCGACGAGGTCGCCGACCTGCGCGCCCTGCTGAAGGAGCTCGCGACCTCCGACGCCGTGCGCACCGCCGTCTCGCCCGTCGGCGACGGGCTGCTGCAGATCGTGCGGCTGCCGGAGCCCGCATAGGCCCGACCGGGCGCTCACCGAGCAGCCGCGGATGCAGAAGGGCCGATCCAGCACGGATCGGCCCCTTCTCGCGGTCGGCCACCATCGGCCGACGCAGCTCAAGCGGTGACGACGACCTCGCCGAGCGCCTTGTGCAGCGCAGCGGCCTCTTCGTCGTTCACGGAGACGACGAGGCGTCCCCCGCCCTCGAGCGGGACGCGCACGACGATGACCCGACCCTCCTTGACTGCCTCGAGCGGTCCGTCGCCTGTGCGTGGTTTCATGGCGGCCATTGCGGCTCCCCCTTCAGATCCTGTGCGCCCATTATCTCACGTCCCGGTGACGCCGTCGCGCGAGCCGGCGCTCTGGGAGATGTGCTAGGGCACCGTCCAGTCGCGGCCGTCGACGTGCCAGCAGAACCAGATCCAGACCGGCTGCAGCGCGACGCATGCCGCCAGCAGCATGGCTCGCGCCCACGCGGGCCGCACCGCGGCGAGGATGGCCGCGAGCGGGAACACGGGCATCAGCAGCCGCCAGGTCGACGACTGCGGGAACCAGACCGCGGCGAGGTAGAGCAGGTAGGCGATCACCCACAGCCTGCCCTCGATGCCGACCGCGCGCGCCCACGGCCCGACGAGCAGCGCGATCGCGAGGGCCACGATGCCGGCCAGCCAGAGCGGCCACCAGGCGCCGAACCACCACTCCAGACCGATCGGCCAGGGCGTGAGCGGCACGAGCTCCTGCCTGCCGACGTAGGCCGAGCGCCAGCTGAGCTCGGTCTCGAGGTAGGACGTGAGGCTGCCCGTGGCGATGGTGCACGCGATGAGCCAGCCGAAGCCCCACAGGGTGCTCCACGCCCCGAGTCCCACGAGCATCCATCGCTCCCGCACCGGGAAGGCGTCGCGCGCGCGGAACCAGCGCAGCAGGAACCACAGGCCGAGCGCGAGCGCCAGCGCGAGCCCGCCGGGCCGCGTGAGCGCCATGATGGGGATGAGCACCCACAGCCACTCCCACTCGCGCAGCCGCCAGGCCAGCAGCGTGCCCGCGAGCAGCAGCAGGAACAGCGCCTCGGCGTAGCCGAGCTGCAGCACGGGCGCGAGCGGCGAGAGCAGCACCAGGGCGAGCGCGAAGCGCTCCCTGCCGGGCGCGAGCTCGGCGAAGAGCCGGTAGGCGACGAGCGCGAACGCGAGCGACGCCGCGACCGAGAGCAGCACCGCCGCGCCCTCCCACGGCAGCCCCGTGAGCATGAGCACGCGCGCGAGCATCGGGTAGACCGGCATGAACGCCCAGGCGTTCTCGCCCACGTGCCCCGTCTCGTCGAGCGGCAGCTCGGTCGGATAGCCCGACATGGCGACGATGAAGTACCAGTGGGCATCCCACATGGTCGAGTAGTCGAGCAGGTCGGGCCCCGCGGGCGTCCAGGCGTTGGCCTCCTGCCGGCCGGCGAAGGCGCCCAGGAACGCCGTGCTCACCAGCCGCGAGACGAGCCACAGCGCCAGCGGCCACAGCCACCAGCGCTCGCGCGTGGCCGCGCGCGGCTCGGTCAGGCTCGCGAGAGCCACGTGCGCAGGCTCTCCTCGGCCGCGACGATCTGCGCGACCGGCACCGACTCGTCGTCGGCGTGCGCCTTCGAGGGGTCGCCGGGGCCGAAGTTGACGGCCGGGATGCCGAGCGCCGAGAAGCGGGCGACGTCCGTCCAGCCGTACTTCGGCTGCGGCGTCGCGCCCACCGCGGCGATGAACTCCTGCGCGAGCGGCGCGTCCAGCCCCGGGCGCGCCCCGGCCGCGGCATCCACCACCCGCACGTCGAAGCCCTCGAAGAGCTCGACGACGTGCGCGGTGGCCTCCGCGAGCGAGCGCGAGGGCGCGAAGCGGTAGTTGACCTGCACGACGCACTCGTCGGGGATGACGTTGCCCGCGACGCCGCCGGCGATGCCGACGGCGTTCAGGCCCTCCCGGTAGCGCAGCCCGTCGACGTCGATCTCGCGCGGGCGGTACGACTGCAGCACCTGCAGGATCTCGGCGGCGTCGTGGATGGCGTTGTGCCCCATCCAGGCCCTGGCCGAGTGCGCACGCACGCCGCGCGTGCGGATCTCCGCGCGCAGCGTGCCGTTGCAGCCGCCCTCGATCTGGCCGTTCGAGGGCTCGCCCAGGATGGCGAAGTCGCCCTCCATCAGCTCGGGGTGCGTGAGGGCGAGCCGGCGCAGGCCGTTGTGCTCCTCCCCCACCTCCTCGTGGTCGTACCAGAGCCAGGTCACGTCGAAGACGGGCTCGGCGAGCTCGACCGCGAGCTTCAGCTGCACGGCGACGCCGGCCTTCATGTCGACGGTGCCGCGGCCCCAGAGGTGCTCCTCGCCGTCGACGACGAGCGGATGCGTCGGCAGGTTGCCGTTGACGGGCACGGTGTCGATGTGGCCGGCGAGCACCACTCGGCGGTCGCGGCCGAGCATGGTGCGCGCCACGACGGTGTCGCCGACGCGCGTCACCTCGAGGTGCGCCGCCGTGCGTGCCGCCGCCTCGATCGCGTCGGCGATCGGGCCCTCGTCGCCGGAGACGGAGCCGATGTCGCACAGCTGGCGCGTGAGCTCGAGCGAGCTCGCGCCCGGGTCGAGCACCACGGGATGGGGCGCCGCGGGATGGGGCGAGGGATCCGTCACGACCACCAGCCTAGACTTGAGGCATGGCTCGCCCCGCACACGGACATGCGCTCGTCACCGTCTTCGAGGGCCGGGTGCTCGACGCGTGGTTCCCCTCCCCCGCGCTCGGCGCGACCGACGGCGATGCGGCCTGGATCGGCGCCGGCGGCCTCGACGACCTCGCCGGCCCCGTGCCCTCGCGCGGCGTCGTGCTCGAGCCGCGCCACGTCGAGATCGACCTGGATGCGGCGCCCGCGTCGGTCGAGGACGCCTACCTGCGGCTGCACCTGCTCAGCCACCGCCTCGTGCAGCCCAACTCGATCAACCTCGACGGGATCTTCGGCTCGCTGCCGGTGGTCGCGTGGACGAACGGCGGCGCCGTCGACCCCGAGTGGGCGAGCGCACGACGGGTCGACCTGCAGCGCGCGGGCCTGCAGGTGCAGCTCGTCGACCGCTTCCCGCGCATGACCGACTTCGTCGTGCCCGCCGGCGTGCGCATCGGCGACGCGAGCCGCGTGCGCCTCGGCGCGCACCTGGCGCCCGGCACCGTCGTCATGCACGAGGGCTTCGTGAACTTCAACGCCGGCACGCTCGGCACCTCGATGGTGGAGGGCCGCATCTCGCAGGGCGTGGTGGTCGGCGACGGCACCGACATCGGCGGCGGCGCATCGATCATGGGCACCCTCTCCGGCGGCGGCAAGGAGCGGGTCGCGCTCGGCGAGCGGGTGCTGCTGGGCGCCAACGCGGGCGTCGGCATCTCGATCGGTGACGACTCGGTCGTCGAGGCCGGCCTCTACGTCACCGCCGGCACGAAGGTCACGCTCGTGCCGAGCGGCGAGCAGGTGAAGGCGGTCGAGCTCTCCGGCCGGCCCGGCCTGCTGTTCCGCCGCAACTCGGTCTCGGGCGCCGTCGAGGTGGTCGCGCGCGACGGTCGCGGCGTCGAGCTCAACGCGATCCTGCACTGATGCCGCAGCGCCCCTGAGGTCACCGTCAGGCGGGGGCGTCACACTGAACGCATGACGGAACCCGTGCTCGCCCTGCGCGAGCTGACGAAGCGCTTCGGCACCAAGCTCGCGGTCGATCGGCTCTCGCTCGACGTGCCGCACGGCACGATGTTCGGCCTGCTCGGCCCCAACGGCGCGGGCAAGACGACCACGCTGTCGATGGCGACCGGCCTGCTGCGCCCCGATGCGGGCACCGCGATCGTCGACGGCGCCGACGTCTGGGCCGACCCGCCGGCGGCGAAGGCGCACATGGGCGTGCTCCCCGACGGCGTGCGGATGTTCGACAGGCTCTCGGGCGCAGAGCTGCTGCGCTACCACGGCCTGCTGCGCGGCATGCCGGAGCGCGACGTCACCGCCCGCGCGGACGAGCTGCTCGCCGCGCTCGGCCTCGCCGAGGCCGGCTCGACCCTGGTGGTCGACTACTCCGCCGGCATGCGCAAGAAGATCGGTCTCGCGTGCGCGCTCATCCACGCGCCGCGGCTGCTGCTGCTCGACGAGCCCTTCGAGGCGGTCGACCCGATCTCGGGCGAGACGATCCGCGAGATCCTGCGCGGGTTCGTCGCCTCCGGCGGCACGGTCGTGCTCTCGAGCCACGTGATGGAGCTGGTCGAGTCGCTCTGCGACAGGGTCGCCATCATCGCGCAGGGCCGCATGCTCGCCACCGGCACGCTCGACGAGGTGCGGCAGGGGCAGAGCCTGCAGCGACGGTTCCTCGACCTCGTCGGCACGCACGCGCTGGGCGCCGAGAGCCTGTCGTGGCTGCGCTCCTCGTAGGGCTGCGGCTGCGGCAGCTGGGGCGAGCGCTCCTGCGCAGCCCGTGGGCGATCGTGACGATGGTGCTCGGCGCCGTCGGCGCGCTGGGGCTGCTGTCGCTGCTCGCCCTCGCCGTCACGGGCATGCGCGCCGCCCTTCCCGATGCGGTGCCGGATGCGCTGGTGCTGCTGGGCAGCGCGCTGGTCGTCGGGTGGGCGGTGGGCGCCGTGCTCACCTCCACCGACGCCACCCTCGCCCCCGAGCGCTTCGCGCTGCTGCCGGTGCCCGCCCGGCGGCTGCTGCCCGGCGTGCTGCTCGCCACCGCGCTCGGCGTCGGCGGCATCGCCACGGCGTGCGCGCTGCTGCTCACGCTGATCGGCTGGAGCGTCGCGATCGCGCCGCTGGTCGCGGCGATGCTGGTGCTGCCGCTGCAGCTGCTGACCTGCGTGCTCGCCGGCCGCGCGGTGGCCGCGGTGCTCGCGCGCACGCTCGCGGGCCGACGGGCGCGCGACGTCGTGCTCGTCATCGGCACCGTGCTGCTGATCTGCGCGGGGCTCATCGCCCAGGGCGCGATCGCGGCGCTCACGGCGCTGCCCGATGCGGGCACCGCCATCGGCGTGCTCGCCGAGGTGCTGGCGTGGACGCCGGTGGGCGCCGCCTGGGGCGTGCCGCACGCGATCGCGAGCGGCAGCCCGCTCGTGGCGCTCGGGCAGCTCGCGATCGCGCTCGCCACGGCCGCGCTGCTCGCCTGGGTGTGGGGGCGCGACTTCGCGCGCCGCCTCACCGCCCCGATCGTCGGCGGCGGCGGGGGCAGGGTGCGCTCGGGCGGCTGGATCGACAGAATGCTGCCGGATTCCCCCGTCGGCGCGATCGCGGCGCGGGGGCTGCGCTACCGGATGCGCGACCCTCGCCACCTCGTGAACGTGATCGGCGTGGTGCTGCTGCCGCTCATCCTGGTCGCGACGAACCTGCTCGTCGGCGGCGACGCGCTGCAAGCGGGCGCGGACGATGGCGGTGCGGGCGGGATGCCGGCGCTGCTGCCCGCGCTCGCCGGCCTCGTGCTGATGTCGGTCGCGCAGCTCGACACCGCCTACGACGGCTCGGCGCTCTCGGCGCACGTGCTCGCAGGCGTCTCCGGCACCACCGATCGCGCCGGCAGGGCGCTCGGCATCGCCGTGCTGTACACGCCCCTGCTGCTGCTCGTGTGCGTCGGCACGATCGCCGTCATGGGTCGGTGGGATCTGCTGCCCGCGAGCCTGGGCGCCACCCTCGGCACTGCGGCGCTGGTCGTGGGCCTCGGCTCCGCCATCAGCGTCTGGATGCCCGGCCAGACGCCCGCGCCGGAGCAGAGCCCGTTCGGCCGCGGTTCCTCGGGCGGCGCGCAGGCGCTCCTCGGGGCGCTGCTCATGGTCGTCGCGGTCTGGACGGTCGGGCTGCCCGTGCTCGGCACCGCGTTCGCCGCCATGTGGCTGCCGTGGCTCGGCTGGGTGAGCCTGGGCCTCGCGCTCGGGATCGGCGCGCTCTCGGTGTGGCTCGGCATCCGCATCGGCGGCCGCGCGCTCGAGCGCCGCTGGCCCGAGGTGCTCGAGCAGGTCTCGCGCGAGCCGTGACCCTTCGACTCGCTCAGCGTGCTGCGCACGCGGAGCGGCGGCTGCTGAGCCGGTGCGCGCCGCAGGCGCACACCGAGTCGAAGTGCAGGGAGCGCGACTCGATCAGCCGGCGAGCATCGCCTCGATGGGGCCGCGCGCGAAGTACACCACGAAGAGCACGGCGACCACCCACAGCAGCGGCGAGATCTGCTTGATGCGGCCGGCGACCGCGTTGACGAGCACCCAGGCGATGAAGCCGACGCCGATGCCGTTGGCGATGTTGTAGGTCAGCGGCATCACGACGATCGTCAGGAACGCCGGCAGCGCGACGCGGAAGTCGGAGAAGTCGATCTCGGTGATCTGCGCCATCATCAGCGCGCCCACCACCACGAGCGTCGCCGCCGCGACCTCGAGCGGCACCACCGAGGTCAGCGGCGTCAGGAACATGGCCGCGAGGAACAGCACGCCGGTGACGACCGAGGCGAGCCCCGTGCGGGCGCCGTCGCCGATGCCCGCCGCCGAGTCGATGAAGACGGTGTTCGACGAGGCGCTCGCGCCGCCGCCGGCCACGGCGCCGACGCCCTCGACGACCAGCGCGCGCCGCAGGCCGGGGAACTGGCCGTTCGGGTAGGCGATGCCCGCCTGCTTGGCGAGGCCCGTCATCGAGCCGATCGCGTCGAAGAAGTTCATGAACACGAGCGTGAAGATGAACATGGTGGTGGCGAGGATGCCGATGCGCTCGAAGGAGCCGAAGGAGACCTGGCCGACGAGCGAGAAGTCGGGCAGCGAGAAGATCGCCGTCGGCAGCGCCGGCGGGTTGAGGTTCCACGCGTCGGGGTTCGTGCCGAGCGATGGCCCGACCTTGAAGATCGCCTCGAGCACGATCGCGACGATCGTCGCCGCGACGATGCCGATCAGCAGCGCGCCCTTGACGCGCAGCGCCAGCAGCACGCCCATGAGCGCGAGCGCGATGACGAACACGACCGTCGGCAGCGAGGTGATCGAGCCGCCGTCGCCCAGCTGCACGGGCGGCGAGGGGTTGCCGGTCGCGCGCACGAAGCCGGCGTCGACGAAGCCGATGAAGGCGATGAACAGGCCGATGCCGACGGTGATCGCCGCCTTGAGCGGCGCGGGCACGGCGTCGAAGATCATGCGGCGCAGGCCCGTCAGGCCCAGCACGACGATGATGATGCCGTTGATCACCACCAGGCCCATGGCCTCCGGCCAGGTGAGCTCGCCCACCAGCCCGAAGGCGAGGAAGGAGTTGATGCCGAGCCCGGCCGCGAGGCCGAAGGGCACGTTCGCGATCAGGCCCATGGCCAGCGTCATGAGGCCGCCGACCAGCGCCGTCACGGCCGCCACCTGGTGGTTCGGCAGCCAGCCGCCCTCGACGTCGACCGCCGCCTGGTCGGCGGAGAAGCCGCCGATGATGAGCGGGTTCAGCACGATGATGTAGCCCATCGCGAAGAACGTCACGAGGCCGCCGCGCAGCTCCTGCGTGACGGAGGAGCCGCGCTCGGAGATCTTGAAGAAGCGGTCGACGGCGCTCTTCGGCGCTGCCTGCGAGGTGCTGGTCATGGTGCTCCAGGGAAGGTGTTCAGTGCGCGGTGCGGCGGTCCCTGAGCCGGTGCGCGCCGGAGGCGCTCACCGAGTCGAAGCCACCGGGTGGGGTGGCAGCGGCTAGATGTGGCGCTCGGTGGGGCCCACGTAGAGCTGCTGCGGCCTGCCGATCTTCGTCTGCGGGTCGAGCATCATCTCGCGCCAGTGGGCGATCCAGCCGGGCAGCCGGCCGATGGCGAACAGCACGGTGAACATGCGCTCGGGGAAGCCCATCGCCTTGTAGATGACGCCGGTGTAGAAGTCGACGTTCGGGTAGAGCTTGCGCTCCTTGAAGTAGTCGTCGGCGAGCGCGACCTGCTCGAGCTCCTGCGCGATGTCGAGCAGCGGATCGCGCACGCCGAGCTGCGCGAGCACCTCCTCGGCAGAGGTCTTCACGAGCTTCGCGCGCGGGTCGTAGTTCTTGTACACGCGGTGGCCGAAGCCCATGAGCTTGACGCCCTGCTCCTTGCGCTTCACGCGCTCGACGAAGCGCTCGACGCCCTCGCCCGAGTCGCGGATGCCGCGCAGCATCGTCAGCACCGCCTCGTTGGCGCCGCCGTGCAGCGGACCGGAGAGGGCGTGGATGCCGGCGGAGACCGAGGCGAACAGGTTGGCGTCGGTCGAGCCCACCATGCGCACGGTCGAGGTGGAGGCGTTCTGCTCGTGATCGGCGTGCAGGATCAGCAGCCGCTCGAGCGCCCGCACCATCACCGGGTTCTGGATGTACTCCTCGGCCTGGATGCCGAAGTTGAGCTTCAGGTAGTTCTCGACGAAGCTCAGCGAGTTGTCGGGGTAGAGGAACGCCTGGCCGATCGACTTCTTGTGCGCGTAGGCCGCGATCACCGGCATCTTCGCCAGCAGCCGGATGGTCTGCTTGTCGACCTTGTCGGCGTCGCGCGGGTCGTGGTCGGGCTCGTAGTAGGTCGACAGCGCGCTGACGGCGCTCGAGAGCGCGCTCATCGGGTGCGCGTCGCGCGGCAGCGCGTCGAAGAAGCGGCGCAGATCCTCGTGCAGCAGCGTGTGGCGGCGCACGCGCTGGTCGAACGCCGCCAGCCCGTCCTCGCTCGGCAGCTCGCCGTAGATCAGCAGGTGGGCGACGTCGAGGAAGGTCTTCTGCTCGGCGAGCTCCTCGATCGGGTAGCCGCGGTAGCGCAGGATGCCGGCGTCGCCATCGATGTAGGTGATGGCGCTGCGCGTCGACGAGGTGTTGACGAAGCCGTAGTCGAGCGTCGTGAGGCCCGTGTCGCGCGTCAGCTTCGAGACGTCGATCGCCGAGCGGCCGTCGCTCGCCTCGAGCACCTGCAGCTGCGTGGATCCGCCGTCGTGCTGGAGGGTCACGGATCGCTCCGTCTCACGGGCAGGGGCCATAGCGGTGTCCTCGGTCGTCACGGATCCAGACTAGCGCTCGCCGGCCGGACGGCATCCCACGGCCGAGCCGCTCACCCGCGCAGGCGCGCCGCTGCCTCTTGCACATGGGCGTCGGATGCGGTGAGCGCGACGCGCACGCGGGTGCGGTCGCCGTAGAAGGTGCCGGGGGCGACCAGGATCCCGAGCCGCGAGAGCGTGTCGAGCTGCTCGAGCGCATCCGTGCCGTCGGTGCACCACAGGTAGAGGCCGGCGTCGGAGGAGACGGCGAAGCCGCGCCCCTCGAGCGCGGGCAGCAGCGCCGCGCGCCGGGCGCGGTAGCGCTCGCGCTGCTCGGCCACGTGCGCCTCGTCGCCGAGCGCGACGGCGAGCGCGTGCTGCACCGGGCTCGGCGCCATCAGCCCCAGGTGCTTGCGCACGCCCAGCACCCGCTGCGCCAACTGCGGGTCGCCCGCCACGAAGGCCGCGCGGTAGCCGGCGAGGTTCGACTGCTTGCTGAGCGAGTAGACGGCGAGCAGGCCGGTCAGATCGCCCTCCGCGACGCGCGGGTCGAGGATGGAGGGCGCCTCGTCGACCTCCCACGGCAGCAGCGCGTAGCACTCGTCGCTCGCGACCACGATCCCCCGCTCGCGCGCGGCCCGCACGACGCGCCGCAGCGCATCCGTCCCCAGCACCTCGCCGGTGGGGTTGGAGGGCGAGTTGAGCCACACGAGGCGCGTGGCCTCCGGCCAGTCGTCGGGGTCGTCGGCGCGCACCGGCGTGCTGCCGGCGATGCGGGCGCCGATGTCGTAGGTCGGGTATGCGACCGAGGGGTGCACGACCACGTCGCCGGCGCCGAGCCCGAGCTGCAGCGGCAGGCCGGCCACGAGCTCCTTCGAGCCGACGGTCACGAGCACGTGCTCGTCGCCGATGCCGGGCACGCCGCGCACGCGCGCGAACCACTCGCCGATTGCGGCGCGGGCCTCGGCGGTGCCGTGGTTGGTCGGGTACGCGTGGGCGTCGGTCGCCTCGCGCAGCGCCGCCTGGATGATCGGCGGCGTGGGGTCGACGGGCGAGCCGACGCTCAGGTCGACGAGACCGCCGGGGTGCAGCGCCGCGCGGGCCTTGGCGCCCGCGAGCGTGTCCCACGGGAACTCCGGCAGCTGCATGTCAGTCGTGCTGCTGCGGCGGGAGGGCGGCGACGATCGGGTGGTCGTGCTTGATCACGCCGACCTTGGCGGCGCCGCCGGGCGAGCCGATCTCGTCGAAGAAGTGCACGTTGGCCTCGTAGTACTCGGCCCACTCCTCAGGCGTGTCGTCCTCGTAGAAGATCGCCTCGACGGGGCACACCGGCTCGCAGGCACCGCAGTCGACGCACTCGTCGGGGTGGATGTAGAGCATCCGCTCGCCCTCGTAGATGCAGTCCACCGGGCATTCGTCGACGCAGGCACGATCCTTGAGGTCGACGCACGGGAGCGCGATCACGTAGGTCATCGGTCCTTCTCCCCTTCCGTCCTGGCCTTCCCTGCCATCCTAATCCGCCGCATCGCCTCCGCATCCGGCCACGCCAGCGCGAGCAGGGATGCCGCCGCCGGCAGGAGCGACCAGAGCCAGCCCGCGAGGTTCGAGGGCACGAGCGAGCGCTCGGTGCCCCACGCGCCGCGGCCGAGCGGATCGATCGCGATCACCGCGACCACGCCGACCAGGCCGATCACGGCCGCGAGCGTCAGCTGGCGGGAGCCGCTCGCGGCGCGGATGCCGCCGATGAGGCCGACCGCGGCGATGAGCGACAGGCCCAGCCCCCACGGCAGCTGCTGGTGCGAGAAGGTGCCGACGACGCCGACGAGGGCGCCGGCCGCGAGCGCGCCGATGCGCAGCGTCCAGCGGGTGCGGCGCGGCGGGCGCGTCTCGATCAGCCGGTAGTGCTCGACCGTGTCGATCGGGCGGCGCTGGCCTCCCACGTGCAGCACGTCGTCGCCGTCGACCGTCAGCTGCGAGCGGTGCTGGGCGAGGGCGGCGAGCACCCGCTCCCTGACCGGCTCGAGCTCGAAGGCCACGTCGGCGGCCGCCTTGGCGCGCACGTACAGCGGCAGGTCGTAGCGGCGCGCGACGATCACGGCCGCGCGATGGGCGGCGATGTGGTCGGGGTGGCCGTAGCCGCCGTCGGCGTCGTAGCTGACGATCGCCGTCGGGTCGACCTCCTCGACCGCGGCGCCGAGTGCATCGGCGAGGTCGTCGACGTCGGCACGGCTCATCGAGGTGGGCGGCGCGTCGGGCGCCGCCTGCGCCTTGCCGCTGCGGTGCCATGCCATGCCCGAGTCGTCCCAGCCGTGGATGCGGCGGCCGCGGGCGCCGAGCGCGCGCAGCGCAGCCTCGAGCTCTGCCCGGCGCACCTCGCCGATGCCGACCTCGTCGACGGCGTCCTGCGCGGCGGCGAGCACCTCGCCGCGCTCGCCGAGCGTGAACGTGACCACGACGGCGTCGCCGCCGCCCGCGGCCACGGCGGCGATCGCGGCGCCCGTCGAGAGCGTCTCGTCGTCGGGGTGGGCGTGCACGAACATCACGCGCTCGAGGCGGGGATCCATCCTCTCCATCCAACCACCAGTTGGACGCCTGTCCTTGCAGCGCCGGAGGCCCGCGACGGGCCACGGCGCCGGGGTCGCGGTGGCGACCCGAAAGAGCCGCCGCTGCGCTCCCCCGCGGCTACCAGGCCGCGGGGCGCACCGGTGCCGGGCGATGCACGAGGTACGGCAGCGCGCGCTCGGCCGCCGCCTCGATGCGCTCGAGCACCGCGGGGCTGCGCACGAGCCCGGCCTCGAACTCCTCGCTCGCCGCGTAGACCCCCACGGGCAGCGTGAGCGCCTGGAAGAACGCGAACAGCGGCCGCAGCTGGTGCTCGATCGTGAGCGCATGGCGGTGCGAGCCGCCGGTGGCGGCCAGCAGCACGGGCGTGTCGACGAGCGCCCGCTGGTCGACGAAGTCGAACAGGTGCTTGAACAGCCCCGTGAAGCTCGCGCGGTAGACGGGGCTGCCGACGACGAGCAGGTCGGCGTCCTCGATCGCCGCGATCGCCTCCTGCGCCGCGGCCGGCAGGGCGGCTCGCTCGAGCGTGCCCGCGAGGTGCGGGCCGACCTCTGCGAGCTCGATCACCTCGATCTCGGCGGCGACGCGAGCCGCGACCGCCTCCGCGAGCGCGGCCACGAGCGCCGTGGTCGACGAGGGCCGGTGCAGGCTGCCGCTGACGGCCACGATGCGCAGCCGCTCGGCGCGCTCGGCGGCGGAGTGCCTGCCGAGTCGCGGGCGCTCCGGCGCCAGGGAACGATGATGCGTCATGCCCGCCACGCTAGGGGCCGAGCGCGCGAGCGCGGCGAGTGTGACGCAGCGTGACGCTCCGTGACCTCGCGCGTCGCGCATCCGTTGCCACCACCACCGCGACGCCGTCACGATGCCCGGCATGACACGGCAGATCAGATTCAACGCCTTCGACATGAGCTGCGTCGCCCACCAGTCCTCCGGGCTGTGGCGGCACCCCGACGACCGCTCGCGGCAGTACAACACGCTCGGCTACTGGACCGAGCTCGCCCGGCTGCTCGAGCGCGGGCACTTCGACGGGCTCTTCATCGCCGACGTGCTGGGCACCTACGACGTCTACGGCGGCGACCGCACCGCGGCCGTGCGCAACGGCGCGCAGGTGCCGGTCAACGACCCGATCCTGCTCGTGAGCGCCATGGCGGCGGTCACCGAGCACCTCGGCTTCGGCGTCACCGCCGGCACCGCCTTCGAGCACCCCTACCCCTTCGCGCGCCGCATGACGACGCTCGACCACCTCACCGAGGGCCGCGTCGGCTGGAACGTCGTCACCGGCTACCTGCCGAGCGCCGCCCGCAACATGGGGCAGGCCGATCAGCTCGCGCACGACGACCGCTACGACCACGCCGACGAGTACCTCGAGGTGCTCTACAAGCTGTGGGAGGGGTCGTGGGAGGACGACGCGGTCGTCGAGGATCGCGAGCGGGGCGTCTTCGCCGACCCGGCGAAGGTGCACGACATCGGCCACGAGGGCCGCTACTTCTCGGTGCCTGGCGCCCACATCTCGGAGCCCTCGCCGCAGCGCACGCCGGTGATCTACCAGGCCGGCGCCTCCCCGCGCGGCGTCGCGTTCGCCGCCGAGCACGCCGAGGCGATCTTCGTCGCCGCGCCCTCGAAGGAGGTGCTCGCGGCCACCGTGCGGCGCATCCGCGACGGCCTCGAGGCGGCAGGTCGCGACCGCCGCTCCGCCCGCATCTACACGCTGCTGACGATCATCACCGCCGCGACGAGCGAGGAGGCGATCGCCAAGGAGGCCGAGTACCGCTCGTACGCGAGCGAGGAGGGCGCGCTCGTGTTCCTGTCGGGATGGATGGGCGTCGACCTCGCCGCCTACGACCCGGGCGACCCGGTGGGCGAGGTGGAGTCGAACGCGATCCAGTCGACGCTGCAGAACCTCAGGGCCGAGGCCGACCTCGGCCGCGAGTGGACGGTCGGCGACCTGGGCCGCCACTCAGCCATCGGCGGCCTCGGCCCGACCGTCGTCGGCAGCGGCGAGGAGGTGGCGGATGCGCTGCAGTCGTGGGTCGAGGAGACCGACGTCGACGGGTTCAACCTCGCCTACGCGGTCACCCCGGGCACCTGGGAGGACGTCATCGAGCACGTCATCCCGGTGCTGCGCGAGCGCGGCGCGTACCCGCAGGAGTACGCGCCGGGCACGCTGCGCCAGAAGCTGCACGGCCGCGGCGACCGCCTGCCGGAGGAGCACCGCGGTGCCGGCCACCGCATCCGCTCGGGTGCATCGGCCGGCACTGCGGGACGGTGAACCCGAGCGGGCCGGCCGACCCCTTCCACCCGGACCGACCGGTGCACCGGGTCGGCGAGGGTGGAGGGGTCGACGAGGTCGCTCAGCGCTGCGCGCCCGCAGCGGGCGGCTGCGGATGGTGCACGCGAGCGCCGTCGCGACCACCGCGAGCGCGCCGCCGAGCGCGAAGGCCCAGCCGGTGCCGTCGGCTGTCGCGGCCGCCTCTGTCGCGCCGCCGGCGGCAGCGGCAGCTGCGCCGAGCGTGAGCATCGCCACGAACAGCGCGGTGCCGATCGCCGCGGCGAGCTGCTGCAGGGTGTTCAGCGCCGCGGAGCCATCGGCGTAGAGCTCGCGCGGCAGCGAGCCGAGGGCGAGCGCCATCAGCGGCGTCATCACCATCGACATGCCGACCGAGAACAGCACGTTGAGCGCGATGACGAGCCACACGGGCGTCGTCGCGGTGAGCAGCAGCACCTGCGCCCAGAGCACGATCGCCATCAGCGCCATGCCCGGCACGACGATGGGGCGCGGCCCGATCCGGTCGTAGAGGCGCCCCACGAACGGCCCGAGCACGGCTTGTGCGAGGCCGCCTGGCAGCAGCACGAGACCGACGGCCACGACGCTCATGCCCAGCGAGGCGGTGAGGTAGAGCGGCAGCACCACGACCGTGCCGAGCATCGTGAGCATCGCGACGACCACGACCATCACCGAGGCGCGGTAGCGCTGCACCCCGAAGGGCCGCAGGTCGAGCAGCGCCCTGCCGTCTCGACCGAGGCGCAGCTGGCGGGCGATGAAGGCCGCGATGCCGGCGAGGCCGACGACCGCGGCGACGAGCGGCGCGATCGGCGAGGCTCCCTCGAAGATCGTGCCCATCGTGGCGAGGGCGTAGACGAGCCCGCCGAAGCCGAGCGCCGAGAGCACGACGGAGGCGACGTCGAGGCGCATGGAGCGCGGCTCGGTGTAGTTGCGGATCACCACGAGCCCGAGCGCGAAGGCGATCGCGATCACCGGCAGCATGAAGATGAACAGGAAGCGCCACGGCAGCGCGCCCAGCACGAGCCCGGAGAGCGTCGGGCCGAACGCGGGTGCGGCCGAGATGACCACGGAGGTCAGGCCCATCACCAGGCCGCGCCGCTGCACGGGCACGAGCGCGAGCGTCGTGGTCATCAGCAGCGGCAGCACCATGGCGGTGCCGCCCGCCTGCACGACGCGACCGAGCAGCAGCAGGCCGAAGCCCGGGGCGATCGCCGCGATCGCGGTGCCGGCGAGGAACAGCACGAGCGCGGTCGTGAACACCGTGCGGGTGCTCAGCCGATTGAGCAGGAATCCGGTGGTGGGGATGACGACGGCCATCGTGAGCATGAACGCGGTGGAGAGCCACTGCGCCGTCACGGCGGTGATCGCGAGCTCGGTCATGAGCACCGGCAGCGCGACGGACAGGACGGTCTCGTTCAGGATCATCACGAACGCGGTGACGACGAGCACCGCGATGATGGGTGCGGGGCGGATGTCCGGGGCCGGGCGGCCGTGGGGCTGGAGGGTGAGGGTGTCGGGCTTCGTGGTGGTCACGTGCATCTCTTCTTGCGCGGACGCACGCTCCGTTCCGCCGGCCGGTGGCGGCACGACGCCGCCCGGCCTGCGAGGGCCGGGCGGATGCGGGACGGGAGCGCTGCGTTGACGACGGACGCCGATCGGCATCGCGCTCCCACCGGCGGCGGGAGAGTTCGCTCCATCGTGACAGATCGGGGGCCGGCTTCGTAAGCCGACCCCCGATCTTCTCCCGCGATTAGCCCTGCTTCTTCAGCCTGCTCGCCTCGCGGCCGCGGGTGACGGCGTCGAGGTTCACCTTGCGGATGCGCACGTTGTTCGGAGTCACCTCGACGCACTCGTCGTCGCGCGCCCACTCGAGGCACTCCTCGAGCGAGAGCTGCCGCGGCGGCGTCAGGCGCTCGAGCTCCTCGCCCGTCGACGAGCGGATGTTGTTGAGCTTCTTCTCCTTGGTGATGTTGACGTCCATGTCGTCGGAGCGCGCGTTCTCGCCCACGACCATGCCCTCGTAGACGTCGTCGCCGGGCTTGATGAAGAAGGTGCCGCGCTCCTGCAGCGCCATGATCGCGTTCGGCGTCGCGACGCCCGAGCGGTCGGCGACCAGCGCGCCGTTGTTGCGCGTGGTGATCGTGCCGGCCCAGGGACGGGTGCCGTGCGAGATCGCGTTGGCGATGCCGGTGCCGCGCGTGATGGTCATGAACTCGGTGCGGAAGCCGATGAGGCCGCGCGAGGGCACGACGAACTCCATGCGGACCCAGCCGGTGCCGTGGTTCTGCATGGCATCCATGACGCCCTTGCGGGCGGCGAGCAGCTGGGTGACGGCGCCGAGGTACTCCTCGGGCGCGTCGATCGTGAGGTGCTCGAAGGGCTCGTGCAGCACGCCGTCGATCTTGCGCGTGACGACCTGCGGCTTGCCGACGGTGAGCTCGAAGCCCTCGCGCCGCATCTGCTCGACGAGGATCGCCAGCGCCAGCTCGCCGCGGCCCTGCACCTCCCAGGCGTCGGGTCGGCCGACGTCGACGACGCGCAGCGAGACGTTGCCGATCAGCTCGCGGTCGAGGCGGTCCTTCACCATGCGGGCGGTGAGCTTCGCGCCCTTGATCTTGCCGGCGAGCGGCGAGGTGTTGGTGCCGATCGTCATCGAGATCGCGGGCTCGTCGACCGTGATGGTCGGCAGCGGCCGCACGTCGTCGGGGTCGGCGAGGGTCTCGCCGATGGTGATCTCGGCGATGCCGGCGACCGCGACGATGTCGCCGGGGCCAGCGCTCTCGGCGGGCACGCGCTCGAGCGCCTTGGTCTCGAGCAGCTCGGTGATGCGCACGTTCTGCACCTCGCCGTCGTGCCGCACCCAGGCGACCGTCTGGCCCTTCTTGAGCGTGCCGGCCTTGACGCGCAGCAGCGCGATGCGGCCGAGGAAGGGGGATGCGTCGAGGTTCGTCACGTGCGCCTGCAGCGGTGCCTCGTCGTCGTACGTCGGCGCCGGGATGTGCTCGAGGATGGCGGCGAAGAGCGGCTCGAGATCCTCGCTGTCGGGCAGCTCGCCGTTGGCGGGCTGCACGGTCGAGGCGCGGCCGGCCTTGCCGGATGCGTAGACGACCGGCACGTCGAGCACGGCGTCGAGGTCGAGGTCGGGCGCGTCGTCGGCGAGATCGGAGGCGAGGCCCAGGAGCAGATCCTGGCTCTCCTCCACGACGGCCTGGATGCGCGCGTCGCCGCGGTCGGTCTTGTTGACCAGCAGGATGACGGGCAGCTTCGCCTCGAGCGCCTTGCGCAGCACGAAGCGCGTCTGCGGCAGCGGGCCCTCGGATGCGTCGACGAGCAGCACGACGCCGTCGACCATCGAGAGGCCGCGCTCGACCTCGCCGCCGAAGTCGGCGTGGCCGGGCGTGTCGATGACGTTGATCGTCACGGGCTCATCGGTGTGATCGCCCGCGTACCGCACCGCGGTGTTCTTGGCGAGGATGGTGATGCCCTTCTCGCGCTCGAGGTCACCGGAGTCCATCACGCGCTCGTCGACGGCCTGGTGGGCCGTGAAGGAGCCTGTCTGGCGGAGCATCGCGTCGACGAGCGTGGTCTTGCCGTGGTCGACGTGTGCGACGATCGCCACGTTGCGGAGGTCTGATCGCGAGGCGATCGGCATGCGGGTGCCTTCCCATGTGCGGAGTGTGCGACGAACGGCCGCGATCGCCCATCCTAGCGGGCGGTCGCGGCCGTTCGGCGCGCCTCAGATGCCGCGCTGGTCGTCGATGGCGTGATCGCTCTGCGCCTCGGACTGCGCCTTGGCCGGGTCGGCGAGGGCCGGCACGTCGGCCTCCTGCGTCTCGTCGGAGGTGCGGGCGAGCACCTCGTGGCGCAGCTCGCGACGCGCGCGCTGCTTGTCGGGGTCGGGCACCGGGATGGCCGCGATGAGGCGCTGCGTGTACGGCTCCTTCGGCGCGCGCAGGATGGCGTCGCGCGATCCCTGCTCGACGATCTTGCCGCGGTGCATGACCGCGATGCGATCCGACATCAGGTCGACGACCGCGAGGTCGTGGCTGATGAACAGGCACGCGAAGCCCTGCTCCTGCTGCAGCTCGCGCAGCAGCTCGAGCACCGTCGCCTGCACCGAGACGTCGAGCGCGCTCGTCGGCTCGTCGGCGACCAGCAGGTCGGGGCTCATCGACAGCGCGCGGGCGATGCCGACGCGCTGCTTCTGGCCGCCCGAGAGCTCGTGCGGGAAGCGGTTGCGGTAGGCCTTCGGCAGCCGCACGGCGTCGAGCAGCTCCTCGACGCGCTTGTCGAGGGCGGCGCCGCGGTGGATCCTCGCGAGGAACATCGGCTCGCCGATCGACTCGCCGATCGGCAGCCGCGGGTTCAGCGACGACGACGGATCCTGGAAGACGATGCCCACCTTGCGGTTGAGGCTGCGCGCGAGCTTGCGGTCGATGCTGGAGATGTCGATCCCCGCGACCTCGAGCCTGCCCTCCGCGATCGGCTGCAGGCCGATGGCGGCGCGGCCGATGGTCGACTTGCCGGAGCCCGACTCGCCCACCAGACCCAGGATCTCGCCGGCGTGGATCTGCAGCGAGACGCCGTCGACCGCCCGGAAGGTGCCGAGCTTGCCCTTCTTGCCGTACTCGATCGCGACCTCGTCGAGCACCAGCACGGGCTCGCCCGCGAACTGCGGCTCGGCGCTGCGCGCCTCCTCGGCGGCGCGTGCATTGGCCTCGACCCGGCGCTGCAGCTCGACGTCGTCGACCTGCTCGTCGGCCGCGAGCGCGAGCGCCGCGGTGAGGTCGATCTCGGAGGCGCCGTCGGCGCCCTCGCCCAGGCGCGGCACGGAGGAGAGCAGCATCTGGGTGTAGGCCTGCTTGGGAGCGGCGAAGATCTCGCGCACCGGACCCTGCTCGACGATGACGCCCTGCTCCATCACGACGACCCAGTCGGCCAGGTCGGCCACGACGCCCATGTCGTGCGTGATCAGCAGCACCGCGGAGCCCAGGCGGTCCTTCAGGTCGCGCATGAGCTCGAGGATCTCGGCCTGCACCGTGACGTCGAGCGCCGTGGTGGGCTCGTCGGCGATGAGCAGCTCGGGGTCGAGCGAGAGCGCCATGGCGATCATCGCTCGCTGGCGCTGGCCGCCGGAGAGCTGGTGCGGGTACGACTTGAACGCCTTCATCGCGTCGGGCAGCTCGACGAGGTCGAGCATCTCGAGCGCGCGCTGCTTGGCGGCGCTGGGCGCCAGGCCGCGGTGCAGGCGCAGGCCCTCCATGATCTGGAAGCCGACGGTGAAGACCGGGTTCAGCGCGGTCATGGGCTCCTGGAAGATCGCGGAGACGCGGTTGCCCCGCACCTCGCGCATCTCGCCGGCGCTGAGCCCGTAGAGCTCGTCGCCGCCCAGCTTGATCGAGCCGCTCACGCGGGCGTTCTTGGGCAGCAGGTCGAGGATCGCCATCGACGAGACGCTCTTGCCCGAGCCGGACTCGCCGACCACGGCGACGACCTCGCCCTTGCCGATCTCGTACGAGACCTGCTTGGCGGCAGGCACCCAGTAGCCCTCGACGGCGAACGCGACGTTCAGGTCGGTGATCTGCAGTGCGGGCACGTCGCCCGCGCCGTGCTCGGTGGGCTCGGTCCGGCCCGCGGCCTCGTTGTCCTCGTGCGGCCCAGTGGTGTGGGAAGTCATGCCGCCTCCTCCAGGGTGTCGGATGCGTCGCGCGCGGTGGCGCCTGCGACGATGAAGCTGTGAACGACGATCTTCGCCCCGTGACCGTGCATTCTCGTGTGAATCGGGGCGTGGCGATCGCCTGCTGGGCGCTGCTCGTGCTGCTCGGGGCGGTGCTCGCCCTGCAGTCCGAGCTGCGCGGTGTGGTGGCGACGGCGATCGTCGTCGCCTGGCTCAGCTACGCCGCGTACGTCGCGATGTGGGCGCCGGCGCTCCTCGTCGACGACCGGGGATCCGAGATCCGCAACCCCATCCGCACGACCTTCGTGCCCTGGGATGCGCTCATCCACGTCGACACGAAGTACTCGCTGACGCTCTACACGCCCGGCAGGAGCTGGCCCGTCTGGTGCGCCCCGCAGGCGAGCGCGCTCGTCGCCCGCCGCAAGGCCAAGCGCATCCGCGAGGATCGCGACCCGCGCGACCCCCGCAATCCGCTCGACGCGGGCGTGCGGATCGGCGACCTGCCGGGCACCGAGTCGGGCGATGCCGCGGCCCTCGTGCGCGACCGCTGGGAGCGGTCGAAGCGCGGCGCCGACGCGGACGGCGTGCCGGTGCCGGTCACCCTGCACTGGGGCCGCGTGGCCGCGCTGATCGCGGGCCCGGTGCTCGCGGCGACCGTGCCGCTGCTGCTCTGACACCGGCGCGAACCGCGCCAGCGGCTGGCTTCCGGTCACGCCCGCTGCTCCACGTTCTCGGGCAGCTCCTTCGTGCGACGCACCGAGAAGCGCTTCTGGCGCGGGTCGAAGGCATCGCGCAGGCCGTCGCCGATGAAGTTGATCAGCAGCGCGGGCGTGACGATGAAGAACGCCGGGAACCAGAACAGCCACGGCCGGGTCGCGAAGGCCGACTGGTTGTCGGAGACCAGCAGGCCCAGCGACGACTCGGGTGCGCGGATGCCGTAGCCGAGGTAGCTGAGCGCCGTCTCGAGCAGGATCGCCGCGGCCGCGATGAGCGATGCGGCCACGATCACGACGCCCATGGCGTTCGGCAGGATGTGCTTGAAGATGATGCGCGCGTCGCTCGCCCCCGCGACCCGTGCCGCCTCGACGAACTCGCGCTCGCGCAGCGACAGGAACTCGGCGCGCACGAGTCGCGCGATGCCCATCCAGGCCACGAGCCCGAGGCAGATGGCGAGGAACTGCACGCCCAGGCCGCCGGTCATGCGTCCGACGACGGCGCCGACGACGATCGTCGGGATGACGATGAACACGTCGGTGATGCGCATGAGGATCGCGTCGACCCAGCCGCGGTAGTAGCCCGCGATCGCGCCCACGACGGTGCCGAGCACCGTGGCGACGCCTGCGAGCAGCACGATCACGACGAACGAGTTCTGCACGCCGCGCATGGTGGCGGCGAAGTAGTCGATGCCGATGCGCGTCTGCCCGAAGGGGTGCTCGCCGAGGGTGATGCCTGCGCCGCCGAGCCACTCTGGGATGACCGAGAGCGTCGGTCGCCCCGAGTCGACGAGCGGCAGCGGGTTGCGGTAGTCGAGCGGCCACCAGCCCGGGATCGGGCCGAGCCCGATCGCCGAGATGGAGAACGCGAAGATCGCGATCAGCAGCACGAGCGAGACCATCGAGGTCTTGTTGCGCACGAAGCGCTTCAGGATCAGGCTGCTCTGGCTCTCGCCGACCGCGCCCTCGCCGGTGGTCTTCGCGCTTTCGGTGGTGGAGTTCGTCACTTGACCCTCACTCTCGGATCGAGGAGCGCGTAGCTCAGGTCTGCCAGGAAGTTGAACAGGATGGCGGTGATCGCGATCACGAGGAAGTAGCCCATGATCGGATTCACATCGACCCTGCCGAGGGATGCGTTGAACAGCGCACCCATGCCGCTGATCGCGAACACGCGCTCGGTGATGAGCGCCCCTCCCAGCAGCACGCCGATGTCGGCGGCCACGATCGTGGTGATGGGGATGAGCATGTTGCGGAACGCGTGCCGCGTGACGACGACGCGCTCCGAGAGGCCCTTCGCCCGCGCAGTGCGGATGTAGTCCTGGTTCATGACCTCGAGCAGCCCCGCCCGCGCGTAGCGGGTGTAGCCGGCGAACGAGATGAGGGTGAGCGAGATGGTCGGCAGCAGGAAGTGCGTGAAGGTGTCGAGCCCCATGAGCCACATGTCGCCCGTGAGGCCGACCGTCTGCTCGCCCACCGTCGCGATCGGGCGGTTGTTGATGCGCGGGCTCGCCAGGTAGGCCGGCCATGCCTGCAGGAAGCGGTCGGCGATCACGAGCAGCGACGACAGGAAGCCGACGAGCATCGTGACGCGGATCACCTGGCCCCGATCGGGCCCGCCGATCAGCCAGCCGATCACGAAGCAGGCCGCGAGCGTCGCGAGGCCGAGGATGCCGATCGTCCAGATGGTGGAGACGGCGAACAGCCCCTGCAGCACGAAGTACGACACGTACGCGAGCACGCCCGCGACGCCGGCGCCGATGAGCGCGCGGCGGTTGCCGAAGCCGGAGACGACCGCGGTGACGCCGGCGACGATGCCGGCGATCAGCAGCGCGAGACCGATGGCGCCGAGGCCGGGCCGCTGGAACCAGTCGACCGCGTCGAGGTAGTACAGCATGCCGAAGGTGGCGGCGGCCGAGATCGCGAACGCGATCACGCGGTTGCGCGTCGAGCCAGCGACGAGCGCCTGCATGATGACCGCGATCACGAGCGCGATCACCGCCGTGGCGACGAAGCCGATCTCGGAGTCGCCGCTCGAGAGCCAGTTGTTGAAGTCGATCGCGACGAACTCCTTCAGCAGCACCGCGGCCAGGAACGACGGCAGCGAGTAGAGGAAGAAGCTGACGAAGGTCATGCCGAGGTCGAACGCCGAGTACTGGCGCAGGGCCGAGACGATGCCCGTGATGACGCCGAAGATGATCGCGAGGATGGTCGATGCCGACACGAGCCTCACCGTCGAGGCGGCGGCGTTCGGCAGCAGCGCGGTCACTGCGGTGTAGTTCAGGTCGGTGCCGAGGTCGCAGGTCGCGAACGGCACGATGCAGCCGGCGGCGCCGGCGGCCCAGCCGAACCAGCGCAGCGGCGGCGGCACGTCGAGGCTCAGTCGCTCGATGCGCTGGCCGATGAGCTGTTGGGCGTTGGGGGCGTTCGACGCCTGCAGATCCTGCAGCGGATTGCCCGAGTAGGCGGTCAGGACGTACATGATGAACGACGCCACGACGAGGGTGAGGATGGAGGCAAGGATGCGCCTCACGATGAAGCTGAGCACGGCTCGATTTGCTCCGATTCAGTCGGAGATCGCGCGGATCGCGCGCGGTCGGTGACGGACACGGGTTGGCCGTGGCCGCCGAGACCTGAGGTCCCGACGGCCACGGCCGGATGACACTAGCTGGGAATCATACCCGTCGGCGATCAGCCGGCGAGCGTCCACTCCCAGGTGTTCCAGATGGCGCCCGTCTGGCCGCCGTTGTAGACCACGCCGTCGACGGCGCCGTTGGTCGCGACCAGACCGGGGGTCTGGAACAGCGGCAGGCCGTAGAAGTCCTCACGCGAGAGACGATCGATCTCGATCATGATCTCGGTGATGCGCTCCTCGTCGCCGATCGTGACCTGCGACTCGTCGGCCAGGGCGTCCACCTCGGGGTTGGAGTAGCCGTTGTAGTTGCCACCGCCACCGGTCTGCCAGATCTGCGGCAGGCTCGCGTAGCCGACGCCCGGCGAGATCCAGCCGAAGATGGAGGCGTCGTAGCCGCCGCTGCCGAGCAGGCTCGACCAGTCGGGCGAACCGGCGTCCTCGACGTTGAACCCGGCCTCGGCCGCGCTCGCCTGGATCAGCTGGAACGCGTCGACGCGGTTCGGGTTCGCCGTGTTGTAGAGGATGCTGACCGTCGGCGTGGCGCCGGCGAGCAGCTCGGTGGCGCGCTCGATGTCGGGCTCGGCGAAGTCGCTGTAGCCGTTCGCGGCGACCGCGTCCTCGTACTGCGGCTGGTTCGCGACGAACTGCTGCGAGTTGAGCACCTCGGCCTCGGGGTCGACCGGGGTGACGATCGACTCGAGGATCTGCTGGCGCGGGATGGTCAGCAGGAACGCCTCGCGCACGGCCGGGTCGGAGAACACCTCGGAGTTCATCGTGAGGTCGAGGTGGTCGTAGGAGAGCTGCGCGCCCTGGATCAGTGTGCCGCCGAACGCCTCGATCGCCGAGACCGTGTCAGCCGAGGGCTGCGGCTCGATCACGTGGACCTCGCCGTTCTGGAGAGCGGTGATCTGCGCGTTCGGGTCGCCGATGAAGCGGATGATGAGCTCGTCGAACGACGGCTGCATCTCGCCCCGCCACTCGGGGTTCGGCTCGAAGGAGATGAACCCGCCGTCGTCGGCCTGGAAGTCCTTCGGGACCCACATGCCGGCGCTCACGAGCAGGCCCTCGTCCTCGGGCATCGCGGTGATGTTGTAGCCCGTGTTCCAGAGCTCGGCGAGCGCCGTGAGCTGCTCGTTGGGCTCAGCCGGAGCCGCAGGGTCACCCGCGGGGGTCTCCTCGAGGAACGTGGCGAGCTCCTCGGCCGAGCCGAAGCCGGCGTGCTCAGCGAACACGTGGGCGGGCTTGGTGATGAGGTTGACGAGGTTCCAGTCGACGAAGGGCTCGCCGTAGGTGAGCGTCAGCGTGCCGGCCTCGGCGTCGATCTCCGGGAACTCCGTGGTGTCGAGACCCGAGGTCGAGCCCGCGAGCTGGAAGTACACGTTGCCCTCGGTGACCTCACCGGTCGCCTCGTCGAAGGTGGCGTCGTCGTAGTAGCCCGACTGGATCGCCCACGACAGCAGCAGGTCGTTGGTCGTCATCGGGGTGCCGTCGGACCACACGGCCTCGGGGTCGAGCGTGTAGGTGACGACCAGCGGGTCCTCGCTCACGAGCTCGACGGTGCCGTTCGTCTCGTCGGGCACCACGTTGAACTCGGGGTCGACGTAGAAGAACGAGCCCGGGCCCGTGCCCATGCCCATCAGGTAGTCGACCATGCCGTTGGTGTTCAGGTTGGTGTCCGGCGTCGACGAGTTCAGCGCCGTCGCCGCGTTGGTCTGCGCGACGCTGATCGTGCCGCCGGTGGTGCCCTCGGTGTCGCCGGACTCTCCGGTCTCGGGGGTGCTCGTGGTGCAGCCCGCGAGCGCGACCATCGCGGCAGTGCCGATGGCCAGCCCGGCGAGCGCGCGACCGCGACGCCTCATCATGTGTGTCACTGGTGTTTCCTCCTGTGCAAGGTGAGCGCACGGCCGCAAGAGCCGCAGTGCTCGTTGAGATACGGGCAGTCTATGCACGCCGAAAGCGCGCGATCGGCCTGGTGACTCGATCGTTACCAAGTTGGTGCTTGCGCGACGCTGAGCCTGGCTGGCCGTAGCGTTGAGGGGTGTCTGCCATCCTGTCCGCCGAGCACCGCCCGGCATCGCGACGCCGGCTCGTCGCGGAGATCGCCCTGGTGCTGCTGCTCTCGCTCGGCGCCAGCGCGCTGTGGTCGGTGCTGCAGTTCGTCGACCTGAACACCCGCGAGGCGCCCATCGGCGAGCAGCAGGTGGCGCTCAACCCCACCCGCTCGGATCGCGCCTGGCTCGACCTGCTCTACCAGCTGACAGGCGTCTTCCTCGACCTGGTGCCCGTGGCGCTCGTCATCTGGCTGCTGTGGCGCGCCCGGCGGCCCCACCTGGGCGCCCTCGGTGTCGACTTCACCCGCCCGTGGCGCGACGGCGCATCCGGCACCGCCCTCGTGCTCGTCATCGGCGTGCCGGGGCTCGCGCTGTACTTCGCCGGCCGGGCCATGGGGCTCACCGTCGACGTCGTGCCCTCACCGCTCGACGCGCAATGGTTCACGGTGCCCGTGCTGCTGCTCTCGGCCCTGCGCGCCGGCCTCACCGAGGAGGTGATCGTGATCGGCTACCTCTTCGAGCGGCTGCGGCGGCTCGGCTGGGGCACCTGGCAGATCATCGTCTCTGCGGCGCTGCTGCGCGGCGTCTACCACCTCTACCAGGGCGTGCCGGCGATGATCGGCAACATCGCGATGGGCCTGCTGTTCGGCTGGCTCTACGCGCGCACCGGCAGGCTGCTGCCGCTCATCGTCGCGCACACGCTCATCGACGTCGCCGTCTTCATCGGCTACCCGTGGGCGTACGCGAGCTTCCCGGGGCTGTTCGGGTCCTAGGCGAAGGCCTCCACCGGCGGGCAGCTGCAGACGATGTTGCGGTCGCCGTAGGGCTGGTCGATGCGGGAGACCGGCGGCCAGTACTTGGCGTGCTCGACGCCCGGCACCGGGAAGACCGCCTGCTCGCGCGTGTACGGCCTGGCCCACTCGCCGTGCACGATCGAGCCCGCCGTGTGCGGCGCCCGCCGCAGCGCGCTCTCGGCCAGCGGCACCTCGCCGCGACCCACCGCATCCGCCTCTGCCTTGATCGCGATCATGGCGTCGATGAAGCGGTCGATCTCTGCCAGGTCCTCCGACTCGGTCGGCTCGACCATGAGGGTGCCCGCGACCGGGAACGACATGGTCGGAGCGTGGAAGCCGTAGTCGACCAGGCGCTTGGCGACGTCGTCGTTCGTGACGCCGGTGGCCTCCTTGAGCGGGCGCAGGTCGAGGATGCACTCGTGCGCCACCAGGCCGTGCTCGCCCGTGTAGAGCACCGGGAAGTGCTCGCGCAGGCGCGCGGCGACGTAGTTGGCCGCCAGCACCGCGCTCGCGGTCGCCTTCGTCAGCCCCTCGAGCCCCATCATGCGCACGTAGGCCCACGAGATCGGCAGGATCGACGCCGAGCCCCAGGGTGCCGCAGCGACCGGGTTCGCGCCCACCCGGACGCCGTCGATGAGCTCGGACTCCTCGCGCGGGTCGCGCGGCAGGAAGGGCGCGAGGTGCGCCTTCGCCGCCACCGGGCCGACGCCCGGGCCGCCGCCGCCGTGCGGGATGCAGAAGGTCTTGTGCAGGTTGAGGTGGCTGACGTCGCCGCCCATGTCGCCGAAGGTCGCGTGCCCGAGCAGCGCGTTGAGGTTGGCGCCGTCGATGTAGACCTGGCCGCCCGCCTCGTGCACCGCGTCGCAGACGCGCCGGATCTCGGACTCGTACACCCCGTGCGTCGACGGGTAGGTGATCATCAGGCCCGCGAGGTCGTCGGCGTGCGCCGCGATCTTCGCGTCCAGATCGGCCAGGTCGACGTCGCCGTTCTCACTGGTCGCGACGACCACCACGCGGCAGCCCGCGAGCACCGCGCTCGCGGCGTTCGTGCCGTGCGCGGATGCCGGGATGAGCACGACGTCGCGGTGCTCCTGGCCGCGCGAGCGGTGGTAGCCGCGGATGGCCATGAGCCCCGCGAGCTCGCCCTGCGCGCCGGCGTTCGGCTGCAGCGAGACGGTGTCGTAGCCGGTGATCCTCGCCAGCCACTCTCCCAGCTGGTCGACGAGCGCGAGCGACCCTGACGCATCCTCGAGCGGCCCGTAGGGGTGCAGCTGCGAGAACTCGGGCCAGGTGATGGCCTCCATCTCGGCGGCGGCGTTGAGCTTCATCGTGCAGGATCCCAGCGGGATCATGCCGCGGTCGAGCGCGTAGTCGCGGTCGGAGAGCCGCTTCGCGTAGCGCATGAGCTGCGTCTCGGAGCGGTGGGTGCGGAACACCTCGTGGGTCATGAACGCGCTCTGGCGCGCGAGCGAGGCGGGGATCGCCGTGGGCTCGGAGCCGAGCGCCGCGGCATCCTCGAGGCCGAGCGCCTCGAGCAGGCGCACGAGCGGCACGCCCGTGCCCACCTCCGCCCAGGTCTCGTCGAACGAGACGTGCAGGGTGTCGTCGTCGACGACGTGCACGAGGATGCCGGCCTCGGCCGCGCGCGACTGGAGCGCGCGCGCCTCGCCGGGCACGCGCATCCGCACCGTGTCGAAGAACGACTCGTGCACGAGCTCGATGCCCGCGGTGCGGGCGGCGCGGGCGAAGCGGGTGGCCACGCCGTGCACGCCCTCGGCGATCGCGGTGATGCCGTCGGCGCCGTGGTAGACGCCGTACATCGAGGCCATCACGGCCAGCAGCACCTGCGCGGTGCAGATGTTGCTCGTCGCCTTCTCGCGCCGGATGTGCTGCTCGCGGGTCTGCAGCGTGAGCCGGTAGGCGGGGTAGCCGTCGGCGTCGACCGAGACGCCCACGAGTCGGCCGGGAAGCTGGCGGGTGAGCGCGTCGTCGACCGCCATGAAGCCCGCGTGCGGGCCACCGAAGCCCATCGGCACGCCGAAGCGCTGCGACGAGCCGACGGCGATGCGGGCACCCTGGGTGCCCGGCGCCTCGATGAGCGCGAGCGAGAGCAGGTCGGCGGCCGCGACGGGCACGCCGCCCATCTCGGTGTTCGCCGCGAAGATGCCGCTGGCATCCCACACGAGGCCGGATGCGCCGGGCAGCTGGGCGATGACGCCGAAGGAGTCGGGGAGGTCGGCCGGGGCGGTCGTGGCGAGCGGCACCTCGACGAGCTCGATGCCCGTCGCGTGCGCGCGGTGGCGCAGCAGCGCCTTCGACTGCGGCAGCAGGTCGGCGTCGACGACGAAGACGCTCGAGGCCGACTTCGAGGCGCGACGGGCGAGGAGCATCGCCTCGACGACGGCGGTGCCCTCGTCGAGCATCGAGGCGTTGGCGATGTCGAGGCCCGTGAGGTCGGCGACCATCGTCTGGAAGTTGATGAGCGCCTCGAGGCGGCCCTGGCTGATCTCGGGCTGGTAGGGCGTGTAGGCCGTGTACCAGGAGGGGTTCTCGAGGATGAGCCGCTTGATCGGCGCGGGCGTGACGGTGCCGTGGTAGCCGAGTCCGATGGCGCTGTGGCGCACCCGGTTGCGGCCCGCGAGCTCGCGCAGCTCGGCGAGCGCGGCGGTCTCGGAGGCCGCCTCGCCGATGCCGCTGCCGGCGGTGCGGATGCCCGCGGGCACCGCGGCATCCATGAGCGCCTCGAGCGAGTCGAAGCCGACCGCCTCGAGCATCGCCTGCTGCGCCGCCGCATCCGTTCCGATGTGGCGGTCGACGAACGGCCGCATCAGGCGGTGAGCTCTCGGTACGCGGCCTCGTCGAGCAGCTCGGGCTGCTCGCTGAAGCGCAGCCTCACGAGCCAGCCGGCGCCCTCGGCGCCCGAGTTCACGAGCGTCGGGTCGCCCGCGACCTCGTCGTTGACCTCGACCACCTCGCCCGCCGCGGGCGCGATGAGCTCGCCGACCGACTTCGTCGACTCGATCTCGCCCAGCGACTCGCCGGCGGCGAAGGTGCGGCCGACGCCCGGCAGCTCGACGTAGACCACGTCGCCGAGCTGCGCCTGGGCGTAGTCGGTGATGCCGACCGTGGCGATGTCGCCCTCGGTGCGGATCCACTCGTGGTCCTTGGTGTACTGGGTCTCGCTCATGATCAGGCCTCTCGCTTGTAGAACGGCAGCGTGGTGATGGCGGCCGGCAGGTGGGTGCCGCGCACGTCGACGGACAGGGATTCGGACGCGCTCGAGCCGGGCTCGACGAGCGCCATCGCGATCGGATGGCCCAGGGTGGGCGACAGCGCGCCGCTCGTGACGGCCCCGACGACGCGGTCGCCGTCGAGCACGGGGTAGCCGGCCCGCGGCGCGCGGCGGCCCTCGGCGGTCAGGCCGACGAGCACCGGGGCCCCCTCGGCGGGACCGGTCTCGACGCCCGCGCGACCGACGAAGTCGCCCTTGGTCTTCAGCGCGACCACGCGGCCGAGGCCGACCTGCGCGGGCAGCACGTCGATCGAGAGCTCGTTGCCGTAGAGCGGCATGCCCGCCTCGAGCCGCAGCGTGTCGCGCGCGGCGAGGCCGCAGAGCGCCATGCCGTGCGCCTCGCCGGCGAGCACGAGCGCGCGCCAGAGATCCTCGGCGGCGTGCGCGGCGACGTAGAGCTCGAAGCCGTCCTCGCCGGTGTAGCCGGTGCGGGCGACGAGCACGTCCTCGCCCTCGAAGACGCCCGGCAGGCTGCGGTAGTAGCGCAGCGGCTCGAGCGGCTCGGACTCGAGCCCGATCGCCTGCACGATCGCGAGCGAGGCCGGGCCCTGCACCGCGACCAGCGCGGTCTGCTCGGTCTCGTCGACGACCGTCGCGTCGAAGCCGGAGATGCGCGCCGTGAGCGCCTCGAGCACTGCGTGCCGGTTGGATGCGTTCGCGACCACCAGGTACTCCGTGTCGCCCGTGCGGTACACGATGAGGTCGTCGATGATGCCGCCGTGCTCGGCGAGCAGCAGCGAGTACTTCGCCTGCCACGGCTCGATGGCGGAGAGGCGGCCGGCGAGCGCGAAGTCGAGGAACTCGGCGGCGCCCGCCCCGCTCACCCGCAGCTCGCCCATGTGGCTCAGGTCGAACAGGCCGGCGCGCTCGCGCACGGCCTCGTGCTCGGCCAGATCGGAGCCGTACCGCACCGGCATCTGCCAGCCGGCGAAGTCGATCAGCTGCGCCCCGGCAGCCTCGTGCACGGCGAGCAGCGGCGTCGCCGGTGCGGCGCCCCCGGTCGCTGTCGCATCCGTCACGGTCATGAGTCCTCCATCGGTCTGGACTCCCCCACTGTCGCCGATCGCCATGATCTGCTCCAGTGTGGCCTTCCCGAGCGGTTCTAGAACCTGAGAGTTTGGCGGGGAGGCTTGCTCCTTCGGTGCCCCCTGAGGGGCTCTCCCGCCCGGGCGTGCAGCGGCCGGCTGTGCGTGTCTTCCGGTGATCCTATCGGGTCTGCGGCTCGTCCTCGGGCTGCTCGTCGTCGGCAGCGGGTGGATCCTCGGGCGTGCGGTCGTCGACCACCACGATGTCGGCGCGGAACTGCCCGGTGCGGTAGGCGGCCTTGCCCATCATCTGGGTCGCGACCGGCGCCGTCACGAGCTGCATGCCCGCCGCCAGGATGAGCATCGTCGTCGCGCCGGGCTCGCGCAGCACCGTCGCGAGGCCGGCGCACAGCAGCAGGAACCCGAGCGTCTGCGGCTTCGAGGCCGCGTGCATGCGGTTGAGCACGTCGGGCAGGCGCACGAGCCCGATCGCGGCGGTGAGCGTGAACCCGGCGCCGATGACGATCAGGACGGAGCCGACGATGTCGAGGATCGATTCGAGCGTCATGGCACGTCCTTCCCCTCGCGGGCCGGCCCGGCGGGGCCGGTCTCGTCGGCGGTGCCCGACTCCCCCTCCGGATCGCTCGGCTCATCGGGGGCGGAGGAGGGGGCGGATGCGTCGGGTCCCGTCCCGACGACGCCCTCCCGCCCTGCCACGAAGCGCGCCATCGAGACGGTGCCGGCGAAGGCGAGCAGCGACAGCACCACGATGACGGCGAGCGTCGAGCTGTCGTGGCTGATCGCCGCCGCCACGGCGAGCGAGCCGGCGACCGTGGTGATGAGCACGTCGGTGGCGACCACGCGGTCGGCCGGGCCGGGCCCGCGCACGATGCGGACGAGCGTGAGCGAGGCGGCGAGCACCAGCATCACTCCCGCGATCGCGAGCACGGCATCCATCAGTCCTCCTCCAGCAGCGCGCGGTCCTCGGCCGTGCCGAAGGCCCGCAGCGCGGTCGCCTCGGTCGCGAGCGCGCTCGCCCGCGCCTTCTCGACGGCCTCGGGGGTCGAGGCGTCGAACACGTGCACGAGCAGCCAGCGCTCCCCTGCGTCGATCGCCACCGAGCCGGGCACGAGCGTGACGAGCTCGGCCGTGATCGCGGTGATGAACGCCGAGTCGCTGCGCAGCCGCACCTCGATGATGGCGTTCCTGGTGGGGCGCCAGAACGCCAGCACCTTGGCGGCGACCTGGAAGCTCGAGACCGTCAGGCCCCAGAGCGTGACGACGACCAGCCGGCCGAAGCCGATGGGGCGGAACGACTCGAGCTCCGGCACGTCCGGCAGGGGGAACAGCACCTGGATGAGCAGCGCGACCAGCAGCCCCCAGATGGCGGCGCCGAGCGTCAGCTCGCCCCACAGCATCATCCACACGATGGCGAGGCCGATGGTCGCGAGGAAGGAGACCCGGTAGCGCAGCTTCGGCCGCTTCATGGCAGCGCCTCCTCGACGGCGGTCGTGTACGCCCCGTCCTGGATGTCGACGGCGGCGCGGTAGGCGAAGTCGGTCAGCGGGCCGGCGATGACCGTCAGCAGCACCGTGATGCCGACCAGGGCCGAGGCCGCGACCACCCAGATGCGGGGCAGCACGCGCAGCGAGTGCACGCGGTCGTCGTCCTCGCCGCGATCCTGCCAGAAGGCGCGCTGCCAGACGCGGATGACCGCGATGAGCGTGAGCAGGCTCGTCGCGACGCCCGCGATCACCGCGATCAGCGCGAGCGGCGTCTCGGTCGCGAGCGCCGCATCCATGAGCGCCACCTTGCCGAGGAAGCCCGAGAACGGCGGGATGCCGCCCAGGTTGAGCGCTGGCAGCAGATAGAGCACCGCCAGCAGCGGCACGGCGGCGAGGCCGCCGAGGCGCGCGAGGCTCGTCGAGCCGCCCACCCGCTCGATGAGCCCGACCACGATGAACAGCGCCGTCTGCACCAGGATGTGGTGGACGATGTAGAAGATCGAGCCGCCCAGGCCCGCCTCGGTGCCGAGCGCGATGCCCAGCAGCATGTAGCCGATGTGGCTCACGAGCGTGAACGAGAGCAGACGCTTGATCTCGCCCTGCGCGAGGGCGCCCAGGATGCCCAGCAGCATCGTCAGGATCGCGACCACCAGCAGCAGGTCGGTGAGCGGGCTGTCGGGGAAGAGCAGCGTCTGCAGGCGGATGATCGCGAACACGCCCACCTTGGTCAGCAGGCCCGCGAAGACCGCCGTGACGCTCGCGGGAGCCGTCGGGTAGGAGTCCGGCAGCCACGCCTGCAGCGGGAACACCGCCGCCTTGATGCCGAACACGACCAGCAGCAGCAGCTGGATCGTCAGCTGCATGCCCGGGTCGAGGGCCGCGAGCCGCTCCGGCAGCTGCGCGAAGCTCACCGTGCCGGTGGCGCCGTAGACGATCGACAGCGCCAGCAGGAACAGCAGCGACGACAGCACGCTCACGACCACGTAGGTCGAGCCCGCGCGCACGCGCTCCCTCGTCGCGCCGAGCATGATCAGCACGTAGGAGGAGAACAGCAGGATCTCGAAGCCGACGAAGAGGTTGAACAGGTCGCCGGCGAGGAACGCGTTCGACACGCCCGCCGTCAGCACCAGGAAGGTCGGGTGGAAGACCGACACCGGTGCGCCGTCGGCGCTGTCGGAGACGTCGCGCCGGGAGGGGAAGATGACGACGATCGCGGTGACGATGCTCGAGACCAGCACCATGAGCGACGAGAGCCGATCGGCGACCAGCACGATGCCCAGGCCCTCCGGCCAGGCCCCGACCCACAGCACGATCGGGCCCTGCGCATCCGCCGCCAGGCACAGGATGAGCGCGAAGACAGCCACGAGGGCGAGCGTGGTGCCTGAGACCACCCGCTGCCACGCGGGGTGGCGCGCGAGGATGAGCGTGATGCCCGCCGCCAGCAGCGGCAGCAGCACGGGGATGGGGACGAGGTTCGCGAAGTCCATCAGCGCGCCTCCTCGTCCTCTGCGCGGCTGCCGGTCTCTCGCTCCGGCCTGCCGCCCAGCTCGGAGTCGGCCCTGCCGCCCGACTCGGAGTCGGAGTCGGACGAGGTGTCGACGTAGGCCTCGCTCGAGAGGTCGGCCTCTGCGCGGCGGCGCACGATGGCGTCCTCGACGTCGTCGGCGACCTCGTCGTGCCCCTCGAGCTGGAAGGAGCGGTAGGACATGGCGAGCAGGAACGCGCTGGTCGCGAGCGAGATGACGATGGCGGTGAGCACCATCGCCTGCGGCAGCGGATCGGCGATCGCCTCCGGATCCTCGCCCACGATGGGCGCGGTCCCCGCGGGGCCGGAGGAGACCAGGAAGAGCAGGTTGATGCCGTTGCCAGCCAGCATGACGCCCGCGAGGATGCGCATGAGGCTGCGCTCGAGCAGCAGGTAGACGCCCGCGGCGATGAGCACGCCGCCGGCGATGGCGAGGATGAGCGTCGGGGTCATCGGCGCACCCCCTCGCCGGGCAGCGATCGGTCGGAGCGCCACTGCGGGCGGGGTGCGACGTTCTGCTCGCTGTGCAGGTCGATGCCCGCGCCGAGCGAGCGCACGAAGTCGAGCATGGCGCCGATCACGATGAGCCAGACGCCGATGTCGAAGAAGACGGTGGTGACGAGCTTCTGCTCGCCCAGCAGCGGCAGCGTCGCCTCGATCGCGTACGACTCGCCGATGCGCCCGCCGATGAGCACCGGCCAGATGACGCTCAGCACCACGACGGCCATGCCGCCGCCGAGCAGCTTGCCGGCGTCGAACGGCACCGCCTCGAGCAGCTCCTGCCCGCCGCCCGCGAGGTAGCGCACAGCGAGCGCGATGCCCGCGACCAGGCCGCCCGCGAAGCCGCCGCCGGGCTCGTTGTGCCCCACCGCCAGCAGGTAGATCGAGAGCGTCATCATCACCGGGAAGAGCAGTCGCGTCATCATCTCGAGCACCGGCGAGGCGAGCTGCTCGGAGGTGAACGCGCCGCGCAGCCAGGTGCGGCGGCCGGTGGCCGACTGCGTCTGGCGCGGCGTGCCGGCGGTGGGCCTGCGCACGAAGATGAGGCTCGCGACGCCCGTCGCGGCGGCCAGCACGACCGAGACCTCGCCCAGGGTGTCCCACGCGCGGATGTCGACGAGCGTGACGTTGACGATGTTCTCGCCGTGGCCGAACTCGTAGGCCCAGCGGTAGAAGCCGTCGGAGATCGGCTCGCCGGTGCGCGCCTGCAGCGCCGCGAGCGCCGCGAGCGCGCCGAAGGTGCCGACGGCGATGCCCAGCATGGCCCGCAGGTAGCGCGCGGCGCGCAGCGGCCGGTTCGTGAAGTACTTCGGCAGCCGCCGCAGCACGAGCACCAGGATCACCAGGAAGACGGTCTCCGCCAGCGCCTGCGTGAGCGCGAGATCGGGTGCGCCGTGCAGCAGGAACAGCAGCGCGACGCCGTAGCCGACCACCGAGAGCAGCATGAAGGCCTTGAGCCTGCCGCGCGTGGTGGTGACGGCGACCGCGGCGATGCTGACGATCACTGCCGTCGCGACCTGCCCCGGCGAGTCGAACAGCCGCACGTCGCTCGTGAGGGCGCCGGAGAGCAGCAGCGCGATGCCGGGGAACGCGACGGTCACGAGCAGGATCGTCGTCAGGTGCATCGGCAGCGAACCGGTCTGGATGCGGCCGGTCACCTCGACCGCGAGCCGGTCGAGGGCGCGCATGCCCGCGTGATACCCGCGCTCGAGCGGATCCTGCCCGTGCGGCGCGCGCCGGCGGCCGCCGATCGAGCGGTGCAGCAGCGCGCCGAGCAGCCACGCGACCATCGACGAGATGAGCGCGGGGGTGAAGCCGTGCCAGAGCGCCAGGTGCGGGGCGTCCTCGCCTGCGGGCACGGCGTCGACCTGCGGCTCGAGCAGGGCGGAGATGAGGTCGCCGCCGAAGCCGGCGACGAGGCCCAGCAGCGCCAGCAGCACCGGTGCGACGACGAGCGCGCGCGAGCGCCGCTTCGGCTCGGTGACGAGCCGCCCGAAGAAGACGCCCATCACGAAGCGCAGCGAGTAGGCGACCGTGAGGGCGGCGCCGACCGCGATGCCGATGAACGCGAGCCAGCCGATCGCCATGAGCCCGCCGTCGGCGTCGCCGAGCGCGGCGTCGAGCGCTGCCTCCTTGCCGAGGAACCCCAGCGCGGGTGGGATGCCGGCCATCGACGCGGCCGCGAGGATGGCCGCGCCGGCCGCCAGCGGCATCCGTCTCGCCAGGCCGCCGAGCTCGCGCAGGTCGCGCGTGCCGGTGGCCTTGTCGACGACGCCCACCACCATGAACAGCGCAGCCTTGAACACCGCGTGCGCCGCCAGCAGCGTGAGCCCGGCCTGCATCGAGGCGTGCGTGCCGATGCCGAGCACGGTCACGAGCAGGCCGAGCTGGCTGACGGTGCCGTGCGCGAGCAGCACCTTGATGTCGAGCTGGCGCATCGCCCGCACGGCGCCCAGCAGCATCGTGATGATGCCGAGGCCCACGAGGCCCCAGCGCCACCACGGCAGCTCGACGAAGGCGGGGCTGAGGGCGGCGATGAGGAAGATGCCGGCCTTGACCATCGCTGCGGCGTGCAGGAACGCCGACACCGGCGTCGGCGCGGCCATGGCGCCGGGCAGCCAGTACTGGAACGGCACGATGGCCGACTTCGAGAGCGCGCCCACCACCATGAGCGCCGCCGCCCAGGCGGCTGCGCCCGTCTGCGGCACCGCCTCGAGCGTCGCGGCGAGCGAGAAGGTGCCGGTCTCGGATTCGAGCAGCATCACGCCGACGAGCATCGTCAGCCCGCCGATCGTGGTCACGATGAGCGCCGTCTGCGCGGCGCGCCGGTTGCTCGCGGAGCGGTGGTTGAGGCCCACCAGCAGGTAGCTGAAGACCGTCGTGAGCTCCCACCCGACCAGCAGCACGATCAGGTCGTCCGAGAGCACGAGCAGCAGCATCGAGGCGGCGAAGCCCGTGAGCAGGCCGACGGTGCGGGAGGCGAGCGTCTTCGACTCGAAGTACCAGGCGCAGTAGACGAAGATCAGGCCGCCGACGCCCAGCACGACCATCGCCAGCAGCCACTGCAGGGCGCCCAGCCGCAGGTCGATCGCGATGTCGAGCGCGGGCATCCACTCGACGCGCTCCTGCAGCACCGCCCCGGCGGCGACCGCGGGGCCCTGCATGCCGAACCAGATCGCGGCGCCGATGCTGGCCGCCGCGGGCAGCAGGAAGACGAAGCGGCCCATCCGGCTGCTGAGCGCGCTGGCGACCACGCCGAGGAGGGCGAGTATCGACACAGTGAGCAGCACGCGGTGCAGTCCCTCTCGAGCACGGGCAGGGGCTCCAGGCAGTCTATCTGCGCGGCATGGCGCCGATGTGCGTCGGCCGCCGCCCCTAGCGTGGTGGCATGCGGCTGCTGCACACCTCCGACTGGCACGTCGGGCGCACGTTCCACGGGGCGGACACCCTCGACGCGCTGCTCGGCGTGCTCGGCGAGATCCCCGGGATCGTTCGCGCACAGCGCATCGATGTCGTGCTCGTCGCCGGCGACGTGTATGACTCGGCGATGCCCGCGGGCCGCCACGTCGATGCGCTCACGGGCGCGCTCGCGGCGATCCGCGAGGCGGGCGCGCGCATCGTGCTCTCGAGCGGCAACCACGACTCCGCGGCCCGGCTGGGCGCGAACGCGGGCTTCGCGCAGGCGGGCGGCCTGCACCTGAGCACGCGCGCGCTCGAGCCGGAGTCGTGGCGCATCGAGCTCGCCGACGAGCACGGCCCGGTGCAGGTCTTCGCGCTCCCCTACCTCGAGCCCGTCGCGCTGCGCGCCGCGCTGCCCGACGCCGGCATCGCGAGCCAGGCCGACGCGGTGCGATGGGCGATGGATGCGGTGCGCGCCGCGAGCGCGCAGCACCCGGGCCGCACCGTCGTGCTCGCGCACTGCTTCGCGGCGGCCGTCGCGGCGAAGCCGCTCGATCCCGCGGCGGTGGGCGAGCTCGACGACGCTCCGCGCGACATCACCGCCGGCGGGCTCGACGTCGTGCCGATCGACGCCTTCGACGGCATCGACTACGTCGCCCTCGGCCACATCCACTCGCGCGAGCGGCTGGCGCCGAACGTGCGCTACTCGGGGGCGCCGCTGCACTACTCGTTCCGCGAGCGCTCGCCCGAGCGGGGCGGCTGGCTCGTCGAGCTGGGGGCGGATGGGCTGCAGGAGGTCACCTGGGTCGGGCTGCCGGTGCCGAGGGCGCTCACGACCCTCGAGGGCGAGCTCGACGCGCTGCTCGCCGACCCGCGGCACGACGGCACCGAGCAGGACTGGCTGCGCGTGCGGCTGACGGACCGGCTGCGCCCGATGGATGCGATGCGGCGACTGCGGGAGCGCTGGCCGCACTGCGCAGAGGTCACCTGGGTGGGCGGCGAGGCCGCACCGGCGGCGGCGCTGCGCGAGCGGCTCGCGCGGCGCAGCGAGGCCGAGATCGTCGACGGCTTCCTCGCGCACGTGCGCTCGGGCGTGGGGGCGAGCGATGCGGAGGCGGCGCTCGTGCGCGAGGCGCTCGCCCGCGTGGCGTCCTCGGAGCTCGCGCGATGAGGCTGCTGCGGCTCGAGCTCGCGGCGTTCGGCCCCTACCGCGAGCGCTTCGAGATCGACTTCACGTCGTTCGACGCCGACGGCGTCTACCTGATCGCCGGCCCGACGGGCGCCGGCAAGTCGAGCATCCTCGACGCCGTGACCTTCGCGCTCTACGGCAGCGCGCCGCGCTACGACGCCCGCCCGCACCTGCGCAGCGACCTCGCGGGCCCCGAGCAGGCGACCTGGGTGCAGCTCGAGCTCGCGGTCGGCGACCGGGTGCTGCGCGTGCGCCGCAGCCCCGAGTACGAGCGGCCGAAGCAGCGCGGCACGGGCACGACCAGGGAGAAGGCCTCGGCCCAGCTGCTCGAGCTCGTCGACGGCGTGTGGCAGCCGCTGTCGTCGAGCGCGGCGGAGGTGGGCACCGAGATCGGCAGCATCCTGGGGCTGACGAAGGATGAGTTCCTGCAGGTGATCCTGCTCGCGCAGGGCGGCTTCGCCGAGTTCCTGGCCGCATCGAGCGACGAGCGCAAGCGGCTGCTGCAGCGGCTGTTCGGCACCGGCAGCATGCAGCGGCTGCGCGAGATGCTGCTCGCGGACGCCAAGCAGCTCGATGCCGCCCGCGGCGAGCTCGAGCGCAGCCGCGACGAGCGCGGCGCGCGCGTGCTCGAGGCGGACGCGGCGCTCGACGCCCGGGAGTCGCCCGAGGCGGAGGAGGCGAGCGAGGAGGCCGCGCCCGGCCCGGTCGACGAGCCGGCGCTCGCGGGCGCCGAGTCGCGGCTCGCCGCGCACGTCGAGCGTGCCGATGCCGCCGCGCGGGCCGCGGCGGGCACCGAGGCGGCCGCGCGCGAGGCGCATCGCTCCGCGACGGCGATCGCCGAGCGGTTCGTGCGCCGCGCGGCGGCCGAGGCCGAGCTGCGCGGCCTCGAGGAGGCGGCCGGCGCCGTCGACGCCGACCGGGCGAGGCTCGCCGAGGCCGACCGCGCCGCCGAGGTCGCGAGCGCGCTCGACCGCTGGAGCCGAGCGGATGCCGACGCCGAGCACGCCGAGGCATCCGCCGCCGAGTCGGCCGAGCTGCTGCCGGAGGGGGTCGAGCCGACCCTCGACGTCGTGGCCCACGAGCACCAGCTGGCGGTCGACGCCGGGGCGTTCGCGAACGCCGCGGCCGAGCTCGAGGGCGGCCTGCCGGCGCTCGAGCGCGCGGCGGCGCAGGCGGTCGCGCGCGCCGAGGAGGCCGACCGCGCGGCGGCCGCGGCCGGGGCCGCGCGCGCCGAGGCCCCCGCGCAGCGCGAGGCGATCGCGAGCGCGCGAGAGGCCGCCGCGACCCGCGCGGCCGGCCTCGCGGCCGCCGAGCGCACCCTCGAGTCCGTCGCGGGCCGGCTCGCGGCCCGCGACGAAGCGGACTCGCTCGCCGCACCGCTGCGAGATGCCCGAGCCGCGGCGGCGGGCACGGCCGCGGCGCAGGCCGAGGCAGCGGCCGAGGCGCAGCGGCTGCAGGCCGCGCGCATCGCGGGCATCGCCGGCGAGCTCGCGGGCGGGCTCACCGCGGGCGAGGCGTGCCCGGTCTGCGGCGCGCTCGAGCATCCGGCCCCGCATCCGCCCGCCGATGACGCCGTCTCGGCCGACGACGTGGCCGCCGCGCTCGCCGTCGGGGAGGCCGCGATGCTCGCGGCCCGCGAGGCGAACGACGAGCTCGCGTCGCTCGAGCGGCGGCTGGCCGGGCTCGAGGCGGTGGCGGGCGCCGACGACCGCGCATCGCTCACGGCCGAGCTCACGGCGGCGCGCGCGGAGCGCGACGCGTGCGCCGCGGCCGAGGCGGAGCGCGAGCTGCGCAACGACGAGCTCGCGCGCCACGACGAGCGCGCCGCCGGGCTCGCGGAGCGGGCCAGCGCCCTCGAGGCCGAGGCCGAGGCCGCGCGGACGGCCGCGGCGCTGGCGGCGACGCGGCTCGACGACGCGCGCACGCGACTGCAGCGCGAGCTCGACGGCCACGAGAGCGCCGCTGCGCTGCTCGCGGCCGTCTCGCGGCGCACGCGAGCGCTGCGCGCCTGGCTCGACGCCGAGGCGCAGCGCGCCAGGACGCTGGCCGAGCAGGAGCGGGCCGCGCAGGCCGGCGAGGCCGCGCTCGTCAGCCACGGGCTGCTCGATCGCGCCGCCGCGAGCGCGATGCGGCTCGAGGCGGCCGAGCGCACGGCGCTGCGCGAGCGCATCCGCACGCACGACGACGCCGTCGCGAGCGCCTCGGGCGTCCTCGCGCAGGCGGAGCTGGCGGCGCTCGAGGGCGAGGCGCCGGAGCTCGAGCCCGTCGAGCGCGCGCTCGCCGAGGCGACGGCCGCGTCGGCCGCCGCGGCGCGGGCCGCCGCCGCAGCCACGACGACCCGTGACCACGTCGCGGCCGATCTGCGGGCCGCGCGGGAGGCCATCCGCTCCCTCGCCGAGGGCGCGGAGCACGCCGCGACCGTGCGTGCGCTCGCCGCGGCGCTGCACGGCGACAACGAGCTGCGGCAGGACATCGAGACCTACGTGCTCGCGACCCGGCTGGGCGCGATCATCGACGCCGCCAACCTGCGGCTCGCCGCCATGACCGACGGCCGCTTCACGCTGCTGCACGACGAGGCGACCGCGTACCGCAGGAAGGCGAGCGGGCTCGGCATCCAGGTGCTCGACGCCCACACGGGCGTGCCGCGCACCGCTCGCTCGCTCTCGGGCGGCGAGACCTTCCTCGCGTCGCTCGCGCTCGCCCTCGGGCTCGCCGACGTCGTGCAGGCCGAGTCGGGCGGCGTCTCGCTCGAGACGCTCTTCGTCGACGAGGGCTTCGGCTCGCTCGACCAGGACACCCTCGAGGCGGCGCTCGCGACGCTCGACGAGCTGCGCGCCGGCGGCCGCAGCGTCGGCGTCATCAGCCACGTGCAGCAGATGCAGGAGCGCATCCCCGCGCGCATCACCGTCGTGCCGGAGCGCGGCGGCGGCAGCCGGATCGTGGTGGCCGCGACGCCGGTGGCCGCTGGGTAGGCTCCCCGCATGCGCGACTTCGACCAGCGACCGCAGCACGGCAGACGGCTCGACATCTCGTCGCTCGCCGCCTTCGACCGCTTCGCGCGCGGCGCGACGAGCATGGACGGCTGGCGGATCCAGGACGTCGACCTCACGCAGCGCGGCGAGGCGCTCGAGCGGCTCGGCGGCGCCGGGGCGCTCGTGATGGGCTCCGACCTGCCGGCCGAGGCCAAGGCGCGGCTGGTCGCCGAGGGCGCGCTGGTCTTCGACGACGTGCCCGACACGCCGTTCAACGCCTACCGCTCGACGCTCTACACCGCCGACGACCTCGTGGACGGCATCGAGCACGGCTACCCGGCGAGCTTCGACGCCCGCGTCTACGCCTGGTCGCGCACCCGCCACCACGACGTGGCCGACACGCTCGCGGCCGCGCTGCACGACCACTCGATCGACGATGCCTTGGCCGAGTGGGTGCAGGGCAGGCGCATCGTGGGCATCATGGGCGGCCACGCGCTGCAGCGCGACTCGGCCGAGTACCGGCAGGCCGCGCACCTCGCGCACGGCCTCGCCCGCGCGGGCCGCGTCGTCGCCACCGGAGGCGGCCCCGGCGCGATGGAGGCCGCGAACCTCGGCGCCCGCGCCGTCGCGCTCTCGCCCGAGCAGCTCGACGCCGCCGTCGACGAGCTCGCCGAGGTGCCGTCGTTCCACGGCTCCATCGACGCCTGGATCGCCTCGGCGCGCGCGGTCGCCCAGCGGCTCGGCGATGGCGTCTCGCTCGGCATCCCCACCTGGCACTACGGGCACGAGCCGCCCAACTCGTTCGCCACCGCGATCGCGAAGTACTTCCAGAACTCCGTCCGCGAGGACATCCTGCTGCGGGTCGCGAACGCCGGCCTCGTCGTGCTGCCGGGTGCCGGCGGCACCGTGCAGGAGGTCTTCCAGGACGCCTGCGAGAACTCCTACGCCGCCGACGGCGCGTGGGCGCCGCTCGTGCTGCTCGGCGAGGCCTTCTGGAGCGAGACGATGCCCGCCTGGCCGCTGCTGCAGGCCGTCATGCGCGGCAGGCCCGGCGAGGCGGGCATCGCGCTCGTCGGCACGGTGGCGGATGCGGTGGCCAGGATCGCGGCGTTCGAGCCGGCCGACGAGGGCTCGGCCCTGCACGCTGCGGCGCCGGAGGATCGCCGCTAGGTGCCGGGTCTCGTGACGCGTGCCGGGCTGCGCCCGGCGCGCTCCTCGACCTTGAGCGCTTCGGACTCACGGTCGTGAGTCCTAGCGCTAGGGGGCAGGTCTCGTGACGCGTGCGACCTGCGGCCGCACGCTCCTCGACCTTGAGCCCTTCGGACTCACGGTCGTGAGTCCTACGGGCTCAACTCCCCAGCGATCCGGTGCTCGATGTCGCGCGTCGTCGCATCAGGCAGCGCGATGAGCCCGTCGAGCTCCTTGCGCGCCTGCTTGTAGGCGCTCTGCCGCTCGGCCGGCGTCGACGCCTCGCTCTCGGCGAGCGCCATGAGCCGCTGCGCCGTCTCCAGCCGGCTGCGCTCGGCGGCGCTGAAGCCCGACTGCGCGCGCCGCTTCGCCTCGCGCACCGCCGCCTCGAAGGCGACCTCGTAGTCGCGCACCGCCTCGCGGTAGCGCTCCAGCGCTTCCGGGGCGCGCAGCTCGGCAGGCGCTTCGGGCCGCAGGCCGTCGGCGACCCGCTTCGCGCGGTGGAAGGTCTGCGTGAGCGGCTCCCGCATGTCGGTCATGAGCGGGTAGTCGATCAGCTTCGCCACGTCGAGCTCGAAGTCGAGCCAGCGGCGGTCGACCTCGTCGTGGTCGGCGAGGATGCGGTCGATCTGCCGGTCGCGGTCCGCCTGCTCGGCCCGCGCATCCGACTGAGCATCCCGGGCAGGGGCGCCCTCGACCGGCGCCATCGGCGCGCGCCGCACCCGCTCGAGCTCGATGCGGTCGCGCCTGCGCCGCTCGTTGTACTTCGCGACGCCGCCGATCCATCCGCCCACCACGGGGCCGACGATGAAGATCAGCCACCAGTAGCTGCCGGCGAAGCGCAGGATGTCGTCCACGACCGCAAACCTATCTGGCGCCCCAGCCGCGCCCTGGCCGAGCACAGCCCGCGGTGCCAGGATCAGGTGAGCGCCCGCGCGGGCGAGGAGGAGCCGTCATGACCGACACCCAGAACCCCATGCAGGGCCGCACGCAGCCGACGCCCCCGTCGACCACGATCGCGGAGTTCGACACCTACGAGCAGGCGCAGGCGCTCGTCGACCGGCTGAGCGACGCCAAGTTCCCGGTGCAGCACGTGCGCATCATCGGCACCGGCCTCACCACCGTCGAGCAGGTGCTCGGGCGCATGACCTACGGCCGCGCCGCCCTCACCGGCGGCCTCGGCGGCGCCTGGTTCGGGCTGTTCGTCGGCCTGCTGTTCGGGCTCATCATCGCCAACTCCTGGGCGTGGGTGATCTGGGCCGTGCTGATGGGCGCGGCGTTCGGCATGATCGCCGCCGTGGTGCAGCACGCGATGACGGGCGGCAGGCGCGACTTCACCAGCGTGCAGGGGCTCAAGGCCGAGCGCTACGGCGTGCAGGTGACCGAGGAGCACGCCGCAGAGGCCGTGCGCGTGATGGGGCAGCCGAGGCCGCAGGCCTGAGCCGACCCCGGGCCGACGAGCGCACGGGGCGGGGCCGACGCCGCAGCGCCTGCCCCGCCCCGATCGCGGACCGCTACCGCGGCGCGGGCCCGTCGTGCTCGAGCTCCTGGCTCTCGAGCTCGTCGTGCTCAGGCTCGTCGGGCACCTCGTCGACGGGCTTGCGCAGCCAGAAGGTGGCGGCGACGCCGAGCACCCACAGGGCGGCCGCGCCCATGAACGCGATGCGCGCGCCCTCGAGCAGCGCCTCCCCGTGCGGCAGCCCCTCGCTCGTGAGCTGCGCCTGCCGCGTCGCCATGATCGTCACGAAGGCCGCGGTGCCCGCGGCGCCCGCGACCTGCTGCACGGTGCTGATCGTCGCCGACCCGTGCCCGTACAGGTGCTTGGGCAGCGCGGCGAGCGACACGGTGAACAGCGGCGGGAAGGTGAAGGCGAAGCCGAGCATCAGCACCATCTGCATGATCAGCACGAGCCACCAGGGCGTCGAGATGTGCAGCGTCGTGTAGAGCACGAGCGCACCCAGCACGACGAGCGCGCCGGGGATCACGAGCGGCCTCGGCCCCCAGCGGTCGTAGAGGTTGCCGACCACCGGCCCCAGCAGGCCCGTCATGAGCGCGCCGGGCATCGTGATGAGGCCCACGTGCAGCGGCTCGAGCCCCATGGAGTCCTGCAGCACGAGCGGCAGCATGATGAGCGTGCCGAACATCGCGGCCATCGCGATCGTCATGACCACGACGGATGCGGTGAACAGCGGGTGCCGGAAGGTGCGCAGGTCGAGCAGCGCGTCATCCGTGCGCTGCAGGCGCAGCTGCCGCAGCACGAAGAGGACCAGGCTGACGACGCCGACGCCGAGGGCGACCGGCAGCTGCCACGCGGGCAGCCCTGCAGCGCCGATCAGCGAGAGCCCGTAGACCAGGCCGCCGAAGCCGAGCGCCGCGAGCGGGATCGAGACGGCGTCCAGCCGCGGTCGGTGCGACTGCGGGCTGCCGCCCAGGTTGCGGGCGCCCAGGAAGAGGAACAGCAGCGCCAGCGGCGCGATGCCGAGGAAGATCCACCGCCACGAGGCGAACTGCAGGATGACGCCGGAGACGGTCGGCCCCAGCGCGGGCGCGGCCGACATCACCATCGAGATGGTGCCCATGAAGGCGCCGCGGCGGGCCGGCGGCACGAGCTCCATGACCGTCGTCATGAGCAGCGGGAACACGAGCGCGGTGCCGGAGGCCTGCACGATGCGGCCGAGCAGGAGCAGCGGGAAGGAGGGCGCGATGCCCGCGATCACGCTGCCGAGGATGAACGCGCCCATCGCGGCCACGTAGAGCGTGCGCTTGCTGAAGCGCGCCATCAGCCAGCCGGAGGCCGGGATGACGACGGCCATCGTGAGCATGAAGGCGGTGGTGAGCCACTGCGCGGCGCGCTCGTCGATGGCGAGCACGGGATCCTGGATGAGGGTCGAGATGGCGACGTTCATCGCGGTCTCGTTGAGGATGACGACGAACGCCGACACCAGCAGCGTGGCGATCGTGACGGCGCCGCCCGGTGGGAGTCGCTGGGTGGACGGGGACTGCGGCAGCGGCCGCTCGTTCTGCGTTTCGGTCTGCATTTGGTGCTCCGTGAAGGCGCCGCGAAGCCCAGCGGGATCGTGCCCGCTGGGTTCGCGTCGCTGCGTGAGGGTGGGGACCGCAGGTCAGCCCTGCGGTGCCTCCATGAAGAAGAAGTCGATGATGTGGCCGTCGGGATCGGTGAGCTGGCCGCCGTACATGCCCCACTCGTTCGCCTCGACCGGCTTCGAGAGAGTACCGCCTGCACCGGCGCCCGCGGAAGCGAACGCATCGACCTCGTCGCGGCTTCCCAGCAGCATGGCGAGCAGGTTCTCGAGCGTGTCGCGGGGTGCGCGCTGCTGCCCGGCGGTGAGGAACTCGTCGAACTTCGCGTGCTCGAGCAGCATCACCGCCACCTGCTCGTTCACGACCATGCAGCTCGTGGTCTCGTCGCTGAAGTCGGGGTTCCTGGTGAAGCCCAGCGCCTCGTAGAAGGCGGTCGACCGAGCGATCTCGGCGACGGCGTAGTTCGGGAAGACCATCTGGACGGGCATGTCGACTCCTCGTGCGCGCGGGTGTGAACGGCGTTCACATTAATGCATCTCCGCGCGTAGGATCAAGAGCGATGGCGAGATCGGGCTACTTCCACGGCGATCTGCGTCGGGCGCTGCTCGACGCAGGCTTCGACGCCGCCCGGTCCGGCGGTCCGGAGGCCATCAGCGTGCGCGAGCTCGCGCGCGGCCTCGATGTCGCCCCCTCCGCCGTCTACCGGCACTTCGAGGGCCATGACGAGCTGCTGTTGGAGCTCTCGCTGCGCGCGCAGGCGATGGTGGCGGATGCGATGGAGGCCGAGATCGCGCTCGTCCCCTCCGGCGATCCCCGGGCACGGGCGGATGGCGTCATCGCGGCGACCGGCATCGGCTACATCCGCTTCGCCTGGAGCGAGCCCGGGCTGTTCCGGCTCGCCTTCCGCACCCGGGACAACCTCGATGCCGCCCGCGACGAGCGGGCGCGCGGCGCCTGCGGCCGCACGCCCTACGAGCAGCTCGAGCGCGCGCTCGACGCGCTCGTGGAGGTCGGCGAGCTGAGCGAGCAGGATCGCGCGGGTGCCGAGGCGCTCGCCTGGTCGGCCGTGCACGGCTTCGCCCTCCTCACCGTCGAGGGCCCGCTGCGCTCGCTCGACGCCGCCACCCGCGAGGTCTTCGCGGGCCGCGTCGTCGAGATGGTGCGCCAGGGCCTGGCCCAGTGCGCCGGCTCCCGCGGGTGACCGCGCCCACTCCCGGCGACGGGCGCGGCGGCGTCTTCTGGCGCGAGAGCCTGCTCGCCTTCGGCCCCCACGCGGGTTCGCACCGCGTCGCGATCCGCGCCACGATCTCGACCGCGGTGCCGCTCGTGCTGCTGCTGCTCATCGGCAGGCCCGAGTGGGCGCCGTGGGCGGCGTTCGGCGCGTTCGCGGCGCTCTACGGGCGCAACCGCGTGCACCTGTCGCGACTGACGATGCAGCTGACGGCCGCCGCGGTGCTGGTCGCGATGGTCGGGCTCGGCTCGCTGCTCGCGATCCTGCCTGCACCCACGTGGCCGATGATCGTCGCGGGCGCCGCGCTCGCGGGGGTCATCTCGATCATCTCCGACGCCGAGGACTGGCATCCGCCCGGCCCGCTCTTCGCCCTGTTCGCCTTCTCCGGCTCCGCATCGCTGCCGGACGGCACCCTCGCCGACGCCGGCACCGCCACCCTGGTGGCCGCCGCATCCGCCGCCTTCGCCGTGCTGGTCGGCTCGGCCGGCACCGCGATGCGCCGAGCACGCGGACTGCCGACGCCGCGGGGCGAGCTCTCGCGCGACTGGACGCTGCGCGCCGGTCGCCGCGTGCAGCTGCGGCGGGTGGCGCGCTACGCGATCGGCGTGCTGCTGGCCGGCACCATCGCCGTGCTGCTCGGCATCGGCCACCCCTACTGGGCGATGGTCTCGGCGCTCGTGCCCGTCTCGACGCCCACCTTCGCCGCCGGCGTCGTGCGCGGCACGCACCGCATCCTCGGCACGACCCTCGGCGTGGTGCTGGCGGCTGGACTGCTGGCGCTGCAGCCATCGGCGCTGTGGGTCGTGGTGCTGATCGTCGCGTTCACCTTCGGCGCCGAGCTGCTGGTGGGTCGCAACTACGGCATCGCGATGATCTGCATCACGCCGCTCGCGCTGCTCGCGGTGCACCTGGCGACGCCCACCCCGCCGGAGGTGCTGCTGGTCGACCGGCTGGTGGAGTCGGCGGTCGGCGCCCTCGTCGGCGTCGTCGTGGGGTTCGCGACCCGGGGCTGGGGCGCGCGCGCCGCGTAGCCTGCCGGCCGCGTCGGACGCCTGTGCTATCAAGAGGGCATGCCCCTCATCTCGGCTCGCGACCGCGATCCGGACGACCCCTTCTTCACGCGCGTGCTGACGCTGCCGAACGTCGTCACGCTCGCGCGGCTGCTGCTGCTCGTGCCGGTCTGCTGGCTGATCGTCACGGGCGCGCCGGGCTCGTGGCTGCCGGTCATCCTGCTGGCGGCGTGGGCCGCCACCGACTGGATCGACGGCGTGCTCGCGCGCGCCCTGCACCAGGAGTCGCGGCTCGGCGAGGTGCTCGACCCGGTCGCCGATCGCATCGGCATCATCGGCGTGACGCTCGCGCTCGCCATCGGCGGCGTCGTCGAGTGGTGGATCCTCGGCGTGATCGCCGCGGTCGACATCGCCACGGTGGTCTTCGCCGGCCGGGCGGCGCGGGACGGCAGCATCCACGTCTCCTGGGCCGGCAAGGCGCGCACGGCGCTGCTGCTGACGGCGATCGTGGTGCTGCTGCTGGGCCACACGGTGCTGCCGTGGGCGACGCCGGCGGGCATGACGCTCATGCTGCTGGGCGTCGGCCTGCACGTGGTCGCGGGCATCGACTACATCGTGCAGGCGCGTCACCCGCGTCGGGTGCAGACTGGTCATCGTTCGGATCCTGAGGAGGCGCGATGACCGACTGGATGGAGGACCGCGAGCGGATCGCGGCGCAGGTCGAGGACGTGATGGCGGGCTGGCACGACTCGGTCGAGCGGGTGCCCGGCGAGGACGGCGACGACGACACGATCGTCGGCAGGGACGGCGACACGGTCGCGGCGATCCTGCTGCTCGACGAGGAGAACGTCGAGGCGATGGTCGAGGCCGAGGCCGACGGCGCGCTCGCGCAGTGGCTGCGCGACGAGCTCGCCGAGGATGCCGAGCGCGACGAGGCCGAGCTCGACGAGGGCGGCGACGACGACCTCGAGGCGGCAGCCGACGCGTGGCTGGGCGACGAGGACGAGGCCGAGGCCGACACAGCGGGCGGCGACGACGCGGCGACCGAGACCGCTGCAGCCGACGACGACGACGACTTCGACCTCGACGACTGGGACGACCCGGAGGCCGACGCGCTCATCGACGAGCTGCCCGCCTGACCTCCGCCGCCGCCTGACCCCCGCTGCCGCCTGAGCCGGTCCGCGCGCGCCAGCGCGCAGACCGAGTCGAAGGCCGAGACCGGGAATCAGACACCGCTCCCCCGCGTTGCCCCGAGCATGCAGATCGACATCTGGTCCGACGTGGCCTGCCCCTGGTGCTTCATCGGCAAGCGCCGGTTCGAGAAGGCGCTCGGCGCCTGGGAGCACCGTGACGAGGTGACGGTCACCTGGCACTCGTACCAGCTCGACCCCAGCCTGCCCGAGCACTACGAGGGCACCGAGGTCGAGTACCTCGCGAGCCGCAAGGGCATGCCCGTCGAGCAGGTGCGGCAGATGTTCGAGCACGTCTCGACGCAGGCCGCCGGCGAGGGCCTGCGCTACGACTTCGACCGGCTGGTGGTGGCGAACAGCCTGCGCGCGCACCAGCTGCTGCACCTCGCGAAGGCGAGCGAGGCGCAGGCCCCGGGCGCGGCGGATGCGGTCAAGGACGCGCTGCTGTCGGCCCACTTCGAGCGCGGCGGCGACATCGGCGACGTCGACACGCTCGTCGCGATCGGCACCGAGGCGGGCCTCGAGCCGCGCGAGATCCGCGACGCGCTCGCGGATGAGCGCTACCTGCCCGCCGTGCGGGCCGACATCGCGCAGGCGCAGGAGATCGGGGTGAACGGCGTGCCGTTCTTCGTCTTCGACATGCGCCTCGGCCTCTCGGGCGCGCAGCCTGCGGAGGTCTTCACGCAGGCGCTCGAGCAGGCGCGCGCGATGAGGCTCGACGCGCCTGCAGCCCGCTGAGCCGCTCCGCCGCCGCAGGCGGCCGAGCGCGTCGAAGCGCGCGACACGGGCTTCGACACGGTCAGTGCCCTACGGGCACGGACCGGCTCAGCCAGCAGGGGTCGGCCGCCGCGCCAGGTAGACCCACTCGCGACCGGGCCGGTCGGGCGCGTCGCGCACGTCGACGAGCTCGAGGCCGGCCGCCGCGAGGGAGCGCTCGATCGCCGCGCGCGTGCGGAACCGGAGCGTCGAGACCGAGTCGACGCGGCGGCCGTCGCGGTGGAAGACGGTGGGCGAGACGAAGGTGACGAGCGTGCCCTCCGGGTCGGCCGCATCCACGTGCGTCACCTCGATCCAGTCCTCGACGGGGCCCTCGTGCGGCACCTCGACGAGCTGCCGGGTCGCCTCCGGCGTCCAGCCGAGCCACGCCTGCCGCTCCGGGCGACGCGACTCGAGCACGAGCGTGCCGCCAGGTCGCAGCCGCTCGCGCGCGGCCTCGAGCACCCCGCGCCACGCGGCCTCGCCGAGGAAGACCTGCGCGACGTTCGCCGTCATGAACGCGGCGTCGACGGCGATCGGCGGCAGCGCATCCGTCTCACCCACGTGCCACCGCACGCGGTCGGCGCCGGTCTTGCCCCTGGCGACGTCGACCGACGCCTCGGCGGGATCGACGCCGATCACCTCGATGCCGCGGTCGGCCAGCAGGAGCGCGAAGGTGCCCGTGCCGCAGCCGATGTCGAGCACGGAGCGCGCGCCGAGCTCGTCGACCGCGATGCTCGCGTAGACCTCGAGGTCGCTGCGATCCGGGTCGAGGGCGTCGTAGACGGCCGCGAGCCGCGGATCCTCGAAGATCGCGTCGGCCACCATGGGTTCCCTCCGGTCTCGTGACGCGCGCGACTGCGTCGCGCGCCCCGGGCCCTGAGCCTGTCGAAGGGCGGCCTACGGGCGGCTTCGTGCCACGATCGCGTCGCGCAGCATGCCCTCGACCGCCGCGAGCCGCAGGTCGCCGCTCGTGGGCTCGTCGCCCGCGGCACCGTCGATCGCGCGGCCGACGAGGCCCGCCTTCGTGTCGAGCAGCTCGGCGATGCGGGTGTCGATCGTCTGCGCGGCGAGGATGCGCCACACGGTGACCGGCATCTGCTGGCCGATGCGGTGGATGCGGTCGATCGCCTGCGTCTGCTCGGCGTCGGTCCAGGACAGCTCGGCGAGCACCATGTCGGCCGCCGCCTGCAGGTTGACGCCGACGCCCGCGGCCATGAGCGAGCAGACGATCACCTGCACCGAGTCGTCGTTCGTGAACGCGTCGATCGCCTTCTGGCGCTGCGTCGGCGTCTGGTCGCCGCGGATCGAGACCGTCTTGAGGCCAGCACGCTCGAGCGTCGCCTCGGCGGTGTCGAGGACGTCGATGTGCTTGGCGAAGAAGACCACCTTGCCGACCGAGTGCGCGAGCTGCGCCGCGTAGTCGGCGGCCAGATCGGCCTTCGCGCGGCCGATGCGGCGGGCGAGCGCGAAGACGTTCTCGCCCGTGCCGCCCTCCTGCGTCTCGATCTCGCCGCGGGCGATGCGGTGCACGAGCTCGTCGTCGACCGACGCATCCTCGTCGGCGGTGCGCTGCAGCATCGCGGCGTCGTAGCGCCGCAGCATGCGGTCGACGAGCTCGCGCTCCGCGGCACGGATGGAGCGCACCTCGGAGTCGTCGAGCTCGACCGGGATGTCGGCGATGCGACGGGCGGGGATGTCGCTCGCGACGTCGATCTTGCGGCGGCGCACGATGCCCATGTCGATCACGGCCCTGCGAGCGGCCGGGTAGAAGCCGCGATCCATCGGCGTCAGGCCGATCTGCTCGAGGTCGTCGGTGAGCTCGGCGTTCGGCTCCTTCTGATCGATCCAGCCGAGGAACCGCCAGATCGCGCCGAAGTCCTCGATGTCGTTGATGAGCGGGGTGCCCGTCAGCGCCATCAGCAGCGGGTTGCCGACCCGCTCGCGCATGGCGGTGGCGATCTGCAGCACGTGGCGCGAGCGCTTCGAGCGGGTGTTCTTGATGAAGTGCGCCTCATCCACGACCATGCCGCGGAAGCCGAAGCGCTCGAGCCAGCCCAGGTGGCGGTCGAGCACCTCGTAGTTGACGATCACGACGTCGGCGAAGGCGTCGAGCTCGTCGCCGTCGCCCTGCACGACCGCGGCGCGGCGGCCGGGCACCCAGCGCTCGGTCTCGCGCGCCCAGTTGATCTTCACGACGCTCGGTGCGACGACCAGCAGCGGGAACGCATCCGCCGCCTGCGCCGCGAGCAGCGCCTGCGCGGTCTTGCCCAGGCCCGGCTCGTCGGCGAGCAGGAACGAGCGGTGCCCGTCGCGCGCGGCCTGCACGAGCTGCGCCTGGTGGTGCATGAGCTCCTTGCCGCCCGGGGCGACGTGCTGCTTGGGCTCGGGCAGCGGCATGCACGCCGGCTTGCCGTCGGCCGCGACCTCGAACGAGAGGTAGAGCGGCGAGAGCAGGTCGAAGCCGGCGAGCCGGTCGCGCTCGGGCTTGCGGCGCACGTGCGTCAGATCGGGCTCGAGGAAGGGGTTCGCGAGCGAGACGCGGTGCACCGAGGGCGGCACGACCTGCGGTGCGAGCGGCTCCTTCGCCTCCGGCTCCTTCGCGGCCTCCGGCTCGGGCTCGGGCTCGATGCCGGCGGCGAGCAGCATCTCGCGCTTGCGCTCCTTCACCGCGTCGGTGACCGGAGCGCCCTCTCCCAGCAGCGGCAGCAGCGTGGGCTCGCGGCTCGCGGCCTTGGCCAGGATGACGGCGATGCCGTCGAGGCGCTTGAGATCCTCGGCGCGCTCGGCCGGGGTGAGGGCGGCATCGCCCTTCACGCGCGCCCGCTCCTCGCGGGCGAGCTGCGCGACGACCTGCAGCTTGACGCGCGTCGAGCGCGAGGCGGCTCCGCGCTTGACGCCCGCCTCGACCTGGCGCACGGCGCGGGCGAGCTGCGGGATGAGCGCGTCGCGGTCGCGCGACGTCGGCTCGGTGGATGCGTCCGACGGCTCGGTGGAGTCCGTCTGCGGCGCATCGATGGTTGCGGCGTCTGCCACATGTCCTCCATTCGAGGCGGGGCCGCGATGCTCGGGCCCCGGCGTTGATGCTGCGCGGATCGCCCGTCACTCGACGGCGACCCGCTGAGCGGGTGACGGCGGCTTCGGTGCACGGGATGCCGCGATGCGGCACCAACGGTGACCGGCGAGCTGACGCCTGCCACCCATCCTACCCGGTCGCGCTGCCGATGCGCTCGCCGACCGCGCGGCGGGTCGCCTCAGCGGCGGTTCAGCCCTCCAGCAGTGCCGCGAGCCGGTCGATCGAGGCGAGCAGGTTCTCGGCCCTCGTGCCGCGAGCCCGCTCGAGACGGGGCTCGTCGTGCAGCTCGCTCCAGTCGTAGGTGTGCGTCACGCGGGTGCCGGCGCCCTCGGGCTCGAGCTCCCACCGCCACAGCTGGCCGATCGGCGCGCCCCCGGCCTCCGCCGGCATCCAGGCGATGCGGCGGCCCTCCTCGAACTCGACGACGTGGTTCTCGCGGATCGCCCCCGAGGTGAGCGCCATCGAGAACACCTCGCCGGTCGCGTGCACGCGCTGCCCCTCGGGCGCCTGCCCCAGGTTGTCGTTGCCATCCCACGCGGGCTGCTTCGCCGGATCGGCGATCTGCTCGAAGACGACCTCCGGCGGGGCCGCGATCACGCGGCTGGCCTCGACGATGCGGATCTCGGCGGTGTCGCTCACCTCGCCATCGAACCACGAGCGTGCCGGGCGGCGCCACCGTGCCGCGGCCCGCGCATCCGCCGGCACGCATTGAGGCCCCCGCAGAAGCGGAGTAGACATGGGGCACGACGGACGCCGACGGAGGGAGCTCATCATGACTGCTGATGCCGCACGGAAGCACCCGATCTTCCCGCCGTTCACCGAATGGGTCGACGCCTTCGCGCTCATGGGCGGCTGGGACGGCAAGAGCCCGCTGCCCGGCATCCGGGTGGAGGAGTTCGTCGAGGACGACGCCTTCACGGTGCACGCCGAGCTGCCCGGCCTCGATCCGCAGCGCGACATCGATGTGACGGTCGAGCACGGCGTGCTGCGCATCCACGCCGAGCGGCACCGCGACGAGCGCGAGCCGAGGCGCACCGAGTTCCGCTACGGCGCGCTCGCACGCGACATCCGCCTGCCGCAGGGGGCCGACGACGAGGACATCACGGCCCACTACGAGGACGGCCTGCTCACCGTGCGGGTCGGGCTGGGGCCCGTGCCGACCAAGCTCCGGCATATCGCGGTCGAACGGCGCTGAGCCCCTGGCGACGATGCCCGAGCTCGAGATCCATCCCGCGACCCACGCGCGCTTCGCCGACATGGCGGCGGTGCTCGGGCCCAAGCGGCCAGACGCGAGCGTCTGCTGGTGCCTGAGCCACCGCATCGACTCGGCGACCAACACCGCGCTGCGCGGCACCGAGCGCGGCGAGTACGCCGAGCGGCTCACGCGCAAGCGGGTGGCGCCGGGAGTGCTCGCCTACGACGGCGACGAGGTGGTCGGCTGGGCGGCGGTGGCGCCGAGGTCGCAGCTGCCGTTCGCGCGATCCCGCCTCATCCCGCACGTCGACGAGCAGCCGGTGTGGTCGATCTGGTGCATCCGCGTCAGGCCCGGGCACCGCAGGCAGGGCGTCTCCCACGCGCTGCTCGACGGCGCCGTCGACTACGCGTGGGCGAAGGGCGCGCCGGCCGTCGAGGGCTATCCGGTCGACAACCGGGGCGAGCGCGTCGACATGACGATGGCCTACGTCGGCACGCGCGGCCTGTTCGAGCGCGCCGGCTTCGAGCTCGCGGCCACCACCGACTCGGTGTCGGCCGGCTTCCCGCGGGTGCTCATGCGGCGGCAGCTCGAGCCGAGCTGACGCCTCAGCCCGCGGTGCGCTGCCGCAGCTGGTCGAGCGCCTTCTCGAGCCGCCGCTGCCTGGTCTCCGCTGCCTTCGCCTCGGCGATCGATCGCGCCATCTCCTTGCGCTTCGACGGTGCGAGGGCATCGAAGGCGGCCTTCGCCGTCGGATCCTCCTCGAGGGCGGCCGCGAGCTCCGGCGGCAGCTCGACGCTGCGCTCCGCGGTGTCGAGCGCGATCACGGCCTCGACCTCCTCGCCGTACTCGACGCCCAGCTCGGCGCGCGCGGCCTTGCTCAGGCCCACCATGCTGTCGCCGCCCATCTGACCGATGCGCAGCCGTGCCGTGCGGTCGCCGATCGTGACCGTGACGGGCGCGTTCCTGGCCCCGCCCAGCTCGGTCACCTGCGCCTCGGTCAGCCGGATCGAGGCGGCCGGCCCCTCCTGCAGGATGGTGGTGCGGATGCGCAGCTCGCTCATGCGACGACCCTACGTCAGGCGCACGGCGCGGTCGAGGGTCGCGAGCCGCGCGGGCCGGCTCTACCGTGGGCGCATGGGTCGGCGGATGTTCGTGGCGGTCGTGCCGCCAGAGGACGTGCGGGAGGATCTCGCCGCGTTCCTCGAGCCGCGCGAGGGGATGCGGTGGACGCCGCCGGATCGCATGCACGTCACGCTCGCGTTCCTGCCCGACGTGCCGGAGCGCATCCTCGAGCCGCTCGAGGAGCGGCTGCGCACGGCGGTGGCCGACCTGCAGCCCTTCGCCTGCCGGCTCGCGGGCGCCGGCGCCTTCCCGCACCCGGATCGCCCCGCGGTGCTGTGGCTGGGCGTCGACCGCGGCCGGGCCGAGCTCGAGCTCGCCGCCCGTCGCGTGCGCGGCGCGGCGAACGACGCGGGCGCCGGCCCCGAGGGGCAGCGCGTCGTGCCGCACGTGACCCTCGCGCGCCCCGCCAGGGGTCGCAGCGCGCTGCGCTGGATCCGGGTGCTCGACACCTACCGCTCGCGCGAGTGGCGGGTCGACGAGCTCGAGCTGATCGATTCGCAGCTGCTGGGCCGCGGTCGCCGCCCCCTGCGCGAGGTGGCGGCTCGGCTGCCGCTGGGCTGAGCGCGGCGTCGTTCACCGCTCGGCCACCTGTTTTGCCTACACTGCAAGAATGTTCTCAGCCGTCGTCCCGATCGCGCGCATGCAGCCGTACGGCGTCGAGCACGTGACGGTGCTCGCGGTGACGGTCGTGCTGCTCGTCGCGCTGCCGATCGTCGTGCGCCGCGCGCCGGATGTGCGACGGGTGGAGCGCTGGATCACGCGCGCCGGATGGATCATGCTCGGCGCCACGCTCCTGTGGCTCGCGTGGGGCATGCTGCCCTCCAACTGGGACATCGACGAGTCGCTGCCGTTCCACTTCTCGGATGCGCTGCGCCTGGTGACCGCGATCGCGCTCATCACGCGCTCCGGCTGGGCGATCGTGCTGTCCTACTTCTGGGGCCTCACGCTCAACCTGCAGGCGGTCATCACGCCAGACCTCAACTACTTCCAAGTGCCGCCGCTCGAGTTCGCGATGTACTGGCTGCTGCACGTCGCGGCCCTGCTCGCGCCCGTGGTGCTGATCTGGGGGCTCGGCTTCCAGCCCACCTGGTTCGGCTACGGCGCGGCCTTCGCGCTCACCGTCGGCTGGGCGGCCGTCGCCCTGGTGGCGAACTCGGTGACGGGCGCGAACTACGGCTACCTCAGCCGGGCGCCGGCCGGCCCCTCGATCCTCGACGCGCTCGGGCCGTGGCCGATCTACATCGCCTGGGAGGCGCTGCTGGTCGCCGCCGTCTGGGCGCTCATGACCTGGCCGTGGACGGCCAGGCGACTGAGGGCTCGCGCCTCGCTCGACGACCGGCTGGGGCTCGTCCGCCGGCGCACCACGCGGGCGAAGCTCGCGCTGCACGGCTGACCCGGGCCTGGCGCGCCGCCGGGGCGTCGGGTAGACACGCGGCATGACGACTGCGCAGACCTGGCTGGACGGGTACATCCGCGCCTGGGAGTCGAAGGATCCCGCCCAGGCTCGCGCGCTCTTCACCGACGACGCCGAGTACTGGTTCCGGCCCGACGACCCCGAGCCCCTCCGCGGCGTCGACGCCATCGCCCGGATGTGGGCCGAGGAGGAGGAGCCGACCCGGGCGCAGCACGCGCTGTGCGTGCTGATCGAGGACGACCGGCTCGGCATCATCACCGGCACCGTCGACTACCCCGGGCACGACTCCTACTGCAACCTGTGGGAGGTGCACTTCGCCGCAGACGGCCGCGCGCAGCGGTTCGTCGAGTGGTACATGCCGGCGACCGCGCCCGACGAGGGCTGACCGGCGCAGGGTCAGGCGCCCTCGCGGCGCGGCTCGACCTCCATCTGCCCCCACGGGCTGCCGTACTCCCCCAGCAGGTCGAGAAAGGGCTTCGGCGGCATCGCCTCCGGCCCGAGCACGCCCGTGCCCGACCACACGCCGGTCGCGAGCAGCTCGAGCGCGATGACCGGGTTGATCGCCGTCTGCCACACCACGCACTGGTGCCCGTACTCGGCCATCGACCAGGCGTTGTCGACCACGTGGTAGAGGTAGGTCGAGCGCGGCCGCCCGTCGATGCCGGTGCCGCGCACCCAGACGCCTGCGCACGTCTTGCCCGTCATCACCGGCCCGATGGTCGCGGGATCGGGCAGGCAGGCCGCGACCACGTCGCGCGGCGACACCTCGACGCCGCCGACGCGCACCTTCTCGGTGCTGTCGAGCCCGAGCGTGTTGAGCGTCTTGAGCACGCCGATGAACTCCTCGCCCAGGCCGTACTTGAAGGTGACGCGCTCGCAGTCGATCCAGCGCGGCATGAGCAGCACCTCCTCGTGCTCGACGTTGACGCACTCGACCGGGCCGATGCCCTCGGGGAAGTCGAACACCTCCGGCTCGCTGAAGGGCTCGGTCGTGAACCAGCCGCCGTCCGTCTCGGCGCGCGAGCGCTCCCAGATCACGGGCGGGTTCAGGCACTCCTCGATGGTGGTCCAGATCGAGAAGGAGGGCGCGAAGATCTCGTTGCCGTCGTCGTCGTGCACGGCGAGGTTCGCGCCGTCGCGCGTGCCGAGCTCGGTGATGGTCTCGAAGAGCTCGTCGGCGGCGTAGCGGGCGAAGACATCCGACATGCCCGGTTCGACGCCCATGCCGACGAGCGCGAGCCGGCCGGCCGCCTCCCACGCCTCGGCCCTCGCGAACTGCTCGTCGCCGAGCTTGACGCCGACCTTGCGGTAGGGCTCCACCTCGTGCCGGGTCGACAGGCTCATCGCCATGTCGAGGTAGTCGGCGCCCGCGGCGAGCGCGCCGTCGAAGATCGGCATCACGAAGCGCGGGTCGACCGCGTTCATCACGTGCGTGATGCCGTGCTCGCGGCACAGGGCCGCGACCGAGTCGGGGTCGGATGCGTCCACCTGCGCGGCCGTGAACCTCGCGTCCGCGCTCGCGGCGCGATCCGCGCGCGCCTCGTCGTAGTCGGCGATCACGATCGATTCGTAGAAGTCGCGTCGCGCGGCGATGGCGGCGAAGGCGCCGCCCACACCGCCGGCGCCGATCAGCAGGATGCGCATGCCGGGCCCCTCTCTTGCGAATGGTGGGCACGACTCTAGTGGAAGCGCGACGGAATCAGTAGGGTGTCGCAGTAGTAGGCGCGGAAACAGCACGTACAACGATGTCGCACCCCGATTTCCGTCGCCACGTGTGGGAGGAATCGTGAGCGAACGCATCGCAGGCCGGTCGGCGGCACCGGCACCGCGCAGCGAGCTGAAGGCCGGCGCGATCGGCTTCTGGGATGCGCTGATCATCGGCCTGGCCGCCACCTCGCCGGCGTACACGATCGCCGCCATCATCGGCGGGCTCGTGCTCTTCAGCGGCGTGCACGCCCCGGGCGTGATGATCGCGAGCTTCATCCCGATGCTGCTGATCGCATCCGCCTTCTACTACCTGAACACCGTCGACCAGGACTCGGGCACCACCTTCTCGTGGGTGACGCGCGCCATGGGCCCGTGGTTCGGCTGGATCGGCGGCTGGGCGATCACCATGACGGGCGTGCTCATCATCGGCTCGCTCGCCGAGGTGGGCGTGCGCTACTCGCTGCTGACCTTCGGGCTCGAGGACGCCGCCTACGACCCGGTGCTCGTGCGCGTGCTCGCCGTGCTGCTCATCCTGCTGATGACCGCGATCTGCGTCTGGGGCACCGAGATCTCGGCGCGGCTGCAGAACGTGCTCATCGTCTTCCAGATCGTCTCGCTGCTCGCGTTCGCCGTCGTGGCGCTCGTGCAGGTCTACTCGGGCACCTCGCCCTTCGAGTCGATCGAGCCGTCGTGGGAGTGGCTCAACCCCTTCGGCGGCGGCTGGGCCGGCGTGACCGCGGGCCTGCTGCTGGGCGTGTTCGCCTACTGGGGCTGGGAGTCGGCCGTCAACCTCACCGAGGAGACCACCGACTCGTCGCGCGCGCCCGGGCTCGCGGCCGTGTGGTCGACGGTGGTGCTGGTCGTCACCTACGTCTCGGTGACGATCGCGGTCGTCGCGCTCGCCGGCACCACCTTCCTGGCGGACAACGCCGGCGAGGAGGACGCGATCTTCCAGATCCTGGCGAGTGAGTCGATGGGGCCGTGGGCGTGGATCGTGATGCTGTCGGTGGCGACGAGCGCCATCGCCTCCACCCAGACCACGATCATCCCCGCCTCGCGCACGGCCCTGAGCATGGCCAGGCGGCGGGCGCTGCCGGCGATGTTCGGTCGCGTGCACCCGCGGTTCCGCACCCCCGACACGGCCACCTGGTGGGTGGCGGGCATCGCGATCGTCTACTACCTCGTGCTGGGGGTGCTGAGCGAGACGGCCCTGTGGGATTCGCTCACGGCGCTCGGCCTGCTGATCGCCTTCTACTACGCGCTCACCGGCATCGCCTGCGCCGTCTACTTCCGGCGCAGGCTGACGAGCAGCGTCAAGGACTTCCTCCTCATCGGCCTGGGCCCGGTGGTGGGCGCGGCGATGCTGCTGTGGCTGCTCGTGGCGGCGATCATCGACTACGGCAACCCCGAGAACTCCTACAGCGAGACCGCCTGGTTCGGGCTCGGCCCGCCGCTCGTCATCGGTGTCGCCATCTTCCTCGCCGGCATCGTGACGATGGTCGTCTGGTACTTCCGCGACCGGCGCTTCTGGGAGGAGCGCCCCTCGACCGCAGAGATCGACCTGCCGCTGCTCGCCGCAGAGCGCGAGCGCCGCACGAAGGAGGACGCCTCATGACGCAGCCGAACGACCACCTCTGGATGCACTTCAGCCGCATGGCCGAGCCGTCGCTCGCGCCCGTGATCGTGCGCGGCGAGGGCGCCTACGTCTACGACCAGGCAGGCAGGCGCTACCTCGACGGGCTCGCGGGCCTGTTCGTCAACCAGCTCGGCCACGGGCGGGCCGATCTCGCCGCGGTCGCGGCCGAGCAGGCATCCACCCTGGCCTTCTTCCCGCTCTGGTCGTACGCGCATCCGCCCGCCATCGCCCTGGCCGACAAGGTCGCCTCGCTCGCCCCGGGCGACCTCGACCACGTCTTCTTCACCTCCGGCGGCAGCGAGGCGGTCGAGACGGCCTGGAAGCTCGCGAAGAACTACTTCCGGCTCACCGGCAAGCCGATGAAGCACAAGGTGATCAGCCGCGCCATCGCCTATCACGGCACCACGCACGGGGCGCTGTCGATCACGGGGCTGCCGCCGCTCAAGCAGCAGTTCGAGCCGCTCGTGCCCTCGACCTTCCGGGTGCCGAACACCAACATCTACCGCGCGCCGATCCACGGCGACGACCCCGAGGCCTTCGGCCGCTGGGCCGCCGACCAGATCGAGGTGGCCCTCGAGCAGGAGGGCCCCGAGACGGTGGCGGCCGTCTTCCTCGAGCCGGTGCAGAACGCCGGCGGATGCTTCCCTCCCCCGCCCGGCTACTTCCAGCGGGTGCGCGAGATCTGCGACCGGCACGACGTGCTGCTCGTCTCGGACGAGGTGATCTGCGCCTTCGGCCGGCTCGGCACGATGTTCGGGGCGGAGCGCTACGGCTACCAGCCCGACATCATCACGTGCGCGAAGGGCATCACCTCGGGGTACGCGCCGCTCGGCGCGATGATCGCGAGCGAGCGGCTGTTCGCACCGTTCCGCGAGGCCGGCGCCTCGTTCGCCCACGGCTACACCTTCGGCGGCCACCCCGTCGCCACCGCCGTCGGCCTCAAGAACCTCGAGATCTTCGAGGAGGAGGGCGTGCTCGAGCACGTGCGGGCGAACGAGGGCGCCTTCCGCGCCACCCTCGAGCGGCTCACCGACCTGCCGATCGTGGGCGATGTGCGCGGCGAGGGCTACTTCTACGGCATCGAGCTGGTGAAGGACAAGGCGACCAAGGCCACCTTCGACGAGGACGAGAGCGAGCGGCTGCTGCGCGGGTTCCTGTCGACGGCGCTGTTCGACGCCGGCCTCTACTGCCGCGCCGACGACCGCGGCGACCCCGTCATCCAGCTCTCGCCGTCGCTCATCTGCGAGCAGTCGCACTTCGACGAGATGGAGCAGATCCTGCGCGGCGTGCTGACGGATGCCTGGGCTCGCCTGTGAGCCTCGACGAGACCGACAAGGCGATCGTCGCCGCGCTGCAGCGCGACGGGCGCGCGCCCTATGCGGCGATCGCCGCGGCGGTCGGGCTGTCGGAGACGGCGGTGCGGAACCGCGTGAAGCGGCTCACCGAGGCGGGCGTGATGCAGATCGTCGCGGTCACCGACCCGGGCCAGCTCGGGTTCGCGCGGCAGGCGATGATCGGCGTGCGCACCGACGGCGATCTCGAGGCCGTCGCCGCCGCCCTCGCCGCGCTGCCGGAGGTCGACTACGTGGTCATCACGGCGGGCTCCTACGACGTGCTCGCCGAGGTCGTGTGCGTCGACGACGCGCACCTGCTCGAGCTCGTCTCCAAGCGCATCCGCTCGATCGACGGCATCCGCGAGACCGACACGCTCATGTACCTGAAGCTGCAGCACGAGACCTACGCGTGGGGCGTGCGCTGAGGCGAGCGGGCGGCGTGCGCGTGCCGCTCTCGCTCAGCGCGCGCCCAGCACGACGTGCGCGATGAGGTGGTCGAGCCGTCGCACGTCGACGGCCTTGCCGACCTTGATCTTGATGTGCCCGGCCCTGGTCCAGAGCTCGAGCTCCGCGTTGAGGTCGAGCGTGCCCGCGTTCTCGGACGACCACATGTTGATCGCGGAGTAAGGCAGCGAGTACATCTCGACCTTCTTGCCCGTCAGTCCCTGCGCGTCGCGGACGATCAGCCGGCGATCGGTGAACACCGCCGAGTCGCGAAAGGTCTTGAACGCCGCGATCGGCCGCTCGCCCTCCACGAGCATCGCGGGGATGTCGTTCGGGATGGGCGTCTCGGCGACGAAGGTCCAGGCAGTGATGGGTGCGGTCTCGACAGTCATGGATTTCCTCTGCTGGGGGGAGGGACGTTCGAACGGTACCCGGAGCCGGTGACACGGGGTCGACAGGCGCGGCCGGATGCGCGACGATCCCAGGGACGGACGGAGCGCGGATGGGCATGGTCACCTGCGACATCACGGTGTCGGTCGACGGGTGCGCGGCGGGGCCGGGGCAGAGCGCCGAGGAGCCGCTCGGGCGCGGCGGCGAGTCGCTGCACCGCTGGCAGTTCGAGGGCGGCGGGGAGCACACGGCGGAGGTCGCAGGCATCCTCGGGCACGGCGCATACATCATGGGTCGCAACATGTTCGGTCCGCCCCGCGTCGGCGGCTTCGACGAGCCATGGCGCGGCTGGTGGGGCGAGGAGCCTCCGTACCGCGCGCCCGTCTTCGTGCTCACGCACACGGCGCAGGAGCCAGTCGAGATGGCGGGTGGCACCACCTTCCACTTCGTCACCGGCGGGCCGCAGGCAGCCTTCGAGCTCGCCCGCGACGCCGCCGGCGAGCGCACGTTCGCGATCGCGGGCGGCGCGAGCACCGTCGACCAGTTCCTCGCGGCCGGCCTCATCGACGAGCTGCGGCTGCACATCGCGCCGATCGTGCTGGGCGGCGGCGAGCGGCTCTTCGCGGCCTCCGGGCCGGTCGTGCTCACGCCCGTGTCGGCGCGCGCGACGCCGCTGGTGACGCACGTCACCTACCGGCTCGGCTGACACGGGGCTGGATGGTGGTGGAGCGCTCCGACGACAGCCGGTGGATAGTGGTGGACGGCCGGCGCTGGCGGGCCGAGGATCCCGCGCTCGAGCCGGCGACGGCGGCGCGGCTGCGCTCGCACCTCGGCCGCGCGCGATCCGCTGTGCGCGCGGCCGAGGACGACGCCGCGAGGCGGCGCGCACGCGACCGCGTGCAGCTGGCGAAGGAGGGGCTCGGCGAGCGCGGCACCGCGTGGTGGGAGCTCGAGCCCCCGGAGCGCGCCGCACGCGCCGCCGAGCGGCTCGCGCGGCTGGACGACGCGGCCGGTTGAGCCTCAGTCCTCGAGCTGCATGACGGCGATGACGGTGCCCGCCGGATCGCTCGTCCAGGCGATGGGCGGCCCCATCTCGCCGCCCGCCACGATTCCCCGCTCGTCCTGCTCGAATCCGTCGTAGCGCAGCCAGGTCGCGCCGCGCCCCGAGAGCTCGTCGACGGCAGCCTCCAGGTCGGCGACGCCGAGGTTGAGCACCGTGAACACCGCCGGCGCGTGATCGGGCTTCGGGTACACCATCACCCGGGCGCCGCCGGGCAGCACGATGCCGAGCATCCCCTGCTCATCGCGCACCTCGAGCCCGAGCACGTCCGTGTAGAACGCCTTCGCCGCCGCGATGTCGGGCACCGCGAAGCCGCTGAACCCTTCCGTGTAGTCGACCATCGGTCCACCTCCGCGGGCAGTATGCGCCCTGCGGCCGTGCGCGGCAATGGGCGAGTCAGTCCTGCGAACGGGTCAGCACCATGAGCTGCTCGGGATCCGGGTGCACCACGAAGCCGGCCTTCGCGTAGACCCCGTGGGCGTCGAGCGTCGCCAGCAGCAGCCGCCGGATGCCGAGCGGCTCGACCGCGTCGACGATGGCCTGCGCGAGGGCTGAGCCGAGGCCGTGCCCGCGAGCCTCGCGCGCGATGTAGACGTCGCAGAGCCAGCCGAAGGTCACGCCGTCCGTCACCAGCCGCGCGTAGCCGACCTGCGCGCCCGCGGCGTCGTAGACGCCGAAGCTGAGGGATGCGTCGATCGCGCGCCGCACGACCTCGATCGGCCGTCCGATGGCCCAGTAGGCGTCGGTCGACAGCCAGCCGTGCACGCGCTCGACGTCGAGCCTCGCCGCGTCCGTGTCGATCTCGAAGCCGTCGTGCAGCGGCATCCGCTGCGGCCCGTCGAGGATGCTCATCGCTCGTGCACCACGCCGTCGACGACGTGCCAGTGACGGTCCGTGCGGACGGTCTCGAGCATCCGCCGGTCATGGGTGACGAGCAGCAGCGCGCCCTCGAAGCCCTCGAGGGCCTGCTCGAGCTGCTCGATCGCCTCGAGGTCGAGGTGGTTGGTCGGCTCGTCGAGCACGAGCACGTTGACGCCGCGCGCCTGCAGCAGCGCGAGCGCCGCCCGCGTGCGCTCGCCGGGCGAGAGCTCGTCGACGGGGCGGCCGACGTGGTCGGCGCGCAGGCCGAACTTCGCCAGCAGCGTGCGCACCTCGCCGGAGGCCATCTCGGGCACCAGCCCCTCGAAGGCGTCGGCGAGCCGCGCGTCGCCCGCGAGCAGCGAGCGCGCCTGGTCGATCTCGCCGAGCCGCACGCTCGCGCCGAGGCTCGCCGTGCCCTCGTCGGGCTCGCGGCGGCCGAGCAGCGCGCGCAGCAGCGTCGTCTTGCCGGCACCGTTCGGGCCGGTGATGCCGATGCGCTCCCCCGCGTTCACCTGCAGCGAGACGGGCCCGAGCGTGAATCCGCCCTGCCGGACGACGGCACCGTTCAGCGTCGCCACCACCGAGCTCGATCGCGGAGCCGCGGCGATCGCGAACTGCAGCTGCCACTCCTTGCGGGGCTCCTCGACCTCGTCGAGCCGGGCGATGCGGCTCTCCATCTGCCGCACCTTCTGCGCCTGCTTCTCGCTCGACTCGGTCATGGCACGACGACGGTTCTTGTCGTTGTCGGGCGCCTTCTTCATGGCGTTGCGCACGCCCTGGCTCGACCACTCGCGCTGCGTGCGGGCGCGTGCGACGAGATCGGCCTTCTTGTCGGCGAACTCGTCGTACGCCTCGCGCGCGTGCCGCCGCAGGGTCGCGCGCTCCTCGAGGTAGGCGTCGTAGCCGCCGCCGTAGATGCGGTTGGAGCTCTGCGCGAGGTCGAGCTCGAGCACGCGCGTGACGCAGCGGGCGAGGAACTCGCGATCGTGGCTGACGAGCACGACACCGCCGCGCAGGCCCTGCACGAAGCCCTCGAGGCGCTCGAGCCCGTCGAGGTCGAGGTCGTTGGTCGGCTCGTCGAGCAGCACGATGTCGAAGCGGCTGAGCAGCAGCGCCGCGAGCCCCACGCGCGCCGCCTGCCCGCCCGAGAGCGAGGTCATCAGCGCCTGCTCGATGTCGGCGGCCGCGAGCTCGAGCCCGAGCTCGGCGAGCACCAGCGGGATGCGCTCGTCGAGGTCGGCGGCGCCGCTCGCCAGCCACCGGTCGAGGGCGACCGCGTAGGCGTCGGATGCGTCCACGCCGTCGGGCACGAGGCTCGCGTCGCCGAGGGCCGCGGCCGCCGCATCCATGTCGGCGGTCGCCTGCGCGCAGCCCGTGCGCCGGCCGATGTAGTCGACGACGGTCTCCCCCGCGACCCGCTCGTGCTCCTGCGGCAGGAAGCCGACGAACGCGTCGGCGGGCGCGAGCGCGACGGTGCCGGCCTGCGGCTCGTCGACGCCGGCGAGGATGCGCAGCAGCGTCGACTTGCCCGCGCCGTTCGCGCCGACGACACCGACCACGTCGCCCGGCGCGACCGTCAGGTCGAGGGAGTCGAAGAGCGTGCGGTGGCCGTGGCCCCCGGCGATCGCCTGAGCGACGAGCGTTGCGGTCATCCCGCAATCCTCTCAGCAGCGCGCTCGGAGCGC
>BJUU01000002.1 GCA_007988785.1 Agrococcus baldri
CCACCGTCGACCCCGTCCATGCGACCGCGAGAGGGGCAGACCCACCCACGCGGCCTCGAATGTGTGTTGGGAACAGAGTAACGAAGACCACTGACACGGGTCGGCTCGAGCGGTCGCCTGTGGAGAACTCGGCAGGGCGTCGGCCCGCCCGCGCACGGATGTCGGCGGCAGGGTGTTGGCTGGAGCCAGCGGCTCGGAGATGCCGGGTCGGGGAAGGCAGTGATGCTGCGCGGATTCGCGAACCTCAACCTCGTCGCCGACGATGTGCCAGCGGCGATCGAGTGGTATTCGAAGGTGCTCGACCAGCCGCCCTACTTCGTGCGACCGGAGACCGGTGCGCCCGAGTACGCCGAGTTCCGATTCGGTGACGACGAGGACGAGCTGGCGCTGATGTCGTCGGCCTACCGTCCGAGCCTGAGCGAGCCGGGCGGGGCCGTCATGTCGATGCACGTCGATGACGCCGCGGCATCGCTCGAGCGGCTGCTCGAGCTCGGCGCGACGGTGCAGCAGCCGCTCATGGAGCGCGGCGAAGGCTGGTGGAACGCGACGGTCGCCGACCCCTTCGGCAACCTGCTCGGCATCATCCAGAGCCCGCACTGGGCTGCGCAGCACGCGAGGGGCTGAACCGGCTCCAGACGGGCGGCCCGTCAGCCCAGCGCGCTCCACCCCGTCGGCATGTGGCCCTGCGCCTCGAGCCGGAAGCGCCCGATCGCGGTCGCGGGACGCTTGCGCAGCTTCGCGTTCGACGAGCGCAGCTCCTTGAACGGCTTGCCGTACACCGTCACCTCGCGCGCCGCCTCGTAGGCCTGGTCGGGCCGCTCGCGCGGGATCGTCAGCACGCGGCCGGCCGCCCACTCCGGCTCGCGCGGCATGACGGGCGCCAGCTCGATCGACCCGCCCTCGGGCTCGAGGAACCCGCCGAACGCGACCGGGTCGCCGCCGTCGACGGGGGTGAGCCACCGCATCCACACGCCCGGGTCGAAGTCGGGCAGCGGATGCGTCGCCGCGGCCTCGAGGGTGCGTCGCGTGCCGACCTGCCAGCGCTGGTACTCGCGATCCTCGCTGCCGTCGAACGCGAACAGCTGCAGATCGAGCAGGGCGTCGTCGGCGTCGAGGGCGTGCGCCTCGATCGCGAGCGTGTCGGCACGCACGGCGCCGTACGCCCAAGGGTGCAGGGCCTTGCCGAAGCGCGTCGCGGCCTCGACGATCAGGCCGTCGGTCTCGTCATCGAGCTCGGCCTCGACGCGGAAGGGGATGCCGGCCTCGTCGACCGCCCACAGCCCGTACGGGTTCACCGGCGCATCTCCCTCGCGCTGCGCGGGCGCATCCTGCAGGAAGCGGTCGGGGGTGGATGCGATGAGCAGGTCGCGCTCGTCAGATTCCCACTCGTCGTCGAGCGTCGCGTCGGTGCGCACCTCTGCCTGCCGCGGCTCGGGTTCGAGGTCGATCTCGACCACCCAGCCGTATTCCTCGTCGAGGTCGACGACCTGCTTGACGAGGGTGCTGTAGATGCCGGCGGGGATCTCGCCGGCGTCGTCCGGCACGAGCACGTAGGTGCGCTGCAGCCGGGTCGGCGCGTTGGAGAGCGCGATCTCGACGATCGGCCCGCGCCTGGTCTCGAGGAAGCCGTGGATGGGGAAGTCGAGCTCGCCGACGGTCTGGGTCACGCTGCAACGGTAGCTCGCGCGAGGTGCCGCCGGGCGGTTCGTCACCTGCGCGTGGCACGCTGGCGGCATGCGCGGACCAGCAGTGCTCTTCCTCCTCGCGGCGCTCGTGGTCGTCGAGTTCGTCGCCTGGCTGATCCTGTCGATGTGGGGCTGGACCATCGGCTCGCAATGGGGTGACACTGCGGGCGCCATCGGCGCGCTCGCCGCGTTCGCGCTCGTCGTGCTCGCGTGGGCGACGCTCGCCGCGCGCAGGGCCAAGGTGCCGCAGGGCGTGAAGTGGGTCGCCAAGGCGGTCATCCTGGGCGGCGCCGTCGCCACGCTCGCCGCGACCGGTCAGATCCCGGCCGCCATCGGGCTCGGCGTCGTCACGCTCGTGCTCGTGCTGGTGTGCGAGACGAAGCCCGTGCGCGAGACGCTCGACGTGCTCGCGAAGCCGCGGGAGGCGTAGGGCTCAGGTCAGCAGCGCGCCGCTGCCGGGCGGCAGCGACAGCTCGCCGGAGACGGCGAGATCCGGATGCGTCTGGAAGCGGATGCGGCGGTGCGTCACGGGGATGGACTGCGGCTTGGTGCCGAAGTTGATGATGATCTCGGCGGACGCTTCGACACGCTCTGCGCCTGCGGCGCGGAGCGGCGGCTCCTGAGCCGGTGCGCGCCGAAGGCGCTCGCCGTGTCGAAGGGCAGCGAGCGAGTTCACCCCTCGCAGGAGGCGCAGCACGCCGGCCTCCTCGAAGACCTCGACGCGGCCATGGCTCCAGTGCGGGTCGGTGAGCGCCGGGATCTCGCGCCGCAGCCCGGCCAGCTGCCGGTACCCGTCGAGCACGCGCGCGTGCCGCTCGCGCCGCAGCTCGGCCCAGTCGAGCTTCGAGCGCTCGAACGAGCCCGGATCCTGCGGGTCGGGCACGACCGACGGATCCCACCCCATCCGCTCGAACTCCGCGAGCCTGCCCTCGCCGGTGAGCCGGCCGAGCTCGGGCTCGGGGTGCGAGGTGAAGAACTGGAACGGCGTCGACGCGGCCCACTCCTCCCCCATGAACAGCATCGGCGTCGACGGCCCGGCGTACAGCAGCAGCGCCGCGCACAGCAGCCGCGACTCCTCGAGCGCCTCGGTGATGCGGTCGCCGCGGGCGCGGTTGCCGATCTGGTCGTGGTTCTGCGCGCTCACGACCAGCCGCCACGAGAGCGAGCGCTCGATGTCGATCGGATGCCCGTGCTCGCGCTCCCGGAAGGAGGAGTAGGTGCCGTCGTGGAAGAAGCCGCGCTCGAGCGCCTTCGCGAGCGCGCCGAGCGGCGCGAAATCCTCGTAGTAGCCGTGCGTCTCGCCCGTGAGCGCCACGTGCAGGCCGTGGTGGAAGTCGTCGGACCACTGCGCATCGAGCCCCCAGCCGCCCGCCTCCCGCGGCGTGATGAGGGTCGGGTCGTTCAGGTCGCTCTCGGCGATGAGCTCGAGCGGCCTGCCCAGGTGGGCCGCGAGCGCCGCGGTCTCGATCGCCATCTGCTCGAGGATGTGCGTCTCGGCCGCGTCGTGCAGCGCGTGCACGGCGTCGAGCCGCAGCGCATCCACGTGCATGTCCTCGAACCAGAAGCGCACGTTGTCGAGCACGTACCGGCGCACCTCGGGCTCGGCCAGGTTGACGTGCTCGCCCCACGTCGAGCGGCCCTCGCTCGCGAGGTACGGCCCGAAGCGCGGCAGGTAGTTGCCGCTCGGCCCGAGGTGGTTGTAGACGACGTCCTGCACCACCGCGAGGCCCGCCGCGTGCGCCGCCTCGACGAAGCGCTGGTAGGCGGCCGGGCCGCCGTAGCCCTCGTGCACCGCGAACCAGGCGACACCGTCGTAGCCCCAGTTGTGCGTGCCGTTGAAGCCGTTCACGGGCAGCAGCTCGACGTGCGTCACGCCGATCTCGAGCAGGTGGTCGAGCCGCTCGGCCGCGGCGTCGAGCGTGCCCTCGCGCGTGAACGTGCCCACGTGCAGCTCGTACAGCACGCCGCCGGCGATCGGCCGGCCCGTCCAGCCGCCGTCATCCCAGGCACGGGCGGATGCGTCCCACACGCGGGAGCGCTCGTGCACCCCGCGCGGCTGCCGCCGCGAGCGCGGGTCGGGCAGCACGGCGTCGTCGTCGCCGACCTGGAATCCGTAGTCGCCTGCCGGGGCGAGCGCCTGCCACCAGCCGCCGTCGTCGCGCAGCATCTCGGTCGAGGCGTCGCCCGCGACGACGCGCATGCGCTCGGCGCCCGGCGCCCAGACCCGGTACTCGTGCAGCTCGCTCACATGCGCCATCGTTGCATCGTCGGGCGCGCGCCGCGAGTCATCGCCGCGGCTCGCGCGCGGCTCGCGCGCTGTCGAACCAGTCACTCGAGCTCGGCAGGAACAGCACGCCGGCCAGCAGCAGCCAGACGGCCGACAGCGCGAGGGCCGTGAGCGCGTCGCCCGTCGCGATGCTGCCGACGACCCGGCTGATGGCCGTCGCGCCCGCGATCGCCAGCAGCGCCCAGCGGCCGGCCGCCCGGCCCTTCGTCGCGGCGATGAGCGCGATCGCCTGCGCGATGACGACGGCGGATGCGGCGAGCAGCGGCACGAGCGCCGGCCCGGTCGCGGGATACCGGGGCACGCCCGTCGCGAGCAGCCCGAGCGCGGTCGGGTCGACGCCCTCGGGCTCGATGCCGGCGACCGCCAGCACCAGCAGCACGGCGCAGCCGAGCACGAGCACGACGTGCGCCCGGAAGCTCGCGGTGAGCCAGCCGGTCACTGCGCGTCTCGGACGGCGGGGGTCGTGAGCAGGGCGACCGGCAGCGCGCCGAGCAGCACCCCGAGCGGCACCTCGCCGCCGGCGATCGCGCGGCCGGTGAGCAGCTCGCGCCACTCGCCCTCCGGCAGCCGGATGCTCGTCTCGCCCCACCCGCCGCGCGCCTCGAGCGCGATCGGCAGCCGTGTCGCGACCGCGATCGCGCCGCCGCGGTCGTAGGCGATCACGTGCTCGGCGGCGTCGCCGCGCGCCAGCAGCGGCGCGTAGCCCTCGAAGCGCTCGGGGTGCGCCCGGCGCAGGCGCAGCGCCTCGCGCACGAGCCGGGTCTTCGCGACCTCGAGCGACCGTTCGCCCGCCGGCCATTCACCCGACAGCGGCGCGCGCGCGGAATCGCGCAGCGCATCCATGTGATCCCAATCCACGGGGCGCCGGTTGTCGGGGTCGACGAGCGAGCGCTCGAGCCCCTCGGAGCCCTGGTAGACGTCGGGGAAGCCGGGGATCGTGAGGTTCAGCAGCTTCGCCGAGAGCACGTTGGCGCGGAAGCCCTCCTCGGTCTCGGCGAGGAAGCCCTCGATCGCGTTGCTCGCCGGCTGCATGACGACGTTGCGCACCAGCTCGGCCAGGTGCGCCTCCCAGCCGGTGTCGGGATCGGTCCAGTGCGTGTGGGCGTCGCCCTCGCGGGCGGCCTTGCGCATGTAGGCGACCAGGCGATCCTCGCTCGCCGGCCAGGCGCCGACCACCGCCTGCAGCAGCAGGTTGACGAAGGCGCGGCCCTCGGCGGGCGCGAAGACCAGCAGCTTGTCGAGCAGCCCCTCCCAGGTGCTCGGCAGCTCGGAGATCGTGGTGATGCGCGCCCGCACATCCTCCCCGCGCTTCGTGTCGTGCGTCGAGAGGGCGTTCATGGCGTGCGGCCACTCGGCCTGCCGGCGCCCCATGAGCGCGTGGAAGGCCGGCACGTCGATCGCGAACACCTCGGGGTCGCCGCCCACCTCGTTGAGGCTCGTGAGCCGCGAGTAGCGGTAGAAGGCGGTGTCCTCGACGCCCTTCGCCATCACCATGCCGCTCGTCTGCTGGAACCGCAGGGCGGCCGGCTGGCGGGCGTTGCCGAGCACCGGCAGCAGCGCGTCGACGGTGGCGGCGAGCTCCGGCCGGTGCCGCCTCGCCCGCTCGGCGGCGGCCCCGAGGTGCTCGAGGCCATCCGGCAGGTAGGAGCGGTAGACGGGGAAGCAGGCGAGCAGCTCGGCGATCGCGTCGGCGACCGGCGCGCCCTCGCCGCTGAGCGCCGGGCCGATGCCCTCGGCGGCCAGCACCTCGCGCTCGAGCCGCAGCACCTCGGCGCGCAGGATGGTGTCGGCGATGCGCCGCTTGGTGCGGTGCGTCATCGCCGCCCAGTCGACGCTCTCGCCGCCCCGCAGCTCGGCGTCGATCGCATCGAGCGCGTCGGCCGCCGAGCCGTCGGTGAGCACCCGGTCGATGGCGCCGAGCGTGTCGTAGCCGGTGGTGCCGGCCGTCGCCCAGCGCGGCAGCTGCTCGCCGGGCTCGAGGATCTTCTCGACCAGCACGAAGGCGCCGCCCGTGAGCCGATCGAGGTCGTCGAGGTAGCCGGCCGGGTCGCGCAGCCCGTCGGGGTGGTCGACGCGCAGCCCCTGCACGAGCCGCTGGTCGAACCAGCGCTCGATCTCGACGTGCGTCGCCTCGAACACCTCGGGCAGCTCGACCCGCACCGCGGCGAGCGATGAGACGGCGAAGAAGCGCCGGTAGTTGAGCCGGTCGTCGCCGAGCCTCCAGTGCGCGAGCCGGTAGTGCTGGCGCTCGAGCACCTCCTGCGGGGTGCCGTCGCCGGTGCCGGGCGCGACCGGCAGCCTCGTCTCCCAGTAGCGCAGCGACTCGCGGTCGTCGGCGAGGCTCAGGTTGGCGACCGTGCCGTCGTCAGACCAGTCGGCGTCGCCGACGATCGGCAGCAGCAGCCGGCCCCCGCCCGCATCCCAGTCGATGTCGAAGGCATCCGCCAGCGGGCTCTCGCGGCCGTCGCGCAGCACCTGCCACCACCAGCTGTTGTGCTCCGGCGTGGCGACGCCCATGTGGTTGGGCACGATGTCGACCAGCACGCCCATGCCGAGCCTGCGCGCCTCGGCGGCCAGCGCTTCCAGCCCCTCCTCGCCGCCGCGCGCGGGGTCGATGCGCGTGTGCGAGACGACGTCGTAGCCGTGGTCGCTGCCCGGCTCGGCCTGCAGGATGGGCGAGAGGTAGACCCAGTCGACGCCGAGGTCGGCGAGCGCCTCGAGCCGCCCGGCCGCGTCGAAGAGGGTGAAGGCTTCGCTGATCTGCAGTCGATACGTGCTCTGCGGCGTGCGCACGGGGCTCCTCAGGATTCGGGGGCGGATGCGTCGTCCGGCTCGGGCGCGGACGACGCGCGGTTGGCGGCGATCGAGGCCGCGACCGAGAAGTCGGGGTCGATCGGGGTGGTGTGCTCGCGCAGCAGCACGAAGCTGCGGGGGCGGAGCGCCTGGACGCTGCCGGCGGGGCGCGCGTCGTCGTGGGCGGACTCTGCGCCGGTGTCGACCAGCACATCCCAGGCCTCGGCGAACTCGGCGCCGGGCAGCGTCAGCTCGTGCTCCTCGGCCGAGGCGTTGACGTAGAGCAGGAAGTGGTCGTCGACGATGCGCTCGCCGCGGGCGCCGCGGCCGGCGATGCCGTGGCCGTTCAGGTACATGCCGAGCGACCGATCGGAGTCGCCGTCCCAGTCGTCGGGGCCCATGGGCGTGGCGTCGAGGCGCAGCCAGACGATGTCGTTGAGGCGCTCTCCGTCGCCCGTCCGCACGGTGTTGCCGGTGAAGAACCGCTTGCGGCGGAACGTCGGGTGATCGTGCCGCAGCCGGGCGATCGTGGCGGTGAACTCGATGAGCGGCTTGTCGATGCGCTCCCAGTCGATCCAGCTCAGCTCGGAGTCCTGCGCGTAGGTGTTGTTGTTGCCCTGCTGGGTGCGACCGAGCTCATCGCCGTGCAGCAGCATCGGCACGCCCTGGCTCAGCAGCAGCGTCGCCAGGAAGTTGCGCTGCTGCCGGGCGCGGACGTTGAGGATCTCGGGGTCGTCGGTCGGCCCCTCGGCGCCGTGGTTGTAGGAGCGGTTGTGGCTCTCGCCGTCGTTGCCGTCCTCGCCGTTGGCGTCGTTGTGCTTCTCGTTGTAGCTCACCAGGTCGCGCAGCGTGAAGCCGTCGTGCGCGGTGATGAAGTTGATGGATGCGACGGGTCGGCGCCCCGAGTGCTCGTAGAGGTCGGCCGAGCCGGCCAGGCGGCTGGCGAACTCCCCCAGCGCCGTCGGCTCGCCGCGCCAGAAGTCGCGCACCTGGTCGCGGTACTCGCCGTTCCACTCCGTCCACTGGGGAGGAAAGTTGCCCACCTGGTAGCCGCCCGGGCCGATGTCCCAGGGCTCTGCGATGAGCTTGACCTGGCTGATCACCGGATCCTGCTGCACGAGCTCGAAGAAGGTGGAGAGCTTGTCGACGTCGTAGAACTCGCGGGCGAGCGTGGCGGCGAGGTCGAAGCGGAACCCGTCGACGTGCATCTCCGTCACCCAGTAGCGCAGGCTGTCCATGATCATCTGCAGCGCGTGCGGATTGCCGACGTTGAGGCTGTTGCCGGTGCCGGTGTAGTCCATGTAGTGCTGCTGATCGTCGTCGACGAGGCGGTAGTAGGCCTGGTTGTCGATGCCGCGCCAGCTGAGCGTCGGCCCGAAGTGGTTGCCCTCGGCCGTGTGGTTGTAGACGACGTCGAGCAGCACCTCGATGCCCGCGTCGTGCATCGCCTTCACCATCGCCTTGAACTCCTGCACCTGCTGGCCGAGCTCGCCGGTGCCGGCGTACTCGGCGTGCGGCGCGAAGAAGCTGAGCGTGTTGTAGCCCCAGTAGTTGCGCAGCCCCTTCTCGAGCAGCGTCGCGTCGTGCACGAACTGGTGCACCGGCATGAGCTCGATCGCGGTGACGCCGATCTTCTGCAGGTGGGCGATGATCGAGGGGTGCGCGAGGCCCGCGTAGGTGCCGCGCAGCTGCTCGGGCACGTCGGGATGCGTCTGCGTCATGCCCTTGACGTGCGCCTCGTAGATGAGCGACTCGTTGTAGGGCGTGCGGGGGTGGCGGTCGCCCGTCCAGTCGAAGAACGGGTTGATGACGACGCCCTTGACCATGTGCGGCGCCGAGTCCTCGTCGTTGAAGCTGAGCGGGTCGCCGAAGTCGTAGCTGTGCAGCGGCTGCCCCCACTCGATGGTGCCGCTCGTCGCCTTCGCGTAGGGGTCGAGCAGCAGCTTCGCGGGGTTGTGCCGCAGCCCGTTGGCCGGGTCGTACTCGCCGTGCACGCGATAGCCGTAGCGCTGGCCCGGCTGCACCGTCGGCAGGTAGGCGTGCCAGACGAAGGCGTCGACCTCCTTGAGCTCGATGCGCGTCTCGGCCTCATCCTCGCCGAAGAGGCAGAGCTCGACCTTCTCGGCCGACTCGGTGTAGATGGCGAAGTTGGTGCCGGTGCCGTCGAAGGTGGCGCCCAGCGGGTAGGCCTCGCCGGGCCAGACCGGGAGATCGGATGCGTCAGTCACGCAGCCGAGTGTAGGTCGCCGGCGTCTGCGCGGGCTGTGGGCGGCGGCGCCGGCGTTGCCGTGCGGACCGCTCCGAGATATCTTGACGTCAAGATACTTCTGGAGGAACGATGGCGAGCACTCCCACCCCGGACCCTGCCGGCCCGGACACTGCCACCCCGGATCCTGGCACCCCGGATCCTGGCACCCCGGATACCTGGGATCCGCAGCGGTACCTGGCCTACGCCGACGAGCGGGGCCGCCCCTTCGTCGAGCTCGTCGCCCGGATCGGCGCCGAGCGGCCCGCTCGGGTCGCCGACCTCGGCTGCGGACCCGGCAACCTCACGCGGCTGCTCGCCGAGCGATGGCCTGCCGCGTACGTGACCGGGGTGGACGCATCCGCCGCCATGATCGAGCGGGCCGAGGCCGATCAGCAGGTCGACCACCCGGGCATCGAGTGGCAGCTCGCCGACGCGCGCGAGTGGCAGCCAGAGGCGCAGCTCGACGTGCTGGTGACGAACGCGACGCTGCAGTGGATCCCCGATCACCTGGCGCTGCTGCCGCGCCTGACCGGCATGCTCGCGCCGGGCGGCTGGTTCGCGATGCAGGTGCCGGGCAACTTCGCCGAGCCGAGCCACACGCTGCGCGATGAGGTCGCCGCGCTCCCGGCGTTCGCCGAGCACACCGGCACGGCGCAGCGGCCCGCATCGCACGACGCGGTCGACTACCTGCGGGCGCTCACCGCACTCGGCCTCGAGGCCGACGCGTGGGAGACCACCTACCTGCACGTGCTGCGGGGACCGGATGCCGTGTTCGAGTGGGTGCGCGCGACCGGTGCGCGGCCGGTGCTGCAGGCACTGCCGGATGCGCTGCGCCCCGCCTTCGAGGAGGAGTTCAAGGCGCGGCTGCGCGAGGCCTACCCCGCTGACGAGGCCGGCCGCGTGGTGCTGCCGTTCCGCCGCGTGTTCGCCGTGGGGCGCGCGTGATCGGCCTGCATCACGTGCAGTTGGCTGCGCCCGTCGGCGGCGAGGATGCGGCGCGCTCGTTCTGGGTGGACGGCCTCGGATTGGCCGAGGTCGACAAGCCCGAGGCGCTGCGGGCGAAGGGCGGCTGCTGGTTCCGCGCCACCGACCGCGGACGCGTGACAGCCGAGATCCACATCGGCATCGAGGAGCCGTTCGCGCCAGCCAGGAAGGCGCACCCCGCGCTCGTGGTCGGGGACCCGACCGCGCTCGACACGCTCGCCGTGCGGCTGCGCGCGACCGGCTTCACGGTCGACGAGCGCGAGCGCACGACCTTCGAGGGCTACCTGCGCTTCCACACGGTCGATCCCTTCGGCAACCGAGTCGAGGTGCTGGCGCGGCTGGCGTGAGCGCCGTCAGTCGCCGACGACCATCTCGTCGCCGCCGGTGATGCGCAGCAGCTCGTCGTAGCTGAGCATGAAGACGGTCTCGGCGACGCCCGCGGCCGCAGAGAGCTGCGGGTAGTCGCGCAGCGCCACGTCGACGATCGTGCGGATCGGCGCGGGATGCCCGAGCGGCGCGACCCCGCCGATCACCTGGCCGGTCGCGGCGCGCACCTGCTGCGGGGTGGCGCGCTCGATCGGCCCGGCGCCGAGCTGCTCCGCGAGCGCGACCGTGTCGACGCGGTGGCGACCCGACGTCATCACCAGCAGCGGCGCATCCGCCATCCAGAAGATGAGGGAGTTGGCGATCGCGCCCACCTCGATGCCGAGCGCCGCCGCCGCGGCCTTCGCCGTGTGCACGCCCTCGGGGAAGTGGATGATCTCGCGCTCGATGCCGAGCTCGCGCAGCTGCGCCTGGATGCCGGATGCCTTCGCGGGGAGCGCCATGGCTCCATCCTGCCGCCTCACGCGATGCGGCTGCCGGGGGCGAGCGTGCGCGCGGGCGCCCGCACCGCGGCGATCGCGCCCCACACCGCGAGCGCCGCGACGCCCACGTGGATGCCGACGCCGACGAACCAGCTGGGCGCCGTGCGCTCGTAGATGCCCTCGTAGGGATCCTGCCAGGCGCCGTCCTCGCCGTAGTCGGCGCAGGTCTCGACGTGCGGCGGCTCCTGCACGCTGCGCACCGCCATCGCGATCTGCCCGAAGACGTCGTCGGGGTAGCCGTTCGCATCGAAGTGCGGCGGGATGGCATCGGCCATGATCACGTACGGGTTGGCCGCCAGCATCCACCACACCCGGTCGGGCCGCGGGACGACCGTCTCGTAGGTGCGGTCGGTCTCGATGCAGGTGCTCGCGCCGCTCTGCTCGTCGTAGTCCCAGGTGATCTCCTGCCGCGTCTCCTCGCTCTGGAAGGCGATGGTGCCGACGCCGAAGCCGATCAGCGTGCCGACCGAGAAGGCGGCGACGACGAGATAGCTCACGACCGTCGAGAGCACCGGCTTGCGGATCAGCCCCGACAGCCCCACGCCGATCGCCGAGATGACGCCGATCTCCAGCACCACGAGCGGGATGGAGACGAGCACGGCCTCGATGCGCAGGCCCCCGAGCGCCGCGGCCGCGAGCATGAACGGCACGCAGACGGCCAGGAAGCCGAGCGAGGCGATCCACGAGCCGAGCACCTTGCCGAGCACGAGCTGCGTGCCGCTCACCTGCGTCACCTGGGTGGCGGCGAGCGTGCCGCCGTCGCGGTCGCCGTTGATGGCGTTGCCCGAGAGCGCGGGCGTGACGAGCGAGGTGACGAGCATCACCAGGAAGATGGTGGTCGCGAAGATGGCGCCGCCGATGTCGCGCTGGTAGCCCTGCAGCGACAGCCACAGCACCACGATCACCCCGCCGACGACGAGCGCGACGATGCCGAGCAGCACGTACCAGGCGACCGAGCGCACGCGCTGCCGCAGCTCGAGGCCGACGACCACCCACAGCATCCGCAGCCAGGCGCTCATCGCGACCCCTCCGAGAGCGACAGGTAGGTGCGCTCGATGTCGCCGACCGCCGGCGCGAAGTGCGTGATCGCGACGCCCGCGCGCACGAGCCGCGCCAGCACATCCGCCGCATCCTCGTCGGTGTCGAGCGCCACGTAGGCGAGCTCGCCCTCGATGCGCACGCGGTCGAAGGCGACGCCGAGATGCGCCAGCTGGTAGCTCAGCGCCCGCGGGTCGAGCGCGCGGACGCGCCACTCGCGCGCCGCCTGCCTGGCGAGCACCAGGCGCTCGCCGCCCACCACCTCGCCGCGGTCGACGAAGACGGCGTCCTCAGCGAGCTCGTCGAGCTCGGAGAGGTCGTGGCTCGAGATGAGCACGGTGCCGCCCTCGGCGGCGAAGCCCCGCAGCAGCTGCCGCAGCTCGATCCGCGAGGTGGGGTCGAGGCCCGCGGCGGGCTCGTCGAGCAGCAGCACCCGCGGTCGGTGCACGAGCGCGCGGGCCAGCCCGAGCCGCTGCTGCTGCCCGCGCGAGAGCACCCTGCTCGGCCGGTTCGCGAGCTCGTCGAGCCGCGCCTGCGCGAGCAGCTCGTCGGCGCGCACGCGGGCCGCCGCCCGCGGCAGGCCGTGCAGCCGGCCGACGGTCGTGAGCGCCACCCGCGGCGACAGCGTGCGCCACGTGCCCAGCACATCCGGCATCCAGCCCATGGCGCGCCGTACCGCGCGCGGATTGCGCACCGGATCGGCGCCGTCGATGCGGATCGTGCCGGTGTCGGGCGCCAGCAGCGACGCGAGCATGAGCAGCAGCGTCGTCTTGCCGGCCCCGTTCGGGCCGATGAGGCCCGTGACGCGACCGGGCTTCGCGTGGAAGCTCATCTGCCGCACCGCCCGCACGGCGCCGAAGCTGCGCGCGACCGCGTCGACGACGATGCCGCCGGCGTCGGGCGCGGGCCGCTGCTGCTCCTGCTGCACCAGCGGGTCGACGAAGACGGGGTGGGCGGATGCGGGGATCGGCTCGGGCGCGCCGGCCCGCGACTCGGCGTCCTCCCGCCCGCCGGCAGGGTTCGGCACCGCTGGCCGCTGCTCTTCCATGGCTCGATCCTGGCCGTCCTCCCTGCGGTTCGGCGCGCGCCGCGCTCAGGATCATCCGCACGGATGATGCCCGGCGGCGACGGGCGCGCTCGTAGGCTGGGCCGGTGCCCCGCATCCGTCGTCCCTCGCCCGGCGGGATGGTCGCGGGCGTGCTGCTCGTGCTGTGCGCGATCTCGTCGGTGCAGTTCGGGGCGTCGATCGCGAAGACGGTCTTCGACCGCATCGACCCCGCGGGGCTGACGCTGCTGCGGCTCGGCTTCGCGGCGATCGTGCTGCTGCTGGTGGCCCGGCCGCGCGTGCGCTCGTGGAACCGGGCGGCGTGGCGCTCGGTCGTCCTCCTCGGCCTCTCGCTCGCGGCGATGAACCTGCTGTTCTACCTGGCGCTGCCGCGCATCCCCATCGCCGTCGCCGTCACGCTCGAGCTCGTCGGGCCGCTCGTGCTGGCGCTCGTGCAGTCGCGGCGGGCGGTCGACTTCGCGTGGGTGGGCCTCGCCGCGGTCGGCGTCGGCGTGCTCGGCGCGCAATCGATCGGCGGCGACCTCGACCCGATCGGCGTCGTGCTCGCCCTCGCGGCGGGCGGCTGCTGGGCGGCGTACATCCTCTCCTCGGCCGCCGTGGGCCGCAACGTCGCGGGCGTCGGCGGGCTCGCCGGCGCGCTCGTGATCGCGATGGTCGCCGTGCTGCCGTTCGGGCTGCTCGGCGCCATCGACGCCGTGGCCGCCGATCCGAGCGTGCTGCTGCCGGCCTTCGGCATCGCGATGCTCTCGAGCGCGATCGCCTACGGGCTCGAGATGCTCGCGCTGCGGCGCGTGCCGACGCGCGTGTTCGGCATCCTCATGGCGCTCGAGCCCGCGGCAGCCGCGATCTTCGGCTTCCTGGTCGTCGGCGAGCTGCTGGGCACCTGGGATCTGCTGGCGCTCGCGCTCGTGGTCGCCGCCTCAGCAGGCGTCGCCCTCACCGCGGCGCGGGCCCGGCCGATGCCGCCGCAGACCGGGCAGATGCCCCTCGTGCCGTGACACCGCCACTGCTACGCTCGCCGCATCCGGGTCGCCGCAGCAGGCGACCGCGACGGACGAGTCGAGAGGAGGCCGCGATGCTCACGCACACCGCCGCCCTCGACCGGGTCGTGGCTGCCACCGGCGCCACCGCCATCGAGGTCGGCTGACCGTTCGCGACCGCGCCCACGTGGCGCATCGCCGACTGGAGGACGACATGGAGCTGCGCTCCCCCGCCTCGACCGACGAGGCACTCCGCTGGTTGCGCGCCAGCACGTTCACGATCGACACTCCCGCCAACCGATCCCGGCTGGCGGCCGACTCCCTCACCCGCACCTTCGAGAAGGGCCACCGACGGCCGGAGCTCGTGTGGGCGGCGACCCAGGGCGAGCAGGTGCACGGCCTGGTCGCCGCGCGCGACTTCGGCGAGGCCCGCCTCATCGACGTGCTGTGCCTGCCCGACGACCGGGAGGCATCCGCCGCCCTGCTGCGGCAGGCGACCGAGTGGGCGCTGCCGAGCACCGAGGCCGAGGTCTCGTTCGGCGGCCCGGCCGAGCAGCCGCTCGACGATGCGCGCGTGCGGGCGGTGCTCGAGCCGCTCGCGGCGCTCGGCTGGCGGGTGCTCGTCACCCGGCGGCACTACGAGCTGCCGGCCGCCGCGCTCACCGCCCGTGCCACGCCCGGGCTGCGGCTCGAGCGCGCCGCCGAGGGCGACGAGGATCGCCTGGTCGCGCTGCTCGAGCGCGTGCTGCCCGGCTCGCTCGACGTGCGCGACCGGCTCGCCGTCGACGAGCACGGGCTCGAGCTGGCCGCGCAGCGCTGGGCGCGCGAGCTGCTGCACGCCGACCCCATCGACTGCATCCGCTTCGCGGTCGACGAGGGGCGCGACCTGGGGCTCGTCTCGTGGCTCGCCCTGCCGAGCGGCATCGGGCTGGTGCTGCAGGTGGGCGTCGCCGAGCCGGCTCGCGGGCGCGGGCTCGGCCGCGAGCTGGTCGCTGCGGCGACGGCCGAGCTGCTGGCGAGCGAGGTGCACACGCTGATCGCCGACACCGACGACGCGAACGTGCCGATGCAGCGCGCGTTCGCGGCCGAGGGCTGGCACGCGACCGAGTCGCGCATCGATCTGCACCTGCCGTAGCGGCGGGCACCGCGTGCGAGCCGGGGTCGCGAGTGTGCGGTTGTTGCGCAGGACGTGCGCGATCCGCGCACCAACCGCACACACCCGACGGTGGAGCGGGCGACGGTCGCGGGATGATGGTTGCGTGGACGCGCGCGACGAGGACGCCCGGCGGTGGGCGCCGCCAGGCCATCCGGCCGCGCCCGACGATCGCGGCGATCGGGCATCCGAGCAGCAGCCGCACTCGGCGGCCGCACCGTGGACGCGCGGTCTCGGGCCGGCCGGGCGGCCGCGGGACGCCTCCGGCACCCCCTCCTCAGAGCTCCGCGCCCCGGAGCCGCTGTGGGTCGCACCGCCCGAGACCGCCTCGGCCGAGCAGCGCGAGAATTCGATGCTGCCGATCGCCATCGGCATCGCGCTGCTCGCCGTGCTCGCGTGCGTGCCGCACTGGGTGGCGCCGACCATCGCGATCATGGTGTCGCTCGTGGGCCTGCCGATCGCGTGGGGGTTCCGTCGCATCTCGCACGGCCGCAGGCGGATGCAGTACGTCGTCGTGGTGCTGACGCTGCTGCTGACCGCCGCCCTGTCGGTGATCGCGCCGATGACCTGGCTCGAGCTGGGCGTGCTGCAGCCGCTCACCCTGCCCGACTGAGAACCGCCCGGACGTCTCCGGACGGATCTCAGCGAGATCAGCCGGCGGTCGCGGCCTTCGCCTCCCGACGCTCCTGACGCCGGATGCGGCGGCGCTCCTTGCCCTCCTCGAACAGCAGGTAGAGCACCGGCACCAGGACGAGCGTCAGCAGCGTCGACGAGATCAGGCCGCCGATCACGACGATCGCGAGATCCTGGCTGATGAACCCGCTCGAGCCCATCAGGCCCAGCGCCATCGGCGTGAGCGCGAAGATCGTCGCGAGCGCCGTCATGAGGATCGGGCGCAGCCGCTGACGGGAGCCGTTGAAGACGGCGTCCCGCACGCTCTGCCCCTGCTTGCGGTACTGGTTGACGAGGTCGATCAGCACGATCGCGTTGGTCACCACGATGCCGATCAGCATGAGCATGCCGATGAGCGCCGAGATGCCCAGCGGCTTGCCCGTGATGAGCAGCAGCGCGATCGCGCCGGTGGCGGCGAACGGGATCGAGACCAGCAGGATGAGCGGCTGCATCAGCGAGCGGAACGTGCCGACGAGCAGCAGGAACACGATCGCGATCGCCACGAGCATGGCCAGTCCGAGCTGCTCGAAGGACTCCTGCTGGGTCTGCGCGAGACCGCCGATCTCGGCGCTCGTGCCCGCGGGCAGCTCGACCGCGTCGACGCGCGACTGCACCTCGGCGGTGACTGCGCCGAGCTCCCCCTCCGCCGGCGTCACCGAGACGGTCGCGACGACGTCGCCGTCCTGGCGGACGACCGAGGTGGGCACCGTGACCTCCTCGACCGTCGCGAGGTCGCCGAGCTCGACGATGCCGAGCGCGGTGGGGATCTGCATCGATCGCAGCTCCGCGACCGTCTCGGGCGCCGGGGCGCCCTCGACGAAGATGCTGAGCTCCTCGCCATCGATCGTCACGCTGCCGATGCTCTGGGGCGAGAGGATGCTCGTGACCATGCCGAGCAGCTGCATCTCGGTGAAGCCGTGCTCGAGCGCGACCGTGCGGTCGACGGTCGTCTGCACGATCGGCTGCGCGGGTGCGAGGTCGCTCGTGATCTCCGCGGCATCCGGGGTGCCCTCGAGCGCAGCGAGCACGCCGTCGGCCGCATCCGCCAGGTCGCCCTCATCCTCGGCGCGCACGAGCACGTCGATCGAGCCGCCGAAGCCGCCCATGGCGGCCTGATCCGTCAGGCTCACCTCGCCGGGCCCATCGAGCTCGGCCAGTCGGGTGCGCACCTCGTCCTGCAGCGCCGTCTGGTCGGCATCCGCATCGGTGTTGACGATGAACGTCGCGGTGCCGCCGCCCCCGCCGAGCAGCGCGGAGAAGTCACCGGCGCCGCCTCCGCTCGAGCCGGCCATGAGCATCACGTCCTCGACGCCGTCGATCTCGAGCAGCGTGTCCTCGACGCCGCGAGCGCCGTCGGAGACCGTCTCGAGGTCGGACCCGGCGGGGAACGTCTGCGTGGCCATGATCATGTTCTGGCCGGTGCTGCCGAGGAAGTCGACCTTCAGCAGCGGCACGAGCGCGACGGTGATGGCCAGCAGCACGACCGAGGCGACGATCGTGAGCACCGGCCGCTTCTGGGTGCCGCGCAGCACCGGCTTGTAGCCGCGCTGCAGCCAGGACTTGTGCTCCTTCGCCTCGGCCTCGCGGCGCACCTCGTCGGCGTCGATGTCGCCCTTCGGGCGGCCGAGGAACCAGTAGGAGAGCACCGGGACGATCGTCAGCGCGACCAGCAGCGACGAGAGCATCGCGATCGTGACGGTCAGCGCGAACGGGGCGAACAGCTCGCCCACCATGCCGCCGACGAGCGCGATCGGCAGGAAGACGGCGACGGTCGTCAGCGTGGAGGCGGTGATCGCGCCCGCCACCTCGCGCACGCCCGTGAGGATGGCCTGGCGCTTCTCCTCGCCGTAGGAGAGGTGGCGCTTGATGTTCTCGATCACGACGATCGAGTCGTCGACCACGCGACCGATCGCGATGGTGAGCGCGCCGAGCGTGAGCATGTTCAGCGAGTACCCGCCGAGGTTCAGGCCGACGAACGTCACCAGCACCGACAGCGGGATCGAGATGGCGGTGACGATCGTCGAGCGCAGCGAGAGCAGGAACACCAGGATCGCGATGATCGCGAACAGGAGCCCGAGCAGACCCTCCGCCGCCATGTGCTGGATCGACTCCTCGATGAACGGCGCCTGGTCGAACACGATCGTCAGCTGCAGCCCCGGGATGGCGCCCTCGAGCTCGTCGATGGCATCGGCGACCGCGTGCGAGATCGCGACGATGTCGCCGTCCTGCGTCGGCGTGATCGAGATCGAGAGCGCCTCGTCCCCGTTCATGCGGGTGATCGACGTCTGCTCCTCGGTGACGAGCTCGATGTCGGCGACCTCGCCGATCGACACGACGGTGCCGGGCTGCGTCTGGCTCGCGAGCGGCAGCTGCTCGATGGCGTCGATCGAGTCGACCGGGGTGCCGCCCTGCACGGGCAGCAGCTCGCCGCCCTCGGAGACGCTGCCCATCGGCAGCGTCATGCCGTTGGCCTCGAGGGCCTGCGAGATCGCCTGCGGGTCGAGCCCGTTCGCGGCGAGCGCGGCGGCATCGGGCGTGATGACGGCACGCTCGACGGCGCCGCCGGAGACCGCGGCCTGGCGCACGCCGTCGATCGCCTGCAGGCGCGGCACGACGGTGTCGGTCAGCGTCGCCGAGATCGTCGCGACGTCCTCCTCGTCGGACGAGGCGGTCATGAAGATGGCAGGGATGTCTGCGGTGCTGCCGGCGACGAGGTTGGGCTCCGCGTCCTGCGGCAGCGTGACACGATCGATCGCCTGCTCGACCGACTGGCGGAACTCGTCCGCATCCGTGCCGTACGCGTAGGCGATCGAGATCATCGACATGCTCGACGAGGAGGTCGCCACGACCTGCTCGACGCCCTCGAGATCGCCGACCGCCTGCGAGATGGGGCCGCTCACCTGCTCGTCCATCACCTCGGGGCTCGCGCCCGGCACAGCGGTCACCACGGTGGTCTGCGGCAGCTCGAGCGAGGGGATGAGCTCCTGCTTGAGCTGGGTCATCGAGAAGACGCCGAAGCCTGCGATGAGGAGCGTGATGAGCGCCACCAGCATCCGATTGGCAAGGCTGAAGCGGGCGAGTCTGAACACGGGTAGGCACCACCGGGAGGTCGAGGAATGGCTTGCGGACGCCTTCCTCCAGTGGTTAGCGCCATGCAAAGGTTAGCGTAGGGCTATGCAGTGCGTCACTGTGGTGCGCCTGTGAATCAGCAGGCGCCGCCGCCGCTATACGCTCAGGGCGTGGAGACGGACGAGGCTGCCGAGCGCGAGGCGCTGCTCACCGAGCTGCTGCGCCTGCAGACCGACCTGGAGTCCTCGGTCGTGCCGGGGCCCCTCGAGCAGGTGCTCTCGCTGCAGCTGACGATGCAGCAGCTCAAGGTGCTGATGATCCTGATGACGGTGCCGGACGGCGGCACGATCCAGTCGCTCGCCAAGACCATCGGCGTCTCGCTCGCGACCATGTCGGGGATCGTCGACCGGCTGGAGGCGCAGGCCATGATCGAGCGCACCCCGGATCCGCACGACCAGCGCGTGCGCAGGGTCTTCGCCACCGGTGAGGGACGCGAGACGATCCAGCACCTGCTCGCCGCGCGACCGGAGCTCAGCCGCACGCCCCTCAGCCGCCTCGCGATCGACGACCTCCGCGCGCTCGCCCGCGGCGTCCGCGCCCTGGTGCGCGCGACGCGCGAGGGCGGAGCCTGAGGCCCGTTGACGCTCGCCCCGCGCCACGGGACCGTTGACGCATGGCCGAGATCATCGCGACCGAGTCCGTCTCGCTCGACGGCGTCATGCAGGCGCCGGGCGGCGCCGATGAGGACACCCGCGGCGGATTCGAGCACGGCGGATGGGCTGCGCCGTTCGCGTCGGACGACCAGATGCAGATCATGGGCGAGGGCATGGCCCGCTCCGGCGGCATGCTCTTCGGCCGGCGCACCTACGACCAGCTGGTGGGCTTCTGGCTGTCGAACCCGGAGCCGAATCCCTTCAGCGCGCATCTGAGCGCCACCCCCAAGTGGGTCGCGTCGCGGTCGTCGGCGCCGGCAGTGCACCCGAACACGACGCTGCTGACGGGCGAGGCGGTCGAGACCGTCGCGCAGCTGCGCGAGTCGGCCGAGGGCGCGATCTCGATCCTCGGCAGCGGCGAGCTCGTGCGGGCGCTGCACGCGAGCGGGCTCATCGACCGCTTCGTGCTGCTGGTGCACCCGGTGACGCTCGGCAGCGGCACACGGCTGTTCGGCGACGGCGATCGGCAGGACCTGTCGCTCGAGCGCGTCGACACCACCAGCACCGGCGTCGTCATCGCGCAGTACTCGCGGGGCCGAGCGTGAGCGAGCGGTTCGAGGAGCTGCTGTCGGTCGCGTGCGTGGCCGACAGGGCTGCGGGGATGCGCTGGTACGAGACGCTCTTCGGGCGCCCGGCCGATCAGATGATCGGCGAGGAGGCGCTCTGGCAGGTGGGCGAAGACGCCTGGCTGGTGGTCGACGAGCGACCGGAGCGGGCGGGCGCCTGCACGATCACCTTCGCGGTGCGGGGCGTCGACGAGATCGTCGCGCGGCTCGCGGCGGCGGGGGTGGAGCCGAGCGAGCTGGAGGACTACGGCAACGGGGTGCGGCACGCGACCTTCGTCGACCCGTGGGGCAACGCGATGTCGATCGCGGGGGTGCCGGAACCGGAGTGAACTGGAGCGGATGACGGGCGTCCGGAGCGAACGAAGACCCGGCGAGGGCCGGGTCGAAGAGAGCGGATGACGGGAATCGAACCCGCGCTATCAGCTTGGGAAGCTGAAGTTCTGCCATTGAACTACATCCGCGTGGCCGCCGGAGCGACGTGAGCCAGTGTACGGCACGCGGCCGGGCTCAGCCCTCGTAGGGGTGCGCGACCAGCTCGGCGTGCTCCGAGTGCTTGCCCAGCCACGACTGCACGAACGTGCACTGCGGCACGATCCTGCGCCCCGCATCCGCTGCATCCTGCATCGCGAAGCCGGCGAGCGCGCTGCCCACGCCGTGCCCGCCGTACTCGTCGCCGACGACTGTGTGCTGCAACACGCGATTGCCGTCGGCGTCGTCGACGTAGGAGAGCACCCCGGCGAGGTGATCGCCGATGTGCGCCTCGTAGCGGCCCCGGTCGGTGTCGTCGCCCACGACGACGTGGGTCTGGCCTGCCTGCTCGCTCATGGCCCCATCCAAGCGGTTCGGCGCGCGGCCGACAAGGGTGGGCGGATGCGGCTCAGGCGTCCTCGGGCGCACCTGCGTCGCGCGCGCGGCCGGGCTCGACCGCCGGACCGGACGTGCCGGGCTCGCCGCTCGCGCCGGTCGCGTACGTGCGCATGTGCAGGCGCACCGGCTCGCTCGCCCCCTCGTGCTCGAGGGCCTTGCGCTTGCGCTTGCGCGCCGCCGCCCACAGGTTGAGGCCCTCGACGAGCACCGCGAACACCATCGGCCCGTAGATGAAGGCCTTGTCGATGTGGAAGCCGAAGCCCTCGGCGATGAGGAACACGCCGATGAGCAGCAGGAACGACAGCGCGAGCATCTTCACCGTCGGGTGGCGGTTGACGAACTCGAAGATGTACCGCGCCGCGAACAGCAGGATGCCGAACGAGATCACGACCGCCGAGATGATGACGACCATGTTGCTCGTCATGCCCACGGCGGTGATGACCGAGTCGAGCGAGAAGACGAGGTCCATCGCCAGGATCTGCGCCAGCACCGCGCCGAAGGTGGCCTTCGCGGCGCCGGAGCCGTGGCCCTCCTCCTCGCCCTCGAGCTTCAGGTGGATCTCGTGGACCGCCTTGTAGAGCAGGAAGCCGCCGCCGAGGATGAGGATGAGCTCGCGCCCCGAGAAGCCCATGCCGAAGACCGTGAAGAGGTCGTCGTTGAGCGTGATGATCCAGCCGGCGAGCAGCACGAGGCCGACGCGCATCACCATCGCGAGCGTCAGCCCCAGGGTGCGCGCCCTCGCCTGCTGCGACTCGGGCAGCTTCGAGGCGAGGATCGAGATGAAGATGACGTTGTCGACGCCGAGCACGATCTCGAGCACGAACAGCGTGAGGAAGATCGCGAGCAGGTCGGGCGTGAATTCCAGCGAGAAGTCCATGGCGACGCGATCCTACGGGCACGAGGCGACGCGAGGCTGAACCGGTGCCGCGCGCGCGGCTACGGCACCCGGTGCAGCCACTCCCGGGTCGAGAACTTGGTGCGGATGCGCTCGCTCGCGGCCTCGAGCTCGGCCTCGGTGAGCGCGCCGTCCGTGCCGCCGTAGAGGCGCCGGAAGGTGGCCTTCAGCGACGCCTGCACCGCGGCCTTCTCCATGCCGGTCTGCGACTTCAGCGGGTCGACGCGCTTCTTGGCGCTCGTGGTGCCCTTGTCGCTCAGCTTCTCCTTGCCGATGCGCAGCACCTCGGTCATCTTGTCGGCGTCGATGTCGTACGACATGGTCGCGTGGTGCAGCACAGCGCCGGAGGCGAGCCGCTTCTGCGCGGCGCCGCCGATCTTGCCCTTGGCGCTCGTGATGTCGTTGAGCGGCGCGTAGAACGCGTCGATGCCGAGCGACTTCAGCGCCTCGATCACCCACGCATCCAGGAACGCGTAGGAATCCTGGAAGCTCATGCCCTGCACCAGGTCGCCCGGCACGTAGAGCGAGTAGGTGATGGCGTTGTCGGGCTCCGAGAACATGGCGCCGCCGCCGGTGATGCGGCGGATGACGGGGATGCCGTGCCGCTCGGCGGCCTCGGGCTCGACCTCGTTCCTGAACGACTGGAAGGAGCCGAGGTAGACGGCGGGGCCTGCGAGGTTCCAGAAGCGCAGCGTCGGGCCGCGGCGGCCGGCGCCGACCTCCTCGGTGAGCACCTCGTCGAGCGCGACGTGCAGCAGCGGCAGCCGCGGCTCGTCGTCGATGATGGTCCACTCGTAGTCGGCGAACGAGCTGGCGTGCTGCAGCGCGCGGCGGATGGCGACGCCCACCGATTCGGGCGTGAAGCCGAGCAGCGTCGCGTCGGCGGGCAGCCCCGCCCTGATCGCATCGCCGATGTCGGTGGCGGATGCGGTGGCCGGCAGGCCGTTCACGGCCGCGTCGATCGCGCCCAGCGCCTCGTCGGGCTCGAGGAAGAAGTCGCCCGCGAGGCGGAAGCCGGCGATGCGGCCGTCCTGCTCCTCGAGGTCGACCACCACGAGCTTGCCGCCGGGGACCTTGTACTCGCCGTGCATGGGGCCAGCCTACGGCGGCGCCACCGACACGCGGCACCACTCGGATCTCGGGACCCCCTTGACCGAAAGGGACCGGTGCACCGGGTCCCCGAAGACGGAAGGGGTCCCTGTCCGAGGCTCAGGCGGCGGGCGTGCCCTTCGCGGCGGGCAGCAGCCGCGCGTCGAGCCAGCCGACGATGTCGTCGAGCACCCGCGCGCGGTTGATCTCGTTGAGGATCTCGTGGCGCGCGCCCGGGTAGACGGTGACGGTCACGTCGGTGAGCCCCGCCCGGCTGCGGTAGGCCTCGCCGAGCCGCTGCAGCGACTTCGTGCCGCCCAGCGAGTCGTCGGAGCCGCCGGCGATCAGCAGCGGGAGCTCGGATCGGATCCGTCGGCTCGGCACGCCGTACTGGCGCGCACCCTCGATGGGGCCGAACACCCGCAACGGCTCGGCGGGGAACGTCAGCGGATCCTCGACGAACGCGTCGATGACCGCCTGGTCGCGCGAGAGCCACTCGTAGCCGGTGTCGCCCAGGTGCGTGTGGCGGGCGTTGTAGTCGCCCGGCTTGATCCAGCCGGGCATGCGGTAGGCGGTGCCGCTGAGCACGGCGGCGTCGACGAGCCTGTCATGCGCGTTGAGCAGCATCTGGGTCAGGACCGAGCCCCACGAGTGGCCGAGGATCGCCACCGGCAAGCCCGGGTGCTCGCCGCGGATGAGCTTGAGCGCGTGCACGAGATCGCCGACGACCGCGCGCATGCCGCCGGGCCCGAGCTTCCCCAGCCGCGTCAGGTCGCCGCCGTGCTGCTCGATGCCGGTCGAGCCGTGGCCGCGCTGGTCGATCGCCCAGACGGCGTAGCCGCTCGCGACGAAGCGCTGCGCGACGTGCTCGTAGCGCAGCGCGTGCTCGCCCAGCCCGTGCGCGATGAGCACCACGCCCTTGGGCTTGCCGGGCTGCCATCGGTAGCAGTGGATGGTCACGCCCTGCAGGTCGACGAAGGTCGACTCGGCGCGCAGTGCGGTGAACTTGGGCATGGCACCGATTTTAGAACGGTGTCGTCGCGAACGGCGCATCGGCGCCCGTGGCGCTCGGCTCGGCGGAGCCGAGGCGCGCCTCAGCCGGCCGCGCGCTTGGCCAGGTGGCGTCCGGTCAGCGAGTCGCCCGGGTCGGCCGCGAGCGCCGCGGGCGTGCCCTCGAACACCACCCTGCCGCCCTGCGCTCCGGCGCCGGGGCCCAGGTCGATGAGCCAGTCGGCGCGCGAGACCACGTCGAGGTTGTGCTCGATCACGATGACGGTGCGGCCGGTGTCGACGAGCGACTCGAGCAGCCCGATGAGGTTGTCGACGTCGGCCATGTGCAGGCCCGTGGTCGGCTCGTCGAGCACGATCACCGAGGCGGAGGTGCCCATCTCGATCGCGAGCTTCAGCCGCTGCCGCTCGCCGCCCGAGAGGGTCGTGAGCGTCTGGCCGAGCGTGATGTAGCCGAGCCCCACGTCGACGAGCCTGCCGAGCATGGGCGCCACCTGCTTCTCGGTGAAGAACGCCGCGGCCTGCTCGACCGACATGTCGAGCACGTCGCCGATCGAGGCGCCGCGCAGCTCGTACTCGAGCACCTCCGCGGTGAAGCGCCGCCCGCCGCACAGCTCGCACGGCGTCGTCACGCCCGCCATGAAGGCGAGGTCGGAGTAGATGACGCCCAGCCCCTTGCACTCGGGGCACGCGCCCTCGGAGTTCGCCGAGAACAGCGCCGGCTTCACCCCGTTGGCGGATGCGAAGGCCTTGCGGATGGGCTCGAGGATGCCCGTGTAGGTGGCCGGGTTCGATCGCCGCGAGCCCTTGATCGCGCTCTGGTCGACGAAGGTGACGCCGTCGCGCGGCAGCGAGCCGTGGATGAGCGACGACTTGCCGGAGCCCGCGACCCCCGTGACGGCCACGAGCACGCCCGTGGGCACATCCACGTCGACCCCCGTGAGGTTGTGCGAGCGGGCGTCGCGGATCTCGAGCCGCCCGCTCGGCTCGCGCACCGAGTCCTTCAGCTGCTGCCGGTGCTCGAGGTGGTCGCCCGTGCGGGTGCCGGAGGCGCGCAGCGCATCGAAGGTGCCCTGGAAGACGATCGTGCCGCCGTGGGTGCCGGCGCCGGGGCCCATGTCGACGACGTGGTCGGCGATCGCCATCACCTCGGGCTTGTGCTCGACGACGAGCACCGTGTTGCCCTTGTCGCGCAGCCGCTGCAGCAGCCCGTTCATGCGCTCGACGTCGTGCGCGTGCAGGCCGGCGGTGGGCTCGTCGAAGACGTAGGTGACGTCGGTGAGCGCCGAGCCCATGTGCCGCACCATCTTGGTGCGCTGCGCCTCGCCGCCCGAGAGCGAGCCGGCGGGCCGGTCGAGCGAGAGGTAGCCGAGGCCGATGGCGTCGAAGGTGTCGAGCAGGTCGACGAGCTTGGCGCGCAGCGGCGCGGTGGCCGCTCCCCCGGCGTCGGCCGGGATGGAGGCGATGAAGGGGGCGAGGTCGGTGAGCTGCATCGCGGTCGCCTCGGCGATCGTGACCCCCTGCACCGTCACCTCGCGGGCGGCGGCGTTCAGCCGCGAGCCGCCGCACTCCCGGCAGTCGCCGAAGGTGGCCGCCGCCTCGACGCGTGCCCGCAGCGTCGGCTTCATCGACTCGGGATCCTTCTGGAAGACGCTCTTGCGCAGCTTCGGGATGAGCCCCTCGTAGGTCATGTTGAACTCGGCCATCGAGACCTTGCGCTCCTCGGCGTGCAGGAACAGCTGCAGCTCGTCCTCCGAGTAGTCGGCGATGCGCTTGTCGGGGTCGAGCAGCCCCGACTGCGCGTAGAGCTTCCAGTACCAGCCGCCCACCTGGTAGTTCGGGAAGTCGATCGCGCCCTCGTTGAGCGACTTCGAGCGGTCGACGATGGCGTCGATGTCGATCGCCGAGACGCGCCCGAGCCCCTCGCACGCCATGCACATGCCGCGCGGGTCGTTGAACGAGAACATCACCGAGGAGTCGAGGTGGGGCGTGCCGGCCCGCGACCAGAGGATCCGCAGCATCGTGTACGCATCCGTCGCCGTGCCGACCGTCGAGCGCGAGTTGGCGCCCATCTGCTCCTGGCCGACGAGGATCGCCGCGGTGAGCCCCTCGATCTGATCGGCCTCCGGCTGCGGCGCAGGCGGCATGAAGCCCTGCACGAAGGCGTCGTAGGTCTCGTCGATGAGGCGCCGCGACTCGGCCGCGATGGTGCCGAACACGAGGCTCGACTTGCCGGAGCCCGAGACGCCGGTGAAGACGCTCAGCCGCCGCTTGGGGATGTCGACGTCGACGGCCTGCAGGTTGTTCTCGCGCGCTCCGCGCACGCTGATGTGCTCAGTCACGCGTCGACGGTACCCGCTGCCTCCCACATGCGGGGCGGATGCGTCAGGCCGCGCGGGCGGGCAGGTCGAGCCGGTACGGGGTCGTGGTCGAGACCTGCAGGAAGCCGCTGCGCTCGAGGATGGGCCGCGAGTCCTCGGTCGAGTCGCTGTTCATGAGCGTGAAGCCGCCGCGCAGCGCCGAGCGGGCCCGCGCGGCCGTGAGCGCCCGGTAGATGCCGCGGCGGCGCCAGCCGGCCAGCGTGGCCCCGCCCCAGAGCCCCGCGAAGTCGGTGCCGGCGACCGGCTCGAGCCTGCCGCCGGAGACCACCAGGCGGCTGCCGTCGGGCCGCCGGGCCTCTGCGACCCAGATCTCCATCAGCGGGTCGACGGCGAGCCGTCCGGTGAGCGCCCGCACGGTCGGTTCGACCCCACCGCCGAACACCGCGCTCTCCAGCTCGGCGAAGGCACGCACATCCGGCTCCTCGCGCACCTGCCGCAGCGTGACGCCCTCCGGCAGCGGGGCGTCCACCGCGAGCGCGGCGGCCGGCCCGATCATGATCGACTCCGGATCGTCGGGCTCGAAGCCGTGCTCGGTGAGCGCCTCGTGCAGAACTGGGGCAGCGTCGTGGCCGCGGCTCTTCCAGTCCACGTGCACGACCGCGGGATCCGCGCGGCAGTGCGCCAGCGCATCCGCCACCAGGGTGTGCACGCCCGCCGCGTCGGCGCCGCCGAGGTCGCGGTAGGTGATGAGCACGCGGCCGCCGGCGTAGGTCGTGAGCCAGAGCGGGCCGAGCGCGTCGATCGCGAGCGCGCTGGGCGCGTCGGGCCTGCCGCGCAGCTGCTCGTCGTAGGCGGCCAGGAGTCTCGAGCGCTCATCCATCGCGGCCATGCAAGCACGCTCGGGGCGCGCGCGGCACTACGATCCGGAGCAGGCCGTCCCGCCGCACCGCACACCCGAAGGGCCACCATGTTCTCCTGGACCAAGCGCGACGACGCGAACCTGAGCGCGACCGACATCGTCTACCCCGAGGAGCGGCTCGGCTGGGGCCGCACCATCGGGCTCGGCATGCAGCACGTCGTCGCCATGTTCGGCGCCACCTTCCTGGTGCCGATCATCACCGGCTTCCCGCCCTCGACGACACTGCTGTTCTCGGGCATCGGCACGATCCTCTTCCTGCTGATCACGAAGAACCGGCTGCCGAGCTACCTCGGCTCCTCGTTCGCGTTCCTCGCCCCGATCGGCGCCGCGACCGAGATCGGCGGGCCGGGCTTCGCGCTCTCCGGCGTGATCCTGGTGGGCGTGCTGCTGGCGATCATCGGCGTGATCGTGCACTTCTCCGGCACCCGATGGATCGCGGCGCTCATGCCGCCGGTCGTCTCCGGCACGATCGTCGCGCTGATCGGCTTCAACCTGGCGCCCGCGGCGCGCGACAACTTCATCGCCGACCCGGGCCTCGCCGCGATCACGCTGCTGGCGGTCATCCTCACCTCGGTGCTCTTCCGCGGCCTCGTCGGGCGGCTGTCGATCCTGGTTGGCGTCGTGGTCGGCTACCTCGCGGCGGCGCTCATGGGCAAGGTCGACTGGTCGGCGGTCGAGGCGGCGCCCTGGATCGGCCTGCCCGAGTTCACCTCGCCCACCTTCGACCCGGCGCTGCTGCCCGCGATCCTGATGTTCGTGCCGATCGTGCTGCCGCTCATCGCCGAGAACCTCGGGCACGTGAAGGGCGTCGGCCAGCTGCTGCACCGCGACCTCGACCCGCTCGCCGGCCGCACGCTGTTCTCCGACGGGCTCGCCACCACGATCTCCGGCATCTTCGGCGGCTCGCCGACCACCACCTACGGCGAGAACATCGGCGTCATGAGCGCGACGCGCGTCTTCTCCACCGCCGCGTACTGGGTGGCGGCGCTCACGGCCATCCTGCTGGGCCTGAGCCCCAAGGTCGGCGCGATCATCTTCGCGACCCCCGCCGGCGTGCTGGGCGGCGTCACCACCGCGCTCTACGGCCTGATCGGCATCATCGGCGTGCGCATCTGGGTCGAGAACCAGGTCGACTTCTCGAAGCCGCGCAACCAGTTCGCGGCCGGCGTCGGCCTCATCGTCGCGATCGCCGACTTCACGCTCTCGAGCGGCCAGCTCTCGTTCGGCGGCATCGTGCTCGGCACGGTCGCGACGCTCGTGATCTACCACCTGATGGCGCTGCTCGAGCGGGCGCGCGGCGGGGACGGCCGGGACGGGCGCGATGCAGACGCCGTGCGCCCCGACCACGCGCCGCCCGCGACCGACCCGGCCGACTAGCCTCGCCGCATCCGCCTACCGCTGGCCGGCAGCGGTGAGCCGCGGATCCTCGTGCAGGTCGACCAGCGGCATCGAGCTCGTGTCGAGGTAGGGGTTGCCGTCCTGCCCGCGCACGAGCGCGACGGCCTCCTCGCGCGTCTCGACCGTCGGCACCGAGCCGACCAGCGGCCGCTTGGCGGTCTCGCGCATGCCGAGCACCGCCAGGCCGCCGACGATGCCGAAGAACATGATGTAGAAGGCCGGCATGTAGGTGTTGCCGGTCAGGTCGATGAGCATCTGGCTGAACAGCGGCGTCGTGCCGCCGAAGAGCGAGACCGAGAGGTTGTAGGCGATCGCCATGGCGCCGAAGCGCGACGCGGTCGGGAACAGCGCCGGCAGCGTCGCCGCCGAGCAGCCCACCCACAGCGCCACCGGCACCGCCACCATGCACAGCGCCAGCATCACGGCCCACAGCTCGCCCAGCTGCATGAGCGCGAAGGCCGGCACCATCAGCACCACCACCGAGGCGGCCGCCATCAGGTAGACGGGCTTGCGGCCGATGCGGTCGGAGAGCCGCCCGAGCAGCGGCAGGCATGCCGACATCACGATCAGCACCGGCACGGTCGCGAGCGCCGCCGTGATGGTCGAGACGCCAACGGTCGCCTCGAGGTAGGTGGGCATGTAGCTCGTGAGCGCGTAGCCGGCGGTGTTGGTGGCGGCGACGACCGCCATCGCCACCAGGATCGCGCGCCAGTGGTGGCGCAGGATGCCCAGGATGCCGTGGCGGGCGAGCGGGTCGGATGCGTCGGCGCCGCCCTCGTGCTCCTCGACCCCGTGCGCGACCTCGTAGGCGGGCGTCTCGGGGATGCGCATCCGGAACCAGATGGCGACCACGCCCAGCGGGATGGCGACGAGGAACGGGATGCGCCAGCCGAAGTCGACCATCGCGGTCGGGCCCGCGGCCAGCTCGGTGAGCCAGGTCGTCAGGGCGACGGTCGAGGCGCCGGCGGCGAAGCCCACGTAGGAGCCGGCGTCGAGCCACGACGACCAGAAGCCGCGCGAGCGGTCGGGGCTGAACTCGGCGACGTAGGTGGTGGCGCCGGCGTACTCGCCGCCGGTCGAGAAGCCCTGCAGCATCTTCAGCAGGTACAGCGGCAGGATCGCCCACGCGCCGATCTGGGCGGCGGTCGGCAGCAGGCCGATGAGCGCGGTCGCGACGGCCATCATCGCCATCGTGAAGAACAGCACCTTCTGCCGCCCGATGCGGTCGCCCAGCGGGCCCAGCACGAGGCCGCCCAGCGGCCGCACCAGGAACGAGATGGCGAAGCCGAGCAGCACGACCAGCAGGCCGAGCGTCTCATCCATGCCGGCGGTGAACACGGCGGTCATGGTGACAGCGAGGTAGCCGTAGATGCCGAAGTCGAACCACTCCATGAAGTTGCCGACCACGGTGCCGGTGATCGCCTTCCGGATGCGCCCCGTCTTGACGACCAGCACGTCCGAGACCTCGAGCCTTCGCGCGCTCTCGTCGACCGACGGGCCGGTGGCGGATGCGTCGGGGGCCGAGGGATGGCGCGCGGGCGTGGGCATGTGCTCGGAGGACATGGTCGGCAACGATAGCCACCTGCCTGACGATGGCCTCGGAGGTTGGCTTGCTACCCGCGTGCGTGCGCGTGCACGCGTGCGCACGCGGATAGTGAGGCCGCCCGCCCCTGTCCTCCGGCCCATCCGCGTGCCATGGTGGGCGGCATGGGATCGGTCGCGGAGAACATCGTCCAGACGCTCGTCGCCAACGGCGTGCAGCGCGTCTACGGGCTGCCGGGTGACTCGCTGAACGCCTTCACCGAGGCGATCCGCACGGAGGATCGGATGGAGTGGGTGCACGTGCGGCACGAGGAGAGCGCCGCCTTCGCCGCCGGCGCCGAGGCCGAGATGACGGGTGAACTGGCGGTGTGCGCCGGCAGCTGCGGGCCCGGCAACCTGCACCTCATCAACGGGCTCTTCGACGCCAACCGCAGCCGCGTGCCGGTGCTCGCGATCGCCGCGCACATCCCGACGATCGAGATCGGCACGAACTACTTCCAGGAGACGCACCCGCAGGAGCTGTTCCGCGAGTGCTCGGTGTACGTCGAGTACGTCGCCGACCCGGCGCAGATGCCGCGGCTGCTCGAGATCGCGATGCGCACCGCCATCGAGCAGCGGGGCGTCGCGGTGCTCGTCATCCCCGGCGACGTGGCGATGGCCGACGTCGCCGACGACCGGCGCACCGTCATCCGCCCCACCCGCTCGACCACCGTGCCGCTGCCGATGCAGCTGCTCGAGGCCGCCGACGTGCTCAACAGCGCCAAGCGGGTCACGATCCTGGGCGGCGCCGGCACGGCGGGCGCGCACGCCGAGGTGCTCGCGGTGGCCGAGCGGCTCGGCGCGCCGATCGTGCACGCGATGCGCGGCAAGGAGCACCTCGAGCACGACAACCCCTACGACGTCGGCATGACGGGGCTGCTGGGCTTCGCGAGCGGGTTCCGGGCGATGAGCGATGCGGATGCGGTGCTGCTGCTGGGCACCGACTTCCCGTACCCGCAGTTCTACTCCGACGACGCCAGGTACGTGCAGGTCGACATCCGCGGCTCGCAGATCGGCAGGCGGCACCCGATCGACGTGGCGCTGCACGGCGGCGTGCGCGAGACGCTCATGGCGCTGCTGCCGCACCTGGAGCAGAAGAAGGACAAGCACCTGAAGGATGCGCAGAAGCACTACGCGAGGACGCGCGAGAAGCTCGACGACCTCGCGGCCCCGGCGCGCAAGGGGCAGCCGGTGCACCCGCAGCACCTCGCCAGGCGCGTCAGCGAGCTCGCGGCGGACGACGCCGTCTTCATCCCGGACGTCGGATCGCCCGTGGTCTACGCATCCCGGTATCTGACGATGAACGGCAGGCGGCGCATGCTGGGCTCGTTCAGCCACGGCTCGATGGCCAACGCGGTGCCGCAGGCGATCGGCGTGCTCGCGCAGGACCGCACGCGGCAGACCGTGACGCTCTCGGGCGACGGCGGCGTGACGATGCTGCTGGGCGACCTGCTGGCGCTGACGCAGAACCGGCTGCCGGCGAAGATCGTCGTGTTCAACAACTCCTCGCTGAACTTCGTCGACCTGGAGATGAAGGCGGCGGGGCTGGTGCCCTTCGCGACCGACCTCGAGAACCCGAGCCTCGCGGCCGTCGCCGAGGCGATGGGCATCAGGGGGATCAGGGTCGAGGACTCCGCCGACGTCGACGCGGCGCTCACCGAGGCCTTCGCTCACGACGGGCCGGTGCTCGTCGACGTCGTGTGCGACCCGCAGGAGCTGACGATCCCGCCGGCGATCGCCTTCGAGCAGGCGCGCGGCTTCGCGCTCTACGCCATCCGCACCGTGCTCTCGGGCCGCGGCGACGAGCTGCTCGACCTGGCCAGGACCAACTGGCGCCAGCTCTTCTGAGCCGGCGCGGGAGGAGCGACGCATGCTGCCGAGCGCACGCCGCGTGCAGGGCACCTACTTCGTGCTGGTGCTCGGCAACACGCTCGCCGCCTCGTTCATCTGGGGCATCAACACGCTGTTCCTGCTCGATGCGGGGCTGACGAACCTCGAGGCCTTCACCGCCAACGCGTTCTACACGATCGGGGTGCTGCTGTTCGAGATCCCGACCGGGGTCGTCGCCGACACGATGGGGCGGCGCTGGTCGTACGTGCTCGGCTCGGCCACGCTCGCCGTGACGACGGGGCTGTACTGGCTCATGTGGCTGTGGCAGGCGCCGTTCTGGGGCTGGGCGCTCGCCTCGCTGCTGCTCGGCCTGGGCTTCACCTTCTTCACCGGCGCGCTCGACGCCTGGGTGGTGGATGCGCTGGCGGCGGTCGGGTACGAGGGCAGCCTCGAGCGCGTGTTCGGCCGCTCGGTGGTCGTCTCGGGCGGCGCGATGCTCGTGGGCTCGGTGCTGGGCGGCGTCGTCGCGCAGCTGACCGACCTGGGGGTGCCGTTCCTGATGCGGGCAGGGGTGCTCGTGGTGATGGTCGTGGTCGCGGGGCTGCTGATGCGCGATCTCGGCTTCACCCCCGACCGCAGCGAGGGGCCGCTGCGCGCGACCCGCACGGTGCTGCGCGCGTCGATCACGCACGGGCTCGGCAATCCGCCGGTGCGCTGGCTGATGCTCGCGAGCCCCTTCACCGCGGGCGTCGGCTTCTACGCCTTCTACGCCCTGCAGCCCTACCTGCTCGAGCTCTGGGGCGACCCGGACGCCTACTCGATCGCGGGGCTGGCGGCGGCGCTGCTGTCGGGCTCGGCGATGCTCGGCGGCTTCCTGGCGCCGGTCGTGCGGCGGCGGTTCCGCAGGCGCACCTCGACGATCCTGCTCGCGACCGTGACGGGCGTCGTCGTGCTGCTGGGCCTCGGGCTGGTGCAGAGCTTCTGGGTGGCGATCGTGCTGGTCGGCCTCTGGGGCGTGATGTCGTCGATCGACGACCCCGTGCACCGCGCCTACCTCAACGACATGATCCCCTCGAAGCAGCGGGCGACGGTGCTCTCGTTCGACTCGCTGATGGGCTCGGGCGGCAGCGCCATCGCGCAGCCGGTGCTGGGCCGCTCGGCCGACCTCGGCGGCTACGGCTTCTCGCTGCTGCTCTCGGGCGCGATCTCAGCGGTCGCGATCCCCTTCGTGCTGCTCAGCCGCGCCCAGCGCGCGCCCGCCGACACCGCGAGCGCCACTCTCGAGGGCCCCTCGATCGACCCGGCCACGAGCGTCTGAGCGCACGCGAGGGAATAGAGTCTCCGCACGACCCGTTGCAATCATTGTTCAACTTTGAAAGACTTGTCCGCGACGGAAGGACCACCCATGAGCAGCATGCAGTTCGGCATCTTCTCGGTGAGCGACATCACCCAGGATCCGACGACCGGCAAGACGCCCAGCGAGCACGAGCGCATCAAGGGCTGGGTCGCGATGGCCAAGAAGGCCGAGGAGGTCGGCCTCGACGTCTTCGCCGCGGGCGAGCACCACAACCCGCCGTTCTTCTCCTCCTCCCCCACCACCACCCTCGGCTACCTCGCCGCGCAGACCGAGCGGCTCATCCTCTCGACCGCGACGACGCTCATCACCACCAACGACCCGGTGAAGATCGCCGAGGACTTCGCGATGCTGCAGCACCTGAGCGACGGCCGCGTCGACCTCACGCTCGGCCGCGGCAACACCGGCCCCGTCTACCCGTGGTTCGGCAAGGACATCCGTGACGGCATCGAGCTCGCGATCGAGAACTACGCCCTCCTGCACAAGCTGTGGCACGAGCCGGTCGTCAACTGGCAGGGCAAGCACCGCACGCCGCTGACCGGCTTCACCTCGACCCCCGCCCCGCTCGACGGCGTCGCGCCGTTCGTCTGGCACGGCTCCATCCGCTCCCCGCAGATCGCCGAGCAGGCCGCGTACTACGGCGACGGCTTCTTCCACAACAACATCTTCTGGAACAAGGAGCACACCGAGCGCATGGTGAAGCTCTACCGCTCGCGCTTCGCGCACTACGGCCACGGCGAGCCCGAGCAGGCGATCGTGGGCCTCGGCGGCCAGATCTTCATGAAGCCGACCGAGCGCGAGGCCAAGGAGCGCTTCCGGCCCTTCTTCGACGTCGCGCCGGTCTACGGCCACGGCCCGAGCCTCGAGGACTTCACCGAGATGACCCCGCTCACCGTCGGCACGCCCGAGCAGGTCATCGAGCGCACGCTGGGCTTCCGCGACTACGCCGGTGACTACCAGCGCCAGCTCTTCCTCGTCGACCACGCCGGCCTGCCGCTCGAGGAGGTGCTCGAGCAGATCGAGATCCTCGGCACCGAGGTCGTGCCGGTGCTGCGCCGCGAGTTCGACGCGGTGCGCCAGGACGGGGTGCCGGATGCGCCCACGCACGCCGCGCGCGTCGCCGCGGCCAGGGAGGCGGGCACGCAGCTCGGCGAGCAGGGCAACGCCTGGACGGAGCAGGGCGCACGCACCGACTTCGACACCGGCGCCGCGATCGCACGACAGGCAGGCGAGTGATGACGAGCCCCCGCATCGCGGTCGTCTCGGCCGGGCTCGGCGAGCCGAGCAGCACGAAGCTGCTCGCCGACCGGCTGCGCGACGCGACCCTCGCGGCGCTCACCGCGCACGGCCAGCACGCTGAGGTGGTCGATGTCACGCTGCGTCCGCTGGCGCAGGACATCGCGAGCCACATGCTCACCCACAACCCCTCCGAGGCCCTCGACGCCGCGATCGGGGAGGTCATCGACGCCGAGGCGATCATCGCCGTCACGCCCACCTTCAACCAGAGCTACTCGGGGCTGTTCAAGTCGTTCTTCGACGTCATCGAGGAGGGGCAGCTCGCCTCCATCCCCACGGCGCTCGGCGCCACGGGCGGCACCGCCCGCCACTCGATGGTGATGGACACCGCGATGCGGCCGATGTTCGCCTACCTCAAGGCGCAGGTCGTGCCGACGGGCGTGTTCGCCGCGAGCGAGGACTGGGGCACCGCATCCGGCCTCGACCGCCGCATCGCCCGCGAGGGGCAGGAGCTCGCCGACCTGATGGTCGCCATGCCCCGCCGGCGCGAGGCCGACCCCTTCGACGCCGAGAGCGACTCGTTCGTCTCGTTCGAGCAGATGCTGGGGCACGCGTGAGCGGCCGCGAGCTCGCGTCGCGGGCGTGGCGCGAGTACTTCGAGGGCTCGCAGCTGCTCGTCAACGAGCTCGAGCGCCGCATGAAGGCCTCCTGCGGCATCGACCTGGGCGACTTCAACGTGCTGCTGGTGCTCTCGGAGGCCGAGGGCACGCGGATGCGCATGGGCGACCTGGCGCGCGCGGTCGCGTTCGCCCCCGGCCGGCTCACGTACCGCGTCGGCGCGCTCGAGCGCGAGGGGCTCGTCGTGCGCGAGCCCACCGCGAGCGACGGACGAGGGACGGATGCGGTGCTCACCGAGCTCGGTCACCGCCGGCTGCGCAAGACCCGGCCCGTGCACGCGCGCCACGTCGAGGAGCTCTTCCTCGGCTCGCTCGACACCGAGGCGCTCGAGGTGCTCGACCGCGTCTTCGGCCCGCTGCGGGCGCGGCTGCTGGATCGCTGCGCCGACGAGGCGACCACCGACTGACGGCGCACTCCGGCGAGTCCCAGCCGATTGCTGGAACGATGAGAGCGTGATGGAGCAGCGGCTGCTGGAGAAGGCGATCGGGGCACCGGGTCGCCCGGTGAGCGCCGAGCCCTTCGGCGAGGGCCGCATCGCCCGCTTCACCGTCGACGACGGGCCGGAGCGCGGCGAGTGGTTCGTCGACACCTCCCGCCAGTCGGTCGCCGCCGAGACCGGCTTCGTGATCCGCGACCGGGACGGCGCGAGCGTCGCCCGCATCTGGAAGCACCCCTTCGACCCGCGCCTGCCCGCGCTGCGCACGGCCCTCGACCCCGAGCGGCTCGCCCGCATCGCCGCCGCTGGCGGCAGCACGCCGGGGCCGATCGAGGCGCGCGTGCTCTCCTACCGCCCGGGTCGGCGCGCCGTCGTGCGGCTGACGCAGCTCGGCAGGCACATGTTCGTGAAGGTCGTGCGTCCGGGCGAGGCTGAGGATCTCGCCCTCATCCATCGAGCGTGCCGCACGGCGGGCGTGCCGGCGCCGAAGGTCGTGCACTGGGCGCCCTCCGGCGTGCTGGTCGTGCGCGACGCGCCGGGCACGCCCGGGCCGGTCGCCGCGGCGGCGACCCCCGCCGAGCAGCTGCTCGACGCCGTCGACGCGCTGCGCGAGCGGCTGCTGGGCGTGCGCACGCACCGCATCGCCCGCGCCTCGGTCGGCACGCGGCTCGAGTGGCACATCGACCGGCTCGCGGCCGCACTGCCCGAGCGGGAGCGCGAGGTGCACGCGCTGCTGCCCTCGCTCGCCCCGCACATCCGTCGCGTCGGGCCTCCGCAGGTGATCCACGGCGACCTGCACATCGGCCAGCTCTTCTTCGCCGACGGGGCTGTCGCATCCGTCATCGACGTCGACACCGCGGGCCTCGGCGACCCGCGCGACGACACGGCCGCGTTCATCGGGCACGCGACCGCGAGCGCCGTGCGCAACGAGGTCGCGGGGCGGGCGAAGGACGCCTCGCTGCTGCACACGCTCGCCGAGGCGGCCGCCGACCGCTGGATGCTGGATCCCCACACGACGGCGCTCGCCTCGCTGCACCTTGTGGGCCACGCCATCCGCGCCGTCGAGCGCAGCCCCGAGGCGGCGGGCCTGCTGCTCGACGAGGCGCTCGACCTGCAGGGCATCCGCCGCTCCCGCTGAGGCTCAGACCAGCCGGTACCCCATGCCGCGCACGGTCTCGATGCGCTCGGCGCCCAGCTTGTTGCGCAGGTAGCGGATGTAGACGTCGACGACGTTGGAGCCCGGGTCGAAGTCGTAGCCCCAGACGCGCGAGAGCAGCTGCTCGCGCGAGAGCACCTGGCCGGCGTGGCGCACGAGCTCTTCGGCGAGCGCGAACTCGCGGCCCGAGAGGTCGATGCCGCGGCCGTCGATCGTCGCGCGGCGGGTGCGGATGTCGAGCGCGAGCCCCTGGTGCGTCAGCTCGGTCGCGGCGCTCGGGCTCGAGCCGTGCGAGGCCATGCGCAGGCGCACGCGCGCGAGCAGCTCGTCGAAGCGGAAGGGCTTCGCCATGTAGTCGTCGGCGCCGCCCTCGAGGCCCGCGACCGTGTCGGCGCCGCCGGCGCGCGCCGTGAGGATGATCACCGGCATGCTCGAACCGGAGCCGCGCAGCTGCGAGAGCACCTCGAAGCCGTCCATCCCCGGCAGCCCGATGTCGAGCACGAGCAGGTCGAACTCGTCGGTGAGGGCGAGGTCGAGCGCCTCCGGGCCGGTGGTGGCGACGCGCGTCGTGTAGCCCGAGGACTTCAGGCCCTTCTCGACGAACGAGGCGATCCGCGCCTCGTCCTCGGCGATCAGGATCGATGCCATGGATGCTCCTCGTCGGTTCGGGCGGGGTCGGTGATGGCCAGGTCGGTGCTGGCAGGCTCGGTGCCGACCTGGTCGGTGCCGGCAGGCGCGGCCGCCGCGCGCTCGGGCGCCGCGGCGCCGGCCTGCGGATGCGCCGGCTCGGCCGTGCGGTCAGTCTGACCCACGCCGGTGGCCGGGCGCTGGGCGTCGTCGACCACCACCGCACCCGGCAGCGTGATGATGAACTCGGAGCCGCGGCTGGGACGCTCCTCGCCCGCCTGCCTGACCCAGGCATCCGCCACCCAGGCACGGCCGCCGTGCCGCTCGGCGATCAGCTGCACGATCGACAGGCCCAGGCCGCTGCCGCCGTCGCCGCGGCCCTCGGCCTCGCCGCGCCGGAACCGCTCGAAGATGATCGCCTTGAGCTCGTCGGGCACGCCTGGCCCGCGGTCGCGCACGAACAGCTCGACGTCGCGGCCGCGAGCGCGCGAGCCGACCGTGATGGGGCCGTGCGCGTGCCGCACCGCGTTGGCGACCAGCTGCAGCACTGCCTGCGTGACGCGGTCGGGGTCGAGCGCCGCCGTCACGGGCGCGCTCAGCACGCTCTCGTCGATCTCTGCGCCGGCGATGGCGCGCGCCTTCGTGGTGATCTGCTCGGTGAGCGCCGCGAGGTCGGTGGGGCGGATCGCGAACGCGCCCGGGTCGCGCAGCCGGGCGGCGGCGCGCAGGTCGTCGACGAGCCGCGCCATGCGGTCGAGCTCGTCGATCGCGAGGTCGCGCGTCTCCGCCACGTCGCGCGGGTCGGTCGTGTCGACCAGCTCGAGGTGCCCGCGCACGATCGTGATCGGGGTCTTCAGCTCGTGGCCGACGTCGCGCAGCAGCTCGCGCTGGCTGTCGAGGGCGCCGCCCAGCCGGTCGAGCATGCGGTTGACGGTGACCGCGAGCTGCGACACGTCATCGCGCCCGTCGCCCACCGGGATGCGCTCGTCGAGGTTGGCGGCCGAGGAGCGCTCGGTGACCTCGCGCATCCGCCGGATGGGCCGCAGCAGCCGGCCCGAGACCCACAGCGCGATGAGGAAGGTCGCGGCGACCGCGAGCAGCGCCGTGATGGTGAACACGCGCGCGGCCTCGTTGATCTCGGCGAGCTCGCCCTGCACGTCGTAGCCCGTGACGAACACCGCCTGCGGCGGCTGGCTCGCGTCGACCTCGCCGACCAGCACGGGCGCGGCGAGGTAGCGCACGGTGCGCCCGTCCTCGTGCGCGTAGGTGCCGACGACGGTCTCGTGCTCGGCGGTCTCGGCGACCACCCGATCGACGAAGCCGGGCAGCTGCTCGAGCTGCAGGTCGGGGGCGATGCCGGGGCGCCAGGCGGCGCGGCCGTCGACGATGCCGAGCGTGCCGGTGTTGTCGTCGGGCGCGAGCCGCTGCACGACCGCGCGCAGCGCCTCCTCCGACGACTCCCACGGGTCGTCGGCGTTCGAGACGGTGAAGCTGCCCGACTCGAGCGCCGACTCCAGGTTCGTGTCGATCTGCTCGATCACCCGCGAGCGCTCGACGAAGTAGGCGACGGTTCCGGCGGCGAAGACCGACAGCAGCGTCAACAGCGTCAGCAGGCCGACGATGCGCGAGCGCACGGTCCACGTGCGCAGGCGCGGTCTGGCTGCATCGGGCATGCACCCCATTCAACCGTGCGGGCGGATGCGGTGGGATGCGAGTGAGAGAACCCTCACCTGCGAGCGCGGCGCGGTGGGGATCTGCTGGAATCGGGGTGTGGACGACGTGAAGCCCGAGCCGGGCCGCCCGAGCATCGAGGAGCGGATGCTGCGCGATGCCCTCGGCGAGGACCTGCGGGGGGAGCTGCGGGTGCTGAGCCGCGAGCCCTACGGGGCGGGCGCGCTCACCGGCTTCGAGGAGTCCCCGCCCGCCGGGGAGCCGGTGCAGACCCGCTACTGGTACGTCGACACCTCGGGCAAGCGCGTCGAGAGCGAGACCGGCTTCGTGCTCGGCGACCCCGAGCATCCGCAGGCCCGCATCTGGCTGCACCCCGCCGACCCGCGGCTGCCGGCGCTCGCCCCCGCGAGCTTCCCCGACGCCGCCGCCACGCTCATGGGGCGGCTCGGCGTGCGGCTCGACCGCTCGCCCGAGCTGCTCGTCTACCGGCCCGGCAAGCGCGCGATGTTCCGCATGCGGGCCGGCGAGCGGGACACCTACCTGAAGATCGTGCGGCCCGACGCATCCGCCTCGATCGTGCAGCTGCAGGAGTCGCTGCGCGCCGGCGGGGTGCCGGTGCCGCTCATCACCGGCTGGTCGGAGCTCGGCATCGTGCTCACCGAGACCGCCGCCGGCACCCCGCTGACCGGGCGCCTCGACGAGCTCGACCCCGAGCGGCTGCTCGACTCGATCGAGTCGCTGCGCGAGCAGATGGGCGCGGTCGACACCGGCCGCGCCGCCCGCGCGTCGCTCGCCGACCGGCGCGACTGGTACCTCACGCGCATCGCGAGCGCCGCCGAGCGCGCGCGGGAAGGCGCCGGCGCCGGTGCTCCCGGGCGTGCGGAGGCGCCGAGCTCGGCGCGCTTCGCCGAGCACCTCGCCGTCGTCACCCGCATGATCGAGTCGGTCGACGCATCCGCCCTCATGGTCGACGACGAGGTGCTGCGCACCGTGCACGGCGACCTGCACGTGGGGCAGCTGTTCGTGGCCGAGGGCGACGCGAGCGCGATCACCGGGGTGATCGACATCGACACCTGCGGGCTCGGCGACCCCGCCGACGACGAGGCCGCCTTCATGGGGCACCTGGTCGCGTCGATCGTGCTGGCGCGCAGGGATGCGGCGCGCGCGGCCGGGTTCCGGCGGCTGCTCGATGCGGCGGCGGGCCGCTGGCTGGCCGTCGACCGGCCGGGCGCACGGCGGGTCGCGCACCGCACGGCCGTGCACGTGCTCGCCCACGCGCTCGCGCCCACCGAGCGCGGCGACCTGGAGGCCGCGGCGGCCGAGCTCGCGATCGGCGCCGAGGTGCTCGCCGAGCAGCTGGGGACGCGGGGCGCCTGAGCCTCCGACACTGAGCCTCCGGCACTGAGCCTCCGGCACTGCGCCCTCGGCGCTGGTCGCCCCCGCGCGTGAAGATGAGAGCCTTCTCATCCGACGCTCCTGCCCGCCTCACGGGCGCGCGCGATGCTGGACGCATGAAGCGCAGCCAGTGGATCCTCGTCGGCTCGGCCGGCGTGCTGAGCGTCGGCGTGCTCTCGCTCGGCGCGATGGGCGTCGCGAGCGCCATGAGCGTGCGCGACGCGTCCGGTGCGCCCGTCGCGGGCGGCGAGATCCGCGGCAGCGCCGTCGCCGACCCGGCCGACTCGGCGGTGCAGCTCAAGCGAGGCGGCGACAGCCCGATCGTCGCGCCCTCGCCCACGGCCACGCCCAGCGCGACGGTCGCGCCGACGGCGAGCTCGGCCGCGGCGGCGCCGAGCGCACCGGCGCCCGCGCCCGCCCCCGCGCCCGCGCCCGCGCAGCAGCAGGCGCCGCAGCCCGTGCCCGCGCCGGCACCGGTCGCGCCGGCCGGCTCAGCCTCCGCGGCATCGGCCGCCTCCGCCGCCTCGAACGACTGAGCGCCGCGGCCGGCGGGTCGCCGACCGGAAGGGGCCGCCAGATCGTGAGATAGACTAACGATCATGCCCTCTATCACGCTCGCCGCCTCCCTCCGCGTGGCGCTCGTGCGGCTCAATCGCAGGATGCGCCGCGAGCAGGGCGACGAGGCGCTCTCGATCCACCACATGTCGGCGCTCGGCGCCATCCAGCAGCTCGAGCAGCCCACGCTCGCGCGCATCGCCGCGTGCGAGGGCGTGCAGCCGCCCAGCATGGTGAAGACGCTGCAGCACCTCGAGTCGCTCGGCTACATCGAGCGCGAGGCGCACCCCACCGACGGCCGCATGCAGGTGCTGCGCATCAGCGACAAGGGCGAGGAGATGATCGCCGAGCTGCGCGAGCGCCGCAACCGCGCGCTCGCCGAGGCCCTCGACCGGCTCACCCCCGAGGAGCGCGAGATCGTCGAGCGCGCCGTGCCCATCCTCGAGAGGCTCGCAGAGCGGTGATGTTCCGCAGCCTCAGGCGCTTCAACTACCGCACCTGGTTCACCGGTGCCCTGATCTCGAACATCGGCGCCTGGATGCAGTCGACCGCGCTGTCGTGGACGGTGCTGACGGTGCTCACCGATGGCGACGCCACCGCCGTCGGCCTCAACATGGCGCTGCAGTTCGCGCCGCAGCTGCTGCTCGTGCCCATCTCCGGCCTCATCGCCGACAAGTACGACCGGCGCAAGGTGCTGCTCGTGACGCAGTCGGCCATGGGCGTGCTCGCGCTCGTGCTGGGCGTGGTGGTCACCGCGGGCGTCGTCGACCTGTGGCACGTGCAGCTGTTCGCGCTCGCCTTCGGCATCGTGCAGGCCTTCGACATGCCCGCCAGGCAGGCCTTCGTCTCCGAGCTCGTCGGGCAGGACGACATCGCCAACGCCGTCGCCCTGAACTCCGCCTCCTTCCACGGCGCGCGCCTCGTCGGCCCGGCCGTCGCGGGAGTGCTGATCGCGCTCGTGCAGCCCGGCCCCGTCTTCCTCATCAACGCCATCACGTTCGTCGCCATGCTCGTCGCGCTCATGCGCATCCGCCGGTCCGAACTGCAGCCGAGCCCCCGCGGGGCGAAGGGGCTGGGCGACATCGTGCAGGGCTTCAAGTACGTGCGGAAGCGCCACGACCTGCTGATCATCTTCGTGATGGCGTTCATCCTCGGCACCTTCGGGCTGAACTTCCCCATCTACATCTCGACCATGACGGCGACCGAGTTCCGTGCCGACGCCGACACCTTCGGCGTGCTCTCGAGCGCGATGGCGATCGGCTCGGTGACCGGCGCGCTGCTGTCGGCGCGATCGTCGCGGCCGCGCTGGACCTTCCTGGTCGGCGGCATCGGCATGTTCGTGCTCGCCTGCACCTTCGCGGCCTGGGTGCCCAACATCTGGGTGTTCGGCGCCGCGCTCGCGGTCGCGGGCTTCACGGCGCAGCTGTTCATGACGAACGCGAACTCGATGGTGCAGCTGACCTCGGCGCCGGAGGTGCGCGGCCGCGTGATGGCGCTCTACGGCGCGGTCTTCATGGGCGGCACCCCGATCGGCGCGCCGATCGTGGGATGGGTGGCGGATGCCTTCGGTCCCCGCTGGGGCATCATGGTCGCGGCGATCACGTGCCTGGTCGCGTTCGCCGTCGGGGCGATCTACTGGGTGCGGGTGCGCCGCGACGACCGCATGAGCCGCACCGGCACGCTGACGTTGCCGCCCCCGACGGAGTCGACGAACATCGTCAAGTAGCGCGCTGCAGCGCAGGAGCACCGGCGGTCGCGCCGGCCCGCGCCGCGCGCCATTCGCGGACCCCCTCCACCGAACGGGACCCGGTGCACCAGGTCCGGTTCGGTCGAACAGGTCCCCGTGACGCGCTCAGCCCTCGCGGCGCCAGCCGGCTCGCGCGAGCGTCTCGTCGATCGCGGCGTGCACCGCGCGCCGGTCGACGGTGTCGAAGCCGCCGCTCGTGGCGCCGCTCGTGGCGCCGTGCACGACGCCGCGCATGCCGCCGCGCCGCGACGGGCCGGCGCGGAGCGTCCTGCCCCCGTGCAGCCGCAGCACCTCGACGGCCGACTCGACGACGTCGGTGTGCGAGAGGGCGCCGTCGCCGGCGTCGCGCAGCTCGCAGCGCTCCTGCGCCGCGTCGCCCGCCCAGCGAATCTCGATGCGCTCGCCAGCCTGGTGCACCGAGCAGGGGCTGCCGACGAGCCGGCGGGCGATGCCGCTCGCGACGTCGTCGAGCTCCCACCGCCCCGCAGCCGTCGGCTCCGCGCGCACGGCCGCGAGCGGCATCGCCCTGCGCTCCCGCCGCCGGACGAGCCCGCGGGCGCCGATGACGACCAGCACGACGCCGACGACCGCGACCGCCGCGGGCACGAGCAGCACGGCGCGCATCCCGCCCTCGTCGCCGAGGCCGCCGCCGGTCTGCACGCGCAGGAGCACGGCGAGCACGGTGGTGCCGAGCACGGCGAAGAGCGCGCCGACGGCGAGGAGGATCGCGTGGCGGGTCACGCGCGGCACCCCCGCACGCTCACTCCTGGCGCCCCTGCTTGACGGCCTCGACGACCAGGCGCACGATCAGCAGCACGAGGAAGACGGCGAAGACGATGGATGCGGTGCGCGGGTCGAGCGCGATGGCCGCGGCCGCGCCGAGCGCGGTCGTGACGCAGGCGGAGAGGCCGACGATGAGCGAGGCGACGATGTCGACGTTCTTGCGGCGCAGGTTGCCGATGGTGCCCGAGATGGCGGTGGGGATCATCATGGCGAGCGAGGTGCCCTTGGCGACCACGTCGCTCTGCCCGAACAGCAGGATGAGCATGGGCACGATGATGATGCCGCCGCCGACGCCGAGGATGCCCGAGAGCACGCCGGTGACGAAGCCCAGCACCACGAGGCCGATGATCGGCAGCACGGCCAGCTCGAGCTGCGCGTCGCGCGAGGGCACGACGAGGAAGAGGCTGACCGCGACGGCGGCGAGGAACACGATGAACGCCCAGCGGATGGCGAGCACCGGCAACCTGTGCAGCAGGTGCGCCCCCACCTGCGCGCCCACCACCGAGCCCACGACGAGGATGAGCGCGACGAGCCAGTCGACGTTGCCGACGGCCGCGTAGCTCGCGACGCCCACGAGCGCCGCGGGCACGATCGCGCCGAGCGAGGTGCCGGCGGCGAGGCGGCGGGGGAACTTCGCGAGCATCACCAGCAGCGGCACGATCACGATGCCGCCGCCGATGCCGAACATGCCGGAGAGGAAGCCCGCCAGCAGCCCGATGCCGATCAGCGCGAAGATCGGTCGGCGGTGCTCGGTCTCCAGCTCGTCAGTCACGCGTCCATCCTGCCGTGCCGCAGCGCATCCGCCCGACACGACCGGCTCGGCTACCGGCTCGAGACGGTGCCGAAGCGGCTCGCGATCGGCGAGAGCAGCGCCGGGCGGGCGGCGACCATCGCGGCCGCGACCACGAGCATCGCGCCGGCGAAGAGGATGAAGCCGAGCCAGTCGTCGTCGGCCTTCGCGGCGAACATGTGGTTGAGGTTGCGCAGCGCCCCGGTCGTGAACACCAGCAGCACGTGCACGACGATGAAGGCGACGAAGTAGAGCATCGTCGGGAAGTGCACGGCCCGCGCCCACTCGATCGGGTAGGCGCGATCGAGCCGCTCCCTGCCCTTCGGCCACCAGCCGCTCATGCGCACGCCCGTGATGATCGCGAGCGGCGCCGCGAGGAAGACGGTGGCGAAGTAGGCGAGCTGCTGCAGGCTGTTGTAGTTGACCCAGCCGTCCTCGAGCGGCCACTCGAGCGTCGCGTACTGCAGGCCGGCGGAGATCGCGTGCGGGAAGACCTCCCAGCTCGTGGGCACGATGCGCATCCACTGACCGGTCGCGAACAGCAGGATCACGAACACGATCCCGTTCACGACCCACAGCACGTCGAGGCTCGTGTGCAGCCAGACGGTGATGGATGCCTTGTGGCCGGTGCGCTTCGACGTCACGTACGCGGGCGGCTTGCGCTCGCCGCGCACCTGGAGGCCGGAGCGGATGATGAGGGCGATCAGCAGCAGGTTGAAGAAGTGCGACCAGTTGAGCCACGCGGGCAGGCCGACGGGGGCGCCCTCGGGGAGGTCGTAGGTGCCCGGGTACTGCTGGATGAAGGCGGCGACCGGCTCGAGCCCGGCGATCCAGCGGGCGATGGCGACGACGATCGTGGCGAGGCCGACGATCGCGAGGGCGACGAGCACGCCGGCGCCGATCCACTGCCTGGCGCCGGCGGGGCGGAGGCCCGGAGTGGGCTCGGCCTGCTGCGCCGGTCGAGCACGCGGCTCGGTCGCCGCGCCGAGACCGGCCCGCCGCGCTGGGCGAGCCGGCGGCTCGGTCGCCGTCTCGGGACCGGACTCCCCCGCTGGTCGAGCAGGCGCCGCAGCCGCCGTCTCGAGACTCGGCTCCTCCGTCGGTCGAGCAGGCGCCGCAGCCGCCGTCTCGAGACCCGGCTCTTCCGTCGGTCGAGGAGGCGGCGCAGCCGCCGTCTCGGGAGCGGGCTGCCCCGCTGGTCGAGCAGGCGCCGCAGCCGCCGTCTCGAGACCGGGCTGCCCCACGGGGGCGGCGTGCTCGGACGCACGAGCTGTCGCATCGGGCGCGGTCTCGACCTGCGAGCGCTCCGCTTGCGCCATCTCGGCGGGCGCCGCCGCCGACATGCGCGCGGGAACGACCGCCGGCCACGGCTCGCCGCCGGCCACGCGCGGCAGCCCGCGCCGGAGCGCGCCTGCCGCGGGCGGTGCGCCGGCGGCGCCGGCGCCCGCAGCGGCGGAGGCTGTGCCGGCGGAGCGAGATGTCGAAGTGCCGGCATCCGCCGCGGTTGCGAGCACTTCGGCATCTCGCTGTGGCGGGGCGGGGGTGGCGGGCGTCTCGATGCGCGCGCTTCGCGCGCTGGGCGACGAGCGAGTGGGGGCGCTCGAGGGCCAAGGAGCGCCGCCCGCGACGCGCGGCAGGCCGCGACGGAGCGGAGCGGGGGCGGCGGCGGTCTCGTGATGCGTGCCGACTGCGTCGGCGCGCTCCGGATCCTGAGCCGGTCGAAGGGCGGCCAGCGGAGTGGGGGTGTCGGCGCGGGCGGCCGGCGGGGGTGTCTCGATACGCGCGCTCTGCGCGCTACTCGAAGAGCGAGTGGGGGCGGGCGCTGTGGGCGTCTCGATACGCGCGCTCTGCGCGCTACTCGACGAGCGGGTGGGGGCGCTGCTCGACGAGCGGGTGGGGGCGCTCCTCGACGAGCGGGTGGGGGTGCTCGCCGGCCAGGGCTCGCCGCCGGGCACCCGCGGAAGCCCGCGCCGCACGTTCCCCTCCGCCATGCCGATCAGCCCTTCCGCGCCTCGAGCGCCGCCACCAGTTGCGGCACGATCGTGAAGAGGTCGCCGACGACGCCGAGGTCGGCGATCTCGAAGATCGGCGCGTTCGCATCCTTGTCGATCGCGATGATCGTCTTCGCCGTCTGCATGCCGGCGCGGTGCTGGATGGCGCCCGAGATGCCCACCGCGAGGTAGAGCTCCGGCGCGACCGAGGTGCCGGTCTGGCCCACCTGCAGCGACTGGTCGACGTAGCCGGCGTCCACCGCCGCGCGCGAGGCGCCGACCGCGGCGCCGAGCGCATCGGCGAGCTGCTCGACGAGCGCGAACTGCTCCTTCGAGCCCAGCCCCCGACCGCCCGAGACGATCTTCTTCGCCGAGCGCAGGTCAGGCCGCTCCGAGGCCTGCGCCGCGGGCTCGAACGACTCCGCGACCGCCGCGGGCCGACCCGTCGACGCCACCTCGAGCGCCCGCACCGCCGGCGCGACCGCCTCGGCGCGGTGGTCGACCGAGCCCAGCCGCAGCGTCGCGATCAGCGGTCCGGCGCTCGCCGCAGAGCTCACGTCGTAGGCGCCGCCGTAGACGGAGTGCTTCGCGAGCACACCCTCCTCGTCGCGCTCCACCGCGACGGCGTCGACCGACAGCGGCGCGCGCAGGCGCACGGCCACGCGACCCGCGGCATCCGCCCCCTCGATCGAGTGCGGCATCAGCACCGCCTCGGGCGCCACCTCGGCGATCGCGGCCGCGAGCGCGTCGGCGACGGGCGCGCCGAGCTGCGCAGTGTCGACGGATGCGGTCAGCACCTCGGTCGCGCCGAGCGACGCGGCGGTCTCGGCGAGCGCCGGGAGCGCGGATTCGGGGCCCACGACGAGCGCGACGGGCGCGCCCACGAGCGCGGCAGCGCCGAGCACCTCGGCGGCGCCGTCGGCCAGTCGCGGCTCAGCGCCCTCGGCCGCAGGCGCGGCGAGCAGCAGGGTCAGGATGGGCTGCGTCATCGTCGTCTCCTTCACGCCAGCCTGCGGTCGGCGAGGAACGCGGCGATGCGCTCGGCCGCCGTGCCGTCGTCGGTGATGATCTCGCCGGCCTCGCGCGGCGGCCGCTGCGCGGCGGCGAGCATGATCGAGCGCGGCTCCTCGGTCTCCTCGAGCGGGGCGCCGATGCCCTCGAGCTCGCCCGCCAGGTCGTCGAGCGAGAGCACCTCGAGCGGCTTCTTCTTCGCGCCCATGATGCCCTTGAGCGCCGGGAAGCGCGGATCGGGCATGCGCTCGGTGATCGAGACGATCGCCGGCAGCGGCGCCGTGACCGCCTGCGTGCCGCCGTCGGTCTCGCGCGTGCCGCGCACCGCATCCGCCGTGATCTCGATCGTCTCGAGCCTCGTCGCGGCGGGCAGCTCCAGCAGCTCGGCGAGCATCGACGGCATGACGCCGCCGCTGCCGTCGGTCGAGCCGTTGCCGGTCACGACCAGGTCGGCGCCCGCGCGGCGCAGCGCCGCGGCGAGCACCTGTGCCGTGCGCACCAGATCGGCGCCCGCGAGCCGCTCGTCGGCGATGTGCACCGCGGCCGCGGCTCCCATCGCGAGCGCCTTGCGCAGCGTCGACTGCGACTCGGCCGGCGCCATGGTCATCGCGACCACCTCGACGTCGCCCGACGCCTCGGCGTGCCGGATGACCGTCTCGAGCGCGCGCTCGGTGATCTCGTCGAGCACCGTCTCGCTCGCGGCGCGGTCGGCGAGGCCGGTCTCGAGGCTCAGCACCCGGTCGCCGAAGGTGTCGGGCACGGGCTTGACGAGCACGACGATCTTCATCGGCGGGCTCCCTTCTGGGTGGTCGGGGCGGCCGGCATCGGTGCGGGCGCTACGGTGAAGCGGTACGAGGAGGATGCCATGAGCGCGAGGCCAGAGGCCTTCGACCCGATCGCCGAGGCCCGCAGGCAGTGGCTCGACCACGGCTGGTCGGATGCGGCGCCGGGCATGACGCTCGTGACCTCGGTCAACCGCGCGCAGCAGCTGCTCGAGGCGCGGGTCGAGAGCGTGCTGCGGCCCTTCGCGCTGTCGTTCGCGCGCTTCGAGGTGCTGCGGCTGCTCGCGTTCACGCGCGAGGGCCGCATGCCGATGCAGTCGGCGGTGCGCAGGCTGCAGGTGCACCCGACGAGCGTGACGAGCACGGTCGACCGGCTCGTGCGCGCGGGGCTGGTCACGCGCGAGCCGCACCCGACCGACGGCCGGGCGACGGTGCTGGCGATCACGGATGCGGGGCGCGAGCTGGTCGAGCGGGCCACGACAGCGCTCAACCGGGATGCGTTCGCCGAGACGGGCCTCGAGGAGGCCGAGCTCACCGAGCTCGTGCGCATCATCGCGCTGCTGCGGAAGCGCTCGGGCGACTTCGAGGATCCGAGGCCGGCGGCGGAGCCGCTGTAGTTGCGGCCGGAGGACGCAATGCGCAGGGCGCGTTGCGTCCGGAGGCCGCAAGATCGAGGAGCGCGCGGCGCAGCCGCACGCGTCGCGAGATCCCCCTGGCCCTCGGTCTCGTGACGCGTCCGGGCTGCGCCCGGGCGCTCCTCGACCAGCGGGCGACGAGGGTCAGCGATGGCGGAAGCTGGGCTCGCGCTTCTCATTGAAGGCCGCCATCCCCTCTTTCTGGTCGGCGGTGTCGAACAGCGCCGTGAACCGCTCCGCCTCGACGGCCAGGCCATCCTCCAGCCCGGTCTCGAGCGCCGCGTCGAGCGCGACCTTGGCGGCCACGAGCGCCGGCAGCGACTTCTCGGCGATCGCGGTCGCGAGCTCCTCTGCCTCGCCGAGCAGCGCATCCGCCGCCACGACCCGCGAGACGATGCCGACCCGCTCGGCCTCGGCCGCGTCGATGCGGCGGCCGGTGAGCACGAGCTCCGCGGCCTTCGGGTAGCCGATCGCGCGCACGATGCGCTGCGTGCCGCCGATGCCGGGGATGACGCCCAGCCCGATCTCGGGGAAGCCGAACTTCGCCGTCTCGCTCGCGAGGATGACGTCGCACATGAGCGCGAGCTCGAAGCCGCCGCCGAGCGCGTAGCCCGAGACCACGGCGATCACGGGCTTGCGCACGCGCGCGAACTCCAGCCAGGGCCCGAAGTGGTTCGCCTCGCGCATCTGCGCGGTCGACTGCGACGCCATCTCCTTGATGTCGGCGCCGGCCGCGAAGGCCTTCTCGCTGCCGGTGACGACGATCGCGCCCACCGAGTCGTCGGCGTCGAGCTCGGTCGTCAGCCCCACGAGCTCGTGCATGAGCTGCGTGTTCAGCGCGTTGAGCGCCTCGGGGCGGTCGAGGGTGATCCAGGCGACGCGGCCCCGGCGCTCGACGCGGATGGTCTCGTACTCGGTCATGCGGGCTCCTCCTCGAGTGACGTGGGCAGCACCAGGTCGCCCTCGGGCACCGGTGCGAAGCACCCCTCCACCATGGCAGGCGTGACGCCCGCGAGGGAGGATGGCGTCCACTTCGGCCGGCGATCCTTGTCGATCAGCTGCGCCCTGATGCCCTCGCTGAAGTCGGCGGCGAGCGAGCTGTGCCGCGAGACGCGGTACTCCTGCACGAGCGCCTCCTCGAGCGAGCGCAGCCCGCGCGCGCGGCGCAGCGCAGCGAGCGTCACGGCGACGGCGAAGGGCGAGCGCTTCGCGATCGTCGCGGCGAGCGCCTCGCCCTCGGCGCCGGCCGCCGCGAGCCGCTCGACGATCGCCTGCGTGTCGTCGCCCGCGAAGGCCCGGTCGATCATCGGCCGTGCCGCCACGAGCTGGCCGGCGGGCGGCTCGGCGGCGAGCTGCTCGATCGCGGCAGACGGATGCGTCGTCTCGAGCGACGAGACGAGCTCGTCCAGGCGGTCCTCGGGCACGTAGCGGTCGGCGAGCCCCAGCGCGATCGCGTCGGCGGCGCCGAAGTGGTCGCCGGTGAGCGCCGCGCGCGTGCCGAGCTCGCCGCGGCCGCGCGTCAGCAGCCAGGTGGCGCCGACGTCGGGCACGAAGCCGATCGTCACCTCGGGGAAGCCGATGCGGGTCGAGTCGGTCACCACGCGGTGGCTCGCGTGGCCGGAGATGCCGACGCCGCCGCCCAGCACGATGCCGTGCTGGATCGCGACGACGGGCTTCGGGAAGCGCGCGATCTGCGCGTTGAGCGCGTACTCGTCGCGCCAGAAGCGCGCGGCGCCCTGCCCGCGCGTGGTCTGCACGTCGGCGTGCAGGGTGACGACGTCGCCGCCCGCGCAGAGGGCCTGCTGCCAACGGGGCTTCGCCCCGGGCGCCCCCTCCCCCGCGCCCGTGATGAGCACCCGCTCGACCGCGTCGTCCGCGGCGAACGCGCGCAGCGCATCCGCCGTCTCCGTCACCATCTCGTGCGTGAGGGCGTTGAGCGCCTCGGGCCGGTCGAGGGTGATGACGCCGAGGGCGCCGCGGGTCTCGGTGGTGATGTTCGTCATGGCTCCCTACCGCCCGCCGAGCACGGCACGGCCGACGATCATGCGCATCATCTCGTTCGATCCCTCGAGGATGCGGTGCACACGCAGGTCGCGCACCACCCGCTCGATGCCGTACTCGTGCAGGTAGCCGTAGCCGCCGTGCAGCTGCAGCGCCTGGTCGGCGACCCGGAAGCCGGCGTCGGTGGCGAAGCGCTTGGCCATCGCGCACGCGACCGGCGCGTCGGGCGCCCTCGCGTCGAGCTTCGCGGCGGCGCGCTCGAGCAGGGCGCGGGCCGCCTGCAGCTCGGTCTCCATGTCGGCGAGCTCGAACTGCACGTGCTGGCGGGTGGCGAGCGGCTGGCCGAAGGTGGCGCGCTCCTGCACGTAGGCGACGGTGCGCTCGAGCGCGAACTGCGCGCCGCCGATCGAGGCCGCGGCGATGCCGAGGCGGCCGCCGTTGAGGCCGCGCATGGCGATGCCGAAGCCCTCGCCCTCGGCGCCCAGCCTGTCGGCCGCCGGCACGCGCACGCCGTCGAGCACGACCGCGCGGGTCGGCTGCGCGTGCCAGCCCATCTTCTGCTCCTCGGCGCCGAAGGAGAGACCGGCGGCGCCCGCCGGCACGATGAAGGCGGTCATGCCGCGGGAGCCCTGCTTGTCGGGGTCGACGCCGCCGTCCTCGGTCAGCCCCGTGCGCGCCATGACGACGTAGACGGCCGAGGTGCCGGCGCCCGAGATGAACTGCTTCGTGCCGCTGAGCACGTAGTCGTCGCCGTCGCGCACCGCCGTGGTGGCGACCGCCGCGGCGTCGGAGCCGGCGCCCGGCTCGGTGAGGCAGTAGCTCGCCAGCTCGTCCATCGTCGCCAGGCCCGGCAGCCAGCGGCGGCGCTGCTCGTCGGTGCCCTCGGCGTCGATCATGCCGACGACCATGTTGTGGATGGAGATGTAGGTGGCGACGGCGATGTCGCCGCGCGCGAGCTGCTCGTAGATGGCGACGGCGTCGAGGCGGCTGAGGCCCGAGCCGCCGACGTCCTCGCGCACGCAGATGGCGCCGAGGCCCAGCTGGCCGGCCTCGCGCAGCGTCTCGACCGGGAACTCGTGGTCGGCGTCGCGCCGACCGGCGAAGGGCGCGAGGCGCGCGTCGGCGAAGTCGCGCACCGCCTCGACGAGCGCGGCGCGCTCCTCGGCGCTCGTGGCGTCCTGCCTCGGCTCGGTCGCGCCGACCTCGGCCTGCCCGGCCTCTGCCCGGTTCATCTCTGTGCGGCTCGGCATCGTCATGGTCACCCGCTCGACCCCCTCGTCGTGGTGCGCATTCGAAGAATTGTCGTCCTCGCAGTTGCGTGGACGTCCATATATCTACCATCCTGGTGGCGCGGCACGCCAGTCGCGTTGATCACGCCGGCGCGCTGCCGGTAGCGTCAGGGCGTCATCGCCACGAGCAACGGAGCACGGATGGACATCACAGGCCAGGTGGCGCTCGTCACCGGCGGCGCATCGGGGCTCGGCCTCGCCACGACCGAGGCGCTCGTCGCCCAGGGCGCGAAGGTGGTGGTCGTCGACCTGCCGGGCACGCCGGCGGCGGATGCGGTGGCCGGCCGGGGCGGCGTCACCTTCATGGGCGCCGACGTGCGCGAGGAGAGCCAGGTGGCGGCCGCGCTCGACGCGGCGACCGGGCTCGGCGAGCTGCGCGTGGTCGTGGGCTGCGCCGGCGTCAACGACGCGGCGAAGCTCGTCGGCAGGCAGGGCGCCTTCCCGCTCGAGCGCTTCCAGCGCGTCATCGACATCAACCTCGTCGGCACCTTCAACGTCATCCGCCTCGCCGCGGAGCGCATGGCCGCCCTCGAGCCGCTCGGCGGCGCGGACGGCGAGGAGCGCGGGGTGATCGTCTCCACCGCATCCGTCGCCGCCTTCGACGGGCAGATCGGCCAGGCCGCCTACGCCGCGTCGAAGGCCGCGATCGTCGGCATGACGCTGCCGATCGCGCGCGAGCTCGCCGCCCACCGCATCCGCGTGAACGCCATCGCGCCCGGGCTGTTCGACACGCCCCTGCTCGCCGCCCTGCCCGATGAGGCCCGCGCGAGCCTCGGCGCCCAGGTGCCGCACCCCGCCCGGCTCGGCAACCCATCCGAGTTCGCCCTGCTCGTCACCCAGATCATCGCCAACCCGATGCTCAACGGCGAGACGATCCGCCTCGACGGCGCGATCCGCATGCAGGCCCGCTAGACCCCGCACGATCGAGCTCGAGGGAGAGACACGGATGCGTTCGCACTTCTACGACGAGGACCACCAGGCGTTCCGGGAGACCGTGCGCGAGTTCGTCGCGCGGCACGTGGCGCCGAACCTGGCGCAGTGGGAGGCGGACGGCCTCATCGACCGCGAGCTGTACCGCACGATGGGCGCGGCGGGCCTCGTCGGGCTCGCGATCGGCGAGCAGTACGGCGGCATGGGGGTGGACGACTACCGCTTCCGCATGATCATCAGCGAGGAGCTCTCGAAGGTGGGCGCCGCATCCGTCAACGCCACCTTCGGCGTGCACGACGACATCGTGCTGGCCTACCTGCTCGATCTCGCCACGGACGAGCAGCGGCAGCGCTGGCTGCCGCCGATGGCGACGGGCGAGTCGATCGCGGCGATCGGCATGACCGAGCCCGATGCCGGCAGCGACCTGCAGGGCATCCGCACGAACGCGGTCGCCGACGGCGACGACTGGGTGCTGAACGGCTCCAAGACCTTCATCACCAACGGCTTCCACGCCGACAAGGTGCTGGTGTTCGCGCGCACCGACCCGGAGGCGGGATCGCGCGGCTTCACGCTCTTCCTGGTCGAGAACGGCATGGCGGGCTTCGAGCGCGGGCGCAAGCTCGAGAAGCTCGGCCTGCACTCGCAGGACACGGCCGAGCTGTTCTTCCGCGACGTGCGGGTGCCGGCGGCCAACGTGGTCGGGCAGGTCGGCATGGGGCTCATCCACATGATGGAGCGGCTGCCGCGCGAGCGCCTCTCGATCGCCGGCGGCGCCCTCTCGTCGGCCGAGGCGGCCTACGCCTGGGGCCGCGACTACGTCTTCCAGCGCAAGGCCTTCGGCGGGCTCGTGGGCGACCTGCCGACCGTGCGCTTCACGCTCGCCGAGCTCGAGACCGAGCTCGACGTGGCCCGCGCCTACATCGAGCGCTGCATCCTGGCGCTCAACGACGGCGACCTGACGACGGCGGACGCCTCGAAGGCGAAGTGGTGGGCGACCGAGCTCGAGCAGCGGGTGATCACGAAGAGCCTGCAGCTGCACGGCGGCTACGGCTTCATGGAGGAGTTCCCGATCGCGCGCGCCTTCCGCGACTCGCGCGTGCAGTCGATCTACGGCGGCACGACCGAGATCATGAAGGAGATCATCGCCCGCGACATCGCGAAGCGCGCGAAGAAGTAGTCGCGCGCCGCAGGCTCAGACGGCGGATGCGCTGCTCGCGCCCGCCGTCTCGGCGTCGGCGGCGTCGGTGGTCGCGGGGCGCATGGCGTGCGCCATCCACCACCAGGTGAAGATGCTCAGCGCGATCGGCACGATGAGCGCGAGCAGCTGGCCGATCGCGATCCACGGGCCGAGGAAGCCGAGCAGCGTGCCGGGGTCGGCGATCTGCGTCAGCACGTCGGCGCCGCCCTCGAGCAGCCACTGCTGCGCGTCGGCCTCGTCGAGCGTGCTCGGGTCGACGCCGCCCGGCCCGAAGCCGTCGAACTCTGCCCCGCCGAAGGGGATGCCGCCGAAGAACGGCAGCGTGACCGAGCCGAAGCCCGACAGCACGATGGCGCCGGCGACGGCGATGCCGAAGCCCGCCCAGGTGACGCCGGCGGGGCGGCGCACGCCGGGGTGGCGCAGGATGCGGGTGCTGATCCACAGGCCGAGCAGGGCGATGACGATGCCGGCGGGGATGCCGATCGCGATCACGATGCCCCAGGGGCTGCCGAGCCACGCGAGCGTCTGGCCCCAGACGGCGGCGGTGGCGCTCGTGCCGTCCTGGTCGATGGCGAAGCCGATGCCGAAGACCACGGCGCCGACGATCACGGGCAGCAGCAGGAAGATCGCGCTCAGCTGCGTGATGCCCAGGCCCAGCCAGGTGATGCCGCCGCCGACGCCGCCGGCGAGCCGGGCGCGGTGGGCTGCGGCCTTGGTGAGCTTCGGTCGCGGCGGCTTCGGCGGGCCGGCGTCGTAGACCGGTGGCATGTAGGGGCGCTGGGGGCCGGGCTGCGGCGCGAAGGACTGCTGGGTGTGCGGCTGCGCGAACGGCTGCGGCTGCATGCCGCTGGCCGGGTTGCCCAGCTGGGGTGCGGGCTGCGAGGCGCCAGGGTGCGGGTTCGGGACCGTCATGCTTCCACGCTAGATGCCCGGGCTTCGCAGCACCCGGGGGTTTCCCGCCCGATCTTCGGCGTTCAACCGGTTCTGGGCACGCACAAGCCGCTGAGCGGCTTGCACCGTCTCAGAACCGGTTGACGGACGGTCGTCAGGCGGCCGTCGCGCCTGGCTCGGCCAGCGCGCGCTCGATGTCGCCGCGGATGTCCTCGGGCTTCTTGGCCGAGGCGTAGCGCTCGAGCACGGTGCCGTCGCGACCGATGAGGAACTTCGTGAAGTTCCACTTGATGGCGCCGCCGATCATGCCCTTCTTCTCGTTCTTGAGCCACCGGTAGATCGGGTGCGTGCCGGAGCCGTTGACCTCGATCTTGGCGGCGAGCGGGAAGCTGACGCCGAAGTTGCGCTCGCACACCTCGGCGATCTGCTCGCTCTCGCCGGGCTCCTGCCCGCCGAACTGGTTCGAGGGGAAGCCGAGCACCACGAGCCCCTGCGGCCCGAGCTCCTTCCACAGCTGCTCGAGGCCGGGGAACTGCGTGGCGAAGCCGCACTCGGTCGCCGTGTTCACGACCAGCACCACCTTGCCGTCGGTCGCGGCGAGGTCGAGCTCGCCGCCGGTGAGTGCCTCTGCCTGGAAGTCGCTGAGCTTCGTCATGCCCCCATGCTGTCAAGGGATGCTGTGCGCGGTCTCGGTGGACGCCCGCACAGCGGGCCAGCGGCTCAGGAGTGCGTCGGCGCGGGCCGCTCGAGGCCCTCGAAGGGGGCGACGCCGTCGCGGTAGGCCTGCTCGTCGGCGGCCGAGATGACGGTGCCGCCCACCATGAAGCCCAGCATGCGCGGCGTGACCTGCTCGGCATCGGCGGGCGCGCCGACGCCGCGGTCGACGTCGACCAGCATGACGGTCACCCACATCGAGCCGTCGTTCGCGTTGCCCATCCACTGCCACATCTGCGCGGCGTCGAGCGAGCCGTTCGTGGAGCGGATCTCGGCGTCGCGCTCCTCGGCGGTCTCCTCCGGGTACGGCTCGCGCTCGAAGTCCCACTGCACGGGCCCGTAGCCGTGCTCGGCGAGCGCAGCCTCGACGACGGCGACCGTCGCCGGCCAGTCCTGGGGCACCTCGGTGGTCAGCACCTCTGCCGAGTTGAGGGTGCGGTGCATCGTGGCGCCGCCGTAGCCGTTGCCCTCGTGCGGGTAGACGCCGCCCTCGAGGCCGCGCGACCAGGCGAGCCCGGGCTGCTGCGCGTCGACCGCGGCCTGCAGGTCGGCCAGCACCTGCTCGGCGTGCGCCTCGACGTCCTCGGCGCGCGGAGCGGCCAGCACGTCCTCCGGATCGAGGGTGCCCTCGCCCGGGTAGTCGGCCCAGTCGACCTCGGACGCCTGCCCGCTCGCGTCGGTGACCGTCTCGGTCGGGGAGGCGGGGTTCAGCAGCGAGCAGCTCGTGACGACCGCGGCGACGAGCCCGATGGCGGCGAGCGAGAAGAGCGCCGCGGGCACGGCTCGGCGTCGACTGATCATGCATCGAGCCTGCCAGGTGCCACGGCGGCGCAGTGCCACCGGGCCCGGAATCATCCGCTGGTGGGACGCCCCGCGCGACCGGCCGCATCCGCCCGGCCGAGCCCGTGGCCCGCCCAGACGGCGACCGCGGCGCCCGCGATGCCGACCGCGGCGGCGAGCAGCAGCCAGCGGAAGTCGAGCAGCACCATGGCGCCGGTGGTGGCGGCGAGGAAGAGCATCTGCGGCACGTTGATCGAGACGTTCATGGCTGCCGAGGTGCGGCCCTGCAGCCTCGCCGGCACGAGCCGCATGCGCAGCGTCGACAGGCCGACCACCACCCACGGCACCCCGAAGCCGATCGGCCACTGCACGAGCGCGATGCCCACCCAGCGCATCCACTCCTCCGGCAGCGGCCACTGCACGAGCGCGAAGGCGGCGAACGAGCCGAGCGCGACGAGCGTCATGCCCCACGCGAAGAGCTTCCGCTCGCCCATGCGGCGCAGCAGCACTGCGGAGAGCAGCCCGCCCGCGAGCGCTGCGACCCCCTGGATGGCCTGCGCGGGGCCGAGCGCGGCGGGCCCGGCCTGCAGCCCGTGCTCGATGAGCGGGAAGATCGTGGCGTTGAGGATGCCGGTGAGGCCGAAGCCGACCGCGGCGGCGATCGTGAGCAGCCGCAGCAGCGGGTCGCGCAGCAGCTCGCGGAAGCCGGCCGAGACCTCGTGCCAGTAGCCGACGCCCTCGCCGCGCGGCTCCGGCGCCGACTCGGCGACGCGCACCGTCAGCAGCATGAGCGCCATGACGAGGTACCCGGCGACGCTCACGGCCACCACCGCCCACGGGCCGGCGAGCACGTAGAGGCCGGCGCCGAGCGGCGGGCTGATGATGCGCATGCCGTTGTCGACCGAGGTAAAGATGCCATTGGCGGTGCCGATCTCCTCGTCGGGCAGCAGGTCGCGCAGCAGCCCCGCCTGCGCCGCGCTCGTCAGGTAGGCCGAGAGCCCGTAGCCGAAGGTGACGGCGTAGATGAGCCACACCTGCCCGGGCCCGGCGACGAGCAGCAGGGTGAGGATGACGGATGCGGTGGCCAGGTTGGTGACGATCAGCAGCGGCCGCCGGTGCACGCGGTCGGCGAGCTGGCCCGCCCACGGCGCGAGCAGCGCGGGCAGGCCGAGGAAGAGGAACACGAGCGCGCCGGCGGCGTCGGAGCCGGTGAGCTCGCGCACCCAGATGGCGAGCACGAGGTAGAGCGCGCTGTCGCCCAGGTTCGTGGCGAACCAGCCGACCATGAGGCGGCGGTAGGCGGGCCGGCGCATGGGCGAGGGAGGCTTCGGCTGCGGGTGCCGGGCGGGTGCGGTGGTGGTTGCAGGCATGAGTCATCGACTCCTCGTCGAGAGGATGAACGGGGAAGGCGCTACGCCTCTGGGGACTCCTCGCCCGTCGCGGGCAGATCGAAGTCGGGGTTGAGCGTGGCGAACATGTGGGCCTTGCGGCTGCCGACGGGACGATTCGCGGGATCCTTGCGGCCGCGGAAGCGGTCGGCGAGGTGCGCGATCTCGGTGGCGAGCTCGGCGAGCTCGTCGGGAGTCGCCCAGAAGGCGGAGGAGTTGATGGTGATGCCCGGCAGCCACTCCTCGTCGCCCAAGCCGTGCTTGGTGAGGAAGTCCGTCACGCGATTGGCCTCGTGCTGCACGTAGAGCGCGCCGACGGTCGCGGAGGTGCGCATCGACTGCGGGTTGCCCGGTTCGGGCCGCAGGTCGCGGCTCGAGTGCACGGGCTTCCAGGGCTTCGAGGTGCCCTTCGCCTCGCCGCGCTCGATGAAGCCGGCCTTCGCGAGCGTGCGCAGGTGGAAGGAGCAGTTCGAGGGGCTCTCCCCCACGTGGTCGGCGATCTGCGTGGCGGTGGCCTCGCCGAGCTCGTCGATCACCGAGAGGATCTCGACCCGCAGCGGGTGCGCGAGCGCCCGCAGCAGCGCGGGATCGCCGGTGCGGAGCGCCCTGCCTTCGTCCTCGAGCTCCTCGGCCATGCTCAGATCAAACCACGCTGCATCGTGACCTCGGTGCGGATGCGGTCGTAGTAGCGCTGAGAGTCGTCGCGCTCGAGGCGGGTGCGGTTGCGGCGCTCGGCGATGAGCTCGAGCGCAGCGGCCGCGCGGTGTGCGATGCGGCTGGTGCGTCCCATGGGATGCCTCCTCGGTCGTGCCGGCTGATCCGTGGGCTGTTGCCCGTGCCGACTATCGAAAGACTACTTTCAAAGCGTCTGCTTCGCAAGAGTTCTTTCTAAAGACTTCCTTCGGCGTGTCGCGCGATGGAACGAGCACGCTCGATCGTCGCTGCATGGTCACCCGCGTCGCTGCCGGAGGATCCTGGCGGGTTGCGCGCGCCGCCGCATAGCGTGCAGGTGCATCGGCGCCGAGCGGCGTCGCCGACCCAGGAGGCCCCGTGAGAACCGTCTTCCAGTTCGCCCCCACCAGCGACCTGCGTCGCGCCGCCGCCTTCTACCGCGACACCCTCGGCCTCGAGGAGGCCTGGCGCGACGGCGACGACACCATCGCCTTCGCCCTGCCCGACCAGCTGCAGGTGATGGTCTCGACCACCGCGCAGCCCGCCGGCCCCATGTACCTGGTCACCGACCTGGCGGCGTGGATCGACGCGCACGCCGAGGTGCGGGTCGTGGTCGAGCGCTACGACATCCCCGGCGGCGCCGTCGCGGGCTTCGCCGACGCCGACGACAACGTCTTCTACGTCTTCGACCAGCCCGCCGCCTGACCGCTCTGGCCCCGGGTCGCATCGCTACTTCGGGCTTGACTTATATAAGTGGCGGTGCAACCATTGGCGCATGCACGCGCTCGATGTCCTCGGCGATCCGGTGCGGCGACGCATCCTCGAGCTCCTCGCCGACGGCGAGGCCAGCTCGGGTGCGATCGCGACCGTGATCGGCGACGAGTTCGGCATCAGCCAGCCCGCCGTCAGCCAGCACCTGCGGGTGCTGCGCGAGCAGGGCTTCGCCACCGTGCGGCCCGAGGGGCAGCGGCGGCTCTACGCCGTCGACCCCTCCGGCCCGCGCGAGGCCCGCGAGTGGCTCAGCGCCTTCGACGGGTTCTGGATGCCCAGGCTGGCCGCCCTCGACACCGAGCTCGCCCGCGGCCGCCGGCAGCGGCGCCTGCGGGCGGAGGCCGACGACGCGCGAGCTGCCGAGCGGCGCGAGCGCGCGGCCGAGCCGGCCGGCGCATCCGACGACGAGTCCGAGGGCGAGGGCCCGGCACCCGCCGGCCCCGCCGAAGCCCGAGAGAGCAAGGAGCGATGATGGTGGATGTGCTGAAGCAGCTGGGCGCGGTGCGCCGCAGCGTGCGCAGCGAGATGACCGACGGCGAGGCCTCGAACGTGCAGACGCTCGAGCAGACCTACCCCTCGCCGCTCGCCGACGTGTGGGATGCGGTGACGAGCGCCGACCGCATCGCGCGCTGGTTCATGCCCGTCTCCGGCGAGCTGCAGCTGGGCGGCAGGTATCAGCTCGAGGGCAACGCCGGCGGCGAGGTGCTCGAGTGCGAGCCGCCCGCGGGCGACGCGGCGCGGCTCCGCGTGACCTGGGAGTTCGGCGGCGGCGTGACCTGGCTGACGGTGCGCCTGCACGCCGAGGGCGAGGGCACCCGGCTCGAGCTCGAGCACGTGGCGCGCGAGGCGGATGTGCCGGCCGAGATGAGCGAGATGTTCGGCCCGGGCGCGACCGGGGTCGGCTGGGACGGCGGCCTCCTGGGGCTCGCGCTGCACCTGACGTCGCCCGAGACGGCGATGACGCCCGAGCAGGGCGAGGCCTGGGCGTTCACCCAGGAGGGAAAGTCCTTCAACCGAGGCGCGGCCGACGCGTGGGGCGCCGCCTCGGTCGCGGCGGGCACCGATGAGGCGACCGCGCAGCGGCAGGCGGATGCGACCTTCGGGTTCTACACCGGCCAGACGGGCATGGAGGGCGAGCAGGGCTGAGGCCCGCCGACCTGCGGAGACGCGCGAAGGGCGGACCGGCTGCTGCCGGCCCGCCCCTCGCCGTGCGATGCGGTGCTGGTGCGCGATGCGGGTGTCAGATGATGCGCAGCAGACCGCGCACCTCGTTGCGCAGGTCTTCCTGGTGATCCATGATCCGCTCGGCCTCGACGCTGATCGTGTGGCGCTGCTGCCACGAGAGTCGATGCTGGGCCTGACGGTCGGTGCGCTTGGCGCGTGCCATGGTGTGCCTCTTCCGTGTCGTCCCGGCGGCGGCTCTCGTCGCCGGTCGCGAAGCATCCGCCGGGAGCCGCCTCGGCCCCAGTCAGCCCGTCTCGAACGCTTCGCCTGCATTCCAGCACGGGCCACTGACACGGCCGCGGCGCGGCTACTCGGCGGCGTCGACCGGCGAGACGGGCGCGTCGGCGAGCGCCGCCGTGCGCGCGGGCGCTCCCTGCCCGGCCATCGCGCTGCCCGCGGCGGTGCCCTGCGCGGTCGCGTTGATGATCGCCTGCAGGTCGATGCCGGTGGCATCCTTCATCATCTGCGTCATCGAGGCCATGTTGCCGACCATGTCGCCCGTGAGCTTGCCCGTGCCGTCGGCCGACACGACCGTGATCTGCGACGAGGCGTAGGCCTTGCCGAAGGCGTCCGCGACGAGCGGCATCACCTTCAGCAGCTCCTGCGCGAGCACCACCTGCGCGTTCTCGGTGAGCGCCTTCGCGCGCGCCTCGATCGCCTGCCCCTCCGCGAGGCCGCGGGCGCCGATCGACTCGGCCTCGGCGCGGCCCTTCGCGGCGGTCGCGACGGCCTCCGCCTCGCCCTCGGCCTTCGCGGCCTCGGCGGCGGCGATGCGGGCGGTGCGCTGGGCGGCGCCGCGCGCCTCGGTCACGGCGGCCTCGGCGCTGCCCTCGGCCTTCGAGGCCTCGGCGCGCGCCTCGCGGGCGGTGCGCTCGGCGTTCGCCTCGGTCGCCTTCGCCTTGGCGTTCGCCTCGGCGGTGACCTGGATGCGGTAGGCCTCGGCATCGGCGACCTTGCGCACCTCGGCGTTGAGCTCCTGCTCGCGCAGCTCGGCCTGACGCTGCGCCGTGATCTCCTCCTGCGCGACGATCGCCTGGCGCTGCACGGCATCCTCGAGCGGCTTCGCGGCGGCGGCCTGGGCGGTCGCCTTGTCGGTCTCGGCCTGCACCGCCGCCTGCTGGAGCTGCAGCACGCGGTTGGCCTCGAGGATCTGCTTCTTCGCCTCGATCGAGGCCTGCTCGGCGGCCTTCTGCGCCTCGGTGTTGGCGATCGCGGCGGCGCGCTGCACGGCGGCCGACTCGGGCACGCCGAGGTTGACGAGGTAGTCGGAGGTGTCGTTGATCTCCTGGATCTGCAGGGTGTCGACGACCAGGCCCTGCTTCGACAGCGCATCCTCGGCCGCCTGCAGCACCGCGGCCGCGAGCGCCTGCCGGTCGTGGATGATCTCGAGCACCGTCAGCTGGCCGATGATGCCGCGCAGCGAGCCCGAGAGCACCTCCTGCGTCGACGACTCGATCTCCTCCTGCTGCGACAGGAAGCGCTGGGCAGCGTTGCGGATGTCCTCCTCGGTGCCGCCCACCTTGATGACGGCGACGGCCTGCGCGTGGATGGTGATGCCGTCCTTCGCCTGCGCCGTGGTGTTGAACAGCAGCCGCCGCGAGCGCAGCGACATCTTGAACGACTTCTGCACGAAGGGCACGACGAACACGCCGCCGCCGGTGACCACCTTCTGGCCCGAGAGGTCCTGCGTCGTGTGGCCGTCGGCATCCACCGTCTTCTTGCCCTTGCGGCCGGTGACGATGATCGCCTCGTCGGGCTCGGCGATGCGGTAGCGGCGGATGGCGCCGACGATGAGCAGGGCGACGACGACGGTGCCGGCGACGATGGGCAGGAGGAACGGCAGGGCGAAGACGTCGAGCAAGGCTGGCTCCAGGGTGCGAGGGGTGGTGCCTCGAACCTAGGGGGCGGATGCTGTGAGGCGGCCCGGGCGCATCGGCGCCGCGTCAGCGCTGCCGCACCGACACCGTCAGCAGCACCACCGCATCCGTCTCGGCGTCGAGCGCGTGGCGGGCATCGGGCAGGTCGATCCAGTCGCCGGCGGCGAGCTCGATCGCCTGCTCCTCGCGCGACCAGCGCAGCGCGACGCGGCCGACGAGCACCTGCAGCGTCGCCTCGCCGGGCGCGACGTGGTCGTCGAGGCCGTGCCCGCGCGTGAGCGCCATCACCGTCTGCCGCAGCTGCACGTCGCGGCCTGAGCGGATCGACTGCGCCGCCCGGCCGCTGGCCGCCTCGCGGGCGGCGGCGAGCAGCTGGTCGGCGAGCGCGGGCAGGTGGTCGAGCTCCATGGCCCTAGCCTGCCGGATATGACGACGGATGCGGCAGGCCGGTTCCCGAGGGTCGTGGCCGACACGGCCGAGCTGGGCGCGCACGCCGCCGAGCCCGAGGAGCGCGGGGCGGTGTGGCGGCTGGCCGAGCCGACCAGGCACCTGGACGCGAACGTGCTCGCGGTGCCGCCGCGGGCATCCGTCGACGCCCATGTCGGCCCCGATGAGGATGTGCTGTGGCACGTGGTGGCGGGCAGCGGCACGCTCGAGACCGAGGCCGGCGCGCTCGCGCTCTCCCCCGGCGCGATCGTGTGGCTGCCGCGCGGCTCGCGCCGCGCGCTCACCGCGGGCGATGCCGGGCTGCGCTACCTCTCGGTGCACCGCGCGAAGGGCGGGCTGCAGATCGGGCGGCGGCCCGACTGAGCGACGCGGATGCCGCCGATCGACGCGCCGTGCGCTTGGCTGGAGGCATGCGTGCGACAGCAGGGCTGACGGAGGGCATCGCGCCGGGCGGGCGGGACTACCGCCGGCTCGTCGTCGCGATGTTCCTCGCGGGCGTCGCGACCTTCGCGCAGATGTACTCGACGCAGGGCGTGCTGCCGGAGATCGCGCGGGCGTTCGGCACGACGGCGTCGGATGCGGCGCTCTCGGTCGCCGCCGTCACGCTCGGCGTCGCGATCGGCGTGCTGCCGTGGTCGTACGCCGCCGACCGCATCGGCGCGCGGCGCGCGCTGCTCGCGGCGCTGTGCCTGGCGATCGCGCCGGGCTTCGCCGCACCGCTCGTGCCCTCGTTCGGCGGCTTCATCGCGCTGCGCTTCGTCGAGGGCCTCGGCATCGCGGGCGTGCCGGCGATCGCCATCGGCTTCGTGCTCCGCGCGGTGCGCTCGCCGCACGGCGCGGCCGCGGGCGCGACCTACATCGCCGGCACCACCATCGGCGGGCTGCTGGGCCGGCTCATCGCGGTGCCCATCGCCGAGCAGCTCGGCTGGCGGCCGGCGATCCTCGCCGTCATGGCGGTGTGCGCGGCGGCGACGCTCGGCTTCGCCGTCCTGCTGCCCGCCGCGGCGCGGTCGGCGCGCGCGCCCGCGCGGCTCGCGACCCTCGGCCTGCTGCTGCGCGATCCGCGGCAGCTCGCGCTGCAGGCGGTGGCGTTCCTGGCGATGGGCGGCTTCGTCTCGCTCTACAACTACATCGGCTTCCGGCTCGTCGAGGAGCCGTACGCGCTCTCGCCGAGCCTCGTCGCGCTCGTCTTCCTCGCCTACCTCGCGGGCACCTGGTCGTCCTCGGCCGCTGGCCGCGCCATGGTGCGCTGGGGGCGCCCGCGGGTCGCGCTCGCGGGCGCGGTCGTGATGGCCGCGGGCGTGGCCGCGATGCTCGCCGACGGCCTCGTCGTGATCATCGCCGGGCTCACGGTCGCCACCGCCGGGTTCTTCGCGCTGCACGCCGTGGCCTCCGGCTGGGCGCCGGCCGCCGCGCGCGAGGGGCGCAACCAGGCCTCGGCGCTCTACAACCTCGCCTACTACGGCGGCTCGTCGCTGCTGGGCTGGGCCACCGGCTACGCGTTCGTCGCGCTCGGCTGGGCGGGCGTCGGCGTCGCGGTGCTCGCGGCCATCGCGGTCGTGCTGCTGCTGCTCGCTGCGCTCACCATCGGCGACCGAGGCGCACGACGGCGGGCGACGCGCGCATCCGTCGTCGAGGCGCCCGCGGGCGCCGACTCCTTGCGCGAAAGCCCGGAATCCGCGCGGGATCGCCGCTAGATTCGGCTGGTGTGAGCGCCGTCGCACCCCATGCCGTCATCCTGATCCGCGCGCTGCGGTTCCGCCCGAACCCCGCGACCGCGGCCGACAACGCCTTCCAGGCCGACGCGCCCGCGAGCCAGAGCGACGACACCACCGCCGCGAAGGCGCTCGCCGAGATGGATGCGCTCGCCGCGACGCTGCGCGAGGCGGGCGTGACGGTGCACGTGTTCGAGGACGAGGATCACACCCGCCCCGACAGCGTCTTCCCGAACAACTGGCTCTCGACGCACGCGGGCGGCACCGTCGCCGTCTATCCCATGTACGCATCCAATCGCCGGCACGAGCGGCGGGCCGACGTGCTCGAGATGCTGAAGGCCGAGTACCGGGTGCAGGCGATCGTCGACTACTCGGGGCTCGAGCCCGACGGCGTGTTCCTCGAAGGCACGGGCGCGATGGTGCTCGACCCGATCTCGCGGGTCGCCTACGTGGCCCGCAGCCACCGCGCCGACACGGCGGTGCTCGAGCGCTTCTGCACCGACTTCAGCTACGAGCCGATGGTGTTCGACGCGGTCGACGCCGACGGCGTGCCGGTCTACCACACCAACGTCATGGCGACCATCGGCACCGATGTGGCGCTCGTGGCGCTCGAGATGATCCCGGATGCGCGGCGGCGGCAGGAGGTGCGCGAGCGGCTGACCGTCAACGGGCGTCGCATCGTCGAGCTCAGCGAGCGCCAGGTGCGCGAGTTCGCCGGCAACGCGGTCGAGCTCGCGGGGCGCTGGCCGGACGGCCGGCGGCGCACCATCATGGCGATGTCGGCGCGCGCGCTGGCGTCGCTGACGGATGCGCAGCGCGCCCTCGTCGAGGAGTCGTGCGAGATCGTCGCGGTCGACATCCCCACCATCGAGCTGGCAGGCGGCTCGGTGCGCTGCATGATCGCCGGGGTGCACCTCGACCCGCGGCCGGCGCGCGAGCCCGAGCTCACCGAGGCGGTGGAGGCGATCGCCGAGGAGCCCGAGACGATGGACGGCGTCGAAGCGGCCTCGGAGCTGCCGCTGCCGGCGTAGCCGCGCGCGGCTCGCTGCGCACCGCCCCTGCGATACTCGAAGCGATGAAGGTGCACGAGACGGTCATGCGGTGGGTGACCGCCGAGCTGCAGAGCGGGCGGCTCGCGATCGGCGACCACCTGCCCGGGGAGCGCGCGCTCGCCGAGACGCTGCAGATCTCGCGCGGCTCGCTGCGCGAGGCGCTCGCCGTGCTCGAGGCGATCGGCACCATCCGCACCTCGACCGGCTCGGGCCCGCGCTCCGGCACGATCCTCACGGCCGCGCCGGGCCAGGCGCTCTCGCTCTCGATCAACCTGCAGCTCGCGACGCGGCACGTCGAGCACAGCCACGTGCTCGACGTGCGGCTGCTGCTCGAGACGTGGTCGGCGGAGCACGCCGATCTGGCGTCCGGCGACTGGCAGGCGACCGAGCGGCTGCTGGATCGCATGGACGAGCCGGAGCTGCCGATCGCCGACTTCCTCGTGCTCGACGCGGAGTTCCACGCCGCGCTCGCGCACGCCGCCGGCAACCCGCTCATCAGCACGCTGATGGATGCGCTGCGCACGTCGATCTCGGATCACACGCTCGAGCGCGCCACCGCGATCCCCGACTGGGCCGCCACCGCCGCGCGGCTGCGCGCCGAGCATCGCGACATCTACCGGCGCCTGCGCGCCGACGACCGCGACGGCGCCGCCGAGCTGCTGCGCGCGCACATCCGCGGCTACTACGCCGAGACCTCGCAGGGCTCGGCCCCCGCCCCCGTCGACGGCGCGTAGCGGGCCGAGGGCCGCGCGCGGCCGCACGCGCGCCTTGACAGGCCGCGGCCCGCCGCTCTATGGTTCCTGTGGTCTAACCACATGGTCTGACCACACCGATTCTCAAAGGAGAGAACCTTGACCCGTCCGACGTCCACCGCCCCGCAGGAGCGGCTCAACTACCGCGTGCTGCTCGGCAGCCTGAGCGGCAGCGTCATCGAGTGGTTCGACTTCCTCGTCTACGGCACGGTCGCGGCGCTGGTGTTCAACCGCACCTTCTTCCCCACCGACGATCCCTTCATTTCGACGATGCTCGCCTACGCGTCGTTCTCGCTCACCTTCTTCTTCCGCCCCGTCGGCGGCGTGATCTTCGCCCACATCGGCGACCGCATCGGCCGCAAGAAGACGCTGTTTATCACCCTCATGCTGATGGGTGGCGGCACGGTCGCGATCGGCCTGCTGCCCGACTTCAACGCCATCGGCATCGCTGCGCCGATCCTGCTGCTGCTGTTCCGCGTGCTGCAGGGCATCGGCATCGGCGGCGAATGGGGCGGCGCGCTGCTGCTGGCCTACGAGTACGCCCCCAAGCACCGCCGCGGCCTCTACGGCGCCGTGCCGCAGATGGGCATCAGCCTCGGCCTGCTGCTCGCCTCGGCCGTCATCGCGCTGCTGACGATGCTGCCGGAGGAGCAGTTCCTCAGCTGGGGCTGGCGCGTGCCGTTCCTCGCGAGCGTGGTGCTCGTGCTCATCGGCCTGTGGATCCGCAACGGCCTCGACGAGACCCCCGAGTTCCAGCGGATCCGCGACACCGGCGCGCGCCTGCGGCTGCCGATCAAGGAGGTCGTCACCAAGCACTGGCGCGCGGTGCTCGTCTCGATCGGCGCGAAGGCCGCCGAGACCGGGCCGTTCTACATCTTCGGCACCTACGTGATCGCCTACGCGACCGACATCCTCGAGGTGCGGCAGAACACCGTGCTGCTCTCGGTGGCGGCCGCGGCGCTCGTCGCCACGATCTGGATGCCGTTCTTCGGGCGGCTCTCCGACAGCATCGGCCGCGCGGTGCTCTACCGCTTCTCCGCACTCGCCACGATCGTGCTGGTCGTGCCCTACTTCCTGGTGCTGAACACCGGCGAGACCTGGGCGGTGTTCGTCGCGACGATCGTCGCCTTCGGCCTGCTGTGGGGCAGCGTGAACGCCATCCTCGGCACGCTCATCGCCGAGAGCTTCAGCCCCGAGGTGCGCTACACCGGCGCCACGCTCGGCTACCAGCTGGGCGCCGCGATCTTCGGCGGCACCGCACCGCTCATCGCGGCCTGGCTGCTCGAGACCAGCGGCGGCCAGTGGTGGCCGATCGCCGCCTACGTCGCGGCGTGCGCCGCGCTCTCGGTCGTGGCGTCGTTCTTCATCAGGCACGTCGCGCACGTCGAGCCGACCGACCTCGACGTGCCCGCCGTCACCGACGAGCCCACGACCACCGTCGCGCGCTGAGCGACCCACGCATCCGCCGACCACAGAGAGGCACGAGACCATGAAGCGCCAGCTGCCGAACCCCCGCGAGCTGCTCGAGCTGATGCAGTTCAAGAAGCCCGACCTGAACGCGCGCCGGCGCCGGCTCGACGCCGCGCTCACGATCGAGGACCTGCGCGCGATCGCCAAGCGGCGCACGCCCGCCGCCGCGTTCGACTACACCGACGGCGCCGCCGACGGCGAGATCTCGCTCGCCCGCGCACGGCAGGCCTTCGAGGACGTCGAGTTCCACCCCGACATCCTCAGGCCGGCGGAGCGGGTCGACACCAGCACGACCGTGCTGGGCGGCACGAGCGCACTGCCGTTCGGCATCGCGCCCACCGGCTTCACCCGGCTGATGCAGAGCGAGGGCGAGACGGCGGGCGCGGGCGCCGCCGCGGCCGCCGGCATCCCCTTCACCCTCTCGACGCTCGGCACCACGACGATCGAGGACGTCAAGGCGGTGAACCCGCACGGGCGCAACTGGTTCCAGCTGTACGTGATGCGGCAGCGCGAGATCTCCTACGGCCTCGTCGAGCGCGCGGCCGCGGCCGGCTACGACACGCTGATGTTCACCGTCGACACGCCCGTCGCCGGAGCGCGCCTGCGCGACACCCGCAACGGCTTCTCGATCCCGCCGCAGCTCTCGATCAGGACGATCGCGAACGCCATCCCGCGGCCGTGGTGGTGGTACGACTTCCTCACCACGCCGAAGCTCGAGTTCGCCTCGCTGTCGACCACGGGCGGCACCGTCGGCGAGCTGCTGAACTCGGCGATGGACCCGACCATCTCCTACGACGACCTCGAGATCATCCGCTCGATGTGGCCCGGCAGGCTCGTCGTGAAGGGCGTGCAGAACGTGCCGGATGCGGTGCGGCTGATCGACCGGGGCGTCGACGGCATCGTGCTCTCGAACCACGGCGGACGCCAGCTCGACCGCGCGCCGATCCCCTTCCACCTGCTGCCGCAGGTCGTGCGCGAGGTGGGCCGCGACGCCACCGTGATGGTCGACACCGGCATCATGAGCGGCGCCGACATCGTCGCCTCGATGGCGCTGGGCGCGAAGTTCACGCTCATCGGCCGCGCCTACCTCTACGGGCTGATGGCGGGCGGGCGCCAGGGCGTCGACCGCACCATCGCGATCCTGCGCAGCGAGATCGTGCGCACGATGGCGCTGCTGGGGGTCTCGTCGCTCGAGGAGCTCGAGCCGCGCCACGTGACGCAGCTGCGGCGGCTCGAGCCGATGCCGCTGGAGACCGACCCCGCCGCGCGGTGACCGACTCCGGCAGCGGCCGGACGCCACGCGTCCGTCCGGCCGCTGCCGGTCATCCCACGGTCAGCTGCAGGCTGCCGCTCTCGTCGCGGTCGTAGCCGGTCGCGACGACCACGGCGTCCTGCGGGCGCTCGCCCGGCAGCTCGATCAGCGGGTTGCGGTCGCCGCCGCTGTCGTCGTCGCGGTACTCCGTGTCGGATTCCGGCAGGTACGCCCACAGCGTCGTGTCGACGTCGGAGGTGGCGGCGATCGACTCGTCGCCCTCGGCGAGCGGCACGATCGCGATCGCGGGGGCGCCGGGCGCGAAGTCGAAGTCGGCGCTCGTGCCGGCGGGCACGGTGGCGGCGGTCGTGAGCGCCTGCAGCTCGAAGGAGGAGCGGTCGTCCGACCACTCGCCCACCTCGATCGAGTAGGCACCGGGCTCGAGCACGGCGGCGAGCGCCGGGTCGCGTGAGTCGAGCTCGAAGGCGAACACGTCGAGCTCGCTGTGGGCGTCGTCGTTCTCGACGTCGACGCCGGGGCCGGTCAGGTGCAGCGTGAGGTCCTCGTCGTCCGGCGAGGTGGCGCCGATGACGACCGCCGAGCGCTCGTCGACCTGCAGCTCGACCGTGCTGGTGCCGCCGGCGGGCACCATGCCCTCGCGCACCTCGCCGGCTGAGGTCGCGCCCGGGACGATCGGCTCGGCCGGCGACGGCTGCGGCACCGGCGGCGGGCTCGGGATGCAGCCGGTGAGCGCGGCGACCGTGACCGTCGCGATGCCGACGATGCCGGCCGTCCTGCGTGCTGTGCCCATGCTGCCGCCCCTCCGATCGCGATCGCGCCGCCGGCTCGATCGTATGCGGCGCGGCTGGGCGCTCTAGCGCGGAGCCTGGCGACGGGTCGCGCCGCGGCGCACGAGCAGACCCAGCGCGATGCCGAGGGCGACGCCGACGACGTCGGCCACCGCATCCCACACGTCGCCGGATCGCTCGGGCAGCAGCCACTGCTGCACGAGCTCGGAGGCGACGGCGTGCGCGACCAGCGCGGCGCCGAGCCACGCGGGGCGTATGCCGGCCAGCACGCCGGCGAGCGCCGGCGCGAGGAAGACGCCAGCGTGCACGAGCTTGTCGAGGCCGGGGATGCCGGGGCCGCCGGGCGGGCTCGGCCAGTAGAGCACGACGAGCTGCACCAGCAGCGCGGCCGCGAACACGGCCGCCCAGATGCGTCGTCGGGTCGAGGAGCTCACGGGACGATCGTCGCACCTGATCAGCCTGGGCGACGTGGGCGGCCCGCGCCAGGATGGGCGCATGAGCGCAGCAGAGGCGGGCGAGGGCAGCTGGACGGTGGAGCGGCACCTGGAGGGCAAGCCCGAGCAGAGCGTGGCGATGTTCCATCGCTTCGTCGAGCTCGTCGCCGCGTGCGGGCCGTACGAGGTCTCGCCGAGCAAGTCATCGGTGACGTTCAAGGGCGCGCGGCGCGGGTTCGCGGGCGCGCGACCGACCGCATCCGGCCTGAAGGTCTACCTCGATCTGCAGCGCGCGCTCGAGAGCCCGCGCGTGCGCAGCGTCAGCCCGTACACGGCGCGGCTGTTCGTGCACCACCTGACGCTCACGTCGCTCGACGAGCTGGACGACGAGCTCGCCGGGTGGATCGCGGAGGCGTACGCGGTGGGTGGCGGGGCGCACCTGGAGCGCTGAGGCGGGGCTGCGGGCGCTGGCTTCGGTTTCGTGACGCCGCGCTGCGCGCGGCTCCTCAACCTACGGGGGCGATGCGCGCGGCTCCGGGGCCTACGGGGTGGCGTAGTGGGCGGCGAGGCGGCGCAGGCCCTCGTCGATCGAGACCGTTGGCGCCCAGTCGAGGTCGCGGCGGGTGGCGCGCTGGTCGAACCAGTGGGCGGTCGAGAGCTGCTCGGCCAGGAAGCGCGTCATCGGCGGCTCGTCGCCGCCCGCGCGGGCCGCGACACCGGGGATCGCCCAGACGCGCTCGACGAGGGAGCCGGCGGCGCGGCCGAGGGCTGCGGGCAGGCTCAGGTGGGGCGGGCGCACGCCGGCGGCGAGGCAGATGCCCGCGAGCAGGTCGCCGACCGGCCGCGGCTCGCCGTTGGTGATGACGTAGGCGCTGCCGTGCGCTTGCTCGGCGCGACGCAGGGCGGCGACGATGCCGCTCGCCGCGTTGTCGACGTAGGTGGTGTCGATCAGCGCCGTGCCGCCGTTCAGCAGCGGCACCCGGCCGCGGCGGGCGCGCTCGACGACCCGCTCGATCAGCTGCGTGTCCCCCGGGCCCCAGACGATGTGCGGGCGCACGGCCACGACGTGCATCCCGGCTCCGTCGCGGTCGAGGGCGAGCAGCTCGGACTCGGCCTTCGTGCGGGCGTAGTCGCCGCGCGCGTGCTCGGGTGAGGCGGGCGCAGCGCCGACGCCGGCGAGGGATGCGCCCAGGTGCGCGACCGAGGGCGACGAGACCTGCACGAAGCGCGTCACGCCCGCCAGCGCGGCGGCGTCGAGCAGCGTGCGGGTGCCCTCGACGTTCACGCGGCGGAAGTCATCAGGGTCGCCGGCGAGCGAGACCTTCGCGGCGAGGTGCACGACGCCCTCGACGCCGTCCACGGCGCGCTCGACGGCGGATGCGTCGGTGACGGAGCCGAGCACATCCGTCATCCCGGGCACGCCCGAGGGGCGCCGCTGCAGGGTGCGCACCTCGTGGCCCGCGGCGACGAGCTCGGCGGCGACCGCGCGGCCGAGGAAGCCGGAGGCTCCGGTGGCGAGGACGATCACGGCTTGCCCGGCTTCTCGCCCGCGAGGGTGCGCTCTGCCCAGTCGGACAGGCGCGAGCGGTCGATCTTGGAGTTGTGGCGCACGTCGGTGGGCAGCTGCGGCACGACCAGCACGGCCGCGAGCGGCAGCTCGGTGGTGGCACGCACGGCCGCGGTCAGCGCCGGATCGGCGAGGCCGGGGCGACGCGCGGCAGGGATGGCCTCGACGACCGCGACCGCCTGCCGCAGGCCGTGCGGGCCGACGCCGACGACGGCGGCGCGACGCACCGCATCCGCCGACTCGACCTGCTGCTCGGGGCCGACCGGGGCGAGCGGGCCACTGGCTGCGACGATGACGTGCTGGATGCGGCCCTCGATCCAGAGGCGGCCGGCGCGATCGAGGTGGCCGATGTCGCCGGTGCGGTGCCAGCGCGCGGTGGAGCTGAGAGCAGAGGCCCTTTCGGGCCTCTGCCGCGACCCCAGCGCCGGGGTCCGTCCCGGACCCCGGCCCCTCGGCGTGCCGCGGGTGGCGGCGACGTCGGTGAGGTGCAGGCGGTCGTAGTGGCTCTTCAGGTGCGGGGCCGAGATGACGATCTCGCCCAGCACGCCGGGCTCGTCGCTCGGGGCGCCGGTGGCGCGCCCGTCGGCGTCGAGGGCGCTGACCAGCACCCGGTTCTGCCCGATCGGGGTGCCGACGCAGACGCCCGTGTCGGGCGCGGCGGCCGCGGCGGTGACGCCCTCGAGCGTGATGTCGGCGACCAGCAGGCACTCGGTCATGCCGTAGGGCGTGTGGGGCGTGGCGTTCGGCATGAGGCGCGCGACGGCCCGCAGCATCGGCGCGCCGATCGGCGCTCCGGTGGAGAGGAAGGTGTGCACGCGGGCGAGGGCGGCGCGGTCGTCGTGCGTCAGCGCATCCGCCGTGTCGACCACGTTGAGGATGGCCGCGGGCGAGAGGAAGACGATGCCGGCGCCGGATGCGGTGACCGCGGCCGCGACCGCGGTGGCGGTGAGGGTGCGGGGCGCGGAGACATCCATGTCGGGCGTCGCCGAGAGGGTGCCGAGCGCGGGGCCGAGCAGCGCGAAGGGCGCGAAGCCGGTGACGAGGCCGGTGTCGGGCGCGATGCCGAGGTGCTCGCCGAGCACGTCGCGCAGCGCCGCGAGCTGGCCGTGCGTGTAGACGACGCCCTTCGCGGGGCCCGTGGAGCCGGAGGTGAACAGGATGGCGGCGTCGTCGCCGGGGCCGGGCTCGGGCGGCAGCTCGGCGCCCGCGCCGAGGTCGGCGACGTCGCGGATGCTGCAGGAGACGCCCAGGGCGAGCTCGGCCGCGCGCGGGAGGCGCTCTGCCGAGATGCGGATGCCCGGCCAGCCGAGCGCGCGCGCGGCGGCGAGGCCGGGGCGACCGCCGATGACGACGTCGGGCCAGGATCCGCGCACGGCGCGGGTGAGGCCCTTGACGCCGAGGCCCGCGTCGGCGACCACCACGACGGCGCCGATGCGCAGGCACGCGTAGAGCACGGCGGTGAGGGTGGGGCCGGGCGGCACGAGCAGCGAGACGCGGTCGCCGCGACGCACGCCCATGCGGGTGAGGCCGGCGGCGATGTCGCGCACGCGGGCGTCGAGCTGGCGCCAGCTGACGCGGCGCGGGGCGCGGCCGCGAGTGGCCATGTCGATGACGGCGGTGGCGTCGTCGGCGGCGCGGGCCTCGAGGGCGCGCCAGAGTGGGGTGAAGGGCTCGCGGGCTTGGTCTCGTGACGCGTGCGCCTGCGGCGCGCGTTCCTCGACCTGCGGACGGGCGGCCTGCGGACGGGCGGCCTGCGGACGGGCGACCTGCGGGGTGCGCGCCGCCGCAGGTCGAGGAGCGCCGTCGCGCAGCGACGACGCGTCACGAGACCGAGCCAGCCAGTCGAGGAGGGCCGGCGCGTAGGGGCGATCCTCGGCGATCAGGTGGCCGGCGCCCTCGAAGCGGTGCACGTCGGCGTGCGGCAGGCGGTCGATGAGGTCGTCGAGGTAGCGGTCGCCGAAGACGGGGTCGTTCGGCCCCCACAGCATGAGCGCCGGCACCGTCAGCCCGGCGACGCCGGCGGCGATGCGCTCGAGCTCTGCGAAGCTCTCGTGCGATGAGTCGACGGGGATGTCGGCGACGAACCCGCCGATGCCCGCGCGTCGGTCGGCGGCGCGGTAGGGCGCGCGGAACGCCGCTTTCACCTCGGGCGCGAGCGGCGGCGAGGCGAGCGCGAGCGTGGTGTCGAGGAAGGCGGGTGTCGCGACGGTCGACGCGGCGAGCACGCCGCGAGCCCCCGCGAGCCGCAGCGGCGCCGGGATGGGCGTGCCTGCCGGGTGGTGCACGGCGGTGTTCAGCAGCGCGACCGCGGCGAGCCGCTCGGGGTGGTCGATCGCCCAGCCGAGCGAGATGACGCCGCCCCAGTCGTGCCCGAGGGTGACGACCGGGCCCTCGAGCGCCAGCGCATCCGTGAGCGCCGAGAGGTCGGCGACCCGCTGCGGCAGGGGGCGGTGCCGGCCGGTGCGCTCCGAGCAGCCCATCTCGAGCTGGTCGACGGCGACCACCCGCCAGGCCTGCTCCCCGGCCTCGGCGGCGCGCAGCGACTCGGCGGCGAGGCGCCGCCAGAGGTAGCTCCAGGTGGGGTTGCCGTGGACGGCCAGGATCGTGCCCGTGACCGGCGCGCCCAGGCGCGCCAGCGCATCCGCCGTGTCGACGCAGTGCCACTGCCGCGTCAGGCCGGCGTCGAGCTCGGCGCCCGGCACGTCGACGATGCGGCTCCAGGAGGGGTCGAGCCCGGGCAGGTTGCGAGGGGGCAGCGCTGCCGCGGCCGTGTCGGCCCGCACGCCGGCAGTCACCAGGCGAGCTCCATCATGGCCGTGTTGAGGCCCGAGCCGACGCCCATCAGCAGCACCCGGTCGCCGCGGCTGAGCGAGGCCTGCTCCTCGGCGAGGGTGATGGGGATGGATGCGGGGCCGACGTTGCCCAGGCGCGGGTAGGTGGTGGGCACGCGGGTGGCGTCGAGGCCCGCGGCCTTCACGATGGCGTCGGTGTGCACCGAGGAGACCTGGTGCGTGATGTAGCGATCCATCTTCGCCCAGTTCCAGTCGGGCGCCGCCTCCTTCCAGGCGGAGACGACGAGGTCGAGGCCGCCCTTCAGCAGCTCCTTCGCGTTCGTGTACATGCCGTCGGCGCTGCCGACGCAGAGGTCGTGGAACTGCGTGGCGGCGCGCGTGACGCCGCCCAGGATGCGGTGCCCCTCCGGGTGCTCGTCGCTGCGGCCGAGCACGGCGGCGGCCGAGCCGGAACCGAGCGTGAGGGTGGCGAACTCGCTGAGGAAGTCGCTGCGGTCGACATCCTCGCCCAGCAGCCGGTCGATGGTGTTGACCTGGATGTCGTCGGCGTCCTCGCCGTTGACGACGATCGCGTAGCGGATCTGGCCCGACTCGATCATGCCGGCGGCGAGGCTCATGCCGTTGACGAAGCCGAGGCAGGCGTTGGCGACGTCGAAGTTGACGGCGCTCGTCGGCAGGCCCAGCTCGTGGTGCAGGCGCACGGCGACGCTCGGCTCGAGGTGCTTGCGGGTGACGGAAGTGTTGATGAGCAGCCCCACGTCGCCGGGCTGCACGCCGGCCTCGCTGAGCGCCTGCTCGCCCGCCTGCACGGTGGCGGCGTCGGCCGATTCGCCCTCTGCCCAGTTGCGGCGCGCGTCGACGCCGGCGACCCGGCGCAGCAGCCCGCCCTTGAGCCCCAGGCGCGAGAGCGCGCCGCTCAGGCGGCCTTCGATGTCGTCGGATGTGGTGATCCGACTCGGGAGGGCACTCGCGACCGACAGGAGTGAGACGTTGGTGAATCGGGTGGTCGCGTTGCCGGTCATAGAAACTCCGTCGAGAGCCGGGTAGATCGGAATGGCCCAGCGACCAGGGTACCGAGCGAGACCGGCGCGCGCCTGCATGAGGCTGTGCGGGGGCAGTGGATCGGGCGGCGAGTCTCCACAGGACCGGATCGAACCGGCACGAGCGGTCGCGCCACCGCGGCACCCTGCCGGACGTGCTCGTGTCACAACTCAGACGCTCGGTGTTGTCAATTGTCGCTAGACGATTGACGTCTATGATCGATCGACTAGCATGATGGTCAGTTCGCAACCGTCTCGCAAGGTCAAGAAGATGCTCAGAGCAGCCGGATGGATTCCCACGACGGCGCAGGGCAGTCACACGAAATGGCGTGCACCGTCGGGTCGTTCGGTGACGGTGCCCGACGGCCACCGCAGCATCAGTCCGGGTGTCTATCGCCAGATCCTGCGCGCGATCGAGGAGGAGTCGAGATGACGTCGTACAGCGTCGAGGTGCGCCGTGAAGGCACGTGGTGGATGGTGGCGATCCCGGCGCTGGGCGGGCTGACGCAGGCCCGGAAGCTCGCAGAGGCGTCGACCATGGCCCGCGAGTACATCTCGCTCACGACCGGGATGGAGATCGACGACATCCATGTCGAGGTCACTCGCATCCGTGTCGAAGACATCGACGTCACGGAGAGCCTCGCAGGCATCCGAGACGCACGAGCGCGCGCCGCCGAGCTTGATCGCGAAGCGAGCGAGCGAGCGACAGCACTGGCCAGGCAGCTCTCACACGCGGCACTGCCGATGCGCGAGATCGGCGGCGCAATGGGCATCTCGTTCCAGCGGGTGGCGCAGCTGATCAGTCCGCGCTCGTAGGCAACGCTCGAGCACCGCGACGGCTTCGCGGCGCGCATCCGCCGCGTCACAGCCGTGACACCTGCTCAGCTCGCGAGCACCTCGTCGATCGTCGTGATCGTCGCGAAGCGGCCGGAGAGCGCTGCAGCCGTGCGGGCGATGACCTCGGCGGCCGAGAGCTCGCCGGAGCCGTCGTGCAGGGAGAGCGGATGCGTCGCGGTCGCGTCCAGCACCACCTCCACCTCGTAGCCGAGGTCGCTCGCGAGCCGCGCTGTCGTCTCGACGCACTGCTCGGTGCGGATGCCCGCGAGCCGCAGCCGACCGATGCCGCGCAACGTCAGCTCCTGCTGCAGGTTGGTGGTGGTGAAGGCGTTGTGGGCGCGCTTGACCAGCACCGGCTCACCCGGCTGCGGCTCGAGCCCCTCCTGCAGCCGCACGTGCCCGTTGGCGGGGTCGAAGACGCCGCCCGAGCCGGGCTCGGCGTGCAGCACCCAGAGCACCGGGTCGCCCACCGCCCGAGCGTGCTCGACGAGCCGGGCGACGTCGGCCGCGATCTGCGGGTTGGAGACGGACGCCCAGAGCGGATGCCGGCGGAAGGATTCCTGCACGTCGATGACGAGGAGCGCGGTGGTCATGCTTTCAGCGTGCCGTGCACGGCGGCCCGCGCCCAGTGGCGCCACTGCCAGATCTCGGTCAGATGGCGCCACTCGGCGCGGCCGCGGGCCGCTACCCCATCGCCAGGTAACTGCGCGGCGTGTGCCCGAGCCGGCGCAGCCCCGCGTGCTCGTCACCGAACAGCCGCATCGCCCACGACTCATCCGCCCGCCGCACCCGGCGCGAGAGCTCGACGAGCGCGAGCACCCCGGGGTAGGTCGGCGGCCGCTGCGCGAACGCGACGGCCCACGCGAGCGCGCTCGTGGCGTCGTCGAGGTCGACCTGCGGCAGCGGCGCAAGCGGCAGCACCGCATCGCAGAGCACGCACTGCTCGCGGTCGCTGTAGGGGTCGGCGCTGCGGCGGTCGCCGTCGTGCGGGCAGGCGCGCTGGGCGCGGGCGGCGGCCTTGATCCAGGAGATGCCCGAGCCTGGCGTGGGCCGCGGGATGCGCTCCGGCCACACCCCGTCGTGGGTGCTGGGCAGGGGCTGGCCCTCGAAGAGGGGAGGCTGGGTGTGCATGCGAGACTCCGTCCGCTCGGCGAGAACGGCGCACCGCTCCCGCTGACTTGCCCGCGCGGATGCGCCGGGCCGGCTCTTCCCCTGGGGCACCCCGCTCAGCGGAGGAGGGTTGCCGTGCAGCCGGCCAGGTACCGAATGGCTGCAGCTCGTGAGCTTGAGACGAGTGTAGACGGATGCGGTGACACGGGCCGCGGCCATCCCGAGTCGGGCGCGCGGCGGTCGGGCGCTACGGGACCTCAGCCTCGTCGGGGACGGGTAGGGAGTAGCCCTCGGTGCCCAGCTCGATGGTCTCGCCCGCGCGGTCGAGCACAGCGGCATAGGTCTCGTTGCCGAGGAAGTGGTGGAGGTCCTCCGCATAGAGGGCGTCGAAGTTGCCTTCGCGGGCGGGCGCGACCACCTCGTCGAGGTAGGTCAGCTCGGGGTCATCGACGTACATCGCGCGCACGTCGCTGTCGTAGCCCTCGGCGAGTGCGTCAAGGTGGACCGTTGCGCCTGGCCCCTCGCCGCCTCTGTATCGGAAGTCGTAGTACGCGGCCGCCGCAGTGGCCTTCTGCCAGAAGACGTACGCCTGCGCGTAGCCGTCGCCCTCGTGCCAGCCATCGGGAAGGTTCTGGCCGATGAGCCAGGTCTCGCCCGGGAACGCATAGCCCTGCGGCAGGGCGAAGGGGAACACCCGGGCGGCCTCGCGGTACTCGGCGTTGACCTCGTCGAGGCCGTCGGTCCCGTAGCTCCGCCCGTCGGTGACGCTGAACCGCTCGACGTACTCCTCGGCAGAGATCGGGGTGGTGTCGAGCTCGACGGGAGCATGCAGCGGGTCGGGCGCGGACGGTGCGGCCTGCTCGGCCGCGGCGGTGCTGCCCGTCGCAGCGACACCAGCGGTCGCCGCCTCGGGTTCGGCCGATGCCGGCGTGCAGGCTGCGAGCGCGGCTGCCATCGCGGCCGCTGCTGCAAGGGCCGCTGCGCGCCTGAGGGTGTGCATCGCTCCATGCTCGCATTCGATCGGGTGGAAGGCGAGGGTCACGCGTCTGGCATCTCGCGTGCTCGCGCGGTAGATCGGCGGCAGACCCGACGATTCGTCACCAGCGGGCCACGAGTGGGAGGATGGTCTGCTGGTGCGCCCCGTTCGGAGGCGCCCACATTCCCTTCACTCCAACGGCGGATGCGTCGCTGCAGTGCCGCGCGCATCCGTCTTCTGACACAGACGAGAAGAGCAGCAGCATGAGCGCGACCACCACCGACCAGACCGCAGCGGCAGCCGAGGCGCCCGAGGCATCGCAGCCGGCGCCCGCGCGCAAGGCGCGTCGCTGGCCGTGGATCGTCGCGATCGTGGTGGTGGCGGCGCTCGGTGCGACCGGAACCGGCATCGCGGTCGCCTCGGCGAATGACGCGCAGTCCGAGCTGGCGGCGCTGCAGGCCGACTACGCCGACCTCGAGACCCGCTCGGGCATCGCCCAGAGCAGCCTCGACATGATGCGCGACCAGCGCGACCGCCTCGAGCTGCAGCTCGAGGAGCTGCAGGCAGAGCTCGACGCGGCCACCGCCGGCTGACACCAGCCCCATGCGCCGAACGGCGGTGACGGTGCTCCCGTCGCCGCCGTTCGGCGTCTCAGCGCTGCGTCAGCCCCGCCTCACTCCACGGTGAGCGTGAGCGGCCCGGTCTCGGAGCCATAGGCGGCCAGCACCACCGCGATGTCCTGCGGCTGCTCGTCCTCGAGCTGGAACGCGGGGTTGAGATTCCCGCCGCCGTCGTCGTTCATGTAGATGCTGCCGCTGCCGAGCACGCCCGCCCACATGACCGTGTCGATCTCGCTCTCGACGCTGAGCGTCTCGGTGCCGGATGCGATCGGCACGATCGCGAGCGCGGGCGCATCGGTGATCTCGAGCTCGCCGCTGCTGCCGGGCTCGATGGTGGTGCTGCTGGCGTGGTGCTCGAAGACGAAGTCGGTCGCGTCGCCGCTGTACTCGGTGAGCGTCACGGTGTAGTCGCCGGCGTCGAGCACGAGCGCGAGCGTCGGGTTGCGGCCGCTGGAGTCGAACGAGAACGCGTCGATGATGCTGTCGCTGTCGTCCATCTCGATGGTCGCGTCGCCGACCTGCATCGACAGCGCCAGGTCTTCGCCGGAGGGCGAGGCGGCGCCCAGCACGACGGCGCTGCGCTCGTCGATCGTGAAGGTGGCGGTGCCCTCGCCGTCGGCGGGGATCTGCCCCTCGACCGTGTTGGCGCCCGCGCCCGGCTCAGGCGTCTCGGTGGGATCCGCCGGTTCGCTCGGCTCGGTGGTCCCGGGGCCGGCGGGCGGGGCAGAGGGCTCGGGGGTGACCGTCGCGGTGGGTGGCGCTGACGGCGGCATCGGGATGCAGCCGGCGAGGCCGACGGTGGTGGCGGCGAGCACGCCGATCGTGACGAGTGCGCGGCGTGCTGGCGTGGTGCTGGTGCTCATGTCTTCTCCCGGTGCGTGGCGCCCCGAGCCTATGAGCGGTCGCCTCGGCGCGGCCTGACAGCGGGGCGTCGCTCGCGGCGAGACGGCGAGCGGATGCGCGGCGCGGCCGCGCGCGCATCTCGCGCCGGTAGGGTCGCGGCATGGCCGAGCGCACCACCTACCTCCTCGTCGACGGTGAGAACATCGATGCGACGCTCGGCGTCTCCATCCTCGATCGCCGCCCGGAGCCGCAGGAGCGGCCGCGCTGGAACACGGTGCTGCGGCACGCCGAGGAGGCGTGGCAGCAGCCGGTGAAGGGTCTCTTCTTCCTGGCGGTGACGCACGAGCTGCCGGCGTCGTTCGTGCAGGCGCTCATCGCGATGGGCTACCGGCCGGTGCCGCTGAGCGGCGAGGGCAAGATCGTCGACATCGCCATCCAGCGCACGGCCGAGGCGCTCATCGAGCGCGACGCCGACGTGATGCTCGTCAGCCACGACCGCGACTTCGCCCCGCAGATGGAGCAGCTGGCGGAGGACGAGGAGCGCCGCGTCGGCGTCGTCGGCTTCGGCGAGTTCATGGCCGCGAGCCTGCGCGAGGTCGACGGCATCGAGTTCTTCGACCTCGAGTACGACGTGGCGGCCTTCAACTCGCGACTGCCGCGCGTGCGCGTCATCCCGATCGACGACTTCGACCCGCTCGAGTTCCTCTAGCCGACAGCTGCGATCACACCGCGGCGACCGGCAGCGCTCCCGTCACGAACGCGGCTCGGATCCCCTCCGCGTCGACGCCCGCGAGGCCCAGGCTCTCCGCCGTGCGGCCATCCGCATCCCACGCGCGCCCGCACAGCACCTCGCTGATGCGCACGAACGCATCCGTCAACGGCATCGCGTAGCCGATCTGCGCGGCGATCGAGCTCCAGGTCAGCAGGCCGAAGGGGATGTCCTCGGTGAAGTAGCGGTGCTCGATCGAGTCGGGCTCGGGGAAGCCCTGCCGCCCGTAGCCGGCGACGACCCGCTCGACGTAGCTGCCCTCATCCACCCCGTATGACGTCTCGAGGAACGACCAGAAGCTCGGCACCTCGACGCCGAGCGCGCGGCCGAGGCCGATCCGCTCCTCGTCGAGGGCGTGGATGAGCTCGCCGATCCGCTCGGTCACGAGCGTGTGCTGCGGCAGCCGCGCCGCGTCCTCGACCGTCTTGAAGTTCAAGATGGCCGGGGGCACGTGATAGACGGGATTGACGTTCGCGAGCCCCACCTGCAGCGCGTCGCCGCCGTCGACGTAGCGCTCGCCGAAGAACGGCACGAGTCGCGCGAGCGCCTCCCCCGTGCGCGAGCTCGGCACCGCTGCCATCGGCACCGCCTGCTTGATCGCACCCACGTAGACCTGGGCCGACCCCCGCAGCCGGCAGGTGTAGAGGCTGGTCGCGGTCTCGGCGACGAGCGCAGGGGCACGACCGGCCTGCACGAACTTGCCAACCAGCTCGACCGCGCTGCCGAGCACGCCGGGCTGGAAGATGACGAGCTGCTCGGGCTCCAGCACCGCTGCGAGCGCCTCGGAGAGGTAAGGATGCGCGAAGGCCGGCGCGGCGACGACCACGACCTCGGCGCCCACGGTCGCGGCCGCGAGATCGGTCGTGAGCAGTCCCGGCATCGCCGAGCCCTCCACGTCGCCGGAGAGCGCGATGCCGCCGCGCTGCTCGATGGCTGCGTAGTCCCGCTCCCAGCGGGAGAACACGCGCACGTCGTGCCCCTCGATCGTCATGTGGCCGGCGATGGCCTGGCCGACGTTGCCGGCTCCGATGATTGCGATGCTGCCCACGAGGGCTCCTTTCGATGACCCGAGCGGATGCCGCCCGGAAGTGAGTGGTTGCGCTGCGCTCAGCGGATGGCGACGCCCGGGCCGAGGGGGATCCCCAGCGCGTACCAGAGCAGGAAGAGCGCCGTCCACGTGATCAGCACCACGACCGCGATCGGGATCGTGAACGAGAGCAGCGTGCCGATGCCGGCGCCCTTGCGGAACTGCTGCACGAAGCCGAGCGCAAGCACGAAGTATCCGTTGAGCGGCGTGATGCAGTTCGTCACCGAGTCACCGATCATGAACGCGACCATCGCCGACTCCGGCGCGATCCCGACGTACATGACGAGTGGGATCACGACGGGCGCCAGGATCGACCACATCGCCGAGCCGCTCGTGATCAGCATGTTGAGGATGCAGATCGCGAAGAGGATGACGAGCAGCACCACCAGGTGGGGCGCCTCGAGCGAGCGCAGCAGTCCGGCGCCGTTCACGCTCACGACCGAGCCGATGTTGGTCCAGGTGAAGTACGCCAGGAACTGCGAGACGACGAAGAACAGCACGAGCACGGGGGCGAGCGAGCGCACGCCCTCCGCCATCGCGGGCGGCACGTCGCTGAAGCGCGGGATCGTGCCGGTGATGCGGCCGTAGGTGATGCCCAGCAGCGTGAAGATGACCGAGATGAAGATGGCGATGTACTTCACGACGTAGGAGTCGATCAGCCCGCCCTCTTCGCCCAGGAACGGCGAGCCGGGCAGCAACATGAGCGCCATCACGACGACGCACGCAGCGAACACGCCGCCGGCGGCGAGCAGCGCCCGCGTCTCGACCTTCGACAGCGTGATGGAGCGCACAGTCGTCGCCGATGCCGCGCCCTCGGTGTTGAAGAGGCGATCCGAGACGACGAAGTCGGCCTCGAGCTGCTCGGCCGAGAAGTCACTGCGGCGCGCCAGCACGCGGTCGACGAAGATCGCGATCGCGGCGGCGAGCACCACTGAGGAGGTCGCGGTGAAGAAGTAGGTGGCGACCGGGGTGATGAGGTACTCGGCGTCGACGATCTGGGCGGCCGCCGTCGACAGGGAGGAGCGGATCGCGTCGGCCGGCGTCACGAGCGGGCTCGCGTTGAAGCCCACGGCCGTCGCGGCGTAGGCGACCATGAGCCCCAGCACCGGACTGCGGCCAGCGGCTCGGAAGGCGAGCGCGCCGAGCGGGATCATCACGAGGTAGGCGGAGTCGCTCATGACGTGAGCGATCATCGCGCTGAACGCGATGGAGAACGTCAGCAGCCGCACCGGCAGGCGGCCGACGGTGATGCGCAGCAGCGCGGTCAGCAGCCCGCTGCGCTCGGCGACGCTCACGCCCAGCAGCACGACGACCACCATCGCCAGCGGCGGGAAGGTCGAGTAGTTCGTCAGCGCGCTCTGGATGGCGAACTGCGCACCCTCGACCGAGAGGAGGTTGTTGACCGCGACCGTCTCCCCCGTCGAGGGCAGCGTCACGGAGACCCGGTTCGCGGCCAGGATGGCGCTGACCGCTCCGAGGATCGCGATCAGGATCACGAAGAGCCAGAACGGGTGCGGCAGCTTGTTGCCTGCCCGCTCGATCGCGCTCAGCGCGCGGTAGAACCGATTCGGCGGCGCGTCCTGCGCCACCGCATCTGAAGTCGTGGTCATGGTGTGGCCCGATCTCTCGACGATGATCTTCGGCGCCTCGCGCCGATGCGAGACTGCCGCCAACTCAAACATCCTGCTGGAGTCACCGTGATATTTCAGTCAGACGTTAGAGTGATCACGACGCCAAGTCAAGCGTCGCGTTGAACCGGGAGGTCGGCATGGAGGGTCAGCCCTCGATGGTCGAGCAGGCATACCACGCGCTCAAGCAGGACATCGTGCAGTGTCGGCTGCGGCCCGGCGAGGTGATCGTCGACGCGCGACTCGCGGCGACCTACGGCATGAGCAAGACGCCCATCCGCCAGGCCATCAACCTCCTCGATCGCGAGGGGCTGGTGGTCGTCGTGCCGCGCAGGGGCACGTTCGTGAAGTCGGTCGACTTCACCGAGGTGCAGGACATCTATCGCCTGCGCGCCCTCCTGGAGCCGGAGGCCGCGGTGCTCGCCTCGCGCCGCGCATCGAAGGATGAGCTCGACAGCCTCGAGGTGCTCAGCGCCGCGACCGTCGACCCCGACGCTGACAGCTCCGCGCGCAACGCGGCCAACCGCATCCTGCATGTGCGCGTCGCCGAGCTTGCACGCGTGCCGATCCTGCTGCGCACGATCACGGCGCTCAACGAGGAGATCGAGCGGTTCCTCAACCTGCGCAAGGAGCTCGGCCGACCCTACTCGGCCGTCAACCACGGCCGACTGGTCGACGCCATCCGCAGCGGCGATGAGGCCGCGATCCGCGAGGTCACGACCTCGGGCATCGAACGGGCACGGATGCACATGCTCGAGTCGATGCTGGAGGGTGGCACGTTCGAGGGCGCCCGCGCGTCATAGTCGTCGCCGACAGTGGCAGCGGACCCATGGAGGTCATGCGCCTGCCTCAGGCCGTGACCAGCTCCATCCCGAACGCCCGCGCGACTGCCGCGTTGACGACCCGTCCGTCCTGCACGTTCAGGCCCTTCGCGAGCGCCGCATCCTCGGCCGCCGCGCGCTCCCATCCCTTGTCGGCGACGGCCGCCACGTACGGCAGGGTCGCGTTCGTGAGCGCCCGCGTCGAGGTCTCCGGCACCGCACCCGGCATGTTGGCGACGCAGTAGAAGACGGCGTCGTGCACCGGGAAGGTGGGGTTGTCGTGCGTCGTCGGGCGCGAGCCCTCGAAGCATCCGCCCTGGTCGATCGCGATGTCGACCAGCACGGCGCCCGGCTTCATCGCCGCCACCATGGCGTCGGTGACGAGCTTCGGCGCCGCGGCGCCCGGGATGAGCACCGAGCCGATCACGAGGTCGGCGTCGGCGAGCTCCTCGGCGATGTCGAGGCGGGTCGAGACGCGCGTGCGCAGGCTCGTGCCGTAGCGCCGCTGCAGGTCGCGCAGGCGCGGCAGCGAGAGGTCGATGACGGTGACGTCGGCGCCCATGCCGATGGCGTTGGCGAGCGCGTGCTCGCCCGCGACGCCGCCGCCGATGACGACGACCCGTGCGGCCGGGGTGCCGGCGACGCCGCCGAGCAGCGTGCCGCGGCCGCCCTGGGCGCGCAGCAGCGCGTGCGCGCCGACGGCGATCGAGAGGCGGCCGGCGACCTCGCTCATGGGCGAGAGCAGCGGCAGCGAGCGGTCGGGCAGCTGCACCGTCTCGTAGGCGATCGCGGTGGTGCCGGCGGCGACGAGCGCGTCGGTGAGCGGCCGGTCGGCGGCCAGGTGCAGGTAGGTGAAGAGCGTCTGGTCGGCGCGCAGGTGGCCGTACTCGGCGGCGATCGGCTCCTTGACCTTGACGACCATGTCGGCTTCGCCCCACACCTCGGCGGCGGTGTCGACGATGGTCGCGCCGGTGGCTCGGAAGGCCTCGTCGTCGATGCGCGAGCCGAGACCGGCGCCGGCCTGCACGAGCACGTCGTGCCCGCGCGCCACGAGGGTGTCGACGCCCGCGGGCGTCATGCCGACGCGGTTCTCGTTGTTCTTGATCTCGGTGGGGATGCCGACGCGCATGGGTGTCTCCTTCGACGGGCGGATGCTCGACGACGATTGTCGACGTTCGTTCGGCAAAAGAGCGTGACTTCTGAAGTATCTTCGGTAGAAGCGACGTTGGGTCGACGCAGCGACCGCTTCAGACCGCCGGAAGGGCCACCACGATGAACGATCTTCGGCATCAGCAGCCCGACGAAGTCGACCGAGCGCTGCTCGCCGAGCTGGCGAGGGATGCGCGCACGACCAACGCACAGCTCGCCGCCCGCGCCGGCATCGCGCCGTCGACCGCGCACGCGCGGCTCCGTGCACTCGAGGCCCGCGGCATCGTGCGTGGTTACCACGCGAGCGTCGACCAGACGCGGCTCGGCCGCGGCCTGCAGGCGATGATCGGCGTCACCCTGCGGGCTGGCTCGCGGCAGGAGTCGATCGAGCGCTTCGCCGCCGAGATCGGCGTGCTGCCGCAGGTGATCGAGCTGTTCTTCCTCTCCGGCTCCGACGACTTCCAGATCCACGTGGCCGTCGCCGACTCCTCCGAGCTGCGCGAGTTCGTCGTGCGCCACCTCTCGGCCCAGCAGACGGTCGCGTCCACCCGCACCAGCGTGATCTTCGCCTACCAGCGCAACGCGGTGGCGGCATCCTTCGAGTGATGGTTCACGCTACGGCGTCGGCATGCCGCCGTTCACGTTGCGCGTCTCGCCGATGACGCAGCTCGACTCCGACGAGGCGAGGAAGTCGGCCCTGACACGAGGGCGATCACGCGGATGCCCTTGGGCGCGAACTGCTGCCCCATGCTCTTCGTGAAGCTGTTGATCGCAGCCTTGGTCGATGCGAAGTCGACCAGCGCCTCCGGCGCCATGTAGGCCACGATCAAGGTCAGTTGATGATGCCGGAGCCGGGCTGGAGGTGCTGCAGCGACGCCTTCGCGATGCGGAACATCGCGAAGATGTTGTCTACCGAATCGAGGTGCCCGGGGAGGCTCGGATGCGCGACCAGTCGACAACAGAAGGAGGACGTATGGAGGGCGAAGCGGTGCAGGATCGCGCTCGGCAGCGCGCCGACGAGCTGCCTGGTGCCGGCTGGGAGCAGCCGTTCGGACCGGAATGGGACGTCTGCAAGGTGCGCGGCAAGGTCTTCATGCTCATGACAGACCACCATGGCGAGTCGATCGTGACGCTCAAGGCGGATCCCGAGGTAGCGAAGGCCCTGCAGAGCGAGCACGTCGACATCACGCCGGGCTATCACATGAACAAGCGGCACTGGATCACGCTTCACCCGGGCGGCTCCATCACCGCAGCGCTCGTCGACGAGCTCGTCACGGAGTCGTATCGGCTCGTCGTGGAGAAGCTTCCGCGCGTGCAGCGACCGGTTGACCCCGCCACGTTCGGTCTGGGATAGGCCAGGCCTTCGCCCGCGCGACGACCTGGTGACCACGCCCAGCAGCCATGATCCCGCGCCCCATGTCACACCCCGCTCCCCCGTCTCGTCACGTGCATGAGAGCGGTGCCACCACCTGGCATCGCCCGTGATGAGAGGAACAGCACGATGCGAGTATTCGTGGCAGGCGGCTCGGGTGCGATCGGGCGGCGGATGGTGCCGCAACTGGTCGCGCGCGGCCATCAGGTGACGGCGACGACCACCGATCCCGACAAGCGCGCCATGCTCGAGCAGCTGGGCGCGACCGCGGTCACCATGGACGGGCTCGACGCCGCGCAGGTCGGCGAGGCCGTCGCGGCCGCCGAACCCGACGCGGTCGTGCACCAGATGACGTCGATCGGCGCGATCGACATGAAGCACCTCGACCGGGCCTTCGCGCAGACGAACCGGCTCCGCACCGAAGGGCTCGACCACCTGCTCGCCGCTGTGCGAGCATCGGGCGTGCCGCACGTGGTGGCGCAGAGCTACGGCGCCTGGAACGGCATCCGGAAGGGCGGATGGGTGAAGACCGAGAGCGATGGGCTCGACCCGATGGCGGGCACGGCCGCGGAGCCCGTCATGGCGGCCGTCAGCCGGCTCGAGCGCCTCGTCGTCGACGCCGGAGGCGCCGCACTGCGCTACGGCTGGCTGTACGGCCCGGGGTCGACCGAGATCCTCGCCGAGCCGGTGCGCAAGCGGCAGTTCCCGGTCGTCGGCGGCGGCGCCGGCCGCACCTCCTGGGTGCATCTCGACGACGCCGCGAGCGCGACGGTGCTCGCGATCGAGCAGCGGGCGCAGGGGGTGTTCAACATCGTCGACGACGAGCCGGCGCCGGTGAGCGACTGGCTGCCGCACCTGGCGAGCCTCGCGGGCGGCAAGCCTCCGCTGCGCATGCCCGCGTGGCTCGCGCGGCCGTTCGCCGGGTCCGCCGGCGTGCTGATGATGACCGAGGGCCGCGCGTACTCGAACGCGAAGGCCAAGCAGCAGCTCGGCTGGCAGCCGCAGCACCCGTCGTGGCGCGAGGGCTTCGCGCAGGATCTGGCGGCATGAGCGACGCCGAGGAGTTCGAGCGGCTGCGGCCGCTGCTCTTCTCGATCGCCTACCGCATCCTGGGCAGCGTCGCCGAGGCGGAGGACGCGGTGCAGGAGACCTGGATCCGGTACGACGCCGATGACGCGCGCCCCGCATCCGTGAAGTCCTACCTCGCCGCGATCGTCACCCGCATCTCGATCGACGTGCTGCGCTCGGCGCGGGTGCGGCGCGAGGAGTACGTGGGCGAGTGGCTGCCGGAGCCGCTGCTCGACGACCCCTACCGCGACCCCGAGCGCGCGGCCGAGCTCGCCGACTCGCTCACCACCGCGTCGCTGCTGCTGCTCGAGCGGCTCAGCCCGCTCGAGCAGCAGCCTTCGTGCTGCACGAGGTGTTCGCGTTCGACTTCGCGGCGATCGCGACGACGTTGGGCCGCTCGGAGCCCGCCGTGCGCCAGCTCGCCGCCCGTGCCCGCAAGCACATGGACGACGGCCGCGCGCGGTACGAGGCGGATGCGCGGGAGGCCGAGGCGCTCACCGCGCGGTTCCTGGCGGCGCTGCAGCACGGCGACGTGGAGGGCATGCGCGAGCTGCTGGCGGCGGATGCGGCGATGCCGGCGGACAGCGGCGGCAAGGCCCCGCTCTGGGGTCGCGGCACGTGGGGCGCCGAGCGCATGGTCGGCAAGCTCGCCCAGATGGGGCCGGCGTTCCTCGCGGCTGGCTGCACGATCGAGCAGCGGGCGGTCAACGGCCGGCCGGGCGCGATCGTGCGCGACCCCGAGCGCCGCATCCTCGCCACCTGGGGCTTCGACGTCGCGGCCGGCCGCATCTCGGCCATGCGCATCATCCTCAACCCCGACAAGCTGCGGCACCTGGGGCCGGTGGCGGATGCGTGGGCGCTGCTGCAGGACGCGGGCTCGGCCGGGCGGGCACGCGGCGAATAGCGTCGCGGCGAGGAGCTTCGGCCGGCGACACCTCCCGGCCACCTCTCCCGGCTACGGTCGGCCTCGACCCCCTCGAGAAAGCGAGCCTCCGTGCGCCGGTACCGCACCGCATCCGCCCTCATGCTCGCGCAGGGCGTGCTCATGGAGCTCGCCCCGTTCCTCGCGCTCGGCCCGCTGCTGCTGGCCGGCGTCGACGTCGCGACGTTCGGCCGCTACTTCTCGTTCGCGCTGCCCTACCTGCAGCAGAACCTGCTGCAGATGATGGTGATGGCCGGCATCTTCGGCGCCGTGCGCGTGATCGGCGCGGTCGGCCTGTGGCGGGGGCGCATGTGGGGCCTGGCGCTGTCGGTCATCAGCTGCACCGTGACGATGGTGCTGATGATCTTCATGCTGCCCGCCGGCATCGCCGACGGCCTGCTCTCGTGCACCGCGCTCGTGCTCATGCTCACCGCCTACTACGGCAGCCGCGCGATCCCGACGCGCGAGGGGCGGGCGGATGCGTCCACGGCGCCGGCGACTCAGGTCGCGGCGCGCTGACGCGGCACCACCATCGGCGTGCCCGACTGCGGGTCGGCGACGATCTCGGCGTCGAGGCCGAACACCTCGGCCGCGAGCGCCTCGGTCACGACCTCCGCGGGCCTGCCCTGCGCTGCGATGCGCCCGCCGTGCATGACGACGAGCCAGTCGGCGTAGCGCGCCGCCTGGTTGAGGTCATGCAGCACCGCGACCACCGTGCGCCCCTCGGATCGCAGATCCTGCGCGAGGTGCAGCAGCTCGATCTGGTGCGCGATGTCGAGGAACGAGGTGGGCTCGTCGAGCAGCACGTGGTCGGTCTGCTGCGCGATCACGAGCGCGAGCCAGACCCGCTGCCGCTGGCCGCCCGAGAGCTCGGCGACCCGCCGGTCGGCGTCGCCGGCGACACCGGTCGCCTCGAGCGCCGCGTCGACGATCGCGGCGTCGCCCGGCAGCCACTGCCGCAGCAGGGTGTGGTGCGGATGCCGTGCACGGGCGACGAGGTCGCGCACCGTGATCATGTCGGGGGCGACGGGCTCCTGCGGCAGCAACGCGATGCGGCGACCGAGCTCGCGGCCGCCGTGGCTCCGCAGGTCGCGGCCGTCGAGCTCGACGACGCCCGCGGCCGGCCGCAGCGCCCCGCCGAGCGCGCGCAGCAGGGTCGACTTGCCGCATCCGTTGGGCCCGATGACGGCGGTGAGCTCGCCGGTGCGAATGGTGAGGTCGAGGCCCGACGCGATCGTCGCATCCCCGTAGGCGAGCGTCAGCCCGCGGGCGACGAGCCCCGTGGTCGAGGGCGCAGTCTGCTGGTGTGCACTCATATGCGTCCGATCCTCCATTCCCTGATGAGCAGCCAGCCGAGGTAGACGCCGCCGACGCCGGCGGTGAGCACGCCCACCGGCAGGCCCTCGGCGAAGGGCAGGTGCTGCGCGGCGAGGTCGGCGACGACCATGATGAGCGCACCGGTGAGCGCGGTGGCGACGATCGGCGGCGAGGGCGCCGCCGTGATGCGGCGCGCGATCTGCGGCGCCGTGAGCGCGACGAACGCGATGGGGCCGGCGACAGTGACGGCGGCCGCGGCGGCGAGCACCGCGAGCAGCACGGCGAGCGTGCGGGTGCGGTCGACGCGCACGCCGAGGCTGGCCGCGAGGTCGTCGCCGAGCTCGACCGCGGCCAGCCGGCCCGAGAGCAGGCCGGCGAGCAGCAGCACGACGACGGATGCGGCGGTCACCCAGCGCACGTCGTCCCAGTCGCTGCTGTTGATGGATCCGGCGAGGTAGCCGGCCAGCTGCGAGGCCTCGTCGCGCAGCGCCACCGACACCACGTACTGCGTGATCGCGTGCGCCATGGCGGCGACGCCGATGCCGGCGATGATGACCCGCGACGGCGAGGTGAAGCCGCGGCCGGTGGCGAGCCAGACGAGCCCGATCGCCACGACCGCGCCGACGAGCGCGCCGACCGGCGCGGGCACGAGGCCCGGCAGCAGCAGGGTCGCGAGCGCGACGCCCGCACCGGCGCCCGCGCCGAGGCCGATGATGTCGGGGCTGCCGAGCGGGTTGCGGGTGACGGTCTGGAAGAGGCTGCCCGAGATCGCGAGCAGGATGCCGACGCCGACCGCCACGAGCAGCCGTGGGCCGCGGATGCGCTCGAGCGCGAAGGTCGCGGTGGCCCTCGCCTCGCCCGCGAGCGCTGCGGGCAGCTCGAGCACGGGGATGCCGAGGCTGCCGAGCGACAGGGTGGCGACGGCAGCGAGCAGGATGGCGGCGAGCAGCGCGAGGCTGACGGCGAGGCCGCGGCGGTGGAAGGGCAGGGCGAGCGCGCGCCCGATGCGCAGCACCGGCTGCGGCTTCGGCGCCGGCGGCCGCTGCTCCTGCAGGGTGGCGGTCATGCGCGCACCGCCCGTCCGCTGCGCACCGCGGCGAGCAGGAAGGGCGCGCCGGCGAAGGCGGTGACGATGCCGACCATGAGCTCCTCGGGCCGCGCGATCACCCGGCCGACGCTGTCGGCGGCGATGAGCAGCGCGGCTCCCGCGAGCATCGAGGCGGGCAGCAGCCAGCGGTGGTCGACGCCCACCATCCAGCGCGCGATGTGCGGCACGGCGAGGCCGACGAAGGCGATCGGGCCCACGGCCGCGGTCGCCCCCGCGCACAGCAGGGTCGCCGCGAGGATGCCGACGCCGCGCACCAGCGGCACGCGCACGCCGAGCGAGGCCGCGACGTCGTCGCCGAGCGCGAGGCCGTTGAGGCCGGATGCGAGCAGCAGCGCGAGCACGAGTCCGGTGCCGATCGCCGGCAGCACGTCGATGACGGTCGAGAGGTCGGCGCCAGCGAGCGAGCCGATCACCCAGAACCGGAAGGAGTCGAACACGGCCGGCTGGGTGAGGATCATCGCCTGGATGTAGGTGCCGAGCACGGCAGAGACGACGGCGCCGGCGAGCACGAGCGGCACCATGCTGCCGCCGCGCGAGCGACCGGCGACGAGCATCACGACGATGACGGTGACGAGCGCCCCGGGGATCGCGAACCAGACCGTCGCCTGCCCGGCGGCGACACCGAGCACTGCGGTCGCGGTGACCACCGATGCGGATGCGCCGACCGTCACCCCGATGAGGCCGGGGTCGCCGAGCGGGTTACGCGTGATGCCCTGCACGATGACGCCCGCCATCGCGAGCGCGGCGCCGACGACGGCACCGACGAGGGTGCGCGGGACCCGGCTGTCGACGACCATCGCCAGGTGCGCATCCCCCATGCCCGTGAGCGCCTGCCAGACCTCGGCGGGGCTCGTCACCTTGCTGCCCGCGACCAGGCTCACCGCCGCCGCCAGTGCGAGCACTGCGGCGGCGGCGAGCAGCACCAGGCCGTTGCGCGCGGCCCGGGGGCGTGGCCCGCCCGAGGTCACTGCCCGGCGTTGGCGACGGCTTCGTCGATCATCGGCACGTAGCGCTCGAGCGCCCACGGCACGGTGAGCGGGTTGATCATCGACGAGCCGGTGACGAAGGGCTGCTCCTGCGGCGCGACCACGGCGCCGTTCGCGACCGCGGGGATGGCGGCGTAGAGCGGCTGCGCCTCGACCTCCTCGCGGTTGGCCGGGTCGCTGTAGAAGGTGAAGACGAGGTCGGAGTCGGCGAGCTGATCGGCGTTCTCGAGGCCGATGAGGGCGGAGTCGGTGCCCTCGGTCTCCTCGAAGGTCTCGACGACGGGGTCGACGGTGAGGCCGAGCGCCGACACCATGGCGACGCGCTGCTCGGTGGGGAAGAAGACGCCGAGCGTGCCGGGGCCGGTGTTGTAGATGAAGGAGAAGGTGACGCCGGCGTACTCGTCGCGGGCGGCGTTCGCGAGCTGGTCGTCGATGTCGGCGATGAGCTGGGCGGCCTCCTCGGGCCGGCCCATGGCGGCGCCGATCGTCTCGATCTGCTGCTGCCAGGTGATCGTCCAGGGCTGCTCGGGGTAGGCGACGGTGGGGGCGATCTCGCTGAGCAGGTCGTACTGCTCCTGCGTCACGCCCGACCACGGGGCGAGGATGAGGTCGGGGTCGAGCTCGAGGATCGACTCGACGTCGAGCTCGGTGGCGCCGGTGAACTGCTGCGGCAGCTCGCCGCCCGCCTCGGTGACGGCCTCGTGGATCCACGGCATGTAGCCGGTCTCGTCGCTGCCCCAGGGGTACTCCTCCATGCCGACCGGGGTGGTGCCGAGCGCGATGGCCGTCTCGGTGGATCCCTGGCCGAGCGTGACGATGCGCTCGGGCTGCTGCTCGATGACGGCCTCGCCGAGCGCGTGCTCGATGGTGACGGGCTCGAAGGCGGCGCCGGATGCGGTGTCTGCGTCGGGCGCGTCGTCGGCGGCTTGCGCCGAGCATCCGGTGAGCGCAAGGGCGAGCGCGGCGACGACGACGGCGGTGCGGCGCAGGGGCGTGGCAGTGGGCATGCTTCGAGAGCCTTCCTCGGGTGGAGTCTCATCGGCGGCGCAGCGGTGCGCGCGCGGCTTTGAGAGAGTAAGGCGAGCCTAACCTAACTTCACCGCGGTCCGGCGACGGTCTCAGAACTCGTGCCCTGTGCGAAGCCCTGCGGCGGATCCGCTGCAGCGAACCGACAGGCCTGGCGAGCTCGGCGCCCAACGACACTCAGCGAGCACGGCAGATGCGGTGGGCCGCCGCCCGTACGAGGGACCATCGCGGCGTCGGATCCGGTCGCGACCCGCTCACCGGCGCTTGTTCGTTCGCCAGGTGTCATGGTCCGACGGCGTCAGGATGCCGCAGTGGAAACGTGAGCGCGATCGAAGAATGGACGCAGCCTGTCCCGCAGCAGAGGGTCGACAACGTAGACGTATGTACCTCGGATTCCTCGAGTGAGCAGCACGACGTAGATGTTGATGACCAGCTTCAGCAGGTCCTCGTCCGAATAGGTGATGCCGAGTGTCGGGTTGTTCCGCTTGCCGCGCTTGTCGAAGTATTTCTCGCGGCGAAAGACCACGTTGCCTGAGCTCGGGTCCACGCCGACGTCCGGTCCGATGATCACCCCCGCATAGTTGAGGTCGTACCCCTGCACTGTGTGGATCGAACCGACCTCGTCGCGTGAGGTCGGCGAGCTGATCCAGTCGACGATCCGCTGATTCCACTGCAGCTCGATCCCGTCGATCACGACGTCGAAGGCCGCTTTGTCCGTCTGACTGTTCCACGGCCAGGCATACCCCGCGACGAGTCGCGCCAGCCCGTGCTCATCGTCGCGCGCGAGGATCTCGGAGCGCATCGTGCCGAAGTCGTCGAAGAAGCGGAGGTCGTAGCCGGCGAAGCCACGGGGCGTCCCGTTGCCGTTCAGCGCGGCGCGCACGTACCCGACGTAGTCCTCGTCGCTTCGAATCCGCATCTGCGATGTGAGCGGATACAGACGACCTGCCATGCCTGCTTCCTCGACCAGCGCCGTCGTCGTCTCGAGAGGCAGGTCCCCCGGCCTGATCGCCTGGGCCTCGTCCAGAAGCAGCACCTGGTGGCGACTCTTCCGCCGGATCCAATCCAGTTGCGTCTTGGAGACATCGTCTGAGCCGAACAGCGACTCGGTGATCCGCTTGAAGTCGCGGTTCTGGAATCCCGAAGCCTGACTCGCCCGGATGGAGAGCCGGTGGGCTTCGTCGACGATGAGCAGGTCGAATTGCTCGGGGCTGCTGCCGACCTGGAAGGGTGTGAGCACCATCGACGGGTCGAGACCGGGTGTCTTCTTGAACACGTTCTCGACGGATTTCCGCAGCGACTGCTGCGGGATCACGAGCCCGATGCGGATGCCCTCGAGCACCTCGCCGTAGCCGGGAGCGAAGAAGTCCGAGAACAGCGAGTCGGAGCTCGCCTCCTCCAGCTCCCTGCCCGCCGCGATGTCGACCAGCAGCTTCACGAGGAAGATCGCGACAACAGTCTTGCCGGTGCCCGGCGCTCCTCGGACGACGCTGGTGCTTGTCGCATCCGTCCCCAGATCCTCGAAGACGCCCTCCAGAATGTCCTCGACGGCGATCGCCTGCTCTTGCGTGAGTGCCTTGAACGGCGAGAGCTTGAACAGATCGGAGTTCTCGATCTGCGGGATCGAGCGCGAGAACAGGCCGAGCGCGCGCAGCTCGTCGAACACGGCGGCGAACGTCGTCTGGTAGTCGCCGCGCCGGTAGTAGTCCGCGTCGATGACGCCGTCGTTGCGATTCAGGACCTGGAACGCCCCATCGCCGCTGAAGAGCCGGATCAGGAACGATTCCAGATCGAGGCAGGCCGACTTGTTGAACGTCTCGTCCACGACGACGTGCGCCGTCTCGAGCCCGCGCTTCTCCGGCGAGGCGCGGTGCTGCTTCGCACGGCCGAGCATGTTGAGCGATTCGCCCACGTACACGCTGCTGCCGCCCGTGAGCGTGTACACGACCGGCCAGTTGGCGGCACGCGGATTCGCCCGGCTCCAGATCTCCAGTTGCTCATCCCTCAGCGGGACGGATTCGACGCTAAAGCTGGTCATACTTCGCGCTCGAGCCACGGGCCTTCTCGACCGGGTACTTCTTCCTCGTCACTGCAAGCTTCTCGAGCACGGCCTCGTCCGGATCGACGCCGATGCGATCGGCCAGCAGCAGCGCATACGTCAGCACATCGGCAAGTTCTTCGCGAACGCGCTCGGGCTCGCCCTCCTCCGCCCACTGGAAGCACTCCAGCAGCTCCGCGGCCTCGATCGAGATGCTCTTCGCGAGGTTGCCTGGGGTGTGGAATTGCGCCCAATCGCGTTCCGCGACGAATGCGCGCAGCGCATCACGCGTTCGGTCGTCGGTCATGGCTTCACGCTATCCCGCGCGCGCCCGTCAGCGACCGACTCGAACCCCCATCATTCGCAGGCAACACCGTCGCGGTCGCGGTCGAGGCCCGCGCGGTACCCGGGCTGGCCGATGCGGAGCGGCGCTTTGCCAGCGCGACGGACCGCGTCGCAGTTGGCGTAGTACACGCTCCCGCCCGAGCCACCACCGATGACTCCGACCGCACCGCCACCGCCGCCCCCACTCGAGCCGCCAGCCGAACCACCGGATGAGCCGCCACTCGAAGTGCCGGTGTTCGGGTTGACGCCCGCGCCGCAGATGACGAGGTTGAGAGCCGGCGTCTGGATCCAGTGCTTCGTCCCGATGCCGACAACATGCGTGGCCCCAAGGCGACGGATCTGGGCCGGTACCGCGTCGTGTGCATGGCAATAGCGTCCGGAGAGCATCATGACGGTGTTCTGTCTGGCCGCGAGGACCGAGGCGCCGATGGTGTCGCCGTGGCCGTTGCCCGCGACGAGGTATGCGTGGGCTGCACCGATGTCCGACACGAACCGAGATACGACTCGTGCGTTCGTATCATAGCGGTCACGACCTGCGATCCGGTCGATCTTGCCGTTGAACCGCGCATCCAGCGCGCTCAGGTAGCTATTGGACAGCACCGAGGTACCGCCGATGAAGTGGACGCGATCCACGCCGAGCCGGTTGAGCTCCCCTGCGACGCGCTTGGCCCAGGCCGTCGCGCCTCCCATCGCCGGAATGAGTCCGGCACCGAGCCTCGCTGCGACGCTGCTGGTGGCGATGCCATCGGAATAGCCGTTCTGGCCGATGACGAACACGTCGTTGATTCCACCGTTGTCACGGGCGACGTGGCGGAGGAGGGCGATGCCCGAGTCGACTCGGTCTGCGCTGCCAACGCGGTAGGCCGACGCCGACGGAAGGATGCGACGCACCTGCGACCACAGCGTGTCGCTCAAGACCGACCGGCTGCCGACGATGTTCACGTAGCGGGGCTGCAGCTGCCGCAGGCGCTGCGCGATCACGCTCGGCACGGAGTCGCGTCGAACCATCAGCACGTGCGCGCCTGCTGCTGCGGCGGCCGGGGGCACCGCGAGCGCATCTCCGCCGGACTCGCCCGACGTGAGGTACACGGTTCGCGAGGGCGGAAGCTTCTGGGAGAGCATCGCGCTGGTGTGGTAGAGATCGGGGCCGCCGATCCAGCTGCGCTTCTGCGTCCACGCCGCGGAGGCAGGAGCGGCCGAGATGATCGTCGCGCTGACGACCACACCGACGGCGAGAAGGAAGGCGAGCATCAGTTTGGATGCGCGCGCGAACGTCGAGACAGAGTGAGACATGCGGTACCTCGGAGAGCGATGCAGAGTGGACTTCGTGACTCTGCGCTCCAAGCGTGCTTCGTCACTGACGCTCAGGATAGGCAGACGAACCCGTCCCCCAACGACGATTGAGCAGACCCTGAGCCTTCGATCGATCGGGTCAACGTGGCGACCGCCGACCGCCTGCTCACTCGAAGTGCTCTCGCGTCGCCGTCAGCACGCTCGTCAGGTGCTTCCGCGTCGCGTCGACCGCCGCATCCGCGTCGTGAGCGACGACCGCCCCGAAGGTCGTCACGTGCGCGTGGGCATGCTCTCGGATGCCCTAGGTCGCGGCGCGCGTCGGACTCGCGCTTCGCGAAGAGCCTCTCGGCATGATCCTGCTGTGAGGCATCGGCGTCACGCTCGCTTCCAGGCGTCGCCAGTGGATCGCATCATCCTCGCGCAGGCGCTGACGGTGCTCGTCGCTCCTCTACTGGGCGCGTTGCGTGAACGGGTCGACGTGACCGTGACAGCCGGACCAGCGCGCTGTATCGGTCAACGCGACCCCTAGGCCGAGTAGCCGTCGCCTCGGCGGAGGCCAGGAGGACTCGGACGGCCGTTCAACGCCGAATCGCTCCGCCAGCGCATCCAGCTCCGCACGCACGTCGGCCGGCAGCGCGACGCCCGCAGCTCCGATCGAGTCAGCCCGCTCGTGCTCCAGCTGCCCCGGCAGCAACACCCGGCCGCCGTCCGCCGCCTCCATCGCGTGGATGCGCTCGCCCGTCTCGGCAACCGCGGCTTCGAACGCATCGCGTCCGATGAAGGCATCCGGGTCGATCGCGATCAGCAGGTGGCCCGTGCCCGACGGCCTCGACGCATCCATGATGTTGGCGACCTCGCCAGTGCGGCCGGTGCCAGAGAGCAGGCCGCTCAGGATGTCGATGATGAGCGAGAGACCGGTGCCCTTCGCACCGCCGATCGGCGCGAGCAGACCCGCGAGCGCCGCCGCCGGATCCGTCGTCGGCAGGCCATCCTTGTCGACCGCCCAACCCTCCGGGATGCGCTCGGCGCCCTCATTGAAGGCACGACGGATCTTGCCGCGCGCCACGAGCGACGACGACATGTCGAGGATGACCGGGGCCGCACCCGCGACCGGCACACCGAAGGCGATCGGGTTCGTGCCCAGCAGCGCGACCTTGGCATTGAAAGGGGCCATCGCGGGCGACGCGTTCGTCATCGCGACGCCGATGCAGCCGGCCTTGGCCGCCAGCTCCACGTAGTGGCCGGCGACGCCGAAGTGGTTGGAGTTGGCGACGGAGACCGCGCCGATGCCGGCGACGCGGGCCTTGTCGATCGCGAGCCGCATCGCGCGGCTCGCGGCGATCTGCCCCCAGCCGTTGCCGGCGTCGAGCAGTGCCGTCGCGGCGCGCTCCTCGACGATGCGCGGCTCGGGATCGAGCTCCATTACGCCCGCGTCGATGCGGCCCAGGTAGGCGCCGAGCCGTGCGACGCCGTGGGTGGCGACGCCGTAGCGGTCGGCCTTCGCCATGAACGCCGCGATCACCCCGGCGCGCTCGGCCGAGACGCCGCGCGCGGCGAGGAGCTCGGCGACGAACCGCTCGAGCTCCTCGACCGCGACCGTCACGACGCCACCGGTGCCGACGCAGACGCTGCGCGCTGCTCCCAGGCGGCGACATCGCGCTCGAGCCCGGCCAATCGCTCGCGCTCGTGTGCCTGCACGGCCTCCGCCGCATCCGCCACCTCGTCTGCCGAGGCGGCCGGCACCACCGCGACGCCGTCGGCATCGCCGATCACCAGGTCGCCCGGCACGATCGCGATGCCACCCACCGCCACCGGCACCTGCAGCCGGCCGGGGCCGAACTTGTAGGGGCCGGCCGGGGTGATGCCTCGGGCGAACACCGGCATGCCGTACTGCTGCAGGCCATCCGCATCCCGAGCGGCGCCGTCGATCACGAAGCCGGCGATGCCCTTCGCCTTTGCCCGCAGCGCGAGCAGCTCGCCGATCAGCGCCCGCGAGAGGTCGCCCTCGCCGTTGACGACGATGATGTCGCCGGGCTCCGCCGCATCGACCGCCTTGTGCAGGGTGAGGTTGTCGCCGGCGCGCGTCCAGCAGGTGAAGGCAGGGCCCGCGAGCCGCGCGCCCTCCCACACCGGTCGGATCGCGCCGTCGACGAGGCCGAGCCGGTCGACCGCATCTCCGATGTTGGCCGTCGGGATGACCGCGAGGCGCTCGAGCGCGGTGCCCATCAGCCCTCCTCGCGGATGAGCTCGAGCACGCTGCCGATCGAGTCGGCCTGCTCGTGCCAGTAGGCCTCGTACTCCGCGGCATCCATGTAGGCGGGCTGCAGGCCGGCGTTCGCCATCTGCTCCTGGAACGCCTCGTCCTCCAGCACCGCACCGATCGCATCCGACATGCGGTCGACGACATCCTGCGGCGTGCCATCGGGGAAGACGTAGCCGCGCGACGAGCCGATCATGACCTCGATGCCCGCCTCGTAGCTCGTGCCGGCGTCGGGCACGAAGATGCTGCGCTCCTCGGCCAGCACGCCGACGGCGCGTGCGCCGCCGTTCTCGAGCGTCGGCATGATGTCGCCGACGTTGCTGAGCAGGATGTCGACGTTGCCGCCCAGGAATGCGGTGGTCGCCGGTGCCGCACCGTCGGCGAAGTGCACGGGGCGGATGTCGGTGCCGGCTGCCTCGTTGAACTGCAGCAGCGCGATGTGCTCGGCCGTGCCGATGCCCGTGGTCGTGGCGGTGAGCTCGCCCGCCTCCGAGGCGGCCACGAGATCCTCGATCGACTGGATGTCGCTGTCGGGCGTGACCGCGATGGCCATCGGGTCGATCACCTGCAGCGCCGACTGCGCGAAGGAGTCGACGTCGTACTCGGCCCCGCGCGACTCGTCGAGCGCCGAGACGATCAGGCCCGGGATGGTCGTGAGACCGAAGGTGGAGCCGTCGGGCGCCGCGTTCGCGAGCGCCGTGTAGCCGACCTGGCCGCCGGCGCCGGGCCGGTTCTCGACCACGATCGGCACGCCGAGCTCGTCCTCGAGCGCGGTGGCGAGCAGGCGGGCGCCGATGTCGGAGCCGCCGCCCGCATCGAAGGCGACGATCATCGTGATGGGGCCGGTCGGCCAGTCGGTCGACTCGGATGCCTCGCCCGAGTCGGTGGGACGGCTCAGCGAGGCGCAGCCGACCGCCGTCATGGCGAGGGCTGCCGCCGCGGCGACGGCGAGGGGACGGGTGAATCGCATGGTTCAGCGCTCCTGTGTGGTGGATGTGGGGGTGGGTGTGGGGAGGATGACCTCGGCGATCGGTCGCTTGCGCTTGGTCGCTGCCGAGGTGATGACGATGAGGATCGCGACGGCGATGAGCACGAGCGCCATGGGCCGGGTGAAGAAGATGGAGAAGTCGCCGTTGGAGATCTGCAGGCTCTGCCGCAGCGTCTGCTCGAGCAGCGGGCCCAGCACGAGAGTGAGCACGAGCGGCGCAACCGGCAGCCCGGTGCGGCGGAAGATGAGCCCGACGACGCCGAACACGGCGGTGATGATGAGGTCGGTGACGCTGCGGTTCACCGCGTAGGAGCCGACCATGATGAACACCAGGATGAACGCGCACAGCACCGGGAACGGGATCGCCAGCAGCCGCGTCCACAGCCCCACGAGCGGCACGTTCAGCACCAGCAGCAGCACGTTGCCGACCAGCAGGCTCGCGATCACCGTCCACACCAGCAGCGGCTCGGACTGGAAGAGCGCCGGGCCCGGCGTGATGCCGTTCTGCAGGAAGGCGCCCATCAGCACCGCGATCGCAGGCGATGCGGGGATGCCGAGGGTGAACAGGGGGACGAAGGCCGCGTTCGCGTGCGCGTTGTTCGCGGTCTCTGGCGCGGCGACGCCCTCGATGGCGCCGGTGCCGAGCTCGTGCCCGTGCTTCTTCATGCGGCGCTCGCTGCTGTAGGCGATGAGCGACGAGATAGTGGCGGTGACGCCGGGGATGATGCCGATGAGCGAGCCGAAGATCGTGCCGCGGCCGATCGCGGGTGCCGAGCGCCGCCACTCCTCACGGGTGGGCACGAGCTCGCGCAGCTTCGGCGCCTTCGGCCGCGTGATGCTGTTGGCCGAGACGTGCAGCAGCTCACCGAGGCCGAAGACGCCGACCAGCACGGGCACGATCGAGATGCCGTCGAGCAGGTGGGCGCTGCCGAAGGTGAAGCGCGGCAGCCCCTGCACCGGGTCGATGCCGACCATCGCGATGAGCATGCCGATGGCGGCAGAGATGAGGCCGGCGGCGATGCTCTTGCCGACCAGGCCGACGAGCAGCGCGATGCCGACGATGACGAGCCCGAAGAACTCCGGCGGGCCGACGAGCAGGCCGAGCTGCGAGAGCGGCTGCGCCGCCACGATGAGCAGGATGGTCGCGGTCGTGCCGCCGACGAAGGAGCCGACACCGGCGATGGTGAGTGCCGCACCGCCGCGCCCCTTCTTCGTGAGCTGGTAGCCGTCGAGGCTCGTGATCGCAGTCTCGCCCTCACCGGGGATGTTCAGCAGCACGCTCGTGATCGTGCCGCCGTAGGAGGTGCCGTAGAAGATGGCGGCGAGCATGATGATCGCCGAGGTGGGCTCCATCGTGAAGGTGATGGGCAGCAGGATCGCGATGCCGGCGGTGGAGCCGATGCCGGGCAGGATGCCGAGCGCCGTGCCGATGAGGCAGCCGACCAGCGCGAACAGCAGGTTCTGCAGCGTGAGGGCGTTCGCGAGCCCCTGGCCGATGGAGTCGAGCAGATCCATGGATCAGAGTCCGATCGCGGCGAGGAAGGGGATGGATGACGTCGGCAGGTGCACGGCGAGCAGCATGTCGAAGAGGCCGAAGACGCCGAGGCTGCCGACCAGCACGACCGGCACGGTCACCAGCCAGCGCACCCGGTGCAGCACCCGCAGGTGGAAGAGCAGGAACAGCAGGATCGTCAGCTGGAAGCCGAGCAGCTCGAGCAGCAGTGCCGCGATCACGATGCTCGCGACCATGGCCGTGATGCGCCACGGGCCGTTGGCCTCCTCGCCCTCGTCGACCGCATCCGCGACCTCGCCGCGCCACTGCTGACGGCCCCAGAAGACCGAGGCGATCACCAGGATGATGCCGAGCCAGAGCGGGAAGAAGCCCGGGCCGGGGCCGAGCGCGGTCCAGAGGCCCAGCTGCAGCGCGCCGATCACGGTGGCGACGCCGAGCACGCCGATGCCGGCGGCCGTGGCGACGCCCAGCCTCGATCGCTGAGGGGCGGATGCGTCGGCGCCGGTGGTGGTGGTCATCCCTCGTCTCCTTTGACGTGGTTTCATTCTGTGATAAAAACTATCAGGACGTAACAATCGCAGGCGACGAACATCCTGTCAAGTCGCCCTTCCCGGAGGTTGCAATGCCGCAACGAGTGCTCATCACGTCGCAGTTCCTGCGCCCGGACGACGAGATCGATCGCCGCGTGCGCGATGCCGGCCACGAGACGCGCCACGCGCCGCTCGTCGGTGCGCGGCCCGCGGCGGAGCTCATCGGGCTGCTGGAGGGCGTGCACGGCGTGATCGCCGGCTCCGACCCCTTCACTGCCGAGGTGCTGCGGGCCGCGCCCGAGCTCCGGGTCATCGCGCGCACGGGCGTCGGCTTCGATGCCATCGATGTGGCGGTCGCCACCGAGCTCGGCATCGCCGTCTGCAACGCGCCCGGGGTCAATCGGCAGTCGGTCGCCGAGCACACCTTCGCGCTCATGCTCGCGCACGCGCGCCGCCTCGGCGCCGTGCTCGCGAGCACGCGCGCGGGGCGGTGGGAGCGGCCTGCGGGCACCGAGCTCGCCGGCGAGACGCTCGGCGTCGTCGGGCTCGGCGCGATCGGGGCGGCGGTGGCGCGCATCGGTGATGCCTTCGGCATGCGCGTGGTCGCCCACGACCCCTTCGTCGACGCCGCCCGCGCGAGCGAGCTGGGCGTCGAGCTGCTGCCACTCGAGGCGCTGGCCGAGCAGGCGCGCTACATCTCGCTGCACCTGGCACTCACCGACGCCACCCGGGGCATCGTCGACGCCGAGCTGCTCGCGCGCATGCGTCCCGACGCCGTGGTCATCAACACCGCCCGAGGCCCGATCATCGATCAGGCGGCGCTCGTCGACGCGCTGCAAGCGGGCACGATCGGGGGCGCCGCGCTCGATGTCGTCGAGCACGAGCCACTCGCCCAGGACCACCCGCTGCGCACCCTCGACTCCGTCATCCTCACCCCTCACATCGGCGGCTCGACGGCGCAGGCGCGCGCCCGCTCGGCGCGGGTGGCGGCGGCGTCAGTGCTCGAGGCGCTGCGCGGTGAGACGCCCGCTACCCTCGTCAACACGAGCGGCCATCTCGGCCGCCGTGGGAGGTAGGGCTTGCCAGCCACCGACGCGTCCAGCGCGAGCAACATGCGGTCGCTCGAGCGCGCCATCGACGTGCTCGAGGTGCTCGACAGCAGCACCCAGCCGCTCAGGCTGAGCGAGATCTCGCGACGAGCGGGCCTCCATGTCGCCACCACGAAGCGCATCCTCACCGTCCTCGAGTCGCGCGGTCGCGTCGAGCACGACGAGGCGGGGTTCCGGGCCGGGCTCGCGCTGCTGTTCGGCGCGCACGCCTACCTCGAGAGCAGCCCGCTCGTCGCGCATGCGCGCCCTGTGGTGCAGGAGCTCGCCTCGGTCACCGGCTACACCGCCTCGCTCTTCGCACGCTCGGGCCTCGCCCGCGCGGTGGTGCTGCGCGTCGAGGGCACCTCCCCGATGCGCTACGTGCTGCCGACGGGCGAGCGACTGCCGCTGACGCTGGGCGCCGGCAAGGTGCTCGCCGCCTACCTCGAGCCCGACGAGCTCGAACGACTGGTCGAGTCGGAGCAGGATCACCCCTCGGCCACCGGCGAGCGCCAGACGCGCGCCGAGCTCGACCGCGACCTCGCCGCCGTGCGCGAGCAGGGCTACTACTTCGCGCTGCAGGAGCGGGCGATCGGCGTCGGCTCGATCGCCGCGCCCATCCTGAACGCGGAGGGCCGCTGCGTCGCCGGCATCCAGATCGCGGGCCGCGTGCAGGAGCTCACCGAGCTGCGCGAGCAGGAGGTCGCGGTCGAGGTGCGCCGCGCGGCGGCTGTCATCGCGCAGAAGCTGGGCTGAGGCCAAGCCGATGCGCCGTCGCGCCCGCATCGACGACGACACGCGACCGCGGCATCCGCGCGCCGTTCAGTCGCTCAGGTCCGGCAGATAGGTGTTGATCGAGCGTGCTCGCTCGATCGCCGCGACGGGCACCCGCACCACAGCCACACCGGGCTCATCGCCCAGCAGCACCGCGTTGCGGCCGAACGGCGTCGCGATGCAGCTGCGCCCCGTGAAGCCCGGGCCGCAGTGGTTGGCATAGGCGATCGCGACGCCGTTCTCGAGGGCTCGCGCCGGCACCTGCAGCGTCGACGTCTGCGTGGCCGAGTAGTGCCATGGGTCACCGAGCCCGTCGACGCCCTCCTCCACCGTCGGCACCGCCGTCGGCACGAGCAGGATGTCGGCGCCGGCGACCGAGAGCGAGCGCGCGAACTCGGGGAACTCGACGTCGTAGCAGATGCCCACGCCCCAGCTCGTACCGCGCCACGCGAACGGGTCGCCGTAGCGCGCGGAGGGCGTCATCCACTGCTGCTCGACACCGCCGAAGAGGTGGCGCTTGTGGACGCGCGAGATCTCCTCGCCCTCTGCGCTGAAGAACGAGGCGGCGATGTGGTGCGCGGCGCCCGCCGAGTCGACCGACGATGCGACGAGCCCGATGCGGTGCTCACCAGCGAGCGCCGCGAGCGCCGCGCGGATCGCCGCGCCGTCGTGCCGCCAGGCCCGGTCGGGCGCGTATCCCGTCGCGAACAGCTCGGGCGTCACCACGACATCGGCGCCCTGCTGCGCCGCGGATTCGACGAGTCGCGACAGCGTCGCGAGGTTCCGATCGATGTCGTCGATCACGGCGGCGGCCTGGGCCACCGCGATGGCGTGCGTACGGTCGTCGCTCATGCGTCCCATCCTCACCCACGACTGCGGGGGTCCATGCCGCCAGTTCCCGCGCGATGTTGACGAGCGGGGCCGTCGTGCCCCAGTATGACGCTAAACCAAATTCGATTGGGTTTAGCGTCGCGACGTCGACGCGGTCCCGCAGTACGGCGAAGGAGCCGAACGATGACCCCCACCCCGCAGAAGGAGACCGACGAGGCGCACGCCTCGGCGTTCGCGCGCGAGATGATCGCGGCCGGCAAAGATCCGGCCGTCGCGGCCGAGCTCGAGCGCCGCATCGAGATCGTCGAGCGCGACGAGCTGCACGGCGCATCGCGGCAGCCGCTCTCGGCACGTGAGCTCGCCGTCTACGTGGCGGTCTCCGTCGTCGCCGTCGCCATCGGTGCCCTGGTCGTGATCCTGTGAGCGGGGAGCAGAGCAAGCTGAGCGACCCCAAGCTCGCGAGCGAGCACGTCTTCGGCACCTTCCCGCTGCTGCAGAGCGAGCGCAGCTGGAGCGCACTCGACTTCACGTGGGTGAACACAGCCCTTGCCATCGCGACCTGGGCGTTCCTCGTCGGCGGCTCGACGGCGCTGCTGGTCGGCTTCGAGGCGGGCATCGCCGCGATGCTCATCGGCAACGCGATCGGCCTGTGCTTCATGGTGCTCGCCTCGGTCGTCGCCTCGCAGCGCTGGGGCTCGGAGCAGTACATGCTGCTGCGCGGCGCGTTCGGCGTCGTCGGAGTCGGCGTGCTCGTCTTCACGGTCATCCTCATCACCGAGATGGGCTGGTCGTCGCTGCTGGCGGTCATGGCCGGCCGAGCGACGAGCCAGGTCGCCTCGACCATGGCCGGCGTCGATCTCGGCCAGTACGGCCCGGTCGTCACCATCGGCGGTCTCGTGGCGATCGTGATCGCCTGGTGGGTGCTCTCGCGCGGCCCCGTCACCATCGGCCGCTTCAACGCGATCATCGCGCCCGGCCTCGCCGTCATCACCGTCGTGATGATGGTGTTCCTGGTCGCCAACACCTCCTGGGATGCGCTGCTCACGGCCTCGCCGATCGCGCCCTTCGAGGACGAGACGCTCAACTTCATGGTCGCCGTCGAGTTCAACGTCGGCGTCGGCGTCTCCTGGTATCCCGTGATGGGCTCGCTCGCCCGCATGACCCGCACCCGCAAGGCCGCCGTCTGGCCGGCCTACGGCGGCCTCCTGATCGCCACGCTCATCGCGCAGGTGGTCGGCATGGCCGCGGCGCTCACGCTCGGCGACTCGGATCCGACCGTCTGGATGGTGCCGTTCGGCGGCGCGGTCCTCGGCGTCGCGGTGCTGATCTTCATCGCCTTCGCGAACGTCACCTCGATGTCGTCGATCGTGTACTCGACGATCCTCGCGATCCGGCAGTCCTCCGGCGGCCTGCTCGCGAAGGTGCCGTGGAAGGTGCTGACCGCGTCGTTCTTCGTGCTGCCGGCGATCATGACCTTCTTCCCGCAGTTCATGTACGAGCAGTTCATGGTCTTCGTGTCGGTCTCCGGCGCCTTCCTCACCGCCCTGTGCGGCGTCGCCCTCGCCGACTACTTCATCCTCCGCAGGCAGCGCATCGACCTGCGCGAGATGCACCTGGCCCAGCGCGGCACGATGTACGCCTACCCGGCCGGCATCAACTGGGCCGGCATCGTCGCCCTGCTGGCCGGCGCCGCCTTCTACCTCTGGCTCTACAACCCGATCACGCTCGAGACGCAGGCCGTCTTCGCCGTGATCACCGCGAGCCTGCCCGCAGCGATCGTCGCGGCGATCGTCTACCTGCTGCTCAGCCGCCTGCTGCACCGCAGGCGCACGTTCCGGAAGGCCGACTGAGATGCCCACCACCCGAGCCGCCGTCTACGACGGCAACCCGACCCTCGACATCCGCGACGTGACGCTGCGCGACCCGGGCGCCGGCGAGGTGCTCGTGCGCATCGGCGCCTCGGGCGTGTGCGGCTCCGACCGGCACGTGCTCGACGGCGACTGGGAGATGCCGCAGCCGACGATCATGGGTCACGAGGGCGCGGGCGTCGTCGAGGCGGTCGGCGAGGGCGTGCGCAGCCTCGAGCCCGGCGACCACGTGATCATGACGTGGTTCTACCCGTGCGGCGTCTGCACGAGCTGCCGCGAGGGCCGCACGTGGGTGTGCACCGGCTCCGGCTCGGAGGCGTGCCTGCTGCCCGATGGCTCGACGCCCATGTCGCTCGAGGGCACCACCGCCTACCCCTACCTCGCGGTCGGCTCGATGAGCGAGCGCGTCGTGGTCGCCGAGCAGGCGGCGATCAAGGTGCCGGAGGAGCTGCCGTTCGACGTGGCAGCGCTCATCGGCTGCTCGATCGCCACCGGCGTCGGCGCGGTCGTCAACGACGCGCGGCTGCAGGCGGGCCGGTCGGCCCTCGTCATCGGCGCGGGCGGCGTGGGCATCAGCATCATCATGGGTCTCGCGCTGGCGGGCGCGAGTCCGATCATCGTGGCCGACGTGACGGATGCCTCGCTCGAGCTGGCGCGCGAGTTCGGCGCGACGCACACGGTGAAGTCGGATGCGTCGCTGCCGGAGAGGGTGCGCGAGATCGTTCCCGAGGGGGTCGACGTGGCCTTCGAGGCGATCGGCCGGCCCGACACCATCGCCATCATGCCCGCGACGCTCAAGCGCGGCGGCTCGGCCGTGGTCGTCGGCCTGCCGCCGCAGGATCGGCCGGTGCCGATCGACGCGCTCGCGCTCGCCGAGGAGGGCAAGTCGCTGCTGGGCTCGAACTACGGCTCCACGGTGCCGGCGCGCGACTTCCCGATGTTGGCGAGGCTCTACCTCGACGGCCGGCTGCCGATCGACCGCCTGATCACGAACCGCGTCTCGCTCGACGAGGTGAACGACGCCTTCGACCTGATGCGCTCGGGCGCGCGCGGGCGAACCGTCATCATGTTCTGAGTCCCTTCCTCACGACCAGACGGAGCCTCGTGGCCAGGCCGAAGCAGCGCATCCTCTCCCCCCAGCTGATCGCGAAGGCGGCGCTCCGACTGGTCGCGAAGCACGGCGAGTTCACGATCCCGGGCGTCGCCGCGGCGCTCGGCGTGCACCCTTCGTCGCTCTACCACCACCTGCCGGGCGGTCGACAGGCGATCGTGCACCGCATGCGCGAGGAGCTCTACGCCGACATCGAGCTCGGCCCGGCGCTCGACGTCACGGCGGCGCCGCTCGATCGGCTGCGCCTGTGGATGCGGGCGTACCGGGCCGCGACCGCTCGCGTGCCCGCGGTCGTGCCGGTGCTGGTCGGGGCGCCCGTCGAGGATCTCCGGACGCTCGAGATCTACGAGGCGCTGTTCGTGATCCTGAGGGATGCGGGCGTGCCTGCGCAGCAGCGCGTCGCGTGCTCGGCGATGATCGACGCCGTCGCGCTCGGCTCGGCGATGGATGCCGGGTCACCGGTGCCGCTCTGGCGCATCGACGGGCACCAGCTGCCGGAGCTGCGTGAGGTCGCGGCGAGCAACGACGACGAGCAGCGGGCGGCATCCGGCTTCGAGCTGGCGATCGAGGCCGTCGTGGCAGCGGTCGCGGGCATGACGACTGCGGGCCGATGACCCGGCCGGCCGCGCCCGCAGCTACCCGAAGTACTCCCGCGTCGCCGCCAGCACGCTCGTCAGGTGCGCGCGCATCGCGGCGGCCGCCGCGTCGGCGTCGTGCGCAGCGATCGCATCGATGATCGCCAGGTGCTCGGGCAGCGAGACCGCCGGGCGATCGCGATGCATCGCGAGGCGGATGCGGTAGCGCACGTTCTGCGCCCGCAGCTGGCTGATGATGCGGGGCGCGACCCGCATCTCGCTGAGCTCGAAGACCGCCTCGTGCAGCGCCTGGTTGCCCTGCGAGTACGCCTCGGCATCGCCCTCCTCGACGGCGGCGCGCATGCCATCGCCGATGGCGACGAGCCTGGCGATGCCGGCATCGTCGGCCCGCTCGGCGGCCCGCGCAGCGCACAGCGACTCCAGCGCGGCGCGCAGCTCGACGATCTCGAGCGCCTCCTCCAGCGGGATCGCCCGCACGCGCGCACCGCGGTGCTGGATGCGCTCGACGAGCCCCTCGCCGGTCAGGTTCACGAGCGCGAGGCGCACCGCGCCGCGGCTCGCATCGAACATCTCCGTGAGGTCAGCCTCGACCAGCCGCTGGTTCGGCGCGAGCTCACCGGCGGTGATCGCGCGACGCAGCGCATCCGTCACCGCGACCGCGTCGCGCTGACCCGACTTCGTTGCCGGCACCTGTGCCTCCACTCGACTGTGCTGCTCACTGTATTTCGACGAGCGCGCGCCGCCGCTGAACGCGGCGGCGCGCACCGCAGACCCGGCTACTCGGCCGCGCCCTCCCAGACCATGTCGCCGAAGGCGGGCGCCTCTGCCACCAGGCCCGACTCGACGTGGAACGCCACCGCCGTGTCATAGCTCTGCTGCGTGATCGTCGACGACGACGCCATCTCCTGCGGCATGATCTCGCTCAGCGCGTCGACCACCGCCGGGTCGGTGTCGCCCAGGTACTCGGCGAGCAGCGAGGCCGCGCCGTCCGGGTCGTCGGCGATGAAGGCCAGCGCCGAATCCATCGCGGCGTTGAAGCTCGCGACCAGCTCCGGCCGGTTCTCGAGCACCTGCGTGGTGCTGAACGTGACGCCGTGCAGCTGGCCCGCCATCGCCGGCACGTCGCCCCGCTGCGGCGAGATGTAGATCTCGCCCGCGCCCTGCTGCTCGGCGAGCTGCCCCACCGGCTGGAAGAACGCCAGCGCATCGACCTGCCCGCTCGAGAGCGCCCCGAGCGCCGCCGGCACCTCGGCGCCCAGGTTGACGAGCGTCGCATCGGTCGCCGAGTCGAGCCCCTGGCTGCCGAACAGGTAGGTGACGAGCGCCTCGGTGCCGGAGCCGGGCCCCGTGATGCCGATGTTGGCGCCCTCGAGCGCTGCGATGCGCTCCTCGATGGGGGCGTCGGCGGGCGGGCCGTCGAACGAGTCGCCGACGATGATGTCGACGTAGTACTCGGTCACCAGCGCACCGGTCATGCGCGCGCGGTCGTCGCTCTCGTGCAGGTTCATCGCGTCGGTCGCGACGCCCGCGCCGATGTCGATCGACCCCGAGGTGAGCGCGGCGGCCAGCTTGGCGCCGGTGCCGAGGCGCGGGCGCTCGCCCAGCTCGACGTCCTCATCCTCGAAGTAGCCGTTCTGCTCGGCCACGTAGAGCGGGAAGAAGGCGATCGAATTGCTGATCTGGCCGACGTTCAGCACGCGCGACTCGCTGTCGGCCGGCCCGGCCGAGCATGCGCTGGCGGCGAGCACGACGCCCGCTGCCGCGACGAGCGCCGTCGCCCGTCGAAGGGTGGTGGTGGTCATGACTGCTCCTGTGTTGGATGTGGGTACCGGATGTGCGGAAGAGGTGCGGATGCGTCGGGTCACGTCAGGCGTCGAGCGGCTTCCAGCGGTTCGTGCGCGCCGCCAGCAGCCCGACCAGGCCGTTGAGGACCATCGCGAGCACCGTCAGCACGGCGACCGCGGCGAACACACCGGCGGTGTTGAACTGCGCCGCCGAGTCGTTGATGAGGTAGCCGAGGCCGCGGTTGGAGGCGACGAGCTCGCCGATGACCGCGCCGATGAGCGCGTAGGGGATCGACACCTTGAGGCCCGTGAGCAGGCCCGACATCGACGCCGGCAGCACGACCTTCAGCGCGATGTCGCGACGCGAGCCGCCCATCAGCCGCACCGCGTCGATGAGCCCGCGGTCGACATCCCGCACGCCGGCGGCCGTGTTGAGGAAGACGAGGAAGAACACGCTCACCGCGGCGAGGATGATCTTCATGTCGATGCCGATGCCGAACCAGACGATGAACAGCGGCGCGAGCGCCACCTTCGGGATCGAGTAGAGCGCCATCATGAACGGCTCGAACACGTCGTAGATGAGGTGCACCGAGGCGAGCGCGAAGCCCAGCAGCGCGCCGGTGACGACGCCGATGGCGTAGCCGGCGGCGACCTCCTGCACCGTGATCCAGGTGTGCATCGCGAGGGTGCCGTCGCCGAGCCAGACGCCCAGCTGCTCGCCGATCGCGATCGGGTTCGAGATGAACATCGGGTTCGAGACGATGCCGTGCGCGAGCTGCCAGAGCGCCAGGAACGCGAGCAGCAGCGCGATCCGCAGCGACCAGACGGTCGTGCGACGGCCGTGCCGACCCCACCAGGTGCGCTGGCGGTCTTCCTTGACGGGCCCGGTGGCGGGGGCCTCGACCCGATCGGTGACGGGTGCTGCGACGTTCATGCCGCCCCTCCCTGCGAATCGGCGCCGACGACCGGTGTGATGCCGGTCGCGCCCTCTCTGAGCGCATCCGCGAGCGTGCGGTGCAGCTCGATGAAGCGCGGGTCGACGGTGGTGAGGTCGGGATCGCGGGGGCGAGGGATGTCGACCTCCTGGTCGAGCAGGATGCGCCCCAGGCCGCCGAGCACGACCACCCGGTCGCCGAGCAGCAGGGCCTCGTCGATGTCGTGCGTGACGAACACGACCGTCTGCTGGCTCTGCTGCCACAGCCGCAGCAGCTCGCCCTGCAGCTCGTGCCGCAGCTGCGCGTCGAGCGCGCCGAAGGGCTCGTCCATGAGGATCGTCTCGGCGCCCGAGGCGAGCATGCGCGCGAGGCTCGCGCGCCGGCGCATGCCGCCGGAGAGCTCGCGCGGGTAGCTCTCCTCGAAGCCCGCCAGCCCGACGCGCTTGATGAGGTCGGCCGCGATGGCGGTGCGCTCCTCCTTGCCCTTGCCGGCGATCTCGAGCGGCATCTCGACGTTGCGCTGCACGGTGCGCCACGGCATCACGGTGTCGCTCTGCGTCAGGTAGCCGATGTCGGGCGTGGGCCCCGTGTGCGGCTCGCCGTTGTGCAGCACGCGGCCGGCGGTCGGCTTCGACAGGCCCGAGAGCAGGTTGAGCATGGTCGACTTGCCGCAGCCCGAGCGGCCGAGCACGGTCACGAACGAGCCTCGCTCGATCGTCAGGCTGAAGCCGCGCAGCGCCACGGTCGCGACGTCGTCGCGCTGGAACTCCTTGGTGAGCTGCTCGATCTCGAGGACGTTCGTCATGCTGCGGCCCTCGCCTTCGCGGTGTGGTGGGCAGGGGCATCGGCCAGCGGCTCGGCGCCCGCCAGGAAGCGCGTGTTGTGCACGGCCATGACGCGGATCTCCTCCTCGCTGAAGCCGTTGTCGAGCAGGATGTCGGCGGTGAGCGCGAGGCCGTCCTCGACCGGCGGGTTGAAGGGCTGGCCGAGGTCGCTCGAGAGCACCGAGTGCTCGGGGCCGGCGCCGCGGATGTTGTGCAGCCACGTCTCCCAGTCGACCTTGCCCGTGTAGGCGGTCGTGAAGCAGCGCTCGAGCAGCGCGCCCTGCGGCACGAGCGCCCGCTGCTGCTCGACCGGGATGCGCTGGGAGGTGAACTCGGGATGCGTGACCACGATGCGCTGCACGCCCCGGGCGTGCGCGGCGGCGATGACCTTCGCCGACTCGTCGCCGTGCAGGTGGCCGGTGGCGAGCGTCATGTCGTGCTTCGCGATCACGTCGAGCACCTGGCCGGTGCGCGCATCGACCTCGCCGGCGGCGTCCAGCACGGGGATCGCAGGGCTGTCGATGCCGGCGTCGCGCAGATCCTGCTGCAGCTGCGCCCACATGGGCGGCTTCGCCCCCTCGGGCTCCTCGCTCGCGCACGTGCGCTGGTTGGCGCTGTCGACGGTGGGCAGCCAGACGAACTGCGCGCCGCCGCGACCGGCGATCTCGACCGCGACCGGGTTCATGCCGCCGACCGAGGCGTTGAGCGTGATCGCGCCGAGCGCATCCACCCCCGGGTGCAGCGCGCGCACGAGCTCGGCGCGCTCCTGCGTCGGCACGTAGTGCGACTTGAGCACGAAGCCCGCGAGGCCGAGCTGCTCGTAGCGCTCGGCGAGCTCGAGGTCGGTGATGCGCCGCCGCATGACGTCGGGCGCGATGTGCACGTGCAGGTCATAGGACCCGCGCACCAGCTCTCGCGCTCGCGGTGTCGGCTGGGGATGCTCGGTCATCTCGCTCCTTTGCGATCAAGATCGTTGATGAGATTGTAAACAATTTTGGTGACGATGCGCAATGGCGTGTCGGGCGCGACCCGAGCGGCGTCAGTCGTCGTCGTTCGGCGCCCAGCGCGAGAGCCAGGCGGAGATCACCAGGCTGGCGCCGGTGGCGGCGAACACGACCGTCGCGCCGCCCAGCACCGAGAGCCCGGCGACCGCGAGCGGGATGCCGGTCTGGCCCGCGCGGTTGCCGACCAGCCGCATGGATGCGCCGATGCCGCGGTCGCGCCTCGGCGTCACGAGCGTCATCCACGACATGGTGAGCGGCTGCACCGTGCCGGCGGCGAGCCCGTAGACGACCATCGCCACCAGCAGCAGCCACGGGTCGACCGGCAGCGCGAGCGCGGCGAGCCCCACCGCCGAGGCGAGGCCGCCGACCACGAGCACCCTGCGCCTGCCGAAGGAGCGCGTGAGGCTGCCGAGGCTGAGCCGCGACAGCATGGTGGCGAGCCCGCGCGCGACCAGCAGCGCGGTGAGCACCCAGGGCGCGAGCATCCGCTCCTGGGCGAGCAGCGGCAGGTAGGCGAGCGCGATGTCGAGCGACGAGAGCACGAGGCTGCTCGTCACGAGCGCCGGCACCACGCCCCGCACCCGCAGCAGCCGCCAGGCCGCCGGCAGCATCCGCTCGAGCGGCGCATCCGCCTCGCCGATGATGGCGCGCGGCGTCGAGCGGATGAGCAGCGACAGCGCCAGCATCACCACGGCCGCCCCCAGGCAGCACCAGGCGATGATGTGGAACGGCGGTGAGGCAGATGCGTCGTTCGGCAGCGCGAGCAGGCCCGGCCCGAGCATCTGGCCGCTCGAGGTGGCGAAGGTGTAGATGCCGAAGACGGCGTCGAGCCGGCCGGCGGGCGCATCGCGCATCACCCACGCCTGCTCGCCGACCACCGACCACAGCACGCCGAGGCCGAGCAGCACCGTGGCGACGATGAGACCGGCGAGCGCCGTGCCCCACAGCAGCGCCACGACCACCGCGCCGACGAAGCAGCCCGCGCCCATGATGAGCGGCATCCGCTCGCCCAGCCGATCGGTGAGCCGCCCGGAGGGCACGGCGAGCAGCAGCGGCGGCACCGCGAAGGCGGCCGTCGCGACACCCAGCCAGGCGGACGAGTGCCCGAGGTCGAGGATGGCGTAGCTGATGGCCGGGCGCAGCGCATAGCTGACGGCCTGCACGAGCACCGCGTGCACCAGCAGCAGCGCCAGCGCGGGGGTCAGCCAGCCGCGAGCCACCTCAGCGGCGCGGGCGCGGGTAGACGGTGCCGTCCATGATCGGGCGGGCGGTGCGCACGATCGCGGTGCGCAGCACCTGGCGGCCGTCGAGCTCCACCTCGACCTCGAGCGCGCCGGTGGGGTGCTCGATGCGCAGCCGCGGGCCCGCGGGCGGCACCGCGAGGCCGGCCGCGACCGAGCCCGGCAGCAGCGCGGCGACAGCCACGCTCGCCGCCCCCAGCACGCCGATCGAGGTGTGGCAGCGGTGCGGGATGAAGGTGCGCGTCGACACCGCTCCCCCGGCGCGCGGCGCGGCGACCATCGTCAGCTTCGGCACGGTCGCGTGCCGCACGTCGCCGAGGCCCATGCGCGGCCCGGCCTCGAGCCTGATGCGCTCGAGCGTCTCGCGCAGCGCATGGTCGGCCTCGAGCTCTGCCGGGGTCTCCTCGCCCGTGATGCCGAGGTCGGATGCGCGCAGCACGACCGTGGGCATGCCGTTGTCGATGAGGGTGGCCGGGAAGCCCGCCACCTCGTCGACCTCGCTGCCGGTGGGCAGCAGCGCTCCGCAGCTGGAGCCCGCGGTGCCCTCGAAGTCGAGCACGATGGCGCCGGCGGTGCCGGGCACGCCGTCGATGGCGGTCTCGCCGTCGTAGTCGACGACGCCGCCGGGCGTCGGCACGTGCGCGACGGCGGTGCCGCCGGTGTTGGCCATGCGGATCGTCACGAGCGTCTCGTCCTCGCGCGCGGCGACCAGGCCGCGCTCGATCGCGAAGGGCCCGACGCCGGCGAGCAGGTTGCCGCAGTTCTGCCGGTCGCTCACGAGCGCCTCGTCGACCGAGACCTGCAGGAACAGGTACTCCACCGCATCCGCCGCCTCGTCGTCGGGCAGGGGCCGCACGATCGCGACCTTGCTCGTGAGCGGATGCGCGCCGCCGAGCCCGTCGATCTGGCGCGCGTCGGGCGAGCCCATGATGCGCAGCAGCAGCTCGTCGCGCGCTGCCGGGTCGGCGGGCAGCTCGTCGGCGAGGAAGTAGGCGCCCTTCGAGGTGCCGCCGCGCATGAGCATGCAGCGCACGGCGCTTGTCGCGGGCGGTGTCGTCGCGGGCGGCGCCGTCTCGGCGCTCACGAGACGGCCGCCGCCGCGCCCTCGCGGCCCGCCTGCTGCGCCTCGGTCTCGGCGTGCACCTCGTGCATCGCGTGGATGACGCTGTCGAGGTGGCCGGCCATCGCGGCCTCGGCCGCGGCGCGGTCGCGCCGCGCGATGGCCTCGATGATGGCGACGTGCTCGACGACCGAGACGTCGGGCCGGCCGGGCTTCTGCGCCAGCCGGAACTGCTGCCGCACGTTCTGCCCGCGCAGCCTGCGGATGAGCGCGAGCGCCGTCTGCTGGCCGGAGATCTCGTGCACCATGTCGTGCATCTCGCGGTTCTTCGCCGCGTACTGCTCGCGGTCGCCGCCCGCGACGGCCTGCTCCATCGCGGTCCCGAGCTCGCGCAGCTGCGCGATCTGCGCGTCGGTGACGACCTCGGCGGCCTTGCCGGCGCACAGGCTCTCGAGCGCGCGGCGGGCCTCGGCGATCTCGATCGCCTCCTCGAAGCCGATGGCGCGCACGCGGGCGCCGCGATTGGCGACCCGCTCGACGAGCCCCTCGCCGGCGAGCTCGCGCAGCGCCTCGCGCACCGCGGGCCGCGAGGCGCCGAACTGCTCGGACAGGTCGAGCTCGACCAGCCGCTGGTTGGGCACCAGCTCGCCGCGCAGGATCATCTCGCGGATGCGTGCTGCCAGTTCCATGCTTCGCTCCTGTCGTCGTCGTGGCCGGGCACGGCGGGGCGACGATCGCCGCCCCGCCGTGGTTCATCATCCCGTGTAGCCGAAGATCTCCGCCCACAGCGCCGCGTCGGACTCGAGGTTGTCGAGCGACTCCTCGAGCGTCGAGCGGAACGCGAACTCGCCCCCGGCCGGCGGCAGCTGGATCTCGCCGATGGTCGGGTCGGGCGCGCCCTCGAGCACCGGGTAGTCGCCCAGCTCGGCCGCGAGCGTCTGCCCCTGGGTCGAGAGCAGCCAGTTGACGAAGATCGACGCCGAGGCCGGGCTGCCCGCCGATGCCGTCTGGCCCAGGTAGAAGGGGTAGGCGGCGGCGCCCTCCGCCGGAGTGGCGATGGTGATGGGCGCCCCGTCGAGCGTCGCCGAGTAGGCGGTGGCGATCGGCATCGGGCCGACCGCGATCTCGCCGCGCGCCAGCGCGTCGGTCAGCGCCGCCGAGGAGTCGAAGATGCGCGGCTCGTTGGCGGCGAACTCGCGCAGCCAGTCCTCGCCCAGCCGGTCGAGCTGGAAGCGGGTCAGCGCCGCGGTGCTGCCGCCGGCGCCCACCTGCACGATGCCCGCCTGGCCGGCCCACCGCGGGTCGAGCAGGTCTGCCCAGTCCTGCGGCGCATCCGCCTCGTCGACGACCTGGTTGTTGTAGCCGAAGCTGTAGACGCGGTCGAAGCTCGAGAAGTAGAGGCCGTCGTCGTAGATCGCCTCGGGCATGAGGCCGCCGGAGATGTCGTCGGTGAGCTCTGCCGGCGCGAAGGTGTCGGCGTCGGCGATGCCCGCGATGAGGTCCTCACCGGAGATGCGGATGACGTCGGCGGCGAGCTGCCCGGCGGGCTGCTCGGCGAGGATGCGCTCGTTGAGCTTGTTGGGAGCGAGCCGCACGATCTCGACCTCGAGCCCGGTCGCCTCGGTGAAGGCCTCGGCGGCCTGCTGCTCGGAGACCTCGCTGCCGCCGGTGTAGAAGACGATCGGGTCCTCCTCCTGCGCGGCCGCGAAGGTCTCTGCCGAGGCGATGGTCTCGCCGTCGATCACGAGGTCTTCGCCGGCCGCCGGCGCCTCTGGCGCGCTGCCGCCGGTGGAGCAGCCGGTGAGCGCGAGCGCGGCGATCGCGGTGCCCGCGAGTGCCAGCTTCATGGACTGGTGCATGGTTCGTCCTCCATTGGATGAATGTGCAGGGTTGGGGTGGGATGTCATTGCTTGGTCTGGTCGGCACCCAGGCGGCGGGCCACGTAGGCGAGCACGAAGATGACGACGCAGTAGACGAGGCTCGTGGCGGCGCTGCGCTGCAGCACGCCGTTCTCGAAGTCGTCGAAGATGACGATCGACAGCAGCCTCGTGTCGGTGGTGAACAGGAACAGCGGCACCGTCAGCTCGCGCATCGACAGCATGAGCAGCAGCAGGAAGGTCGAGGTGAGCGGCACCCGCAGCAGCGGCATCGTGATGCGCCACACCGCTCGCGCGCGGCTCGCGCCGTGCATGACGGCGCTGTCCTCGAGGTCTGCGTGGATCTGCAGGATCGACGAGCTCGCGCCCTGGTAGCCCTGGGGCATCTGCGCCGCCACGAAGGCGATCATCATCACCACGAGCGTGCCGTAGACGGGCACCGGCAGCATCAGCCAGGTCCAGAGCAGGCCGAGGCCCAGCACGATCGCCGGCACCGCGAGCGGCAGCATCGAGATGTAGCCGAGGCCCTCGCGGCCGGGCAGCTTCGTGCGGTTGACGACGTAGGAGACGATGAACGCGAGCAGCGTGCCCGCGAGCGCCGCGATCACCGCGACGATCACCGAGTTGACGGTGGCCTGGTGCACCACCGGGTTCGTGAGGGTCTCGCCGAACTGCTCCAGGGACATCCGCCCCTCGGTGATCGCCTGCGTGATGCTGCCGATGTAGGGCGAGTCGTGCAGCACCACGAACAGCAGCGCCAGGATCGGCAGCACCGTCGAGAGCACGAAGTAGACCAGCCCGATGATGAGCGCCGGGGTGCGGAACCAGCCGAGGTCGACGACGCCGAGCTTCAGCCCCTTGCCCGAGACGGTCGTGTAGCTGCGCTTCGAGACCACCCAGCGCTGGATGGCGGTGACGACCAGCACGATGGCGACGAGCGTGATCGCGACCGCCGCGGCCTCGTTGCCGCGCGAGGGGGCCGAGTTCATGAGCCGGTAGATGTAGGTCGGCAGCGTGTCGAGCCCGCCGGCCGTGCCGATGATCTGCGAGACAGGGAAGTTCTCGACGGTCAGCACGAAGATGAGGATGCCGGCGCCCAGGATGGCGGGCGTCGCGAGCGGGAACGTGACCTTGCGCAGCACCGTCGCGGGCTTCGCCCCGTGGATGCGGGCGGCCTCCTCGAGGTCGGGGTTCATGAGGCTGAGGGATGCGTGGATCAGCAGGAACGCGTAGGGCGCGTAGTAGATGGCAAGCACGAAGATGAGCCCGGCGAGGTTGAAGATGTTCACCAGCTGCGGCATGCCGAGGTCGCGGGCGAGGATGTTGAGCAGGCCGGCGTTCGGGCCGCCCAGCACCGCCCAGGCGAGCGCGCCGACGTAGGAGGGCAGGAACATCGGCAGCAGGCCGATGAAGTAGAGGAAGCCCTTCGCGCGCGCGTTCGTGCGGGCGGCGACGAAGGCGAGGAAGCCGCCGATCGCGAGCGCCAGCACGGAGGCGCCGACGCCCACGAACAGCGAGTTGAGGGCCGCCTGGCCCGCGCCCGGGCCGAACACGGTGGCGAAGTTCTCGAGCGTCAGCCCGGTGAGGTCGATGCTGCCCGGTCGCGGCGTCGTGGTTGTGAAGGCCGAGAGCACCACGAGCGCGATCGGCATGAGGATGAGGATGGCGAGCAGCGCGTAGAGCACGATCGGCAGCGTCGCGCGGCGCAGGCCCGAGATCGCGGCGGCCTGCGGCGTCGCGCTCGGCTGCGGGGGCTGTTCGCGGGTGCGCTCGAGGGTGCTCGTCATCCGACGCTCACCGCCTGGTGCGCGATGGTCGGCACGTCGGCGCGCGGGCTGTCGTCGACATCGAGCGGCAGCACCTGGATGGCGTCGACGGCGATGCGCAGCCGCACCTCCTGGCCGGCGCCGGCGTGCAGCGGCCGGTGCTTGCTGCCGTAGACCTCGAGCTGGGCGCCGCCGGGCAGCTCGACCCGGTAGATGGCGCTCGCGCCGAGGAACTCGCGGGTGACGACGGTCGCGGTGATCTCGTTGCCGCCGGTGGCGTCCTCGGCCACCAGGATGTCCTCGCCGCGGATGCAGGCGCGCAGCTCGGGCGCGCGCTCGTAGGCGGGCACCTGCAGCGTGAGCTCGGAGCCGGCGACGCGCACGTGGGTGGCGTCGACGGGCTCGACCTCGATGATGTTGCCGACGCCGAGGAAGTCGGCGATCGAGGCGCTGCGGGGCCGGTTGTAGATCTCGTCGGGAGCGCCGATCTGCACGATGCGGCCGTGCTGCATCATGGCGATGCGATCGGCGAGCGCGAGCGCCTCCTCCTGGTCGTGGGTGACGTAGACCGAGGTGAGGCCCAGCTGCTGCTGCAGCTCGCGCAGGTCGCCGCGCAGCCGATGGCGCAGGCGGGCGTCGAGGTTCGACAGCGGCTCGTCGAGCAGCATGATCGACGGCTGCATGACGACGCTGCGGGCGAGCGCCACGCGCTGCATCTGGCCGCCGGAGAGCTTGCTCGCGCCGCGGTCCGCGAACTCGGCCAGCCCGACGAGCTCGAGCGTCTCCATGACGCGCCGCCGCGCATCCGCCTTCCCCGTCCGCTGCATCGTGAGCGGGAAGGCGACGTTCTCGAAGACGGTCATGTGCGGCCAGATCGCATAGGACTGGAAGACCATGCCGATGTTGCGCCTGTGGGAGGGGCGGTTGATGCCCTTCGCGGCGTCGAAGAGCACGCGCTCGCCGACGGTGATGCGGCCGGTGGTGGGGGTCTCGAGGCCGGCGATGCAGCGCATGGTGCTGGTCTTGCCGCAGCCCGACTGGCCCAGCAGCACGACCGATTCGCCCTCGCCGATGGTGAGATCCATGTCGCGCACGGCCACGTTGTCGCCGTACTGGAGGGTGAGGCCCTCGACGGTGATCTGCATCAGGGCGTCCCTTCGTCCTCGGCTCGGAAGCCGCCTTCGTCTTCCGCCCGAAACCCATACGCGTCGTAGGACTGCTCGCCGGCGCGCCAGCGCTCTCGCAGCCCCGCCTCCTTCTCCTCGCGCGCGCGCACGAGGGCGACGGCCTCGTCGGCCGCCTCGGCCGGCACGACCGCGGCGCCGTCGGCGTCGAGCACGACGATGTCGCCCGGGCGGATGGTGGTGCCGCCGATCTCGACCGGCGCATCCACCGCTCCCCTGGTGCTCTTGCCGGCGCCGTGGGCGCGGATCCAGCGGGTCCAGATGGGGATGCCAATGGTGCGCAGCTCGTCGACGTCGCGCACGCTGGCGTCGCAGAGGATGCCGGCGGCGCCCGCGACCTGCAGCTGGGTGACGAGCAGGTCGCCGATGAGGGCGATCGGCCGCGCCTCGGGCATCGCGAGCACGGCGATGTCGCCGGGGCGGATGTGGGCGCACAGCTCGTGCACGCCGCGGTTGTCGTCCTGCGCGCACAGCACCGTGCGGGCGGGACCGGCGACGCGGCTGCCGGGGGTCAGCTGGATGAGGTCGACGTCGACGAGGCCTTGGCGGCCGCGCGCCTCGTAGACCGTGGCGGCGCCGGCGGCGGCGAGCGCCTCGAGGGCGGTGGTCGTGGTCGTGCTCGTGCTCGTGCTCGGGCTCACAGCGCACCGACCACGTTGGGCACCAGGCGCTGGAAGGCCTCGGCCTGGCGGATCGCCTTGTTGCCCGTCACCTTGCGGGCGTGGTTGCCGCGGTGCTCGGCGCGCTCGGCGTAGTACTGCTGCAGGTACGACTGCGCCTGCATGGCGGCCATCGCCGTCTTCTTCTGCTCGAACACCTCGGTGATGTCGACGAAGACGGTGGGCACGAAGCCGCACAGCTCTGGCTGGTGGGGCTCGAAGACCAGGTACTCGCTCGGCGGCGCGGTGCGGAAGCCGGCCTCGACGACGGCGCCGGCGGTGAGCAGCCGCGCCTTCGAGACGACGACGTTGGCGACCGGGTGGTCGGGGTTGAAGGGGTCCTTGTCGGGGTGGGTGAGCACGACGTGCGGCTTGAAGTCGCGCATCAGCTCTGCGAGCCGCTCGACGACGTCCTCGCCGGGGTTGAGCGGGTAGTCGCCGCAGTCGAAGCCCTCGAAGCTCGCGCCCACCGCGGCGGCGGCCTGCTCGGCCTCGGCGTGGCGGTGGCGCTTGACGTTCTCGACCGTCTGGCCGGGCTCCTTCCAGAGCTCACCGCTCTCGCCGCGCTCGCCGTAGCTGAGCGCGACCACGCGCGCCTCGCCTCCGGTGGCCGTGTGCTTCGCGATCGCGCCTGCCGCGCGCCAGACGAAGTCGGCGCTGTGCGCGCCGACCACGAGCATCCGTCGTGCTTCCATCTCTGCGGTTCCTTCCTGAAGGGGTGTGGGGGCGGATGCGGTCATGCCGCGTCCGCGGGTCGGGTCGCGGTCTCGTCGCGGAGACGGCGCAGCCACTGGCCGGCGGCGTCGGTGGACCAGCTGGGCTGGTCGATCGAGCGCAGGTAGTCGGAGGCGTCGGCGACCTCGTGGACGCGGCGCTCGGCGTGCTGCTTCGAGCCGGTGATGAGGCGCTCGACGAAGGCGTCGGCGTCGCCGCTGAGCTCGGCGACGATCTGGGCGCGCAGCCAGTCGCCGCAGCCGGCGGCCTCGGCGGCGCCGACGCTCTCGAGGATGACGCCGGCGAGGCCCTTCATGAAGGCGCTGCGGAGCAGCTTGCGGGCCGCCGCGTCGCCGGGGGCGCCGGCGATCGACTCGACCGCGGCGCCGACGGGGGCGAAGAGCTCGAGGAAGTCGCCTGCTGCCTGGCCGCTGACCATGAGCGGCGTCTTGGCGCCGGCACGTGGCACCGGGGCGAGCACCGCGACGTCGACGAAGGGGGCGCCGTGGGCTGCGGCGAGCTCGCCGAGCTCGCGCTTGAGCGAGGGCGAGCCGGTGTTGAAGTCGGCGATCAGGGGCGCGTGCTCGAGGGCGGCGAGCACCTGCTCGGTGACGGGCTTGGCGGCGCGGGCGCCGACGAGCGTGATGACGAGGTCGGCGGGCCGGAGTGCGTCGGCGAGCTCGGCGTGCTGCGTGATCGACGGCTCGTCGAGCTGCGTGAAGGGGTCGTAGCCGTGCACCGCGAAGCCGGCGTCGGCCAGGCCGCGCGCGTAGAGCGCTCCCGCCTCACCGAGCCCGATGATCGTCGCTGTCGCCACGCTGTCTCCCGCCGTCGTTGCCGTGCGGGATCGACGCTAGATCACTGTCGCCAATCTTGTCAACTCATTTTGTATGACAATTTCTGCGTTATCGACCGTCAGGCCTCGATAGTCGCCGGCGTCGCGTCCGGGCGCGCCCATCCCGTCGGCACGCCACGCGGCAGCGTGTCGGTGGGCCTGCATACGTTCCCGATAGGTCGGACGTCTCCAGCCGATCGGCCCACTCTCCCCCGACCCCCAGGCCGCTGGGTTCACCCTGTCAAGAGAGAGACCTCCATGTCCCACCTCACCCCCTCGCAGGGCTACGGCCCCGCGCAGTCCGGCGGCGCAGTGCCGCAGCAGCCTGCTCCGCAGTACGCCGCGCCGGGCTACGCTCCCGCAGCCGGCACCGCACCCACCGCGACCTTCCCGCCCGCGCCCGGGTACGCATCCGCCCCCGGCTTCGGCGGGCCGCAGGCGCCGCAGAAGAGCTTCGTCGCGACGTGGCTGTTCGCCCTGCTGCTCGGCGTGCTCGGCATCGACCGCTTCTACCTCGGGAAGGTCGGCACGGGCATCGCGAAGCTGCTCACGTTCGGAGGCCTCGGCATCTGGGCGCTCGTCGACCTGATCATCACGCTCGTCGGCAAGCAGACCGACAAGCTCGGGCGCCCGCTCGAGGGCTACGACCGGCACAAGAAGCTCGCATGGATCATCACCGGCGCGTGGGTGCTGCTCGGCGTGCTCGTCGGAGCGGTGAACGGCGCGACCGCCGGCAACCGCGCACCCGCGGCGATGCCCGAGGTGTCGCAGCCGGCAGCTGAACCGGCCGCCGAGGTCGAGGACGATGCGCCCGCCGAGTCGCCCGTCGAGGAGCCCGTCGAGGAGCCCGCTGAGGAACCCGCCGCGCCGGTGGAAGAGCCGGCGGGAGACGCCGCCTCGTGGGCCGCCGACACCTACGGCCCGTTCGAGCCGGTGACGCAGCAGGGCTCCGGCGACTCGATCATCGAGCTGCCCGCCGGCGCCGGCATCGTCACGGCGTCGCACAACGGGTCGGCGAACTTCATCGTGCAGGTGCTCGATGCGAGCAACGGATCGACCGGCGACCTGCTGGTGAACACGATCGGCGCCTACAGCGGCACCGCCGCCTATGGCATCACCGCCTTCGGCGAGGGCGTGCGCCTGCAGGTGACCGCCGACGGAGCGTGGGAGCTGACGATCGCGCCGGTCGCGAGCGCGCCCGAGCTGACGCCCGCCGGCAGCGGCGACGGCGTCTTCCTCTACGGCGGTGACGCGGGCGCGGCTGCGGTGACGCACGACGGCGCTGCCAACTTCATCGTGCAGCAGCACAGCGACGACTTCCTCGCGATGGGGCTGCTCGTGAACGACATCGGTGCCTACACGGGCACGGTGCCGATCGGCTCCGGCCCCTCGGTCGTGACCGTGATGGCCGATGGCGGCTGGACGATCGCGGTGCAGTAGCTCATCACCTGGCGGGCAGCGGCCGCGGACGCAGCCGGTGCCCGCCGATTGCCCCTTATCGGGTCGAAGCAGTTCTCCCGCGGCTCGCAGGTCACTCCGTGACCCGACGTCCGTACCACGCTTCCTGCTTCGCGCAGCGCCCCACCGACCTCCTGATTGCCAGGCTGTTGCTGTCACGGTATGGTTGAACAACTGTTTGTTCGCCAACGTCTCGAGGTAGCTATGGGCGCTGTATACATCGCCGGATCCGCCATGACCGCTTTCAGACGAACGCCTGGTCGTGGCATCCGAGAGCTCGCCGTCACCGCAGCCAACGGCGCTTTGGATGATGCGGGGATCTCTGCGGACGCAGTGCAGAGGATCTTTTTCGGCAACGCGGCAGGCGCGACGGTGACGCACCAGGAGATGGTGCGAGGTGAAGTCGCGTTTCGCGGAAGCGTTCTGGATGGCGTGTCCATCATCAACGTCGAGAACGCCTGTGCGTCCGGCAGCTCTGCGCTCGACCTCGCGCATGGACTGATCGCTGGAGGCCAGGCTGACGCCATCCTTGCAGTCGGCGCGGAGCAGCTCACTCACGACCAGAAGGAACGGTCGTTCCGCGCCCTGCGCGGCGCATCGGACATCTTCGAGATCGGTGAAGCCGGAGCTGACGAGGACTGGACGCAGTCCCTACTGATGACCTACTACGCCGAGGAAGCCCGGGAGTTCGGCGACCGGACCGGAGCAACGGTCGAGGACTTCGCGCGCGTAGCGGTCAAGAATCGGGCACATGCGGCGCTCAATCCGGATGCCCAGTACCGAACACCTCAGACTCTTGAGGACGTGATGGGTGCCCGCCTCATCGCAGATCCGTTGACCCTGTCTATGTGCTCGCCAATGACCGACGGCGGCGCTGCGATCCTGCTGTGCTCGGAAGCATTCGCGAGGCGTCATATCGATGGACCCTTGGTGCGTGTCAGAGGCGTGGAGCTCCGAGGCGCGCGCGCGGGACAGCACCCGGTCACCGCCGCAGCCGATGCCGTCGTTGAGTCGTCCGGCATCGGAGTCTCCGAAATCGATGTCCTCGAGCTGCACGATGCAGCAGCGCCCGCTGAACTGATCCAGTACTCGCAGATCGGGCTCGTGCGCGAAGGCGACGAGCACGTGATCCTGCGCAGCGGTCAGACGCAACTCGGTGGCAGCACTCCCGTGAACACGAGCGGAGGCCTACTGAGTCGTGGGCATGCCATCGGAGCGACCGGGCTAGCCCAGATCGTCGAACTGACCGCACAGTTGCGAGGCCGCGCCGGCGAGCGCCAAGTCGAAGACGCGACACGTGCAATGGCCGTGAACACAGGAGGCTGGTTCGGTGGGGACTACGCCGTCGCGGTCGCGACCATCTTGGAGCGCGCGTAGATGCGGCGACGGCACCGGGTCTGTGCACGAACCGCAAGGCTTCGTCGGTAGTCGCCGTCCTGGCGCCCTTCACGATCATGCGGCCGGAGCTCTCGCATGGGCCGCGCCCCGCCCAGTTGCCTGAATGGAGGCTGCGACTTCAACCTCGGACTAATCTCGGGACGGAACGCGTGACCAGCACGCGCTCCGCTCGTGGGCAGCCCTCTGAGGAGCCGGCGGCGGCAACCGGCAGCAGGCAAGCGAGTTTGGAGCAACCATGAACGTTGTGGCAACCCCCCGAGGTGCCATTCTGGAGTCCGCGACGCGCTTGTTCGGGACCAACGGCTACGCGGGTACCACCATGAGGCATATCGCAACGGCCGTGGGCGTACTCCCCGGAAGTCTCTATGCACATATCCAGAGCAAAGAGGAGCTGCTAAGCGAGATCGTCGAGACGGGGATCGACAGATTCCTCGCGCTCGGACACGAGGTGCTCGCCTCGCCGGCGTCGGCCGAGGACCACATGTATTCCCTCATCACCGGCCATGTGCAGTTGGTCGCCGTCAACACCGACAGCATCAGAGTCGTGTACCACCAGTGGCGGCACCTCAGCGGCGAAGCCCGGGCACGCGTCGTCGAGAAGCGACGGGAGTACGAGGCGATGCTGTTGTCGGTCATCGACGACGGCATAGAGAAAGGGGAGTTCGTCGGTGAGGCTCATCCCAACGTGAGCGCGAAGGCGATCCTCGGGGCACTGAACTGGACCTCGGAATGGATCAGGCCAGACGGACCGGAGACCAGCGAGGAGATCGGCCGCCAGATGGCCGACACGCTGATCGGCGGTCTGAAGTCGGGCAGGGGAAGCCTCTCCTCGTAGCGCCTCGCCCGCTCCAGAGCAGAGGTCATCGGCGCCACGCCGCAGGTCACGGCGTCTCATGCAGCGGACGGCGCGCGCGTCGCCTGGCTTTGCCGTGCTCGCAAGCGCAAGTCGACGCCGCTCCGGCGCACGCGCCCACGCGCCGACGACCGGCCGCCGCAGTTGACATGTCGGAGCGATGTATGCATATTGGAGGAACAAATACTTGTTTGGAGCCTCAGTGTTGAGTCAAGAGTGGACGGATCCGGTCTCTCGCCGGTTCGAGGATTTCTCGGTCGGTGACGTCGTGCGGACGCGAGGCCGCACGGTCGACATAGGTGACTTCACTACCTTCTCGGGCCTGACAGGGGACCATTACCCGCTGCACACGGATCAGCAGTTCGCTGAGGGCACTCCGTTCGGCCGCCGCATCGCTCATGGACCTCTGACGTTCGCTCTGGCCGTGGGTCTCGTGGGCATGTCGGGCTTCTACGGAGACGCGGTCGTGGCGCTGCTGGGAGTGGATGGTCTTCGAGCGAAGAAGCCCGTGTTCGACGGCGACACGATCCGCGTCGTCGCGACCGTGATCGAGATGAAGAAGAACGACAGTGGCCGATCGGGCTCCGTGAAGCTGGGCTATTCGGTGCTCAACCAGCGAGAGGAAGAAGTGATGTACTTCGAGCAGAACAACTTGGCCCGCTGCCGTGAGGAGGACTCCGAATGAGTCTTCCCGTCGCACCTCTCAACATCACCGCCGGCGATGCGAACGATCCCGTCTTCGTCGGCGTCGGCGAGATCGTTTCGGGACGCTTCCCGGACCGGTCGTTCATCCAGAGCTTGACCCAGGTCGCCATCCGGGCGCTCAAGGATGCCAGCATGGTGCCCGCAGACATCGACACCGTCGTCCTGATCCCTGCGCTGCACTCCTTCGACCAGCAAGCAGACCTCGTCTTCTCCCGGATGGTGGAGGAGCTCGGGCTCAACCGCAGGGCGAAGGCGAACTTCATGGTCCACTCCGGCGGCTCGACGAGTGACAACGTCGTCCGCGTCGTCTCCGGACTCATCTCCTCGGGCCATGCCAAGACCGTGCTGGTCCTTCAGGCAGAGGGCTGGGGATCCGCCGATCTGCGCGAGATGGTCACGATGCTCAGCTGGAACGGCATCCCGGCTCAGTGGGAGCGGGAGTCGGGCCTCAACTTCAACTCCATCGGCGGGTTGATCACGCAGCGCTACATGCTCGAGTCGGGATCCTCGGCCGAGGATCTCGCGGGCGTGTGCGTCTCGCTGCGCAAGTGGGCGAACCTCAACCCGAATGCGATGTACGCGAACAAGACGCTGAGCGTCGAGCAGGTCCTCGCTTCCAAGATGGTCTCGGACCCGTTGCACGCCATGGAATGCCCGATGATGGCGGATGGCGGGGTCGGCTTCGTGATGACGAGCGCCGCGAACGCCAAGGCCAAGGATCTGCCTGCAGTTCGCGTCGCCGGCTCCGGCGGCGTCGTGTCGCACTACAGCATCGGGCAGGAGACCGACCTCGCGACGCTCGGTTGGAAGATCGCGGCTGAACGCACCTTCGAGCAGTCCGGCTGGGGGCCCGAGGACATCGACATGGCGCAGGTCTACGACTCGTATGCGGCGGTCATGTCGATCGCGGTCGAGGGCCTCGGACTCGCCAAGAGTGGTGAGGGGGCGAGACTCATCGCGTCTGGAGCCACCTCCCCCGGCGGCAGCGGCATTCCGATGAACACGAACGGAGGGCTGCTCTCCGCCGGACACACCGGTGTCGGCGGCGGGACCGCCCTGCTCGCGGAAGGCGTTCGGCAGGTCCTAGGGCGTGCGGATGCGCCGCGTCAGGTCGCGGATGTCAACCGCGTGCTGATCGCAGGCACGGGTGGCAGCTACATGGATTCGCAGGTTCTCCTGCTCGAGCGCGCCGGAAGGAACTGACCGTGGACAAGCAGACTGAAGAGTTCAGATCAGGCCTCCGCCAGGGCGAGCTGCTGATCCAGCGATGCGAGCAGTGCTCAAGGCTGAACATGTACCCGAAGTTCGCGTGCCCGTTCTGCCAGTCGGAGGAACTGGGCTGGGCACAGGCAGCGGGCACAGGCTCCCTCTACGCGTTCACCGTCTGTCGACTCGCCTCGCCGGCAGGATTCGAGGAGGAGCTCCCCTACGCGCTGGCGATCGTCAAGCTCGACGAGGGCGTGCAGCTGCTGGGGCGCCTCACTCCCGACGAAGACGGGGAGTGGAACGGCTACGCCCTTGACACGCCGGTCGAGTTCGTCACGGCCGGCAGCACCGGCGAGGGCGCACGGCCGATCGCCTGGTTCAGCCGAGCAGGGTCAAGCGCAGCGTGAACACCTGCGCGTACCTCGAGAAGGCCGCCCGGCAGTGGGGCGACAACCTCGCCTATGTGCATGGCGCTGACAGCATCGACTACCGGGGCTTCTACGACCGAGTCCTCCGCCTCGCCGGCGGACTTCTCGCGCTCGGCCTTCAGCGCGGCGACCGGGTCGCCTACGCTCTCCCGAACAGCCCACGCATCCTGGAGACGGTCTACGCGTGCTTCGCGGCCGGACTCATCGTCGTGCCGATCAACGCTCGCCTGCATCCGCGCGAGATGGCATACATCGCGACGGACTCAGCTGCTCGCGTCTTGATCTACGGGCCCACCTTCGACGAGGGCCTCCGCGAGCACCGAGCCCTGTTCGGAACCGTGGAGCACTGGATCGGCATCGAGCCGCACGCGGGAGCGGCCGTGTTCGAGGAGATCCTCCAGAGCGGCCCTCGACTGGAGCGCCCCGTCGATGTCGACCCGACGGAACCGTGCTGGCTGTTCTACACGTCCGGCACGACAGGTCGCCCGAAGGGCGCGACGTGGTCCCACCGGACGACATCGGCGGTCACGATGAACTACCTCGCCGACGTCTACAACATCCAGCCCGGCGAAGTCGTCCTGCATACCGCCCCGATGTCGCACGGCAGCGGAATCGTCGCGATGCCCGTCGTCGCCAGGGGCGCGACCAACGCGATCATGGACACCGCCAGCTTCGATCCGAAGTCGCTGTTCGAGACGATCGAGCGGACCAGGACATCGCACATCGCATTCGTCGCGCCGACGCAGATCATCGCCATGCTCGACGCCTTCAAGCCTGGCGAGTACGACCTGAGCGGCTTGCGAGCCATCTGCTACGGCGGCGCGCCGATCTATGTCGAGCAGCTGCGACGGGCGATCGATGCCTTCGGCCCGATCTTCACGCAGATCTATGGGCAGGGCGAGGCGCCGATCACGATCTCGGGCCTGCCTGCCTCCGCGCACAGGTCGTTGATCGAGGCCGGTGACGGACGGATCGGTTCGGCCGGCCAAGTGCGCACCGACGTCGAGGTGCGCATCATCGGACCCGACGACGAGATCCTGCCTCTCGGCTCTGTCGGAGAGATCGTCGCGCGTGGCGATGTCGTGATGCTGGGCTACTGGAACAACCCCGAGGCGACTGCGGAGACGCTGCGCGACGGCTGGCTGCACACGGGCGACGTCGGGCTCCTCGACGATCAGGGCTACCTCTATCTGCTCGACAGGGCGAAGGACATCATCATCAGCGGGGGCAACAACATCTACCCGCGCGAGGTCGAAGAAGTGATCGTCCAGCATCCCGGTGTGTTCAACTGCGTCGTCCTCGGCGTGCCGCACGACTACTGGGGCGAGGCTGTCCACGCCGTCGTCATGCCGGAAGCTGGTGTCGAGCTCGACGAGCAGGAGATCATCGGCTTCTGCTCGCAATACCTCGCCGGGTACAAGAAGCCGAAGTCTGTCGAGATCGTCGATGAACTGCCGCTGAGCGGATACGGCAAGGTGCAGCGCCGAGAGATGCGCGAGAAGTACTGGGTCGGCCACGGCCGAGCCATCGGCGGCGGCGGCATCGATCAGCCGGAGCACTCGGCCTGAATCGCGCGGCGCAGTGGCGTCGTCCCATGCGCCTCTGCAGGCCGCCACACCACTCCCGGGATACCGGACTCTGCTCTCACGAGCTCGCCTCGCATTCGCTGACCGCATTCGAGCCGTTCGACGCTCGGGTCGAAGCAGTTCCCCAGGACTCGGACACCCGCATCCGTGTCGACGACCACGATGGCGTACGGCACACGGAGGGCGAACCACGGATGGAACGCGCGATAGCAGACGGCGTAGCTGTAGACGACGCCGGTCAGCGGGATTGCCTGCCAACCATAGGACTCGGTCTGGTCGGCCCCGTGCATCACGTGTGGGGGCCACTCGAGCGCTCCGTCACTCTCCCACCGCTGCACTCGGAACTCGCCTTCCTCCAGGCCCGCGAAGTGCGGGGCGTAGAGCGGGTCGCCGAGGTCGGGACTCGCTCGATCGACGGGCGCACCCTCTTCGCCGGCATCCGACATGCTTCCGCCTCTCGTGATCAGTTGTGAAGGATCGCGATCGATCCATCACCGAAGTCCCCATAGCCGGTCACGAGCCCCACGTTCGGATCGGCCAGCTGGGTGGGGCCCGCATCACCGCGCAACTGGCGCACGGCCTCGACGACGTGGTCCATGCCCACCGCATGGCCATGCGACAGCAGGCCACCGTGCGTATTCACCGGAAGTCCGCCGTCGAAGCCGATCCGGCCGCCCGCGACGAACGCCGAGGACTCACCCCGTGCGCAGAATCCGATCTCTTCGAGCTGCCGAAGCACGATGAAGGTGAAGCAGTCATACAGCTCGGCGAAATCGATGTCCTCCACGGTGACACCCGCCATCGCCATCGCACGGGGTGCAGCCTTCGCAATTCCCATCCCCAGGACATCGGGGCGACTCGACAGGTCATGCGGCACATCGGGATGCCCCTCTGCCCCGCCGCCGATGTAGACGACACGGTCGTGAGCTCCCTGTGCTTCGGCAAATGCAGCACGCGAGACGATCACAGCGGCCGCACCGTCGGTCTCCAGGCAGGCGTCGAAGATCTTGAATGGGCTGACAAGAATCGGCGCGTCATCGTAGTCCGCCGCGGTGAGCGGCCGGTCGAACATGTACGCGCTCGGGTTGCGATTCGCATGCCGGCGCGCCGACAGCGAGACGTCCCGCATCCCCTCTCGCGCATCGCCATACTCGTGCAGCCATCGATTGGCGTGCAGGGCATAGTGCTGCATCGGGACGTCCAAGCCGACAGGTGCGTCGATGTTCCGCCGGACGTCGGCGCCAGGCAGCCCGAGTCCGTCGGAGGCGATACCATCCGCGATCGTCGCGAGCCGTCGCGCTCCGGAGAACGCCGTCCAGCCCGTGGCCACCAGGACGTGCTCAGCGATGCCTGAGGCGACCACGGCTGCGGCCGCCACGACACCTGCGACTGCGCTTGCGCCCCCGATCTCCGAGCGCGCATGGAACTTGAGATCGCGGATGCCCAGGGACTGCACGAAGTCCTCGTTCGTCGGGCGCTCGCGCTTCATGACCAGGATCACTGCATCGATGTCACCCGTCGAGATCCTCGCATCGGCCGCTGCCGCCACCGCCGCCTGCAAGATCAACTGGCGTTCGGACTTCAAGGTGCCGCGAACGTGCTGGGTCTGCCCGACACCCAGCACAGCTGCTCGATCGGCGAACCCCGTCATGTCTCAGTCGCCTCGGACTCCTGCGATTGACGCCGTGCTCAGAACGACCTCGGCAACCCGAACGACTCTGCGATCGAGTTCCGGGACATCTCAGAAGTGATGGGGCCGATGCGGAAGAGCCTGACGTCGCGCCAGTATCGCTGCATGTCCGTCTCCTGCGCGTAACCCATGCCACCGAGGATCTGGATGCCGAGATCAGTCGCGTGACCGGCGTGCTCGGTCGCAACGACCTTCGCCATCATCGATTCGGTTCCACACGGCTGCCCAGTCTCCTGGAGCCACGCGGCATGGTTGGTCATGAGGCTCGCCTGCTGCCTCCACATCGCGATGTCGGCGATGTAGTGCTGCAGCGCCTGGAATTGCCCGATGGGCCTCCCGAACGCTTCGCGATGCTGCATGTACTCGAGAGCATCCTCCAGCACCGCGTCCATGACGCCCGCGCACATCGCAGCGATCATGATGCGCTCGTTGTTGAGGGTCGGCAGCATCTGGTACCACCCACGGTTGACTTCGCCGATCACGTGGTCTTCTGCGACGAACACGTCATCCAGAAACACCGAGCAAGAACTCATGGAACGCATGCCGAGCTTCGGGATGGCTTCGATCTGCAGCCCGGCGGCAGGGTTCGGGATGAGGAACATCGTCACCCCTCGCGATGGCTTCGAAGCGTGCGGATCGGTGCGCGCGAGCACCAGGAGGTAGTCGGCCGCCTTGGCACCCGTCGACCAGATCTTCTGACCGTTGATCCTCCACCCGCCGTCGACCTTCGACGCCGTCGTTCTCATCCCTCCGAGCAGATCCGTGCCTCCTCCAGGCTCGGTCACCGCTATGGACATCCGAATCTCGCCGGCAGCCAGCCGTGGGAGCAGTTCTCGCTTCATGACTTCTTGCGCGTAGAGGGCGACGGACTTCGCGCAGAAGGAGGAGACTCCCCAAACGAAACTCAGTCCGCCGAGATTTCGCGAGAGCTCGCGGCACACGATCATCTGGTCCATGACGCCGCTTCCGGCACCTCCGTACTCCTCCGGAAGCCCGACAGCGTGCAGCCCCTGTTCGGTCATCAGGTTCCAGAGGCGGACGGGGTAGTTTCCCTCGTCGGCCTCCCAAGCACGCGCCTGCGCCTTCGTCACCTTCGCGTCCATCCAATTGCGGAGGTGCGCGCTCAAGTCGGCCTGCTCCGGGCTATAGGCGAAGTCCATGTCTCTCGCAATCTTTCTCGGCGGACGCCGATCGGCATGAGCCGATGCGTTCCGCGGCATGCTTTCCGCAGCCTGCGTCGTGACCGTGACGTCTGCCACGGCCACGACGCCGGTCACGGCTGGGCCGAGTAGACCTCGGGCCGGTCCAACGGCTGGTCCATCAGCTTGTACTTCTCGACGCGGTCGCTCACGGTCTTGGGAAGCGACTCTCGCTGCTCGAGATACCTGGGAACCATGTACCTGGGCAGGCGGCTCTTCAGCCACTGCTGCACCTCAGCGAGATCCAAGCGGTCCTCGGCGACGAAGTCCAGCTTCACCTCGTGCTCGCCGAGGTCCCCGGGGACCGCATAGGCCGCAGCATCCAGGATGGCAGCGTAGGTCAAGGCGATGCGTTCCACCTCAACCGCCGAGACGTTCTCACCGTGCCGTCGAATCGCGTCGCGATTCCGCATCGAGAAGTGAACGTTGCCGGCCTCGTCGTAGTAGCCGATGTCTCCGGTGTGATAGGTGAAGTTGCGGAATGCGTGCTGCGTCGCCGTGGGGTCGTTGTAGTAGCCGCTCGACATCCCGAACGGCACCAGCGGGCGATACACGATCTCGCCCTTTACCTCTGGGGCCACCAGCCTGTCGAACTCGTCGACGACACCGAAGTCGACCCACTGAGGGGGAGGGCCGATCGTGTCGGCAGGGACCCCCTCCAGACGCTCCCGCTTCGGCAGGAGGGGGAATCCCTCCGTCGATCCGTATCCCTGCCACAGCACTGTGGTTCGGTATCTGCGCTCGAACTCCTCCCTCTCGACCGGCTGCGGGATGGTGTACAGATGCCGCAGCGAATGCGGCGGAGCCTCCGGCGTCGACTTCAAGATCATCCCCGCCATCGTTCCCATGAGCATCGAGAAGGTGGCTCCGTCCTTCGCGATGTCCTGCCAATAGGAACTGGCCGAGAAGCGAGTCTTCAGGTGCACCGTGCATCCCGCGTGCAGCGACGACATCGCCAACACATGGAGAGCGGCCACATGGCAGATCTGCAATGGAGTGCTCAGCACGTCCTCCGGGGTGAGCCCGAGCGAGTCGGCGACCGTTCCCGGGTAGAAGAACAGGTAGTGGTTCGTGCACATCGCTGCCTTGGAGCCACCACTCGTGCCCGACGTGAACATGAGCGCACCCAGTTCGGCGGGCAATGGCAGCGAGTCGAGCGCCGAGTCCGGGGAATCAGCGATGAACTCTTCGTAGCGAGAGACCGGCACACCATGCACGGCAGCCGGGAACTCGCCTTCTCCGCAATACACGATCTGCCGCACCGGCCCCAGGGACTGCAACGCTTCGATGTGTTCCAGCAGCTCGCCTCGGACGACCAAGATCTGCGCCTCAGCCTTCGAGAGCAGCTCGCCCAGCAGCTGTCCCTTCAGTTCCGGGTTCAGCGGAACGGATGCTCCTCCGGCTGCCTGCGCTCCCAAGAACGCGGGCACGAACTCAGGCTGATTGCGAAGATAGAGCGCCACCCGCGGCTTGTCTCCTACGCTGGCCAACGCAGCTCGCGCGAATCGGTTCGTCAGCGAATAGACCTGACTGAACGTCAGTCGGATCGTGCTGTCGAAGATCAGCCATTCCTTGTCGGGCCGTTCCGCTGCCTGTCGCGCCAGGACATGGACGAGCGATCGCTCACCGAATGGCACATCGGTGACGTGATGCCCGAGGGCGTCCCCAGTCCCTCGCATCAGGATCGATTCGTGAACGTTGAGGTCAATCGCTGTGTTCAATGCTTCTCAGCTCCTTTATCAGCATGAGGTTCGAAGGCAGTCGCCGGAACCGGTACTCGTGCCGGTCAACGGCTATTCGGTGGCGATCGTGGAGAATGCTCCGTCTTGCCATTGGAGCAGTCGCGCCGGAGAATGCGGGTTGCGCTCCTCGTCGAACCAGACCTCACAGGTCGCTGCCTCATCGAACCCTGACTCCAGCACTGTCTGGAGACCCTGCTGGATCCCCTCGGCGTCCAGCGAGGGGGCATTTCGCATCCCCTCGATCATCATGCGGGCACCGTCATAGCCGCTCGCACCGAGCGAACCCGGAAGCTCGCCGTACTCAGCCTCATACGCCTCCACGAACGCGCTGCCCGACTCGCACTCGATGTCATAAGCGAAGGTGTCGGGCCAGACGATCCCATTCGCGAGATCACCCATTGCGGTCAGCGTCGGAACACCGATCGAGATGCTGCCGGCGATGATCCCCTCGAACCCCAGTTGCCGGAGCCTCTCGGGCACGGTGTTGTTGTTCGACTGGAGCAGCATGACGAACGCGTCCGGCTCTGATTCCAGAAGCAGTGAAGTCACGGTGGAGACATCGGAATCCGCCGTCATGATGCCCTCGCTCTCGACTGAGAAGCCATACTCCTCGCCGAATGCTGCATACCCCTCGCTCCCGAGCTCGTTGTAGGTCTCGTTGTCGCTGTTGTAGAGCACCGCGACGCGCTCGACGCCCTGCTCAGCGAGATACTGGGCCTGGAGCTCGTGGAAGAGGACCTGCTGCGGCGTGGAGCGATAGACGTACTCGCCGTTCTCCAGCAGCCCTGGAGCGCCGGACTGCACGGCGATGAGCGGTGTGGAGGCCTGCTGGGCGATCGGCGCCATCGCCAATGCCATGTTGGAACCGCTGCCGTACAAGACGACTGGGGCATTGTCCCTGACGGCCCTGTTCATGGCCGCTGCCGCCTGCTGAGGGTCGGAACCCGAGTCCGTCACGACCGGTTCGATCAGCGTGCCGTCGATCCCGCCTGCTTCGTTGACCTCCGTGATGGCGAGCTGCGCGCCCCGAAGCGCTTCCGAAGCGAACGGCCCCGCGGCGCCCGTCGCGTCGAACACCAGGGGGATCGTCAAGGATGATGCGCCTTCGGCGGGTGCGCCGCCATCGGCACCAGGAGCGCCGCACGCAGAGAGCGCGACCACGACAGCGAGCGCACTGGCAGCCGCAGTCGCGATGCTCTTGCTCCTGCCTTTTCGAGTTGCAGTGTTCATGACTTCCCTTTCGATTCTTCGATGGATGAACGTCGCTTCATTGCGACGCTTCTGCCGCTCGGTGCGGCATGCGACACCTAGATCCCGAGGAACGACCGCCGCACGAGCTCGCTGTTCTGCACCTGGTCCACCGGGCCATGGAGGATGACTTCCCCGTGCTCGATGAGGTACACCTCGGTCGCGACCCGGAAGGCGGCCGTCGCGTTCTGCTCGACCATCAGCACAGCGATGCCCCGTGCCGCGATCGTCTGCACCGCGTCCATGACGTGCTGCACCATGATCGGTGCCAGACCCATGGATGGCTCGTCCATGAGCAGCGCCCGCGGTTCCGCCATCAGTGCTCTGCCGAGCGCCAGCATCTGCTGCTGTCCGCCACTCAGCAGCCCGCCGAGCTCATCGCGCTTCTCCGCCAGCATGGGGAACGTATCGAAGACGTCGTCGATCAGCTCCGATCGCCTGCCGCGGGAGCGAACGTTGTAAGCACCCACCAGCAGGTTCTCCTCCACCGTGAGCGGTCCCACGATGCGCCGGCCTTCCGGCACGTGCCCGAGGCCGGATCGAGAGATCTTCCACGGGGCGGAGTTCGTGACGTTCCGGCCGTCGAACGACACCGTCCCGGAGCGTGCGCGCACGGCGCCGCTGATGGCGTTCAGGGTGGTCGTCTTGCCGGCGCCGTTGGTTCCGAGGATCACCGCCACCTGGCTTTCCTCGAGTTCCAGGCTGAGGCCGCGCACAGCTGCGAGCGGCCCGTAGTTCACGTCGAGTTCTGCGACTTCAAGCAGTGCCATGCTGTTTCCCTAGGTATGCCTCTTGCACGATCTCGAGCTCCGCCGTCTCTCGCGGACTGCCCTCTGCGATGCATCGACCGAAATTCATGACGAACAGATGGCTGCATATCTTGTGAATGATGCGCATGTCGTGCTCGATGACGAGGAGCGTGAATCCGTCGTCCGCGATCTCGATGAGCACATCGGAGAGCTCGTCGCGCTCTGCTCGGCTCATGCCGGCGAACGGCTCATCGAGCAGGATGAGCTCCGGCCTCGATGCAACAGAGCGTGCAATCTCCACGCGACGCTGCAACCCGTACGGCAACTGGCTCGGAAAGTCGCCGGCGAACTTCTCGAGTCCGAGCAGGGCGACGGCGTGGTCGACTCGATCATTGACGGCGTCGCGCGGCAGGAGCTTGCCGGCTCCGCGCCCATCGCCCTCCGCTCGCGCTCGATCTGTCCCGATCAAGATGTTCTCGCGAACCGTCAGGGTCGAGAGGAGCCTGATCGATTGGAACGTGCGGGAGATGCCTCGTGTGAAGATCTGGTCCGGACGCATGCCGCTGATCTGCTCGTCGTTCAGCGTCACGCTGCCGTCATGCAGCCTCGCGAATCCCGATATGGCGTTCACCAACGTGGTCTTGCCGGAGCCGTTCGGCCCTACCAAGCCGTGCACGTTGCCTCGCTCGAGCGAGATCGTCACACCGTCGACAGCGCGGACACCTCCGAACCTGACCTGTGCATCCACGATGCTAAGCAGAGACATCCTGTGGCTCCCTTCGCTTGAGCAGTGAGCTCCGCCGCTTCGCGGCGACGCCTCTGGCGAGGCGCTGGATCAACCCCGCTGCGCCCTGCGGCGCGAAGACGAGCACGACCACGATGATGACTCCCTGAACCGCAAGCCGCCATTCGTCGGCAAAGCTGAGCATCTGGGGCAACCATGCAAGGATCGCGGCTCCGATGACCGGTCCGTACCAAGCGGCGGTGCCGCCGAGGATCACCATCGTCAGCGCATCGACGACGACGTGGAAGCCGACTTCGTTCGAAACCATCATTCCCGTCTGGAAGACGTTGAGGCAGCCGGCGAGCCCACCGAGCAGCGCGCTCAACGTCAACGCCACGATGCGCTGACGACGGATGTCGATTCCCACGGACTGGGCGAGCTGTTCGTCGTGGAGCAGCGAGTCCTGGGCCCGACCGGTCCGGCCACGCTCGTACAGCGCGAGCAGCACTGCCACGACGATGACGACGGCCAGCAGCCCGTACGTGCCGATGTGCACCGGAAGGCCGAAGATGCCGAGCGATCCCCCGGTCACGTCCTCCCAGTTCAGGACGATGACCTGCAGCAGCAGCACGAACGCGATCGTGACCATCGTGAGCGACAGACCGCTCAGCCGCACCGCCAGGAGCGCGAGGAGCAGGCCGAAAACCCCGGACACCAGGAGCGCTCCCCCCACGATGAGGAGCGGCGGGACGTCGTACTGGTCGGCGATGGCCGCGCCGTAGCCCGCGATCGCCCAGAAGCCGATGCTCGCCACGGAGAAGACTCCCACCCGCATCACGACGTACATGCTGAAGGCCAGGATCATCAGCACGAACATGTGGCCGATGACGTCATCGTAATAAGCCAGCCAGCTGATCATGAGCGTTGCCACTTCCTCTTCGAAAGGAGCCCTTGTGGGCGCGCCAGCAGGATCACGATGATCAGGACGAACGCGACGACGTCACGCATGCCGACCCCGACGGAGACCACCGCGAGCACTTCTGCTGCCGCGAGCACATAGGCGCCGATCGCCGCACCCCAGATGCTGCCGATCCCGCCGACCACGATCACTGCGAAGGCTTTGAGCAGCAGCGCCTCGCCCATGTAGGCGTGCATCGAGTTGACGTGGATCGAGAACAGCACGCCGCCGCAGCCTGCTAGGGCACCGCTGATGAACATCGTGCCCAGCGCGAGTCGGTTCATGGAGATACCGAGCAATCCGCCGACATAGCTGTCCTGCGCAATTACCTTGAGCGCGCGACCCTGGCGGGAGCGAGCGACGTACAGTCCCAGCGCGACGGTGAGGCCGATCGCGAAGACGACGATCAGCGCGCCGATGTTCGTGATGGTCAGCCCGAGGATGTTGATGGAGCTGACGGTGAACATGTCCTGGGGGAGCGACAGGCTGTATCCCGCGGTGAAGTTGTTGGCGAACGCGACGAGCACGCTGGACACGCCGACGCTGGCGATGGCCATCGGCAGCTCAGCGGCAAGCGGATTTGCGGCTCGCCTCCGAATCGGACGGAACGCGACCAGCTCCATCAGCACGACGAGTCCACCGGACACGAGCATGCTGGCGGGCAGCACGACGGCGAGCGGGAGCGCACCTGCGCTCGTGATCATGTACGCGCTCAGCGCGCCTGCCATGAAGATGCTCCCATGCGCCAGGTTGAGCACACCCAGGATTCCCCAAGAAAGGCTGAGACCAACCGTGAACAGCGCGTAGATGCTGCCCAAGATCATCGCGTCGACGAAGTACCCGCTCATGCCTCACACCGCCGACCTCGGGTCGGCCCGGCGAAGGGTTGGTCCCGCATAACTGCTCCCACCTTTGGGTAGTTGGCGTCTCGCGCAGAAACAAACGTACGTTTGCACCTGCCCTGAACGGTAGCGGGCTGATCCGCCCGGCGCAACCCGGCTGGCGCATCGCTTGCAGGAGGGTGCGTCGCTGCCTGCTCGTCAGGCAGGTCGCGGAGAGGCTTGCGGGCCACCGCGACACGCCCGATCGAGGCACCCGGTCTCGCGTCCGGGTGCTCAGCGTCGCTCACAGCGCGGCGAGGAACCTCTCGAGCTCGCCCGTGAACACGTCGTTGTCGTCCCCCGCAACCATGTGCCCCGTCGCTGGCACCTCCACCGCCCGGCTCTCCGGGATCAGCATCAGCATCTCCTCGATGCCCGCACGGCTCACGATGTCGGATTCGGCGCCGCGAACCAGCAGCGTCGGGACGCGGATCCTGCTGGCGGCGATGCGCGCCCGCTCGTGACGTGACTCACGTGCCGGCTCGTTGTCGATGCGCAAAAAGGCGGGGTCCCAGTGCCAGTGCCACCGGCCGTCATCGGCCCGCCTGAGGTTCTTGCGCAGTCCCTCGACGCTCTTGGGACGCGGTCGGTGCGGGTTGTAGGCCGCGATGGCGTCCGACGCGTCCTCGAGTGTCGCGAACCCTTCCGGCACGCCTTCCATGAACGCGCGGATGCGCTCGACACCGTCCGGCTCAAGTCGCGCCACGACGTCGACGAGCACGAGACCGCGCGACAGCCCCTTCTGCTCGGCCTCCCCCATGAGCGCCGTCATCCCTCCCATCGACGCTCCCACCAGCACGGGTGCCTCGTCGAGGCTGCCAATGATCGCCTGCAGGTCGCGGACCAGCGCGTTCATCGAGTAGTCACCGTCAGGCGACCAGCCGCTCTCACCATGCCCACGTGCATCGAACGCGAAGGCGGTCCATCCCTGCTGCGCAAGCCGCTCCCCGGTACGTCGCCAGGAGTGTCTGCGCTGGCCGCCGCCGTGGAGCAGGACGACGGAACCGCGCGGTTCGGCCGACGCGGGCCAGACATCGCCGACAAGTTGCACGTCACCCGTTGCGACGCGAACGGCTTCTTCGGGAGCGATCACGATTGCCATCCTCTCTCGCTGATCTCGACGATCACGGCCGACGCCGCCTCGGCTGCATGGCGAGCCGCGAGGATCGCGTCGAGAGCGCACGTGGCGGCAGACAGCGATCGATGTCCCCGACGGACGGAAGCCGACCGCGGATGCTCTCCTCCATGCCACGGACTCGTACAGATGCTGCATGCCGTCCACCCTGACCATGAGCTCTCCGCGGACCTCCCCTAGGGCTCACCGCGAGCTGACCTTGCCGAACGGGCTTGCGGATGGTCGCCGCCGACCCAGCCGGCGGCATGAGCTGAGCTTGCGGACCCCGTACCTGTCGGGGACCCCGTTGACCAGCGACGATCTTCATCGGGCACTCCTCACATATGCAACCTGCGTGGCTCTGTGGTGGGCCCAAGCGAGGTGATCCGCGGGTGGTCTGCGACGCTGGGTACGGTATGGGGTGACGAAGAGGAGCGCATGGCGCAACGAGGACCGCTTCCGGTCGACCCGATCGCCGAGGCGAAGCGGCAGTGGACGGCGCATGGCTGGGACGACGCCGCTGGCGGCATGTCGGCCGTGACCTCGGTCATGCGCACACAGCAGATCATGCTGGGCCGGGTCGAGCGCGCCCTCAAGCCCTTCGGGCTGTCGTTCGCCCGCTTCGAGATGCTGCGACTGCTCGCCTTCACGCGTGAGGGGCGGATGCCCATGGCGAGCGCCATCGCGCGCCTGCAGGTGCATCCCACGAGCGTCACGAACACGGTGGACCGCCTGGTGCGCGACTGCCTCCTGCGGCGCGAACCGCACCCGACGGACGGCCGCGCGATCCTCGTGTCGCTGACACCGGAAGGCAAGGAGCTCGTCGAACGCGCGACGGTCGCGCTCAACGAGGTGTTCGCGCAGCCCGGTCTCCCCGACGACGACACGCTCCAGCTCGTGCGCATCCTGGCACGGTTCCGCAAGGATGCTGGTGACTTCGCGTCTCCGCGCCCGGTGCCGGATCCGCTCTGAACCGCTCCCGTGTCAACGGTGGTTGAACTGCGGCGTGCGCTTGTCACGGAACGCGGCCATCCCCTCTGTCTGATCGCCGAGTGCGAAGGTCGCGGCGAACGCCTGCTTCTCGAACCGCAGCCCCTCCGTGAGGGGCGACTCCTGAGCTGCCTGCATCGCGTTCTTCGCCGTGTACGCGACAGGGAGTGACTTCGACGCGATGCCTTCCGCCAGCTTGGTGGCCTCGTCGAGCAAGTCGGCAGCGGGGACGATGCGGGAGACGAGTCCGGAGCGCTCCGCTTCCTCGGCGCCCATGGTCCTTCCTGTCAGGATGAGCTCGGCCGCCTTGTACTTGCCGACCGCCCGCGGCAGTCGCTGGGTGCCGCCAATTCCCGGGATCACACCCAGGTTGATCTCGGGCTGCCCGAACTTCGCCGTGTCTGCGGCAAGGATGATGTCGCACATCATCGCCAGCTCGCAACCGCCGCCGAGTGCGAAGCCGGCGACCGCGGCGATGACCGGAGTGCGGAGCCGCTCGAACTCGCCCCAGCGGGCGAACGGATCGTTGAGATGCGCGTCGATGTAGCCCTGGTCGGCCAGCTCCTTGATGTCAGCACCGGCCGCGAATGCTCGCTCGGAACCGGTCACCACGATCACGCCGATGCCGGGATCGGCGTCGAACTCCTTGCTCGCGGTGACGACCTCGCGGACCAGGGTCGAGTTGAGAGCGTTGAGCGCCTCCGGACGGTTGAGCGTGATCCAGCCGACGCGTCCTCGAGTGTCGACGATGATGGTCTCGTAGTCGGTCACGTCAGCTCCCTCAAGCCTCGATGTCGACACGCTGGCCGCGCGCATCTGATTCGCTCCGGATCATCTTGATGACGCCGGAGAAGTCCTGGCCGGCACCCTCGCCGGCGGCGAAGTCGCCGTAGATCCCGCCCGCGAGGAGCCCGAGCTTCGCGTCGACGCCCGTGAGGGCGATCGCCTGTGCTGCGAGACCGAGATCCTTCGACATCAGTGCTCCCGCGAAGCCCGGCCGGTAGTCGTTGTTCGCCGGACTCGTCGGCACGGGGCCCGGCACCGGGCAGTTGGTCGTCAGCGCCCAGCACTGGCCGGTGGCGTTCGATGCCACGTCGAACAGGGCCTGGTGCGTCAACCCGAGGCGCTCACCGAGGACGAATGCCTCGGCGACGGCGATCTGCGTCACGCCCAGGATCATGTTGTTGCAGACCTTCGCGGCCTGGCCGAGCCCCGGACCGCCGCAGTGGACGATCCGGCGCCCCATCGCTTCGAGCACCGGCAGCGCCTCGGCGAAGTCCGCCTCAGCCCCGCCGACCATGAGCGCGAGCGTGGCGTTCTCCGCCCCGACGACGCCGCCGGAGACGGGCGCGTCGAGGCTGCGGTGACCCGCGGCGGTGGCTGCGGCGTGGGCAGCACGCGACTCGTCGACCGCGATCGTGGACGAGTCGATGAAGAGCGTGCCCGGGCGAGCTGCGCCGAGAAGCCCGCGAGTCGACCCGGAGCCGTTGTACGCCTCGAGCACGTGGTGACCGCTCGGCAGCATCGTGATGACGATGTCGGCCGATGCCACCGCCTTCGCGCCCGACGGTGCGACAGCGATGCCGGCGGCCTGCGCCGTCTCGAGCGCCGCCGGGACGACATCGAAGCCGGTGACCTCGTGGCCCGCCTTCACGAGGTTGGCGGCCATGGGTCCGCCCATGTGGCCAAGGCCGATGAATGCGATGCTGGTCATGTCGTCTCCTTCGACGCAGATGCGGTGGTGAGGTCGAGGTCCCCTTCGGGAGGAGCCTCGAAGAATGCAGCGACGTCCGCGGCGTTGACATCGGCGTGGGCGGCGGGCTGCCAGATCGGGCTGCGGTCCTTGTCGACGAGCTGGGCCCGGATGCCCTCGGCGAAGTCCGGGGTCATCGACGAATGCCGTGACACGCGGTACTCCTGAGCGAGCGCCACCTCGAGCGACGACAGGTGCCGTGCTCGGCGCAGCGCCTCGAGGGTCACGGCCAGCGCGAGCGGAGACTTGCGTGCGATGACGTCCGCGAGCGCGGATGCTGCTTCGTCACCGCTGTTGCGGAGTCGATCGAGAATGCCGGTGACGGAGGACGCCCCGAACGCGGCATCCGTCCAGTCGCGCTGCGCAGCGATCACGCCGGGCTCCGGCTCGCTCGCGAGCCGAGCGATCGCCGCCGCCGGCTCCTCGGTCTCGAGCGCCAGCAGCAGCGCGGGGATGCGGTCGCTCGAGATGAAGTGGTCCGAGAATCCGACGAGGATGGCGTCGGCCGGCCCGACGTTGCCGGCGGTCAGCGCGAGGCGCACGCCCAGCTCTCCGGGAGCCTGCGCGAGCAGCCAGGTCGCGCCGACGTCGGGGATGTAGCCGATCGTCACCTCGGGGAAGCCGAGCTTGGAGCGCTCCGTCACGACCCGGTGCGAGCCGTGCGCCGAGACGCCGATGCCCCCGCCGAGCACGATGCCGTCCTGGATCGCGACGAACGGCTTCGGGTAGCGAGCGATGCGTGCGTTCAGCGCGTACTCGTCGCGCCAGAACGCGGCCGCGCCCGAGCCGTCGCCGTCGGTCACGTCGCGATAGAGGCTGACAACGTCACCGCCGGCGCAAAGCCCTCGATCACCTGCACCCACGACCGCGACCGTGGCGATCGCGTCGTCGTACTCCCAAGCGTCCATCGCCTCGGCGATGAGCTCGACCATCGTGTGCGTCAGCGCGTTGATCGCCTTCGGCCGGTTCAAGGTCAGCAGTCCGAGCCTGCCGCGCTGCTCGACCAGCACCGCTGCGTCGCCGGTCACCGGGCGCCCGCCAGCAGGTCGCGTCCCACGATGAGCCGCATGATCTCGTTCGTGCCCTCCAAGATCTGATGCACCCGCAGGTCGCGGACGACCCGCTCGATCCCGTACTCGTGCAGGTATCCGTAGCCGCCGTGCAGCTGCAAGGCTGCATTCGCGGCGTCGAACGCCGCATCGGTCGCGAAGCGCTTCGCGAGCGCACACGCGGCCGCGACGTCCGAGGCACCCTCGTCCATCTTCTCCGCGGCGCGGAACAGCAGGGCCCGAGCCGCCTGCAGCTCGGTCTCGATGTCGGCAAGGGTGAATACGACCGATTGGTTCGCCGAGAGCGGCGTGCCGAACGCCTCGCGCTCCTGGACATAGCGCAACGTGCGGTCGAGCGCCCACTGCGCACCGCCCAGCGAGCACGCGCCCATGTTCACGCGACCGCCGTTGAGCCCCTTCATCGCGATCGAGAAGCCTTCGCCCTCGGCCCCCAGCCGGTTCGCGACCGGGACGCGCACGCCCTCCAGGACCACCTGACGGGTGGGCTGCGCGTTCCAGCCCATCTTCTGCTCGTTCGGACCGAAGCTCAGTCCGGGGGTCTCTGCCGGGACGACGATGGCGCTGATCCCCTTGGGGCCGCGCTCTCCCGTGCGAGCCATGACGATGTACACCGCCGAGGATCCCGCACCGGAGATGAACTGCTTGACCCCGTCGAGGACGTAGTCGTCGCCGTCCCGCCGGGCCGACGAGGTGAGGGCCGCGGCATCCGAGCCTGCACCCGGCTCAGTCAGGCAGTAGCTGCCGAGGTCGGTCATCGCCACCATGCCGGGCACCCACCGCTGCCGTTGCGCGTCGGTGCCGAACGTGTCGATCATCCACGCCACCATGTTGTGGATGGAGATGTAGGCGGCGATCGCCGTGTCTCCCTTCGCGAGCTCCTCGAAGATCGCGACGGCATCGGCCCGTGACAGCCCGGCGCCCCCGATATCCTCCTGCACGTAGATGCCGCCGAGCCCCAACTCCCCCGCCTGCGCCAGTGCGTCCACGGGGAAGTGCTTGGTCGCATCCCACTCCGATGCGTTCGGGGCGAGCACGGTCGACGCGAAGCCGCGCACTGCGTCGACGATCGCACGGCGTTCCTCGGTCATCGTCATGGTCTTCCCTGCCTCAGTGCATCGTGGGGATGACGAAGCTCGCGCCTTCCTTGATGCCGGAAGGCCAGCGGCTCGTGACGGTCTTGGTCTTCGTGTAGAAGCGGAACGCGTCGGGGCCGTGCTGGTTCAGGTCCCCGAACCCCGACCGCTTCCAGCCGCCGAAGGTGTGGTAGGCGATCGGCACGGGAATGGGGACGTTGACGCCCACCATGCCGACGTTCACGCGTGCGCTGAAGTCGCGCGCGGCATCGCCGTCGCGGGTGAAGATCGAGACGCCGTTGCCGTATTCGTGATCGGTCGCCATCGCGAGCGCCTGCTCATAGTCATCGGCGCGGGCGATGATCAGCACGGGGCCGAAGACCTCCTCCTTGTAGATGGTCATGTCGGTCGTGACGTTGTCGAAGAGGGTGGGCCCGAGGTAGAACCCGTTCTCGAAGCCTTCGACGGTGAGACCCCGTCCGTCGGCGAGCAGCGTGCCGCCCTCCTCGATGCCGGTGCTGATGTAGTGCTCCACCCGCCGCAGCGCCTCGGAGGTCACGAGTGGGCCGTAGTCGTTGCTCTCGTCCGATGCCGGCCCGACCTTCAGGTGCGTCACGCGTTCGGCGAGCTTGGCGGCGAGGGCGTCGCCGGTCTCCTTGCCGACCGGGACTGCAACCGAGATCGCCATGCAGCGCTCCCCCGCCGAGCCGTATCCGGCGCCGATGAGCGCGTCGGCGACCTGGTCGAGATCCGCATCCGGCATCACGATCATGTGGTTCTTCGCCCCGCCGAAGCACTGGGCGCGCTTGCCGTTGGCCGCGGCGGTCGCGTAGATGTACTGCGCGATCGGCGTCGAGCCCACGAAGCCGACTGCCATGACGCGATCGTCGTTCAGGATGGCGTCGACGGCGTCCTTGTCGCCGTTGACGACGTTGAGCACTCCGGCCGGGAGACCAGCCTCGAGGAAGAGCTCGGCGATCCGCAGCGGCACGGAGGGGTCGCGCTCGGAGGGCTTGAGGATGAACGAGTTGCCCGCGGCGAGCGCCGGCCCCATCTTCCACAGCGGGATCATGGCCGGGAAGTTGAAGGGAGTGATGCCGGACACGACGCCGAGCGGCTGCCGCATGGAGTAGACGTCGATCCCGGTTCCCGCGCCAGTCGAGTACTCGCCCTTCAGCAGGTGCGGAGCACCGGCGGCGAATTCGATCACCTCGACACCCCGCTGGATGTCGCCCATGGCGTCCGGCACCGTCTTGCCGTGCTCGCTCGACAGGAGCCTCGCGAGATTCGGCATGTCCGTCGCGACGAGCTCGAGGAACTTCAGCAGCACGCGTGCGCGCTTCTGCGGGTTCGTCGCGCCCCACCCGACCTGCGCGGCCTCGGCGTTCGCGATGGCGGCCTCCACCTCGGCGGTGCTGGCCAGCGGCACCCTCGCCTGGACTTCTCCAGTGCTCGGGTCAAAGACGTCGCTGAAGCGGCCGGAGGTGCCGGCGACATGAGCGCCGCCGATGAAGTGCGTGAGTTCGCGGGTCATCCCGTCGACTCCTTCCGTGTCATTCGACACCTCGAGATCAAAGCTTGGAGTCCAAACTATATGCATGGATGACCTATTAATGGAACCCCGGACGCGCCTCAGTTTGATGAAGCACGGCGGGAGGGCTGGTGCCTCAGTCTCAGCGTGAATCCGGGCCGCGGAGGCAAGCCGACGGCGACCGAGCTCGTCGGTATCGACCTGAGCGCGGTCACCGTGTGATCCTTCGAGGAAATTCCAACACCCACATGAGTAGCGACACCCTCGACGGTCGCTGTTGTGCTCTATCGGGCGCTGACCTTGCCGAACAGGTTCGCGATCGGTGCGAGCACGAGCGGCCTTGCGGCCACCCAGCCGGCAGCGACGACGACCATCGAGGCGACGAAGATCCAGAAGCCCGTCCAGTTCACCGCGTCCTGCGAGGCGTACATGTGGTTCAGGTTGCGGAGGGCGCCGGTGGCGAACACCAACGCGACGTGCCCGATGATGAACAGCACGAAGTAGATCATCACCGGGAAGTGCACGGCGCGAGCCGCCTCGACGGGGTAGGCCTTGTTGAGGACTGTCGCGCTCTTGGGCCACACCCCCGACATGCGAACGCCGGTGATTGCCGCGAGCGGCGCGGCGACGAAGACGGTGACGAAGTACGCCAGCTGCTGCAGGCTGTTGTAGTTGACCCACCCGTGCTCGGTCGGCCAGTCCAACGACACGTACTGCAGTGCGGCACTCGCCGCGTTGGGGAACACCTCCCAGCTCGTCGGCACGATGCGCATCCAGTGGCCGGTGGCGAACAGCAGCACGACGAAGATCACGCCGTTGAGCAGCCACAGGATGTCGAGGGACTGGTGCAACCACAGCGGCAGGCTGATCTTGCCGCTGCCGTCCTTCGACCAACGCGGGATCCAGAAGGCCGAGGGCCGCGTCTCCCGCCGCACCTGGAGCCCTGACCGGATGATCAGCACGATGAGGAACACGTTGAAGAAGTGCTGCCACCCGAGCCACGCCGGGAAGCCCACGGGTGCGCCTTCGGGCAAGTCGTAGGCGCCAGGATAGGCGGCGAGGAAGCCCTGCGTGGACTCCAGACCGACGACCCACCGGGCGAGCATGACGACGAGCGCCGCGACGAGCACGAGCCCGCCGACCCCGAGGATGATCGCGCCGACCCACTGCGTGCGAGTGAACGGCCCGTACCGCTTCGCTTCCGCCTTCGGCGGCTGCCCTTCGGATGCGCTGGTCGGCCGCGGCTCTGCGGCCGCGGGTCGGGCGACCACCGGTGCCTCCACCGCTGCGGACGACTCTGCGGCCGCGGGACGGGGCAGCCCACGACGGGACGAACGCGGCGGCGAGCTCGGAGCTTCAGCTGCGTCCGCCGACGCGGCCGCCCGCCGCGGATCCGGCCCGGTCTCACGCGCGGCCGGCTCCGGGGCGACGGCGGCCGGAGGCGAAGCCTCGCCTCCGGCGACGCGCGGCAGGCCGCGGCGCCGCGGAGGCCCACCCGCTGCGGGTGCGGCTGCCGCGGACGCGGCCTCCGGTTCGGAAGCCGGCGCATGCTCGGACGTCGCTGGCATCGGCGCCGGAGCGCTCGGCTCGATCGACCGCGCCGGCTCGGCCGCGGAGGCGTCCGTTCCCGCGGCCTCGCCGACCGGCGGCCAGGCGTCGCCGCCCGCTGTGCGCGGGAGGCCGCGCCGCCTGCCCCCGTTCGTCGCCATGCGCCCCTACTTCTGCTTCGACTCGATCGCCGCGATCAGCTGCGGCACCACCGTGAACACGTCACCGACCACGCCGAAGTCGGCGACGTCGAAGATGGGAGCGTCGGCGTCCTTGTTGATCGCCACGATCGCCTTCGCCGTCTGCATGCCGGCCCTGTGCTGGATCGCACCGGAGATGCCCAGCGCGACGTACAGCTGGGGCGACACGGAGACGCCCGTCTGCCCGACCTGATGCGCCTGCGGCACGTACCCGGCGTCGACCGCCGCGCGCGAAGCACCCACTGCCGCGCCCAGGGCGTCGGCGAGCCGCTCGACGAGCTCGAACTGCTCCTTCGATCCCAGACCTCGGCCGCCCGAGACGACCTTGCCGGCTCCGCGGAGCTCCGGTCGCGACGACGTCACCACGGCCTCGTCGATCGACTCGATCGTCGCAGCCTGGCGGCCCGAAGCGGTCACGCTCAGCTGCTCGACCGACGGCTCGGCGACCGCCTCGGCACGCGCGTCGATCGCGCCCTGCCGGACGGTGATGACCGGCGCGCCGAACGTCACCGCGGAATCCACGTTGTATGCGCCGCCGTAGACCGAGTGGTGAGCGACCACGCCCTCGTCGTCGCGGGAGACTCCCACCACGTCGACGGCGAGCCCCGACCGGGTGCGGGCAGCGAACCGGCCCGCGGCATCCCGCCCCTCGATGGAGTTCGACAGCAGGACCGCGTCGGGGCGCACGAGCTCCGCAGCTGCGGCGAGGGCGTCGACGGCCGGCACCGTCAGGACGGAGGCATCCGCGCTGTCGGCGATCAGCACCCGAGCAGCACCGAGTGCCGCAGCCTGCTCGGCTGCACCGGCGCTCTTCCCCGGCTCGGTCACCACGAGCGCCACGGGCGTGCCGATGGACGCGGCCGCGCCCAGCAGGCCCGCCGCGCTCTTGGCGAGCCCGCCCGAAGGCATCACATCGACCAGTACGAGGACCGAATCCTCAGCGAAATCTGTCATCTCCACACCCCTCAGACCAGTCGGTTCTGCGCGAGGAACTCCGCGAGCTGCTCGCCTGCGTCGCCCTCGTCCACGATCTTCACGCCCGCCTCGCGCGGCGGCTTCTCGCTGACCCCGATGACGATCGATCGCGACGCCTCCGGCGCCTCGGGATCGATGCCGAGATCGGCCAGCGTCACCGTCTCGAAGGGCTTCTTCTTGGCCGCCATGATGCCCTTGAAGTTCGGGAACCTTCCCTCCGGCAGCCGTTCCGTCACGGAGATCACCGCCGGCAGCGTCGCCGACACTCGCATGGTCGCTGCATCACTGGCGCGCTCGCCCGAGACCCTGTCCTCGGTGATCTCCACCGCGTTCAGGCTCGTGGCCGAGGGGACGTCCAGCAGCTCGGCGATCATGGCTGGCAGGACTCCCCCGGAGCCGTCCGTGGACACGTTCCCGCCGATGACCAGGTCGAACCCGACGCGGCGCAGCGCCGCCGCCAGCACCTCGGCGGTCAGCCCCGTGTCGGCGCCCACGAGGCCCGGGTCGACGACGTGCACGGCCGACCCGGCGCCCATGGCGAGGCCCTTGCGGATCGTCGCCGCCGACCCTTCCGGCGCCATGGACAGGACCACGACCTCGGTTCCGGGGTGCGCATCGGCATGGCTCAGCGCCACCTCGACCGAGCGCTCCCCGATCTCGTCGAGCACCGCCTCGCTCGCCCCACGGTCCGCGAGACCCGTCTCGATATTCAGCTTGCGCTCCCCGTAGGTATCGGGAACCTCTTTGATCAGCACAACGATCTTCATCGACATCTCCTCATGAGCGTGGCGCGTGTGCTGCGCCTCGACGCGTACCCGGTCACGCGCACACCGCTTCGTGACCGCTCAACATGGATCGGGTGCATCCCGCTAACCCGCATTCTTCAGAAGACCGCGCGCGATCACCATGCTGAGGATGTCGTTCGTGCCCTCCCCGATGACCATGAGCGGCGCGTCCCGGTAGAGGCGCTCGACCTCGAACTCGGTCGAGTACCCGGATGCACCGTGGATGCGCATCGACTCCAGTGCTGCGGACACCGCCGTCTCGGAGGCGAGGTACTTCGCCATGCCGGACTCGACGTCGCTGCGCGCGCCGCGGTCGATGGCCGACGCCGCCCACCAGGTGAGCAGGCGCGCTGCCTGGATGTCGGTCGCCATCTTCGCGAGCTTGAGCTGGACGGCCTGGAACTCGGCGATCGGCTGCTCGAACGCCTCTCGCTGCTTCGCGTAGGTCAGCGCCTTGTCGAGTGCCGACTGGGCGATGCCGAGGCTTCGAGCGGCGACGTTCACCCGCCCGATCTCGAGCGAGGAGAGCACTTGCTTGAGGCCCTTGCCCTCCTCACCGCCGAGCAGGTTCGCCTCGGGCACCCAGACGTCGTTCAGCACGACCTCGCACGTCTCGATGCCCCGGTAGCCGAGCTTGCCGAGGTCTCGCGAGACCTCGAGGCCCTCGGCGTCGCCGTCGACCAGCAGGATGGACAGCTCGCGGGATCCGCGATTCTGCGTGCCCGTGCGCACGAGCACCGGCAACGGGTCCGCGTAGCGGGCGTTCGTGATCCACATCTTCGAGCCGTTGATGCGGTAGCCGTCGCCATCACGGACCGCGCGGGTCTTGATGCCCTGCAGATCGCTGCCGGCGCCGGCTTCCGTGAGCGCGAGCGCGGTGCGCCGCTTGCCTGTCGCCAGGTCGGGCAGCAGCCGCTGCTTCTGCTCCTCGGTGCCGTGCTTCGCGATCATGAAGCACGCCAGCGTGTGGCTGCCGAGCGCACCCGCGACGCTCATCCATCCGCGCGAGATCTCCTCGAACATGATGGCGAGCCCCACAGCGCCGGTGTCCATCCCCCCGTACTGATCCGGGACCGTGACGCCGAACAGGCCGAGGTCCTTCATCTTCTCGATGATCTCGGTCGGGTAGCGGTGCGCTTCCTCGTACTCGCGCGCGAACGGGGCGACTTCCTTCTCGACGAATCGGCGGAGGATGCTGCGCCACTCGGCCTGCTCCTCATCGAGCTCGAACTGCATGAGACCTTCCCCCTCCGGCCGCGTCGGATCCGACGATGGTGTTGCGCAGCGTGCCGAGCGGCCCTCCGCGCAGCTCCACCACGTCACCGTCGCGAAGCCATGGATTCTCGTCGCGCTTGCCGAGCTCTCGCAGCTCGATCAGGCACCCCGTGCCCACGGTTCCCGAGCCGAGGATGTCGCCCGGTACGAGCCGCGTGTTCTCCGAGGCGCGCGCGACGACCTGGTTCCAGCCGAAGTGCGCTGTCGCGATGTCGGCGCCGCCGACGTGCCTGTCGGCGACGTACGCGTCCACGCGGCACGACCATCGGCCGTCGGTGACCGTGCCGAGCTCGTCCTTGGTGACGATCCACGGGCCGATGCTGGTGGCGAAGTCCTTGCCCTTCACCGGACCGAGCCCGACCTTCATCTCGCCCATCTGCAGGTCGCGCGCCGACCAGTCGTTCATGAGCACGAAGCCGGCGATCGCGTCCAAGGCCCTCGGGTCGTCCGCGTCGATGTCCTGCACCTCAGTGCCGATGATGGCGGCGACCTCGAGCTCGAGGTCGAGCGCACGACTGCCCTTCGGTCGTCGCACGTCGGTGTCTGGCCCCTGGATGCCCGCGGGGTTCGAGAAGTAGAACGCAGGAGCCTGGTACCAGGCGTCGGGGACGTCGCGGCCGGTGCGCTGACGGGCGTTCGCCACGTGCTCCTCGAAGATCATGAAGTCGCGAACCGACGGCGGACGCTCGATCGGAGCGAGCAGGCGTGCGCCGGCCGCCTCGATCTCATCGCCGTCGACCGGACGCTGGGGGTCGTTCAGGAGCTCGATCAGGAAGGCTGGGTCGTCGGGACCGACGAGAGTGATGCGCTCGTCACCGATCACGCCCGTCGCGACGGACCCGTCCGACAGCTCGACTCGTCCGATTCTCATGCGCTCGCCTCTCTCTTGGGCACCTCTGCTGAGGCACGTGCCAGGGTCTGCTGGGCCCTCGTGTAGTCGAGCAGCAGGATGGTCCGACCGTCCTCTGTCGCGACTGCGGGCCGCCCGTCCTGCTGTGCCGCCTCGTAGACCTCGACGACCCATCGCGCATCCGCGAGCTCGTCCTCGGCCGGGAGCAGATGCTCGTTGATCAGCGGGATGTGCGGGGGATAGAAGGAGACGAGCGTGGTGAACCCTCGGCTCCGGCCCTCCTTGATCGCGTCCAGCACATCAGCCTGGTTGCGCAGGTCGCGCGCATAGACGGTGTCGGTCGAGGCCACTCGGCCTGCCGCCGCCGCGAACGCGACCGAGTCACGGGCGCGGCTCAGCACCGGGTTGATCTCGCCGTCGATGTAGAAGGGCACGCCTGCATCCACGCTCATATCGCCGATGCCCGTGTAGAGCCCCGCCACCCGAGGCAGGAGCGCGATCTGTCCGACGTCGCGGAGCGCGCCGGCTGTCTCGATGATGGGCAGCAGCTGGGCGGTGGAGCCGTGCTCGTCGAGCAGCTCCAGCACCGACTCGACCTCGGCGAGCGACTGCGCCTTCGGGTAGAGCATGAACTCGACGCCTGCTTCGGCGAACGCCGCAATGTCCTCCCTGCCCCACGGGGTCGCAAGGTTGTTCGCCCTCGCGAACACCAGGCTGGTGCCGAAGAAGTCCGGCTGCGCGAGCGCCTCCACTGCCCGGGTGCGCCCGAGCTCCTTCTGCGCCGGCACGACGCTGTCCTCGAGATCGATGATGAACGCATCGGCCGGGATCTGCGGGATCTTGGCCCACTTCCGCTCGTCCAGCAGCGGCGTCTCCATGACGCTGCGGAGGAGCCGGAGATCCGGTGCGGTCCTGGTCGAGGTCTCAGATGATGCCATTGCTCTTCAGCTCCTCGATGCGGGTCTCGTTCATGCCGAGGACCTCGGAGAAGACCTCGTCGTTGTCCTGGCCCTGTGCCGGGCCGGTGCGCCAGACGCTTCCCGGGTTCTGGCGGAACTTCGGGATGACGCCCGCCATGCGGACGGGGCCGAGCTCCGGGTCCTCCACCGTGATGATGGCCTCGCGCTCCCGGAAGAGCGGCGACGCTGCGATGTCGGCCATGTCGTGCACTCGCTCGGCGACGACCTCGAGCTCCCGCATGCGGATCAGAGCCTCTTCCGCCGTGTGCGCGGCCACCCACTGCCGCAGGCGTTCGTCGAGGTCCTCGCGCGCATCCGACCGCGCCGCCGCGCCCATGTACTCGTCGACCTCGAGGTCGAGCAGCTGCAGGACGTTGCGGACGGACTTCGGTGTGCCCGAGGTGATCGTGACCCAGTGCCCATCCGCCGTGCCGTAGGTGTTGATGACCAGCCCGGGGGCGACGGCGAGCTGGTTCCCCGCTCGCTGCGGCACCACGCCGAGCTGGTCGTGGACGATCACCTGCCAGTCGACGAGCCGGAACAGCGGCTCGAACAGGGCGATGTCGATCAGCTCACCATCGAAGTCGGGCTCGAAGCGACGGTAGGTGGCGGCGCTGACCGCGAACGCGCCCATGAGGCCGGTCACCGTGTCTGCGTGCGAGAAGCCCGTGTGCACGGGCGGCCCGCCGGGGAAGCCCGTGATGTTGACCACGCCGCTGCGCGCCTCACCCACCTTGCCGAACCCAGGAGCGTTCTCGTTGGTGGTGCCCAGGCCGTCTCCGGTGACGCTCAGGTAGATGAGCTTCGGCTTGCGCTCGTGCAGCGTCTTCCAGTCCAGGCCCCAGCGCTCCAGCGTGCGGATGCGCATGTTCGTGATCACGACATCGGCCCAATCGACCAGCTCGCGGGCGACGCGCTGCCCCTCCTCCTGTCGGAGGTCGAGGGTCACGGCGCGCTTGTTGCGAGCCATGACCTTCCACCACAGGTGGACGCCGTCCTTGTCGGGGCCGATGGTCCGGCTCGAGTCGCCGATGCCGGGACTCTCCACGTGGATGACGTCGGCTCCCATGTCGGCCATCAGTGTGCCGGTCATCGGCGCCGATAGGACGTGCGCGAACTCCACGACCTTCAAGCCCTTGAGAACGCCTTTGTACTCTCTACCGTTCACGACCACTCCTTTGGATTCGCGGGACACCTGTCCCACCCTAACATTCGACGTGGCAATGTCAATAAAATGGGACATGTGTCCTGTCGACTACCGTTGAGCGTCCGCTCCGCCGGCGCGCTCGTCCGCTACGACCTCGATCCCGAAGGCGACGGGCATCCGCTGCTGCTCGTGCACGGCGGCCGCGCGCACCACGGCTGGTGGCAGCACCTCCTCCCCCTGCTCACCGAGCCCCGAGCGGTGATGGATCTCTCCGGGCACGGCGCGAGCGAGTGGCGGGACGCGTACAGCTACGACGACTGGGCGGGTGACGTGACGCGCGTCGCCGAAGCCTGTGCGCTGCGCACGGGCCGTCAGATCGTCGTCGTCGCGCACTCCCTCGGCGGCATCGCCGCGCTCCAGCCATCGGTGCGGATGAACGATGCTGTGCTCGCCGTGATCAGCGTCGAGGGCGTGCCGATGCCGAGCCTGTCCATCCGCCGCAGCTCTTCACCGAGCAGGGGCTTCACGTCGATCGAGTCGGCGCTCGAGCACTTCCGACGGGCACGCGACCGCGGCAGGTGGCGGCAGGACCTGGTCGACTCGGTCGCGCTGGCCAGCATTCGGCGTGACGGCGATCGGTACGACTGGGCTCACGACCCCAGGACGGTCGGCGTCCCCCACCCCCGCTCGATCGACAGCGCACCATCACCGGCCGCCGTGCTCGTCGGAGCCCAGTCGGCGTATCGCGCGACGGTCGACGACGCGCTCTCTGCCGGCCCGGCCTGGCTCAGCCGGATCGAGGTGCCCGGCGTCGGCCACGACATGATGATGGAAGCGCCGGAGCGCTTCGTCACCACCGTGCGCGAGGTGGTCCGCTCGGTCACCGTCGATCGCGGCTGAGCCTCAGGGCGTCTCCCCGTCGCTGCGAGTCAGCCACAGGTCGTCGACGACCCATGCCCCTTCGCTGGAGACGACCACAGGGTTGCACTCGACCTCATCGAGCTGCCCCGCCATCGCCGAAGCCATCTCCGAGAAGCGGACCAAGGTCGACACGAGTGCTTCGACGTCCCACTTGCCGCCCGCGAGCGCGCGGCCGAGGATCGGGTTCGACTCGAGGAGATGACGAGCGCGGACTTCGTCGAGCGGCGCCTGCGCGCTCGACAGATCGGCGATCGCCTCCACCAGCCCGCCGCCGAGCCCGGCGCTGACGGTCACCCCGAAGTCGGGGTCCACCTTCGCGCCGATGAAGACCTCCATGCCGCCGCGAGGCAGCATCTTCTGGGTCTCGACGCGCAGCGTCCCGAGGTTCGGCATCGTGTCGCGCAGCGCTTCGAAGTTGTCGCTCAGTCGCTCGTATGCCCGGCGCGCCTCGTCCTCGGAGTGGACGTCGAGCGCGATCAGGCCGTACTTCGCCTTGTGCGCGATCGCTTCGGAGGCGACCTTCATGGCGACGGGGTAGCCCATCTCCGACGACGAGCGGACAGCGGCATCCGGGTCGGTCACGAAGCTGTACGGGATGTAGTTCAGACCCCACTCCGTCAGCAGCTCTCTGCGCCCGGGCACGTCGTCCGGGATCCGCTTGTCGGCGGCCGGGACGACGCGCAGCTGGGTCGCGGGGCGGGCGGCCGCCGCCGAGAACGCGCGCAGCGATCGCATCAGGGGATCGATGCTCTCGTAGACGGGGATGCCTGCTCGCTCGAAGAAGCCGTAGCCGTCGCCCTCGCGACGTCCGGACGCGGCGTAGACCGACATCCGCACGCCGCGGCGCGACGCGAACTCACTGCACACCCTGCTCCACTCGGGCCAGGTCGTGTCCGGCATGAGGCCGAGCGAGAAGACGTACTCCTTGGCGCTCGTTCCGTCGGCGAGCGCATCCAGGACCTGGTCGAGCACACCGGGCCGGTCGACTGCCAGGCCTGTGAGATCGAAGGGGTTCGTCGGGCTCGAGATGGGGACGATCTCACGCAAGCGGCCGATCGTCGCCTCGGTGAGCGGCTCGAAGGGCACACTGCCACGATCTGCCGCGTCGGCCATGAGGCCGTTCAGACCACCGGACATGGACAGGCCGATGATGGAGCTGCTCGGCGCCGCGGCGCTCGTGGCGGCCATCTTCGTCAGCGCGACCAGGTCCTCGAGCCCCTCGCAGATGATCACGCCGCGCGCCTCGGCCGCAGCCCGGAACGCCTCGTGCGAGCCCACGAGCGCTCCGGTGTGCCCGAAGGCGACCTCGGCTCCCGCCTTGGAGGCGCCCGCCTTGAGTGCGAGCACGGTCTTGCCGGCGCGCTGCAGCGCCTCGCAGGACGCGAGGAACCGATCGGCGTCGCGAACCTGCTCGAGGTAGAGCACCACGACTCGCGTGTCATCGTCGGCGGCGATGTACTCCATGTAGTCCGCGGCCTGCACGATCGCCTCGTTGCCGGCGCTGATGACGTAGCCGAAGCCGACGTCGGCCGCCTGCAGCCGGGCCATGATCGCGCCCGTCACGGTGCCGCTGTGCGAGACGACGCTGACGCTTCCGGCTCGGACGAGACGCTCCTGCTCGAGCAGGGGGTGGAACCCGAGCATCATGCCGTTGCGGAAGTTGAGCAGCCCGTTGGTGTTCGGGCCGCAGAGCACGATCTGCGCGGCACGAGCGCTCTCCGACAGCTCGCGCTGACGCTCAGCGCCGTCGCCGCCGATCTCGGCGAAGCCCGAGCTGCAGACGACCGCCGCGGGGATCTCGCGCTCGACCATCTCGTGCAGCGTCGGAAGCGCGTAGTCCGCATTGCGGAGCATCATCACGCAGTCCACCGCCTCTGGGAGGTCGGACAGGCTCTGGTAGGAGGTCAGTCCCGCGATCGAGTCGAACTTCGGGTTCACGGGATAGATCGAGCCACGGAATCCGTAGCGTTGCAGGTTGAGGATGGGCTTGCTCGCGAGCTTCCCGTGGTCTCGCGCCGGGACGGCGCCCACGATGGCTACCGACTTCGCATCCAGCAGTGGACGCAGCGTCGCCGATGTATTCATGTGTCTCACATCTCTTGGGGTAGAACGAGGTGGGAGGCAGGTCGCCCCGCCTCCCACCCGGTCGATCAGGCGCGTGCCCAGTTCGCGGGACGCCCTTCCGCGTACGATGTGGGACCCTCGAGGGCGTCCTCCGTGTGGTAGACGATCTCCTCGAAGAGGGCGTCCGAGACGTTCCATGCCGGGTACGTGACCTGGCCCGTGGACGTGTCGAGCATCCGCTTGGTCGCGCGGATGGTCAGAGGCGCCCCCTTGCGGATCTCCTGCGCCCACTCGAGCGCGACCTCGAGCGCCTTCCCCTGCGGGACGATCGCATTGGCGAAGCCGATCTCGTAGGCACGCTGGGCGTCGATGCGCTTGCCCATCAGGGCCAGCTCGGCCCAGACGTTCTTCGGGATCTTCCACATCAGCGGCACCGACCACGGCGCGCCGCGTCCCCACCGAGCCTCGGGCATGCCGAACTCGGCGTTCTCGGAGGCGATCACGATGTCGCACTGCTGCGCGAGCAGCAGCCCGCCGCCGAGCGCATAGCCGTTGACGGCTGCGACCACGGGCTTGTCGGAGCGGATGTTGCGTCCGAGCTGCGGCATGTAGTGGCGCGACGGGATGGCCATGCCCTGCTCCGACATCTCTCGCAGGTCCGCGCCGGAGCAGAACGACTTGTCGCCCTCGCCGGTGACCACGATCACCTCGACGTCGTCGTTCTCGTTCGCCGCGTTGAACGTGTCCCACAGCCCCTGGCGGAGCGCCTCGCTCAGCGCGTTCAGCCGCTCCGGGTAGCGCAGGGTGATGATCCCGATGTGATCCTCGACGTCGAGGGTGACATGTGCTGGCATTTGTTCTCTCCGATTTCGTGTGTGAGTGGGAAGTCAGATGAGGCCGCTGTAGGCGTTCTGGACGCGCTCAGCCGCTTCGACGGAGTCGGCCATGATCTCCTGCAGGACGTCTCGCACCGGCCTGATGGCAGTGAGGTCACCGACGATCTGGCCAACGGGCGTGCCGCTGTTGACGCCGCCCTGAGCGCGGAGCATCGCGGACTGCGCATCCTTCACGAGCACGCCCTGGAGCGGCGGGAGCAGCGGCTCCGGTGCGCCCTCCTCCTCCCACGCCTCGACCCAGGGGGTGCGCAGCTGGCGAGCCATCCGGCCGCTCAGCGACCGGCTGCGGCGCGTGTCGGAGACCGACGCCTTGACCAGCAGCTCCTTGAGCGGCTCGGGCAGATCGCTCTCCTGCGTCACGAGCCAGGCGGAACCCATCCAGACGCCCTGTGCGCCGAGGGCGAAGGCCGCCGCGACCTGCGCGCCCGTGCCGACTCCGCCAGCCGTGAGGACGGGGATGTCGCCGGCGGCCCTGACGACCTGCGGCGTGAGCACGAGCGAGCCGATCTCGCCGGTGTGGCCACCGGCCTCGGTGCCGGTGGCGACGATGAGGTCGACGCCGGCGTCGAGGTGACGCTGCACGTGCTTGGGGTCGCCGACCTGCCCGGAGACCTTCATGCCGAGGGCGTGCAACTCCTCCACGGCATCCGTGGGCGGGGCACCGATCGCGGACGAGACCAGGGCGACCGGGTGCTTCTTGACGACCTCGAGCATCGCGAGCGCGTGGTCGCGGGTGAGGGGGTAGGCGTTCACCGCGCCGTCGCCGGGGCCATCGACGGACTGCAGCGGGATGCCGAAGCGCTCCTTGAGGCTGCCGATGTAGTCCCAGTAGTCCTCCGGCACCTGCGAGCGCAGGGACTCCGGGTCCATCGGCTGAGCGTCGGGCTTCGCGGCGGGGAAGATGATCGTCACCCCGTACGGCTTGCCATCGAGGGCCTCGTCGATCTTGGAGAGCTCGATGTCGAACTGCTCCGGCGAGTATCGCGCGGTTCCCAGCACGCCCAGGCCACCTGCCTTCGACAGGGCGATGACGACGTCTCGACAATGCGAGAACCCGCACACGGGAAATTCCAGTCCGAGCATCTCGGTCAGTTCACTGTTCATGGGGGACTCCTCGTTGACCCTTCCCGCTATGCGTCATTGCAAGCATCCACTCGGGACGCGTGTCCCATGTTGCAGCGGATCACTTCACATGTCAAGCGGACTCGGGACACCTGTCCCGAATTCGTCGGACTGCTCGTCGGAGACGGGGAAGTAGCCGACCCCGATGCCGGCCGCGCGGGTCGGCACCATGACGGACCGTGTCCACGACACGATCTCCGCCCCGTCCTGATTGAGCCCGCGGGTGCGCACGGTGACGATGCCCATGTCGGGGCGCGAGCCGCTGCGCCGGGTCGCCGTGCAGACGCTCTCGGCGTAGAGGGTGTCTCCGATGTACACGGGGTGGGAGAGCTTGATGTCCGTCCAGCCGAGGTTCGCCACGGCGTTCTGGCTCACGTCGATGACCGACAGGCCGAGCACGAGCGCGACGGTGAAGCCCGAGTTGACGATCACCCGACCCCCGCTGATGGGGTTGCTGGCCGCGAAGTGCGTGTTGAAGTGGTTCTGGTTCGTGTTCCCCGTCAGCATGGTGAACCAGGTGCAATCCGTCTCGCTGATGGTTCGACCGAAGGGGTGCTGGTAGACATCGCCGACCTCGAAGTCGTCGAAGAAGCGTCCGAGCTCAGCGCGATGCAGTGTCATGAAGTACTCCTTTGTCGGGACAGTCGTCCCATAGTAGGCGCGGCTGAGGTACGATCGTCTAGACCCGGCCCGGAGGATGCAATGGACGAGACGCCTGCGAAGGCACTGCGGCGGCTGCAGGATCGCGAGGAGATCCGTGACTGCGTCGCCCGCTACGCCCGCGGCATAGACCGGCTCGATCGCGAGCTCACGCTCTCCGCGTACCACGCAGACGCGATCGACGATCACGGGAAGTTCCTGGGGACGCCGGCCGAGTTCGTCGACTGGGCGTTCACCATGCACCGCACCTTCCACCTGTCGCACCAGCACTCGATCCTCAACCAGACGTGCGAGCTGGACGGCGACGTCGCCCACGCGGAGACCTACTTCCTCTTCGCGTCGATGAACGTCTCCGGTCCGCCGTGGACGCTGTCCGGAGGCCGGTACATCGACCGGCTCGAGCGCCGGTCGGGCAGGTGGGCGATCGCGCACCGTCTCTGCGTCCGCGACTGGGCGACGACCGATTCGACCCTCGACCCGACGGATCCGACCTCGCTCACGGCGACCCAGGCATCCCTCACGCCGGCGCTCCGGTCGTTCTTCCGAGGGGCGCCGCACGGCCGCCGCGACACGGGCGACCCCTCGTACGACCGACCGCTGGTCATCGACCCTGTGCGCGAGGCGCACTGGCGCGACCTGCAGGCGGACCAGGGTGATTGAGCTGCTCGCGCGGGGCCCCGCCGTCCTGTTCTGCCCCGCCGACCGCCCCGAGCTCCTCAGCAAGGCGCTCGAGCGAGCGGATGCGGTGGTGATGGATCTCGAAGACGCGGTCGCGGCGGACCGCAAGTCACACGCGAGAGAGACTGCTCGCCAAGTGCTCCGCGACTTCCCCAGCAGTCACCTCGCGGTCAGGGTGAACGCGCCTGCGACGCCGTGGTTCGCCGACGACGTTGACGCGCTTGCAGAGTTCGGCTCGATCCCGCTCGTGATCCCCATGGCAGAGAGCGCCTCGCAGCTCGGGCGAGCGCTCGACCACGCACTGATCCCGCTGATCGAGACCCCTCGGGGAGTCGCCGCCGCCGCCGAGCTCGCGGACGCATCCCCCACGGTCGCACTCATGTGGGGTTCGGAGGATTTGGCCGTGGCGCTGCACTCGCGCGCCAGCAGGCCGCACGGCTCGCTCACTCCGGTGATGCAGGCGGCGCGTTCCGCCGTGCTCCTCGCGGCCGCAGCCGCTGGCAAGCCCGTCATCGATGCGGTCCTCCCCGACTTCCGACCCATGGCGCGTGAGCTCGTGATCGCAGAAGGACGAGAGGCCGCCGACATGGGGTTCGATGCCAAGGCATGCATCCACCCCGCACAGGTGGCGTGGATTCGTGAGAGCTTCCGAGCCTCCGATGAGGATCTCGAGCGCGCGAGCCAGATCGTCAGCGCTGCAGAGCGGCACAGCGGAGCGTTCTCGTTGGACGGCGAGATGATCGATGCGCCGATCATCTCGCACGCTCGACGCATCCTGGCCCTGAGCGGTCTGGCGTGACGGTCATGCAGCACACCGACCGCGCACCGAAGGCTGGCTACCATGACCCAGCAGCTCCTCTGTGGGCGACCCGCCTCCACTCGACTGAGAAGACAAGACCATGACTGAGACCAGCCAGGGCGAGACCGCCACTCCTCGACGAAGCTCCGTGCGCAGGACCGCGCAGGTGATGAGCGCGTTCACGACGCAGTCACGATGGGGCGTGCGCGAGCTCGCCGGTCATCTCGAGATTCCGAAGTCGGGACTCCATCGCACACTGCAGGAGCTGGCCACGGAATCCCTGCTCGTGGCAGACGACGACGGCACGTATGAGCTCGGAGGAGACATGCTGCGGCTCGCGGGGGGTCTGCTGCAGACCGCGAGCCTCCCCCGCGCTGCACGCCCGCACATCCGCAGGGCGCGAGACGTCACGAGCGAGAGCGTCTTCCTCGTCGCCTATGACGACGGCAGACAGCAGATCGTGGCGGTCGACACCGTGATGTCCCCTCATCCCATCCAGTTCCTCTGGTCGGCCCTGAGCGAGTGGACCGACCTCCATCTCTCCGCGAGCGGGCTCGGCGTGCTCGCCGCGTTGCCGCCCGAAGACCTGGAGCGATACTTCTCCGTCCCTCGCGTCGATGGCGAGGGCAATGCGCTGAACCTGGCCGCTTTCACGCCTGTGCTCGAGGAGGTGCGCTCGCGAGGATGGGCCATGACCCGAAGCCAGCGGATCGCCGGGTCGACCGGTGTGAGCGCTGCCGTGCGCGACGGCCGGGGGGATGTTCGGGGAGCCGTCGTCATCGCGTGGCCGGACCGAGGTGGCTCAGCCGCGGACGCTGACTCGATCGGACGAGCGGCGGCAGAGGCCGCGAGCAAGACCTCGGCCGCCCTCGGCTGGTCGTAGGACTCCGCGGCAGCCAGCACAAGGCGGACGCCCGCCGAGCCACCGACCGGGTCGCGTCGCCGCCGACCCAGGTGCGGGCGAGCGGGCGGGACGCAGCCAGTCCCGGTTCGCGTTGACGCGCGCGGTCTTCGCCGTCTAGCCTGGAACCAGGGACAGTTGTCCCGAAACGAGGCGAGGGTGCCTCGAGCCAGGAAGCGACGACAAGGTGGTTGACCGCGTGACTGTTACACGAGAAGTTCTCCGAGGGATCACGTTGATCGGTGGAGTCGAGTCCACCGACGCGAGTGGCGGGGTCTACGAGCACGTCAACCCGTCGACCAACCGAGGCCAGGCGGACGTCCCCATGGCTGGCGCGGACGAGGTCGAGGCCGCGGTCGTCGCAGCCAGGGCCGGCTTCGCCATCTGGCGCAACTGGGCGCCTGCGGATCGCAGGCGTGTGCTCAATCGCCTGGCTGACCTCCTGCGAGCCCACAGCGACGAGTTCCTCAGCATCCAGGCGCTCGAGACGGGCATCCCGGTGGCGACCGGTGGCATGCTCGGCATGCTCATCGATGCGACCGAGTACTGTGCGAGTGAGGCCGACAAGCTGCACGGCCGCGTGATCGCGACCGCTCGACTCGACGTGATGGACTACACGCTCGTCGAGCCGATCGGGGTCGTGGCGGTGATCGTGCCCTGGAACGGTCCCGTCGGGCAGCTGGGTCTGAGCGCGCTGCCTCCTCTCGCGGCCGGCTGCGCGATCATCCTGAAGCCCTCTGAGCTCGCGCCGTTCAGCTCGATGCTGTTCGGGCGGCTCTGCAAGGAAGCCGGGATTCCGGATGGCGTCGTGAACGTCATCACTGGGGGGCCCGAGGCAGGGCAGCTGCTGTGCTCGCACCCCGGCATCGACAAGGTCAGCTTCACCGGTTCCTACGAGACCTCGCTGGTGGTGGGTGCAACGGCCGCCGGGAGCGGCAAGTCGCTCATGATGGAGCTCGGCGGCAAGTCAGCCGACCTCGTCTTCGGTGACGCAGACGTGCCGAAGGCGGCCGCAGACGCCGTCGGCTGGCTCGTCTTCAACAGCGGTCAAGCGTGCACGCTCGCCTCGCGCTTCCTGGTCCACGAGAGCATCTACGACGAGTACGTCGGGCTCCTCACCGACCAGATGCGCGCGCTTCGACCCGGTGATGCCATCGACCCGGAGACGTCGATGGGCCCGGTCATCACGGCCGGCGCTGCCGATCGCATCTTGGGCATGATCGATCGCGCGAAGGACGGCAACACGCTCGCGACCGGAGGCGGCCGGGCCGACCTTCCCGGATTCCATGTCGAGCCGACGCTCTTCGTCGACGTCGATCCTGCATCCGAGATCGCCCGGAAAGAGGTGTTCGGCCCGGTCTACGCCGTGATGAAGTTCTCCGATGAAGACGAGGCCATCGCTCTCGCCAACAGCTCGGAGTTCGGCCTCGCGGCGTACGTGCACACGAGTGACGTCAGCCGCGCGATCCGCGTGGCGGCTCAGCTGGAGGCGGGCACGGTCGGTGTGAACGGTGGCGTGGCGCCGTCCATGGCCGCAGCACCCTTCGGCGGCGTGAAGCACAGCGGATACGGGCGTGCCGGCGGAATCGAAGGACTGCTCGAGTTCTGCACCGTCAAGAACGTCAACATCCCGCTGAGCCGGCCCTGACACCAGCAACTCACAACAGTCGGACGACTGAATCAACCAGATGACAGAAGCAACGCGCTGCTGCGGATGGCCTCGGACGAGTCGCGATACGTCACTGGCATAACGCTGCCGGTTCTACGACGAGGACTACCTATGAGCCACCCCCAGCCTCGCGAACGGCGCGCCCGCACGAAGCTGGCGGTGCTGCGCAGCCCACTCCCCGTGTGCACGTTCGTCGGATGATCGGCCGAACTGCCGCTCAAGGCCGAGGGATCCCCGGCCTGGCGCGGGAGCGGTCGCGAGGATCGACCGTACAGACACGCTGCCGGTGAGCGACGCATCCGGCAGGAGGACCTTCTCCTTCATCGTCGCTTCGGTGAGCGTCGTCTCGGTGAGCTTCGGCTCGGGCGCGCCGGTGCCCTTCTTCCCTCTGTACGAGCAGGCATACGGCATTCCGCCTGCAGGCCTGACCGGAGGCTACGCGCTCTACATCCTCAGCGCAGCCGCGGTGCTGCTGTTCGCCGGACGCCTCTCTGACTCGCTCGGCCGGAAGTCCGTCACGATGTTCGGGCTGCTCTTCTCGATCGCCGGCTGCGCGTGCTTCGCTGTCGTCGACGGGCTCGCCTCTCTTCTCCTCGCGAGAGTGCTGACGGGCTGCGCCGTCGGGTTGTCGATGAGTGGCATCGCGTCATATGTGATCGACCTGCACAGACCCGGAAGGCTGACATTGGCGGCGACGATCGCCGGCGCGGGCACACCGTTCGGCACAGCGCTCGGTGCGATCACGGCAGGGTTGCTCATCGAGTGGGGTGCAGCGCCGCAGGTTCCGTTCATCGGGATCGCGACGGTCAATGCTCTGGCCCTGATCGGCTTGATCTTCGCCGTGGAGACGCGGCCGCCTGGTTCCCGGGCCGCCCTTCGCCTCGAATTCGCGCTTGCGGTACCGACGCGAATCCGCTTCGCGTTCATCACCGCCTGCGCTGGATTCGTCGCAACGTGGATTCTGGGAGGCATGTACCAGTCGCTCGGCCCGACCATCACCGCGACGAGCTTCTACGACGACGACCGCATCCTCGCTGCCTCGGTGCTGGCAAGCGTCGTGGGAACCTCGGTGTTCGGCGGGCCGCTGACTGCGAGGTTCAGGGCGCGCACAGCCACCATCATCGGGCTGGCGATGTTTGTTGTGGGAGTGGGCTCGATCGCACTCGCGGCTCATGTGCATTCGTTGGCGCTCTTCTTCGGCGCGAACTTCCTCTCGGGTCTCGGTTTCGGCGCGACCTTCGCCGCCGGGCTGCGCGCACTGCTGGAGCGCATCAGCGCGGATGAGCGTGCAGGCGTCATCTCTGCGGTCTATCTGGTGAGCTACGTCGGAACCGCGATTCCCACATTCTTCGCCGGCGTCCTGGTGCCGCAGCTCGGCTTGACCGCAGTGCTCGACCTGACATGCGCGCTCATCATCCTGCTGGCTGTGCTCTGTCTCGTTGGCACGATATGGCCCAGGCGGGAGCGTCCAGCTCCGAACCATGATGCGAATTGAGTGGCGTCGACGGTCTTCGAGAAGATCGCGTGTCGGTTCCGGACGGGATCGCCGTAGCGGGATCTGCCCGAGCGGTACCGGCCGTGGAGCAGGGTCTTCAAGCGCTTCGATCGATGGGCGAAAAGCGAAGGGCGAAGGGCGAAGGCTGGCAGGCCGTCCTGACTGCGCCCTAGCGCAACGTGCGGGAGAACTTCTCCAGGGTGGCGTGGCGTGCCGCTGCATGGGCGAAGTCGGGTACCACCGACGTCCGTTCGCGGATGTCCTTCGCGAAGGCTGCGAGTGCTTCTGCAACGTTCTTCGCAGACTCGACGCCCGGATCGGGCACTGACGAGTATCGCTCGGGCACTGGCAGTGGGTGCAGAGATGCCGCCGCTCCGGTTGCTCCGCGAAGCTCGAGCGGCGCCATCTGGATGCCGCCCGGCTCGGTCGTCGACAGATGGAGTGCGCCGGCCGATCCGATGATCGAAATCTCGGTCTTGAACAAGGAGCGGGCGCCCTGCGCGACGTGCATCGACACGAGCGCCCCTTCCACACTCACCCAGTGCGCGTTCACCGTGTCGGGGGTATCCGGTCGGAACCGTCCTCCGTCGAAATCCATCAGACTCGGCCGACGGAGGGCCGTGTGCGAGTGGATCTCTCGCGGCTCCCCCAGCACGAAGCTGACCGCGTCGACCAGGTGGCCGGTCTCGATGGTGAGGAGATTCGCGCCCGTGCTCCGGTCGAACAGGTATCGCTTGGCGGGTGTGACGGGGTCTGCACCGCGCTGCGAGAAGGCGGTGATCGAGCAGCTTTCGACCGTGCCCAGATACCCGTCATGAACGAGGTCCCGCAGGTAGCGCACTGCTGGGCTGGATCGGGCCTGGAGGCCTACCGCATTTCGGCCAGGGGCACGGAGCGCGTCCATGCTCATCTGTTGGGCTTCCGCGCGGTCGACACCCAGGGGCCACTCGCAGTAGACGTGCTTGCCTGCCTCCAGGACCGCCTTCACGACTTCCCGGTGGTACGGGACCCTGACTGCGACGACGATCAGATCGACAGCGTCCGACGCCGCCATCTGCTCCACGCCGACGAAGGCATGGTCGGCTCCGAACTGCTCTGCGGATGCCAGCGCCGTCTCTCGCCGAGATGTCGCCACCGCAGTGAGCCTGAGGCCGTCGGTGGCGGCGATGGCCGGCACGTGGGAACGCGACGCCCAGCTGTTGCCGGCACTCGCTCCGACGATCCCGACCCGCAGCACTCCAGCATTCGAATCAGTCATGCGTCGAAGTTCTCCTTGCCACTGCTCAAGCTTCCGTGTAGCGCCCGACCGCGTCAGATCGGCAGCAGGATCGCTCCACCGTCTGTATGCAGGATTTGCCCAGTGACCATGTCGGACTCCGCAGAGGCGAGATAGACGAGTGCCCAGGCGTGGTCTTCCTCGGTAGCCGGCCTCTTGATGAGGTGCACATTTGCGACAAGTTCGTCGAGCGCCTCGCCGGGATAGTGGTCGCGCGTCGCCTGAGTCGCGGTGACGCCGGGCGCGATGCAATTGACGTTGATCCGGTGCTCCGCGAGCTCGCGGGCGAAGGCGACGGTCAGCCCTTGCACGGCAAGCTTCGTCAGACCGTAAGCGTTGCCGGAGATCGTGCCGCTCGTGGAGGACTGGTTGATGATCTTGCCCCGGCCGCGTTTCCGCATTTCCGGGATCACAGCCTGCGTCATCCGGATGGTCGCAGTCACGTTGATGTCCACGAAGCGCTGCCAGTAGTCAAGCGGCAGCTCCGCCATCGTATGGTGAATGTAGCCGGCATAGAGGGCAGCGTTGTTCACCAGGATATCGACGTGCCCGAACGTCTCTACGGTTCGCGCAACGGCATGCGCGACATCGGCGTCCTGAGTGAGATCAGCCCGCACAGCGAGCGCTCTTGCGCCTTGAGCCCGCATCGCCGCCGCATTCGCTTCGACTTCTTCGCCCTTGATGTCGACGAGTACGACGCTGGCGCCCTCGTCTGCCAGCTTGCGCGCGTAGACCTCACCGATGCCTTGCGCCGATCCGGTGACTATCGCGACCTTGCCTTCGAGTCTCATGCTCATCCTCAGTATGCGGTGTAGTTGATGGTCTTGATCTCCGAGAGGTCTCGAACGCCTGCGAGCCCCTTTTCTCTCCCGATGCCGCTTTGCTTGTACCCCCCGTAGGGAAGCCCGAACAGCCCAGTTCCTGGCCCGTTGACATTGAGAGTGCCCGCTCGTATGCGGCTCGCTATGCTCAGCCCGCGCTCCAATGTTCCACTCCATACGGCACCGACCAGGCCGAACTCGCTGTCATTGGCCAGCCGAACCGCTTGCTCGTCGGACGAGAACGTCTGCACCACGACGACCGGCCCGAAGATCTCCTCACGCGCGATGCGCATGTCACTTCTCACGTCAGTGAAGACGGTGGGTGAGAGGAAGTGCCCGCGCGGGAGTCCGGGCGGACGAGAGCCTCCGAACGCCAGTGTCGCCCCTTCGGCGACGCCGCTCTCGATGTAGCCCATGACTCGCGCACATTGGGCAGCGTTGATCAGGGGGCCCATCATCGTCGTGGGATCACTCGGATCTCCCACTCGGATGGAGGGAGCGTGATGCACCATCCGCTGCACCACGGCGTCATGAATCGACTCGTGCACGAGCACCCGGCTAAGGGCCGCGCAACCTTGACCTGCGTGCCTGGTCACCAGTCCGCCGTCGGCGCCGAGAGCACGGTCGAGGTCGGCGTCCTCCGTGATGACATTTGCGGACTTGCCACCGAGTTCGAGCGTCACTCGCTTCAACGTGGCCGCCGAGCCCGCCATTACACGGCGTCCTGTCTCGGTGCTGCCCGTGAACGTCACGTGATCCACCCCCTGTGCGGAGGATAGATGGGCGCCGACATCGCCTCCCGCCCCGAGCAACACGTTCAAGACCCCAGGCGGAATGTCGGTCTCCTCTTCGACGACCTTCGCCATGATCGCGGCATCGAGACACGTGAACTCGGTCGGCTTGAGCACCACGGTGCATCCGGCTGCCAGCGCCGCACCGACCTTGTGAACGTTCAGCATGAATGGATAGTTGAAAGCGGTGATAGCCGCCACGACACCAACGGGCTCACGTGCGACGATGCTGTGCCCGACGCCCAAACCCGGCGCCCCGCCGAAGCGGTCGCTCGAGACATGGGTGCTCTCGATAGGGTCGAGCTCTGCCAGTCGCGCATAGCCTCGCATGAACTCGATCGGCTCAAGCACCTGTGCCCCATTGGCTTGAGCACGAGTGCAGCCGCCCTGGGCGATCATCGCTTCCGTGAGGAGCTCGCGCTTGCGCCACAGTCCCTCGGCCAGTTGACTGATCATCCGTGCCCGGTCTATGGGCTGCAGTCGTGGCCACGGACCTTCGTCGAAGGCGTGCCTTGCCGCGTCCACCGCGTTCGAGGCATCCCTGACGCTTGCGCGCGGAACAGTCGTGACCAGAAGACCGTTGGCCGGGTTGATGATCTCGACGGGCTCCGCCCGAGCATCGTGAGCCCATGATCCGCCGATGTAGTGCTCTCGCCTGATGTCGGCCAGCCATCGCGCGCCGAAGCCTGCATCCACGGGCGCTCCTTTCTCATCACTCGACATCGACGTCACACCTTCGTGAGCGCGGCGGCTGGAGTCGCTCCACCAGGCGCCCTGCGCGCTCCCTTTCGTCTGCTCCGCGTGAGCCAGAGCACAGAGAGCACCACCGACGCGGACACGACGGTGATGGTGAGTCCGAGCGCCGCGATGAGCGGGAAGCTGCCATTGTTGTAGAGGTCCAGCAGCATGTAGCCGGCAGTCGGGGTCGCGGTGCTGGCCAACAGGACGGATATCGTCAGGTCGCCCAGGGCGAAGACGAACATCATTGCCCATCCGCTAGCGATCCCCGGCAGCATCAGCGGAAGGGAGATCTTGGAGAGCGTCCGGGCGCCGCTCGCGCCCGACATCCGCGATGCCTCGACGAGCGACCCGTGCACCTGTGTCACCGCCGACCCAGCTGCGATCGATCCCTGGGGGAGATAGACGAGGACGTAGCCCAAGAGCAGGATCACCAAAGTGCCGCTCAACGAGAATGGCGGGCCCGCATAGGCGAGCAGCAACGCGACCCCTACAACGAGATGCGACAGCCCCGAGGGGAGCTTGACCACGCCGTCGACGAGTGCAGCCAGGGGTGAAGGGTTCTCCCGATTGTTCAGCGACAGTATCCATGCGATGGCCATCCCGATGGTGGCCGTCAGCAGCCCGAGGAGCAGGCTATTGATCAAGGACTGCTGCGTCGTGGGATTTCCGAAGAACACCTGGTGGAAGTTGGCGAACGACATGCTGTCGAACTGGTAGTGAGCGGACCAGAAGCTCTGCAGGGACACCATGGCAAGAGCGACGACGGGAAGAACAACGGTCACGATCACGAAGAGGGCGATCGCGATACGCGCCGGAACCTTCCAAGCGCCGAGTCGCACTCGTGCCGAAGTCTGTCCCTTGCCACCGACCGTGGCTCCACGCGCACGTCTCGAGATGCGGCTCTGCAGCATCCAGACCAGGGCGATCGCGGTCATCATGAAGCTGCTCAAGACCACCGCCTCAGCAGTGCGCGGTGGGTATTGGTTGTGCAGGAGATCGAGGATGGTCGTCGATAGGACCGGGATATTGGCGCTGTTGCCGACCACTGACGGCACAGAGAACAGCGCGAGCCCCATCGTGACGACGAGCAGCGCAGCCGAGGCAAGGGATGGCGTGATAGCAGGCAAGGTCACCCGGAACAGCGTCATCAGCGGTCCGGCGCCCGAGATCCGGGAGGCTTGTTCGAGCGCGGGGTCGAGGTTCCTCAGAGCGGCAGCGACTACGACATACACGAAGGGCGTGAGCTCGATCGCGTACAGCGCGATGAGGCCCGGCCAGGAGAAGATGTTGAGCGGCCCCTCCGAGGCACTCGAGCCCGCCAGAGTCCGAAGGAAGTCGTTGATTAATCCGGCCCGAGGCGACAGCAGCATGACCCAACCGATCGCCGAAGCGATCGGTGGAACGAGCAGCCCGAGGACCGGAAGGACAGAGGAGAACCATCCCATATGAGCGTCGGTGCGTTCGTTCAACCATGCAAGGACGGAACCCATGATGAGCGCTCCGAGTCCTCCGCACGCGACCACGATGAGCGTGTTCAAGAGCACCTCGGACAAGCCGGGCAGCGCGAGAGCAGCAGCTAGCGGATTCGCTGTTGCGTCCGTCCCGCTGAAGAGCGCCGCCACGAGGCGCCAGATCGGATAGACCAGGCTGGCCACCACGATGACGCCGAGAACGCCGGCCAGGATGCCCAACGGTGTGGCCTTGCGCGCCTTCTTTCTACCGCTCAAGCTCGCTGCGAGGGCAGGCCGAGTCATGCCGACTCCGGCGCTTCAGCGAACAGCATCACGTGCGCTGGGTCGATATGGAAGTGCACGAGCCCACCGATGAGATCGGACTGTCGGTCGTCAGTGTCGATCACCTTCACCTCGACACCGTTCACTTGCACCGTGGCTTCGACAAAGCTGCCCTGGTAGACCTGGTCGACGACCCTGGCCGACCAGGAGTTCTGTTCCCGCTCGGGACGCTCCGAGGCCGAGATTGCGGCCGCCTCCGGGCGGAACATGACCAGGACGTTCTGACCCACATTGAGCTGCTCTTCACGTTTCTCCGCGTGGATAACACCCATCCCAGTGTCCACCGCGATCGACGTGCCATCGATCGCGGTCACGCGGCCTTGAAGCTCATTGACGGAACCGACGAATCGCGCGACGTAGGCGCTACGGGGCCGGCGGTAGATCTCGCGCGGGCTGCCGATCTGCTCGATGGAGCCGTCCCGCAGCACCGCAATCCGATCGGCCAGATCGAGTGCTTCCGCCTGATCGTGGGTCACGTAGACCGCGGCAAACCCGACCTCGCGTTGAAGCCCTCTCAACTGCTGTCGGAGCGAGGACCGGACCTTCGCATCCACGTTCGACATCGGCTCATCGAACAGCACGACGCGGTTCGCGGGAACGAGGGCACGAGCGAGCGCGATGCGCTGCTGCTGACCGCCGCTGATGTCGTCCGGATACTGGTCCGCGAGGTCTTCGCACTGCACGCTCGCCAGGACAGCGCCGACGCGCTCCTTGATGACGCTGGACTTCTGGTGTCGTGCTCGCAACGGATAGGCGACATTGTCGAACACCGTCATGTGGGGCCAGAGCGCGTACGACTGAAAGAGCATGGACGTGTGCCGTCGCTCTGGAGGCAGTTCGACCCCGTGCGCCGAGTCGAACACCAGGCGCCCGTCGAGCGAGATCCGGCCTTCGTCGGGCTGTTCTAGTCCGCCCAAGCAGCGCAACAAGGTTGTCTTGCCGCAACCGCTAGGACCGAGCAGCACAAGGAACTCGCCAGGCATGACCGAAATATCGATTCCATCGATCGCGGTGACCGCATTGCCACCACGCCGCCGGAAATGCTTCTTCAGGTCGTTGACCTCGATCAACGCAGCGTTGCTGCGATCGGGTTGACTGCTCGCGCTCGTGAGCTCAGCTTGAGGCGACTCGCCCTTCCCCCTCATCACCGACTTCACTAGCGGTCCACCCCGACGAGCGAATACAGCTCAGCAGTGCGCTCCGGGTCGACCGAGACGGGCGGCGTGACGTATCCCTCCGGAAGCTCCACTTCACTCGCGCCGGGAAGCAGTGAAACGCTGGTACTTCCGTTCACGACACGCTGCCCCTCTTCACTCATGATGTAGTTGAGGAAGACGGCGGCTGCGTTCGGGTGGGGAGCCGTGCTGGAGATCGCGATGTTCTCGGAATAGCCCGTCGTGGGGTTCGGCATGAGCGTTCCGATCGGCGCTCCCTGGTCGAGCAACGGCTGGAGGTATGTTGTCGTTGCAATGGGATAGACGCCGATCTCACCTGCGCCGAGGGCCTGGAGCCCCGGCACGACGCTGTCGAACGATCGTGGGTTCAGCGCTGTGAAGTCGCTCAGCCACTCATCGCCGAACTCGTTCGAGAAGAAGTCCAAGACGCGCGGGTAGGACAGAGATGCATCCCACCGCGGAGCGCCGAGCTGGCCCTCGAACCGGGCGTCTGCCAAGTCCTCGTAGGAGGTGGGTGCATCCTCCGCCGGTATGACATCGGTGTTCCATGCGATGAGGTAGGGGTTCGTCGAGACGCGGAAGGCATTGAAGATGAACGCGTCATCGTCTTCGTACTGCGCCATGGCGGGGAATGCCTCTTCCGAGAGCTCCGCAAACGTGCCGTTCTCGAGCTCGGTCTGGAAGAAGGACTCCTCCGCTACCGACACCACGTCCGCGACGGGAGCTCCGGCAGAGTTCTCACTGAGGAATCGCTGCGCGACCGTACCGCTCGGCGCGCGAAGGTAGCTCAGCGAGATTCCGTAGCGCTGCCCGAAGTCCTGAACGACCCGTCCCATCACCTCGTCCGGCAGGGCCGTATAGACGACCACGGTTCCTTCGGCACTCGCGGCATCGAGCACTTCCTGACTGACCTCGATACCGGGATTGATCCCAGTTGAGGCTCCGTCGCCCGGAGCGGCAGAACCGCTCTCGGTCGGGTTTCCACTGCTGCACGCGCTGAGGCTGATCAGCGCCGCCATGGCGCCCACTGCGACAGCGCTTCGGATGCTCCGAGACATGAAGTTCTCCTCATTGAGACTAGTGTCCGTCGTCCCGCTTAGCGGGACAACTGTCCTAGAATATCGGCAGACCTCTCGACATGTCAACAAGAACCGACATAGCTCACGGCGTGCGGGCGGACCGCCTCCCGGGGGGACGTTGCGTTGCCGGTTGCCGAGCCCTCCGACACCGATCTCGACAGGGACTTCACTCGACCGCCGCGTTGCCAGGGACGCCTCTGCCCCTCACCCGGACGGACGACATCCGAGTCTCACCGCGAACTCGAAGCGGTACTCTCACCGCGTTCCTTCGGAGACCCGCCACGCCATCACTGGCGGCCGATCAGGTCGTGGGCGTCAGCAGCTCCCGGAGGTCCTCGACCGCAGCGACCGCTGCAGCCTCGACGTGCTGCTGCGATCCGACCAGCTCCTTGGCCCGCACGAAGTCCTTCATCCTGTTCACGCAGTCCATGGCCACGATCTGCGAGTCCTTGAGGTACGCCACGCTGAACTGCCCGGTCGCCGGCTCGCCGCGTACGACGAGCTCGTCGTACGCGCCCAGGACGCCTACGGTGCGCAGCTTGGTCTCGTACTGATGCGACCAGAACCACGGGATCTCGTGAACGCTGGCCTCCTCGCCCATCAGCGATCGCGCCACGACCTTCGCCTGCGCGGTCACGTTCGGCACCGACTCCAACCTGAGCTGGCGTCCCGAGGCGAAGTGTCGCTCCATGTTCGCGCAGTCCCCGAGTGCGAAGACATTGGGGAGACTGGTGCTGCAGGAGGCGTCGACGTCGACGCCATTGCTGCAGACGGCTCCGGCGGCACGCAACGGCTCCACCTCTGGGATGATCCCGACGCCCACGACCACGATGTCGGCCGGAATCGACGTGCCATCCGCCAGCTCCACGCTGCTCACGACCCCGGAGCGCCCTTCGATGCGCTCGACGACAGCCGAGGTGATGATCTTGACGCCGGCATCCGTATGCAGACGCGCGTAGTAGTCAGAGACCACCGGGCTGGTGACGCGCGCCAAGAGACGATCCTGCGCCTCGAGCACGGCGACGTCCAGACCCATGTGGCGCATCGCTGCGGCGACCTCCAGGCCGATGTGCCCGCCCCCGATCACCGCCATCGATCGTGCGGACTGGGCGCGGCGCCGCAGCACCTGGGCGTCCTCCAGCGTACGGACGTGCACGACGCCGTCGAGATCGCTGCCCTCGATGCTGAGCGCACGCGGGCTGCCGCCCGCCGCCCACACGAGCTGGTCGTAGGCGAAGCGCGAGCCCGTCGACGTCGTGACCTGTTGGGCGGCCGCATCCACCTCGGTCACGCGCTCGCCGAGGTGCCACTCGAAGTTCTCAGACGCGAAGAACTGCTGAGGCTTCAGCTGCAGCGAGACCTCGTCGACCTCGCCTCTCATGAAGGCCTTCGACAAGGGCGTCCGATCGTAGGGCAGCTCGCTCTCTGCGCTCAGGACGCGGATGCTGCCTGTGAAGTGTGCGGCACGCAGGTTCGTCGCGACATGCAGCGCGGCAAGACCCCCGCCCACGATGACCACATCTTGCGTTGTCACTTTGCTTCCTCTTCCTCAGAGAGCCGTTCGACGACGAGCCTGTCCAACTCGGCACCCAATGGGTACACGCCGTCGAACACGTGGACCCCTCCGATCGCGAGGACCGCGTCGAACACCCAACGGGTGTCGCTCTGCATGTCCTCGACGCGTGCGAGTCGAGCGAGCTCGACCCGCAGACCCGACGTCGTCCCCGATCGGCGGATGCTCAGCCGCAAGTCGCCGTCGCTGCCCTCGATCCACGGTTCGTTCAGCGCGACGTCGAGAAGGCCATCGTGGGCGCGGAACCCGGCTGCCCCGCGACAGCGGATCAGCTCGGGCGAGTCCATCGTCGCGGCCGGATCGGCAGCCGGGAAGACGAAGGTTCCGTCAGGCAGCCGCGACGCACCGTCGGAGACGTGCTCCTCAGCGCCTTCGATGGAGCCGATGTACTCCCGAAAGCTCGACTTGATCCCCCACCGGATCACGTACGGCATGGAGAATCTCAGTTCTCAGGGGCGACGTAGATGTCGATGCCATCGAGCTCTTCGCGGAGCTCGATCTGGCAGGACAGCCGGCTGCGCTCGGAGTCGTACGCGTCCGACGTCTCGAGCAGGTCGATCTCGTCTGCAGACGCCGGTGGCAGTCGCCCGCTCCAACTCTCATGCACGAAGACGTGGCAGGTCGCGCAGGACATCTCGCCACCGCACTCCCCCACGACGCCCCCCACACCGTTGGAGACCGCGACGCGCATCAGGTTCTCGCCGTCCGACGCCTGGATCGACACATGCTTCTCGTCGGGCTGCTCGAAGAAGTTGACGTTCACGTTCATCGCTCCCGTCCCCTCAGGCCACGCGCGAAGGCGAGAGATCCCGGGGCGTGAAGCTCACCGGCATGGTCGTGAATCCGGCGACGCTGCGGTCCGCGATCCAGTTGGGTTCGCCCGGCTCCGTCATCTCGAGGTCAGGGAAGGCTTCCAGGAGCTTCGGGAAGAAGACCGTGAGCTCGAGCCGTGCGAGATTGCGCCCCAAGCATCCGTGGACTCCCGCGCCGAACGAGAGGTGGTCGTTCGGCGTCCTCTGGATGTCGAACGCATCGGGGCGATCGAAGACGCGCTCGTCACGATTCGCCGACGTCAAGAACGTGATCACCCAATCGCCGGTTCGGATCCGCTTCCCATGGAAGTCGAAGTCCTGGGTCGCGACGCGGAACCGATTCCGCTCAGGCGTGGACCACCGCACGACCTCCTCGGCCGCAGCCTTCGCCAGCGCGGGATCCTCCAGCAGCAGGCGCCGCTGCTCCGGGTGCTGCATGAACAGCCACGTCCCGACCGATGCGGCAGTGCGTGTCGTCTCCGCTCCTCCGCCGATGACGGTCACGTAGTACAGCATCGCCTCATGCACGCTGAGCGGGTCCCCGTCGATCTCCATCTGGGTGATCGCGGTCGCGAAGTCGTCGCGCGGGTTCTTCTGGCGGTCCTTCGCGAGCTCGGTGCCGTAGTCGATCAGTTTCTGGAGCCCATGCAGCGAGGTCGCGACCTCATCCCCGTCGATGATGTACCGAGGGTCTGCCGCCGACATCCACTGCCAGGTCGCCTCGTCGAGGTACCCCATGTCCGACTCCGGCACGCCCAGCATCCCGAGCACGACCTTCATCGGCAGCGCGCTCGCCAGATCCTCGACGACGTCCACTTCGCCCTTCGGAGCGACATCGCGGATGATCTCGTCGACGACCCGTTCGATGTGCGCGCGGAGCTTGCCCACGGACGGGACGCTGAAGTGCTTGTTCATCGGCCGCCTGTACAGCGCGTGCACGGGGTCGTCGTTGGTCGTCAGGCGCACGTCCAATCCCTGCGCATGGCGCTCCTCCGGAGTCCGCCGCTTCGGGGTCCTCGGCACCCGCGTGTCGAGCCTCGAGCTGAACCGCGCAGGATCCTGCAGGTACTCCAGGGTGTGATCGTACCGAGTGAGCAGCCAGTAGTCCTTGCCGTAGACCGGGTCCTCTGTCCAATGCACTGGGTCCTCGTCGCGCAGCATCTTGAACGCGGCATGGTGCTCCGGCGTCGTGTACCAGTGGGGATCGAGGATCTTGGTGTCGAAATCATTGACGCTCATCGCTCTGCTCCTTCGAAGATGGATGGCTCTTGTAAATCGGGACTGCTGTCCCACTCTACGCGACTGTGCATGCCCGTCAAGGCTGTGGCGGCTCTCAGCCAGCGAATCGGGCGATGCCTGCGGCGCGTGCCGAGGACACCCAGACCTCGTCGCCCACGATCAGCCCCGTCGTGCCCAGGCCGAACGTCTCCTCGCCGTACTGGACGAGGGTCGTCGCCTCCAGCGTCTCGGCATCGATCCTCACGACCTGGCACGGGAAGAAGCAGCGGTCCTTCGTGCTGAAGCAGGCGAAGATCTGATCCGGCGTGGTGTCGAACGCCCCGGTGGCGAGCACGTCGCCGTCGGGCGTCCAGGTCAGGTTGTCGACGAGGATGTCCAGCTCGACGACGTCCACCTCGGTGCCCTCCGCCGAACGGCGCAGACGGACGACGTTCCGGTTGCGCCAGCCCGCGATGAAGACCGTCTGCCCGTCTGCCGTGGCCACGATCCCGTTCGCGCCAGCCATCAGGCTGCCGTCCACGGTCGAGCTGCCGACCCCTGGACGCCACTCGATGGCACCCGGGATCTCGACTCCCGCGAACATCCGCGCCATGCCCTCAGCCAGTCCGTCCGTGTCGGGATCGGCGGTGTTCGACACGATGAACCCGCCATCGGCGAGCGGCGCGACGTCGTTGGGCCACGTCCCGCGCGGCAGCACCACAGCGCCCCGCCAGGTCAGGACGGGGAACCTCCCGCCGAGCTCGACGTCGAACACCTCGATCGACTCGCGACCGCCGTGGTTGACGACATACAGCCTGTACGAACCGTCTTCCGCCCGCAGCACGCTGAGCCCGTGCGGCTCGAACTCGAGGGGGTCGAGCACGGCAGGCTCCGAGCCGAACACGGACTCGTCGAGATCCGACCCGCACCGATACGGGTAGATCTCCTGCACGCCATGGGACTGCGAATCGATCGCGTACAGTCGGCCGGTCGGGACCGACGTCGCCATCATGCCGCTGCCGATGACCCATGGCGTGCCAGGCACGCCCACGATCTTCTCGGCGTTGATGGGGCCGTCGATCACGCCGATGAACTCGGCGACATTGCTGCTGGACATGCTGGTGCTCCTTCGTGGTGCGTTGGATCTGGGCGCGACGCGCGGGGGATCAGTCGATCGTCAATCCGCCGTCGACGTTGAGCGATTGCGCGGTGATGGTCCGCGATCGATCGGACGCCAGGAACACCGCAGCCGCGGCGATGTCGGCGGGGAGCGACGGTATCCCGAGCGGGATCTCCCCGATGTACTCGGGATGCTCGGCGACCCACTGCTCGTTCAGCGGCGAGAGCACGATGCCCGGGCAGATCGCGTTCACGCGTATGCCGTACCGCGCCAGCTGCATCGCTCCGGCACGGGTGAGGCCGAGGACCCCGCCCTTCGAGCTCGCGTATGCCGCAGAGGACGTGTGGCGATACCCCTTCGCAGCCATCGACGAGATGTTGACGAACGCGCCGCCGCCGTGATCCTTCATGTGACGGGCTCCTGCCCTCATGAGGAAGAACATGCTCCGCACGTTGACCGCTTGCACCCGGTCCCAGTGCTCGTCCTCGATCTCGAAGAAGTCGACGAACTTCGTGATCCCGGCGTTGTTGACGACCACATCGAGCCCGCCATGCTCGCTGATGGCGTGAGCGACCAAGCGCTCGACATCGTCGACATCGGAGACGTCCGTCCGCACGAAGTCGGCGCCGATCGCGGCCGACACCGCACGCCCCTGATCCTCCTTGACGTCAGCCACCACGACGCGCGCACCCTCCTGCGCCATCAGCTCCGCGATGGCATGTCCGATGCCCTGCGCGCCACCGGTCACGATGACCGTCTTGCCTGCCAACTCGTGGTGCATCGCTAGTCCTCTCGGGCTGCTGGTTCGGCGACGATCGACGACGGCGACGGATTCGGGTAGAACTGCCTGGCGAGACCCGCGTACGCGAGCCCCTGCGCGACCGCCTCGCCGTAGAGACGGCGATCCTGCATCCGCAGGGTCGCGCTGGCGTATGCGAGCGTCTCTCGAGACAGCTCCGCCAACGGCGCCGCGATCTCGAGAGCGCGGTCGAGCAGCGCCTCGCGCTCGTGCACCTCATGGACGATGCCCAGTCGCAATGCCTCCTCGCTCTCGATCGATGCACCGGTCAGCAGGAAGTAGCTGGATCGCGTCGGGCCGAGGAGCTCGCGCCACACGACCTGCACACCATCCCCGGGCACCACGCCGCGCGTCATGTGCGCGCGATCCGCGAACGATGCCTCCGGCGCCGCCAAGACGATGTCCGCCAGCACCGCGAGCTCAGTGTGGATCGAGACGGGTCCGTTCACGATCGAGATCAACGGCACGTTGAGATCGACCATGCCGCTGATCATGCGACGCCCCTCGACCCAGATGTCGTGCCACTCCTTCTCCAGGCTCGGGGAGATGATCTCGACACAGAAGTTGGGACCCGTGCCCATCAGCACAGCGACACGCGTCGCCTCATCCCCCGAGAGCCAGACCCACAGGTCGGCCAGCTCTTGATGGGCTCTCGCGGTCCAGACCAAGGGTCCGTCGTGGGTGTGCAGGCGCAGCAGCGTGATCGCGCCACGTCGAGTCACTTCGATGTTCTGCCATTCATCAGGTTGCAGATAGCCCACTGTGCTCCCTCTTCCACCGTCTCGGATCAATTGCCCGCGGTCGGCAGGTAGCCGACCACGCCACTCTGACCACCGTCGACCAGGAGGTTCTGGCCTGTGATCCACATCGCGTCGTCGCTCGCGAGGAACAGCACAGCGGAAGCGACGTCCCACGCCGAGCCCTCGATCTGCAGCGGCACGCCCCGCGCCCTCGTCTCCCGGTGAGCCTCGATCTCGGCCCGTGACATCCCCAGCGTCACGAGACGCCGTCTTCCCATCGGCGTCCAGACCTGCCCTGGGCTGACCCCGTTGACACGCACGCCGCGAGCTCCGTACTCCACCGCCATCGTGTTGACGATCGCGTTCAGCGCGCCCTTCGACGCCTCGTAGTCGAGCTTGCCGAACGTTCGGAACGCTCCGAGCGAGCCGATGTGCACGATCGAGGCGCGGCTGCCCAGTCGCGGCAGCGCGGCCCGGCTCACCCGGATCGTCCCCATCAGGTTGACGTCGAGCGTCGCCAGGATCTCGTCGTCGCCGGCGTCCAGCGTCGAGGCGTCACCCAGGACCGCTGCTGCGTTCACGACCACATCGAGAGCACCGAAGGACGAGGCCGTCTGCTCTACCGCGGCCTCGACGCTCTCCCGACTCCTCAAGTCGGCCAAGGCAGCGATGGCTCTGCCCCCGAGATCCGTGATCCGGTCCACCGTGCGCTGCGCCGCGGCTGCGTCGACGTCGACGACCGCGACCGCGGCGCCGGCATGGGCGAGGAGGACGGCGATGGCGTGCCCGATGCTCGGAACCGAGTCGGCGGGATCCCCCGCACCGGTCACCAGCGCCACCTTGCCGCTCAGACGGCCGCGGGCGCGATCGGCGAGCTGGGGTCGCTCGGGCACGACCAGGCCGCGCGGCGCGCTCACGCTGCCGTCCATCCGCCGTCGACCGTCAGCTCGACCCCCGTGACGTAGCTCGCGAGATCGGAGGCCAGATAGACCGCCGCGCTTGCGATCTCGGTCGCGTCGGCCATCCTGTTGATCGGCTGACGCGTCGTCAATCGCTGCAGGGTGGCACCCGAGTCGCCCGCCGCTGCGATCACCTGCGTGAGCATGGGGGAGCTCGTGGTCCCGGGATGCACGACGTTGGCACGGATGCCACGTGACGCGTACTGCACCGCGACCTGCCTGGTCAGCGCCACGACGGCGCCCTTGGACGCCGAGTACGAGGCCCGGTCGTCGATGCCGATGACCGCGGCGGTGGAGCCGGTGTTCACGATCGCCCCGCGCCCGGCCCTGAGCATCGAAGGCAGCACTGCCTTCATGCCGACGAAGACCCCTCGGGCATTGACCCGCATGATGCGTTCGAACTCGTCGACAGTCGCATCGAGGAGATCCGTGAAGGCGTTGATCGCAGCGTTGTTGAAGATGGCGTCGATGCGCCCGGTCTGCGCGGCGACGTCGTCGACGAACGCCGTCATCGAATCCCAGTCGGCCACGTCGACCTCGGCTCGCAGCGCACCCTCGGGGGCACTCTCGGGATCGACGTCAGCGACGTAGACCGTCGCACCGGACTCGATCAGCAGACGCGTGATCGCAGCGCCGATTCCCGATGCACCGCCGGTCACGATCGCCGTCTGGCCATCGAAATCAAACTTCGTCGTCATGAGAACTTCCTCGTCCTGGCCGTCAGCCGCACCACGCCGTGCGCCTTGACACAAGGTACATGAAAACTGATACTTAGGGACAGCTGTCCCGCGCTCGCGTCGATGCCTGCGCTGGTGGCGATCCGGTATCAACGACGATCAACCGACAAGGGCACGATGCCAAACACTTCACCCTCTGCCGCCGGCCCGAGCGCCGCCCGAAGCAGGACCGGTCCGCTGAAGACCGCGGTCTCGATCATCACGGTCATCTCGCGCGTGTTCGGCTACCTCGCTCGCGCGATGCTCGTCGTGATGACCGTGGCGTTCTGCTACGAAGTCGTCGCGCGCTACGTCTTCAACGCTCCGACCGGCGTCGTCAACCAGCTCGGCGCGGTGCTCACGTCGATGATCTGCGTCGCGATGCTCGGAATCGCGCTCATCGATCGCGAGCACATCCGCGTCGACATCGTGCTCAACCGCCTCCGGCCGTCCGCACGTCGCTGGGCGGAGCTGCTCAACGAGGTGTTCAGCCTGGCCGTCATCTCAGCCCTCTTCGCAGCGGGCGTGGCCGCTGTCACCACGTCCTACGAATCCCATGTGCAGGAGTACTTCTTGAACATCGCCATCGACGAGTGGTTGATCCTCCTGTCCCTCGTGATCGGATTCGGCAACATGTGGCTCGCGCAGCTGGCCGCGCTGTTGCAGTGGTTCATGGGTGACGACACCGGTGCCGCCGACGAAGAGCTGCCGAGCTACGCGGAGGCCATCTGATGGAAGCGGCGTTCCTCGGCCTGGGCGGCATGTTCGCCCTGCTCATCGTGCTCCTGCTGGCCGGCGTGCGCGTCGGCATCGCGCTCGGCGCCATCGCCCTCCTGGGTCTCTGGATCGGCTTCGACTACCCGCTGCTCGACGGCGCCGGGCTGGCGTTCTTCGAGAGCATCAACTCGCTGTCGCTGACCGCCATCCCGCTGTTCGTGCTCATGGGCGAGCTGCTGCTGCGTGCGAAGTTCGTCGACGATGTCTACCGGTTGATGACGCTGATCCTGCAGAAGGTGCCAGGGGGTGCCGCGTACGCCAACATCGGTTCCAGCGTCATCTTCGCCTCCATGTCGGGCTCGAGCATCGCGAACGCTGCGACGATGGGCACGGTCGCCGGTCCCACCATGGTGAAGCTCGGCTACAGCAAGCGCCTGACGTTCGGCAGCATCGCGGCCGGCGGTACGCTCGGCATCCTCCTCCCGCCGAGCACCGTCATGATCATGTACGGCGGCATGACCGGTGAATCCATCGGTGCGCTGTTCATGGCCGGCATCCTGCCGGGGATCATCGGCGCCGCACTCTTCTGCCTGGTCATCTTCGTCGGGTCGCTGATCCACCGGCGAAAGACGGGTGTCATACCCGGCGGAGCCTTCGACTCGGGAGTGGTCGGCGAGCGATCCCTCGGGCAGACCGTGGTCTCGGTGGTCGCGGTGCTCAGCCTCATCGTGTTCATCCTCGGCGGCATCTACGCCGGACTCTTCTCCCCCACCGAGTCGGCGGGAGTGGGCGCGGGTGCCGCGCTCCTGTTGGGACTGGGCTTCCGTCGCTTCAACCTCAAGCAGGCGTGGGCCGCGGTCGGCTCCACGGTGTACGTCTCGGCAGCCGTGCTCTTCATCATCGGCGCCGCGGGCATGTTCAGCTACCTGCTCAAGTACCTCGGATACACGGCGGACATCTCCGCCTGGCTGTCGACCTCAGGCCTCCCCGTGTGGGTCATCGTCCTGCTCGTCGGTGTCTTCTACCTCGTCCTCGGCCTGTTCATCGAGAGCACGTCGCTGATCGTGATGACCATCCCGGTCGTCTACCCCATCCTGAGCTCGCTCGGCGTCGACGGGGTCTGGCTAGGCATCATCATCATCATCCTGGTCGAGATCGGGCTCATCACGCCGCCGGTCGGCATGAACCTCTTCGTGCTGCAGCGCGTGAAGGCCGGCCAGACGTTCAGCGACATCGCGCTCGGCTCTCTGCCGTTCGTGGGCGCGCTGCTGGCGCTCGTGGTGCTCATCTCCGTGTTCCCGTCGATCGTCACCTGGTTGCCGGGCTTGTCGGGATGACGGCAGCAGTTCCCCTTCCCCTACCACCAGACCTGAGCGCCAAGGACGACGACTCAGTACCCGAGAGGACGAACCCCATGAAGAACAAGAGGATGTCGGTCGCGATGGCAGGGCTCGCCGCGATCGCGGTGACCCTGAGCGGTTGCGCGAGTTCGTCGGCGACGACCGGCAGCGAAGGAGAAGCGTCGGGCGCCGAGACCGTCCAGTTCGCGCTGACCGTGAGCATTGCTGGCTCCCCGGGCAACACCTCCGTGGAGATGATCCCGGATATCGTCAGCGAGGCGACGGACGGCCGCGTGACGGTGGAGATCGTCGAGGACGTCGTCGGCCCCACCGAGCTCCTTCCGGCGCTCAGTGCCAACCGCTTCGCGGGCGGCCACGTCTACACCGACTACATGGCGGCGACCTATCCCGCGTGGCACGTCGGGGCGGTCCCCGGACTCATCCTGAACGAGGACGACATCCCGCGCATCATGGAGGAGGTCGTCCTCCCCGTCATGAACGAGGATGTGACGCGTGAGGCCGACGCGACCTCGCTCGCGATCGTAGGCACCATGAACACGGTCCTGTGGACCGGCGACCAGCCTGTGCCGACGGCCGCGGACTGGCAGGGCCTGTCGATCCGCGCGAACAGCGCTTTCACGATCCAGACGTTCCGTGCGCAGGGCGCATCACCGATCGAGATGCCGTTCTCCGAAGTCTATGGCTCCCTCGAGCGGCAGATCATCGACGGCACCGTGGCGAGCGCGACCGACATCAAGGGCGTGAGCCTGCACGAAGTGCTGCGCTACGGGAACTTCTTCCCGCTGGGCCTGTCGTCGAACCAGTTCATCTTCACGAACTCCTTCCTCGACAGCCTCTCGGATGACGAGCGAGCAGCGCTCGAGGAGGGCATGGAGGAGTTCGAGGAGGGCCTGTTCCCGCTCTACCAGGAGCAGTACGAGGCGTCTCTCGCTGAGCTCTCAGAGCTCGGCATCGAGATGGTGGAGCCCTCCGAGAGCGAGGTCGAGGCGTACGTGGAGAACGGCCAGCCCGTCTACGACTGGTTCGCCTCTGAAGAGGGTGCTGGCGAGCGTGGCGCCCAGATGCTCAGCGAGATCCGGGACATCACGGGGCACTGAGCGCCGTCAGAGGGTGGGAGGCTCGCTGCATCGCAGCGGGCCTCCCACCTTGGCGTGTGGGGCGAACCACGTTCCCGTATGTGGCCAGCGCAGCGCGCTTCACGGCGCCGACCGATGCGGCACATCGCAGATCGAGGCTTCTGGGGTCGGGTAGCACTCGCCGTCGGCGGCCGCCCGCTCGCCAGTCCACCGTGCGTTCGCCGAAACCGGCTGCCCATGCGAACTGCTCGGCCGAAGCGCCTGCTGGTCGAGGCGGACATCCGCTACCGCGACACTCACACCGCCGGCCTCTTGTCGAGCGCCTCGAGGATGCTCCACACCCAGTCGTCGATGAGCCTCATGGGCTCCGGCGTCACTCGCGCCATGACTCGGTTGCCGCTCTTCCTGAGCTCTACAAGCCCAGCGTCGCGCAGGATCTGGAGGTGCCGGGACATGCTGAATCTCGTGACACCGACGGCGAACGCCAGCTCTCCGATCGTCACCTCTCCCCCTCGAGCGTGCATCGCGAGGTGATCCACGATCGCGCGACGATCGCTGTCGGCCATGAGTGCCAGCCATCGGTCGATGCCGATCTCGTCACAGGGTTCAGCGTGCGACACCGCGGTGTGCAATCGCTCGGTCTGCGTCATGCTGCCCTCCTTGTCGTCTTCGGCGGATCATGTGAGCGGAGCTGCGCTCTGTCGGCTCAGCTCGCCTCCTCCGCGCGCTGCTGCGCTTCGAGCGTCGCCGCGTCGGGCACGTAGCCGGCGATGTGGCGCTCGTCGACACCGTTGTAGGCAGAGAGCGGGCGGATCAGGGCGTTCGACGCCTGCTGCTCCAGGATGTGCGCCGTCCAGCCGGTCACGCGTGCCGCGACGAACAGCGGCGTGAACGTGAGGGTGTCGAAGCCGATCAGGTTGTAGGCCGGGCCCGACGGGTAGTCGAGGTTCGGATAGATCCCCTTGCGGCCGACGAACTCGCTCTCGAGCGTGGCGTAGAGCTCGGCGACGTCGGAGCGGTCGTAGAACTCGACCAGGGTGTCCAGCGACGCCTTCATCGTGGGCACGCGCGAGTCGCCGCGCTTGTAGACGCGGTGGCCGAACCCCATGATCTTGCGCTTCTCGGCGAGGGCCGCGTCGAGCCACTCGGCGACCTTCTCAGCGCTGCCGATCTCCTCGAAGATGTGCTGCACCGCCTCGTTCGCACCGCCGTGCAGGGGGCCCTTGAGCGCGCCGATGGCGCCGACGACCGCAGAGTAGAGGTCGCTCAGCGTCGACGTGATCACGCGGGCGGTGAAGGTCGAAGCATTGAACGAGTGCTCGGCGTACAGCGTCATCGAGCGGTTGAACGCCTCGACGACGACGGGGTCCGCCTCCTCGCCGAAGGTGAGCCAGAGGAAGTTCGCGGCGTAGTCGAGGTCGTCGCGCGGGTCGACGGGCTCGAGCCCGCGGCGGCGGCGCTGGCCGTAGGCGACGATGGCGGGCAGCGCCGCGAACAGCCGCAGGCTGCGCTCCAGGTTCTCCTTCGGCGTGCCGACGGCGTCGAGCACGTTGCCGCTGCCGGCGGTCTCGATGGCGCCGATGGCGTCGACGGCCATGCGCACCTCGTCCATCGGGTGCGAGTCGAGCGGCAGCTGGTCGATCGCAGCCTTCACCGCGGGCTGGAGGGCTCGGTGCGCGCGCTCCGCGACGCGGAACTCGGCCAGCTGCTCGTCGGTCGGCAGCTCGCCGTGCCAGAGCAGGTAGGCCACCGCCTCGAACGGCTGCGTCGACGCGAGCTCCTGCACCGGGTAGCCGCGGTAGAGCAGGCTGTTGGTCTCGGGGTTGACCTTGCTGATCGACGTCTCGTCGGCGACGACTCCCGCCAGCCCCTTCTTGATGTCGCTCATGCTCGCTCCTTCGTGACGGTGAAATTGAAGACGCCGGAGTCGAAGCGGTTGTACTCCTCGTAGTCCAGCAGGTCGTAGAGGTCGGCGCGGTGCTGCATCTCGTCGAGCCGGCCCGTGAGGTGGCCCTCGTCGATGAGCGTGTCGAGCGCGCGGTCGGCCGAGCCCATCGCCATGCGCAGCAGCGACACCGGCCAGATGACGATGTTGACGCCGACCCCCGCCAGCTGCTCGACCGAGAAGAGCTCGGACTTCCCGAACTCCGTCATGTTGGCGAGGATCGGCACGTCCACCGCCTCGCGGATCGCCGCGAACTCCTCCAACGAGCGCATCGCCTCCGGGAAGATCGCGTCGGCCCCGGCATCCACCAGCGCCTTCGCGCGGTCCTTCGCCGCATCGAGCCCGTCGACCGCGGCGATGTCGGTGCGCGCCATGACGAGGAAGTGCTCGTCACGCCGTGCTTCGACGGCGGCGCGGATGCGCTTGATCGCCGTGCTCTCGTCGACCACGGCCTTGCCGTCGAGATGGCCGCAGCGCTTCGGGTTGATCTGATCCTCGATGTGGGCGCCCGCGAGCCCGGCGTCCTCGAGCGTCTGGATCGTGCGCGCCACGTTCATCGGCTCGCCGAAGCCGGTGTCGGCGTCGATGATCGCCGGCAGCTCGGTGACGCGGGCGATCTGCTGGCCACGGCCTGCGACCTCGGTCAGCGTCGTCAGCCCGATGTCGGGCAGCCCCAGATCGGCGCTCAGCACGGCACCCGAGATGTAGACGCCCTCGAATCCCTTGCGCTCGATGAGCCTGGCGCTCAGCGGGTTGAACGCCCCCGGGAAGCGCAGGATCTCGCCGGTCGCGAGTCGCTCGCGGAAGGCGCGCCGCTTCTCGTGCGCCGGCGTCTGCGAGTGCAGCATCAGAAGAGCCCCTTCGGTGCCGCGGCCAGGTCGAGCAGGTCGGCCTTCGCCACGATGTTGAGCTCGCGGACCTCATCCGCCGAGAGCTCCGGCAGCCGCTGCACGAGCTCGAGGAAGCGCTCGATCTCGGCCTCCTCGAGCACGGGCTCCGCGAGCATCCGGAACTTCTTGATGTACTGCTCGCGAGCGAACGGGCGCGCGCCGAGCGGGTGCGCATCCGCCACCGCGATCTCGTCGACCAGCTTCGTGCCGTCCTGCAGCTCGATCTCCACGCGGCCGCCGAAGGCCTTCTCCGCCGGGTCCTCCGAGTGGTAGCGGCGCGTCCACTCGGCGTCCTCGGCAGTGGTGACCTTGTTCCACAGCTCGACGGTGTCGGCGCGGCCGGCGCGCTCGGGCGTGTACGAGTCGACGTGGTGCCAGCCGCCGTCCTGCAGCGCGACAGTGAAGATGTACGGGATCGAGTGGTCGAGCGTCTCCCGCGAGGCCGTCGGGTCGTACTTCTGCGGGTCGTTCGCGCCCGAGCCGATCACGGTGTGCGTGTGGTGGCTCGTGTGGATGACGATCGCCTTGACGTTGCTCGCGTCGGCGAGCTCCGGGTGCTCGCCGTGCAGCTTGCGGGCGAGGTCGATGAGCGCCTGCGCCTGGTACTCGGCCGAGTGCTCCTTCGTGTAGCTGTCGAGGATCGCGCGCTTCGGCTCGCCCTTGGCGGGCAGCGGCACCTGGTAGCTGGCGCCCGGGCCGTCGAGCATCCAGGCGATCACGCCGTCCTCGCCCTCGTAGATCGGCGACGGCGACGTCTGCCCGCGCATGGCGCGATCGACGGCTTCGACGGCCATCTTGCCGGCGAAGGCGGGCGCGTGCGCCTTCCAGGTCGAGATCTCGCCCTTGCGGCTCTGGCGCGTGGCGGTCGTGGTGTGCAGGCCCTGGGCGATCGCCTGGTAGATCGTCGCCGTGTCGAGGCCGAGCAGCGTGCCGATGCCTGCGGATGCGGAGGGTCCGATGTGCGCGACGTGGTCGATCTTGTGCTTGTGCAGGCAGATGGCGCGCACCAGGCTCATCTGGATCTCGTAGCCGGTCGCGATGGCACGCACGAGCGCGCGGCCGTCCGAGCCGACGTGCTGCGCGACGGCGAGGATCGGGGGGATGTTGTCACCGGGGTGCGAGTACTCGGCGGCGAGGAAGGTGTCGTGGTAGTCGAGCTCGCGAACGGCGACGCCGTTGGCCCATGCGGCCCACTCGGGGCTGGACCTCTCGGCCGCGAGGCCGAAGATCGAGGCGCCCCGGCCGCCGGTCGAGACGGGGTGCGCGAGCGCCTGTGCGCGGGAGGCGACGATCGGGTCGCGCGTCAGCGAGGCCGCCGCGACCGAGGCGTTGTCGATGACGCGGTTGATGATCATGTCGACGACCTCGGGCTCGGCCTCCACCGGGTCGGCGGCGACCTCGGCGAGCTTCCAGGCGAGCTGCTCCTCGCGGGGCAGATCCTCTTCGCTGCGGTACACGCGGACGGGGTGCAGGACGGTCATGATGTTCCTTTGCTTCGCGGGGAGCTCGAGCCGGCGCGCGCGGCCTTCGCCGCGACGTCGGCGGGCAGGGAATCGAGGATGTTCCGGAGCGCGTTGTGCAGGTGCACGTGCGTCGCGTGGGCGGCCAGGTCGCCGTTGCGGTCGGCGAGGGCCTCCGCGATGAGTCGATGCTCGGCGACCGACTCGGCCAGCCTGGTCGGCTGGTCGCGGGCGAGGCGGCGGACACGGACCAGGTGGGTGCGCACCGTGCGGAGGGCGGCTGCCAGGTAGGTGTTGTCCGCGCCCGCGTCGAGCGCCAGGTCGAATCGCGCGATGAGGGCGTAGTACGCGTCGCGACCGGCATCGCCATCGAGCTGCACGCGAGCGAACTCCTCGGCGAGCGTGGCGAACGCCGCAGCGTCCCCCCGCTGGGCTGCGAGCCGGGCAGCGGATTCCTCGAGCGCGCGTCGCAGCTCGAAGAGCTCGCGGATGTTGTCGGCGTCGACAGCGGTGACGACCATCACTCGCGGAGACTGCTGCTCGACCAAGCCGTCGGCGACCAGCTTCCTGATGGCTTCGCGCAGCGGGGTGCGGCTGACGCCGAGGCGGGCAGCCTGCTCGACCTCGCCGAGCACGGCACCCGCAGGAAGCCCGCCCGACTGGATCTCGTCGAGCAGCGTTGCGTATGCGCGATCGCTCGCCTTCGCGCTCTCCCCGATGATGCTCACGCGGCGAGTGTATGCATAATCGCGACCGAGCACCACAACTGTGCGCACATTTCGCGATTGCGTATACATAGCGCTGCGCGTCGACGGTCATCGCGCAGATCCCTGGGCTGAGGCTCAGCCGATGACGCCGTCGCCCTCGTATCCGACGACGACGCGCGACTCCAGCAGCGGGATGATCTGCATCTTGGCGATCGACGCGAAGTGGGCGCTCTCGCGGTGCGCGGTGAACGCATCCGCGTCGTCGTAGATCTCGACGATGGTGAACACGTGGGGCCGCTCGAGATCGCGCGCGATCGAGTACGAGATGTTGCCGGGCTCCTGCCGGCTGGCCTGCGCGAGCCACGGCAGCAGCTGCGCCACCTGGTCGGCGGTGTCGGGCTTGGCGGTGTAGGTCGCGATGGCGACGTAGTGGCGGGTCACGCGGGCTCCTCCAAGGGGGCACCGCACTCGCGGCACTCTGCCGCCGCCGGCACGAGCATGAAGCAGCTCGAGCACGTCACCTCGCGCAGCTGCGGCCGCGGTGCTGCGGGCGCTGGCGAGCGGGGCGCCGATCGCGTGCTCGACCGCGGCGCGCTGCGCCGTGCCCGCTCGACCGTCGGCCGCACGCAGCGCGCCGCGGGCGTCGCCTCGCCGCGCGACTCGGCGTCGCCGGTGACGCGCTCGAGCACCCGCCCGATCCACTCGCCGACCGGCGGCCGCGTGGTGACGCCGGTCGCCGCCTGGATGCGCTCGGCCAGCTGCTGCTCGGTGATCGTCGCACCCTCGCGCCCGACCTCGAGCAGCGCATCGCGGGCGGCCGGCCACCACAGCGCCAGCGCGTCGGACTGCGAGACGTACGTGCCGTCGGCGCGGTCGGGCATCGTCCGGTCCTCCTCGGTGTCGGTTCCACTGCCAGCCTACGAGCCGGTGCCGGAGCGGGCGAGCCGCTGCGAGGCTCAGCGGCGAGCCGGCGACAGCCGGCTCGAGATGTCGCGCAGCTCGCGCGCCAGCTGCTCGACGCGACGCACGAGCTCGGGATCCGGCTCCGACACTGCCGCCTCGGCGCGCCGCGCATCGATGTCGAACACCACCCGATCGGCACGATGCCAGGTCGAGAAGTACTCCACCGGGCTGCCGCCGTCGTCGACGCTCGTGCCCTCGAGCAGCAGCAGGGGGTCGCCGGGCGACAGCGACAGCTCGGTCGCCAGCTGCTCCGATGCGGGCACCGCGCGGATCTGCCGATGGCCTGCCGTCACCGGCACGCCGAAGCGCTCGGCGAGCACGGCGTGCAGCGAGGCATCCCGCAGCTCCGCAGCAGTCAGCCCCTCGACGAGCGTCGCGGGCAGCCAGGTGTGGATGACGGCGATCGCCTCGCCATCGGCGAAGCGCCGCCGACGGAGCGAGACCAGCCTCGCCGTGCCGAGCGCCTCCTCGGCGCGCGCATCGCGATCCTCGCCGAGCGACAGCACCTCGGTGCCGACCGAGCCCGCGTTCGTCGACAGCTGCGCCGACAGCCCCGTCATGCGCTGCACGTGGCGGTGATGCTCGTGATGCGGGGCGACGACGCTGCCTCGCCCGCGGCCGCGCAGCACGAGGCCGTCGGCCGTCATGCCCGCCATGGCCTGCCGCACGACCGAGCGGGAGATGCCGAACTTCTGCTGGATCGCGGCCTCGGTCGGCAGCTGCGAGCCCGGCGCCAGCGTGCCGTCGGCGATGCCGGCGCGCAGCAGCTCGCTCAGCTGGACGTGCAGCGGCTCGGGTCTCGCCGGATCGACGGCATCAGCGGCGACCGCATCGATCCACATGCATGACCTCCGCTCCGATCGCCCGCGTCAGCGTACCGCTCTCAGGCGCCCGTCTCGGGCTCGGCCTGCGCCGCGCTCCAGACGTGCTCCCACCCCGGCGCCAGCGTGGCGGCGCGCTCGAGCGAGAGCACCAGGCTCGCCTCGCGCGCGATGCCCTGGCCCGCGATGTCGAACGCGGTGCCGTGGTCGACCGACACGCGCACGACGGGCAGCCCGACCGTGATGTTCACGCCGTCGTCGCCGTACACCGCCTTGAAGGGGGCGTGGCCCTGGTCGTGGTAGCAGACGACAGCCAGGTTGAACTTGCCGCGCACCGCAGCGGGGATGAGCGCGTCGCCCGGCAGCGGGCCGACCGCGTTGAGCCCCTCCTCGCGGGCCGCCGCCACCGCCGGCTGCAGGATGTCGGCGTCCTCGTCGCCGAAGATGCGGTTCTCGCCCGCGTGTGGGTTGAGGCCCGCGAGGCCGATGCGCTCATCCGGCTTGCCCATCGAGCGCGCGAAGGCGCCCGCGAGCCGCAGCACGCTCAGCGTGCGCTCGAAGGTGATGTCCTCGATCGCCTGCCGCATCGACACGTGCGTGGTGAGGTGGAAGAAGTACAGCTCGCCCGCGGAGAGCACGAGCGAGTAGTTCTTGACCCCGAACTCGTGCGCGAGCAGCTCGGTGTGCCCGGGGAAGCCGTGGCCGCCCGCGTGCATCGCGGCCTTGTTGAGCGGCGCCGTCACGATGCCGTCGACCTCGCCCTCGCGGGCCAGCCGGCATGCCTCGACCACGAAGCGGTAGGCGCCGTCGCCGGCCACCGGGCTCAGCTCGCCGAGCTCGACGCCCTCGAGCGAGGGTCCGGTCTGGATCAGCTCGATCGTGCCCGGCGTGTTCGTCGCGTCGGCGACCGAGGCGATGACGCGCACCGCATCCGGGGCGCCGCCGACGCTGACGACGCCTCGCCGCATCGCCCACTCGTCGCCGATCACGACCGGCACGCAGCGCGTGCGCAGGTCGTCATGGCCGAGCAGCGACTTGGCGGTGATCTCCGGGCCGATGCCGGCCACGTCACCGAGGGTGAGCGCGAGTCTGGGGAGCGTCATGTGCGGATCCTTGCTACTGGGTCGGCGGTGCACGTGCTGCCGCCGGGTTCGATCATGGGTGGAGGAGTTCCTGGACGATGCCGGTCACCGAGGTGATCTCGCCGAAGCCGCCGGCCTTCGTGACGACCATCGCGCCGTCGGCCGTGCCGCCCTCGAGGACGCCCAGCGGGATGCCCTCGCGGATCGCGTCGCGGATCAGCAGCGACGTCGTGCCGAGCCGGCCGAGCACCGCGCGGGCGCCCTCGCCGCCGAGCAGCATCACCGCATCCACCTCGGCACGGTCGAAGACCTGCGCCGTGATGGTCGCGAGGCTCTCGGCCACGCGCTCCGCGGTCGACGGCGCACCGGTCTCCTGCGACGGGCGCTCGAGCGGCGAGGCCACCACGACGACCTCCGGCAGCTCCGGCGACGCATCGAGCTGCTGCTGCGCCCACGCGGCGATCGCCTGGGGCCGCAGCACGTCGTCCAGCGATGGGGCGAGCCGGCGGACGCGATCCGCCGGCAGCGCCTGCAGCAGGTGCTCGGCCTGCGCGCGCGACACCTCGTGGAGCGAGCTCACGACGACGACGATGCGGCGGATGCTGCGCTCGTCGTCCGTGCGCGACGCCCGGGCCGCAGACCACACGTGCGACATCGCCGCGGCGAGTCCGGCCGCGCCGACGGGGATCGCGCGCGGCCCGAGCAGGGCGACGGCCTCGGCGAGCCGGGCGAGATCGGCGTCGGCGACCGCGTCGACCACGACCGTCCGCCCGCCGGCACCGGCGGCCTCGAGCATCGCCGCGTTCGACGCCGCGGACTCGGCGCCGAGCCGCAGCGCGACGCTGCCCGGCAGCAGCTCCGAGAACGCGCTCGTCGTCACCGGCGTGACGGGGTCGGTGCCCGCCGGGCCCGTGTGCACGCCGGCGCCGTGCACCAGGAGCTCGCCGGCCTCGACCGTGCGCCCCATCGCGGGATACGCGGGGCACACGACGGCGAAGGCGCCCGGATGCTCGCTCGACCAGGCATCGAGCGCGCCGCGGAGCTGCCCGAGCACCGAGCCCCGCATGGTGGAGTCGATCTTGACGAAGATGCGCCGCGCGCCCGCCTCGCGCAGGCCGGTCACCGCCTCGGCGGTCGACGCGCGGGCGTCCTCCTGGCTCTGCGCCCTGGCGTCGGTGACGACCGCGACGACCGACCCGAACGCCGCGCCGCCGTCGCGCGTCGGTGCCAGCGTCAGCCGCGCCTGCCAGCCGTCGCGGGCGAACTGGACGGCGGAGTCGGTCGCTCCCGTCAGGTCATCGGCGGCGATGCCCGCTGGGACCGCACGCGCGACCGTGAACTGCTGCCGCATCCGTCACACCGTCTTCGACTCGGCGATCTCCCCGCCGGCGCCCGCCTCGGGCTCGGATTCGACCAGCCCTCCCTGCCGCTTGAGCACCCACGCGGCCAGCAGCGGCGCCAGGACCGCGGAGACGAGCACCGCCGAGGCGACCTGCGCGGTCGCGACCTCCATGTAGGGCGCGAAGCTCGGGTCGGCGGCGGCGATGATCGCCGGCGTCGCGATGGCGTTGCCGGCGGTCGTCGCCGAGGCGATGCCGATGCCCGACTGCTTGCCGCGGCGCAGGATCCACCGGTAGCCGAAGTAGGCGAAGGTGCCGGTGACGAGCACGGCAACGACGCCGACGAGCAGGCCGGTGAGGCCGCCGGTGACCACGTTGCCGAGGTTGATGCCGGTGCCCAGCGCGAAGGCGAAGAACGGGATGACGATGTTGGGGACCGGACGCATGATCTCGGTCCAGCGCGCGTCGAGGTTGCCGACGATCACGCCCGCGAGCAGCGGGATGACCGCTGCGAGCAGGAGCGTGAAGGGGATGTCGGCGAGGCCGGCGGCGCCCAGGAACAGCATGGAGAAGAAGGGGCCGTCGTTGATGGCGGAGGCCATGTAGGCGCCGCGGTCGGTGTTGTTCCCGTAGCGGCCGGTGAAGGCCAGCCAGAGGCCGCCGTTGCTGTTGTCCATGATGACGATGAGCGCCAGGATCGAGACGCCGAGCACGCCGTCGAGGCCGGTGAAGCTGCCGAGGATGACGACGAGCGTCGCGGGGATGATCGACTTCGTCAGCAGGATGGTGCCGGTCGTCGCCAGCACCGGGCCGGAGGTCTTGAGCGTGATCTGCATGCCGGTCGCGAAGATCAGCACGCCGATGAGCGGCAGGGCGCTGTCCTTGAACAGCGCGGTGGTGAAGTTGCCCATCTCCAGGAAGGCCGGGAAGAAGGTGCCGACGATCGATCCCAGGATCAGCGGGATCAGCATGAGCCCGCCGGGGATCTTGTTCATGCCGTCGAACAGGGGGACGCGACTCTTGATCTGCGATTCGGCTGCCATGGCGAATCTCCTACCTGGGTGACTGGGGCGACTCTGGCCCACGTGCTGGAAAGTACCTACTTAGAGTACCTACACAGCGTACGGCCTGCGGGACGCCTGTCAAGCGCCGCCGCGATCGCGCCAGCTCGAGCGCGCGAGCCATAGGCTCAGGCATGGCCGCTCCCCGCTTCCTCGACCTCGCCGATCCCGCCTTCGACGTCACCGCATCCGCCGTGCATGCAGCGCGGGACGAGAGCTGGGTCGCCGAGACGCCCTACGGCTGGGCGATCCTGCGCTTCGAGGAGGGCACGGCGCTGCTGAAGGATCGCCGCTTCCGGCAGGGCAACGACAAGTGGCCCGACCAGAACGGCATCCACGACGGGCCGTGGCGCGAGTGGTGGCAGGAGACGCTGCTGAGCCTCGACGGCGACGACCACCTGCGGCTGCGGCGGCTGCTCGGGCCGGCGTTCCGCATGAAGACGATCGAGGCCATGCGCCCGCGCTTCCAGGCGCTCGCGAACGAGCTGATCGACGGCTTCGCGGGCCGCGGCGAGGTCGAGTTCGTGAGCGAGTTCGCCGAGCCCTACTCCTCGCGCATCCTCTGCATGCTGCTCGGCCTGCCCGACGACGAGTGGCCGCGGGTCGCCCACTGGGCCGACGACCTCGGCAAGTCGTTCGGCATCAACGTGCGCCGCGACCTGCCGCGCATCGAGGCTGCCCTCGAGGGCCTCACCGGCTACATCGAGCAAGTCGTCGCCGATCGGCAGGCGCAGCCGCGCGACGACCTCGTCAGCACCCTCATCGCCGCGCACGAGGGGTCGGATGCGCTCAGTCGCCGAGAGCTGTCGGTCGCGCTGGTCTTCCTCGCGTTCGCGGGCATGGAGACGACCCGCAACCAGCTGGGACTCGCGGTGCAGACCTTCCTCGCGCATCCGGAGCAGTGGCGGCTCATGGCCGAGCGGCCCGAGCTCGGCGCGCGCGCCGTCGAGGAGGTCATGCGCGTCAACCCGACGGTCACCTGGGTGACGCGCGAGGCCCGGGAGGACGTCGACCTGCACGGCCTGCGCATCCCCGCCGGCGGCATCGTGCAGGTGCTCTCGCACGCGACCGGCACCGACCCGCGCGCGATGGCCGAGCACGTGCCGTTCGACATCACCGTCGACGACCGGCCGCTGCACTCGGGCTTCGGCGGCGGCGTGCACCACTGCCTCGGCCACTTCGTCGCCCGCACCGACATGGCGGTCGCGCTGCCGCTGCTGGCGCAGCGGATGCCGGATGTCGAGGCCGCCGGCCCGGGCGAATGGCTGCCGGTCTCGGGCAACACGGGGCCGATCCGCTTCCCGTTGTGGTTCACGCCGGAGGGGTGAGCGACGCCCCCGCGGGAGCGCCCTCATGGCCCGGCGTGACCGCGGTCAGGGCGTCGGCATGCCGCCGTTCACGTTGAGCGTCTCGCCGATCACGTAGCTCGACTCGGGCGAGGCGAGGAACACGTAGGCGGGCGCGAGCTCGGTGGGCTGGCCGGCGCGGCCGAGCGGCGTCGACTGGCCGAACGTCGGCAGCTCCTCCTTCGGCTGGCCGTCGGTCGGCTGCAGCGGGGTCCAGATCGGCCCCGGCGCGACGGCGTTCACGCGGATGCCCTTCGGCGCGAGCTGCTGCCCCATGCTCTTCGTGAAGCTGTTGATCGCCGCCTTCGTCGAGGCGTAGTCGACCAGCACCTCCGGCGCCATGTACGCCACGATCGACGTCGTGTTGATGATCGTGGAGCCGGGCTGCAGGTGCGCCAGCGCCGCCTTCGTGATGCGGAACATCGCGAAGACGTTGACCTCGTAGGTCTGCACGAGCTGCTCGTCGGGCAGCTCCGCGAGGCTCTTCTGCGCGATCTGCTTGCCCGCGTTGTTCACCAGGATGTCGAGCCCGCCCAGGCCGGCCACCGCATCCGCCACCGACGACTCGCAGAAGGCCTTGTCGGTGAGGTCGCCGGGCAGCAGCACGGCGGTGCGGCCGGCCTCCTCGACGATGCGCTTGATCTCCTGCGCGTCGGGCTCCTCGGCGGGCAGGTAGGTGATCGCGACGTCGGCGCCCTCGCGCGCGAACGCGATGGCGACGGCCGCGCCGATGCCCGAGTCGCCGCCGGTGATGAGCGCCCTGCGCCCCTCGAGGCGGCCCGTGCCGCGGTAGGAGAACTCGCCGCGGTCGCTCTTGGGCAGCAGCTTCGCGTCGAGGCCGGGCTCGGGCTGATCCTGCTCGGGCGGCTCGATGACGGGGTATCGGGTGACGGGGTTCTGGAAGGCCAGCTGGTCGGTGGTCTCGCGGTTCGCGTCGTCGGCGCTCGCGTCGCCGCTGCCGGTGCTCGTGCTCTGGTCGGTCATGTCCGCTCCTCGTGCCTCGGGTTCCGGGCTTGCCACGCTAGTGACATTGGGGCGCGAGCGACACCGTCGACGGCGAATGACGCCCTCAGCGTACGAGCAGCAGCTTGCCGCCCGGCGCCTCGGGCGAGCCCATCAGCTCGTGCGCCCGCCCGGCCTCGGCGAGCGGCACCGTCGCGCCGATCACCGGCCGCAGCTGGTCGGCGGCGAAGCGCGGCCAGACCCGCTCGCGCACCTGCCGCACGACCTCGGCCTTCGAGCCGCGGCCACCGGTGCGCGGCCGCGCGCGCAGCGTCATCGCGCGCAGCGTCACGCGCCGCTGCATGAGCCTGCGCAGGTCGACCTCGGCCCTCGTGCCTCCCTGCACGGCGATGACCGTGAGCACGCCGTCGAGCGCGAGCGCGTCGAGGTTGCGGTCGAGGTAGTCGGCGCCGATCACGTCGAGCACGAAGCCCGCGCCGCGGCCGTCGGTGGCGGCCTTGACAATCTCGACGAAGTCCTCACTGCGGTAATCGATCACGATCTCGGCGCCGAGCCCGGCGCTCAGCCCGCGGTGCCGAGCGCTCGCGGTCGCAGCGACCCGCCAGCCGAGCGCCCGCAGCAGCTGGATCGCCATCGTGCCGATGCCGCCGGAGCCGCCGTGCACGAGCGCGAGCTCGCCGGCATCGGGCTCGGGCAGCTCGCGGATCGCGCTCCACACCGTGCACACGGCCTCGGGCAGCGCGGCGGCATGCGCGAGCGAGACGCCCTCGGGCACCGGCAGCAGCTGCGTCGCCGGCACGGCGACCCGCTCGGCGTAGCCGCCGCCGGCGAGCAGCGCGCACACCTCGTCGCCGACGGCCCAGCCGGTGACGCCCTCGCCCAGCTCGACGATCGTGCCCGAGCACTCGAGCCCCAGCACATCCGACTCGCCTGCGGGCGCCGGGTACTTGCCGGCACGCTGCATCAGGTCGGCGCGATTCACCGCGGCCGCCGCGACCTCGACGATCACCTCGCCGACACCGGCGACCGGATCCGTGGCATCCGCCCACGTCATCGGCCCATCGACCTCGAACTGCATCGCCTTCATGCTGTGCTCCCCTCTCTCCTGCATCCTGCCTGGTCGCACTCCAGGGCGCTCGGGGCGGTCTTCGCTCAGGCGCTCGCGCGGCGGCAGGCATCAGGCGAGGTCGCCGCCGCGTCGGTCACTCTCGCAAGGCGCGAAGAGGTCGACCCTGCGCTTCAGGTCACAGAGGCAAAGCGATCGATCCCGAAGCGTGAGAGTGACCAGTGGCGATTGCCGAGCACGAGCTCATCAGCCACGCACGAAGCGAGGTGCGCGGAGAGCGTGACCCCGCTGTGCGTCCCGATCGCATAGATCTGGTTCGACTCGTCGATCCAGTCGGCGATCGTCAGGCCGTCTTCCGGAAGCACCCTCGTCCCGAGAGCGACCGACTCGGTCGCGGCGGCACGGAGCGACGGGTACAGCCGACGGGCTCGTTCGAGCAGCAGCTCGGGAACCGACCAGATCTCCGGGTCGTTGAGGCCCCACCTGCCGCCCGTCGGGTGATCAGCGAACGTGACACCGCCATTTCGGCCCGGCCGCACCGCGATGCCCACGGCTCGCACGAAATGACGCGGACCCTTCGTCACCGGGCCGGTGCTGCTGATGATTCCCACAGACGCGCCAGAGCTGCCCGCAGCAAGGGCGTTCTCGTTGGGATCGACGACTGGGAACTCGAAGCCGGCAGAGTGCAGGATCGCTTTGGTGCCGTTTCCCGCTGCGAGAACGATGACGTCAGCCTCGTGCGAGCTCTCCGCACCGGAAGGTGAGACCGTACGAATCAGTGCACCGTCGATCTCCGTGACCCGCTCGAACGGGAAGTAGCGGACTCCCTGCGCGATCGCTCGATCCAGCAGGGTGAAGCACATCGTGGGGACGTCGAGCCAGCCCTCGCGGGGGTAGATGGCTCCGGCCAGCACGACGCGCTCGTCGAGGTCGGGCTCGAGCTCGAGCACCTCACTGCGGGTCAGCATCCGTGCGCCGTATTCGCCCAGCCCCACGTTCGCCACATTGCGCTCGAGCTGTGTCGCCTCGTCGACGGAACTCGCGATCTGCATCATGCCCGTCTGGTGGAACCAGCGGTCCCCTCGCGCGGCGGCTCTCTCATGGGCCTGGAGGCCAAGGAAGTTGAGCATGCTGTACTCCTCAGGCTCCTTGCCGTTCGCGTTGATCCACGCGAACGTCGCGGCGCTCGTGCCTGACCCCGCCTCAGCCGCGTCGACGAGCGAGACCGGGTGCCCGCGCCGAGAGAGCTCCTCTGCGAGCGCACAGCCGACGATTCCCGCGCCGACGACGATGAACGTTCTCTTGGACATCTCCGCTGCTCTCTACCGTGCCTCGGAGGGCGCCAGCGTCCCGACCGAAGCGAAGAACTTCCTTGCGCGTGGCGTGGAAGGCGTGTGGATGATCTGCGCCGGCGCACCGCGTTCGACAACGCGACCGGCGTCCATCATCACGATCTCGTCGGCGACCTCCTCCGCGAAGCGCATCTCATGCGTGACGACGAGCATGGTCGAACCCGCGTCTGCCAGGCCCCGCATCACCGCCAGCACCTCATTCACGAGTTCCGGATCGAGCGCGCTCGTCGGCTCGTCGAAGAGCAGGATCTGCGGTTCCATCGCCAGCGCCCTCGCAATGGCGACGCGTTGCTGCTGCCCGCCGGAGAGCTCGCTCGGGTAGTGATCGGCGCGGTCACCGAGGCCGACCTGCTCCAGATACCTCCTGGCCGCGCCGTGGGCGGTCTTCTTGTTCGTCCGGCGCACGAGCATCGGGCCAGCCGCAACGTTCTCAAGCGCGGTGTAGTTCGGGAAGAGGTTGAAGTGCTGGAACACCATCCCGAAGTTGAGCGTCTGCCGTCGGGCGACGGCAGCCTTGACCGGCACCCGGTGGCCCCGGCGGAGCTCATGGCCGATCATCTGGCCGCGAAGGAAGATCGCGCCTCCGTCGAGGCTCTCCATCATGTTCACCGTGCGCAGCAACGTGCTCTTGCCAGATCCCGACGGCCCGACGATGCAGGTGACAGATCCAGCCTCGATGTCGAGGCTGACGTCGTCCACCGCCTTGAGGTCTCCGAAGTGCTTGCTGACGTGCACCAGTCGCAGCAGGGTCTCGTTCTCAGTGGCCGACATTGGCGGTTCCCGTCGTAGCAGTTGCTTGGACTGACGTCATCTTCTTCGTCGACCGCCGCGCGAAACCGCGGCCGAACCGCTTCTCGAGCCTCGACTGACCGACCATGGCAAGGCTGGTCAGGACGAGGTACCAGATGACCGCGACGGTGAGCAGCGGGATCGTCTCGAAGTTTCGGGCGTAGATCGTCTGGACGGTCGTGAGCAGCTCCGTGTAGCCGATGACCGAGACGAGCGAGGTGCTCTTGAAGATCGTGATGACCTCGTTCGCCATAGACGGCGTGATCACTCGGATCAGCTGGGGGCCGAGGATCTTCTGGTACGCGAGCCTCGGTGGCAGCCCCAGTGCCCTGCACGCCTCGAACTGCCCGGACTGCAGCGAGAGCACACCGCCCCGGATGATCTCTGCCGAGTACGCACCCAGGTAGATCGCCAGCCCGATGATCGCCGCACTGAAGCGGGAGATCAACTCGTTCGTCGGCACTTCGAAGATCGGAGGCAGGAACGGGATCCCGATGCCGAGGCGCGGCACGAGGGCTCCCCAGAAGAAGACGAGGAGCAGCATCACCAATGGCGGCATCGCCCGCATCAGCCAGATGTAGAGGAGCGCGAAGGTCCGCAGGACCACCAGCCTCGACATCCGGCACCACGCGGTGAAGACGCCGAGGATCAACCCGAGCACCGTCGTCAGCACCGTCAGGACGATCGTGTTCAGGAGGCCGGTGAGGATGACCTGGCTGAACAGGTAGGAGAAGACGAGGTCCCAGTTCCAGTTGTCATTGAAGATGAGGAGCTCGATCAGCACGAGGCCGACGAAGACGGCCAGAGCGATGCTCAGCCAGGAGCCGACGCCCACCCGCTGCTTGATGGGCAGTGCGGCGACGGACTGTCCGGATACGTCGTCGACGGGTATGCCGCGCGTCGTGGGAGGCGCGGCGGTCATTCGTCGCGCTCCATGGAGATGTCGCTGTTGATGGGCAGCTCCGGCATGGCGGAGTCTTCAAGGCCCCACTTCGCCATGATCGCCCCGTAGGTGCCGTCCTCGACGAGATGCATCAACGCGGCGTGCAGGGCGTCGCGAAGCTCCGGGTCGTCCTTGTGGACACCGATCCCGAGCACACTCACGTGCTCCTCGTAGACGATCGTGAACGATTCCGGGCTGGTCATGACGTTGTACGCCATCTGCGGGTGGTCGCCCCAGAACGCGTCGGCCTCGCCGCTCCGCACGGAGAGGATGCCGGCCGCTGCGTCGCTGTAGCCGTTGAGCATGACTTCCGGCGCGCCTGACTCAGCACAGTCCGCGGCCACCGATTCGAGGCTCGCCTGCTGCGATGTGCCGCGTGCGTAGCCCACACTCATGCCGCACAGATCCTCGAGCGTGATCTCGTCCTGCTCGAACTCGGGCGATGCGACGATCGCGGTGCCGTTGCGCATGTAGTCGATGAAGTCGATGTGCGTCTGTCGCTCGACGAAGTCGGCCACCGAGGCGATCAGATCGAAGCGCTTCGCCTCGAGTCCGGGCACCATGGCATCGAACGTGCCTTCCTGGAACTGCGCCTCCGTGTCGAGCACCTGCGCAGCAGCGCGGAGGAGGTCGGGATTGAGGCCGACGATCTCGCCGTTCTCGTCCACGAACTTGATGGGCTCGACATCCGGATTGATCGAGATGACGATGCCGTTCTCGCGGTACTGCTCAGGCAGCATCGCGGCGATCTCGTCCACCGACTCGACCGAGGCGAGGATGTCCTCGTCCGTCGTCGGCTCGCTGGCACCCTCGATCGTCGGATTGGCGCATCCGGTCAACAGGCCGACCAGTGCTACGCCTGCCATCGCGCCCATGAGCTTGCGGTTCATGATTTACCTCCATTGGTAAGTTCCCCGGCACAAGACCGGAGCTTGCTGTCTGGCTGGGTCAGATCGGTCGCGCGTCCGCGTCCGAATACTCGATGTAGAAGTCGATCGCTCCCGGGCGCAGGTAATACGCAGTGGATTCAGCGATCCGGCCGTCGGGCTGCCACATCACTCGCCGACGCTTGAGCACGGGGACCCCGGCCTCGATCTCGAGGAGCGTCGCGATCGGGTCCTCGAGCAGCACGGGGTCGAAGTACATCCGAGAGCGCGCGATCGACACCCCGCGCTCCGCGAAGTATCGACGGATCGTCGCTGTGGCGAGATCCTCGTCGAGCAGGTCCGGAGCGAGTCGGAACGGGATCACCGCGATCTCCACTACGAGTGGTTCGTCCGTTGCCAGGTCGTGGCGTACGCGGGTCACCTCCACCACCGGCTCATCCGGCTCGACGTCGGACAGCTCGACCTGCGCCTTGCCCGCCGGAACGACAGCCGCCGACACGACCTTGATGGTTCCCGGGATCTCCGTCGCCCCGACGTGCGGGTCGACCGAGCGCATCACGTTGACCTGGAGGGCTCCCTGCGAGACGTGTGTTCCGACTCGTCTGCGACGGACGACGAGGCCCGCCTGCGCGAGATCGTTCAACACACGCTGCGCGACGGACCGGCTGACTCCGTGCGACTGCTGGAGCTCCGCTTCGGTGGGCACCTTCGCCCCGGGAGGGAGTTCGCCCGACGTGATGCGAGCCTCGAGGTCCGCTCTGATCTGCTGGTGCTGCGCCATCGCCACGAAATGACCATACATAAAATCAATAGACCGGTCAAATGAGCGAGCAGCCGCATCCCGAACTTTCGCTCAAGAATCGAACATCTGCTTGATGCGCAAGGTTTGCCTGCACTACGTTCGGCACGAACAATCACCGCGCGACAGAGACACCTCCCAGCGCGATCGGAACGCATCACGTGACTGGGAGATCGCATGCCGCTGCACGCACCTACACCCGAACCCGCTACGCCGGCTGCTGTTGGGCGCAGGCGCGCTCGCTTCGCGCCGCTCGCGATCGGCGCCGTCCTGCTCGGCCTCATCGGCGCGATCCTGACCCCCGTCGCGCCAGCGGACGCCGCCGTGCCCAGCAAGCACGACTGGATCGGCGGCAAGGATCTCTACGCCACGAGCGTGCTGATGTCGCAGCGGCTGGGCACCGCGAGCACCGTCTATCTCACCTCCGGCGAGTCCGGCGGCGATGCACTGGCCGTGCCGCCCGCAGCAGCCGCGGCCGATGCTCACGTGCTCATGGTGCGCCGCGATTCCGTTCCGTCCGTCGTCGAGCGAGAGCTGCGACGGCTCAACCCGCGCTACGTGAACCTCGTCGGCGCATCGGACGTCCTGAGCGGCCGCCTCTGGGCCGACGTGCGCTCGATCCTGCCGCGCGCCAGCATCTACCGCGTCGGCAAGCGCGACCGCGTCGACTCGGCGCTGCAGCTCGCGGACCACGTCGTGCGCGACAACGGATACCTCACGACGGCGTTCATCATCGGCCGCAACGGGTACTCCGACGGCCTCGCGACCGGCAACGTCGCGGCGCGCATGGGTGCCGCGCTCATCCCGGCGATGGGTGACCCGGCCGCCTGGGCGAGCCGTGTCGCGCCTCGCCTCCGAGACCTCGGTCAGGTCTTCTTCATCGGAAGCTCCTCCGTGCTGCCGACCGCGTATCTCGATGAGCTCGACTGGCGGATCTCCGGCCAGGTCGAGCGCATCGCCGGCAAGGATCGCTATCGCACCAACGCAGCGGTGATCCAGCGATTCGTGCACGGCATCAGCGCCGACCACCTCTTCCTCGTCGCGGGCAACGGCCACGGGGACACGATCGGTGCCTCGCTACTGGCAGCAGAGCAGAACTCCGTGATGATGCTCTCGGGCCGCTCCTGCCACGACCACACCGCCGTGCCCCAGCAGATCGATCGGCTCGCCGTGAGTAAGGTCACCGGCATCGGCACCAAGTTCTGGATCACGTCGAACGCCCTGCGCGCCAAGATCTGCGGCTCGGGCTACTACGCCGGTACGACCACGCGCTTCGCACCCGGGACACAGCATCTGACGAATGTCGCGGAGGCCACCACGTTCACCCGCGAGCAGCGCCTTGCCGGCAGCCGGTACGGCACGTTCCAGGGCGGGACGATCTCCGGGCGCGCGGGGGTCCACACGATCGCGCTGCCACCAGGGGCTCACTGGGGCGTGCTGCAGGCCACCTTCCGACCCGACGAAGAGTGGGGTTCGTTCTCGGTCGAGACGAGGGATGCTTCGCTCGCGCTCCAGGCCATCCCGATCCACGACTTCGGGGATGCGTTCAACGGAACGGGACTGCTGAGCACGACCGATCGCCTCGATCCGCCCCGCTACGTGCGAGTCGACGCCGACGGCAGCTGGACGCTGACCGTGCGCGACATGCGGCACGCACCCATGCTGCGCTGGTCCGGCAACGACGACGCGATCGGACTGTACGGCGGGCGCGAAGCATGGATCACCGCGACCGCCGTGGTCGACAGCGTCAGTGTCACGGAAGAGCACTTCCTGTACTACTCCGACCTCTGGCTGGATGCCGATCGAGGAGAGAGCGTCAGCGGCACGCTGATGCGCGGGCCCTCGATCGTGGTCGTCGACGCCGAGTCCTTCGAGACCGGCGAGGCCGATCGATGGCGCATCTCGGTGCGGACGAAGTAGGCCCGCCCCGTCGATGGTCGAACGGCGCCGCCTCCTTGAGGGGCGGCGCCGTTCTCTGCGCAGCGTGCGGCGTCAGCCCTGAGCGCCCGATCCAGCCGACTGCGGTGCCTGCGTCTCGTAGGCGTCGTGCGTCGAGCTGTCGCGGTAGTCGGTGTACATGTACGGGTTGTCGAGCACCTTGGTCGCCGGGATGTCGGGGTTCATGCCGGCGCGCCAGGTCTCCTCGCCGAGCGTCGAGCGCAGGTGCTCGACGGTGTCCTCGAGCTTCGCGCGCAGCGCCGGGATGTCGGCGCCGACGAGCTTGCCCTCGTGCTTCTTCACGTCGCCGCCGACGAGCACGGTGTGCACGTCGCCGCGCCCCGCCTGCATGGCGATGTGCCCGTAGGGGTTGACGATCGGGAACATCGTCGGCGAGTTGTCGTTCTTCAGCAGCACCACGTCGGCGAGCTTGCCGACCTCGAGCGAGCCGAGCTCCGCCTCCTTGCCGACCGCCTTCGCGCCGCCGCGCGTCGCCCAGTCGACGACGTGCTGCGAGCGCAGGTGCGAGTGCGTGATCGTCTCGCCCTTCTCGTGGGCCGACAGGTGCTCCCACGAGCGGTCGGCGCCGAGCGTCGTGCGCATGGCCGAGAAGAGGTCGGCGCTGAACCAGGCGCTGGTGTCGACCGACAGGGAGACGGGGATGTCGTGCTCGCGCAGCGCGTGCGAGGGCGGGTAGCCCTGGCCGCAGCTCTGCTCGCTCTCGGTCGAGAGCGACACGATGCCGCCGGTCGCCGCGATGCGCTGGTACGAGTCCTGCCCAAGCGTCGCCGCGTGCACGTAGACCGTGCCCGGCTCCATGAAGCCGTGCTCGTGCATCAGCCGCACGCCGTCGTCGTTCGTCGCACCCCAGACGCCCGCGTGGGTCGTGACGCGAACGTCGAGCTCGCGCGCCACCTCGAATGCGGGCTTCTCGGGGAACGCCGGGTCACCGGTGACGTCGAACGCGAGCTGCACGCCGGCCAGGCGGGAGTCACCGATCGCCTGCTCGACCACGCGGCGGTAGGCCGGGTCGGCCGTCCACTCCCACGGCCCGGCGAAGATGTTGCCGAAGCCCATCACGTAGCGGCCGGGCGCCGTCACCAGCGCGTCGATCGCCGCTTCGGCGTGCTCGACCGACTGCAGCCCGTGCGACCAGTCGACCGTGGTGGTGATGCCCGACTCGATCGCGTCGAGCGTGCTGAGCGCGTTGCCGGCCCAGTAGTCCTGCGGGCGGAACGCCTTGCCGTGCTCGAGGTAGTACCAGACGAAGTACTGCGTCAGCGTCCAGTCCGAGCCGTAGGCGCGCATCGCCGTCTGCCACATGTGGCGGTGGGAGTCGATCATGCCGGGCATCACGATGCCGCCGGTGGCGTCGATCTCGAAGGTGCCGTCCGGCACCGTCAGGTCGTTGCCGATCGCGGCGATCTTGCCGTCGACGACGAGCACATCGGATGCGTCGTGGACGGTACGGGCGTCGTCCATCGTGACGACGGTGCCGCGGCGGAAGACGATGGGGCGGCCCGCTTCGGGCACCTGGGTGGTGGTCATCACATGCTCCTCTTCGAGAATGTCTGCCGTGGATCGGAGGCGATCCGGCTGGGGGTTGGGGTCAGAGCGCGACGGAGGGGTACTGCTTGCCGATCCAGTGCGAGAGCTTGTCGCGGTACTCCTTCTGGAACGCGAGCGGGCCGCTGCTCGTCATGTAGTCCTCCTCGTAGATGCCGATGAAGATCGTCAGCGTGAGGAAGTAGTGCGCGCCCATCTCGAACAGCCCGACGTAGTCGTGCTCCACGAGCATCCGGCGCTCCTCGGCGGAGAGCGTGACGACGCTCGAGCGCTCGACCGTCTGGCCCCACGGGCCGAGGTACGGCGCCATCTCCGCCTCCCAGCGCGCGACCATGGCCTCCGGGTCGGCCTTGTAGGCCGCCAGCAGCACGGGGTCGCGGTCGATCTGGAAGAGGAACCGGTTGACGGCGTACTTGCTCATGCCGCCGCCTCCTTCCTGTGCTCGGCCTTCCTGGGGTCGCCATCCGGGTACCACGTCATGTACATCTCGCGCGTGTGGTAGAGATCGAGGTCGTCGACGTACGCCGCCTTCTCGGGGCCGGCGATGCCGAGCATGAGGATGAGGTCGAGGAAGCCGGGGGTGGCGTTGCCCGAGGTCGACATCGACTCCCACGTGACGTTCTCGAGGATCGACTCGATGTCGCCGTTCGCGAGCCACTCGATGGCCTGCACATCCCACTCGGGGTCGGGGCCGTGCTCCTCGAACATGCGCGGGCCGCCGAGCTCGAGCGAGAGGTGGCCGCTGCCGATCGCCGCGACGCGCTTGTCGCTCGGGAACTCGTCGATGATCTCGCGGATGGCCCGGCCGAGGTCGTAGAAGCGCTTCGGGCTGGGCAGCGGGGGCGCGAAGATGTTCGTGTAGATCGGCACGATCGGCAGGTCGCCGTCCGGCCGGGTCGTGATGATCGGGCAGATGATGGAGTGGTCGATCTTCAGCTCGCTCGAGACCGAGAAGTCGAAGCCGCGATCGAGCAGGCCCTGGAACATGAACCCGGAGAGCTCCTCGTGCCCCTCGAGCTCGTAGGTCGGCATGCCGAACTCGCGGATCTCGTTGTAGAACGTCGCGTCGTACCGCGCCTGCTTGCCGATCAGGAACGTCGGATAGTTGTCGTAGAAGAACTGGTGGAAGTGGTCGGAGCCCACCATCACCAGCAGCTCGGGCTCCGCGGCCGTCAGGGTCTCGCGGTAGGCCTCGACCTTCGACTTCCACTCGGCCGCCTGCGGCATCTGCTCTTCGGGCGGCGTGAGCTCGGTGGCCTTGTAGAAGAAGGGGTGGTGCGTCGTCGCGAGCACCGCAGACAGGGTGGCCATGCATCTCTCCTTTGAGCGTTCGTGGGTGCGGTCGGTTTACGGGGCCGGGGGCACGTAGGTGGCGTTGCGGTCGACCTCGGCGTAGATCGCCGGGCCGACGGGGTGCTGCTGCTCCTCGGCGAGGTGGCCGATGAGCCCGGCGGTGCGAGCCAGCAGCGCGAAGCCGCGCAGCAGGCCGAGCGGGAGGCCGGCGTCGGCGAGCGAGGCGCCGGCGACGCCCGCGCCGTTGAGCGGCAGGGTGCGCCCGAGCACCTCCGGGTGCACGCGGCCGATGGCCTCGAACAGCGACAGATGGGGGCCGAAGACCTCGGCCTCGCGGGCGATCTGGAACATCACCGGCGTGCGCGGGTCGCCCTGCTTGTGCACGGGGTGGCCGAGGCCGGGGACCTTGCGCCCTTCGGACTTGGCCTTCTCCAGCACGTCGCGGGCGACCGCATCCCAGTCGTCCTCCGAGTAACCGGAGGTGTCGCCCAGCGCTGCGATGCTCGCCGCCAGGAACTGGCCTGTGTCCTCCGTCACGCCCAGGAAGCGCGAGCCGCCGCCCAGCAGGCCGGACGCGATCGCGCCCTGGATCGACTCGGGTGCCGAGTAGTACGTCATGCGGGCGGCGATGGCCGTGGGCGTGTAGCCGTGGTCGGCGAGCGAGACGAGCGCCGCCTCGAACACGCGCAGCTGGCCGGGCGTGGGCCTGCGCTTGGTGGCGAGCCAGTAGGCGAGCTCGCCGAAGCTCACCTTGCCCAGCACCTCGTCGGCCAGGTCGAGGCCCAGCAGCTGGATGCGATCGGTGGTGGATGTGCCGATGCCGGTCGGGTAGGAGCGCTCGTCGCTCATGCCGTGGTCTCCTGCTCTGCTCGGGTGGCCAGCCAGGCGCGCAGCTCGTCGGCGTGCTCGCCGAGCGTGGGCGGCGGCAGCCGGTACTGGGGCTTGGTCTTCGAGAACGTGATTGCGTTGCGGATCATCGGCACCGCCCGGTCGCCCTCGCCGACCGTCACGACCGGCTCGAGGCCGAGCCGCTCGGCGAGCTGCACGCCGCCGTCGATCGTCTGGATCGGACCGCATGCGATGCCTGCCGCAGTGAGGCGGTCGAACCACTCGGCGATGGTCGCCGTGCTCAGCGCCTCGACGAGGATGGGCCGCAGCGCGTCGCGGTGCACGTTCCGCCCGTCGGTGGTCTGGAATCGCTCGTCGTCGAGCACCTCGGGGATGCCGAGCGCTTCCGCGAGCGCCGCGAACTGCCGGTCGTTGGCCGCCACGACGATGATCTCGCCGTCGGATGCGGGCAGCGGCTCGTAGGGGAACAGGCTCGGATGCGCGTTGCCCATCCGGAACGGCACGGTGTCACCGGCAACATATGTCGAGGAGTGGTTCGCCATGCCGGCCAGCGCCGTCGAGAGCAGGTTGACCTCGACGCGCTGCCCCTCGCCCGTGCGGTCACGGTGGCGGAGGGCGGAGAGGATGCCGATGACCGACTGCAGGCCGCTCATGATGTCGAAGACCGAGACGCCGGATCGGTAGGCGGGGCCATCCTTGTCGCCCGTGAGGCTCATGAGGCCCGACATCGCCTGCACGATCAGGTCGTAGCCTGGCAGGCCGGCGCCGCCCGCGCCGCCGAAGCCCGTGATCGAGGCGTAGACGACCGCGGGGTTCTCCTTCGCGACGCTCTCGTAGTCGAGCCCGAACTTCTCGAGGCCGCCGGGCTTGAAGTTCTCGATCACCACGTCGGCCCGTCGCGCGAGCTCCTGGGCGAGCGCGCGGTCGTCCTCGTCGCGGAAGTCGAGGATCAGGTCGCGCTTGTTGCGGTTGATGCCGAGGTAGTAGGTGGAGACGCCGTCGCGCTCGGGCGGGCGCCAGCCGCGCGTCTCGTCGCCGATCGGCGCCTCGACCTTGATCACGTCGGCGCCGAAGTCTCCCAGGATCTGCGTCGCGAAGGGCCCGGCGAGCACCCGCGAGAAGTCGGCCACGAGCAGGCCGTCCAGCGGCCCGACGGGGGTCGCGGATGCAGCACTCGCCTCGGTCATGCCGTCTTCCTCCTGATCATCTGGTCGGTGCGCACCAGCAGCATCAGCAGCGCTCCGACGACGGAGACGCCGACCACCTGCACGAGGCCGGCGCCCGCCCAGCCGAGCGCGCCGACCAGAGCCCCGAAGATCGTGCCTGAGAAGGCTGCCGCGACGTAGTACGTCAGGACGAAGATGCCCTGCCCGCGGCCGACACGCTCAGGGCGCACCGAGCGCTGCAGCGCCGTCGAGATGTTCGTGAACAGGCCGCCGCTCGCGAACGCGCCGATCAGGAACGAGAGCACGTACTGCAGCACCGGCTCGGTCGCGGTCGTGTACATCGGCCACGCGACGAGCGCGGTGCCGACGAAGCTCACCAGCAGCACCCACTTCTGCGGGAAGCGGTCGCCGAGGTAGCCGAACAGCAGCGCGAGCATCGCGCCGAGGCCGCCCATGGCCACCGCCAGGCTCGACTGTCCCGGGTCGAAGCCCAGTGACTCGGTGAGGAAGGTCGGGTAGAGGCCGAGGTAGCCGTAGAAGACGACGCCCGCGAGAGCTGCGCCGAGCCCGAGCACCGCGGTGTTGCGGTTGAGCAGCGTGCTCGGCATGAAGTCGAAGGCGTCGGCGGCGTCGATGCCGCCGCGACCCGCAGACGCCTCGGACATGTCGCGCTTCACGAAGATCGAGATGAGCAGCGCCATCACCACGCCCAGCAGCGCGAAGAGGATGAAGGGCGCGCGCCAGGTGCCGAAGTCCGTCGCGAAGGGCACGCCGATCAGCGGCCCGAGGAAGATGCCGGCGCCGAACGCGACGCCCACGAACCCGGCGGCGAATGCGCGGCGGTGGAAGAAGAAGGCACCGATGATCGCGTAGAGCGCGGTGGCCTGCACGCCCTCGCCGATGCCCGAGAGCAAGCGGTACGCGGCCATGTCCCAGAAGCCCTGCGAGACCGCCACGAGGCCGGTGCCGAGCGAGAAGACGATGACGCTGCCGAGCACGATCGACTTGCGCGAGAAGCGGTCGACCAGGAAGCCGGCGAGGAAGCCGGCGATCGCGAGCCCGAGCGTGAAGCTCGTCGCGAGGAACCCCGATTCGACCAGCGTGAGGCCGAGCTCTTCGCGGATCTGCGGCAGCAGCGGGTAGAACACCTGCCGGTCCATGGCGTTGAGCATCCAGGACGCGCACAGCACGGCGAAGCCGATGCCGATGAGCAGCGGCGAGAGCCTCTTCGCCGGCGTGGTGACGCTCGGCGAGCCGTCGGTGACAGTGGTCATGCGTGTTCTCCCTTGAACCGTGTCCGCTGGTCGGACATCACGCCGTCAGGCGGACATCCGGAATCCAAGGTGATGCTAGCCGCACGCGCGGCGGAGTGTCAACGAGACGGCGGTTGCGCCATGGCGGCGGGCGCTGCGGGCAGCCCGCCTACGCGATGTCGGCGGGGATGCGCGTGCGGAGTGCGTGGTCGACGCTGAGGTCGGCCGCGGCCCGCAGGAGGTGCGGAAGGTGCTCGTCCTGCAGGCGCTCGAGGCTCGTCTCGGCGGCGTGGGCATTGACGTTGATGGCGGCGAAGACCGTGCCGTCCGCCCGCCGGATCGGTGCGGCGACCGATCGGATCGCGGGCGCGAGCTGCTGGTCCGAGATCGCCCATCCCTGCGAGCGCACCTGCGCGAGCACGGCGTCGAGCTCGTCGCGGCTCGGGTGCCAGGTGGGCTCGACGCCGGATCGTGACGGGGTCGCGAGCACCTCGTCGACCTCTTCGCGCGAAAGGCTCGCGAGCAGCACCTTGCCCAGCGAGGTCTGCGCCGCCGGGAACCTGGTGCCGACCGCGACCGAGAGCGTGACGAGCTTCGGCACGGCGACGCGGGCCACGTAGACGACATCGGAGCCATCGAGCTGCGCGATCGACGACGACTCGTCGGTGTGGTGGACGAGCTCGCGCAGTCGCGGCATCGCCGCCTGCCAGAAGTCACCGCCGCTGAAGTACGCGACGCCCAGCTCGAGCACGCGCGGCGTCAGCTCGAAGCGCCCCTCATCGGCCACGACGTAGCCGATCTGCTGCAGCGTGATGAGGATGCGGCGGGCGGTGGGCCGCGCGAGGCCGGAGCGCTGCGCGACCTCGGCGAGGGTCTGCGTCGGCGCACCGTGGAAGGAGCGCACGACATCGAAGCCTCGCGCGATCGCCTCGACGAAGTCGGGGCTCGTTCTCTCGCGCATCGCAGTCCTTCCGCATCGGCCCTGCCGGGTCGGCTCAGTGTAGTCGCGCCGCACTGTCGGTTGACGCGCGCGAGCGGGCCGATTATTCTGCGGACGATCGTACGCTCTGCGTACACCGCGACGAAGCGAAGGACGTCTGATGGAAACGGATCTCGGTCTACTCGTGCTCAGGCTCGCCCTCGCGGCGCTGCTCGCCGGCCACGCGTGCCAGAAGCTCTTCGGCTGGTTCCGGGGCCGTGGGATCGCGGGCACGGCACCGCTGTTCGAGGCGGACGGCGTGCGACCGGGCCGACTCATGGTGGCCGCGGCCGCGCTGAGCGAGCTGGCCGGCGCCGCACTGCTCGCGCTCGGGCTCGCCACCCCGCTGGCAGCCGCGATCGTCGTCGGTGCGATGGCGGTCGCGATCTCGACGCTGTGGCCGAAGGGCGTGTGGGCGCACCTGGGCGGGTTCGAGGTGCCGCTCGCCTACGCGATCGTCGCGTTCGCGCTCGCCATCACCGGGCCCGGAGCGCTGTCGATCGACGCGCTCCTGCCGTGGCAGCTGCACGGGCCGCTGTGGGCGATCGGCGCCGCCGTGCTCGCGCTGACCGTCGCCTCGCCGCTGCTGGTCATGGTGGCGCGGCACCGCCGCGACGCCGCGGCCGGCGCCCAGGCCTGACGGCACTACCGCGAGTACGTGCCCACGATGCGGTTCTGCTCGAGCACCGCGTCGCCGTACGCGTCGAGAAACTCCTCGCGGCTCGGCTCACCCTCGACCGGCCGCGAGAGCGCGTAGACCCAGAAGTAGTAGCGGTGGTCGCCGTGGCCGACGGGTGGCCGCGGGCCCATCCAGGCGGCATCCCCCGCCGAGTTCGTGCCGACGCGGGCGGCGCTCGGGTCGACATCGCCGCTCTCGGCGGGCGGGCCGTAGAGCAGCCAGTGCGTGAAGCCGTGCGGCATCGGCGCATCCGGGTCGTGCATGATCACCGCGAGCTCGACCGCATCCGCCGGCACACCGTGCACCGCCAGCCGCGGCTGCTGGTTGCCGCCCTCGACGGCGATGCGGTCGGGGATGCGCCCGCCCACCTCGAAGGCGTCGGTCGTGATCGACAGGTCGGCGACGGTGATGCCCATGGTGTGCGCTCCTTCGGCTCGGTGCTCCTCGACGGTGGCATCGCATGGCGGCTCGTGCAAGCCCGGCATGCTGCGCCGCCTTGCGCGCCGGCCGCGCACGCGCAATCGTGGGCAGAGACACCCGGGGGGCAACGATGAGCGACGCGCGACCGACCAGGCCCGACCAGACGCGCGCCGACGCATCCGACGCCCACGACCACCTCGCCGCCTACCTCAACGAGCACCTGCTCGCGAGCGAGGGCGGGCTGCATGCCTTCCGCGCCGCCGCGCGCACCTGGGAGGGCACGCCCCACGAGCGGACGCTGCTCGCGCTCGCCGACGAGATCGCCCGCGACCGCAAGGATCTGGCGGTGCTCATCGACCGCCTCGGCTACCGCCCCGCCGGCTGGAAGCGCCTGCTCACGCTCGCCTTCCGCGCGGGCGGCAGCGCCAACCCCATCAACTTCCTGCGCATGCGCGGCGGCTCGATGGCGCAGCTCGAGCTCGACGTGCTCACCGGCATGGTGCGCGCGAAGCTGTCGATGTGGGATGCGCTGCTCGAGCTGGCCGAGGACGACGCCCGGTTCGACGGGCGGATGCTGCAGGCGCTGCGCCGGCGGGCCGAGCAGCAGATCACCGAGTTGCAGAACCTCGCGCGGTCGACAGTGCGCGCGCGCTTCCTGCCGGGGGCCCCGTGACCACCGCGACGATCGTCGGCGCCGGCCCCAACGGGCTCACCGCCGCCGCCGTCCTCGCCCGCGCTGGCCTCGACGTGACCGTGCTCGAGCGGCTCGACCACGTCGGCGGCGCCAGCGCGAGCGCCCCCGCCTTCGGCGACCAGGCGCTCATCGACCTCGGCGCGGCGGCGCATCCCTTCGGCGTCACGAGCGCCGCCTTCCGCGCGCTCGACCTCGAGCAGCACGGCCTCGAGTGGGTGCACGCCGACTACCCGATGGCGCACCCGCTGCCCGGAGGCCGGGCCGCCATCCTGCACCGCGACGCCGAGCAGACCGCCCGCGAGCTCGGCGTCGACCGCTACGCGTGGCTGCGGCTGCACGCGCCCGCGACCGAGGATCCCTACGCGACTGCCGAGAGCATCCTCTCCCCCATTCTCCCCTGGCCGACGCGCCCGCTGCACCTCGCGCGCATCGGCGTGCGCGGCGCCTGGCCGACGAGCATGCTCGCGCCGGCCGTGTTCCGCTCCGGCGCGGCGCAGGCGCTGTTCGCGGGCAACGCCACGCACGCGACGCTGCCGCTCGGCATGCCGCTCACGAGCGCCTTCGGCATCGCGTTCGGCGGCGTCGGGCACTCGGCCGGCTGGCCGTTCGCGAAGGGCGGGTCGCAGGCGGTGCCGGATGCGCTGCGTCGCGTCGCAGAGGCCGCCGGCGCCCGCGTCGAGACCGGCGTCGACGTCACCGACCTGCGCGAGATCACCACCGACCTCGTGCTGCTCGACGTGACGCCGCGCCAGCTGCTGCGGCTCGCCGGCGACCGGCTCGAGCGCCTCTACGCGCAGCGCATGCTGCGCTGGAGGTACGGCCCGGCCGTGTCGAAGCTCGACCTGCTGCTCGACGGCCCCGTGCCGTGGGCGGACGAGCGCGTCGCGCGCGCCGGCTCGGTGCACGTGGGCGGCACGCTGCGCGAGATCGCCGCCGCCGAGCACGACGTGGCCGCCGGCCGCATGCCCCAGCGGCCCTTCGTGCTGCTCACGCAGCCGACGGTCGCCGACCCCGAGCGGGCACCCGCCGGGAAGCACATCGTGTGGGCCTACGCGCACGTGCCGCACGGCTGGCCCGGCGACGCATCCGCCCACATCGAGGCGCAGATCGAGCGCTACGCGCCGGGCTTCGCCGAGCGGGTGCTCGAGCGGCGCCCCTCGCCGCCCGCCGCGCTCGAGCTCTGGAACCCGAACCTGGTCGGCGGCGCGATCGGCGGCGGCTCGATCGGCGGCACGCAGCAGCTGCTGCGACCACGACCGCTGCGCCCCTACCGGGTGCCGATCGACGGGCGCGTCTTCCTGTGCTCGTCGTCGACCCCGCCCGGCGGCGGCGTGCACGGCATGGCCGGGTGGCACGCGGCGCACGCGGCGCTGCGGGATCTGCGCTGAGCGGAGGCCGCCCGAGATCGGGCGGCACGAGGGAGGTGAGCGATGGACTGGGCGGCGATCACCACCTGGCTCGACGCCCCGCACGCCGAGCTCGCCCGGCAGGTGCTGCAGCGCGGCACGGCCGCCATCTTCGCGATCGCGTTCCTCTCGACCCTGCTGCAGTTCCCGGCGCTCACCGGCGAGCGCGGGCTCCTGCCCGCCCCCCCGGGCGATCGCCGCCGGGGCGCTGCGCGGCCAGCCCAGCATCTTCCGCTGGCACTACTCCGATGCACTGCTGCGCATCCTCTGCCTCGCCTGCATCGCGATCGCGCTCACCCTCGTCGCGGGCCTGCCGCAGCTCGGCCCGCCGTGGCTGCCGATGCTCGCGTTCCTGACGCTCTGGATCGTCTACCTCTCGATCCTGCCGATCGGCCAGGTCTTCTACGGCTTCGGCTGGGAGCTGCTGCTGTGCGAGGCGGGCTTCCTCGTCGCCTTCCTCGGCTCGAACGCCACCGCGCCGCCGATGCTGACGCTGCTGCTCATCGTGTGGCTGGTGTTCCGGCTCGAGTTCGGCGCCGGCATGATCAAGATCCGCGGCGGCCGCGAGTGGCGCGACCTGACGGCGCTCACCTACCACCACGAGACGCAGCCGATGCCGGGCCCGCTCAGCCGCACCGCGCACCTGCTGCCGCGCTGGTTCCACAAGGGCGAGGTGCTCGGCAACCACGTCGCGCAGCTGGCGGTGCCGTGGCTGCTGCTCGCGATGCTCATCCCGCACCCGGTCGCCGCCGCCGTCGCGAGCGCCGCCGCCGCAGTAGTCATCCTCACGCAGCTGTGGCTCGTGCTGACCGGCAACTTCGCCTGGCTCAACTGGATCACCATCGTGCTCGCCTTCGCCGCCGTCGACGACCGCGCCGTCGCGTGGCTCCTGCCCGCCCTGCCCGCTGACCACCCGTACGCGCCCACGCCGCTGTGGTGGGGCATCCTCGTCGCCCTCGTCTTCCTCGCCTACGCGTGGATCTCGGTGCCCGCGGTGCGCAACCTCGCCTCGCGCCGGCAGCTCATGAACGCCTCGTTCAACCGGCTGCGGCTCGCGAACGCCTACGGCGCCTTCGGCACGGTCACGAAGCGGCGCGACGAGATCGTCATCGAGGGCCGCAGCGATCAGCGCGTCGATGACGACGACGGATGGGTGGAGTACGGCTTCAAGGGCAAGCCCGGCGACGTGCGGCGCGTGCCGGGGTGGTTCGCGCCGTACCACCTGCGGCTCGACTGGCTCATGTGGTTCCTGGCGCTCGGCTCGCACGGGCCGTGGTTCAGGGTGCTGCTGCAGCGGCTGCTCGAGGCCGACCCGGCGACGCTGCGGCTGCTGGGCCGCGATCCCTTCGGCGGCGAGCGGCCGGCGGCCGTGCGGGCGCGCGTCTACCGCTACCGCTTCGCCACCCGTGCCGAGCGCCGCGAGACGGGGCAGGTGTGGATGCGCGAGGATCGCGGGCTGCTGGTCGAGCCGGTGGGGCTGCGCGGCGACTGACGGCGCGCCCGGTGCAGGCTCAGCCGACCCGCGGCCGCGCCTCGACGAGGTCGGCGAGCAGGGCACGGCCCTGCGCGCCCCCGGGATGCTCGAGTCGGGCGTCGATGCCCCGCGGCTACACTTGCCGCACGCTCCCCGACGGCGATCGGAGCCGCATGTCCGCGTGGAAGGACGAGCGCGACGCCTCGCGCCTGCTGGTCGAGCGCGCCCACGAGGAGCTGCTCGCCGGCAACGCCGACGACCCGCGGCTCGCCGCCGTGCGCCCGCTCGTGCGCGACTCCTGGAGCCGCTCGCTCACGAGCCTCGCCGGTGCCGAGGGCGCCCCGCCGCTCGAGCTCGACGGCGACGAGCTGGTCGCCTACCGCTCGGCCCACCCGCTCGCCGGCGCCCTCGACGTGATCCGCTCGCTGCTGCTGCCCGGCGACGCGCTCGACTCCGGCGTCGCGGTGGCGGTGGGGGATGCCTCCGGTCGCCTCCTGTGGGTCGAGGGCGATCGGCGCGTGCGCACCATGACCGGCTCGATGGGCTTCGTCGAGGGCGCGAACTGGTCGGAGGCCGCGGTCGGCACGTCGGCGCCCGGCACCGCGCTCGCGCTCGACCGCCCCGTGCAGATCCGCGGCCCCGAGCACTACAACCGGCTGGTGCAGCCCTGGTCGTGCACGGCGGCCCCGCTGCGCGACCCCGAGACGGGCCGCATCCTGGGCGTGCTCGACGTCACCGGCGGCGCCGAGGCCGCCACCGCGCAGGCGCAGCTGCTGGTCGACGCGACCGCCCGCGCCGTCGAGGCCGAGCTGCTCGTCACGCGGCTGCGGCAGCGCGCCGAGCCGCCCCGGCGCATCCGCACCGCCACGATCCTGCGCACGGCCAAGCCCGCGCCCGCCGCCGTGCTGCGCGTGCTGGGGCGCGACCTCGCGACGCTCGAGCTGCCCGGCGCGGGAGAGCAGGGGCCGGGCGGCGAGCGCAGCATCGAGCTGAGCCTGCGCCATGCCGAGCTGCTGCTCGTGCTCGCCACGCACCGGCAGGGGCTCTCGGGCGATCGCCTCGCAGAGCTCGTCTACGGCGAGCCCGGCTCCGACTCGCTGCGGCCCGAGATGGTGCGCCTCAAACGGGTGCTGGCCGACGCCGCGCCGCACCTCGTGCCCGCGTCGCGGCCGTACCGGCTCGAGGCGCCGCTCGAGACCGACCTGCAGCAGATGCTGTCGCTGCTCGACCGCGGCGCGCACCGGGTGGCGCTCGCCGCCTACCCGGGCGACGCCCTGCCCGCCTCCCGCGCGCCCGGCGTCGAGGAGCTGCGCGAGACCGCCAGGGCCGCGCTGCGCGAGGCGATCATGGCCGAGGCGAGCGTCGACGTGCTGCTCGCCTTCGCCGACACCGACGCCGGAGCCGACGACGTCGAGCTGCTGCGGCAGTGCCTGCGGATGCTGCCGGCCCGGTCGCCGAGACGGGCGGGCCTGGTGGCGCGGGTCGAGAGGCTCGAGGGCTGACGCTCGCGCTGGCCGAGAGGCCATGCAACGAGGCGCAACGTTCGCCTGCGTAGCGTGCCGGGCATTCGCAGCGCCGCGCACGCGGCGCGTCATGCAGCGTCAAGGGAGACCGATCATGACCATCGTCGAGGACGACGTCCAGACCGGCGGCAGCACCGCATCCGCCCCCACCACTGCCCCGGGTACCGGCAAGGACAGCAGCGGCGCCTACCTCGCGCCCGGCACCGAGGGATCGGTCGCCAGCTATCGCGCGCGCTACGGCCACTACATCGGCGGCGAGTTCGTCGAGCCCGCGAAGGGCCTCTACTTCGAGAACATCACGCCCGTCACCGGCAAGCCCTTCTGCGAAGTGGGTCGCGGCACGAGCGAGGACATCGACCGCGCCGTCGACACCGCCTGGAAGGCGTTCGAGGGCTGGAAGCGCACCAGCCCCACGGAGCGCTCGAACATCCTGCACCGGATCGCCGACCGCCTCGAGGCCAACCTCGAGCTGATCGCGGTCGCCGAGAGCTGGGAGAACGGCAAGCCGGTGCGCGAGACGCTCGCGGCCGACATCCCGCTGATGGTCGATCACTTCCGCTACTTCGCGGGCGTGCTGCGGGCGCAGGAGGGCTCGCTCTCGCAGCTCGACGGCGACACCGTCGCCTACCACTTCCACGAGCCGCTGGGCGTCGTCGGCCAGATCATCCCGTGGAACTTCCCGCTGCTCATGGCCACCTGGAAGCTCGCGCCCGCGCTCGCCGCCGGCAACTGCGTGGTGCTGAAGCCCGCCGAGCAGACGCCCGCGTCGATCCTGCTGGTGATGGAGCTCATCGGCGACCTGCTGCCCGCCGGCGTCGTCAACGTCGTGAACGGCTTCGGCATCGAGGCCGGGGCGCCGCTCGCGCAGCACCCGCGCATCCGCAAGGTCGCCTTCACCGGTGAGACCACCACCGGGCGCCTCATCATGCAGTACGCGTCGCAGAACCTCATCCCCGTCACGCTTGAGCTGGGCGGCAAGAGCCCGAACGTGTTCTTCGAGGATGTCGCGCGCGACACCGGCGACAGCTACTACGACAAGGCGCTCGAGGGCTTCGCGCTCTTCGCGCTCAACAACGGCGAGGTGTGCACGTGCCCGAGCCGCGCGCTCATCCAGGGCTCGATCTACGACCGGCTGCTCGGCGACGGGCTCGAGCGGGTCGGCCGCATCAAGCAGGGCAATCCGCTCGACCCGACCACGATGATCGGCGCGCAGGCCTCGAACGACCAGCTCGAGAAGATCCTCAGCTACATCGACATCGGCAAGGAGGGCGGCGCGAAGCTGCTCACCGGCGGCGAGCGGGTCGACCTGGGCGGCGAGCTCTCGGGCGGCTACTACGTGGCGCCGACGGTCTTCGAGGGCACGAACGACATGCGCATCTTCCAGGAGGAGATCTTCGGGCCGGTGCTGTCGGTCACGCGGTTCAGCGACTTCGACGACGCGATCTCGATCGCGAACGACACGCTCTACGGCCTCGGCGCCGGCGTCTGGAGCCGCTCTGGCGACATCGCCTACCGCGCCGGTCGGGCGATCGAGGCGGGCCGGGTGTGGACGAACACCTACCACCAGTACCCGGCGCACGCGGCGTTCGGCGGCTACAAGCAGTCGGGCATCGGGCGCGAGAACCACCTGAAGATGCTCGAGCACTACCAGCAGACGAAGAACCTGCTGGTCTCCTACGCAGACGGGCCGATGGGCTTCTTCTGATCGACGGGCGGGTCCCTGGCGATCGACGCCCCGTCTTGCCAGGGACCCGCCTCACCAACCCCAGCCAGCAGGAGGTCGAGATGGGTGCATCCGCCACCCCCGAGAGGGTCGCGATCACGGATGCCGCGGCCGGCATGGTGCGGCAGCTCACGGCCCAGCACGGCCCGCTCATGTTCCACCAGTCGGGCGGCTGCTGCGACGGCTCGTCGCCCATGTGCTTCCCCGTCGGCATGTTCATCACGGGCGCGGGCGACGTGCGGCTGGGCACCGTCGACGCGGGCCTCGACGACCCGGTCGAGGTCTTCATGTCGGCCGCGCAGTTCGAGTACTGGAAGTTCACGCACCTCACGATCGACATCGTGCCGGGCCGCGGCGCCGGCTTCTCGGTCGAGGGCCCGACCGGGATGCGGTTCCTGATCCGGTCGCGGATGCTCACCGACGACGAGCTCGAGCACTTCGGGCTGCTCGTGCCGCCGGCAGGCGGCTGAGGCTCAGGCCTCCGGGTCCTGGCCCGCCGCCCAGTCGATCCGCTCGCGGATCGCGCGCAGCGCGAAGACCACCGAGGCGAGCCCCGACTGCGGCTCGGCGGTGTCGATCACCCGGCGGTAGAGCGCGTCGATCTGCTCCTCGGAGGCGGCGGATGCGGCCGGCACGTCGCCGCGGTCGTGCCACGCGTGCAGGTGCCCGGCCAGCGCGCCGATGGCATCGGCGGCGAGGTGTCGCTCGTCGTGCTCGATGCTGATGCCCATCGGGTGCTCCCACGCGGTGCTCGCGACCGCGTCGAGCACGTCCTCCATGCGGTGCACGACGGCGCGCAGCGCCGTCATCGCGCGCTCGTCGACGTCGAGGTCGTGACGGTGCCACAGCATCCGCAGGTTGAAGCGCCGCGCCTCGCGCGCCTCCGTCACCTGGCGGTCGAGCCGGTCGACGCCCTGCCGGAGCTCTTGCCCCCAGCCGGCCCAGTCCTCGCGCTCGGGCGGCCAGTCGCCGCGCATCGTGTCGGCGAGCACGTCGACGCGGCCGGCGAGGTCGGCGACCGCCTCGCGGATGTGCCGACGGGTCTCGCGGTCGTAGAGCGCCGGCAGCACGAGCGCGTTCGCCAGCACCCCCACGCCCATGCCGAGAGCGAACTGGCCGACGTAGCCGATGGCGTAGCCGTCGGGATTGGCACCGCCGAAGAGGATGACGAGCACCGCCACCACGGGCACGACCGGTGCGCCCTGGCTGAACCTCGGCACGCCGTGCAGCAGCACCGAGACGACGCCGATGAGGCCGATCTCGAGGATGCCGTTCCACTCGAGCCTGATCGTCGCGAGGCCGAGCACCGCGCCGACCGTCATGCCGATGCCCTGCTGCAGCGCAGTGCGCCCGATCGCGAAGACGGTCGTGCCGACCGCGACGAAGGCGCCGAGCGGCGCGGCGTAGGCGTAGTTCGTCAGCTCGCCGCCCATCTGGTTGCCGATCAGCCAGGCGAGCATCGCGGCGATCGCGGTGCGCACGGCGATCGCGACGCGGAACAGCGGCAGCGCGCGCTTGACCTCGCGCCCTGCGACCTTGGCCCCCTCCTTCGCCTGGGGGGTGATCGACCCGATGACGCGGTCGATGCCGGCATCGGATGCGGCGCCGCTCTTCGCGGGCTCGTCAGGCTGCTCGGGTGGTTGCTCGGGTGGTTGCTCGGCTCGGGCCACGGCCCCACGGTAGTCCGACCGGGGGCTTTGTAGACTCGCCGGATCGACGACGACACCCGCCCCGCCCATCCGCCCCTCGCATCCGGTGCGACGTGGTCGGTGCTCGTGCGCGACGCGGCCAGCGGCGAGGTGCTGCTCGAGCGCTCGCCCGAGGTGCGTCTGTCGACGGCGTCGGTGCCGAAGCTGCTGCTGCTCATCGCGTGCGCGGCGGCGATCGAGGCGGGTGAGCTCGACCCGGGCGAGCTGCTCGACCGCGGCTCGGTGCCGTCGGTCGGCGACTCGGGGCTGTGGCAGCACCTCGGGCAGCAGGCGCTGTCGGTGGCGGATGCCGCGGCGCTCGTCGGCGCGGTCAGCGACAACCTCGCGACCAACGTGCTGCTCGCCCGCATCGGGCTCGAGGCGGTGTCGCGCGAAGCCGCGAGGCTCGGCATCCGTGACGTGCACCTGCACGACGCGGTGCGCGATGCGCGCGGGCCGACGCATCCGCCGCGGCTGAGCAGTGCGTCTGCGGCGGGTCTGGTCGACATGCTGACCCGGCTCTCGGCGGGCGAGCTGGGCTCGGCGGCGGTGAGCGAGCGCGTGCTGGGCTGGATGCGGCACTCGGTCGACCTGAGCATGGTCGCTTCGGCGTTCGGGCAGGATCCGCTCGCGCACGGCGGTGACGCCCCGCAGCTCTTCGTGAAGACCGGCACCGATGCGGGCGTGCGGGCGGATGCGGGCGTGGTGCGGGCTGCAGACCGCACGCTCGTCTACGCGGCGATCGCCAACTGGCCCGCCGACGTCGACGCGACCGGCGAGGTGCTCGCGTCGATGCGCGGGATCGGCGAACTCGTGCGCGCGGCCGTCGAGGGCGATCGCGGCTGAGCCGCGCGGCCGCTGTAGGTGACGGCCGGCGCCCGCAGACGTGAAACGGGGCCGCCCCCGGTTGGGACGGCCCCGTGCGCTGCGCTCATACGAGCAGCTGGCGTGCGAGCGAGTCGAGCCGGTGCTGCTCGCGCGATTCGAGGGCGTCCTCGTAGGCGCGTGCTTCGCGGCGGCGCTGGTCGTCGAGCTCGGCCCCGAGGGCCCAGCGGGCGAGCAGCTGCGATGCGCTCAGTGCAGCCCTGCGCGTGGCAGGCAGCTGATGAGTCGAATACAACATGGTGTTCTGCTTTCTGGCATGGCGATATCGCCCCAGCATTGGGCATGCGATATCGCAGGATGAATTGCGAGTTGATTGCGCGCTGAATAGCACCCGAAAAGAGGTGCGGATGCGCGAATTGCGACAGGCACGTCGCCAGACGACCGAAGGACGGTCGCGGTGAGCGCGCGTCGCTGATCAGCGATCGGTGATGGAGGAAGGCGCAGGGTTAGCAAGCCTGCTGTGGCCTGGCAGCTGCGGAGTCGAGACGGCTCCGCGGCGTTCAGCCGCTGCGCTCTTCGCTAGCAGACCCCGCCCGCAAGAAGGGCTCCAGCAGAGTGGATGATCGTGTCAAACATCGCGAGCTCCTCCTTTCTCGTAGGCGTGGAAGTTCACGACCACGAAGATATAACGCGGGCACGGCGAATTGCAAGCGGATTCACAAACTTTTTCGACGCGTTTCCGAATGGGCTCATTTGTACCCCGATCGGACAGCCTGTGGAGAGCGCCGGTGCGCTCCCGGCACGGTCGCGTAACCTGCCCGCATGCTCGGTCGGATCACGTCTGGTGTCGCGCTCGCTTCGATGGCGGCGCTGGTGCTCGTCGGATGCACGCCTGGGCCGAGCGAGGAAGAAGTGGTCGGAGAGGCACGCGCGACCTGGGAACAGTTCCTCGGCCACCTGAATGAGTACAGCGCCAACCCAGCTGACGCGGACAGGCAACAGCTCATGCGCGTCGCCGACCCTGCCGTGGCCGACGGCCAGATGCAGGTCTTCGAGCAAGCATCGGCGGCGGGCATCCACGCGGAGGGTGCTCGGGTTACGGCTGATTTCACCGCCGTTCAATCGAACGACAATGCCCAGACGGTTTCGGCGGTTGTGTGCGTCGACGTATCCGGCGAGCGGGTGATAGCTGCCGACGGCACTGACGTCACCGATGCCGATCGACCGTCGCAGGTCGCGTACGAGCTGATGTTTGACCGCGCGGATAGCGAGGACGACTCGAACCTCTTGATCACGTCCTACGCGGAAGCCACCGATGCACTGGCTGAGAACCCATGCTCTTGATCGCCACAGTGATGGTGGGCATATCGCTGATGCCCATGATCGGAGCTGACGACTCAGACGCGCCGCCGCCGGCATTCTTCACAAGCGACGAACTGGTCGCGGGTGCGGCGCGCAACTCGAGCGGGAACGATGGCGGCCATGATTCTGGCGCTCCCGAAGCTGGCACCCGCGCTTCAACGGGCCCCACCGGCCACTACACCCCGCCCGCCGCGACCCCCAACCGCCTCGCGCCGTGCCAGACGTGGATCGACGCTGCAGCGCTCTGCTTCCGCACCTCGATCGACGAGCTCGGCGACGCGCCCGCAGATCCCGCGGAGCCCGCCGCCGCGGCGCCTGCTGAGCCTGAAGCGCGCCCCATCACGATGAGCGACATCGAGCGGTTCACGCCGATCGTCGGCGAGCTTGTGGTCGAGCCCGAGGGGTGGGGCGTCGTCGGCACGCCGACCAACTTCTACGCGACCGCCGAGTCGCACACGATGGACGGCGAGCTGTTCGACACCGCGATCCAGGTGCGCTGGACGCCCAGCGGCTACCGCTTCGACTACGGCGATGGCACGGTCGAGGAGTCCGAGACGTCCGGCTCCGCCTGGCGCGGCACCGAAGACTCGTGGACCGAGACGGCCACGAGCCACACGTACGATTCCCGCGATGACGTCACCGCATCCGTCACCGTCGTCTTCACGGCAGAGGTCAACGCCGGCGGCGGCTGGTTCGCGGTGCCCGGCACCCTACCCGTCGAGGCGCCGGGCGTGAGCGTCAAGGTCTTCGAGGTCGACACCGTGCTGACGAACGGCGACTGCATGGCCAACCCCAACGCTGCAGGCTGCGGCTGACGCTACTCCGCGGGTGGACGCGGCGACTCGCCCTCGCCCTCATCGCGCGTGCCGCTCACGCCGAAGGCAGCGCCGAGCGCGATGCCGATCGCACCCCCGACCCCCATCCACAGCGACAGGTTGTCCTGCGCGACACCGATCGCCGCTCCGATCGCGATGCCGATCGCGACGCAGACGCCCATCGACGCGTACTCGTTGCGCTTGCCGGCCATGCCTCCACGGTGGGCACCCGCGACCCGGCCGTGCATCCGCCGCGTGAGGGAGATCGCCGTAGAGTCGCCGCATGACGACGACCTCGCCCGGCTGGGGCATCCTCGGCGCCGGCCGCATCGCCCATATGTTCGCCCGCGACCTCGCCCTCGGCGGCCACCGCATCGCCGCCGTCGGCAGCCGCGACGCCGACCGCGCCCGCGCCTTCGCCGCCGAGCACCGCATCCCGAACGTGCACACCGGCTACGAGGCGCTCGTCGCCGACCCCGAGGTCGACGTCGTCTACATCGCCACCCCGCACTCGCACCACCTCGAGCACGCCCTGCTCGCGATCGAGGCCGGCAAGCACCTGCTCATCGAGAAGGCGTTCACGACCACCGGCGACGACGCGCAGACCCTCGTCGACGCCGCCCGCGCCAAGGGCGTGTTCGTCATGGAGGCCATGTGGACGCGCTTCCTGCCCACCATGGCGACCGTCCGCGAACGCATCGCCGCCGGCGACCTCGGCGAGCTCGTCAGCGTCACCGCAGACCATTCGCAGGTGCTCGACCTCTCCCCCGGCAGCCGCCTCATCGAGCCGGCGCTCGGCGGCGGCGCGCTGCTCGACCTCGGCGTCTACTGCGTCTCGCTCGCGCACGCGCTCCTCGGCCCGGTCACGCGCATCCGTGCCTCCGGCACCGTCGATGACGCGGGCATCGACCACCGCGGCGCCGCGATCCTCGAGCATGAGGGCGGGCGGATGTCCACCGTCACGTTCTCGATGGAGACGCTCGGTTCGAACCGTGCCACGATCGTCGGCACCGAGGGCGTCATCGAGCTCAGCCCCTCGTTCTACGAGTGGATCGGGTTCTCGCGGCGCTCGAACGCCGCCGGCGCGCGCGTGGTCGAGACGTACGAGCCGGCCGTCGACGGTCGCGGCATGCAGTTCCAGGCCGCCGAGGTCGAGCGCTGCATCGCCGCCGGGCTGCTCGAGAGCGAGCTGCTGCCGCTCGGCGAGTCGGTCGCGATCATGCGCGCGATGGACGAGATCGCCCGGCAGCTGCGCGCCGGCGACTGACGAAGATGCGGATCGCGCTTGCGCTGTGCTCGCGCGCGAGCTACTGTCTCGTTTATCGATATACCGATGAACGATAGGGGCAGTCATGAGCAAGGTGGACTTCGGCCGCAGCGTCGGCCTGGTGCTCGGCCGCGGCGGTCTCATCGCCGTCATCGCTGTCACCCTGATCGGGTTGCTGTGGACGTTGGTGATCGCACTGCTGCACATCGTGCATTCGATCAACAGCAACCCCTCGTACGACGTGCTGGTCGCGAGCCCGATCGATGTGCGGCCCGACATCGTCGCGGACGCGGAGATCCAGTACGCGACGGTCATCTTCACGCCGACGAACCCGGACGCGGCCGCGCTGCTGCTCGAGTCCATCGGCGTCGGCTCGCGCTATGCCGTCGGCATGCTCGCCGGGATCGTGCTCATCTGGCTCGCCGTGCAACTGCTGCGCAGGCGCAGCTTCGGCATCGGCACGGCCATCGCACTCGGGGTGCTCGCCGTCGCGATGCTCACCACCTCGGTCGCTGCCCCGATGCTCGAGGCGCAGGCGGTCGTGACCGCAGTCGACGCCGCGGGCGTGCCGACGGAGCCGTCGACCCCGACCTTCGGCGAGAGCGACGAGACCTGGGTCGTGCCGCCGACACCCCACTGGCAGAGCTTCGACTTCTCGCTGCTGGCCCTGGGCGTGGTCACGGGCCTCGCCTCGCTGCTGCTCGGCCGTGCCTCGCGCCTCCAGGAGGAGACGAGGGGGCTCATCTGATGGCCCGCAGGACAGACGACGCCACGGGCGTGCACTGCCGGCTCGACGAGCTGCTGGAGGAGCGCGGCATGACGCTCACCGAGCTCAGCCGCACCGTCGACATCACCTTCGCCAACCTCTCGGCGCTCAAGAACGATCGCGGCCGTGCCATCCGCTTCTCGACGCTCACCGCGATCTGCGCCGCGCTCGACTGCGAGATCGGCGAGCTGCTGGTGCTGAGCGACTGATACCGAACCGTGACCCAAGAGCTTCAAGTTGTGCTTGAGGGTTTGATACTGTCGGCGCGACGACGAGCATCGACGGATCCGGCCGGCGGTCGTCCCCAGCATCCCCGGATCTGTCCCGAGGTGTCGACGATGACCACCGATCCCCGCGCCCCGCGCGCCCGCGCGACCCGACGCATCCGCACCCTGCTCGCCGGGGTGCTCACCGCCGCGACCGCGCTCACCGGCCTGGCGCTCTCGACGCCGCAGCCGGCGCATGCCGCTCCCACGGCAGCGCCGTCATGGATCGGCGGCAAGGATCTCTACGCGACGAGCGCGCTGATGTCGCAGCAGCTGCCGCGCAGCAGCACCGTCTACCTGACCTCCGGCGAATCCGGCGGCGACGCCCTCGCGGTGCCGCCCGCCGCGGTCGCGGCCGGCGCGCACGTGCTGATGGTGCGGCGCGACTCCGTGCCCGCGTCCGTCGAGGCGCAGCTGCGCCGCCTCAACCCGCGCTACGTCAACGTGGTCGGCGCGAGGAACGTGCTGAGCGACGCCCTCTGGCGCGACGTGCGCAGCATCCTGCCGCGCGCATCCATCTACCGGGTCGGCCTCAACGCCGGCGACCGCGTCGACAGCGCGCTCGCGCTCGCCGGCCACATCAAGCGCGACAACGGCCGGCTCGACACCGTCTTCGTGATCGGTCGCAACGGGTACTCGGACGGGCTCGCGAGCGGCAACGTGGCGGCGCGCATCGGCGGCGCGATCATTCCCGCGATGGGCGACGCCACCGCCTGGGCGCGCAAGGTCGCGCCGCTGCTCAACGGCACACGGCACGTCGTGTTCGTCGGCGCCGGCAGCGTGCTGCCGCAGTCGTACTGGAACGCGCTCGACCGCATCCTCAGCCTGGACGTCGCGATGGAGCGGCTCGCCGGCCCCGACCGCTACGCGACCAACGCACGCGTGATCGAGGCGTTCGTCGGCGGCATCAGCGCGCCGCACGTCTACCTCGTGGCGGGCAACGGGCACGGCGACACCGTCGGCGCCTCGGTGCTCGCGGCCCGGCAGGACTCGATCATGATGCTCTCCGGCCGCTACTGCCACGACCACGAGGCGATCCCCTCGCAGGTCGACTGGTTCGACGCATCCCGCGTCATCGGCATCGGCACCAAGTTCTGGATCACCAAGGATGCGCTGCAGCTGCGGATGTGCGGCGGCGGGTACTGGGAGGACTGGGCGTTCGACTACGACGCGGGGGCTGTGCTGGCGCAACCGATGGCGCCTGCCGCGAGCTTCTCCCGGCCGCAGCTCGCTGCGGGCCGGGCGCTCGGCACCTTCCCCGGTTCGCAGATCCGAGGGACCGGCCCGATGCTCGTCGGGCTGCCGATGGGCGTCGCGAATCCCTACGTCACGTTCGAGCACGACGGCGCGGCCGCCTCGAGAGTCACCGCGCTCGACGAGAACCTCGCCGGTGGCACCTTCGCGATCGGCTCGGGGTCATCCGGGCCGTTCTCGGGCACCGCGCTCGTCCGCGCCAACCATCCGATCGTCTATCTGCGGGTCGAGGCGCCCGGCCCCTGGGAGCTGCGGGTGCAGGACGCGCGGCACATGCCGGTGATCGGCTCCGGCAGCCGCCTGGAGGGTCAGGGCCGAATGGTGGCGCTCTACGAGGGCCCGAAGACGAAGATCAGCATCGACACCGGCCGCGGCAGTGCGGCGATGTACTCGCAATGGCTGTGGACGACCCAGCCGCGCACGCGCTCGACGCTGACGACCTTCGACGGCGAGTTCTGGCTGCAGGGCGGCCCGCAGATCGTGAGCATCGAGCACTGGGATCCGCGTGATCCCTGGACGGTGCGGGTGCGCTGAGCCTCAGCTCGCGGCTGCCGCCTCGCGGGCGGCGATGCGGGCCTGCACCTCTGGCCGGCGCAGCGGCGGCACCGTCTTCGGCGGCTGCCGCCGCTCGGGCAGGTCGTCGAGCAGGTGCTGCGTGATGTGCGCGACCTCGGCGACGGCGCGCTCGAAGGCCTCTCGCGTGCGGTCGGTCGGATGCGTGATGCCTGTGACCTTGCGGACGTACTGACGGGCAGCGGCCTCGACCTCGGTGTCGTCGGCGGCGGGCTCGAGCCCGCGGAGGATCGTGATGTTCCTGCACATGGCAGCCACGGTAGTCGGCATGGATGGTGGGCGGGAGGGTGCATCTGACGCACGAACAGGGGGTGAGCACGGGCATCGGATCGCCGCACGATGTTCTCCACAGGTTCCGCGCTCTCCCCGACGCGTGTGGGCGGTGCTCGATACTCTGTTCCCAACAGACATTCGAGGCTGTGACGCGAGGAGGCGGACATGTCGGTGGTCGAGCGGGCAGCGATGGCGGTCGAAGCCGCCCGCGCCGCCTTCGCCGACGCCGGCGAGCTCGCCGCCGCGACCCAGCAGGACGTCGTCGACCTGCTCGCGATGAGCGCTGAGCTCGGCCGCATCGCCGACGCCCAGCGGGTGCGGCTCGCGGGCGCCGTCGCCGAGCGCTCTCGCGTGGCGGACGATTCGTCGATCTGCCGCGTGCTCGGCGCGCGGAGCGCCAACGCCGCGCTCGCATCCGCCTTCGGCATCCGCGGCAGCGACGCCGCCTCGCTGCTGTCGATGGCCGCCGCGACGAGCGCCGCGGTGGGCGTCAGCGGGCAGGACATCCCCGTCCCCTACCCGCGCCTCGCAGCCGCGCTCGACGACGGCGAGCTCTCGCTCGCGCAGGCTCGCGCCATCGTCACCACGCTCGCCCCCGCCGTGCCGAACGCCGATCTCGAGCAGCTCGCCTGGGCGGAGGGCCTGCTCGTCGATGCGGCGACCGCGCCCGAGGCGCCGCTCACCCCCGAGCTGCTCGTGGTGCAGGCCCGCGCCTATGCTGCCGTGCTCGACCCCGACGGCGTGCTGCCGAACGCCGAGCGGCAGCAGGCGGAGCGCGAGTTCTCGCTGCGCGAGCTGGCCAACGGCAGCTTCCTCGGCAAGGGCACCTTCACGCCCGAGGGCGGCTCCGCGCTGAAGGCGGTGCTGGATGCCAACACCGCCCCGCGCGTGCGCGTGCGGTTCACCGACGACGAGTGCGAGGGCGCAGCCGAGCCCGAGATCCCCGCCGACGACCGCACCACCAAGCAGAAGCGGCACGACGCGCTCGTCGCGATGGCAGAGGCATACGCCGCCTCCGGCGCGGGCTCGGTGGCGGGCGGCGAGGTGCCGCGGCTCGTGTTGACCGGCACCATCGAGGCCTTCGACGCCTACGTGCGCGGCATCGAGCACCCCGACCGTGCGCTCACCGTCGAGCACACCGGCAGCATCGTGCCGATCGAGACCGCCGATCGGCTGCTCTGCGACGGCGTCGTGCAGCGCGCCGTGCTCGACGCCGAAGGCCACGTGCTCGACCTGGGTCGTGAGCAGCGCCTCTTCAGCGCTGCACAGCGCCGGGCCCTCGCCCTGCAGTACGGCGGATGCGCGACACCCGGCTGCGGGTTCCCCGTCGCCTGGACCGAAGCCCACCACGTCGTGTGGTGGTCGCGCGGCGGCCGGACCGACACGAAGTACGGGATCCTGCTCTGCAAGCACTGCCACTCGGAGGTGCACGCCGGGCGGCTGCTGATCGTCGGCACTCCCGGCCACTGGCGGGTCGTTCCGCAGCTGCGGCCGAACGACCGCTACGCCCGGGTCCACCGCACGGGCCGCCCGCTGCAGACCTCCACGCGCCCCCGCACTGCGGGCTCGCACGCGCCGCCGCCGCTGGCCGTGAAGCTTCCCGACGCCGTGGTGCCGCCGGTCGAGCCAGCGATGCCGGTCGAGCCAGCGATCCCGGTCGAGCCAGCGATGCCGGTCCAGCCAGTGATGCCGGCCGCGACCACGCGATTCGGCGGGGCGTTCGCGTCGCCCGCCGCGCATCGCGCGGCCGGGCCGGTCGAGGCGCAGCTGCGACGACGGCTGCGCACCAGCCGACGGTCGCGGGCGAGGCCGTGCCCGCCCGCCTTCGACCGGCCGCCGACGCCGCAGCTCGTGCTGCGCACCTGAGCGCGGGCGGCTCGCGGTCGCCTGTGCTCGGTACCCGGGCCGACGACCGGGTCAGGACTCCTTCGTGATCTCGACCGAGACGAACAGCTGGCTCTTCGCCGCGCCCGCATAGACGCCGCGCAGCGGCGGCACGTCGTTGTAGTCGCGGCCGAGCCCCACCTTCACGTGGCGCTCGCCGATGTCGATGAGGTTCGTCGGATCCCACGCGTTCCACTCGCCCGTGAACCACTCCACCCAGGCGTGCGACTCACCGCGGATCGTCTCGCCGATCTGCGCATCCGGCTTCGGGTGCAGGTAGCCGGAGACGTAGCGCGCCGGGATCCCGACCGCGCGCAGCGCACCGATCGTGATGTGCGCGATGTCCTGGCACACGCCCTTGCGGCTCGGCCATGCCTCCGAGGCCAGCGTGTGGACGTGCGTGACGCCCGACATGTACTCCATCTGCTCGCCGACCATCCGCGCGATCGCCGCCGCGGCGACGCCCGGCGACTCCGACGCATCCGCGATCTCACGAGCGGCCGTCACCAGATCGTCGGTCGGCCGCGTGCGCACCGTCTGGCCCAGCTGCTCGACGTACTGCGTGGCGCGCTGCGCCACCTTCTCGAGCTGCTCCCACGACAGGTCGCGCCCGCCCGTGAGCCGCGGCCGCACCTCGACGAGCGACGTCGCCGTCAGCTGCAGCTCGGTGTGCGGCGCGAGCACGTCGAACGACACGACCGTCGTGCCCCAGTAGTCCTCGTAGGTGTTCACCGAGGTGTTGGGGCGGATGTCGAGGTTCGAGTAGATGACGAACTGGCCGTCGCTCGTCGACGGCAGCATGCGCGACTCGTTGTAGCTCGCGACGGCCGGCTGCTCGTAGCGGTAGCCGGTGGTGTGGCGGATGCGGATGCGGCTCACGATGCCTCCCTCGTCCAGGCGGGCATGTTGTGGGTGGGGAAGTAGCGCTCCCTGACCGCGTTCGAGACGGCGGTCGTGGTCGTCTGCACCTTGTCCATCACCGTCGGCAGGTCGTCGATGATCTCCTGGATCGGCCGGAACTCGAGCTCCGCGCGGATCTGCCCGAGCATCCGCTCTGCCGCACCGATGTAGCCGACGCGCTCGCGCCGCGGCTCGATGTCCTCCAGGCACTGCTCGGCGCCCCGCACCGAGAACAGGATCGACCGCGGGAACAGCCGGTCGAGCAGCAGGAACTCGGCCGCGTTCGTGCTCGACGGCACGCCCCGGTAGGTGCGCAAGTAGGCCTCGTACGCGCCCACCGAGCGCAGGATCGTCGTCCACGACGGCCCGCTCGCCTCGGTCAGCGCACGGGTCGCGAGCAGCCGCGCCACCATGTCGGCGCGCTCGATGTAGCGGCCGAGCGTGAAGAAGCTCCACGCGTCGTCGCGGCTCGAGGTGGCATCGGCCATGCCGCTCGCGAGCGCCGCCCGCTCGCGCACCCAGCCGAACATCTGGTGCACCTGCTCGTTGTTCACGCGCCGCGGCATGTTCGCGTAGGTCGCGTTCAGCACCTCCCACAGCTCGGTCGAGATCGTCTCGCGGGCGCGGCGGGCGTTCTCGCGCGCCGCGTTCACCGAGTAGGCGATCGACGCCGTGTTCGTGCGGTCGATCGCGAGGATGCCCACGACATCGGTGCGGGTGAGCTTGCGCTCGGGCGGGGCGTCGTGGCCCATGACGCCGAGCATGGCGCGGCACGCGGTGTCCTCATCCACCGCGACATCCTCGAGCAGCAGCTGCAGGTAGACGTCGAGGATGCGCGCGGTGCCGTCGGCGCGCTCGATGTAGCGGCCGATCCAGAACAGGCTCTCGGCGATGCGGCTGAGCATCATGGCTGCTCACCTCCTGCTGAATCGGACGGTCTCGAGACGCGTGCGCCTGCGGCGCGCGCTCCTCGACCGGCGAAGGCCTGCTGCTGCTCCTCGGCCTGGCCGGTGCGGCGCGGGGCGTCCTGCGGCGACTGGTCCTGCGGATGCTCGCTGCCGGTGATCACGCTGATGGGCCTGGTCATCGGCTCACCGGAGGCGCCGAACTCGGCGTCGTGGTCGACCACCGGGATCTGCTCGCGAGCGCCGGCGATCACCCAGGTGTCCTTCGAGCCGCCGCCCTGCGACGAGTTCACCACCAGCTGCCCCTCCGGCAGCGCGACCCGGGTCAGACCGCCCGGCAGCACCCAGACATCCTTCCCGTCGTTGACGGCGAAGGGGCGCAGGTCGACGTGGCGGGGGCGCACGCCGTCCTCCACGAGCGTCGGGATGGTGCTCAGCTGCACCACGGGCTGCGCGATCCAGCCGCGCGGGTCGTCGAGCAGCCGCTGCTTGAGCGCCTCGAGCTCCTCGGGCGTCGCGTCGGGACCGACCACGAGGCCCTTGCCGCCCGAGCCGTCGACGGGCTTCACCACCAGCTCGTGGAGGCGGTCGACGACCTCCTCGAGCGCACCCGGATCCTCGAGCCGCCAGGTGTCGACGTTCTTGAGGATCGGCTCCTCCGACAGGTAGTAGCGGATGAGCTCCGGCACGTAGGTGTAGACGAGCTTGTCGTCGGCGATGCCGTTGCCCACCGCGTTCGCGATCGTCACGTTGCCGAGCCGGGCGGCGAGCATGAGGCCGGGGCTGCCCAGCATCGAGTCGCCGCGGAACTGCAGCGGGTCGAGGTAGTCGTCGTCGACGCGGCGGTAGATGACGTCGACGCGCGCCGGCCCCTCCGTCGTGCGCATGTAGACGCGGCCGCCGCTCGTGAACAGGTCGCGGCCCTCGACGAGCTCGACGCCCATCAGGCGCGCGAGCAGCGTGTGCTCGAAGTAGGCCGAGTTGTAGACGCCCGGGGTGAGCACCACGACGCGCGGGTCGTCGACGCCGGCGGGCGCCGCGGCGCGCAGCGCCTGCAGCAGCTTGTCGCAGTAGTCGCCCACCGGGCGCACCCGCATCGACGAGAACATCTCGGGCAGTGTCTGCGCGATCACGCGCCGGTTCGACATCACGTAGGAGACGCCGGAGGGCACGCGCACGTTGTCCTCCAGCACCCGCCACTCGCCCTCCTGATCGCGGATCAGATCGATGCCCGAGACGTGGATGCGCACGCCGTTCGCGCCCACCACGCCGGCCGCCTGCCGGTGGAAGTGGATCGAGGTGCTGATCAGCCTGGCGGGGATGATGCCGTCCTCCACCGCCCGCTGCGGGCCGTACATGTCGGCCAGGAACGCCTCGAGCGCCCGCACGCGCTGCTGCACGCCGGCCTCGACGTGCTTCCAGTCGGCCGCGGTGATGATGCGCGGGATGGCGTCGAGCGGGAAGGGCCGCTCCTCCCCCGCGAAGTCGAAGGTCACGCCCTGGGCCAGGTAGGAGGAGGCGAGCGCGTCGGCGCGCTCGCGCAGCTCATCCTTCGTCAGCTCGGACAGCGCGTCGTGCAGCGGCGCGTACGAGCCGCGCGGCGCCCCCGACTCCTCGAACATCTCATCCCACGGCTTGCCCTCGCGCGTGCGTGCTGTCGCGAAGGGCTTGTCGTAGTCGTCGAACAGATCGCCCATGGGGGCGAGCCTAAGCGACGCGGCTGAGGCCCGCCGCTCACCGGGCGCGAGCGACGCGCTCGTCCGGCTGCCCTGGGCCCGTGCACCGCGCGGTGGGCCGGTCTCTGCGGCCGGCCGAGCGATGTCGCCCGGCGGCTACCGTTGACGCATGCCGATGCCCTGCCCCGACGAGCTCGCGCGCGCCGAGTCGCTCATCTCGATCACGCCCGACTTCCCGCAGCCGGGCATCCTCTTCCGCGACATCGCGCCGGTGCTGAGCGATGCGGATGCGCTGCACGCGGTCACACAGGCGCTCGCCGCCCCGTTCGAGCACGGCTTCGACCTCGTCGCGGGCGTCGAGGCGCGCGGGTTCCTGCTCGCGGGCGCGGTCGCGACCGCCACCGGCACGGGGCTGCTGCCCATCCGCAAGGCGGGCAAGGTGCCGCGACCCGACGCATCCGTCGACTACGCCCTCGAGTACGGCATCGCGACGATCGAGGCCTCCGGCGACCTGACCGGCAGGCGGGTGCTGCTCGTCGACGACGTGCTCGCCACGGGCGGCACGCTGCGGGCGGCCATCTCGCTCGTCGAGCAGCTCGGCGGCACGGTCGCGGGCGTCGCCGTCGTGCTCGAGCTCGCCGAGCTCGGCGGCCGCGACGCGGTGCCGGAGGCGCACGCGGTCTTCGCCGCCTGAGCTCGCGAGCCTCAGCGGTCGCCGCCAATCAGGGGCCATGGCCGGTCGGGCACGCCGTCCTCGTTCATGTCGCGCGACCGCGCGCGTCTCGCGTCCCGCCGCAGCTCGATCGCGGCGAGCACGGCGGCGACGCCCGAGCCGAGGATGATGGCGAGCTTGGCCGCATCCGTGTGCACCGCATCGGTGAAGGAGAGCTCGGCGATCAGCAGCGAGACGGTGAAGCCGATGGCGGTGAGCAGCGCGATCGGCCGCAGGTCGCGCAGGCCGATGCCGTCGGGCAGCCGCAGCGGCGTCAGCCGGGTGACGAGGGCGGTGACACCGAGCACGCCGACGACCTTGCCGACGATCAGCCCCAGCATCACCGCAAGCGCGACGGGCTGGCCGATGAGCCCGCCGACGCCCGCGCCGCCGACGCTCACCCCGGCCGAGAAGAATGCGAACACCGGCAGCGCGAGCGCGGTGGACACGGGCCGCACGAGGTGCTCGTAGCGCTGCGTGCGCGGCTGCGCCTCGCCGTGCAGGGCGCTCGCGGGCACCACGGCGCCGAGCAGGACGGCCGCGACGGTGGCGTGCACGCCCGCCTCGTGCATGAGCGCCCACGCGACGACGGCGAGCGGCAGCAGCAGCCACCAGCGGGCCCAGCGCGTGCGCACGAGCAGCGCGAACCCGGCGACCGCCGCGAGCGAGCCCAGCAGGGCGAGCAGGGTGATCTCGGCGGTGTAGAACACCGCGATGACAACGATCGCCAGCAGATCGTCGACCACCGCGAGCGTCAGCAGGAAGGTGCGCAGCGGCACCGGGAGGCCGCGGCCGAACACGGCCAGGATCGCGAGCGCGAAGGCGATGTCGGTCGCCGTCGGGATGGCCCAGCCGCGCAGCGCCGCGTCGTCGCCGGAGATCGCGATGACGATCACGAAGATGACGGCGGGCGTCACCATGCCGCCGATGGCCGCCAGCACGGGCACGGCCGCCTCGCGGGGCTGCCGGAGCCCGCCCGCCACGATCTCGTGCTTGAGCTCCACCCCCACCACGAAGAAGAAGATCGCGAGCAGGCCGTCGGCGGCCCAGGTCGAGAGCGACAGGTCGAGGTGCAGCGCCGCCGGCCCGACGACCGTGTCGGAGAGCGCCGCGTAGCCCTCCCGCCACGGCGAGTTCGCCCAGAGCAGGGCGAGCGCCGCCGCGATGAGCAGCAGCACGCCGCTCGTGGTCTCGAGCCGGAGCGCGGCGCCGAACCGGGCGCGGCGGGTCAGGGGAGGAGTGTGCACAGGGGCCTCTCGGATCGCCACCACTGCGAGATCTCGCAGCGAGCCGACCAGGCTTCCCGGCACACCACGACCAGTCTACCGGCCGCCGCGAGCGGAGGTCGGGCCGACCGATAGCGTCGAGGCATGCCCGACGACGCGCGCTTCCACGACTTCACCGACATCGAGGGGCTGCTGCGGGTGCCGCGGCTCGCGAGCGTCGCGGCCTCGCCCGGGGGACGTGCGGTCGCGGCGATCCAGCAGGCCGACGAGCACGGCGCGCGCATGGTGTCGTCGCTGTGGGAGCTCGACCCGACCGGCGAGCGCGAGGCGCAGCGGCTCACCTGGTCGGCGAAGGGCGAGAGCGCGCCGCGCTTCGCGCCCGACGGCGCGCTGCTGTTCTCCTCTGCCCGGCCCGATCCGACCGGCGACGCGGACGACGACGCGGCGGCGATCTGGCGGCTGCCCGAGCGCGGGGAGGCGCACGTGGTCGCCTCGGCGCCCGGCGGCCTGACGCTCGCGGGCGTCGCCGCCGACGGCACGCTGCTCGCGACCACCGAGGTGCTCGCCGGCGGCACGCTCGAGGGCGACGCCGAGGCGCGCGCCGCGCGCAAGCACGCGAAGCGCACCGCCATCTGGCACACCGGCATGCCCATCCGGCACTGGGATCACGAGGTCTCCGACGTCAGCCCCCGGCTCGTGCTGGTGAGCCCCGAGGGCGAGCTGCGCGAGCTCACACCGGGTGCCGACACGGTCAGCCTGCTGAACGCATCCGCCGACCTCTCGCCCGACGGCCGCCGCGTCGCGACGACCTGGATGACGCGGCAGGCCGGCGGCGAGACCCGCACCGCGATCGCGCTCATCGACGTGCAGCCGCGGCGCCGGCGGACGCTGCTGCGCGCGACGGCCGCGCACCAGTGGTCGGGGCCCCGCTTCTCGCCCGACGGGGACCGCATCGCCGTGACGCGGCTCACCGCATCCAGCCCGTCCGACACGAGCTACGACTTCCTCGAGATCCACCCGATCGGCGGCGGCGAGCCGGTGGCGGTCGACGTGGGCGACGTGACGATCGGCGAGTACCGCTGGCTGGACGCCGATCGGCTGCTGGTCGCCGGCGACCTGCACTCGCGCGGGGCGGTGCTGCTGGTGGATGCGCGCACGGGCAGGGCGCGCACGCTCGTCGACGACGCGGTCTACGCGTCGCTCGCGCCGGCCGGCGACGGCAGCGCCGTGCTCGCGCTGCGCAGCGACATGGCGACGCCGGCGCGACCGGTGCGACTGCCCCTGCAGGTGCGCGGGCGGGGCGGCGCGCGGCCGGTCGCGCTGCGCGCGCCCGGCGAGATCGGCGCGCTGCCGGGCAGGCTCGAGTGGATCGAGACCGACGTGGACGGCGTCGTGGTGGGCGGATGGCTGTGCACGCCGAAGGCTGCCAGCACCGCGGAGCCCGCGCCGGTGATGCTGTGGATCCACGGCGGGCCGCACGGCTCCTACAACGCCTGGAGCTGGCGCTGGAACCCGTGGCTCGCCGTCGCCCGCGGCTACGCCGTGCTGCTGCCCGACCCGGCGATGTCGACCGGCTACGGGCACGCCGGCCTCAACCGCGGCTGGCCGCGGCTCGCGGATGTCGTCTGGCGCGAGTGCGAGGCCCTGCTCGACCGGGTGCTGCGGCGGGCCACGCTCGACGGCGAGCGCACGGCGCTGCTGGGCGCCTCGTTCGGCGGCTACATGACCAACTGGATCGCCGGGCACTCCGACCGCTTCGACGCGATCGTGACGCACGCCGGGCTCTGGGCGCTCGACCAGCAGCACGCGACGACCGATGCCGCGGCGCTGAAGGTGCGCGTGCACGGCCACCCCGACCTGCTGCCCGACTGGTACCGGGCCTACTCGCCGCACCACCACGCATCCGCCATCACCACGCCGATGCTCATCACGCACGGCAACCGCGACTACCGCGTGCCCGTGAGCGAGGCGCTGCGCATGTGGTGGGATCTCGTCTCGGCCTGGCCTGGCGCGCCCGGCACCATGCCGCACCGCTTCCTGCAGCTGACCGACGAGAACCACTGGGTGCTGCGCCCCTCGAACGCGGTCACCTGGAACGAGACGGCGCTCGCCTTCTGCGACCAGCACGTGCGCGGCGGCGCGCCGGTGCCGGACGCGCTGCCCTGGTGAGCCTCAGGCCGTGACGAACGGCTGCGCCACCTCGCAGCGGAAGGGCGCACCGTGCAGGTACAGCTCGCGCGGCGGACCGGCCGGCGTGCGGCCGTCGCGCGCGGCCGCCGCCCGCACCGCCTCGAACGAGCGCAGGATCGTGGGGAACTGCACGTCGCCGTAGGGCACCGCCACCCAGGCCTCCTCGCCTGCCTCCTCCGTCGCGTCGGCCACGCCCGCGTCGAGCAGCGGCACGCGCACCTCGACGGGGCCGTCCGACTCCCAGCTGACCTCGCCGTGGTACGCGACGACGAGCGGAGCGCCACCGTCGACGGCGCTGCCGGCGCGCTGCGTCAGCGAGGCGGCGAGCCGCTCGATGTGCGAGGGCAGATCGGCGGCGGTGGTGCGGATGCGCTGCACCACGAAGGCCCGAGGAGGCGTCGCGCGGACGCGCACCGCTGCATCGCTCACGGCATCGGCGGCCGCCCGGCCTCGGGCGAGGTCGTCGAGCATGGCGACGGAGCGCTCGTGCGCTCGGTCGAGCTCTGCCCGGTAGGCCTGCACGAGCCGCTGCCGCTCCGGCGGGTCGGCGTCGAGCATCGCCGCGATGCGCTCGAGCGGCACGCCCGCGCGCCGCAGCAGTGCGATCTCGCGGGCGCGAGCCGCCTGCGAGCGCACGTAGTAGCGGTAGCCGGTGTAGCCGTCGACGACGTCGGGCAGCAGCAGACCCCGACGCTCGTACAGGCGCAGCGCCTTCGGCGACAGCCACGTGATGCGGCTGAACTCGCCGATCGGCATGCGCACGTCGCGTTCGGTCATCGCAGCAAGTATGCGACCTCGACCTCCCAGCGACTCCGATCGGGCTCGGCCTGCGGGTCGGTGAGGAACTGCTCGGTGCGCGCCGCCCAGTGGATGCCGTCGCCGCGCTCGTCGATCGCGAGCTCGAGGCCCTGCACCGCTGCCCAGTCCCACAGCTGCCGGTGGATGTCGGCGAGCGCGTCGGGGCCGCCTTCGGGCCGCGCGACCAGGTAGCGGCCCGCGGGCAGCGTGCCGGTGGCGAAGCCGGCGCCCAGATCGCGCTCGTGGGCGACGGGGACCGACACGGTGATGTCCATCGGATCCTCGGCCCGCTGCAGCCGGTGGTACTGGTAGATCGGGCCGCCGAGCGGTGCGGTGCCGTCAGCCGCGAGCGCCGCGTAGATGCGCGGCACGTGCGCGTTCGCCTCCGCCCACCGGGCCAGCTCTGCCCGCATCGTCACGCCCACCCACGGGCGCCCGGCCCAGGTCTCGACCGCGAACTCCACCATCGCTCTCTCCTCTCGCCTGCAGGCACGTCGTGCCCGTCGAGAGCAGTCGACCGCGTGCCCCTGGGGCAAGGTCAAGCGGTGCGGTGCGCGGCGGCGGATGCGCACAGTCCGGGATCCTGGATGCGCGGTTCCTGGGCGGCGCGCCCGGCACCATGGCGCACCGGTTCCGACAGCTGACCGACGAGCACGGCGATGGCTCAGCGGGCGATCGAGATGGTCTGCTCCTCGACGAACGCGAGGTAGCCGCTCATGCCGCCCTCGCGGCCGATGCCGCTGCCGCCGAAGCCGCCGAACGGCACCTCCGGCGTGTTGGGGGCGCCGTTGTTGATGCCCACGATCCCGATCCGCAGCCGCTCCGCGAGCGCCTCGGCCGCGATGACGTCGACGCCGCAGACGTAGCCGGCGAGCCCCACGCCCCAGCCGTTGACCTCCTCGACGAGCGCATCCTCGTCGACGAACGACCTCAGCGCGATCACCGGCCCGAAGACCTCCCGATCCCACAGCTCGCTCTCGCCGTCGCAGTCCACGAGCGCGGCGGCGACGTACGTGCCGGTGCTCGGGCCGTCCATGCCTCGCACGACGGCAGCGCCCGCCTCCGCCGCCTGTCCGATGAGCTGCTCGAGGCGAATGGCCGCGGACGCGTCGATCATCGGACCCAGCTGCGCGTCGGCGTCCTCCGGTGCCCCCGGGCGTACGGTGCGGATGCGCTCGGAGAGGGCCGCCCACACCGCGTCGCGCTGGGAGGTGTGCACGAAGACGTTGTTCGCGGCGATGCACGATTCGCCGTTGTTGCGCAGCTTGGCGACGAGCAGGTGCTCGACCGCATCCGACACGTCGGCGTCGGCACGGATGATGAAGGGGGCACGACCGCCGAGCTCGAGCACGGCGCGCGTGCTGCTGGCCGCAGCTCGGGCGCCGACCTGCTGGCCGACCGCTGTCGAGCCGGTGAAGGTGACAGCCGCGACCTGCGGGTGATCGATGAGCGCGGTCGCGACCTCCGGCCCGCCCATGACGGCACCGATGACCCCGGCGGGCAGGTGCCGCTCGCACAGCGCGACGAGCCGGTCGGCTGAGACCGGCGTGCGCTCGCTCGCCTTCAGCACCGTCGGGCAACCGGCAGCTATCGACGCCGCGATCTTGCGCGCGGGGATCGAGAGGGGGAAGTTCCATGTGCCGAGCGCGGCGACGACCCCGACCGGGTGGTGCCGCACGCGGAAGCGGCGCATCGGGGTGACGTAGCCGCTCTCTTGCTCAGCGATCACCGCAGCGTCTGCGAACCAGTCGAAGTAGCGGGCGGAGAAGCCGACCTCGGCCTCGGCCTCCGGTACCCGCTTGCCCGACTCGGCGGCGATGATGGATCCGAGCTCCGCCGTCATGGTGCGGAGCTCCGCCGCGATGGCGCGCAGTGCTGCCGCGCGATCGCGCGCGGGCGTGGCGCCCCAGTCGGCGCGAGCAGCCGATGCCGCAGCGACGGCGCGGTCGACGACTCCGGCGTCCACCCACCCGGCCTGGGCGAACGCGGTGCCGTCGGCGGCTCGGACGACGGCGTGCGCAGTGCCGGGCTCGGTCGCGCCCGCGATGCGGGCGCCAGGAACGGTCATCGTGGCGGTCATGCTGCGCTCCTCGAGGTCTCTGCGATCTGGTGGTAGGCGACGCGCTCGGCGTCGAGGTCGGCGACCAGGCCCGCCACGCGCGACGCGAGCATGCTCCCTTCGTCGTCGAGCGCGAAGCCTTCGGTGACGAGGCCGTCGCGCAGCGCATTGTCGCGCACGTCGAGCTCGATCCAGCCGGCGTGCTCGAAGGCGGTCGCGATCGCGAGGGATGCGCGCAGGCCGATCGCACCGGCGTACCAGTGCGGGCTCACCCGACAGGCTCCGTCGAGGACACCGGCGAGCACCGCGGCGGTCGTGATGCCTCCCGACTTCGCCGGGTCGGGCTGGATGTGCGCGACGCCGGGCACAGCGGCGAGCGCCGTCAGGTCGTCGATGCCGTAGGTGTTCTCCCCTGCGGCGAGCGCGATGCCGGTGGCCTCGTGCAGTCGGGCGAGCGCGGCTCGATCCTGCGACTCGAAGGGCTCCTCGAGCCATTCGACGCCTTCGTCGACGAGGATGCGCGCTTGGCGCTCGGCCTCCGGGTGGCTCCAGGCGCAGTTGGCGTCGGCGAAGATGCGCAGGGCCGGCGCCGAGCGGCGGATCGCCGCGATCGTGGCTCGGTCGACCTCGTCGCCGAAGCCGACCTTGGCCTTCACGGCGGTGATGCCACGACTCGCCGCGAGCTCGCTGAGCTCCTCAACGCGCGTGGGGCCGATGCCACTGGCATAGACGGGCGCGGCCGCGCGCGCGTCGCCCAGCAGCGCGCCGACCGGCATGCCGGCGATCCGCCCGCGGAGATCCCACAGCGCGAGGTCGATCGCGCTCATCGCCTGCCAGATCGGCCCGCGTGCGCCCCACTGGCGCCCGACGCCCGCGAGCGTCGCGGTCATGCGCTCGAGCACGGCAGCCGGATCCGTCACGTCGGTGCCCAGCACGAGCGGTGCGACGCCGTCGAGGATCGTCGCGGTGCGCTCGGCCGGCGCCCACTCGGGGTAGTTGATCCAGCTCTCGCCGACGCCGATCTTGCCGTCGGCGTGCACCTCGACCAGGCACATTCGCCGTGACGTCAGGCGTGCGAACGACATCGGGATCGGCTCGACCAGCGGTGCCGTCAGGATGCGGACGACGATCCGGTCGGCGATCAGCCCGGTCATCGGCCGCCGGTCGATCGGGCGCGGTAGAGCTCCTGCACGGCTCCGGTGTCGGCGCGGCCGTGACCGAGCTCGACCGCAGCGGCGTTGATGGCTCCGACGGCCTCAGCCACCGGCGCCGCCGCGCCGAGGTCGCGTGCGAGCTGCAGCGCGAGGCGGTTGTCCTTCTCGAGCAGCTCGAGCATGAAGGCAGGCTCGTAGTCGTCGGCGAGCAGCTTGGGCGCGAGCTCTCGGAAGAGGTTGGAGACGGTGGCTGCGCCCGATTCGGCGACCGTGCGCACGAAGACCTCGGGGTCGACGCCCGCGAGTCGGCAGATGGTGAGCGCCTCGGCCGTGACGGCGTTGATGGCGCCGAACATCAGGTTGTTCAGCAGCTTCACCGTCGACCCGGCACCGACGTCGCCCACTCGCACGACCGACTTGGCCACGGCTCCCTCGAGCACCGTCCTGGCGATGTCGACCGCCGCGGTGTCGCCGCCGACGGGCAGCGTCCACGCGCCGATCCTGTCGGGGCGCCCGAGCACGGGCGCATCGAGGTAGGCGACACCGCGGTCGGCCAGCAGGGCTGCGGCCTCCCGTGCGGTGCCCGGATCGATCGTCGACAGATCGGCGACGACCGCTCCGCGTGCGTCGGCCAGCGGCCCGCGTGCGGTCTCGAGCACGTGCTCGGGTCGCGGCACGGAGACCACGACGAACTCCGCACCCTGGAGCGCCGTAGTCGCGTCGTCGTGCACGTCGATCCCGATCGTCGCGCCTCGCGCGGCCGCGGACGGATCGAAGCCGCGCACCTCGTGGCCGACGTCGGCGAGCGCCCGCGCGATGCGGCCGCCCATCGTGCCGAGTCCCATGACCGTCACTCGCGTCATCGCTGCTCCTGTTCCTGGTGGTCATCATGGTCATCGTGCTCGTCGACGGCGGCGTGCAGGCTCTCGCGCAGGCGGGCGATGTGCTCGCGCGCCACGCGCTCGGCCACCGCCCCGTCGCCGCTGCGGATCGCGTCGAGGATGGCTCGGTGCTCGGCGATCGCCTGCGGCATGCCGCCCCCGCGCCGCGACGTCGTCGCCATCGCGAGCCGGATCTGACCCTGCAGGTGGTCGAGCGACCCGGCCAGGCTGGGGTTGCCCGCCGCCTCGCGGATGCGCTGGTGGAACTCGCCGTCGAGCTCTATGTGCCGAGCCCCGTCACCGGCCTCGACCGCGTGCCGGTGCTGCTCCCAGAGCTGCTCGAGGGCGTCGACCCAGGCTTGATCGGCGCGCTCGGTCGCGCGGCGCACCGCCAGTCCCTCGAGCACCTCGCGGATGTCGTACAGCTGGACGAGCGCGGCGAGATCGATGTGGGAGACGACGGCACCGCGATTGGGCACGGCCTGCGCCAGCCCTTCGTGCTGGATGCGCGCGATCGCCTCGCGCGCCGGGCTGCGGCTGATCTCGAGCTGCCGAGCGATCTCCGGCACGGAGAGGCGCGTGCCGGGCGGCAGCTCGTGATTGAGGATCGCGTCGCGCAGCACGGTGTAGGCCTGCTCGGCCAGCCCGTCGCCTCGCGCGAGGCCTGCCGTGACCAGCGGCTGATCGACCATGGTTGCCTCCTTGCTCTCCGTCAGATTACATGTAACATGCTGCATGCACAACGAACGTGCATCGATGCACGCCGACACCGACGCGGGGATCCCATGGCCGACCGACTGCAGGACGCCGAGAGCATCGAGCTCGCCGCCGTGCCGGTCGGGCCTGAGCGCCCGCACGAGGTTCGGCGTACCGGTCGGCGACGCGGCAGCCGCGTGGGTCGCAGCTCCGTCGCCCGCTTCGTGCCGTGGTGGTTCGCAGCGCCGGCCGTCCTGCTGTTCGCGGTGCTGATGATCTGGCCGAGCGTCGACGGTGTCATCCTGGCCTTCCACGACTGGAACGGCGTCGACCCGCAGCGCGAGTTCGTCGGCCTCGAGAACCTCATCGAGGTGTTCACGCACCCGATGGCCTTCGGCGCCGTGCTCCGCACGCTCCTGATCGCCTTCACGCTGCTCGTGACCCGCAACGTGCTCGGCCTGCTGCTGGCCCTGGCCCTGAACACGTCGGTGAAGAGCCGCGTCCTGCTGCGCACCGTCTTCTTCGCGCCGGCCGTCATGTCGAGCGTCGTGCTCGGCTACACCTACAAGTTCATCTTCGGCTCCGACGGCCCGGTGAACCAGACGCTGCGAGCGCTCGGGGCAGAGAGCGTGCCCAACTGGCTCGGCGAGCCGACGCTCGCGATCGGCGTGATCATCTTCGTCATCACCTGGCAGACCGTCGGCAGCGCGATGGTGATCTACCTCGCCGGGCTGCAGAGCATCCCGCAGGACGTGCTGGAGGCGGCGAGCATCGACGGCGCGGGTGCGTTCCGGCGCTTCTTCAGCGTCTCACTGCCCTATCTGGCGCCGGCGATCACCGTGAACATGGTGCTCACGCTCATCACCGGGCTGCGCGTGTTCGACGACGTGTACGTGCTCACCGGCGGCGGGCCCGCGAACCAGACGCAGACCATCTCGACGCTGCTCGTGCAGGAGGCGTTCGCCTTCGGCGACTACGGCACCGCCGCGGCGCTCGCGGTCGTGCTGAGCGTCCTCATCGCGGCGCTCACGGCAGTGCAGTTCCGCTTCCTCAAGCGACAGCGGGGGCTCGGCTCGTGAACCGCTACACCTGGCGCACCGGCACCCTCGAGGTGCTCATGATCGTGCTCGCGGCGGTCTTCGCCATCCCCTTCTATGTCATCGTGAACGTCGCGTTCCAGGAGCCGCATTCGCAGCAGTCGGCAATGGTGCCCACGTTCCCGCCCAACCTCGAGTCGGTCGGCATCGCCTGGTTCGACGGCGGGCTGGGCGCGGCGCTCATCAACAGCGCGCTCGTCACCGTCGTCTCGAGCGTCATCGTCATCGCGGTGTCGTCGCTCGCGAGCTACTACATCGCCCGGGCGATGGGCGGACTCTCCCGCATGCTCTCCATCGCGTTCATCGGCGGGCTCATGCTGCCGCTCCAGCTCGCGACGCTGCCGCTCTACGTGATCGTGCGGAACCTGGGCCTGATGGGCACCATCTGGGGCCTCGTGCTCGTCTACTCAGCGCTGTTCCTCCCCTTCTCGATCTTCCTGTACACGATGTTCCTGCGGTCGGTGCCGATGGAGTTCGAGGAGAGCGCGCAGATCGACGGCTGCGGCCCGCTGACGACCTTCTGGCACGTCGTCTTCCCGCTCGTCCGTCCGGTCACGGTCACCGTGCTCATCCTCAACGGCATCGGCATGTACAACGACTTCTTCACGCCGCTGCTGTACCTCTCCGGCAGCGGGCAGCAGACCGTCACCGTGGCGATCACATCGTTCGTGGGCGTGTACGTGACGCAATGGCCGGTCGTCTTCAGCGGCCTGCTGCTCGCGTCGATCCCCGTGCTCATCGCCTTCATCGCCGCCCAGAAGCAGATCATCGGCGGCTTCGCGGGCGGCCTCAAGGGCTGACCCGGCAATCCCATCCACACCAGCAAGGAGACGCGACAATGAAGCGCAGCACCCTCATCGCGATCGGCACCGTGGGCCTGATGGCCCTGGCCGGCTGCAGCACCACGCCGACGCCGCAGAGCGGCGACGGCTCCGACGGCCAGGACGACCAGGGCGGGCTCAGCGGCGAGCTCTCGTTCCTCTCGCCCTGGACGCAGGCGCAGACCGCGCCGATGATCGAGGCGTACGCCGAGGAGAACCCCGATGCCACGATCAACGTCACCTACATCGCCGGGAACGAGAACGCGCAGCAGCTGCTCGCGACCCAGCTCGCCGCCGGCAACGCGCCCGACGTCTTCTACCTGAACCCCGGTGCCGGTTCGCCGACCTCCGTCGGCGTGCTGGGTGAGGCCGGCTACCTCGCCGACCTGACCGAGCAGGAGTGGGCCGCCGACCTCGAGGAGCCCTACCGCTCCTTCCTCAGCCATGACGGCGCCGTCTACGCCTACCCGTCGACGATCTTCGGCATCGGCGCCATGTACAACCAGACGATGCTCGACGAGGCCGGGCTCGAGGCGCCGCAGACGTGGAGCGACCTGCTCGCCTTCTGCGGCGACGCCACCGAGGCGGGCCACCCGGCGTTCGTGCTCGGTGCGGGCGCCGTCTGGATCAACGCCGTCATCCCCTACGCCCTCGCGTCGACCCTCGTCGACAGCCAAGACCCCGACTTCGAGGCGGGCGTCGGCACCGAGACCGACTTCACCGACAGCGAGTGGGTGACCGTGCTCGAGCAGTACGGCGAGATGGTCGAGGCCGGTTGCTTCCAGGAGAACCCGACGGGCACCGACGGCCCCTCGACGTGGGGCATCGCCGGTGCCGGCGAGGTCTTCGGGGTCGTCGCGCCGGGCGCTCTGCTCTCCGAGGTGCAGGCGGCAGCGGCCGAGGGCGCCGAGTTCATGATGCACGCGCTGCCCGCGACCGACGACGCTTCCGAGACGACGATGCCCGTGAGCCTCTCGTCGACGCTGGGCGTCAACGCCGCCTCCGAGTCCCCCGAGCTCGCCCTCGACTTCGTCAACTGGCTCTCGGCGAGCGAGCAGCTCGCGATGATCGCCTCCCTGCAGGCCGGCGCAGTGCCGACGATCGCGAGCGACGACTTCGAGGCTCCCGCGGCCATCGCGGTGGTCGAGGAGCTCTCCTCCGCCGGCCGCACGACGCCCGTGCCCGACCTGTCATGGCCGAACCCCGAGGTGCAGGCAGCGCTGCAGAGCGGTGCGCAGGGCATGCTGCTCGGATCGAGCACGCCCCAGCAGGTCACCGAGGCCATGCAGGCCGCGGCCACGCAGTGACAGAACCGGGTGGGGGGCCGTGCGCGGCTCCCCACCCGCATACCTCCGGAGGATGCGATGACTGACCAGGTCGCAGCGGCCCCCGGGCCGCTGGATCCGATCTCGCTCGGCGCGGCGTGGATCACGAGTGCGGAGCACCGCGCGACGGGCGTGGCGCTCCCGGTGCTGGCGACGGTCGTCGACGTGCCTGCCGGCGTGCGGCTCGCGACGTTGCACATCGCCACGCTCGGCGTGCTGCGCGCGACGATCGACGGTCGTCCGGTCTCGTCCGATGTGCTCGAGCCGGGCTATGCCGACTGGCGGACCGAGGCGGAGCATGTCGTGTGGGACGTGACGGCGCTCCTGCCGCCCGGCCGCCATGTGCTGCGACTGGATCTGGGCGGCGGCATGTATCGCTCGCTGCCGGACGAGCGTCGCTGGGTGAAGGTCATCACTGATCTCGGCGATATCGCGGTTGCCGCCGCTCTGGAGCTCGACGGCGAACCGCACACCCTGACCGGCGGGGACTGGCGGGCGACGACCGGAGCGACTCTCCACTCCGGTTTCATCGGGGGCGAGGACTACGACGCTCGGCTCGAGCCGAGCGCCTCGACTGACGGCATCGCGGCCTGGCCGCGGGCCGTACCGGCCGTCGTCCCCGCCGGCCTCAGGCTCGTGGCGAAGGCGACGCCACCCATCCGCGTCGTCGCCACGCTGCCCGCCGAGAGCATCACCCGCGTCGGCAAGGCGCTCGTCGTCGACTTCGGGCAGAACGCCGCCGGATGGCCGGTCATCGAACTGCCTGCCGACGCACATGTGCGCCTGCGCCCGGCCGAGCTGCTGCTCGAGGACGGCGGCGTCGACGTCCGCACCGAGGGATGGGGGCCCGTCTTCCACACGGTCACCACGCAGCAGCCGATGACCTGGCGCCCGTCATACATGTACAACGGGCTTCGCTACCTCGAGGTGCTCGGGCTCGACGAGCTCGATCGGGACTCCGTGCAGCTCGAGGTGCTCGCGGCGGCCGTGCCGGACGCGAGCGGATTCACGTCCTCCGACGAGCGGCTCGACGCGATCTGGCGCATCACGCGCCATGCGATCCGCTCGAACATGTTCTCAGTGTTCACCGACTGTCCGCAGCGCGAGAAGCTCGGCTACCTCGAGCAGATCCACCTCCTGCACGACCTCCTCGTGCGCACGTACGCGTGCGAGCCCATCCTCGACCGGATGCTCGAGCTCGCGATCGGCGCGCAGCGCCCGGACGGCTCGATCGGGCTCTACGCGCCCGAGTGGCAGGAGTTCCCCGACCCGTGGCGCGGCGATCCGAACTGGGGCGGCACGGTCGTGCTGCTCGCGCACGCCCGCCATCGGGCGACCGGTGACACCGCGCCCCTCGCCCGATCCCTCGAGGCGATGCTGAGGTACACCGACTTCCTGCTCGCCGATCGCGACCCCGACGGCATCGCCCGCTACGGCCTCGGCGACTTCAACGGCGCCTCGGTGCGGAAGTTCCGCAACGTGCCGCTCGTTTCGACCGCGACGCTGCACAAGCTGCTGCGACGCACGGCGGATGCGGCGTGCCTGCTGGGCGAGACCGCCACCGCCGAGCGGCTGCTGGCGGCAGCAGAGGAAGTCGCGATGGACTTCGCGCGCGAGTTCTGCGGCCGCGATGGCAGCATCGGCGGCAACGGCATAGCCGAGCTCGTCTTCGCCCTCGACGCCGGCCTGGCCCCGGCGGACACCATCGACCGCATCGACGAGCAGATCCGCGCTGCCGGGCACGTGCTGGATGTCGGCGAGGTCGCGATGGCCTTCCTCGTCGAGCAGCTCGCGACAGCCGGCAGGCACGAGACCCTGCTCGGCATCACGCGCGTGACGGACGCACCGAGCTACGGCTACATGCTCGCGCACGGCGCCACGACGCTCACCGAGACCTGGGACGGGCCGACCTTCGGCTTCAGCCAGAACCACTTCATGAACGGCGCGATCGCCACCTGGTTCCACGAGCACATCGTGGGCATTCGACAGCGGGAGCGCACGATCGGGTGGGAGGCACCGCTCATCGCCCCCGCGCCCGTCGGGGATCTGACGCATGCGTCCGGCTGGTACGACGCGCCCGGCGGCCGCATCGCCGTCGAGTGGCGCATCGACGCCGGCCGGTTCTGCCTCACCGGCACCGCACGGCAAGCGACCGTGCGGATGCCCTCCGGCGCCGAGCATGCCGTCACGGGAGCCTTCGACCTCCAGGAGCCGATCGACCGATGACCGTCATCCCATCCCCGTTGCACGCGCACACCGGCGCGACCGCGCTCGCGCTCGACGCGATCGCGCCACACGGCTTCGACGACGCGGCCGTCGAGCAGGTGTCGCGCTGGGCCCAGGTACACGCCGATGGCGTACCCATCGTGCTCCGCCGGCCGCAGCGAGACCCGGCAGCCGCTGCCGCGGAGCTCCCGGCCATGCACCCGAGCGGCGTGCCCGTGGACGAGCGCCACCGCATCCGCGTCGACGCCACCGGCATCGTCGTCGAGGCCGCCACCGATGCCGGCGCCTTCCGCGCCATGACGACGATCGCGCACAGCGCCGCCGTCGGCACCGTCGCGCACGGCACGATCGAGGACGCGCCGCGCTTCGGCTGGCGCGGCCTCTCGCTCGACGTCGCCCGCACGCCGATGCCCATCGAGGGCATCCGTGCGATCGTCGAGATCCTGGCGTCGCTGAAGCTCAACGTGCTGCACCTGCACCTCACCGACGACCAGGGCTGGCGGCTGCCGATCGAGGGGCATCCCGAGCTGACCGAGGTGGGCGGTCCGATGGCGATGGCCGGCCGGCCCGGATTCGCCTACGGCGCTGCCGAGTACATCGAGCTCGAGGCCTGGGCTCGGGACCGGCACGTGTGGATCGTGCCCGAGATCGACATGCCCGGTCACGTGGGCGCGCTGCTCGCCGCGCGGCCCGATCTCGCCGCTGGCTCGGGCACCCCCGGCGAGTACGCATCGCGGCTGCATCTCGACCCAGACGACGACGCCGTCTACGAGCTGCTCGCCGACGTGCTCGAGGCGACGAGCCGACTGCATGCGAGCCCCTACCTGCACATCGGCGGCGACGAGGCCTTCGGCATGGACGATGCCGCCTACGCCGGCTTCCTGCAGCGTCTCATCGACCGGCTCGGCCTCGACCGGTCACGACTCATCGCCTGGCAGGAGGCCGCGCGCGGCGGGGCCGGCATCGAGACGCTGCAGGTGTGGCGCGACCTCGACCGAGAGGGCCTCGAGACCGACCCGGAGGCGCGCCGCAGGCTCGGTCTGCTGGCTGCCGCCGACCTCGACGTGCTCACCAGGCGCGGTCGCGAGGATGTCGCCCGCATCAGCGTCGAGGGCCGCGGCGTCATCCTCTCCCCGCTGCTCGTCGCCTACCTCGACCGGCCCTACGCCGACCGCGCCGCCGAGACGGCCGGACTCTCGGGCATCGGCCTGCCCATCTACCTCCCCCGCACCGTGCGGCAGTCGTTCGAGTTCGCGATCGAGACGGTCGTGCCGGGGCTCGACCCGGCTGCGGTGCGCGGCGTCGAGGCGGCGCTCTGGACCGAGACGATCGCCGATGCCGAGACGGCAGAGCGGATGCTGCTCCCGCGCCTCGCGGGGATCGCCCAGCGGTCTTGGGAGCACGAGCCCGCGACCTGGGACGACCACGCGGCACGGCTGCGCGCCGTCGCCGACATCTGGGATCGGCGCGGATTCCGGCACCTGCGGAGCGAGCTCGTGCACGGCGCCCAGCAGCAGCCCGACTGCCCGGCCGACAAGAGCGAGGAGCGACCATGACCGACCGAGCCGACACCGAGGCATCCGACACCATCGCATCGATCGCGCAGGCTCTCGGTGGGCGACCTGTGCGTCAACCCCGCGTCGGGCTCGTGTCGGGCGGGCTCGCCGCCTACTGGCCGCAGTTTCCCGAGCTGCGGCCGCGGATCGAGCGCACAGCCGCGCGCGTGGCCGAGCGGCTGCGCGACTTCGACGTCGAGCTCGTCGACGCGGGCTTCATCTCGGACGAGACCGAGGGCGCCGAAGCCGGTGACCGGCTGCGCACGGCCGACTGCGACCTCGTCGTCGTCCTGCTGAGCACCTACCTGACGAGCGCGATGGTGCTGCCGATCGCGCAGCGCGCCGGCGCGCCCGTGCTCGTGATCGACCTGCAGCCCAGCCCGGCGATGGACCACGCCTCGTTCGACACCGGCGACTGGCTCGCCTACTGCGGCCAATGCGCCGTGCCGGAGGTCGGCAGCGTCTTCCGTCGCGCCGGCATCGCGTTCCGCTCGGTCACCGGTCACCTCGAGGACGCCTCCGCGTGGGCGCGCATCGAGCGCTGGATCGACGCCGCGCGCGTGCGGGCCGTGCTGCGCCGCGCCCGTCACGGCCTGCTCGGCCACCTCTACCCCGGTATGCTCGACGTCTCGACCGACCTCGCGCTCGTCTCCACCCAGCTCGGCGGCCACGTCGAGGTGCTCGAGATCGACGACCTGCGGGTGCGCGTGGAGGACGTGAGCGAGGCGGATGCGCGCGCTCGCGTCGCGCTCGCCCGCTCGGTCTTCACCCTCGACGGCTCGGTCGACGGCGACGATCTCGCCTGGGCGGCGCGCGTGTCGGTCGGCCTCGACCGGCTCGTCGACGACTTCCGGCTCGACTCGCTCGCCTACTACCACCGCGGCCTCAGGGGCGAGACGCACGAGCGCGTCGCCGCGGGCATGATCCTGGGGGCATCGCTGCAGACCGCGCGCGGCGTCGCGATGGCGGGCGAGTTCGAGCTGCGCAACTCGATCGCCATGCTCGTCGCCGACACCCTCGGCGCCGGTGGATCGTTCACCGAGATCCAGGCGCTCGACTTCCGCGGCGACGTGGTCGAGATGGGTCACGACGGCCCCGCGCACCTCCTGATGGGGTCGGCGGCGCCGATGCTGCGCGGGCTGGGCGTCTTCCACGGCAAGCGCGGCTGGGGCGTGAGCGTCGAGCTCGACGTGCGCGAGGGGCCGGCGACCGCGTTCGGCATCGGTCAGGAGCGCGACGGCTCCTACGTCTTCGTCGCCTCCGAGGGCGAGGTCGTACCAGGGCCGCACCTGCAGATCGGCAACACCACGTCGCGCGTCGACTTCGGCTGCCACCCCGGTGAGTGGGTCGATGCGTGGAGCGCGAGCGGCGTCGACCACCACTGGGCGCTCGCGAGCGGGCACCAGGCCGCGCGGCTGCGCGCGACGGCGGAGCTGCTCGGCTTGGAGTTCCGCTCGGTCAGCGCCTGAGCGCGCGGGCGAGCGCTCAGTGCATGGCGATCGTCTCGACCGCGCGCAGGCCGTCGCGGATGAAGCGGTTCGCGTGCGCGGCGAGGTCGTCGGAGTCGTCCCACAGGTTGCGCCAGATGCCGAGCGAGCGCGTGAGCTGCTCGTCGACCACGGCGCTCGAGAACGACTCGAACACGATCGGGCCGTCGTAGCGCGCCCGCGCGAGGCCGCGGAAGAGCCCGTCGAAGTCGACCGATCCCGAGCCGAGGTAGCCGCGGTGGCTCTCGCCGATGTGCACGTAGCGCAGCCGGTCGCCGGCGTCGAGCACGGGCTCGAGCATCCCCGACTCCTCGATGTTCATGTGGTACGTGTCGAGGTGCAGGTGCACGTTGTCGTGGCCGACCTGCTCGAGGAAGCGCAGCCCCTCGCGCGCCGTGTTGCAGATGTTCGTCTCGTAGCGGTTCACGACCTCGAGCGAGAGCTGCACGCCGCGTTCGGCCGCATAGTCGCCCAGCCGGCGCAGCGCCGCCGCGCTGTGCTCGCGATTCGTCCCGGTCGCGACCTGCGCGTACTTCTGCAGCGCCGAGTAGATGACGCCGCACAGGTCGGTGCCGCCGACGTGCGCGACGATGTCGATCGCCCGCCGCAGCAGCTCCTCGCCCCGCTGCACCACTGCCGGATCCTCGCTCGAGAGGTCGGTGTCGGCCGTGAGGCCGAGCGACGAGGTCATGGTGATGCCGGTCTCGGCGAGCACCTGCGCGGCGACCCGCTCGTCGAAGGAGAACGGATCCATCAGCGGCATCTCGATGAAGTCGAAGCCCGCCCGCTGCACCCCCTCGATGGCGGTGCGGATGCCCGCCTCGTCGAAGGTGCCGGAGAACACGAAGCCGTGGCAGCCGATGCGCATGGTGTTACCTCTTTCCCTGCAGGACGCGGCGGCGGTGGTGCTCGTCCGCGCGGTTCTCGATCCGATCGAGCACGTCGTCGCCGAGGAAGACCGGCTCCCCCACCGCGAGCGCCGCGGTCAGGATGCGCGCGTGCTTGTCGGCCATCTCGGTGATCCGCAGGCACTCGGCCGCGTCCTCGCCGATGGCGAAGATGCCGTGGTTCTGCAGATAGGCGATCTTCGGCAGCTGCCCGTGCTGCGCGACGAACGCGGCCAGCGCGTCGCGCATGTGCAGGGCGAGATCGCGGCCGGGGTCGAGGTAGGGCACGAACAGCGCATGCTGGCCGAGCACCACGATCGAGTCGGGGAAGAGCGCCCCGGCGGCGATGAGCTCCGCGCGGTCGGAGCACAGGATGCCGTTGGCGGAGACCGGATGCGTGTGGCACGCGGCGCCCGCGCCGGCGGCCAGCACGACCGCGTGCAGCAGCGCCTCGACGCTCGGCCGCTTCGCCTCCGGGTCGACGCGGCTCGCCATGAGCGCGGCGCCCACCGCCTCGTCGTCGGCGTCGGCGGCATCGAGCGCCGCCAGGATGGGCGCGAGCTCGCACTCGACCAGATCCTCGGCGCCCGCCGTCGCGAGTGTGGAGCCCGAGGCCTTGACGAGCATCCGCCCGGCGCCGTCGCCGGCCGGGTCGAGCCTCGCGCTCACGTTGCCCTCGCCCAGGATGGCCAGCTCGCGGCGCGGCTCGCCGACCGCGTGCGCCAGCGCCAGCAGCTGATCGGCCGGCGCCAGCAGCTGATCGGCGGGCGCCGGCTGCGCCTCGTGTGCCGTCATCGGTCGGCCTGCTGCCCGTAGACGCCCTGGTAGCGGTCGAAGAGCGCGTCGACGTCGGCCGCCGCGATCGGCAGCGTCTCGCCCAGCTGGCGGGCCAGGTGCATCGTGCGCGCGACATCCTCGACCATCACGGCCGCCTTCACGGCGTCGCGCGCGTCGCTGCCGATGGTGAACGGCCCGTGGCTCTGCATCAGCACCGCGCGGGAGCGGTGCTCGCGCAGCGTCTCGACGATGCCGCGGCCGATGCTGTCGTCGCCGATGCGGGCGAAGGGACCGACCGGGATGGGGCCGCCGAACTCGTCGGCCATCGCGGTGAGGTGGCAGGGGATGGGCTCCCCGCGCGCCGCCCACGCGGTCGCGTAGGGCGAGTGGGTGTGCACGACGCCGCCGACCTCGGGCATGTGCCGGTAGACGTAGGCGTGCGCGGCGGTGTCGCTCGAGGGGCTGAGCTCGGAGCCGGCCGAGCCCGGCACGACCTCGCCGTCGAGGGTGCAGAGGATCATGCGCTCTGGCGCGAGCTCGTCGTAGTCGACGCCGCTGGGCTTGATGACGAAGAGCGCCTCGCCGGGCACCCGGCCCGAGACGTTGCCGCCCGTCCACTGCACGAGCCCCGCCCGCGTGAGCCGCTCGTGCAGCGCGCACACCTCGGCGCGCAGCGCGTCCACGGCGTGGAGGCCGTCGAGGGCGCCCGGGCGGTCGAGGCCGCTCACGCGAGCGCCTCGGCACGGCGGCGCTTGAGCCGGTGCATGAGCAGCTCCTCGCCGCGCCCGAACGCGTCGTGCAGCGCCAGGTAGTCGCGGTAGATCGCCTCGTAGGCGGCGACCGCGGCCGGATCCGGCACGTACCGGTCGCGCTCGACCGCGCCCATCGCATCCGCCGCCGTGCTGATGTCGGGATGCGCGCCGGCCGCGACGGCCGCGTGGATCGCGGCGCCGAGCGCGGGCGCCTGCTCGCTGCCGGCGACGTCGATGGGCATGCCGAGCACGTCGGCGTAGGTCTGCATGAGCCGCTCGTTGCGCAGCAGGCCGCCGGCGGCGACGAAGCGCTCGACCGGCACGCCGCCGGCGCGGAAGGCCTCGACGATGCGGCGGGCGCCGAAGGCCGTCGCCTCGACGAGCGCGCGGTAGACGTCCTCGGCGCGGGTGGCGAGGGTCATGCCGACCACGAGCCCCGACAGCCGCGCATCGACGAGCACCGAGCGGTTGCCGCCGTGCCAGTCCAGCGCCACGAGGCCGTGGGCGCCCACCGGCCTCGCCCACCCGAGCTCGGTCAGCAGCTCGTGCACGCTGACGCCGCGCGCGGCGGCCGCGCGCTCGAGGCTCGCCGGCACCTGGTTGGCGACGAACCACGCGAGGATGTCGCCGACGCCCGACTGCCCCGCCTCGTAGCCCCACAGGCCCGCGGTGATGCCGCCGTCGACGACCCCGCACATGCCGTCGACGTCGACGCGGCGCACGGCGTTGACGATGTGGCACGTGCTCGTGCCCATGATGGCGACGAGCGCGCCGGTGCCGGTGGCCTGCACCGCCGGCGCCGTCACGTGCGCGTCGACGTTGCCGACCGCGACGGCGATGCCCTCCGGCAGGCCCGTGAGCGCCGCCATCTCGGCGGTCAGGGTGCCGGCGACGGCGCCGAGCTCGCCCGCGGGCCCCTCGAGCTTGGGGATGACGGCGGCGAAGCCGGGCGCGAGCGCGTCGAAGTAGGCGGGATCGGGCAGCGCGCCCTCCTGCACCATGCCCTTGTAGCCGGCCGCGGAGACGCCCCGCACGAGGGCGCCGCCGAGCTGCTGCACGATCCAGTCGCTCGCCTCCACCCAGCGCTCGGCGGTGTCGAAGGCCTCCCGATCCTCCTCGAACACCTGCAGCGCCTTCGCGATCTGCCACTCGCTCGAGATGGCGCCGCCGTAGCGGGCCAGCCAGGTCTCGCCGCGCTCGGCGGCGACGGCGTTGACGCGGTCGGCCTGCGCCTGCGCGGCATGGTGCTTCCAGAGCTTCGGGTAGGCGTGCGGGCGATCCTGCCAGCCGTCGACGAGGCACAGCGGCGTGCCGTCGGCGAGCGCCGGCAGCGGCGTGGAGGCGGTGAAGTCGCAGCCGATGCCGACCACCTCGTGGCTCTCGACGCCGGCATCCGCGAGCGCCGCCGGCACTGCGGTGCGCAGCACCGCGAGCCAGTCGGCGGGGTGCTGCAGCGCCCACTCGGGCGGCAGCCGCCGCTCGCCGAGCGCCTCGTCGATCACCCCGTGCGCGTAGTCGTGCACCGCGGTGCCGAGCTCGGCGCCGTCGGCCGTCCGCACGACGAGCGCCCGCCCGCTGAGCGTGCCGAAGTCGACGCCGACCACGACGCTCACGGCGACCTCACGACCGGCACGACCGTGGTCGGGGCGCCCGCAGCTCTGCGCCTCCGCAGCGAGAGCTGGCCGAACAGCGCGGCGCCGAGCAGCACGAGCCCGAGCGCGAGCAGCTGCGCCTGCGCGCCGTCGTTGCCGGGCACGACGATGAGGATCGAGGCGTTGAGCCACACGATCAGCAGCGCCGCGAGCAGCACGCCGCTCAGCCTGCCGATGCCGCCGGTGATGGCGACGCCGCCGAGCACCGCGATGGTGATCGCCGGCAGCGCCATGCCGCCGCCGCTCGTGCCCGCGTCGGGGCGCGCCGAGGCGAACTGCGCGACCGTGTAGACGCCCACGAAGCCCGAGATGGCGCCCGCCGTGACGAAGGCGGTCATGCGCGTGCGGCGGGTGTCGATGCCCGCCCACTGCGCCGCGGTGTCGTTCGTGCCGATGGCGTAGAGCGAGCGGCCGTAGGCGGTGCGGTTGAGCACGAACCACGCGAGCACCGCCACCGGCAGCAGGAACGTGAACACGCCCAGCGGCACGAGCGGCAGCGTCTGGCCGATGAGCGGCAGCTCGATCGCCTTCGCGGCGTTGTAGAACTCGGAGATCTCGGGACCGGAGATGGGCTTCTGGTCGCTCACCACGAGCGCGATCGAGCGGTACCCGTAGAAGGTCGCGAGGGTCGTGATGAGCGGCGGGAAGCCGAGGTAGGCGGAGAGGAAGCCGTTGAACGCGCCCAGCAGCGCCCCGAAGAGCACCGCGAGCACGATCGAGACCACCATCGGCAGCCCGGTCTGCTGGAAGAGCATCGCGAAGACGATGCCCGCCAGCGACACCATCGAGCCGACCGAGAGGTCGATGCCGCCCCGGCCGGAGGTGATGACGAACAGCTGGGCGATGCCCAGCAGCGCGAGCGGCACGTAGGCGATGAGCGACGAGGCGAGGTAGTCGCTGTTGAACTCGGCGCGCGTGACGCCGACGGCGTCGAGGATCGTCATCGCCACGACCAGCACGACGATGAGCACGAGCAGCAGCACCGTGCGGTCCTTGAGGCCGCCTGCGGCGACCCAGTCGCGCATCCGCTCGCCGACGCCCGCGCGCTGCGGCGCTGCCTGCTGCCGGTCCTGTGGCTTGACGGCGGTCATGCGCGCCTCCTCGCTCGCTCGCGGATGAGATCGGTGCCGACGGCGATCACGATGAAGATGCCGACGAACAGGAATCCCAGCTGGGTCGGCCAGCCGAGCTGCGTGACGCCCGAGACGACCGTCTGCACGAGGATCGCGCCCAGCAGCGTGCCGACGACGCTGCCGCGGCCGCCGATGATCGAGGTGCCACCGATGACGACGGCCGCGATGACCTGCAGCTCCTTGCCCGAGCCGACCGACTGGTCGAGCGTCGAGGTGCCGGTGGCGATCATCATGCAGGCGGCGAGGCCGGCGAGCGCGCCGGTGACGGCGTAGACCCACACGAGCCGCGGCTGCACCTTGATGCCCGCGAGCCGCGCGGCGTTCTGGTTGCCGCCGATCGCGTAGAGGCTGCGGCCCGCCTTCGCGTAGCGCAGGAACCACCAGGCGACGGCCACCGCCACGACGGCGATCGCGAAGGAGTGCGGCACCCCGAGCGTGCGCCCCGGGTCGCCGCGGCCCAGGAAGTCGAGGGTGCCCGGGATGCCGTTCACGGTCGACGAGTCGAACACCCGCAGCCCGAGCCACTGGAAGACGTTGGCGGTGCCGAAGGTGATGATGATCGGATGCACGCGGCCGTAGGCGATCAGCAGCCCGTTGATCATGCCGAGGGCCAGGCCGATCGCGATCGCCACGAGCACGGCGAGCGGCGCCGGGATGTCGAGGCCGACCATCATGCGCGCCGTGACGACGGCCGAGACCATGATCATGGCGGCGACCGAGACGTCGATGCCGGCGGTGATGATGACGAAGGTCATGCCCACGCCGACGAGCGCGATGGGCGCGACCTGCACGAGCAGCGGGCCGATCGAGCCCGTGGTGAGGAACGCGGGCGTGAAGATGCCCAGCAGCACCCACAGCACCACGACCACGACGAGCAGCACGATCTCCTGGCCGGTGACGACCGGCGGGAGGATGCGGCGCAGGCTCACCTGCGGCGCGGCTGCGGGCTCCGGAGCGCGCTCAGGTGCGGTGTCGACGCTCATGCGGCATCCTCCTCGATCGCGCCGGCGGCCGCGGCGAGCAGCGATGCCTGGCTGGCGGTGGGCGGGAACTCCTTCGCGACCCGGCCGGCGCGGAAGACCAGGATGCGGTCGGAGACGCGCAGCACCTCCGCCAGGTCGGTCGTGATGACGAGCACGGCAGCGCCCCGGTCGGCGAGATCGGCGACGATGCTGTGGATCTCCTCCTTGGCGCCCACGTCGACGCCCTGGGTGGGCTCGGCGAGCACGAGCAGCTCCGGGTGCTCCACCAGCTGCCTGGCCAGCACCACCTTCTGCGCGTTGCCGCCCGACATGGCGCCGATCGGCTGCCGCTCCGACGGCGTCTTCACCGACAGCCGTCCGATGAGGTCGCGGGCGATGCGCCGCTCGGCGCGCGGCGAGACCCAGCCGGGCACGCGGCTCAGCAGCGACAGCGAGCCGATCGTGATGTTGAAGGCGATCGGCTGGAAGGAGAACGCGCCCTGCGACGCCCGGTTGGCCGGCAGCATGCGGATGCCTCGGCGCTTGGCAGCCGAGGGGCTCGCGACGTGCCTGTCGGAGCCGACGGAGCGCATCCGCCCCTTGGTCGCGCGGCGCATGCCGTAGACCACCTCGCCCACCTCGGCGGCGCCGCAGCCGACCAGGCCGTAGAGGCCGACGATCTCGCCCGCCCGCACGGTGAGCGAGACCTCGTCGAAGGCGCCCTCGAGCGACAGGCCCTCGAGCTCGAGCACGGGAGCCCCCGGCTCGCCCGCCTCGCGCACGCCCTCGGCGAGCGCGCCGCCGACCATGCGCTCGGCGATCTCGCGCACGCTGAGCTCGCCGATCGGCTGCGACGAGACCGTCTCGCCGTCGCGCATGATCGTCACCTCGTCGGCGATGCGGAAGAGCTCGTCGAGGCGGTGGCTGATGTAGATGATCGAGACGCCGTCGGCCGCGAGCTTGCGCACCACGCCGAAGAGCACCTCGATCTCGCTGTCGGTCAGGATGGCGCTCGGCTCGTCGAGGATGAGCACGCTCGCGCGCTCGAGCAGCGCCTTCGCGATCGAGACCTGCTGCTGCTTGGCGATCGAGAGCGCGCCGAGCGGCTGCGAGGCGAGCGAGCGGTCGAGGCCCACGGTGTCGAGCAGCTCGAGCATGCGCGGCGCCTGCGCGCGCCAGTCGATGGCGACGCCGCGCGTGATCTCGCGGCCGACGAAGAAGTTCTCGGCGACGGTGAGCTCGGGGAAGAGCTGCGGCTCCTGGTAGACGGTCTGCACGCCGAGCGCGATGGCGTCGGAGGTGGAGCCGATCGAGACGGCCGCGCCGTCGATGGCGATCGTGCCGGTGTCGGGCTGCTCGGCGCCCGCGAGGATCTTGATGAGCGTCGACTTGCCGGCGCCGTTCTCGCCCACGAGCGCGTGGACGGTGCCGGGCAGGACCGTGAGGTCGGCGTGGCGGATGGCGCGGACGCCGCCGTAGCGCTTCGAGATGTCGCGCATCTCGAGCCGTGGCGCGGTGTCAGTCATGGGACTCCGGGGCGTGAGGGGTGGCGGATGGGTCGGCGAGGGTGCCGGGGCGCGGCGCGGCCGCACGGCGCGGCCGCACCCCGGCGAGGGCGGGTCACGGCTCGCGCGACCCGCCCCGGGTGCCTCAGTAGTCGTAGTCCCCGGCGTTGTCTGCCGTGAACACGGTGGGCGGGCCGAGCAGCAGCTCGGAGGTCGCCTCGTCGTACGAGACGTCGGTGAGCGCCTCGTTGGTGATGCTGGCGGTGTCGCCCAGGTCGCCGTCGTTCGCGAGCTGCACGCCGGCCCAGCCGGTCAGCCAGCCGAGGCCCTCGACGTCCCAGAGGATCGAGGCGCTCGACGCGCCCGACTCGAGGTAGGGCAGCATCGCCTGCGGCGTGCCGAGGCCCACCGTGAAGACCTCGCCGATCCTGTCGGCCGAGGCGACGGCCTCTGCCACGCCCGGTGCGCTCGAGGTGCACTCGCCGATCAGGCCGGTGAGATCCGGGTTGGAGTTCATCAGGTCGAGCGCCATCTGCGTGGCAGCGGCCTGGTCCTCGCCGGCGTAGACGATGTCGACGATCTCGGCGTTGGGGTAGTCGGATGCGGTGTACGCCTCCTGCACCTCGATCCAGGCGTTCAGGTTCGCCGCCGTCTCGCCGCACGAGACGATCGCGTACTTGCCGGCGCCGCCCATGGCCTCCATGAGCGAGTCGGTCAGCTGCTCGCCGATGCCCTGCACCGACGCCTGGCTGACGAACAGCTCGCGCACCGAGTCGGGCGCATCCGTGTCGGTCGTGGCGACGTGGATGCCGGCGTCCTGCGCCTCCTGCAGCAGCGGGGCCATCGAGTTGGGGTCGTTGGGCGCCACGAACAGCACGTCGACGCCCTGCTGGATGAACGAGCGCACGATGTCGGCCTGCGCGGCCGCGTCAGCGGTCGTCGGGCCCTGGTACAGCCACTCGAAGCCGAGCTCCTCGGCGGCCTGCTGGCCGCCGGTGTTCATGGCCTCGAAGTAGGGGATGCCCTGCAGCTTGGGGACGAAGGCGACGGTGACCTGCTCGTCGCCGCCCTCCGGTGCGCCCGACTCCCCCGTCGAGCCGGTGTCGTTGCGGGAGGTGCACCCGGCGAGCACGACGGCAGCCGCCGCCGTGAGCGCGAGTGCGCCCGTGATCCTGCGTGAGATCTTCATCGATGCTCCTTCTGGATGTGGCGACGGGAGGCCCTTCCCGCCCGTGCCGTTGCCGGCTCCGTGCCGGTCGTCTCGGTGCCCGGCAGGGGCACGCGCGCGACGCTGACGCCTGCGGCCTCCCACTCCCGGACGAAGTCGTCGGATGCGCGCTCATCGGTGATGAGGCTCGTCACCTGCTCGGTGCTCGCGAACGAGTGGAGCGCGAAGCCGGTGGTCTTGCTGCTGTCGAACAGCGCGTGGATCTCGTCGCTCGCGGCGACCATGCCCTGCTTGGAGACCGCCTCGTCGGTCGCGAGCTCGAGCAGCCCGCGCTCGGGCGAGAGGCCCACGACGCCGACGAAGGCCTTGTCGATGCGGCCGCGGCCGACGAGCGCGTCGGTGATGGGGCCGACGAGGCCCGAGCTCTCGCGCCGCAGCGTGCCGCCGGGCATGATGACCCGCGCATCCGAGCGGTCCATGAGCGCGACAGCGGTGCGCAGCGACTGCGTGACCACCACGAGGCCCGTGCGCTGCAGCAGCTCGAGCGCGAGGAAGTGCGCCGTGCTCGAGGTGTCGAGCGCGATCACGTCGCCGTCCTGCACGAGCTCGGCGGCGCGCGCGGCGACCGCCTGCTTCGCCTCGGCCTCGCGCCGCATGCGGTCGGCGAAGGCGCCCTCGTCGCCGCGCTGCGGCGGCAGCGCGCCGCCGCGCGTGCGGCGCAGCAGGTCGCGCTCGGCGAGCGCGTCGAGATCCTTGCGGATCGTGACCTCGGAGACCCCGAGCGCACGGGCCAGGTCGGCGACCTGCACGGCTCCGTGCTGATCCAGCGCATCGAGGATGCGCGAATCACGAGCGACCACGTGGACTCCTTCGTCGGGTGTTGGTGGTGACAGTACGCATCCGAAACACCGAACGCAAGCATTCGATACCGAAACGCAACATTTGTGGTTGCGTTCGAAAGCGACGACCGGCATGCTGACAGACACGAGTGCCCCGCGGATCGGTTCGCGGCGCACCGGTGGATGTCGATGAGGACAGGAGCGACCATGGCCATCGCGCCCTCGCAGGAGCAGCTCGCGAAGCTGCGGATCGAAGTCGCCAGCTGGGCGTACGGCAACTCCGGGACGCGCTTCCGCGTCTTCGGCACGCCGGGCACCCCGCGCGACCCGTTCGAGAAGATCGCCGACGCCGCGCAGGTGCACGCCGCCACCGGGCTCGCGCCCACCGTCGCCATCCACATCCCCTGGGACCGCGTCGACGACTACGACGCGCTGCGCCGCCACGCCGAGGATCTCGGCGTCGCCGTCGGCACCGTGAACTCGAACACCTTCCAGGAGGAGGACTACAAGTTCGGCTCGCTGACCCACCCGGATGCGCGGGTGCGGCGGAAGGCCGTCGACCACCACCTCGAGTGCATCGACATCATGCGGGCGACGGGCGTGCGCGACCTGAAGATCTGGCTCGCCGACGGCACCAACTACCCCGGGCAGGACTCGATCCGCGCGCGCCAGGACCGCCTGGCCGAGGGCCTCGCCGCGATCTACGCCGCGCTCGACGCCGACCAGCGGCTGCTGCTGGAGTACAAGTTCTTCGAGCCGGCGTTCTACCACACGGATGTGCCCGACTGGGGGACGAGCTTCGCCCACACCGTCGCGCTCGGCGAGCAGGCGAAGGTCGTGCTCGACACCGGCCACCACGCGCCCGGCACGAACATCGAGTTCATCGTCGCGCAGCTGCTGCGGCTCGGGAAGCTCGGCGCCTTCGACCTCAACTCCCGCTTCTACGCCGACGACGACCTGATCGTCGGGCTCGCCGACCCCTTCCAGCTCTTCCGCATCATGCACGAGCTCGTCGCGGGCGGCGGCTACGGCGACCCCGACGTGCAGCTCGTGCTCGACCAGTGCCACAACATCGAGGCGAAGATCCCCGGGCAGATCCGCAGCGTGCTCAACGTGCAGGAGGCCGTCGCCAAGGTGCTCTCGATCGACACCGAGGCGCTCGCCGCCGCGCAGCGCGACTGCGACGTGCTGCTCGCGAACGACATCCTGATGGACGCCTACAGCACCGACGTGCGGCCCATGCTGGCCGAGCTCCGCGCGGCGCGCGGGCTGCCGGAGGATCCGATGCGGCACTTCCTCGCCTCCGGCTACCTCGAGCGCATCGCCGACGAGCGGGTCGGCGGCGCGCAGGCGAGCTGGGGGGCCTGAGCGATGGCGACGAAGGCCGTGGCGACGAAGACCGTCGAGCAGCTCATCGAGCGCAGCAACCGGCTCGGCTCCGACCCGCGCAACACCAACTACGCGGGCGGCAACACCTCTGCCAAGGGGCGCGCGAAGGATCCCGCCTCTGGCGAGACGGTCGAGCTCATCTGGGTGAAGGGCTCCGGCGGCGACCTCGGCACCCTCACCGAGTCGGGCCTCGCGGCCCTGCGGCTCGACCGCGTGCGCGGGCTCGAGGCGGTCTACCCGGGCGTCGAGCGCGAGGACGAGATGGTCGCGGCCTTCGACTACTGCCTGCACGGCTCGGGCGGCGCGGCACCCTCGATCGACACCGCGATGCACGCGCTGGTCGAGAAGCCGCACGTCGACCACCTGCACCCCGACGCCGGCATCGCCATCGCGACCGCCGCCGACGGGCCGGAGCTCACCGAGCGCATCTACGGCGGCAAGGTCGTGTGGGTGCCGTGGCGCAGGCCGGGCTTCCAGCTCGGGCTCGACATCCGCGAGATCCAGCGCGCGAACCCGGATGCGGTGGGCTGCATCCTGGGCGGGCACGGCATCACGGCGTGGGGCGAGACGAGCGCCGAGGCCGAACGGAGCTCGCGCTGGATCATCCGCACCGCATCCGCCTACCTCAAGCAGCACGGCAAGGCCGAGCCCTTCGGGCGGGCGCTGCAGGGCTATGGCGCGCTGCCGCCCGCGAAGCGGCGGGCGAAGGCCGCGGCGATCGCGGCGCACGTGCGGGCGATCGCGTCGGCCGACCGGCCGATGGTCGGCCACTTCACCGACGCCAAGGTCGTCACCGACTTCCTGGAGCGCGCCGGCCACCGGCGGCTGACGGAGCTCGGCACCTCGTGCCCCGACCACTTCCTGCGCACGAAGGTGAAGCCGCTCGTGCTCGACCTGCCGGCGGATGCGCCGCTCGAGAAGGTGCTGGCGCGGCTGCGCGCGCTGCACGAGCGGTACCGCGCCGACTACGCCGCCTACTACGACGCCCACGCGACGAAGGACTCCCCCGCGATGCGCGGCGCCGACCCGGCGATCGTGCTCGTGCCGGGCGTCGGCATGTTCTCGTTCGGCAAGGACAAGCAGACCGCGCGGGTGGCGGGCGAGTTCTACATCAACGCCATCAACGTCATGCGCGGCGCCGAGTCGGTCTCGACCTACACGCCCATCTCGGACGCGGAGAAGTTCCGCATCGAGTACTGGGCGCTCGAAGAGGCCAAGCTGCAGCGGCAGCCGAAGCCCCGCCCGCACGCCGGGCGCATCGCGCTCGTGACGGGCGCCGCATCCGGCATCGGCAGGGCCATCGCCACGCGGCTCGCGGCCGAGGGCGCGTGCGTCGTGATCGCCGACCTGTCGCTCGAGAAGGCGCAGGCGGCCGCGGCCGAGCTCGGCTCGGCCGATGTCGCGATCGGCGTGCAGTGCGACGTGACGAAGGCGGCGGAGGTGCAGGCGGCGGTCGACGCGACGCTGCTCGCCTTCGGCGGCCTCGATCTGGTGGTGAACAACGCGGGCCTCTCGCTCTCGCGCTCGCTGCTCGAGACCACCGAGGCCGACTGGGATCTGCAGCACGACGTGATGGCGAAGGGCTCGTTCCTGGTCTCGCGGGCGGCGGCGCGGGTGCTCATCGATCAGGGCATGGGCGGCGACATCGTCTACATCTCGTCGAAGAACGCCGTGTTCGCCGGGCCCAACAACATCGCCTACTCGGCGACCAAGGCCGATCAGGCGCACCAGGTGCGGCTGCTGGCCGCCGAGCTCGGGCAGCACGGCGTGCGCGTCAACGGCATCAACCCCGACGGGGTCGTGCGCGGCTCCGGCATCTTCGCGGGCGGCTGGGGCGCGTCGCGGGCGAAGGTGTACGGCGTGAAGGAGGAGGAGCTCGGCAAGTACTACGCGGGCCGCACCCTGCTGGGCCTCGAGGTGCTGCCGGAGCACGTGGCGAACGCCGTCGTCGCGCTCACGGGGCCGGAGCTCAGCCACACGACGGGCCTGCACGTGCCGGTCGACTCGGGCGTCGCGGCGGCGTTCCTGCGATGACCGCGACCGTCGCCGCGATCGACCTCGGCGCGACGAGCGGTCGCGTGGTGCGCGCCGAGGTGAGCCGCACCTCGCTGCGGCTCGATGAGATCGCGCGCTTCGAGAACCGGCCGGTGCGCGTCGGCGACGGCCTGCACTGGTCGGTGCTGGGCCTCTACGACCAGGCCATGCAGGGCGTCGCGACCGCGTCCCGCGGCGGCGCGCTCGCCTCGGTGGCGGTCGACTCGTGGGCGGTCGACTACGGCCTGCTGCGGCTCGGCAGCCTGCTCGGCATCCCCTTCTCGTACCGCGACGACCGCACGATGCGCGGGCTCGAGCTCGTCGACGCCGTGATCCCGCAGCCAGAGCTCTATGCGCGCTGCGGGCTGCAGCGCATGCCCTTCACCACCATCAACCAGCTCGCGGTCGACCGCGAGCGGGGCCTCCTCGAGGTCGCCGACGGGCTGCTGATGCTGCCCGACCTGTTCGGCTACTGGATGACGGGCCGCATGGTCGCGGAGGCCACGAACGCCTCGACCACCGGGCTGCTGCGCCTCGACGGCACGTGGGACGCCGAGCTGATGGCGCGCTTCGGCATCCCCGTCTCGCTCATGGCCGAGCTCGTCGAGCCGGGCACGCGGATCGGCCCCGTCGACGAGACGGCGCGCACGCACTTCGGCATCGAGGGTGCGCCCGACGTGCTGGCCGTGGGGTCGCACGACACCGCATCCGCCGTCGTGGGTGTGCCGATGGGGCCCGACGCGGCCTACATCTCGAGCGGCACGTGGTCGCTCGTGGGCATCGAGACCGCGGCGCCGATCGCGACGGGCGAGGCGCTCGACGCGCAGTTCACGAACGAGGGCGGCGTCGACGGGCGCAACCGCTTCCTCAAGAACGTCATGGGACTGTGGATCCTGTCGGAGTCGATGCGCACCTGGGAGGCGGCGGGCGAGCGCGTCGGCCTGCCGGAGCTGCTCGACGCGGCCGCACGCGTCGACTGGGCGGTGCCGGTGTTCGACCCCGTCGACGACACGTTCTACCCGCCCGGGAACATGCCGGCGCGCATCGAGCGCTGGTTCGGCGAGCGCGGGCAGCGGGCGCCGCGCGGGCGCGCCGAGGTGGTGCGCTGCATCCTCGAGTCGCTCGCGGAGGGCTACGCGGTGACGCTGCGCGACGCCGCGCGCATCAGCGGCCAGCGCATCGAGCGCGTGCACGTCGTCGGCGGCGGCTCGCGCAACGCGCTGCTGTGCCAGCTGACGGCCGACCGCACCGGGCTGCCGGTGGTCGCCGGACCGGTCGAGGCGACCGCGATCGGCAACGTGCTCGTGCAGGCGCGCACGCTCGGCGCCGCGCCCGACACCCTCGAGGAGCTGCGGGAGCTCGTGCGCGCGACGCACGAGCTGATCGAGTACCGGCCGCGCTCACGCTGACCGGCACCGTGCCACGATTGATGGCGGGGCGGATGCCCCGCGCGCGCGGAGGGGGATCGCATGAGTCAGGCACGGGGCCCGGTGAAGTCGGCCGAGCGCGCGCTCGCCGTGATCGACCTCGTCGCCGAACGGGGCTCGGCCACCTTCGCAGAGGTCTCGGCGGCGTTGGAGATGCCCCGCTCGAGCGCGCACGGGCTGCTCGGCACGCTCGTCGACGCCGGCTGGCTCGAGCTCTCGGAGCGCCGCTACCGGCTGGGCCTGCACGTGTGGCAGCTGGGCCAGCAGTACGACGGGCACCGGCTGCTGCTGGAGGCCGCGAAGCCGCAGATGGATCGGCTCGTGCAGGTCACCGGCGAGACGGTGCAGCTCGCGCGGCTCGACGGCATCGAGAACGTCTACATCGGCATCAGCCTCTCCCCCAACCCGATGCGCATGGCGTCCACGGTCGGCATGCGCCTCCACGCGCACGCGACGGGCATCGGCAAGGCGCTGCTGAGCGTGCTCGACGAGGCGGATGCGCGGGCGCGGCTGGAGTCGGTGGTGCTGCCGCAGCTCACGCCGCGCACCGTGACCGATGTGCCGGAGATCATGCGGATCGTCGCGCGCGCGAGGCAGCTCGGCTTCGCGACCGACGACGAGGAGTTCGTGGCGGGCTGCCGCTGCGTCGCGGTGCCGCTGACGACGGTCGCCGAGACGGGCATCGCGGCGGCCATGAGCATCACGATGCCGAAGAGCCGCACGGCCGAGGGCTGGCAGCACGCGCTCTACGAGCCGCTGCGCGAGGCCGCGCGGCTCATCCGCGGCCAGATGGGCCTGCACGGATCGCTCTCCCCCTGACCGATGCGCCGAGATGCCCGCGCCCGGGCTTGCGCCGCCATGGGCTCCGTGGCATGATCTGGCGGCTTCACAGACGTGAACCTCGATTCACATACGTGAACGACTTCGGTGATCGATGGAGATTCCCATGACCGACACGCAGTCCGCAGCACTGGCCCCGGTGATCCGCAAGGTCACCGCCCGCCTCATCCCCATCCTGCTGCTCATGTACATCCTGGCGTTCCTCGACCGCTCGAACCTCGGGTTCGCGAAGGATGCCTTCCAGGCCGACACGGGCATCTCGAACGCCGCGTACGCCCTCGGCGCCGGCATCTTCTTCCTCGGCTACGCCGTCTTCGAGGTGCCGAGCAACATGCTCATGCAGAAGGTCGGCGCGAAGATCTGGCTCGCCCGCATCATGATCAGCTGGGGCATCGTCTCGGCGCTCATGATGTTCGCCGTCAACGAGCCGATGTTCTACGTGCTGCGCGTGCTGCTGGGCATCACCGAGGCCGGCTTCTTCCCCGGCGTCATCTGGTACCTCACCAAGTGGATCCCGGTCGAGCACCGCGCCCGCGTCAACGGCCTGTTCTACTTCGGCGCCCCGCTCGCGTTCATCTTCGGCGGCCCGCTCTCTGGCCTGCTGCTCGACCTCGACGGCCTCGGCGGCCTGCACGGCTGGCAGATCATGTTCCTCGTCACCGGCGTGCTCACCGTCATCGTCGGTCTCGTCTGCATCGGCTACCTCGACAACGGGCCGCGCGACGCCAAGTGGCTCACGCCGCAGCAGAAGGACCTGCTGATCGCGGCGCTCGACCGCGAAGAGGCCTCGAAGGCGGACCACTCGCCGCGCGGTGCGCTCAGGGCGCTCGCGAACCCGGCGGTGCTGTACTTCTCGGTCGCCTATCTGACCATCCAGATGGCGGTCTACGGCGTCACCTTCTACCTCCCCTCCACGATCGGCACGGTCGTCGGCGAGGACGTCGGCCTCATGGTCGGCCTGCTCACGGCCGCGGTCTGGAGCCTCGCGATCGTCGGCGTCGTCGTCGCCACCCGCATCGCCGACCGCACCGGCCGGCGCCGCATCGTCGCCGCCGTCACGCTCGGCCTCTCGGCGCTCGGCATCCTGCTGTCGGTCGTCTTCCAGGAGCCGGTGATGGTGCTGCTCGCCCTCGCGCTCGGCGCGGCGGGCTTCATCGCGGTGCAGCCCGTGTTCTGGACGCTCCCGACCTCGTTCCTCGTGGGCGGCGCCGCCGCATCCGGCATCGCGCTCATCAACTCGATCGGCAGCCTGGGCGGCTTCCTCGCGCCGATCGTGAAGAACGCCGCCGACGAGCTCTTCGGCGCCGCGGGCGGCTCGTACGCGCTCGCCGCGATCGCGGCCATCGGCGCCATCCTGATCGCCTGCAGCCACCTGGTCGCGCGCGCGGTGCGCACGATCGGCGAGCGCACCGAGGCGACCGCGCTCGCACAGGAGGAGGCCCGATGAAGGCGCTGCGACTCGAGGCGCTCGGCCAGCTGGCCGTCGTCGACCTGCCCGACCCCGAGCCCGCGCCGGGCGAGGTGCGGCTGGCGATCATCGCCACCGGCATCTGCGGCAGCGACATCCACGGCTTCACGGGCGAGAACGGCCGCCGCCACCCCGGGCAGGTGATGGGGCACGAGTCCGTCGCCCGCATCGACGCGCTCGGCGAGGGCGTGACCGGGCTCACCGTCGGCGACATCGCCACCTTCAACCCCGTCGTGGTGCCGGCGGACGAGGCGGATGCGTTCGCGGGCCGCGAGCAGATGGCGCCCGGCAAGCACGTGATCGGCGTCGCCCGCGAGGTCGTCTCCTCGTTCGCGCAGCAGATCGTGGTGCCGGCGCGCAACGTCGTGGCGCTGCCGGCCTCGATGCCGGTCGAGCTCGGCGCGCTCATCGAGCCGCTCGCGGTCTCGGTGCACGCGGTGCGCCGCTCCGGCGCGGCCGTGGGCGACCGCGTGGTGGTCGCCGGCGGCGGCCCGATCGGCCAGTCGGTCGTGCTCGCGCTGCAGATGGCGGGCATCGAGCGCATCGCCGTCACCGAGCTGAGCGCCTCGCGCCGCGCGCTCGTCGAGCGCCTGGGCGCCACGGCGCTCGACGCCGCCGGCGACGACGCGGTCGAGCGCATCCGCGCCGCGCTCGGCGGCGAGGCCGACGTGGCGATCGACGCCGTCGGCATCGAGCCGACCCTGCGCACGAGCCTGCGGGCGACCCGCATCGGCGGCACCGTGTGCCTGGTCGGCATGGGTGCGCCGAAGCTCGCGCTCGACGCGTTCCTGGTCTCGACCGAGGAGCGCACGATCGTCGGCAGCTTCACGTACTCGGCTCAGGACTTCCGCGACGCGGCGGCCTGGATCGGGCAGGTGCCGCCGCAGGCCGCTGCGCTCATCTCGAAGACCGTGCCGCTCTCGGCCGGCCACGACGCGTTCGCCGAGCTCGCGGCGCACGCCGACATCCCCGGCAAGGTCCTGATCCGCATGGACGACCGGGACGCATCCGACACCGTTCAGCCTGACACCGAAGGGGAGCAGCAGCGATGACGCAGCGCACGATCAAGGAGGTCCGCGCCACCACCGTGCGCGGCAAGGGCGCCGACTACCACGACCAGGACGGCTACCACTGGATCGACGACCACATCGCGACGCCGATGTCGGCCTACCCCGAGTTCCGGCAGTCGCGCCAGTCGTTCGGCATCAACGTGCTCGGCACGCTCGTGGTCGAGATCGAGGCCGACGACGGCACCGTGGGCTTCGCCGTCACCACGGCGGGCGAGATCGGCGCGTGGATCGTCGAGAAGCACCTCGCGCGCTTCCTCGAGGGCCGGCCCGTGACCGACATCGAGCGCATCTGGGATCAGATGTACCGCTCGACGCTCTACTACGGCCGCCGCGGCGTCGTGCTCAACACCATCTCTGGCGTCGACCTGGCGCTCTACGACCTGCTGGGTCGCCTGCGCGGCGAGCCCGTCTACGCGCTGCTCGGCGGCCCCGTGCGCGACGAGCTGCAGTTCTACGCCACCGGCGCCCGCCCCGACCGCGCCAAGGAGCTCGGCTTCATCGGCGGCAAGATGCCGCTGCACTTCAGCCCCTCGGAGGGCCAGGAGGGCTTCGCCAAGAACATCGCCGAGCTCGCCGAGATGCGCGAGCGGGTCGGCGACGACTTCTGGCTCATGTGGGACTGCTGGATGTCGCTCGACGTCGAGTACGCCACGCGCCTCGCCCACGCCGCCCAGGAGCACGGCCTCAAGTGGATGGAGGAGGCGCTCATCCCCGACGACTACTGGGGCTACGCGCAGCTGAAGCAGCAGGCGCCCGCCGGCATGCTCATCACCACCGGCGAGCACGAGGCGACGCGGTGGGGATTCCGCCAGCTGCTCGAGACCGGCGTCGACATCATCCAGCCCGACGTCGGCTGGTGCGGCGGCATCACCGAGCTCATCAAGATCTCGGCGCTCGCCGACAGCCACGGCACCATGGTCGTGCCACACGGCTCCTCGGTGTACTCGTACCACTTCGTCGTCACGCGCACGAACAGCCCCTTCGCCGAGTTCCTCATGATGCACGAGACGGCCGAGGAGGTCGTGCCGATGTTCTCGCCGCTGCTGCTGAACGAGCCGGTGCCGGTCAACGGCCGGCTCGTCGTGCCCGAGACGCCCGGCTTCGGCGTCGAGCTCAACCCCGAGGTGCCGCGCGACCGGCCCTTCACGCACTGAGCGCACCCGCGCCACCCCACGCATCCGCAGAACCAGGAGAGATCATGCGATTCCAGCGACTCGGCCCCATCGGCTCCGAGATCCCCGTGCTCGTCGACGGCGAGCGCCGCCTCGACCTGCGCGGCATCACGGCCGACATCGACGGCGACTTCCTCTCGAGCGACGGCGCCGAGCGTGCGCGGGCGGCGCTCGAGGCCGGCGAGCTGCCCGAGCTCGAGGGTGCGGAGCGGATGCGCGTGGGCGCGCCGATCGCGCGTCCCACGGCGGTGCTGTGCATCGGCCAGAACTACGCGGCGCACGCCGCCGAGTCGGGCGACAACCCGCCGGAGGTGCCGATCCTGTTCTTCAAGCACCCGAACACCGTCGTCGGACCGCAGGACGACGTGGCGATCCCGCCGCAGGCCGAGACGGTCGACTGGGAGGTCGAGCTCGGCGTCGTGATCGGCAGCCGCGCCCGCTACCTCGCGAGCGACGAGGAGGCGATGGCCTGCGTCGCCGGCTACGTCGTCTCGAACGACGTCTCCGAGCGCGACTACCAGACGAAGCACTCGGGCGGCCAGTGGTCGAAGGGCAAGTGCGCAGAGACCTTCAACCCGCTCGGGCCCGAGCTCGTGACCGCCGACGAGGTCGACGTGCAGGCGTTGCGCCTGTGGTCGACGGTCAACGGCGAGCCGCGGCAGGATTCGAGCACCGCCGACATGATCTTCCCCGTCGCCGAGATCGTACGGCACCTCTCGCAGTACCTCGTGCTCGAGCCCGGCGACCTCATCAACACCGGCACGCCGCAGGGGGTCGCGCTCTCGGGCCGCTTCCCGTACCTGGTCGCGGGTGATGTGATGGAGATCGGCATCGAGGGGCTGGGGCAGCAGCGCCAGCGGCTCGTGCCCGCCACCGCCTGACGCAGCGAACGAGAGAAGAGCACCCACGTGGAACGACGCATCCCGACCCTCACCGACCTGCGCGCGAGCCTGAACTTCCGCAAGCCCGGCAACCCCGCGGCCATGCGGCTCGGGCTCGCGCAGACCATCTGGGATCTGCGCACGATCGCGAAGGCGCGCACGCCGAAGGGGCCCTTCGACTACACCGACGGCGCCGCGGAGGGTGAGATCGGCATCGCTCGCGCCAGACAGTCGTTCGAGGATGTCGAGCTGCACCCGGCGGTGCTCAAGGACGTGACGGATGTGTCGACGTCGTGGGATGTGCTCGGCACCCCGAGCGCGTTCCCGCTCGCGATCGCGCCGACGGGCTTCACGCGGCTGATGCACGCCGCGGGCGAGACGGCCGGCGCGCGCGCGGCCGCCGCCTACGACATCCCCTTCACGCTCTCGACGCTCGGCACCACGTCGATCGAGCGGGTGCGCGAGGCCTCGCCCGAGGGGCGGCTGTGGATGCAGCTCTACATGATGAAGGAGCGCGAGCGCTCGCTCGAGCTCGTGGCGCGGGCGGATGCGGCAGGCTACGACACGCTCATGATCACGGTGGACACCCCGGTCGCCGGCGCCCGCCACCGCGACGCCCGCAACGGCATGGCGTTCCCGCCGCAGCTGACGCTCTCGACGCTCATCGACGCGGCGCCCAAGGTGGAGTGGTGGTGGAACTTCCTCACCACCGAGCCCGTCACCTTCGCCGCCATCTCGAAGTGGGACGGCACCGTGGGCGAGCTGCTCGACGCCATGTTCGACCCCTCGGTCGACTACGAGGCGCTCGCCGAGGTGCGCGCCGCCTGGAAGGGCAAGCTCATCGTCAAGGGCGTGCAGTCGGTCGCCGACGCCCGCACGCTCGCCGATCTCGGCGTCGACGCGATCACGCTCTCGAACCACGGCGGCCGGCAGCTCGACCGCGCGCCCGTGCCCTTCCGGCTGCTGCCGGAGGTCGCGCGCGAGGTGGGCGGGGATGTCGAGATCCACCTCGACACCGGCATCATGTCGGGCACCGACATCGTCGCCGCGGTGGCGCTCGGCGCCCGCACCACGATGATCGGCCGCGCCTACCTCTACGGCCTGATGGCCGGCGGCCGCGCGGGCGTGAACCGGGCGCTGTCGATCCTGACCGGCGAGGTGCAGCGCACCATGCGGCTGCTGGGCGTCGCCTCGCTCGAGGAGCTCGTCCCGCAGCACGTCACGCAGCTGACGCGCCTCGCGCCGACGCGCGCTGAGGGGTAGGCGCTCGCCCGCCGGCCCGGCCCGGGAATGCCGGAGCGCCAGCACTGTTGCATCAAGGACACGTCTTTTCAAATTTTAAGGAGTGAGCACGATGGCACGGTTCGAAGGCAAGGTTGCACTGGTCACGGGCGGCGGCTCGGGCATCGGCGAGGCGATCGCCAAGCGCCTGGCATCCGAGGGCGCGAAGGTCGTCATCACCGACATCAAGCTCGAGGCCGCGCAGCGCGTGGTCGACGAGATCGTCGCCGGCGGCGGCACGGCCGCCCCGATCGAGGCGAACGCCGCGAAGCCGGAGGACGCCAAGAAGGTCGTCGAGTTCGCGAAGAGCGAGTTCGGCGCGCTCCACTACGCCGTGAACAACGCCGGCATCGGCGGCGCACCGCACCGCACCGCCGAGGTGCCGGTCGAGGAGTGGGACGCGGTCGTCGCGCTCAACCTCAACGGCGTGATGTACGGCATGCGCGAGCAGATCACCGCCATGCTCGATGCGCCCGAGGAGTCTGCGATCGTGAACATCGCGTCGATCCACGGCACGGTCGCGGCGCCGAACAACAGCGCCTACACGGCCACCAAGCACGGCGTGGTCGGCCTGACGAAGAACGCCGCGGTGGAGTACGGCCCCGAGGGCCTGCGCATCAACGCGATCGGCCCGGGCTACATCCTCACGCCGCTGCTCGAGAACAGCCTCTCGCAGGAGGCGCGCGACGCCATGGCCGCCAAGCAGGCGCTCGGCCGCCTCGGCAGCGCCGACGAGATCGCGGCGGTCGTCGCCTTCCTGCTCTCGGACGACGCCTCGTTCGTCACCGGCACCTACATGATCGCCGACGGCGGCTACACAGCCGTCTGAGGCAGCAGCACCCGGGCCCGTCGCGCGTCGCCGCGGCGGGCCCTTCGCATGCCGCCGCGATGCACGGCATCCGCGATCGCGATCGGTTGCGGTCGCCGGCCGCGTTAGCCTCGACGCATGCCTGAACCCCGCCGCGACGGCGTGCTGATCGTCGGCTCGATCAACGCCGACGTCACCGCGTACTCGAGCCGCCTGCCGCAGCCCGGCGAGACCTTCGCGGGCGAGGCCTTCGCGCTCGGCCTCGGCGGCAAGGGCGCCAACCAGGCCGTCGCCGTGGCGAAGGCGGGCGCCGCGGCGCACATGGTCGGATGCGTCGGCGACGACGAGTTCGGCCGTCTCGTCACGTCGCACCTCGAGGCTGCCGGCGTCGGGCTCGAGCACGTGCGCACGGTGGATGCGCACACGGGCATCGCCCACATCCGCGTCGCCGGTGGCGAGAACGACATCGTCATCGTCGCCGGCGCCAACGCCGCGCTCGACGAGGCGCAGCTCGACGCCGCCTTCGCGGCGCTCGGCGGGCGCGCCGCCGTCATGCTCACCCAGCTCGAGACGCCGCTGCCCATCACGCTCGCCGCCGTGCGGCGCGCGCACGAGGCCGGCATGACGGTCATCGTCGACCCGGCGCCGGCGCGCGAGCTGCCCGACGAGCTCTGGCCGATGGTCGACATCATCAAGCCCAACGAGACCGAGGCCGCGCTGCTGACCGGCATCGCCGTCGACTCCCCGGCGACGGCCGCGGAAGCGGGCCGCTGGTTCGTCGGCCGCGGCGCCGGTGCGGCGATCATCACGATGGCCGGCGCCGGCAGCGTGCTCGTCACCGCCGAGGGCGTCAGCGAGCACCCGCCGATCCGCGTCGACGCGGTCGACACGACGGCCGCGGGAGACGCCTACGCCGGGCACCTGGCCGCATCCATCGCCGCAGGGCTGAGCATCGAGGCGGCGATCGAGCGCGCGGGCGCCGCGGGCGCTGTCACCGTCACCCGCCGCGGCGCGTCGGCGAGCATCGCGAGCGCCGCAGAGGTCGACGCCCTGCTCGGCTAGGCCCCGCGCCGCTCCCACGGCGCCGGGATGGGGAAGTACGCCTCGAGGAACTCGGTCACCGCGGTGTTGCGCTCGTCGGCGTCGAGCTCCGGCCGGCTGCCGTCGTTGAGGCAGAACATGTCCTGATCGCGCTTGCGCAGCAGCCGATCCATCGCCGGCAGCGAGGCGCGCAGGGTGGTCTCGACGTACTGCACCTTCACGGCCCGCTGCTGCACCGCCCGCCCGGTCATGAGCGCGTAGTAGTGGTAGAGCGAGTTCGTCACCGAGATGTCGGTCGCCGAGCGGAAGCGCGAGGCGGCCGTGCGGCGGAAGTCCTCGGGGAACTCCCGCTCCATCTCGGCCAGCACGCTGCGCCGCAGCGGGGCGGCGCAGTGCTCGAGGTGGCGGGTGGTGACGGCGCCGAAGCGCTCGCGCAGCAGGCTGCGGTTGAAGCGCGCCGCGTTGTCGTGGCCGGAGCGCCCGGGATCGGTCTCGCCCAGCCCGATGCGCGTGGTCGCCTCGACGAACTTCGTCACGCCGCCGGGCGAGAAGAACGCGTCGGGCTCGAGCTGCCGCCCGAAGAACATGTCGTCGTTCGAGTAGAGGAAGTGCTCGCTGAGCCCCTCGATGTTGTGCAGCTGCGCCTCGACCGCGTGCGAGTTGTGGGTCGGCAGCACCGAGGGGTCGGCGAACATCTGCTCGGCGCGCACGATGGTGATCCTCGGATGCTCGGCGAGCCAGGCGGGCACGGGCGAGTCGGTGGCGATGAAGATGCGTCGCACCCAGGGCGCGTACATGTGCACGGAGCGCAGCGCGTACTTCAGCTCGTCGATCTGCCGGAAGCGGGCCTCGGAGTCGTCGCCCTCGCCCACGACGTAGCCCGCCATGCGCTCGGCCCGCGCGCGCTGGAACTCGGTGCTCGAGCCGTCGACCCAGGAGAAGACCATGTCGATGTCGAAGGTCACGTCGCTCGCGAGCGGCTCCCACATGTGCTGGATCGTCTGCCACTCGCGGCCGAAGCGGAGCACCGTCTCGCCCACGGCCTCGCGCCGCGGCATCGACGCCCGCATCACGGCGTTCGGCAGCGGCGCCACGAGCGTCTCCTCGCCGAAGCGCCACAGCTCGAGCTGCACGGCGGTCTCCGGTCCGTAGCGCAGCCGCCCCGCCGGCTCGACGCGCGGCCGGTAGACGCGCATGGCGCTCGCCTTCTTGTGGCCGGCGAGCCGGCCGTCGGCGAGCAGCACGGCGCCGCGGCCGACGGCGCGCTCCGGCGCGATCGGCTCGGCGTAGAAGGGCTCGTGCGCGAAGGCGCTCGCGAGCGCCGCGGCGAGCTGCTTGCGGCGGGCGCGGTCGACGGCGATGATCGGCCGGCCGGCGTCGTCGCGCACCAGCAGGCAGGGGATCTCGGCCCGCTCGAGCGCGTCGCCGATCGCGAGCAGATCCTCGATCATCGACTCCCGCGGCGTCATGTGGCCGTTGGTGAGCGCGTAGCGCCCCTCGCGCATCACGACGTCGGGCCGGTCGAAGCGGTCGAAGCGGTCGCCCGTGGTCACCAGCACCGGTTCGACGGCGTGGCCGACCCGGATGCCGGACGGCTCCTGCCTCGCGGGAGCGAATGCGCTCCGCTCGCTGTCGATGCCGCGCTCTCGAACGTCGCTCACGTCTGGGTCGGCTCCTGTCTGCGGGGTGCTGGGGTCGAGTTCATGGTAGTCGGCGTACACGCCGCGTTCACGCGCCGTTCGCTCCCGCCTGCTGGGCTAGCGTGCAGGCAGTGCCCGACACTGCGCATGGACCGAGAGATCGGATGGACGAATCGTGACGACGCGCTCGGCCGAGCATCCCCGGCCGGATCACTTCCTCCTCCACATCTCCGACACGCACCTGCTCGCGGGCGGCGGTCGCCTCTACGACCGGGTGCCGAGCGAGACCCACCTGCGGCGGCTGTTCGACGAGTTCGAGGCATCCGGCGGCCGGCCCGACGCGATCGTGTTCACCGGCGACCTCGCCGACCGCGGCGAGCCGGATGCCTACCGGCGGCTGCGCGAGATCGTCGATCCGATCGCCGCGCAGCTCTCCGCCCGCGTGGTGTGGGTGATGGGCAACCACGACGAGCGCCGCGCCTTCCGCGCGGGGCTGCTCGACGAGCCGGCCTCCGCCGAGCCCGTCGACGCGGTGCTCGAGATCGACGGGCTGCGCATCATCACGCTCGACTCCACCGTGCCGGGGCAGCACCACGGCGAGGTCTCGGCGGCGCAGCGCGACTGGCTGCGCGCCGTGCTCGCGACGCCCGCACCGCACGGCACGATCCTGGCGATGCACCACCCGCCGGTGCCGAGCGTGCTCGACCTCGCCGTGAGCGTCGAGCTGCGCGACCAGGCGAGCCTCGCCGACGTGCTCGCGGGCAGCGACGTGCGGGCCATCCTCGGCGGTCACCTGCACTACTCGTCGACCGCGACCTTCGCCGGCATCCCCGTCTCGGTCGCATCCGCCACCTGCTACACGCAGGATCTCAACGTGCCGGTCGGCGGCACGCGCGGTCGCGACGGGGCGCGCGCGTTCAACCTCGTGCACGTCTACCCCTCGACCGTGCTGCACTCGGTGGTGCCGCTGGGCGAGTGGGCGCCGCTCGACTGGATCGACGCGAGCGAGTCGGCGCGGCGGCTGGCCTCGGCGGGCGTGCGCATGCCCGAGCCCGCGCGCGGGCGGCTCGTCGACGCCTGAGCCGCTCGAGCCCGACGCCCGAGACGGGCGTCGGAGCTGGCGTCGCGGCCGAGGTCCGAAAGGACCTCGGCCCTCAGCTCCAGCGCTCAGACCAGGCGCGCGTCGATCGTGACCTCGTCGCCGACCTCGACCTGCACGTCGGCGACCCGGATGCCGGGCGGCAGCTCGGAGGCCAGGTCGATGCGGCGGCCCTCGTAGCGGGCGATCCTGCCGCGCACGGCCCCGAGCATCGCGGCGATCAGCGGGTTGCCGCTCTCGACCTCGATGCCCGAGAGCGTCACGCCCATCCGGTCGTCGATCGCGGCGGTCGCCGAGCCCGTCACGTGCGCGCCCAGCAGCCCCTTGCGCACCTTCGCGTCGAACGAGACGCGCAGCTGCTGCGGCCCCGACTGCTCGACGTCGAGGTCGAAGCGCGAGACCGTGATGCCGCGGTCGAGCAGCGCCGACTCGGCGAGGCCCAGCACGGCCTTGCCGAGCTGCTCCTTCGGCACCGCGACGTGCGCGCTGCCGTGCAGCGGGTGCTCGGCGTCGGGCGGCGAGAGCTCGACGGCCAGCTCGCGGTTGTCGGTCTCGATCCAGCGGAACGGCACGTTCATCAGCTGCGCGTCGAGCCGCACGGCGGCGCCCGAGATGTGCATGGGGTCGGCCTTCACGCGCACCTCGCGCAGCACGGCCGACTCGCTCGAGACGGGTGCGCCCTGCGGCTCGAGCCGGGCGCGGTCGCGGTCGTGCTCGCCCGCGAGCTGGAACCCGGTGAGGTCGAGGTGCAGGTGCGCGACGTCGGGGCCGTCGAGCTCGGCGTCGATGATCGAGGTGCAGGCGATGCCAGCCGGCTCTGCCGCGACCACGAGGGTGCGGATGCGCTTCTCCAGCTGTGATCCGGAGGTCGGCCTGGGTGCGTGCCCGAGGAGGATGCTTTCAGCCACCCCGTGAGCCTACGCCGGTTCTGGCGGGAGTCCAGTCAGGGTGCGCCGACACGCTGGCCGGGCGCGCCCTCCCCGTCCGCGAGCGCGCGCCGCATGCCGTCGGCGGCGGCGCCCAGCAGGGCGGCGTGCTGCCCCGCGAGCCGGTGGTGCAGCAGCGGGCTCGCGAGCCGCAGCAGCCGCGATCGGGCCTCGACCTCCTGCGCGAACACCACCCGGCTGCCGCCGCGCGTGGCGACCACCCGCCACATGCACCAGCCCTCGAGATCGCCGCGCAGCAGCGCGCGCAGCTCGTGCCGATCCACCGACGACTCGGTGAGGGTGAAGCGGATGCGGTAGCCGAGCGGGGCGCGCACCTCGAGCCGGGCGGCGCGGCGGCTCGGGGTCGAGGCGTCGGCCAGCACGCGGAGCCCGGGCCACCACGCGCCGTAGCCGGCGACGTCCTCGAGCAGCGCGCGCACCGCATCCGGCCTCGCCTGCACCTGCCACTCGTGACCGAAGCGGTAGTGCGTGCGCATGCGCTCATTCTGCCGCCCGGCCGGGCACTGGTGCTCGTGCGGCGGTGCGCGTAGCGTCGGCGGCGTCAGACCGAGCGGAGGGTCAGCATGGGCAGCCTCGTCGTCCACTTCGAGATCCATGCGAGCGAGCCGCAGCGGCTGATCGACTTCTACGGGCGGCTGCTGGGCTGGCGGTTCACCCGGCAGGGCGCGGAGCCCTACTGGATCATCGACACCGGGCAGGGCTCGGTGCAGCCGGGGCCGCGCGGGGAGGCCGTCCCCGGGCTGGGCATCAACGGCGGCCTCGCGCAGCGGGAGGGGGCGGCGCCGGCGACGGGCGCGCCCGTCGCGGGCGCCACGCTCGTGGTGGGCGTGGATGACGCCGACGCGTGCTTCGCGCGCGGCGTCGAGCTCGGGGCCGCGCAGGCGGTCCCGCCCTACGACATGGCCGGGGTCGGTCGCATCGCCTACCTCGTCGACCCGGACGGCAACGTGTTCGGACTGATCTCGGAGGTGCTGAGCGACGGCACGAGCGTGCTGGCCGAGCAGGCCGGCGGTCTCGAGGAGCCGCTGCACGGCGAGGCGCAGGCGGTCGACCCGATGCGCGTCACGCCCGAGCCGTAGCCGGCCCGAGCCGCAGCCGGCCCGAGCCGCAGCTACGCGGGCTCGCGGCGGTGCATCGCATAGCCCCACGTGGCGATCGCGAGCAGCGGACCCCAGAGCCAGAACGGCAGCATGGCCGCCATCGTGAGCTGCTGGAACGCCGGGGCGCCGACCTCCTGCGCGGCGCCGCCGAGGCCCATGAGCCCGATGCCGCCGACGGTGAACAGCACCGCGACGAGCAGCGCGGGGACGACCGCGAGCGGCACGGGCACCGGCCGACCGCCGACGCCGGGCACCCAGGCCGGGAAGCGCTCGCCCCACGGCAGGATCAGCCCGAGCGTCAGCAGGGCGCCGACGAGCATGGCGGTGCCGAGCAGCAGGCCGGTGACCAGGGTGGCCGGCGTGCTGTCGAGCATCTCACGGCTCGGGCCGAACAGCGGCCATGGCGTGAGCCACGACGCCCGCGCGACGATGTACGGCGCTGCGCACGCGGCCGCCGCGATCGTGACGGGCACGCGGGCGCGACGCACCGCATCCGCAGCTCTCGAGCTCGGACCGGGCACCGCGAGCGCCAGCAGGGCGAGGCCCGCGAGCGTGTGCGCGGCGGTCGCCAGCAGGGCGAGCCACGCGTCGCCCATGCCGTCGACGAAGACGCCGAGGAAGCGGCTGACGGCGAACGCCCCGGTGAGCTCGCCCGCGGCCAGTCCGGCCACCAGCAGCGCCAGCAGCGGCACGCCCGCCGCGGGGCGGCGGAACGACAGCACGACCAGCAGGATGGGCACCGCGACGAGCACGAGCAGCGCCAGCAGATAGCCCGCACCCGCGATCGACGAGCCCGGCATGGTGATCGCGGCGGCCGCGCCGAGCACGCCGGCGAGCGGGCGGCCGATGCCGCTCGGCAGGCTTCGGTGGAGGGCGACGAGCACAAGCGCGGCGATGCCGATGCAGGCCTCGACGAGGGTCGCGCGCTCGCCGACGAAGCCGAGCACGCCCGGCATCTCGCCGGTGAAGGGCGCGAGGTGCGGCAGCAGCATGCCGAGCAGGCCGGTGATCGCGACGGCGGCGGCGCCGACGGCCGCTGCGGGAAGGGCGATGCGCCGAGCGAGCGGCTCGGCGGGACGGTGTCCCTGACGGGGTTCGGTGATCATGCTCCGACGCTAGGTTCGGGCCCCGGCGCATCGCCTCGCCCGTCGGAGCGGGCGGCATCGCCCGCGCGGGTGACCCCGCAGCGCGCAGCCGGCGACCTCAGCGGCCGGCGACGCCGTGCTCGTAGGCCCAGATGACCACGTGGATGCGGTCGGGCAGCCCGAGCTTCGCGAGGATCGCCTTCACGTGCGTCTTGACGGTGTTCGTCGTCAGGTACAGCCGCCGGCCCACCTCGTCGTTCGAGGCGCCGGCCGCGAGCTCGCGCAGCACCTCGCGCTCGCGCGGGCTCAGCGGCTCGAGTGCCGCCTCGGCGTCGGCGACCGGCTGCTGGTGCACGTGCCGCAGCAGCGTGCGGGTGGCGCGCGGCGAGACGGCGGCGTCGCCGGCCGCGACCGCCACGATCGCCGCCGTCAGCTCGGCCGGGCGGGCGTCCTTGGTCAGGAAGCCGCTCGCACCGGCGCGCACGGCGGCGAGCACGTACTCGTCGAGGTCGAAGGTCGTCAGCACCAGCACCCGCACCCCGGGCCGCAGCCGCAGCACCCGCTCGGTCGCGGCGATGCCGTCGAGCCGCGGCATCCGGATGTCCATCAGCACCACGTCGATCAGGCCGGCTCGCACCGCCTCGACCGCTTCGAGACCGTCGGATGCGGTGCCGGCGAGCTCGAGGCGCGCATCGGCCGAGACCATGGTCGCGAGGGCGTCGCGCAGCAGCTCCTGGTCGTCGACGACCAGCACGCGGACGGGCTCGCCCATCAGGGCTCCTCGATCGGCACGGACGCGCGGATGCTCCAGCCGCGCCCGCGGTGGACCTGCAGCTCGCCGCCGGCGCGCCGCAGCCGCTCGGCGAGGCCGATGAGCCCCGTTCCGACGCCGCTCGCCCCGCTGTCCCGGCCGGCCACGGGCCCCCGGCCGCCGTCGTCGACGACGGTCGCCGTCGCATCCGCCGCTCCCCACACCAGCTCGGCGCGGATGCGCACGGGCGGCTCGAGGTGGCGCACGGCGTTGGTGAGCCCCTCCTGCACGGCCCGGTAGAGCGCGAGCTCGGCGTCGGGCGGCAGCGGGCGCCGCTCGCCGCGCTCGGCGAAGGCCGTCTCGTGCCGCGGGCTCGCGGTGCCCGCGACGAGCGCGGCGAGGCCGTCGATGCCCGGCGCCGGCTCGCGCTGGGCAGGGCTGCCGTCGTCGAGCACCCGCACCATGCCGCGCAGCCCCTGCATCGCCTCGCGGCCGGTGCTCGCGACGCGGTCGATGGCGGTGCGGCTGCGCTCCGGATCGGTCTCGGCCAGCAGCCGCGCGGCCTCGGCCTGCGCGACCATCACGGTGAGCGAGTGCGAGACCACGTCGTGCAGGTCGCGGCCGATGCGGGTGCGCTCGGCGGCGAGCGCCCGCCGCAGCCGCTCGGCCGCGGCGGCAGCATCGTGCTCGCGGCGCGCGAGGTCGAGCCTGCCGACGAGCCACGCGGCGATCACCATCGCGGCGAGGCCGAGGAGCTCGCCGAGCGAGACGAGCGGGTCGTCGCGGCCCGCGCGCGCCACGTGCACGCCGGTGATGAGGGCGGCGCCGCCGACGCCGACCGCGAGCGCGCTCCAGCGCAGCCGGGCATCCTGCAGACCCGCGGCGCGCACGAGCAGCAGCAGGAAGGCGAGCGACGAAGGCAGCATCGCCGCGGCGACGCCCCCGGCGAGCGGCAGCAGCGCGAGCGCGAGCATCGCGGCGGCGCCGACGACGAAGCCGACGCGGGGCAGCCGGTGCGCGACGACCGAGGCGGCGTGCAGCACCGTCAGCGCGACCAGGACCGCCGCGAGAACCCCGGGCGAGGGGGTGAGCGCCGCAGCGGGCTGCAGCAGCACGACGACCGACAGCGGCAGCATCGTCACGGCCACCACGAGGGCGAGCACGAGCTGCAGGCGGCCCTGCGCCGCCGGGACCGGCGTGTCGAGCGCCGGCGCTTCCGGCACCGGCGAGGCGCCGCCTGGCAGGGCGCGCGCGGGCTCGGCGGTGGGCATGCCGCCAGGGTGGCACGGCCGCCTGGAGGCCGCATCGCCCGGGCGGGTGATGGCGTGCCGCGGGCGCGCGTGCCTAGGGTCGAGGCGCGGAGCGATCGCCGCGGCCGCGGGAGGGACCGTCATGCGGGTGCTGCTCGCGGGAGCGACCGGCGCGATCGGCGTGCCGCTGACCGAGCGGCTCGTCGCCGCGGGGCACGAGGTGGTGGGCCTGACGCGCACCGCCGCCGGGGCCGACCGGCTGCGCCTGCTCGGCGCCGAGCCGCTGACCGCTGACGCCATGCAGCGCGATGCGCTGCTGCGGGCGACCGAGGGCACGCGTGCGGATGCGGTGGTGCACATGCTCACGGCGCTGCGGCGCTCGCCCGTGCGGCATCGCGACATGCACGCGACGAACGCGCTGCGCATCGACGGCAGCGCGAACCTCATCGAGGCGGCGCGCGCGGTCGGCGCGAGCCGGTTCGTGACGCAGTCGATGATGTTCGGCTACGGCTACGGCGACCACGGCACTGCCGTGCTCACCGAGGAGACGCCCTACGGGGTGCGCGGCCGCGACCGCGCCTTCGAGCGCCACCTCGCCGCCATGCGCTCGGCGGAGTCGCAGGCCTTCGAGGCGCCGGGCCTCGACGCGGTGGCGCTGCGCTTCGGCTTCTTCTACGGCGCCGGCGCCTCGCGTCCGCTGCTGCCGATGCTGCGGCGGAGGCAGCTGCCGGTGGTGGCGGGCAGCGGCCCGCTGTCGTGGATCCACGTCGACGACGCCGCGAGCGCGACGCTCGCCGCGCTCGAGCGCGGCGGCGCCGACCGCGCCTACAACGTGAGCGACGACCAGCCGGTGAGCTGGCGCACCTTCATGGAGACGCTCGCCCGCGAGCTCGGCGCGCCCCGGCCGCCGGTCGTGCCCGCATGGCTGCTGCGACCGCTCCCCTACCTGCACGCCATGATGACGAGCTCGCTGCGGCTCAGCAACGAGCGCGCCAGGCAGGAGCTCGGCTGGGTGCCCGAGCACCCCACCTACATCGAGGGCACGAGGGCGCTCGCCGCGGCGGCGTGAGCCCCGGCCCCATCACCGGCGCGCGAGCGCCCAGCCGGCGAGCACGGTCAGCTGCGCGACGCCGGCGACGACCGCGCCGAGCTCGCCCCACGGCTCGCCGAGGGTGAGCGCGAGCGCGAGGCCGACGATGCCCGCAGCGGCCACGACGCGCCCCAGGCGGGCGAGCATCCGCTCTCGGAACGCCCACGCGAAGGGGATGAAGTGGAGGCCGACGCACACAGCGATCCACGAGCCGGCGGCGTGCGTCGCGTCGACGCCGGTCAGCAGCGCGCGGCCGCCGGCGATGGCCGCGAGCATCGCCGCCACCGAGCCGAGGTAGAGCAGCCAGGCGAAGCGGTGCGGTGTCGCGGGTGCGCCGAGCGCCGCGGGTGCGAGGAACAGGCGCCAGACGCACAGCGCCGCGAGCGCGACCGCCACGATCCGCAGCGCGAGCAGCCAGGCCTCGCTAACGGCGTCGGTGCCGTACGACCACGCGAAGACCAGCCCGCCGACGATCGCGATCGACGAGCCGACGCGGCGGGGGTCTGCGCGATGGCGGCCCTCGTGCATGCGGCGGCGCTGCGGGTCGGGCATGCGCTCCATCCAGGCGAGGTCTCTCGGGTTGCTCATGCGGAGACCTTGACACAAAGTAGTTTGCGTTGCAAACTTAATTGCATGAACGCGAACCAGGACACGACGCCGCTCCCGGAGGACGAGCAGGCACTCGACCCGCGCGCCATGGCCGAGCTCATGGCGGCGCAACGCACGACGGTGCAGCGCTCGCAGTCGCGCGGCGTGCGCATCATCCTGGGCGGCTGGGCCTTCGCCTGGATCGTCGGCTTCCTCGCACTCTGGAGCGGAACGGCAGGCGGCAATCCGCTCTTCACGCTGCCCGGCGGCCTCGAGTGGTGGATCTTCGGCGCCGCCATGGCCGTCGGCGTGATCGTCGCCACCGTGACGGGCACGCGGATGGGCAGGGGCGTGCAGGGACAGTCGACCACCGCCGGCAAGCTCTATGGGCTCGCCGCGGCGGCCTCGTTCGTCGCCATGTGGCTGTTCATCAGCGCCCTGCGCAGGCACGTCGAGATCGACGCCGAGACCGCGGCGCTGCTGTACGTCGGCGCCTTCGTCCTCACCGTCGGGGTCGTCTACGCCGTGGGCTCGGCCATGAGCCGCTCGTGGGCGCAGTTCTTCTTCGGGCTCGCGATACTGCTGCTGGCCATCGGAGCGACGCTGCTGGGCGCTCCGCACCACCTCCTGCTCTACGCGCTCGTGGGTGGAGGCCTCATGCTCGCCTTCACCTGGATGCTCGGCCGCTCGGTCGCCGCCGGTCCCGGGGCCTGACGATGGGCGAGCTCGACCCCGTGATCCACGCGCCATCCCGGCTGCGCATCGTGACGACGCTCAACGACCTGCTCGAGGAGGGCGACACCGTCACCTTCCCCCGCCTGCAGGAGCTCCTCGCGATGACCGCAGGCAACCTCACCACGCACCTCGGCAAGCTCGAGGCCGCCGGCTACGTCAGCATCGCGAAGGCCTTCGAGGGCAAGCGGCCCGTGACCTCAGTCGCCATCACGCTCGAGGGCAGGGCGGCGTTCCGCGACTACCGGCGATCGCTGCTCGAGCTGCTGGGCTAGGGCGACCCGCTCGGCTGCCGGCGCTACGCGCCGACGGCCTCGGTCTCGCGACGCCGGCCGGAAGGGCCGGCTCCTCGACCCGCTCGGCTGCCGGCGCTACGCGCCGACGGCCTCGCGGAACTCGCGGATGAGCATCTCGAGGTCGGCCTCGTCGATCACGATCGGCGGCGCAAGGCGCACGGTCTGGCCGTGCGTGTCCTTCGCCAGGATGCCCGCCTCGAGCAGCCGCAGGCAGACGTCGCGCGCCGTGCCGACGGCGGGATCGATGTCGATGCCGGCCCACAGGCCGACCCCGCGCACCGCGGTGACCCCGTGCCCGACCAGCTCGGCGAGGCCCGCGTGCAGGCGAGCGCCCAGCTCGCGGGCGCGAGCCTGCATCTGGCCCTCCTCGAGCATCCGCACCACCTCGTGCCCGACAGCCGCCGCGAGCGGGTTGCCGCCGAAGGTCGAGCCGTGCGAGCCGGGCGTCAGCACGCCCAGCACGTCCTCGTCCGCGACCACGGCCGAGACCGGCACGACGCCGCCGCCCAGCGCCTTGCCGAGCAGGTACACGTCGGGCACGACGCCCTCGTTGTCGCACTGGAAGGTGGCGCCCGTGCGGCCGAGGCCCGACTGGATCTCGTCGGCGATGAACAGCACCCGCTCGCGCGTGGTCAGCTCGCGCACCGCCTGCAGGTAGCCGGCCGGCGGCACGTTGATGCCGGCCTCGCCCTGGATGGGCTCGAGCAGCACGGCGGCCGTGCTGGGCGTGATCGCGGCCTCGAGCGCGGCGATGTCGCCGAACGGCACCCGCACGAAGCCGGGCGTGAACGGCGCGTAGCCCTCGCGCGCATCCGGGTCGTCCGAGAACGACACGATCGTGGTCGTGCGGCCGTGGAAGTTGCCCTCCATCACGACGATCTCGGCCTCGCCCGCGGGCACGCCCTTCACCTCGTAGGCCCAGCGGCGCGCCACCTTGATGGCCGACTCGACGGCCTCGGCACCGGTGTTCATCGGCAGCACCATGTCCTTCTTCGCGAGTCGCGCGAGCGCCTCGACGAAGGGCCCGAGCGCCGCCGAGTGGAAGGCGCGGCTCGTGAGCGTGACGCGGTCGAGCTGCGCGTGCGCGGCGTCGAGCAGGCGTCGGTTGCCGTGCCCGAAGTTCATCGACGAGTAGGCCGCGAGACAGTCGAGGTAGCGGCGCCCGTCGACATCGGTGACCCAGGCGCCATCCGCGGTCTCGACGACCACGGGCAGCGGGTGGTAGTTGTGCGCCGCGTGCGCCTCGACGGTGTCGATCGCCGCCTGCGTGGCCGCGCTCGGCGCATCCGTCGTCGTGGTCTGCTGGGTCATCGTCGCCTCCGTGCTACGTCGGTCGTGGTCATCGTCGCAGCTCCAGCGTGCAGCACTTGATGCCGCCGCCGCCGAGCAGCAGCTCGCTCAGGTCGAGGCCGATCGTCTCGAAGCCGCGCTCGCGCAGCTGCCGCTCGAAGCCGCTCGCGCGCTGGGCGATCACCATGGTGCGGCCGTCGCCGAAGGAGTTGAGGCCCAGGACGGATGCGTCGGCCTCGTCGACGAGGATGGCGTCGGGGTAGCGGCGCTCGAGCTCGCCGAGGCTCGCCTCGTCGAAGGCGGCCGGCAGGTAGGCGACGCTCTCGTCGTCGAGGATCGCCATCGCGGTGTCGAGGTGGTAGAACCGCGGGTCGACCAGGCGCAGGCTGACGACCTCGCGGTCGAAGATGCGGCGCAGCTCGTCGTGCGACTCGAGGCTCGTGCGGAACCCGTGGCCGGCCAGGATGGCGCCGTTCGAGAGCAGCATGTCGCCCTCGCCCTCGTTGACGTGCTCGGGCTCGTGCACCTCGAAGCCGTTGGCGGCGAACCACTCCATGTAGGCCGGGCCCTCCGGCTCGCGCTCGGCGTAGGTGAACTTCGCGCCGTAGGCGTGCCCGTCGAGCGTGAAGCCGCCGTTCGCGGCGTAGACCATGTCGTCGAGCCCGGCGACCGGGTCGATGAGCTCGACGTCGTAGCCGAGCCACGTGTACGCGTCGTGCAGCGTCTGCCACTGGGCGACGGCGCGGTCGGCGCTCGTGGGCCTCGACGGATCCATCCAGACGTTGATCGTGGAGCTGACCGTGAAGTGCTCGGGGCGGCACATCAGCACCGTCTTGTGCTTGGGCGTGCGGCCGCCGGCGGGCGCGGTCATGGTCGTCTCGTGCTGCATGCTTCGATGGTCGCAACGAATCGACGCAATCGGGTCGGCCGGAGCGCAGGTTTCTTGCTGATCGGTCGGTCCGCGTCGTAGATTCGTGCATATGGACCGCATCGACCACGGCATCATCGATCAGTTGCGCCTGAATGCTCGCGCCGGCTACGCCGACATCGGCGCCGAGGTGGGGCTCTCGGCCTCCGCGGTGAAGCGGCGCATCGACCGGCTCGTCGCCGACGGCGTCATCCGCGGCTTCACCGTGCAGATCGACCCCAAGGTCGAGGGGCTCGCGACCGAGGCCTACGTCGAGCTGTTCTGCCGCGGCACCGTCTCGCCCTCCGACCTCAAGCGCATGCTCGCGGGGGTGCCGGAGGTGATCGAGGCGAGCACCGTCACCGGCAAGGCCGACGCGATCGTCATGATGCGGGCGCGCGACGTGATCGCCTTCGAGGAGGCGCTCGAGAAGGTGCGCGCGGCGGCCTCGGTCGACCACACGACCTCGGCGATCCTGCTCTCGAAGCTCATCAGCCGCAACGCCGGGTAGGCGGCGCCTACCGCCGCGCGGGCGGAGCCGCGGGCTGCGCCGCAGGCTGAGCCGCGCGGCGCTTGCGCCGCACGTAGAGCTGCTTCCGCACGATCGCGACCGTCTCGCCCCGCTCATCGCGGATCGCGGTCTCCACCCAGTGCAGCGCCTTCTGCCCACCCGACGTGGCCTCGCGCAGCTCGTCGAGCAGCGCATCCGTCACGTGGAACTCCGCGCGCACCACACCCTTGCCGGGCTTCACGAACTCGATCTCGCCGCGCTTGTCCCACACCAGGTACTCGTCGCCGAGCCCCCGCAGCACCATGATCATCCAGAACGCGTCGGTCATGGAGAAGAGCGAGCCGCCGAACTGCGTGCCGACGTAGTTGCGCGTCAGCGGGCTGAAGCCCAGGCGCACGCGCACGTGCCGGAAGTCGCTGGTCATCTTCTCGACGCGGATGCCCGCGAAGCGATACGGCGGCCACAGGTTCATGACCGCCTTGGTCGCGCGGGCGTCGGTGGAGATCTGGTGCCAGCTCGGGATGCGCATGCGGGCGACGCTAGCGGCACTCCTGCCGCACGATGCGGCGCGTTGTGGGGCATGCACAGCGGATGCGCCGCCTACCCTGGTCGCATGGGCGTCATCACGGTGTCTGCGATCTGCTTCGAGCGCGCGGACGGCACGGTGCTGACGGTGCGCAAGCGCGGCACCGATCGCTGGATGCTGCCGGGCGGCAAGCCCGAGGGCGGCGAGAGCGCGGCCGAGTGCGCGGTGCGCGAGGTGCACGAGGAGCTCGGCGTCGAGATCGCGATCAGCGCGCTCGAGCCGATGGGCGAGTTCGAGACGGTGGCCGCGAACGAGGCCGGCTTCGCGCTGCGCGCGAGCGTCTTCCGCACGCGCGTCGAGATCGCGCCGCGCGTGCAGGCGGAGATCGAGGCGGCCCGCTGGATCGACCCGGCGGTCGGCATCGACGACGAGGCCGAGGCGCCGCTGAACCGCGAGCTGGTGTTCCCGCTGCTGCTGGGTGAGAGGTCGCGCTCCTAGACCGAGGCCGAGACGGCCCCGGCGCCGAGGTCGCTCCACCGCGCATGCGAAGGGGGCCCGACCTCACGGTCGAGCCCACCTTGCAAAGTAGGACAGCGCCGAAGCGCCGCGCATTGTCCCGTCGATGGAGCGGGACTCCCTCTGCATCCCTCGGCCGAAGCGTCAGGACCCTGTCAAAGCCCGATTCCCCTTGCGGGGCCCCAGCCGGGCTGTTCGTTCACGCTACGCCGGGTACCTAGGAGACGTCGATGGGGAGAACTCCCCATCGACTGAGCGTGCGTGTCCCCCAAGGGGTCAGCTGGTGTGGCGGGGCGAGTGCCAGGCGAGCATCCAGTCGCCGGCGATCTCGGTCGCGAGCTCCGGCGTCAGGTTGAGCAGGCCGTTGCGCGCGGCGACCAGCAGCGGGTTGCGCATGCGCGTGTTCGTGCGCGCGAGCCGCTCGGAGATCGTCATGAAGCGCTGGGTGCGGGCGACGCGCTCGCGGTCGTACTCGAGCAGCGCCTGATCGAGGGAGTGATCCCCGAGCAGGATGCCGAGGGTCGCGGCATCCTCGAAGCTCGCGTTGCCGCCCTGGCCGAGGGTGGGCAGCATCGCGTGCGCCGCGTCGCCCACGAGCACGACCCCCGGCCGGTGGTACGAGCGCAGGCGGGTCGCGAGCGAGAACAGGTCGCGCCGGATGATGCCGGCCTGCGGGGTCGCGGCGATGTGGTCGCGCACCTCGGGCGCCCAGTCGTCGAACTGCGCGAGCGCGGCGACGATCTCGTCGTCCGCCCGCCTGCCCATGCGGGCGAACGACATGCCCCACCAGTAGACGCGGCCGCCGTCGATCGGCTCCATGCCGAACTCGGCGCCGCGGCCGAGGTACATGCGCGGGCCGGCGGGCGAGTCGGCCTCGGCCTGCACGACGCCGAGCCACGCGGTGGCGCCCGAGTAGTCGGTGCGCGCCTTCGGCCACAGCGCCTGGCGCACCGCCGAGTCGATGCCGTCCGCGCCGACGACCAGGTCGGCCTCGAGGGTTTCGAAGCGGGCGTCCTCGACGGCCCGCACCTGCGCCTTCGACGCGCGCGACTCGGCCTTGCGGTCGATGGGCTCGTCGCCGGGCTCGAGGGCTCGGTGGATGCGGCGGCCGAGCTTGGTGCCGCGCGCGCGGTCCTTGCGGCGCTCGCGCTCGCTGCGCGCGTCGCTCGAATCCGGGTCGGCCGCGCCGTGCTCGATCGTGACGGACGCGCGGCCGCCGCCGGACGCATCCGTCCCCGAGACCACGCGCATGCCCGTCTCGATCTCGCGGTCGCCGCGCAGGATCTCGTGCAGCGTCGCCCGGTGGATGGCGTGCACCGCGCTGGAGTCGGCCTGCAGCTGCTGCTGGAGGGGCGAGCCCTGGTCGGTGAGGATGCCCTCGGGCAGCGCCCGCACGGCGCGCTCGCGCACGGCGTCGCCGACGCCGAGCTCGTCGAGCGCCGCGAGGCCGTTCCCGGTCACGGTGATGCCCGCGCCGAGGGCTCGCGCCTCCTGCGCCGACTCGAGCACCCGCACCTGCCAGCCGGCGGCCTCGAGGCCGCGGGCGGCGGCGAGCCCGCCGAGTCCTGCACCGACGATGATGGCGGTCTGCGTCATGCCCCCGAGGCTAACGGCCGCGGCTGGGCGCGGCCACCGCATCCCGACGGCCATGCGCGCGCGATGTGCACGTCAGGTGCACATCGGCGCCGCATGGCCGTCGAGGTCAGTCGTGCGCGGGGGCGTCGGCCTCACCGGCGCGCTGCGAGACGCGGCGATCCCAGACGAGCCACTTGTCGTCGATCGCCTGCTCGATGTCGACCCCCGTCGCCTCGGCGAGCGCGAGCAGCATGCCCACCGCATCCGCGAGCTCGAGCGCGTAGCGGCGCTCGATCTCGGCCGGCGTGTGGCCCTTGTCGCGCTGCCTGCCGGTCTTGGCGAGGTAGGCCTGCACGAGCTCGCCGACCTCCTCCTGCAGCTTCAGCACGAGCCAGTCGGCGTCGCGCTCGAAGCCGTAGATCTCGGCGTAGCGGCGCGAGATCGCATCGATCTGCCGGGCGGTCGCACGCATCTCCATGCCGCCCATGCTGGCACGCAGGCGTAGATTCTTGAGCTATGGATCACGCCTTCGACGACCTCCTCGAGCACAACCGCCGCTACGCCGAGACCTTCGACCTGCAGGGCTTCGACGGCGTCGCGCGCGCCGGCGTCGCCGTGGTCACCTGCATGGACTCCCGCCTCGACCCGCTCGGCATGCTGGGCCTCGTGCCCGGCGAGGCCAAGATCCTGCGCAACCCCGGCGGGCGCGCCACCGAGCGCACGCTCGTCGCGCTCGTGCTCGGCGTGCACCTGCTGAACGTCGACCGCGTGCTGCTCGTCGAGCACACCCGCTGCGCGATGGCGTCGAAGTCCGAGCGCGAGCTGCTCGGCGAGATCTCGGCCTCGCAGGGCGCCGACGCCTCCTGGCTCGACCTCGGTGCCATCGACGACCAGCGCACCGCGATCGCCGAGGACGTGCACCGCGTGCTCTCGCACCCGCTGATCGGCGAGCGCGCGCGCGTCGGCGGCTTCCTCTACGACGTCGACACCGGGCTCATGGAGCAGGTGGCCTGAGCCCGTCGGCGCCGTGCAGGATGGGGCCATGACGAACCCCTTCGAGCGCGTGCCGCTCGCGCAGCTGCAGCAGCGCACCAGCATCAAGTGGCGCTTCTTCGAGCCCGACGTGCTGCCCATGTGGGTGGCCGAGATGGATGTGCTGCCCGCCGAGGCGATCACGCGCGCCGTGCACGACGCGATGCTGCGCGGCGACACCGGCTACCCCTCAGGCACCGGCTACGCCGAGGCCTTCGGCAGGTTCGCGGATGCCCGCTGGGGCGTCGGGCTGGACGTCGCGCGCACCGCGCTGGTGAGCGACGTGATGATGGGCGCGTTCGAGCTCATCCGGATGCTGACGCCGCCCGGCGGCGCGGTGATCGTGGCGAGCCCCGTCTACCCGCCGTTCCACGCCTACTCGCGGCACGCGGAGCGAGCCGTGGTGGAGGCGCCGCTCGGCGCCGACCTGCGGCTCGACCTGGACGCGCTCGACGCGGCGTGCGCCGCGCATCCGGGTGCCGTGTTCCTGCTCTGCAACCCGCACAACCCGACCGGCACGGTGCACACGCGCGACGAGCTCGAGCGGGTGGCCGAGCTCACGGCGCGGCACGGCGTGCGGGTGATCAGCGACGAGGTGCACGCGCCGCTGCTGTTCGACGCCGACTTCACGCCCTACTGGAGCGTCGACCCGCGCGGCTTCTCGATCACGAGCGCCTCGAAGGCCTGGAACCTCGCTGGGCTGCGCACCGCCCTCATCGTCGGCGGCGCCGAGACCGGGGCAGACCTCGCCGGCGTCGCCGAGGTCGTCAGCCACGGGCCATCGCACCTCGCCTCGATCGCGCACGTCGCCGCCTTCGACGAGGGCCGCGACTGGCTCGACGAGGTGCTCGCCGGGCTGCGCGAGAACCGCGCGCTGCTCGCGACCGCGCTCGCCGAGCACGCGCCGACGATCCGCTGGCAGCCGGGCGAGGCGACCTTCCTGGCGTGGCTCGACTGCCGCGGCACGCGCGTCGCCGACCCGGGCTCGCGCGCCGACGCCGGCTACATCGGCCTCTCCCCCGGCCCGGCGAAGGCCTTCCTCGAGCTGGCACGCGTGGGCCTGAGCGCCGGCGAGGCCTTCGGCACCGGCGGCGAGAACCACGTGCGCTTCAACCTCGGCACGCGGCCCGACGTGATCGAGGAGGCGGTCAGGCGGATGGGCGCGGTCGCCTAGGCGCTCGCGAGCAGGTCGATCATGCGCTCCTCGAAGCCGGGCTCGACCTCCATCACCACGCGGTGGCGGGCGCCCTCGCGCTCCGGCCACTGGCCCCACTCCCCCTCGAGGGTCGTGACGGTGCGGCCGCGCGTCTCGCCTGCCGAGCAGTCGACGTGCACGTCGACGATGGGCGAGAGCGTCGTCTTCACGAGCCCGGTCGCGACCGCGAGCGCGAGCGCGTCATGGTTGCCGGATGCCCGCTCGCCCGACCAGCCCTCGTAGTAGCCGAGGTAGAAGTCGAGGATCGCCGCGCAGAAGCGGCCGATCTCGCCGCCCGCCGCGAGCCGCGCGCGGTGCTCGTCGGTGATGAGCGAGGTCATGGTGACGTCGAGGCCGACCATCGTCAGCTCCCACGACGCGTCGAAGACCACCTGCGCGGCCTCCGGGTCGTGCCAGATGTTGGCCTCGGCGGTGTCGCTCACGTTGCCGGGCGCGAGCGCCGCCCCGCCCATCACGGTGACCTGGCGGATGCGCTCCGGCAGCGTCGGGTCGGCGTCCAGCGCCGCCGCGAGGTTCGTGAGCGGCCCGACCGCGACGATCTCGAGCGTTCCGGCGTGCTCGTGGCTGAGCCGGATCATCATCTCGACCGCGCTCTCGGGCGCGAGGCCGTTCCGAGACAGCACCGGCACGTGGGCCGTGTCGGCGCATCCGCCCAGCCCGTCCTCGCCGTGCACCTCGGGCGAGAAGGTCGCGACCGCGCCGGTGCGGGGGCCGGCGGCGCCGATCGCGACCGGCACGTCGGCGTGGCCCGCCAGCCGCAGCACCTCCGAGGTGTTGCGGGCGCCCTGCGCGACGTCGACGTTGCCCCAGGTGACGGTGCAGCCGACGAGGTCGATCTCGTTCGAGAGCGCGGCGGTGAGGATGGCGAGGGCGTCGTCGATCCCGGTGTCGACGTCGAGCAGCACGGTGGTCACCTCATGAGCCTAGGCCTGGCGTGGTGCCGACGCTCGCCGCCGGAGCGCGCCACACTGGGCGGCATGTTCGGCGACCCGGACGTGCCCCAGCGCGATGGCGTGCGCCTGCGAGCGGCCTGGGCGGATGCGCTCGGCACGGCGCCGTCGGCGCTCGAGGGCTCGGGCGTCACCCGCGTCGTGCGCGACGCGCTCGACGCGGTGATCGTGGTCGAGCTGGCGGGGGCGACCGTGGTGGCCGCGCCGCCGAGCGCGAAGGCCGCCCTCGCGGGGCTGTCGGCCGACGCGCGGCATGACGTCGACGCGATCGCGGCCGCGCTGCCCGGCTCGCGCGCGATCGGCAGCGCGAACCTGCTGTTCACGGGCGTGCGGCCGGCGCATCCGGCGCACGAGGTCGCGGAGGCGAGCTCGCTCGACGTGGCGACCGTCGGCGCGGCGCTGCCGGAGGAGGAGTGGGCGGAGGCCGGCGTGCAGCAGATGGAGCACCGCTGGGCCGTGCACGACGGCGCCGGCCCGGTCGCCGTCGCCGGCTTCCAGCGCTGGCACGGCTCGGTCGCGCATCTGGGGGTGGCTGTCGCGCCGGACCGCCGCGGGCAGGGCTACGCCGACTCGGCGGCCGCCCGCGCGGTCACCGCGGCGATCGACGCGGGCCTGATCGCGCAGTGGCGCTGCCGGGTCGGCAACGACGCGTCGCTGCGGCTCGCCGACCGGCTGGGGTTCACGCGGCTGGGTCGGCAGTCGACCGTGCGCCTCAGCTGACGCAGAGGCAGAAGGGGTGCCCGGCCGGGTCGAGGAAGACGCGGAACGTCTCGCCCGGCTGCTGCTCGTGCTTCCGCGCACCGAGCTCGAGCACCGCCGCCTCGCCGGCGTCGAGGTCGTCGACGATCACGTCGAGGTGCATCTGCTGGGGATGCTCCTGCGTCGGCCAGACGGGCGCCCGGTAGTCGTCGACCTGCTGGAAGCAGATGACCTGGCCGTAGTCGGCGCGGATCTCGTGCCAGGTGTCCAGCTCGTCCTCGCCGGTCGAGACCGGCCAGTCGAGCATGGTGCCGTAGAAGCGCGCGAGCGCGCCGGCGTCGGGGCAGTCGATGACGAGCGACGGATAGCGGGCGATGGCCATGCCGCGACGCTACGCCGGCGCGACCGGGCGCGCCAGCGCAGACGTGCGGCCGGCGCTACAGCGCGCTGGGCTTGACGAGGCAGAACGGATGCCCCGCGGGGTCGAGGAAGACCCGGAACGACTGGCCGGGCTGATGATCGTGCTTGGTGGCGCCGAGCTCGAGCACCGCCGCCTCCGCCTCGTCGAGGTCGTCGACGTCGACGTCGATGTGCAGCTGCTGCGGCACCTCCTGGCCGGGCCAGTCGGGCGCGCGGTAGTCGCTCTCGACCCGCTGGAAGCTGAGCTCCCGGCCGCCGCCGTCGCCGATGGTCGCCCAGCCCTCGTCGGACTCCGGGTCGACCTTCCAGTCGAGCAGCGAGGCGTAGAACTGCGCGAGCGCCTGCGGATCGGGGCAGTCGATCACGGTCATGGGATTGCGTGCGATAGCCATGGCCCGCACGGTACGCGAGCCTGCGCGCACGCGGAACCCCGCGCATCCGTCTCGTCAGAACGCGCCGATGAGGGGGAAGATCGGCAGCGCCTCGGGGTGGTGCGCGTGCACGATGACGAGGAAGACGACCGCGTCGAACAGCAGGTGCACGGTGACGACGTAGAAGAGGTTCTTCGTCCAGGAGAAGATGGCGCCCTGCACGAGCGCGAAGGGGATCGTCAGCAGCGGGCCCCAGGACTGGTAGCCGAGCTCCCACAGGAACGACACGAAGATGCCCGCCTGCAGCAGGTTCGCGAGCCAGGGCCGGAAGTGGCGCAGCAGCAGCGTGTAGACGGTGCAGATGAAGAACAGCTCGTCCCACAGGCCCACCGCGTTCACGCCCAGGAACAGGCGCGCGATCATGTCCCCGTCCTCCACCGCCGGCCAGTTGCGGTAGACGCCGGAGGTGAGGAAGTAGAACGGCAGGATCAGGTAGGCGGCGACGACCACGACGATCAGGTACGTCCACATGCGCTTCGACCAGCGGCCGCCCTTCCACGGGAAGCGGATCGCGTGGTCCTTGAAGCCGAAGCGGGTGATGGCGTAGGGGATGAGCACGGCGCCGCCGAGCGCGATCGTGAAGCGGGCGATGCCCGCGTTCGAGATGTCGGCGTGCAGCGAGATGAAGCTGATCCAGGTGAGGGCGATGGCGATGATCGACAGATCCTGGCCGAGCTTGCGGGACGCGCCGGCCCGGTCGGTGAGCATGCCGCCGACGACGCCCGCCACGAGCGGCAGGTAGCCCCAGTCGCTCAGCACCCAGAACAGCAGGATGGCGCCGACGGTGACGAGCGCCGCGGGGACGATGGCGATCGGGCGGGTCGGGGTGCCTGCTGCCGCGATCGTCACGCCTCCAGCCTACGGATCGCCGGTGACGGTGCGGTTGTGGTCGAGGGCGATGCCGATCCATGTCGTCAGGGCGGGCTCGTCCGCGAGCGCCTCGGCGTCGACCGTCAGCCAGCCGGGGCCCATGTCTCGCTCGCCCATCAGCGCCTGCGCCGCGCCCGGGCGCTGCTGCAGCGCGGGGCCGGCGTCGTCGGCGACGCGCACGAGCAGGCTGCCGTCGCGCCAGGCGCTGACCGCCATCGCGCCCCGCACCATGAATGCGCGGCCGCCGAACATCGCGACCTCGCGGGTGGGCTCGTCGGCCAGCCGGGCGCGCACGCGCTCGACGAGCGCGGCCTGCGGCTCGGGCATCACGGCGGTGCGTCGGCTCATGCTGTGCTCCTCGATCGCGGGCGGGCCGGTGCTGCAGCACCGTCATCCGCTGGGATGATCTCGCATCCGACGGCCGATGCAAAGGGCGCCCACGGCGGCCTCGGACGGTGTCAGGTAGGAGCATGCAGACCAATCGACTCGACGCACACCAGCTCACCCACACCTACGGCGAGGGCAACTCCGCAGCCCCGGCGCTCGCCGACGTCAGCCTGACGATCGGCGCCGACGGGCCGGAGGCGGTCGCGATCATGGGCCCGTCGGGCTCTGGCAAGTCGACCCTCCTGCACGTGCTCGCCGGCATCGTCGCGCCTGCGAACGGCCGCGTCGTCTGGCGCGGGCAGGACCTCGCCACCATGCGCGACGGCCAGCGCACGAAGCTGCGCCGCAGCGACTTCGGCTTCGTCTTCCAGTCGGGCCAGCTGCTGCCCGAGCTGCCGGCGATCGAGAACGTCGCGCTGCCGCTCATGCTCGGCGGCGGCATGCGCTCCGGCGCCGAGGCGGCCGCCGGCGCGCTGCTCAACCGGCTCGGCCTCGGGGGCATGCTGCACCGGCGCCCCGGGGAGCTCTCGGGCGGCCAGGCGCAGCGCGTCGCGATCGCCCGCGCGCTCGTCGGCAGCCCCGGCATCGTCTTCGCCGACGAGCCCACCGGCGCGCTCGACCGCTCGACCGGGCAGGCCGTGATGGCGCTGCTCATCGGCGCCACCCTCGGCCACGGCGCCTCGCTCGTGGTCGTCACCCACGACCCGGAGGTCGCCGCCGCCTGCTCGCGCATCGTGCGCCTCGAGGACGGCCGCGTCGTCAGCGACGGGCCGAGCGAGCAGGCGCTGGAGGCGGCTGCTCCCGCAGGCCTCCCGCAGGTGCCGGAGCGCGCGCCGCAGGCGCACGCTGTCGCTGCCCCGCGGGTCGAGGAGCGCGCGCCGCAGGCGCACGCGTCACGAGACCACGCCGCCGCAGCCCCGCCGGCGCCGGCCGAGCCCGTGCGCTGGGGCGCCCAGGCGCCCGCGCACCCCGCGCCCTACGGGGCGCCGCACCACGGGACGCCGCAGTACGGGACGCCGCAGTACGGAGCGCCGAACTACGGAGCGCCCCAGGGCGCATCCGCCCCCGTCGTGCCGGCCGAGGCGCCCGCCTCGTACGGCGCGGCGCAGGGCGCCCTCCGACAGGCTCGGGAGCCGCAGCACGTCGCGAACCCGATGCAGCAGTGGATCGAGGCCTCGCGATGACCGCCGTGCGACTCTGGGCGCGCCTGCTGCGCGCCACCGGCCCCCGCGCGACCGACGTGCTGAGCGCGATCGCCTTCGCCTTCGCGACCGCGGCGCTGCTGGCGGTGCTGGGCGGTGTCAACGCCTTCCGGCTGCGGCTCGAGACGGGCGCCGTCGACGCGGCGAGCGGCGGCTTCGTGCTGACGCTCGCGTTCGTGGCGGCCGCGCTGCTGCTGCCCGCCGTGTGGACGCTCGCGCAGGCCGCCGTGCGGCTCGCGATCGCCCG
>BJUU01000003.1 GCA_007988785.1 Agrococcus baldri
CGCCGCGGCGGCGCTCGCGGCGGCGGCGGCCGCCAGCGCGGGCGCGCTCGCGCTGCTCGGCCACCCGCCGCACGCGGCGCTCGCCGCGGCGCTCGGCCTGGCCGCCGGCCTGCAGCTCGGCGCCATCCGCGGGCAGGTCGCCGCCGATGCGGCGCTCGCCCCGCGCGTGCGCCCGGCGCCCACGCTGCTGGCCGCTGCCGTCGGCGTGGTGCTCGTCGCAGCCTCCGCCCTGCTGCCGGAGCTCGGCGTCGGCATCGCGCTCATCGCCGCCGCCGTGCTGCAGCTGCTCGTCTGCGCCCTCGCGGTCGGCGGCGCGTCCACCACCGCCACCGATCCCGCCGATGGACCCCATCGCGCCAGCTGGACCCCGAATATCGGGTCCACTGTCGGCGAAGGGGTCCCCGAAGCGCCCGCTCGCGCGCCAGCGCTCCCGCCTCAGCTGCTCGCCCTGCTCGCGATCGCCGCGGCCGGCCTCACCGCCCTCGCCGCGCTGCGCCCCGCCCTGTCGGCGATCGGCGCCGACGAGCCGCAGCCGGCCGGCCCGCTCGCCCTCACGCTCGCGCTCGGGGCGCTGCTGGGCCCGCCGCTCGCGATGCTCGCCGAGCGCCTCGGCGGCCGAGCACCCGCCGTGCTCGCGACGGCGGGCGGCGCCGCCGCGCTCATCGCCCCCATCGCGCGGCCGGGAGCCCTGGACTACGTGGCCGCGGCCGTCCTCGGTGCGGCGCTCGCCGCATCCGTCGCCCTCGCCGAGCTCGCCCGCCGCTCCGGTGCGCGCCCGCCCGCGGGAGCGATCGCCCTCATCCTGCTCGCGGGCGCCGCCGGTGCCGGCCTCGCCGCGCTGCTGCTCGCCGCCGTGCCGCTGCCCGACGTCGTGCTCGGTGCAGCGCTCGCGTGCCTCGTCGCGGGCATCGGCGTGTGGGTGCCGACGAGCACCACCGCGGCCGCGGCTCCACCGCCTAGCTGAGCTGCGTGCGCTCCACCCACTCGAGGTACTCCTCGGTGACGCCGCCGGTGACGTACTCGCCGGTGAAGCACGACAGGTCGAGGCCCGAGATCTCGGAGCCGTCGAGGATCGCCCGCTGCAGGTCGTCGACCTCCTGGTAGACGAGGAAGTCGCTGGCGAGCGCCTCGTTCACCTGCGGGATGGTGCGACCGGATGCGATGAGCTCGGCCCGCGAGGGCATGTTGATGCCGTAGACGTGCGGGTAGCGCACCGGCGGCGCCGCCGAGGTGAACGTCACGGAGTTCGTGCCCACCGAGCGCATCATCTCGACGATCTCGCGGCTGGTGGTGCCGCGCACGATCGAGTCGTCGACGACCAGCACGTTCTTGCCGCGGAACTCGCTCTCGAGCGCGTTCAGCTTCTGCTTCACCGACTTCTTGCGGGCGGCCTGCCCGGGCATGATGAAGGTGCGGCCGACGTAGCGGTTCTTGTAGAAGCCCTCGCGGTACTCGATGCCGAGCCGGCGGGCGACCTCCATCGCGGCGGGCCGCGACGAGTCGGGGATGGGCATCACGACGTCGATCGCGCCGGAGGGCGTGTACTTCGCGATGGTGTCGGCGAGCCGCTCGCCCATGCGCAGGCGCGACTCGTAGACGTTGATGCCGTTCATCACCGAGTCGGGGCGGGCGAGGTAGACGTACTCGAACGAGCAGGGCAGCAGCACGGGGCGCTCGTGCGTCTGCCGCGAGGCGAGCTCGCCGTCGGGCGCGATGAAGATGGCCTCGCCGGGCGCGACGTCGCGCTCGAGCGTGAAGCCCGAGCCGGTGAGCGCCACCGACTCGCTCGCCACCATCCACTCGGTGCGCCCGGCGGCGCTCGTGCGCGAGCCGAGCACGAGGGGGCGGATGCCGAAGGGGTCGCGGAAGGCGAGCATGCCGTGGCCGGCGATGAGCGCGATCACGCCGTAGGAGCCCTGGATGCGCTCGTGCACGCGCCGCACGGCGGTGAAGACCCGGTCGGCGTCGAGGCTGCCGCTGGCGACGAGCGACTGCAGCTCGGAGCCCAGCACGTTGACGAGCATCTCGGTGTCGCTGCCGGAGTTCACGTGCCGGTGGTCGACGGTCGCGAGCTCCTGCTCGAGCTCGCGCGAGTTGGTCAGGTTGCCGTTGTGCACGAGCACGATGCCGTAGGGCGCGTTCACGTAGAAGGGCTGCGCCTCGAGCTCGTTCTCGGCCTCGCCGCGGGTGGCGTAGCGCACGTGGCCGAGGCCGCTGTTGCCGAGCAGCGCGCGCATGTCGCGGGTGCGGAACGCCTCGCGCACCTGCCCCTTCGCCTTCCGCATGTGGATCGAGCGGCCCTCGGCGGTGGCGATGCCGGTGGAGTCCTGCCCGCGGTGCTGCAGCAGCGCGAGGGCGTCGTAGACCTGCTGGTTGACGCTCGAGTCGGAGACGATGCCGACGATGCCGCACACAGGCGAGCTCCTTCTGTCGCGGGGGTGACGATCCAGCCTATCGAGCAGGACGTGCGGCGGATGCGCCGAAGTCGTTCACCCGTCGGTCAGGGAAGCGGAGCACAGTGGGCACATGCGACCCGATACGGAATCCATCAAGCATCTGCCCGAGCAGCAGCAGGAGTGGCCCGGACGGACGGACCAGCTCGCCCCGGTGCCCGATCACGGCGAGACGAGCTACACCGGTCGCGGCCGGCTCGAGGGCAAGCGCGCCCTCATCACCGGCGGCGACTCCGGCATCGGCCGCGCCACGGCCATCGCCTTCGCCAAGGAGGGGGCCGACGTCGCCATCGCCTACCTGCCGCAGGAGCAGGACGACGCCGACGAGACGCGCCGGCAGATCGAGGCCGCGGGCCGGCGAGCGGTGCTCGTGCCCTGCGACCAGCGCACCGAGCAGGCCAACATCGATCTCGCCAAGACGGTGGTGGATGCGTTCGGCGGGCTCGACGTGCTGGTCAACAACTCGGGGTACCAGATGGCGCAGGACGGGCTGGAGCAGATCTCCGACGAGCAGCTGCGCCAGACCTACGAGACGAACATCTTCGCCATGTTCTTCCTCACCAAGGCCCTGCTGCCGCAGCTGGGCGAGGGGGCGAGCATCATCAACTGCGCCTCCATCCAGGCGTTCGAGCCCTCCGAGACGCTGCTCGACTACGCCTCGACGAAGGCGGCGATCAACAACTTCACCGTCAACCTCGCGGCCACGGTCGGCGAGCGCGGCATCCGCGTGAACGCCGTCGCGCCCGGCCCGATCTGGACGCCGCTGCAGCCGGCCACGAAGCCGAGCGTGAAGGACTTCGGCATGGATGCGCCGCTCGGCCGACCGGGGCAGCCGATCGAGGTGGCGACCGCGTTCGTCTACCTGGCGAGCGACGAGGCGAGCTACGTCTCCGGCACCGTGCTCGGCGTCACCGGCGGCAAGCCGGTCTTCTGAGCGCTGTGGGCGGGCGCGGCCAGGCTGGCTGCATGGCGCACACGCTCACCCGCACGCTCGAGTGGCGCGGCCGCACGGTCGCCTGGGACGCCTTCGGCGAGGGGCCGCCGCTCGTGATGCTGCACGGCACGCCCTGGTCGTCGTGGCTGTGGCGTCCGATCGCCGATCGGCTGAGCGAGCGCTTCCGGGTGCATCTGTATGACCTGCCCGGCTACGGCGCCTCGTCGAAGCATCCCGAGCATCCGGTCGGTCTCGACGTGCAGGGCGAGCTGCTCGCCGAGCTGCTGCGCGGGTGGGGCCTCGAGCGCCCGCACGTGATCGCGCACGACATCGGGGGAGCGGTCGCGCTGCGCGCCCGGCTGCTGCACGGCGCTCGCTTCGCCTCGCTCGTGCTCGTCGACGTGGTGGCGCTGCGGCCGTGGGGCTCGCCCTTCTTCTCGCTCGTGCAGCAGCACGCCGAGGTCTTCGCGCAGCTGCCGGCGGCGATCCACCGCGGGGCGATCGAGGCCTACATCCGCGGCGCGAGCCATCGGGGCCTGCGCGATGACGAGCTCGCGGCGCTCGTCGGGCCGTGGCTGGGCGAGACGGGTCAGCCGGCCTTCTACCGCCAGATCGCGCAGGCCGACGAGGCGCACACGGCCGAGCTCGAGTCGCGCCTCGGGGAGCTCGACGAGCCCGTGCACATCGTCTGGGGCGAGCGCGACGCGTGGATCCCGCTCGATCGCGCGCACCGGCTCCAGCGGGCCATCCCGCACGCGAGCCACGCGACGATCGCCGACGCAGGCCACCTCATCCAGCTCGACGCCCGCGAGGCGCTGGCGGCCGAACTGATCCGCTGGAGCGAGACGCTGCGCTGAGCGGCGGCGCGCTCAGGCTGCGACGCGCTCGCGGGCCGCGGCGAACGCCGCGACCGCCCGGTCGACGTCGGCGTCCGAGTGGGCGGCAGAGAGCTGCACCCGGATGCGCGCCTCGCCGCGGGGCACGACCGGGAACGAGAAGGCGGTGACGTACACGCCCTCGGCGAGCATCGCATCCGCCATCTGCGCCGCCAGCCGGGCGTCGTGGAACATGACGGCGACGATCGGGTGCTCGCCGGGCAGCAGCTCGAAGCCCGCCTGCTCCATGCCCGAGCGGAACCGCGCCGTGTTGCGCTGCAGTTGCTCGCGCAGCTCGCCCGCGCCCTCGACGAGGTCGAGCGCCTTGAGCGAGCCGGCCACCACCGAGGGGGCGAGCGCGTTCGAGAACAGGTAGGGGCGCGAGCGCTGCCGCAGCAGGTCGACGATCTCGGCGCGCGCCGCGATGTAGCCGCCGGAGGCCCCGCCGAGCGCCTTGCCGAGGGTGCCCGAGATGATGTCGATGCGATCCTGCACGCCCGCGAGCTCCGGCGTGCCCGCACCGGTCGGCCCGGTGAAGCCGGCCGCGTGCGAGTCGTCGACCATCACCATCGCGTCGTAGCGCTCCGCGAGGTCGCAGATCGCCTCGAGCGGGGCGAGGTAGCCGTCCATCGAGAAGACGCCGTCGGTGACGATCAGTCGGCGCCGCGCGCCCGCCGCCTCCTGCAGCCGCGCCTCGAGCTCTGCCATGTCGCGGTTCGCGTAGCGGTGGCGGGCGGCCTTCGACAGGCGGATGCCGTCGATGATCGAGGCGTGGTTCAGGGCGTCCGAGATCACGGCATCGTCGGCGCCCAGCAGCGTCTCGAAGAGCCCGCCGTTCGCGTCGAAGCACGAGGAGTAGAGGATGCACGCCTCCTGGCCGAGGAAGGCCGCGAGCCGCGACTCGAGCTCGAGGTGCTGCGTCTGGGTGCCGCAGATGAAGCGCACCGAGGCCATGCCGAAGCCCCAGTCGTCGAGCGCGGCCTTGGCGGCGGCGACGATCGCGGGGTGGTCGGCGAGCCCGAGGTAGTTGTTGGCGCAGAAGTTCAGCACCTCCTGCCCGCCCGCGATCACGGTGGCCGACTGCGGCGAGTCGATGGCGCGCTCGCGCTTGGTGAGGCCCGCAGCCTCGATCTCGGCGAGCTCATCGGTGATGGATGCGCGGATGGAGAACACGATCAGGCTCCTTGGGTGAAGTCGAGGATGACCTTGCCCGCGGCGCCGGAGCGCGCGCGGTCGAAGGCGCCCTGCCAGTCGGCGAAGGCGAAGCGGTCGGTGATGACGGGGGAGACGTCGAGGCCCGTCTGGGCCATCGCGGCCATGGCGTACCAGGTCTCGAACATCTCGCGGCCGTAGATGCCCTGGATGGTCAGCATGTGCGAGACCACCTTGCCGAAGTCGAGCTCGATGGGGGCGGAAGGCAGGCCGAGCATCGCCATGCGCCCGCCGAAGTTGAGGTTCTCGATGATGCCCGCCAGCGCCGCGGGCGAGCCCGACATCTCGAGCGCGACGTCGAAGCCCTCGGTCATGCGCAGCTCGCGCTGCACGTCGGCGATCTCCTGCTCGCGCGGGTTGAGCGCATGGAAGCCGAGCGATCGCGCGAGCTCGAGCCGCGGCTGGGAGAGGTCGGTGACGACGATGTGGCGGGCGCCCGCGTGCCGGGCGACCATCGCGGCCATCAGCCCGATCGGGCCGGCGCCGGTGACGAGCACGTCCTCGCCGACGACCGGGAACTTCAGGGCCGTGTGCACCGCGTTGCCGAAGGGGTCGTAGATGCCGAACACATCGAGCTGCTGCGACGTGGCGGATGCGGCCGTCACGCCCGGGTGCATCCACACGTTGGCGGCCGGCAGCACGACGTACTCGGCGAAGCAGCCGTCGCGCTGCACGCCCAGGTTGGAGGTGCGGATGCACAGGTGGCGGCGGCCGGCGCGGCAGTTGCGGCAGTGCCCGCAGACGACGTGCCCCTCGCCGCTCATCAGCTGCCCGGCGACGTAGTCGGTGACACCCTCGCCCACCTCCACGATCTCGCCGCAGAACTCGTGCCCGACCGTCAGCCCGGGCGTCACGGCCGACTGCGCCCACGCGTCCCACGCGTCGATGTGCAGGTCGGTGCCGCAGATGCCGGCGCGCAGCACGCGCACCTTGACATGGCCGGGCGGGGTCTCGGGCTCGGGGATCTCGACCAGCTCGAGTCCTGGCGTGCCTCGGGTCACGAGTGCGTGCACGAACGTCTCCATCGACAGGTGGTGGGTGTTCCGCCGCCCATCCTGCCACCCCGTGCGCGCGACGAGATCGGGGTGCGCGCGGCTCGGTACCCTGGGAGCATGAGCGATCCGTATGCCTCCGCCGGTGTCGACACCGAGGCGGGCGACCGCGCGGTCGAGCTCATGAAGGCGGCGGTGTCGCGCACGCACGGCCCCGGCGTGGTCGGCGGCGTCGGCGGCTTCGCCGGGCTCTTCGACCTCTCGGCCGTCGGCGCCTACGCGAAGCCGCTGCTGGCCACCTCGACCGACGGCGTCGGCACGAAGATCGCGCTCGCGCAGGCGATCGACAAGCACGACACGATCGGCCAGGACCTCGTCGGCATGGTCGTCGACGACATCGTCGTGGTGGGCGCCAAGCCGCTGTTCATGACCGACTACATCGCCTGCGGACGGGTCGTGCCCGAGCGCATCGCCGACATCGTGCGGGGCATCGCCGAGGCCTGCGAGGCCACCGGCACCGCCCTCGTCGGCGGCGAGACGGCCGAGCACCCGGGCGTCATGGAGCCCGACGACTACGACGTCGCCGGCGCCGCCGTCGGTGTCGTCGAAGCGGATGCGGTGCTGGGCGCCGAGCGCGTGCAGACCGACGACGTCGTGGTCGCCATGGCATCCTCGGGGCTCCACTCCAACGGCTACTCGCTCGTGCGCCACATCCTGGCCGAGCGCGGCATCGCGCTCACCGACCGGGTCGACGAGCTGGGCGGCATCGCCGCCGAGGCGCTGCTGGAGCCGACCAGGCTCTACACGGCGCCGCTGCTGGGCATGCTCGAATCCGGCCTCGGCATCCGCTCGATCTCGCACGTCACCGGCGGCGGCATCGCCGCCAACCTCGCGCGCGTGCTGCCGCAGCGGCACGCCGTCGAGATCGACCGCGCCGCGTGGCGGGTGCCGGAGGTCTTCGACGCGCTCGCGCAGCTGGGCGGCTTCCCGCTCAGCGACGCCGAGGGCACCTGGAACCTCGGCCTCGGCATGCTGGTGGTCGTCGACCGGGCGGATGCGGCCGGCGTCATCGCCGCGAGCGAGCGCGGCGGCATCCCGGCCTGGACGGTCGGCCGTGTGCAGGATGCGCCCGCGGATGCGAGGGGCTGGGTGAGCGGCGCCAAGGGTGTCGACGGCGGTGCCGTCCGGCTCAGCGGCAGCTACCGCTGACGCCGTTGTGGGCAAGCGTCCAGGTTGCGCGCACACCCCGGGCGTACGGTGTCAGGCGGCTGGACCCACGGCGTTGATCTCGAGGCAGGAGGTGCGGGATGCAGTCCGACCCCGACCGCTTCCGCCCACGCGACGGTGCGATCTCTGAGCAGTCCCCGCCCACGCCCGCCTCGCCCGAGCCGCACTCGGCCTTCGGCGCCAGCTACGGGCCGGCCCCGCAGCAGCACGCGGCGCCTCGGTACGCGCCCCCCCAATACGCGCCCCCCCAGCACGCGCCGCCGCAGGCCGGCGCCCCGCGCCTGACGGCGCCCGGCTACGCGCCCGGCCACCCCGCCCCGCTGCATCGCGCATCCGCCGGAGCCTTCGACGGCTACGACGCCCCGCTCATCCACCCCGCCGCTGCGCAGACCTCGAACCACACCCCCTACGGCGTGCCGGTGTACCGGGCGCCCGGCTACGGATTCGTGCCGCAGCCCTCGCGCGGCCTCTCGATCACGGCGCTCGTGCTGGGTGCGTGCTCGGTCGTCTTCGCGTGGGTGTTCGTGGTCGTGCCGATCATCGGCCTCGTGTTCGGCTTCCTGGCCCTCAGGCGCGAGCCCGCCGGCAAGGCGATGGCGATCATCGGCCTCGCGGGCTCAGCGCTGGGCCTGGTGTGGGTGCTGCTGTTCTACCTGCTGCCGTTGGGCGCCTTCCTCGGCGCCATGCTGCTCGCCGGCACCTCGCCATGAGGATGCCGTCGCGCGCGTCCGCGTAGCGATCCCCACCGGCGCGTCATAGGCTCGTCGCGGCGCGACTGCGCCCCCGTTCCGCACCAGCAGCAAGGATCGCACATGACCTACACGCCTCCCGAGCAGCCTTCGCAGCCCGAGTCGAGCGGCGGCTACCAGCCCGCGCCCGCCGACGCCGGCTACCAGGCGTACCAGCAGCCCGGCCAGCAGCAGTACGGCTACGCGGCCGTCGACACCACGAAGAAGACGCTCTCGCTGTGGGGCCTCATCCTCGGCATCTCCAGCATCATCATCCCGATCTTCCTGAACGCGATCGCCGGTGCGGTGCTCTCGGGCATCGGCCTGGCCAAGGAGCCCGCAGGCAAGACGATGGCGATCTGGGGCCTCGTGCTCTCGATCCTCGGCTTCATCTGGAACATCGTGTTCTGGACGGTCGTGATCCCGCTCATCATCCTCGCCGCGATCGCAGCCTCCTACGGCTACTGAGCCGACCGCACGCAGAAGGGCCAGCCGCGAGGCTGGCCCTTCTGCCGTGCGGCGCGGCGCGGCGGGTCAGCACTCGATGTAGGCGACGGCGAGCCCGCCGAGCGCGGTCTCCTTGTACTTGTCGCTCATGTCAGCGCCTGTGCGCCGCATCGTCTCGACGGCGGTGTCGAGCGAGACGTAGTGGGTGCCGTCGCCCTGCTTCGCCATGCGGGCGGCGTTGATCGCCTTCACCGATGCCATCGCGTTGCGCTCGATGCAGGGGATCTGCACGAGCCCCTTGATGGGGTCGCACGTGAGGCCCAGGTTGTGCTCGATGCCGATCTCTGCCGCGTTCTCGATCTGCTCGGGGGTCGCGCCCAGCACGGCGGCGAAGCCGCCGGCGGCCATCGCGCACGCCGAGCCGACCTCGCCCTGGCAGCCGACCTCGGCGCCCGAGATCGAGGCGTTCGACTTGATGATGATGCCGATCGCGCCGGCCACGAGCAGGAAGCGCACCTGCCACGAGAGCTCGTCGTCGACGCAGTTCGCGAAGCGGTCGGCGTAGTGCATGACGGCGGGGATGATGCCGGCCGCGCCGTTCGTCGGCGCCGTCACGACCCGCGCGCCGGCGGCGTTCTCCTCGTTCACGGCGAGCGCGTACAGGTTCACCCATTCCATGCCCTCGAGCAGGTCCGGCCGGCCTTGCTTGGGCGCGGCGTCGCGGTCGAGCAGCTTCGCGTGCCACTCCTTCGAGCGGCGCTTCACATCGAGCCCGCCCGGCAGCACGCCCGGCGTCTCGATGCCGTGCGCGACGCACTCCTGCATGACCTCCCAGATGCGCTCGAGCTGGGCGATCGTCTGCTCGCGCGGCCGCCAGGCGGTCTCGTTCTCGAGCATCAGCTCGGCCACCGACATGCCCGTCTCGCGGCAGCGGGCGACGAGCTCGTCGCCGTGCGTGAACGGATGCGCGACCGGGTGCAGCTGCTCGGCCGGCGCGGGCACGGGCGAGAGCACGTCGCCCTCGTCGTGCCGCATGACGAAGCCGCCGCCGATCGAGTAGTAGCCGGCCGAGGCGATGGTGTCGTCGGATGCGTCGTAGGCGGTGATGCGCAGGGCGTTCGGGTGCTCGCGGCGCACGGTGAGCGGGCGGAAGACGAACACCTTGGCCTCGTCGAAGGGCACCGTCAGGCGGCCGCCGAGCGAGAGCTCGCCGGCGGCGCGGATCTGCTCGAGCGTCGCCGTGATCTGCGGGGTCTCGACCGTGTCGGGCGCGAGGCCCGAGAGGCCGAGCATGATCGCCGTGTCGGTGCCGTGCCCCGAGCCGGTGGCGCCCAGCGATCCCAGCAGGTCGACGCGCAGCCGCACGATCTCGTCGAACCTGCCCGAGGCATCCGCCTGCCCGATGAAGTCGAGCGCCGCCCGCATGGGGCCGACGGTGTGCGACGAGGAGGGGCCGATGCCGATCTTGAACAGGTCGAGCACCGAGAGCGACTCGAAGACCGGCGCCGTCGCGGTGGCATGGCTGCCGACCTCGGTGGGCTCGGTCGCGCGTCCGTTCGTGATCGACGGCGTGCCGTCGGTCGTGGCGTGCGAGGTCACGATCAGCTCCTTCGCTTGCGTGCGCGCCGGAGCCGAGGGTGGTGGCTCAGGCGGTGCGGCCCGTCTGGTACTCGTCAGCGTAGTCGTCGTCCGAGGACTCGTACTCGGCGTAGTCGGCCCACTTGTCGACCTCGCCCGTGGCTGTGCCGCCGCCGAGCTCTGCCTGCAGCGCGTTGTAGTTCACGTCGGGGCTGTACGACTTCAGCTCTCGAGCGATCTTCGTGTGCTTTGCCTTCTGGCGACCACGACCCATGCTGGACCCCCTTGCTACTGGCGTCGGCTCTGCGGCCGACGAACGGTGGGAGAACTTCCTCTAATCAAGTCCAACCTCCATCGTACCATCGCGCCTGTCGATCGGCTGTGTCCCGGCATCGGATGTGGACAGCGTTCTGCGCCGCTCAGGCTGCCGGGGTGGGCACCAGCACGGCGCCGAGCAGCAGGCCGAGCGCCGCGGCGATCGTGCCGCCCACGAGCGTGAGCGCCATGGTCGCGAGCGCGCGTCCCGCACGGCGCCGCTCGAGCTGCTCGACCGCCTGCACGGCGAACGCCGAGTAGGTCGAGAGGCCGCCGCAGAAGCCGGTGACGAGGATCGCCTCCCAGGCGCCGCTCAGCGGCAGGAGGCCGGTGGCGATGCCGGCGAGCAGGCTCGCGATCACGTTGACGCCGGCCGTCGTGCGCTCCGGCCGCTCGCTGCGCACCAGGCCGGCGAGGAAGCGCGCCGCGGCGCCCAGCCCGCCGGCGAGCGCGATGCCGAGCAGCTCGAGCGGGCTCACGCGGCCCGCCCCTTCGCCAGCCGATGGCCGAGCGCGAGCCCCGCCCAGGCGGCGAGCAGGCAGGCGACGAGCATGCCGAGCGCGAGCGCGATGCCCGGCAGCGCCGGGATGAGCGTCGGCCAGCCGCTGCTCGCCGCGGCGGCGACGACGCTCGCGACGGCGACGGCGCTGAAGCTCGTGAAGCCGCCCAGCAGGCCCGCGCCGATGCCGTGCCGCACCCACGCGGGGGCGTCGGCGAGCGCCGCGACCGCGACACCGAGCAGCGCCGAGCCGACGGCGTTGATGGCCAGCAGCATCCACCACTCCGGCACCGCGAGCTGCAGCAGCGCCCGCGCTGTGGTGCCGAGCGCGCCGCCGACGAGCACGGCGGCGACGGAGCGGAGGAGCATGTCGCCAGGGTATGCGGCGCGGGGTCACAGGATCGTAGGTCGTCCTTCGACACGGTGAGCGCCTTGCGGCGCACACCGGCTCAGGAGCCGGAGCGCGCGGCCGGAGGCCGCACGCGTCACGAGACCGGGGTTGACGTTGACGCAGCGTCAACCAATACCGTCGTCGTCATGGAGTGGTCGATCCAGCGCATCGCGAAGCTCGCCGGTGTCTCGAGCCGCACGCTGCGGCACTACGGCACCGTCGGGATCCTCGAACCTGCCCGTACCGATGCGGGAGGGATGCGCTGGTACGACGAGGCATCGCTCGGCCGGCTGCAGCGCATCCTGCTGCTGCGGGGGCTGGGCGTGGGGATCCCCGCGATCGCCGCGAGCCTCGAGCGCGCATCCGACGAGGAGGCGCTCGCGGCGCACCTCGTCGACCTCGAGCGCGAGGCAGACCGCGTCCAGAGGCAGATCCGCGCCGTCGAGCAGACGCTGCGGGCACGAGAGAAGGGAGCCGTCATGACGGCAGAGCAGGCGCTCGACGGGTTCGACCAGAGCCAGTACGAGCAAGAGGTGACAGAGCGCTGGGGCGCCGACGCGTGGAAGCGCGGCCAGGACTGGTGGAAGAGCATGTCCGATGAGGACAAGCGCGCCTTCCAGCAGGAGCAGGCCGCGATCGTCGCGGACTTCGCGGCAGCCAAGGAGGCCGGCGAGCCGGTCGACTCGCAGGTCACCCAGGCGATCGTGCTGCGGCACTACCGCTGGATCGGCGGGGCCTGGCAGCAGGGCGAGCCGAACCTCGAGTACTTCGCGAACCTCGGCGACATGTACGTCGCCGACGACCGCTTCGGCGCCAACTACGGCGGCCGGGAGGGCGCGGAGTACGTGCGCGACGCGATGCGCGCGTTCGCGGCGAAGCGCCGGTAGGTCACGAGACCAGCGGGGCGGATGCCGGGGTGACACCCGGCATCCGCCCTTCAGGCTCCGGTGGGAGGATCAGCAGGTGCATCTGCTCTCGCTCGCCAGCATGAGGAACAAGGCGCTCGTCGCCCTCGTCACCATCTGCATCGCGATCTTCGGCGGCGTGGCGCTGTCGAGCCTCAAGACCGAGCTCACGCCCGAGCTCGAGCTGCCCGCCGTGGTCGTGAACACCAGCATGCAGGGCGCGAGCCCCGAGATCGTGAGCGAGGACGTCACCGGCCCGATCGAGGCGGCGGTGCAGTCGGTGCAGGGCCTCGAGGGCACGACCGGCACCTCGTCGACGGGCTCGAGCGTCGTGGTCGCCGAGTTCCAGTACGGCGTCAACATGGCCACGACCGAGCAGCGCGTGCAGCAGGCGGTGAACCGCATCGCGAGCCAGCTGCCGGAGGGCGCCGAGCCGACCGTGCTCACGGGCTCGATCGCCGACTTCCCGGTGCTGCAGCTCGCCGTCACCGGCCCGGGGGAGACCGCCTCGCTCGTCGATCGCGTCGAGACGGTCGCCGTGCCGCAGCTCGAGCGCACCGAGGGCGTGCGCGCCGTGCAGCTGCAGGGCGCGCCCGGCCAGCGCATCACGATCGCGCCCGACGACGGCGCGCTGACGGCGGCCGGCCTCTCGCGGCAGAGCATCACCGACGCCATCGACCAGCACGGCCAGCTGCTGCCTGGCGGCACGGTCGACGACGACGGCCAGACCCTGAGCGTGCAGATCGGCGAGCGGCTCGGCTCGGTCGGCGACGTGGCCTCGCTGCCGCTCGCCGGCAGCGAGGCCGACGGCCAGGGCCAGGCGCCGGGCGAGGCGCAGGGCCCTGCTGCGGGCGGCGGCAGCCCCGGCACGATCGGCGACTTCGCCGAGGTCGCCCTCGCCGAGGATCCCGTCACCTCGGTCGCGCTCGTCGACGGCCAGCCCGCCATCACGCTCTCGATCACGAAGACGCAGGCGGCGAACACCGTCGACGTCTCGCACGCCGTGCAGGAGCTGCTGCCGGGCATCCGCGACGAGCTCGGCGAGGACGTCGAGATCACCACGATCCTCGACCAGGCGCCCTACATCGAGCACTCGATCGAGGCGCTCGCGGTCGAGGGCGTGCTCGGGCTCGTCTTCGCCGTCATCGTCATCCTCATCTTCCTGTGGTCGCTCCGCTCCACGATCGTCACCGCCATCTCCATCCCGATGTCGGTGCTCATGACCTTCATCGGCATGTGGGGCGCGGGCTTCTCGCTCAACGTGCTGACCCTCGGCGCGCTCACCATCTCGATCGGCCGGGTCGTCGACGACTCGATCGTCGTGATCGAGAACATCAAGCGGCACCTGGCCTTCCAGGCATCGAAGGCCAAGGCGATCCTGGATGCGGTGCGCGAGGTCGCGGGCGCGATCACGGCGTCGACGGTCACCACCGTCATCGTCTTCCTGCCGCTCGCCTTCGTCAGCGACATCACCGGCGAGCTCTTCCGCCCCTTCGCGCTCACGGTGACGATCGCGCTGCTCTCCTCGCTCGTGATCGCGCTGACGATCGTGCCCGTGCTGGCCTCCTGGCTGCTCCGGCGCCCGAAGGAGGCCGTCGCGGCAGAGCAGGCCGCCGCCGCGGCGGCAGAGGAGACCGTGCGCCCGGCCCGGCGGGGCCCGTTCGGCCGGCGCCGCGCATCCGCCCCCGTGGCCCGGCACGAGGCGGCGGCCGAGCCGGCCGACCGGCCCGAGCGCAGCGACCGGCTGCGCCGCGCCTACCGCCCGGTGCTGCTCGCGACCCTGCGCAAGCCCTGGCTGGTGCTCGTGGGCGCCGTCGTCGTGCTGGGCGCCAGCGTCGCAGCGGTGCCGCTCATGGCCATCAACTTCCTCGGCGACGACGGCCAGACCACGGTGCAGCTCACGCAGGAGCTCGAGCCGGGCGCCTCGCTCGAGACGCAGCTCGACGAGGCCGAGACGCTGTCGGGGCGGCTGCAGGAGCTCGACGGGGTCGAGACCGTCTCCGCCACCGTCTCGAGCGGCGCGGGCGCCTTCGCGGCGTTCACCGGCGGAGGCGGCGGCACCTCGGTGCGCTACGGGGTCATCGCCGCCGACGGCACCGACATGGAGGCGCTGCGCACCGAGATCCTGGCGGAGGGCGAGGACGCCGCGGGCGAGGTGACGGTCGGCTCGTCCGGCGGGCTGGGCGGCAGCGACATCACCGTCGAGGTGCAGGCGCCGACGCCCGACGCGCTCGAGGCGGCGACCGCATCCGTCTCCGACCGCGTGGCGGGGCTCGACGGCGTCGCGCAGGTGACCGACTCGCTCGAGGGCGCGCAGCCGCTCGTGCAGGTCGCCGTCGACCGCGAGCTCGCCGCCGACCTGGGGCTGAGCGAGGCCGCCGTCTCCGGCCTCGTCGCGCAGGCGATGCAGCCGACGCCGGTCGGCGACATCCAGCTCGACGGCTCGCTCGTGCGCATCTGGCTCGACGCCATCGCGCCGGCCGCCTCGCTCGACGAGCTGCGCAGCCTCGAGCTGCCGACGCCGGGCGGGCCGCTGCCGCTCTCGGACGTCGCGGAGGTGACCGAGGTCACCGGGCCCGTCTCGATCGCGACGAGCGACGGCAGCCGCACCGCCACCGTCACCGTCACGCCCGACGCGACCGACGTCGGCGGGGTCTCGGCGAGCCTGCAGGCCGAGCTCGACGAGCTCGAGCTCGACGACGGCGCGACCGCCTCGATCGGGGGCGTCGCCACCCAGATCACGGATGCGTTCACGCAGCTCGGGATCGCGGCCCTGATCGCGGTGCTGCTCGTCTACGTCGTCATGGTGGCGACCTTCAAGAGCCTGCTGCAGCCGTTCCTGCTGCTCGTGTCGGTGCCGTTCGCGGCGACCGGGGCGATCGCGATGCAGCTCATCACCGGCGTGCCGCTCGGCGTGGCATCGATGGTGGGCGTGCTCATGCTCGTGGGCATCGTGGTGACGAACGCGATCGTGCTCATCGATCTCGTGAACCAGTACCGCGACCGCGGGCTGAGCGTGCGCGAGGCGCTCGTCGAGGGCGCGGAGCGCAGGCTGCGGCCGATCCTGATGACGGCGGCGGCGACCATCTTCGCGCTCGTGCCGATGGCGGCGGGCCTCACCGGCCAGGGCGGCTTCATCTCGCAGCCGCTCGCGATCGTCGTGATCGGCGGGCTCATCTCGTCGACCCTGCTGACGCTCATCGTGCTGCCGGTCCTGTACCTCGTGGTCGAGGGCGCCATCGAGCGCCGCCGGGTGCGTCGCGGCACGGGCACCCGCGCCGAGCGCCGCGGCGAGCTCGCGGCGGCCAGCGAGCGCTGAGATCGCTCCCAGCAGATGCTGGGGGTGCGCTGATTGGATGTGCGCGAGCCGCCAGCCGTGGAGTGAAGGAGGTCGAGGGTGCCCGCGTTCCTGATCGTGCACTCCGCCCTGCAGGACGGGCGGCTCGACGCGTACCGGCAGCCGCCGACGCTCGACATCGGCGGGCTCCGCGCGCCGCTCGACTGGGGCGACATCACCCTGCACGTGCCGGCCGGCGACCTCCCGGTGACCGTGTTCGTCACGCGCGCGAGCGGGCACGTCGAGGGCGCCACGATCACCGTGCGGGCGCCGGCCGGCACCGGCACCCGGCTCACCTTCGTGCCCCCGCTGCAGCCCGGCGGGCGGTCGATGCTGCGCATCGACGGGCAGTGGGCCTCCGACTCGTCGATGCACTACTACGCCGCGCGCGACGCCAGGGTGCTCGCGCAGGCGCCGCCCGCGCGGCCCGCGGCGCCGACGCCGCCGGTCGGTCCGATGCCGGGCTCGACCGGCTCGGTGCCCACGAACGTCTCGAGCTTCGGTCGCGAGCAGGGCTCGCTCGTCGACCCGGTGCAGCCCTCGGCCGAGTCGCCCGTGCAGCCCGCCAGGCTCGCGCAGCCCCCGCATCTGGGGCCGCATCCCGCCCCGGCCGGGCCGACGCATCCGTCACCGCCCCCGTCCTTCGGCCAGCGCACCGCGCACGACGCGCCCGGCCCCGGACCCGCTGCCGGGCGGCAGCCGCCGCCCATCCCGACGCCCGCCGAGTTCCACCGGCTCGAGCAGGAGGCGCACGACGCGCAGCGCCGCGTCTACGAGGCGTGGCAGGCGCAGCAGCGGGCGCAGTCGGCGCAGCGCGGGCCGACGCCGCACGACGGCGCGCCCCAGCCGGTCGGGCTGCAGGCGAACACCGGTCAGGCGCAGCCGGCGTGGTACCCGGATCCGTTCCGGCGCGCGGAGCAGCGCTGGTTCGACGGGCGGCAGTGGACGGCCTCGGTGATGCGCGGCGGCGTGCGAGGGCACGACCAGCCGGGCTGAGGCTCGCGACTGCCACTGTCGCGGAGCGCGCCTTTGCCGTAGGGTTGTCGGGTCGGCTCGGGACAGACGCGTGTGCGTCGCAATGGAGTGTCACCGCGGCCGGAGTTCCCGCGAGCACTCTCGCGGTTGATCGGAATCCCCCGCGATGAATGCGGCTCTACCAGCGCGAGCGCTGTCTCGCGCGCAACGAAATGCGAGCAATGGCACGTGAAGACTCGCGCCCCCAGGGCGCCCGCCGACCCAACACCGACCGAGACAGCAGCAGCCGGCCCGGCTCCCGCAGCAAGGGCCACCGCGGCTACCGCGACGAGCAGCCCTCGAAGGGCCGCTGGAACCGCGACGAGCGCGATCGTCGCGGCGGCGCCCAGGACGCAGGCCGCGGCGGCCGAGCGACCTCGGGCCGACCGAACTGGACCCCGCCGGAGGAGCGCAGCCGCGACCACCGCGGCGGCCCCTCGTTCCGCACCCGCGGCGGCGCCCAGGGCGGCCGCGACCAGCGGCGCGACGACCGCCTGCACCGCGGCGAGCGCCCGCGCGGCTTCGACCGCGCCCGCGACGAGCACAACGGCCGGGGACGCTACGGCGCCGCGCCGGACCGCGGCGAGCGTCGGTTCGACGAGCGTGCACCCCGTCGCGATGACCGTGGCGAGCGTCGCTTCGACGAGCGTGCACCCCGTCGCGATGACCGCGGTGACCGTCGTTTCGAGGACCGTGGCCCGCGTCGTGATGACCGTGGTGACCGTCGCTTCGACGACCGCGCTCCGCGTCGCGACGACCGTGGTGAGCGTCGTTTCGACGACCGTGGCCCGCGTCGTGATGACCGTGGCGACCGTCGTTTCGAGGACCGTGGCCCGCGTCGCGATGACCGTGGCGACCGTCGTTTCGAGGACCGCGCTCCCCGTCGCGACGACCGTGGCGACCTTCGCTTCGACGACCGCGCTCCCCGTCGCGATGACCGCGCCCCGCGTCGCGACGACCGCGCGCCCCGTCGCGACGACCGCGCCCCCCGGCGCGACCGTTTCGACGAGCAGCCCCGCCGCGACAGCACGTACTACCCGTCGAAGGAGTCGAGCCCCTTCCAGTCGAAGGACGACGTGGTGCTCGACCGCCTCGAGGCGACGTCGATCCGCGCCGAGGACGTCGAGGGCGTCACCTTCAGCGACCTCGGCATCGGCGACAGCATCGGGCGTGCGCTGACGGCCATGGGCGCGGTCTCGCCCTTCCCGATCCAGGCAGCCACGATCCCGGATGTGCTCGCAGGCCGCGACGTGCTCGGCCGCGGCCGCACCGGCTCGGGCAAGTCGATCGCCTTCGGTGCCCCGATCGTCGAGAAGCTGCTGCGCGGCCGCTCCGAGCGGCGCGAGATCGGCCGGGCGCCGCGCGCGCTCGTGCTGGCCCCGACCCGCGAGCTCGCCCAGCAGCTGAACCACACGATCATGACGATGGGCCGCGAGGTCGGCGTCTTCACCACGGTCATCGTCGGCGGCGTGAAGCAGGATCGCCAGGTCGAGGGGCTCCGCCGAGGCGTCGACATCGTGATCGGCACCCCCGGCCGCATCGAGGACCTCGTCGAGCAGCGCAAGCTGAACCTCGGCGCGGTCGAGATCGCCGTGGTCGACGAGGCCGACCACATGTGCGAGCTCGGCTTCCTCGAGCCCGTGCAGCGCATCCTCCGTCGCACGAAGCCGGGCAGCCAGAAGCTGCTCTTCTCGGCCACGCTCGACGCCGAGGTGCAGACCATCGTCAAGGAGTTCCTGCCGGAGCCTGCCGTCCACGAGGTGGCGGGCGAGGAGCAGTCGACCTCCACGATCGACCACCAGGTGCTCGTCACCGACCGCTACGACAAGGATGCGGTGCTCGAGCAGATCGTGCGCAACCCCGGCCGCATCGTGGTCTTCACCCGCACGCGCGCCTACGCCGAGCGGCTCGCAGAGCAGTTCGACGACGCCGGCATCGCCGCGGTCAGCCTGCACGGCGACCTCACGCAGGCGAAGCGCACGCGCTCGCTCGAGAAGCTGCGCCGCGGCAAGGTCGACGTGCTGGTCGCGACCGACGTCGCCGCCCGCGGCATCCACATCGACGACGTCGCGCTCGTCGTGCAGGCCGACCCGCCGGACGAGTACAAGACCTACCTGCACCGCGCCGGCCGCACCGGCCGCGCGGGCAACGACGGCCGGGTCGTCACGGTCATCGCCCCGGCGCGCCGCAAGCGCACCCAGCAGCTGCTCGACAGGGCTGAGATCGGGGCGCCGATGATCCCGGTGACCCCCGGCGACGACCTGCTCGACACGCTCACGGCTCCGCCGGCGCCGTCGGTCGCGGAGGCCGAGCCCGAGGCCGAGGCGACCCGCGAGGCCTGACGCACCGCATCCGCCCCCGGCCGCCGCAGGCCGGCGCGCACGGCGCAAGCCGGTCAGGCCGAGGACGGCCCGGATCACGACGATCCGGGCCGTCCTGCGCTCCCGCCGCAGAGCCGACTTGCGTTGTGCGGGAGCGGGCGTAGCGTTGAGGCCATGCGCATCGTCGTGATCGGTGGATCGGGGAACGCCGGCTCGGCGATCGTGAGGGCGCTCGCCAGGCGAGGCGCCGACGTCGCCCCCATGTCGCGCTCGGGCAAGGCCATCGCGGGCGCGCCCGGCGTGCAGGCCGACATCGTCTCTGGCGAGGGCCTCGACGCGGCGCTCGAGGGCGCAGACGTCATCGTCGACTCGTCGAACTCGCGCAGCCCGATCGACCCGAAGCCCTTCACGATCGGCGCCCGGAACGTGGTCGCCGCAGCCGAGCGCGCGGGCGTGCAGCGCGCCGTCCTGCTCTCCATCCTGGGCGTCGAGGTGTCGCGGCTCTCGTACCACCGGCGCAAGCACGAGCAGGAGCTGACCTACCTCGGCTCAGCGCTCGAGGTCTCGGTGGTGCGCGCCGCGCAGTTCCACGAGTGGTCGGTCGACCAGTTCGAGGCGGGCTCCGCGCTGGGCGCGATCCCGGTGGTGCTGGGCGGGCGGATGCAGCCGGTGGCGGTGAGCGAGGTCGCGCAGCTGTGCGCCGACGAGGCGCTCGACCCGAGCGGCAAGCGCTTCGTCGAGATCGCCGGCCCGCAGGTGCGGCTCTCGCGCGACCTCGCGAAGGCGTGGCAGGCGGCGACCGGCGCGCGCGGACTGATCGTCAACGGGCCCTTCCCGCCCTCGATGCTCGACTACCTGCGATCGGGCGCCAACTTCACCGAGCAGCACAAGGGGCGCATCGGCTTCGAGGAGTGGCTCTCGCGCCGACGCTGACCATGGATGTGGACGCCGAGCTGCAGCGCATCGCCGACGAGGCGGTGCAGCGGCACGGCGTGCCCGGGGTGGTGACGGGCCTCGCCCGGCCGGACGAGGCATCCGTCGCCGTGAGCGGCGCACGCGCCATCGGCGGCGAGCCGATGACGCGCGACACCGTCTTCCGCATCGCCTCGCTCACGAAGCCGGTGGTCGCGGCCGCGGCGATGGCGCTCGTCGACCGCGGCACCATCCGCCTCGATGCGCCGGTCGAGACCTGGCTGCCCGAGCTCGCGGCGCCGCGCGTGCTGCGCGACCCGGCGGGACCGCTCGACGACACGGTGCCGGCCGAGGGCCCGATCCTGGTGGAGCACCTGCTGGCGCTGCGGGCCGGCCTCGGCTTCGCGGGCTTCGAGCCCACCCCGCACTCGGCCGCGCTCATGGAGCGCCTGCACCAGGGCCAGCCCGACCCGCCTGGCTGGCCGCACCCGGACACGTGGATGGCCGCGGCCGGCACGATGCCGCTGCTGCATCAGCCGGGACGCGGGTGGAGCTACAACACCGGGCTCGACCTCGCCGGCGTGCTGCTCTCCCGTGCCGCGGGCACGAGCCTGCAGGAGGTGCTGGCCGACACGCTGCTCGAGCCGCTCGGCATGCGCGACACCGGCTTCCGGCTGCGGCCCGAGCAGGTCGCGCGCACCGCGACCGCATACATGCCGCGCGGCGCCGAGCTCGTGGAGACGGACGCGCCGGACGGCATGTGGGCGGGCGAGATCGGCTTCGAGTCCGGCGCCGACGGGCTGGTCTCGTCGCTCGACGACCTGCTCGCGCTCGGGCGGATGCTGCTGGCCGGCGGCGAGGTCGGTGGCACCCGGGTGCTGAGCTCGGCCTCGGTCGCCCGGCTGCTGCGCCCCGGGGAGCCGAGCAGCCCCGAGCATCCCTTCCTGCAGGGCCAGTCGTGGTCGCTCGGCGGCTCGGTCGACGTGGTCGAGCTGCGGCCCTGGGAGGTGAGGGGCCGCTACGGCTGGATAGGCGGCTCCGGCACCGCGTTCTCCGTCTACCCTCGCTCGCGCACGGTCGCGGTCTGGCTCACCCAGCACGGGCTCGGTGCCCCGGACGACGACGAGCGGTTGACGCCGCCGCTGACCCTCGCGGCCGGGCTCGAGCGCGCCGCTCGCTGAGCGCGGCGGTCCACAGGCGTGCCGGCGGTGGCGCCGCTCGTCGGCGGTGCGTCCTAGGGTGGGATGCGTCATGGACGCGAAGGGGGACGCGTGACGGACGCGAGGCACGACGACTGGGCTCCGCCCAGCGACGACGACGCACCCGAGCCCTGGGACTCCTGGGCCGAATCGGGCGACGCCGGGGCGGATCCGCACTGGATGCCGCCGTCCGATGTCGATGCGCCGGTGAGCTCGCGCTACGAGGCCGGCGGGGCCGCGACCTCGACCCGCACCGCCACCCGGCCGCAGCCCGCGCGCGAGCCGGGCGTCGCCGCATCCGCCAAGGCGGCCACGGCGCTCGAGGCGCTGACGCGGGTCTGGGGCTACGACGCGTTCCGCGACCAGCAGGCCGCGATCATCGACGATGTCGTCGCCGGCCGCGACGCGGTGGTGCTCATGCCCACCGGCGGCGGCAAGAGCCTCTGCTACCAGATCCCCGCGCTCGTGCGCGAGGGCACCGGCGTCGTCATCAGCCCGCTGATCGCCCTCATGCACGACCAGGTCGACGCGCTCGAGCAGCTCGGCGTGCGCGCCGCCTACCTCAACTCGACGCAGTCGATCGACGAGCGCCGCGAGGTCGAGCGGCGGCTGCTGGCGGGCGAGCTCGACATGCTCTACCTCGCGCCCGAGCGGCTGCCGGTCGCGCAGAGCCTGCTCGACGCCGCGCCCATCGCGCTGTTCGCGATCGACGAGGCGCACTGCGTCAGCCAGTGGGGCCACGACTTCCGGCCCGACTACCTGCAGCTGTCGGTGCTGGGGGAGCGCTGGCCGCAGGTGCCGCGCATCGCGCTCACGGCCACCGCGACGGTCGAGACGCGCGCCGAGATCGTCGAGCGACTGGGGCTGCAGGGCGCCCAGGTGTACGTCTCGAGCTTCGACCGGCCCAACATCCAGTACCGCATCGCCCCGAAGCAGGATGCGAAGGCGCAGCTGCTGCGCATCATCCGCGACGAGCACCCGGGGGCGACCGGCATCGTCTACTGCCTCTCGCGCAAGTCGGTGGAGTCGACGGCCGAGTGGCTGCGGGCGCAGGGCATCGACGCGCTGCCGTACCACGCGGGCCTCGACGCCGGCGTGCGCGGGGCGAACCAGCAGCGGTTCCTGCGCGAGGACGGCGTGGTGATGGTGGCGACGATCGCCTTCGGCATGGGCATCGACAAGCCCGACGTGCGCTTCGTCGCCCACCTCGACCTGCCGAAGTCGATCGAGGGCTACTACCAGGAGACCGGCCGCGCCGGCCGCGACGGCGAGCCCTCCACCGCCTGGCTCGCCTACGGCCTGCAGGATGTCGTGCAGCAGCGCCGCATGATCGCCGACGGCGATGGCGACGCCCAGCGCAAGCGCAACCAGACCATGCACCTCGACGCCATGCTGGCGCTGTGCGAGACGGTCGAGTGCCGCCGCGTGCAGCTGCTCGCCTACTTCGGCCAGCCGAGCGAGCCCTGCGGCAACTGCGACACCTGCCTCACCCCGCCCGACTCCTACGACGGCACCGTGCCGGCGCAGAAGCTGCTCTCCACCATCGTGCGCCTGCAGCGCGAGCGCAGGCAGTCGTACGGTGCCGGGCACCTGGTCGACATCGTCACCGGTGCCGACACCGAGCGCATCCGCCGATTCGGCCACGACCAGCTCGCCACCTACGGCATCGGCGGCGACCTGCCCGCCGCCCAGTGGCGCGGCATCGTGCGGCAGCTGCTCGCGCAGGGGCTGCTGCAGGTGCAGGGGGAGTACGGCGTGCTGGCGCTGACGGATGCGTCGTCCGCGGTCCTCGCGGGCGACCGGGAGGTGCGCCTGCGGCACGAGACGAAGGCGCCGGCCAAGGCGTCGAAGCGCTCGGCCTCCGCCGTGCAGCTCGACGACGCGCAGCAGGGCATCTTCCAGGCGCTGCGCTCGTGGCGCGCATCCACCGCGAAGGAGCAGGCGGTGCCGGCCTACGTGGTCTTCAACGACAAGACGCTCGCGGCGATCGCCGAGCGCAAGCCCGGCACCCTCGTCGAGCTCTCCACCATCTCGGGCGTCGGCGAGTCGAAGCTCGAGCGCTACGGCGAGGCCGTGCTGGAGGTGCTGACCGAGGCATGACCGACGCGGGCAGGAGCTCGGTGCGCATCGACGTCTGGATCTGGGCGGTGCGACTGGTGAAGACGCGCGCGGCGGCGACCGAGGCCTGCCGCGGCGGTCACGTGAAGCTCGGCGGGCAGCCGGCCAAGGCTTCGCAGCAGGTGCGCATCGGCGACGAGGTGCGCGTGCGCATCCACGGCTTCGACCGCATCGTGATCGTCAAGCAGCTGCTGGTGAAGCGGGTCGGCGCCCCGGCCGCCGCAGCGGCGATCGAGGATCGCTCGCCGCCCCGGCCGACGGCGATCGAGGCCGCGCAGGTGCCGCAGCGGCCGCGCGGCGCCGGCCGTCCCACGAGCCGGGAGCGGCGCGAGATCGACCGGCTGCGGGGCCGCTGACGCCGGCGGCGCACCGGCCGCTGCGTGCCTCAGCCGAGCCCGAGCAGGCTGCGCGCACCCCACAGCAGGGCCGGCACCAGCACGACAGTGCCGAGCACCAGCAGCGTGACGCCGAAGGCGAGGAACGGTCGTGACGTGGAGTCGTCGCGGCGGCGCGAGCCCAGCACCAGCAGCACGACGCCGCCGGCGACCAGCAGCAGCGCGACGCCGAGCATCGCCACGAGGAGGATGCTGACCACCGCCATGCTCATGCCGCGAGCGTAGCCCGTCCCGGCCTCGCCCGCGCGGTAGGCTCGAGCGCGTGCCCCGCCCCGCTGTCTCGCCCCTGATCGCCCGCTCCTGGCTGCTCGTGCCGGCTTCCAAGCCCGAGCTGTTCGAGATCGCGCAGGAGAGCGAGGCCGACGCGATCATCATCGACATCGAGGACGCGGTCGCCGCCAAGGACAAGGCGCAGGCCCGCGCCGACACCGTCGAGTGGCTCTCCACCGGCCATCGCGCCTGGGTGCGCATCAACGACGCCGCGAGCGAGTTCTGGAGCACCGACCTCGCCGACCTCAAGGACGTCGAGGGGCTCGAGGGCGTCATGCTCGCCAAGACCGAGTCCGCGAGCCACGTGGACGACACGGCGGATCGGCTGCCGGAGGGCATGCCGATCCTGGCACTGGTCGAGACCGCCCGCGGCGTGCTGCACGTCGAGCGCATCGCCAGCGCCACCTCGACCTTCCGGCTCGCGTTCGGCACCGGCGACTTCAAGCGCGACACGGCGACCGGCGACGACCCGATCGCGCTCGCCTACGCCCGCTCGCAGCTCGTGATCGCCTCGCGCGCCGCGCGGCTGCCGGCACCGATCGACGGTCCCACGCTCGCGATGGATGCGCTGGCCGACGGCACGAGGCTCGCCAAGGAGATGGGCATGTCCGGCAAGCTGTGCCTCACGCACACGCAGGCCGCCACGATCAACGCGGGCCTCGCGCCGAGCGCCGAGGAGGTCGCGTGGGCCCACGCGTTCGTGCGCGCGTTCGAGGAGTCGGGCGGCAAGATCACCGACGGCAGCGACCTGCCGCGGCTCGCCCGGGCGCAGAAGATCCAGACGCAGGCGCACGACTTCGGCATCCAGGTCGACGCCGCCGCGATCACGAGCCTGAACTACTGACGCTCGCGCCGTCCGCCTGAGCGCGGCACCACGAGCGGCGCACCCGTCAGGGGGTCGTCGATGACGACGCACCCGATCCCGAACACGCGCTCGACGAGCTCTGCGGTGACGATCTCCCGCGGCGGCCCCTCCGCCACGACGCGGCCGTCGCGCATCGCGATGAGGTGCGTCGCGTAGCGAGCGGCGTGGTTGAGGTCGTGGAGCACGGCGACGAGGGTGCCGCCGGCGTCGTGCAGCTCGGCGAACAGGTCGAGCAGCTCGATCTGGTGGGCGACGTCGAGGTAGGTGGTCGGCTCGTCGAGCAGCAGGATGGGCGTCTCCTGCGCGAGCGCCATCGCGACCCATGCCCGCTGCCGCTGGCCGCCGGAGAGCTCGTCGACCGGCACCTCGGCGAGCGAGGTGACGTCGGTCCGCGCCATCGCGAGCTCGACCGCCGCGCGGTCGCGCTCGCTCCACTGGCGCAGCAGCGTCTGGTGCGGGTAGCGTCCCCGCGCGACGAGGTCGGCGACCGAGATGCCCTCGGGGGCGAGCGAGGACTGGGGCAGGAGCCCGACGCGCCGCGCGGCCTCCTTCGTGGGGTAGGCGGCGATCGACCTGCCGTCGAGCAGCACCTTGCCCGCCTGCGGGCGCAGCAGCCGTGCGAGCGCGCGCAGCAGCGTCGACTTGCCGCACGCGTTCGGGCCGACGATCACGGTGAACGAGCCGTCGGGGATGCCCACCGAGAGCCGCTCGGCCACCACGCGCCGCTCGTACGCGAGCGTGACGTCCTCGGCGCGCAGCCGCTCCCCGTGGCCCGCCGCGCTCTGCTCCCGTTCGCTCATCCCCATGCCCTCCGAGTCTCCCTGGTCAGCAGCCACAGCAGATAGCCTCCGCCGAGCACGATCGTCACGATGCCCACCGGCAGCTCCTCCGGCAGCGCGTGCTGCGCGACGAGATCGGCGGCGAGCAGCAGCGCGGCGCCCACGAGCGCCGAGGCGACCACCGGGATGCCGGCGCCATGGACGAGGCGGCGGGCGATCTGCGGCGCCGAGAGCGCGATGAACGCGATGGGCCCCGTCACGGCAGTGGCGATCGCGGTGAGGGCGACGCCCAGGGCGAGCAGCGCCAGCCGCGCCGGCTCGATGCGCACGCCGTGCGCGCGGGCGGCGTCGTCGCCCAGCTCGAGCTGTCGAAGCGCCGGCACGAGCACGGCGACGAGGGCCGCGCAGGGCACGATCGCCGCGCCGGCGACGAGCAGATCGTCCCAGCCGGTGAGCCCGAGCGAGCCGATGCCCCAGATCGCGGCGCTCATCGCCACCTCCGTCTGCAGCCGCAGCAGGATCCAGGTGTTCAGCGCGTGGAGCATCGCGGTCGCGCCGATGCCGACGACGATGAGGCGGAAGCCCGCGACGCCGCGGCGGTACGCGAGCAGGTACACGACGACCGCGGTCGCGAGGCCGCCCGCGATCGCGCCGAGCGTGGCCGAGGCGACGGATCCGCCGGTGATCGCGATCGCGATCAGCACGCCCGTGTAGGCGCCGGTCGAGAAGCCGATGACATCGGGAGAGCCGAGCGGGTTGCGCGTGAGCGACTGGAACACCGTGCCGGCGATGGCGAGCGCGGCGCCGAGGACGAGAGCCAGGAGCACGCGCGGCAGGCGCCACTCGAGCACCACGACGCGGGAGAATCCGGCGTCGGCGTCGGTCACCGCGGCGATGAGCTCGACCGGATCGATCGCGAAGTCGCCGAGCGTCAGCCCGAGCAGCGCGAGCACGACGAGGGCGCCGAGCGCGATCCACGTGACGCGTCGGCGCCGCGCCGCCTGGCGCCCGGTCGAGCTCGGCCGTGCCGCTGTCGACGCGCTCACAGCCCGCTCGCCTTCCGCCGTCGCACGAGCGCGATGAGCACCGGGGCGCCGATGAACGCGGTGACGACACCCACGGGCAGCTCGCCCGGCCACAGGGCGACGCGCGCGAGCACATCGCTCGCGAGCAGCAGCACGGCGCCGAGCACGCCCGAGAGCGGCAGGATCCAGCGCTGGTCGGCGCCGACGATCCAGCGCGCGATGTGGGGCACCATGAGGCCGACGAAGGCGATCGGCCCGGCGATCGCGGTCGCACCGCCTGCGAGCAGCGTCACCGCGACGATGGAGAGCGCGCGCGTGGTCCGCACCCGGCTGCCGAGCGAGGTCGCGAGGTCGTCGCCGAGCGCGAGGGCGTTGAGCGCCGGCGCGAGCGCGATCGCGAGCGCCGCGCCGATCGCGATGGCGGGCAGGATCGGCAGCGCCACGTCGAGCCCGCGGTTCTCGAGTCGACCCGACTCCCAGACCTGCAGCGCCGAGAAGGTCTCGGGGTCGAGCAGGCGGAGGCCCGCGATCGCGCCCGAGAGCACCGCGCCGAGCGCGACGCCTGCGAGCACGAGCCGCTCGGGGCTGCCGCCGCGCATGCCGCCGCCGACGGCGAACACCAGCACGGTCGCCAGCAGCGCGCCGCCGAACGCCGGCCACACGTAGCCGAGCGGGGCCGTGATCCCGAAGGCCGCGATCGCGATCGCGACGGCGAACGCCGACCCGCTGGTGACGCCGAGCAGGCCGGGATCGGCGAGCGGGTTGCGGGTGACGGCCTGCATGATCGCGCCCGCGAGGCCGAGACCGATGCCGACCGTGGCCGCGATCGCGGTGCGCGGCCCCCGCAGCCCGGAGACCGCGGCGACGTCGAGGGGGTCGGCGCCGGCGCCGGTCAGGATCGCCCAGACGGTCTCGAGCGGCACGGGTCTGGCACCGAAGGCGACGGATGCGGCGGTCGCGACCACGAGGACCGCGAGCGCGGCGACGACGGCGACGACGCGCGTCGCGCGCGTACGCGAGCCAGCCGGCCGGGCTCGCCAGCGGGCTGGCGCAGTGACCTTCGGCGCACGCGTCATCGCGCTCATCTTAGGCTAGCCTTACCTGTGCCGGCTCCGCCCGCCGCAGCGCGCGGCGAACGCGCTCCGCTCCCACAGAAAGGGCTCGCCATGCGACGCCACTCCCTCGTCATCGCGACCGTGGCCGCGGCCGCGCTCGCGCTCTCCGCGTGCTCGTCCACCCCAGAGCCCGCACCGAGCGCGAGCACCGACGGCACCGCCTCCGGTGCGTTCCCGGTCACCGTCGAGACCAAGTTCGAGCCCGTGACGATCGACGAGCAGCCCATCCGCATCGTCGCGCTCGGCTGGGGCGACGCCGAGACCGCGCTCGCGCTCGGCGCGCAGCCGGTCGGCGCCTCCGACTGGCTCGGCTTCGGCGGCGAGGGCGTCGGTCCCTGGGCCGAGGGGCTCTACGACGAGGCGCCCGAGATCATCCCGACGCTCGAGCCCGACTTCGAGCAGATCGCGGCCCTCGAGCCCGATCTCATCCTCGACACGAAGGGCTCGGGCGACCAGGAGCGCTACGAGCGCCTCTCGTCGATCGCGCCCACGATCGGCGTGCCGGAAGGCGGCGACAGCTACCTCACGAGCACCGTGCAGCAGATGACGATGATCGCCGCCGCGCTCGGCGTGCCGGAGCGCGGCGAGGAGCTGCTCGCCGAGGTCGACGCCGCCTTCGCCGACGCCGCCGAGGCGCACCCCGACTGGGCGGGCCGGTCGGCGACCGCCGCCACGCGCACGAGCGAGGGCTGGGGCGCGTATGTGGCCGAGAGCGAGCGCGTGCAGTTCCTCGAGCGGCTCGGGTTCGAGCAGTCGCCGACGATCGCCGACATCGCCCCCGACGCGTCGGGCTTCACGGTGAGCGTCTCCTCCGAGCAGCTCGACCTGCTCGACTCCGACCTCATCGTCGCCTTCCCCATCTTCATCGAGACGACGGAGATCACCGACGACCCGCAGTGGCAGGCGATCCCCGCTGTCGCCGACGGCCGAGCGGTGGTCATCGACGGCGACGTCTCGTCGGCCTACTCCCTCGGCACGACGCTCGCGACGGAGTACGCGCTCGAGCAGGTCGTGCCGCGCATCGAGGAGGCGCTCGGCTCGTGACCGTCTCGCTCGCCTCCGATCGTGCCGTCAAGCCCGTGAGGGCCGGGGTCGTCGAGCTGCGGGTCATCGCTGCCCGCCGCATCAGCGAAGGCTTCGTGCGCGTCACGGTCGGCGGCGACCGCGATCGGCTCCGCGATGCGCTCACGCCCATCGGTCACGATCAGTGGGCGCGACTGTTCTTCCCCGCGGCGGGCCAGCGACAGTTCGAGCTGCCGGCGGCGGGGCTCGAGGGCTGGTACCAGCGTCTCGCGGCCATCCCGGAAGCCGTGCGCCCGCAGGTGCGCAACTACACGATCCGCGAGACGCGCGATGCGGGCGACGAGCTGCACCTCGACGTCGACTTCGTGGTGCACCGCTCTGCCGCGGGACTCGTGGAGGGCGAGGCGGCGAGCTGGGCGCTGCGCGCCCGCCCGGGCGACCGGGTCGGGATGCTCGACCAGGGCCGCATCTTCTCGCCGCCCGAGCTCGGCCGACCGCTCCTCATCGTGACGGACGAGTCGGGGCTGCCGGGCGTCGAGGGCGTCGTGCGCTCGCTCGAGCCCGGGGTGTCCGCGACCGTCGTGGTCGAGATCGCGCACGCCGAGGACCGGCGTCCCCTCACGAGCGAGGCCGCGCTCGAGGAGCGCTGGCATGTCCGAGCGCTCGGCGCGGTCGTCGGGGCCGCTGCGCTGCGCGACCTGCGGCGCGTCGACGTGTCGACGGATGTGTCCGCGTACGTCGTCGGCGAGGCCTCCTTCGTGCTCGAGGCGCGCCGGATGCTCATCGCTGCCGGGCTGCCGAAGGCCGCGATCGACTTCTGCTCGTACTGGCGGCGCGAGCCGGCGCAGCGGCACCGGTAGCCGACGATGAGGGGGCGGGACGCATGTCGCGCCCCGCCCCCTCATCCGTCCAGCGGCCTCAGCCCCTGAAGGCGTCCTTGGCGTCGTTCCCGGCGTCCTTCACGTGCTCGCCGGCCTGCTTCGCGTTCGCGACGGCCTGGTCCTTCACACCCTCGGCCTGCAGCGACTCGTTGTCGGTCGCGTCGCCGACGGCCTCCTTGCCCTTGCCGACGGCTTCCTTGGCTTCGTTCGAGATCTTGTCGCCGAGTCCCATGTCCTCAACCTCCTTGATCGATGGAGCGTTCGCTCCGGGGTGCCAACGCTAGGACTCGGGCCTGTGAGCGCGCTCAGGAATCCCGATCCGGCGCCTCGCCGCCGTGCGCACGGCCCACGACGGGGATCGACGAGGTCGTGACGGGAGGGGCGTACGAGCCGGGTGCCGACGCATCCGCCTCGAGCTGCGCCTGCCGCGCCCGCTCCTCCATGGCCTCCTCCATCGCCGACTTCTGGCGCAGCGGCGGCGCCTTGAAGAACAGCGCCAGCACGAGGGCGACGAGCACCACCGCGAGCCCCACCCAGAACGGCGTGATGGTCGCGGAGTTGAAGCCGTCGAGGAACGGTGCGGCGAGCCGCGGGTCGGCGGTGTTGAGGAACGAGGAGTCCTCGTTCAGCGCGCCGCCGATCTGCTCGGGGTGCTGCAGCACGTCGAGGATGCGCGCGTTGCCCGGGTCGGTGAGCACCTGCGGATCCTGCGTGGCGGCAGCCAGGTCGGCCTGCAGGTCGGGGCGCGTGAAGGCATCCTCGAGCGTCTGCGGCAGCCGGGCGTAGAGCAGCGAGAACGCGACCGCCACGCCGGTGGTGCCGCCGAGCTGGCGGAAGAAGGTCGAGGCGCTGGTGGCCACGCCCATGTCCTTCGGCTGCACGGCGTTCTGCGAGGCGATGGTGAGCGTCTGCATGAGCTGGCCGAGGCCGAGGCCGATGAACAGCTGCGCGAGCAGCAGCATCCACAGCGGGCTGTCGTGATGCAGGGTGACGAGCACCCCGTAGCCGATGGCCATCACTGCCAGGCCGATGACGGGGAACAGGCGATATCGGCCGGTGCGGCCGATGATCTGGCCGGAGCCGATCGACGCGATCATGAGGCCGAGGATCATCGGCAGGGTCGCGAAGCCCGCCTCGGTCGGGTTCATGCCGTGCACGATCTGCAGCACGAAGGGGATGAGCATCATGGCGGCGAACATGCCGAAGCCGGTGAACACGCCCAGCAGCGTCGCCATCGAGAAGGTGCTCGAGCGGAACAGGTGCAGCGGGATGAGCGCGGCGTCACCCATGCGCCGCTCGACCACGATGAACAGCGCGATGCCGATCGCGCCGACGATGTAGCAGAGGAGGGCGCCGGTCGAGGCCCAGCCCCACTCGCGGCCCTGCTCGGCCACCAGCAGCAGCGGCACGACGCCGACGACCAGCAGCGCGGCACCCCACCAGTCGATCTTCACCCGCTCGTGGTGCGCCGGCAGGTGCAGGTAGGTGAACACCATCCAGACCGCGGCGATGCCGATCGGCAGGTTGAACAGGAACACCCAGCGCCAGCCCTCGAGCCAGAGGATCTGCTCGGTACCGGCGAGCACGCCGCCGATGAGCGGGCCGAGGATGGACGAGACGCCGAAGACGGCGAGGAAGTAGCCCTGGTACTTGGCGCGCTCGCGCGGGCTGAGCACGTCGCCCATGATGGTCAGCGGCAGCGACATGAGACCGCCGGCGCCGAGGCCCTGCAGGGCGCGGAAGGCGGCGAGCTGCACCATGTCCTGCGCGAACGAGCACGCGATCGAGCCCACCAGGAACAGCACGATGGCGATCAGGAACAGCGGCCGGCGGCCGAAGATGTCGCTGAGCTTGCCGTAGATGGGGGTCGTGATCGTCGAGACGATCAGGAACGCGGTCACGACCCACACCTGCAGATCGAGGCCGCCGAGGTCGTCGGCGATCGTGCGCATCGAGGTGCCGACCACCGTCTGCGAGATCGACGAGAGGAACATCGCGATCATGAGGCCGACGAGCACGAGCGTGATCTGTCGGCGGGTCATCAGAGGGGCGGATGCGTCGGCCGTGTCGCCGACAGGGCGCGGTTCGCGCTGCGTCAAGAGGGTTCCATTCTGGGTCGTTAGCCGAGCGAATGACCTACCTACACTACCGGAGATCGCGACGCCGCGCGAGCGCCCGCATGGCGACGCCGCGCGAGCGCCCGCATGGCGGCGCCGCACTCGGATGGCACGATGGTCGGATGCGCAAGGTGCTGGTGGGTCTGATCGCGGTGCTCGTGCTGACGGGCTGCGGCGACCCCTCGCCCCCGGCGCCCCCTCAGACCACGACGCCCGCGCCCAGCGCCAGCTCGCCCGCGCCTACGCCGAGCGCGACGCCCACGAGCACGCCCACGCCGAGCGGCACGGCGACCGTCACCCCGCCGGAGCCCGAGCCCGAGCCCGAGCCGCAGCCGGAGACCGGCATCGAGAGCGGTCCGGCGAGCAGCCTGCAGGTGCTGGTCAACAAGCGCACGCCGCTCTCGCCGGCCGATTATCAGCCGGAGCTCGTCGCGGTCTCGACGTCCGCCGATCGCGATGGCGAGGCCGTGCGGCCCGAGGTCGACGCGGCGCTCACCGAGCTGTCGGCGGCGATGCGCGCCGACATCGGCGAGGGCACCCACGTCTTCTCCTCCTATCGCAGCTACGCACGGCAGACCGAGCTCTACAACAGCTATGTCGCGCAGTACGGCCAGGCCGAGGCCGACACCACGAGCGCCAGGCCGGGCCACAGCGAGCACCAGACCGGGCTCTCGGTCGACCTGATGGGCACGAGCGGCCAGTGCCGCCTCGACACCTGCTTCGGCGACACCGCCGCCGGCCGCTGGGTCGCCGAGCACGGCTGGGAGCACGGCTTCATCGTGCGCTACCCGGACGGGCTCGAGGGCGTCACCGGTTACGAGTACGAGCCCTGGCACCTGCGCTTCGTCGGCGTCGAGGTCTCGACGGCGATGCACCAGCAGGGCGCACGCACCTACGAGGAGTTCCTCGGCGCCGGCAGCGCCCCCGACTACCGCTGATCTCGGGCCTGGCTACGGCCAGCTCACCCGCGCGGTGGTGAAGCTGCCGGAGGGGCCCGAGATCGTCATCCACGCGTCGCCCGCGTAGCCCGAGTAGCACATGTTGCGGCCGTTCGTGCGGCTCTGCGAGCTGCCGGAGCCCTGTGCGACCTGGAACTCGCCGCTCTCGAACTGGCCGCCGCTATGCGTGTGGAAGCAGGCGAACGAGTACGTGCCGGTCTCGAGGTTCTCCCAGTGGATGCGGAACTGCCGGCAGTCGAGCCCGTTCGCGCCCGTGCACGTCGCGGTCGGCACGCCGCCCTTCTCGAGCCGCACCGACGCCGGCGGGGGCGGCGGGGGCGGCGGGTGCCCTGCCGCGACCGGGCCGGCGTTCACGCGCGCGCTCACGTTGCCGTCGACATCGACCGCGATCGCCGTCATGTGGGCCTCGTGACCGCCCTCGAGCTGCTGCGTCTGGGATCCCGGGCTCGGGCTCACCTGCTGCGCGTTCGCGCCGTAGGCCGACTGCGTCCACTCGATGTAGGCGAGCGCTCGCCCGTTGGTGCCGCCCGGCTCCCAGTGGTAGGTCACCTGCTCGGTCTGCGAGCTGATGCGGATCACCGGCGACGGCGGGGGTCCGTACGGCCGCGCCTCGTTCGACGCGCTCACCCAGGCGCTCGCGTAGGTCTGCCCGTCGATCTCGGCCACCGACCGCACCTGCAGCCGGTACGGCCCGCCGCTGTTGTCCATCCCGGAGTAGGTGCCGCCCGGGGCGAGCGTCTGCGTGCCGTTGCCCCCGCCCTGCACCTCGAAGCGCACCTCGTCGGCCCGCAGCCCGTTGCGCGAGCCCGGGGTCCAGTCGACGGTGACCCGTCCGTCGCCGTCGGCCGTGCTGACGCCGCTCGGCGCATCCGGTGCCGTGACCGCGCGCAGGGCGCGGGAGGAGGCGGATGCGTCGCTCGCGCCGACCGCGTTGCGTGCGGTCACCGTGAACGTGATGTCCGCACCGTCCGCGGGGATGTCCGCGAAGCTCGCCCGCGTGCCCGTGACCGTCTGCGTCAGGCCCGTCGACGACGTGACCGTGTAGTCCTGCACGGCGGCGCCGTTGCCGCGCGCCGCCTCCCACGACACCGCGAGCTGCACCTCCCCGGGCACCCCGCGGTCGATCGAGGCCGTCACCGACGGCACCGCGAACGGCTTGCCCGCCGGGATCTGCGGGCTCGAGTAGCCCGAGTACTCGCTCGGATCCGGTGCGCTGTTGTGCGCCTGCAGCCGGAACGAGTAGGCGGTGCCGTTCTCGAGCCCCGTCCAGGTGTGCGCGGTGACGCTGCCGAGCGGCACCGCGACCGTGCCGTCCGGCGCTGCCGGCTGGATCTCGAGCGTGTACCCGGTGATCGGCGAGCCGAGGCTCTCCGCCGGCTCCCAGACGACCGCGAGCTGCCCGTCGCCGCGCGTGGCGGTCGGCGGGCTGGGCATCTCCGGCCGGCGGTCCGGCCGCGCTTCGGCCGATGCGGTCGAGGGGTCGGAGTCGCCGACGGCGTTCTGCGCGATCACCTGGAAGGTGTAGGTGACGTCGTTCTGCAGCCCGCGGATGACGCAGGTGGTCGATGCGCAGGGCTGCGAGATCGCCCCGTCCGCCGACTGCACGAGATAGCCGGTGATGGGGGAGCCGTTCGGCGACGGCGGCGCCCACGTGAGGGTCACCTGGCGGTCGCCGACGGCGTCGACGTTCGGCCGCGGCGGCGCATCGGGCCGCCCCTTGACGTTCACCGTGATGGTGCCGGTCGCGTGCCGCTCGGCGAGCTGCGTGCCGTCCTCGACGGTGTACTGCGCGGTGAGGGTGCCCGAGAAGTCGGGCCCGGAGGTGAGCGTCACCTGACTGTCGGTGAACGACGGCGTGCCCTCGCCGCCCACCACCTGCACGTCGATGATGCGCAGCGGCACGCCCTCGGCCGCGAAGGGGTTGAAGTCGTTGGCGAGCGCATCGATCGTCACCGGCTGCCCCTGCTCGCCCTCGGCGGCGTCGGCGACGGGCGCGGGTGGCTGCCGGTTCGTCGGCACCACCTGCACGTCGATCGTGCCGGTGATCTCGTTGTCGTAGGGGTCGCTGATGCGCACCTGGTACGAGCCGACCGTGCCGGGCGGCGTGGTGCGGTCGGCGGTGGCCGTGAGCACCGAGCCCGAGAGCGAGGCGGTGACGCCCGCGACCGAGCCCGAGAGGCCCTCGAAGGTGAGCGCCTCGAGGTCGCCGGGGTCGGGGTCGGCGGCGGCGCTCCGCAGGTCGAACTCGCTCGATCCCTCGCCCGCCACCACCTGCAGGCTCGCACCTGCGAAGGTGGGCGGCAGCACGCTCGAGGGCGTCACGTCGACGGGGATGGTGAGCACCGCGGTGTTGCCGTCCGGATCCTCCGGGCCGGTGCCGTCGGTCACCTCGAACGTGACGGATGCGGGGCCCACGTAGCCCGCCACCGACTGGAAGCGCAGGGTCTCGGGGTCGACGATCAGGCCGCCGCCGTCGCTGTTGACGGCCGTGACGGTGTCGCCGGTCGTGATGCGCGGCGGATTGCCCGAGGCGACCACCACGAAGTCGCGCAGCGGCAGCAGCCGCTCCTCGCCCGATGGCACCTGCACCGCCTGCGTGCTGCGCAGCACCGGCGCCGGGTGGCGCACCTGCGGCACCGTGACGAAGGCCTGGGCGGTGAGACCGTCGACGTCGGTGACGCGGTAGGTGATGACCTGGAACTGCTGCGTCGGCACGACCCGCACGACGCCCTCGGCGACGGTCGCGTCGCCCGTGACGATCTCGACCAGCAGCTCGTCCGGGTCGCCGTCCTCGTCGGTGTCGTTGGCCAGCACCGGCACGTCGATCGGCACGTCGAGCTCCGCATCGGCGGCGCTCACCGGGTCGTCGCGGCCCACCGGCGGCACCAGCTCGGCCTCGCCGTCGACGGTGAGCATCACGGTGCCCGTCGTCGAGGCGCCGCGCACGTCGGCGACCACGTAGGTCAGCTGGTAGACGCCCGGCGCCGCGGGCGTGACGAGGTCGACGGTGCCGCGCTCGGTGTCGACGAGCGCGTCGGCGAGCTCCTCCGGCAGGCCGAGCCCGTCCGCCTGCAGCACCAGCGCATCCTGGTCGGGGTCCGAGTCGTTCGCGAGCACCGGGATGGCGATCGCGCGCTCGGGCCGCACGTTCAGCAGGTCGAGCTCGGCGAAGGGCGGCTGGTTGCGGTCGGCGGGCTGGGCGATGCCGATGATGACGGTGGCGGTGCCCTCCTCGCCCCAGCGGTCGCGCACCCGGTAGGTGAACTCGACGGTGCCCGCGGCATCCGGGTAGGCCTCGAAGTCGAAGTAGTCGGGCCCGGTCTCCTCGATCTCGCCCTGCTCGGGCGCGGTGTCGTAGCCGACCAGCTCGACGCCGTCGCCGTCCACGTCGATGCCGTCGAGCGGGATGGGCACGCGCACGAGCGCGCCGGCGAGCACGCGCGCGGTCACGATGCGCGGATTGGGGGCCGTGTTGCTGTCGGGGTCGCGCGGCACGATCTGCACCGTCGCCGTCGCGGAGTCGCGGTTGCCCAGCTCGTCGACGATCTCGTAGGTGACGGTGGCGCGGCTCGGCGCGTCCTCGCGAGCGTGCACCCGCAGCGCGCCCTCGGAGATGAAGGCGATGCCCTCCGCGTCGGAGGCGAAGCTCGTCTCCACCACCTCGCCGGCGAGCTCGAAGGGGGTGCCGTCGGGCGAGAAGTCGTTGCCGAGCACGTCGATGGTCTGGAAGTCGCCCGCGCGCACCGTCGCGCTGTCGTCGACGGCCACCGGGGCGCGCGGCTGGGCGGGCGGCGCGACCGGGATGACCTCGACCGTGCCGGTCTCGGTGAAGCGGCCGTTCGAGACCGTGTAGCCGAACTGGAACGGCTCCTCGAGCCCGCGGGCGTCGCGGATGCGCACCACCCGGCGGTCGACCAGCTCGACCGTGATGGGGGCGGCGTTCTCGACCGATACCTGCTGCACCACCAGCACCCCGCCGGCGAGGTCGACGTCGTTCGCGAGCAGGTCGACGACCGCCTCGCCCTGCCGCGGCAGCAGCGCCGTGTCGCGCACGGCGACCGGTCGGGCCTCCTCGTCGGCCTCGCGGATGTCGATGCGGATGCGCCCCTCGGCGGTCGCCGCGCCGCCGGCAGCGGCCACGTAGCGCAGGTAGTGCGAGCCGACCGGGCCGTCCTCGATCTTCACGACGCCCGCCGTCGCATCCCATCCCATCGTCAGGCCCGGCGCCTCATCGACCTGCGCGAGGCGCAGCGGCGCGCCGCTCGGGGAGTAGTCGTTGAGCAGCGGGCGGATGCTCACCTCGCGGCCCTGGATGGTGGAGACGTAGTCGGCGTTCGCGAACGGGGCGGCGTCGCCCGGCGCGCGCACGTCGACGGTGAGCTCGCCGGTGGTCTGGTCGCGGCCGTCCGAGACCGTCAGCTGCACCGGCATCAGGCCGACGGCGCCGGTGGCGGTGTAGATGAGGCGGCCGGAGGGGTCGGTCTGGATCGTGTCGCCCGACTCGCTCACGGCATCCATCAGGTACATGTCGTCGCCGTCGGGGTCGAACCAGTCCTGCAGCACCTGGTACTCGACCGTCGAGCCCTGCTCGACCACGAAGGTGGTCTCGCGCAGCGGCTCCGGCACCGAGTTCTCGGCGTCGGCGCGCACCTGCACGCGCACGTTCGCGGTGTCGGTGTCGCCGCGGCCGTCGGCGATCGTGTACTCGAACGAGAAGGCGCCGCCGGCGTAGTCCGGCGGCAGCTGCACCTGCAGCTGCGAGTCGTTCTCGACCGAGGCGACCGAGACGCCCTCCGGCACGTCGCCGGAGCGGCGCGCGGTGAGCACGTCGCCGTCCGGGTCGGAGTCGTTCCACAGCACCGGCATCACCGTCGAGCGGCCGGGCCTGGCGCCGAAGTCGTCGTCGGTGGCGATGGGCGGGCTGTTCTCCTCCGAGAGCTCCGGCGGCACGTTCTCGAACTCCTGCTCGGTCGACTCCGACTCCTCGTCCGACTCCTGCTCGTCGGAGGTCGGCGGCACGAGCGCATCCCAGTTGTCGACCATGATGAGCGCGTCGGAGAGCAGCCACGACCGGCCCTCGACGAACTGGTTGAGCACCACCTGGTCGCGGTTGATGCGGAACACCAGCTGCGAGCCGGCCGCGAGCTCGATGAGCTCTGCCGTGTCGCGGCTGTCGTCGTGGCAGTCGCGCAGGAAGTCGCCGGATCCGGCCCAGACGGCGTAGACGCAGCCGCCCAGCTGCACGGGCGCGACGGCCGTGCCGCTCGTGCCGCGCTCGGGGTCGACGGTCGCCTCCCCGCCGCTCAGCGGCTGCCGCACGAGCGTGGTGGGCGTCGCGAGGATCACGTGCTCTGCCTCGTCGCCCACCTGCTGCAGCACCGCATCCGCCGGTGCCTGCACGGCCCTGCCCGGCAGCAGCAGCGTCTGCGATGCCGCGTCGAGCACCACCGGGTCGTCGCCGACGACGGTGAGCGCCGGGGCGGTCATCTCGCGCAGCTCGCCGCGCTCGCGGGACTCGGCCTCGAAGCCGTCGGGCGTGTGCCGCAGCGAGACCGCGCGCGCCGACTCGGGCGAGACGGCGTGGATCGTGCCGTCGCGGCCGACCGTCGCGGTCAGCCCCTGCTCGAGCTCGAGCGTCGCCTCGGTCGTGCCGGGCGTGAAGCCCGCGAGGTCGTCGAAGCGCAGCGCCCACAGCAGCCCCGCGCCCGGGTCGGTGATGACGACCGAGCCGCCGCCCATCGCGATGGCGCCGCCGGGCGGCAGCGCGACCGGGCTGCCGGTGCGCAGCTGCGCGGGGTCGACGACCAGGGCGGAGGAGGAGTCGTGCGCGAGCAGCAGCACGTCGCCGCCGTCCTGCAGCACGTCGAAGCTGTCGGAGGGCGAGGTGACGGCGCCGTCGAGCTCCTCGGCCTGCACGTTGAGGTGGCCGAGCTGCAGCGTCTCGGCCTTCGTCACCCAGACGCCGCCGTCGTGCAGTTCGACGTCGGTGGTCGTGAAGCCGTCGTAGCTGAAGGCGAGGATGCCGAGCGCGACGCTCACGGCGGTCACGAGGCTCACGGCGACGGTGCTCCTGCGATGGCGGTTCACCCACTGCAGCATGCGCGCCGTCTCCCGAAGTCTCTCCCGCGCGAGCGCGCGACGGTTCGATCCTGGCAGAGCGAGGTGACGGGACGCCGGGTGCGCCGAGCCGCGGCGCGCGCGTGCTGCGGCCTTCTCGCAGGGGCTCGACGTACTCTGCATGCATGGCGAAGAGCAGCAGCGGCGGCGGGTCGAAGAGCAGCGGCGGCGGATTCCGCGGCGGTGGTGGCGGCTTCGGCGGCGGCTCGCGCAGCTTCTTCGGCGGCGGCTCGCGATCGGGCGGCGGCGGCTTCTTCGGCGGCTCGCGCAGCTCGGGCTCGAGCGGCTCGAGCAGCTGGAGCTGGGGCGGCGGCTCCGGCCGCTCGCGTTCCTCCGGCGGCGGCCGCGCGCCCCGCACGCTCGGCGACTGGGTGTGGACCGTCGTCTGCATCGTCGTGATCGTCGTCATCTACGCGGCGTTCGCGGGCGCGTCGTGACGCGCCGCGTGCGGCTCTGGGCAGCGGCCGCGGTGGGCGTGCTGCTGCTGACCGGCTGCCAGCAGGGCTCGCTCGACCCCACGCCGACCGCCAGCGACCCCGCGGCCGAGCCGAGCGCATCCGCCACCCCGACGCCCACGCCCGAGCCGGCGACAGTGTCGGTGAGCGCGATGGGCGACATCCTGCCGCACGACTCGGTGACCGCCGATGCGCTGCAGCCCGACGGCAGCTACGACTACGGGCAGCTCTTCGACGCCGCGCGGCCCATCTGGGCCGACAGCGACCTCGTCTACTGCAACCAGGAGGCGCCCTCGGGCGGCGTGGAGATGGGGCTGACGTACTTCCCGGCGTTCAACGCGCCGGTGGAGTTCGCGGAGGGCATCGCCGACGCCGGCTGCAACACCATCGGGCTGGGCAACAACCACACCTTCGACCGCGGCCAGGAGGGCATCGACCGCACGCGGGCCGTGTGGGACGAGCTCGACCCGCTGCTGATCCACGGCGCCTTCCGCTCCGCGGAGGAGCAGGCGCAGGTGCCGACGACCGAGATCGACGGGCTCACGGTCGCGTTCCTGAACTTCGTCGACCTGTCGAACACGGCCACGAACGAGCACGCGGTGACGTGGCTCGACGACCCGCTCGTCGAGCAGCAGCTGGCCGAGGCCGAGGAGGTCGCCGACGCGACCGTGCTGGCGGTGCACTGGGGCGACGAGTACTCGAGCGTCGTCAACGACCGCCAGCGCGAGCAGGCGCAGCGGCTCGCCGAGCTCGGCGCCGACGTCATCCTCGGCACGCACCCGCACGTGCTGCAGGAGGCCGAGTGGCTCGAGCGCGAGGACGGCTCGCGCGCCTTCGTCTACTACTCGCTCGGCAACTCGCTGACGACGCAGATGGCGGTGCCGCGGGTGGTGAGCGCCGTCGCGCAGTTCGAGCTCGTGGGCGAGCCGGGCGGCGAGATCGAGGTGGTCGACCCCGCGGCGGTGCCGATCTACATGCACTTCGACCTGACGCCGGCGCAGTTCGCGAGCCAGCAGTGGGCGAACCGGCGCAACCTGCAGCTGCACCCGCTCGTCGACGCCGCCGAGCCGATCACGCGCTCTGCGTGGCGCAACGAGCTGACGGTCGAGTCGGGCATGCAGCTCGTGACGGATGCGCTCGGCCCCGACGTGCGCATCGTCACCGACTCGTTCGAGCAGTAGGCGCGCAGCGCGGTGCAACCCTCGCCAGCATCGATTGGCGCCTCCCGCGTGTGAGTGGCGCCTCCCGCGTGTGAGTGGCGCTTCCCGCGTGTGAGTGGCGCTTCCCGCGTGTGAGTGGCGCTTCCCGCGTGTGAGTGGCGCCTTCATGCGCACGGCCCACGCACGATGCCCCGCTCGGCCCTCGGCGGCCGGTCAGGAGGTCGCGAAGGCTGGGGCGTCCGCGGGAGCCGCCAGTCAGGTGCGGGAGCCGCCAGTCAGGTGCGGGAGCCGCCAGTCAGGTGCGGGAGCCGCCAGTCAGGCGCGGGAGCCGCCACTCAGATGCGGGAGCCGCCACTCAGATGCGGGAGCCGCCACTCAGATGCGGGAGCCGCCGCTCAGGCGCGGGAGGCGCCAATGGAGGCGCGCGAGGCGGGTGTCACCGCGCGGCGCGCGCCTGGGGCTCCAGCTCGAGCACGGCGGCGGCCACCTCGGCCGGCGTCTCGAGCGCGGGGAAGTGCCCGCCGCGCTCGAGCACCGCGAACGAGCGCAGGTCGCGGTAGCTGCGCTCGGCGAGCGAGCGCGGGTAGTCGCGCTCGCGACGCTGCACACGCACCGCCGCAGGCACCTCGACGAGCGGATGCGGTGCGCCGCCGCCGTCGCTGTAGGGCCGGAACGAGGTGCCGATCGAGCGCGTCAGCCAGAAGAGCATGACGGTGGTGAGCACGGTGTCGTCCGGCAGGCCGTCGTCGCCCGCCCACTCGAGCAGCTTCTCGCCCACCCAGGCGAGCAGTCCGGCGGGGGAGTCGAGCAGCGCTGCGGCGGTGGTGTCGGGGCGCGAGCCCTGCTGGTGGGCGTAGCCGCCGGCGAGCGGTCCCTCGGCATCGAAGCGCGCGAAGAAGTCGATCTCCGCGGCGTCGAGGTGCTCGCCGCGATCCCGAGCGCCGAACGACGCGTGCGTCGCGACCACGCCGGCCACCGCATCCGCGTGCCCGCCCGCCAGCCAGTCGCTGATGCCGGCCCCGACATCCTCGCCATAGGTGAGGAAGCGCTCGTAGCCGAGCTCGTCGACCATGAGGGCGCGCCAGCGACGCGCCACGGCCTGCTCGGTGAAGGGCTCCGGCAGCGGGTCGGACCAGAGGAAGCCGGGCAGCGAGGGGATGACGACGTCGAGCTCGCCGCGCAGCGCCTCGGCGAGCGGCAGCATCTCGGCGAACGTGTAGGGCCAGCCGTGGGTGAGCAGGATCGGCAGCCGGCCCGGCGCGCCGCCGCGCACGTGCACGTAGTGGATGCGGGTGCCCTCGACCTCGGCGACGCGGTGCTCGTGCGCGAACAGCCGCGCTTCGGCCGCGCGCCAGTCGAAGCCGTCTCGCCAGCGCTCCAGCAGGCGGCGCAGAGTCGGCATCGGGATGCCGGTGGCGCCCGGCGTGGGCGCGGGGAGGATCACGTCGACCAGCCGCCGGTGCAGCCGATCGAGCTCGTCGTCGGGCACCCGGAAGCGCAGTGGCTCGCTCATGCGGGCAGGCTAGGCGCGGCCGCTGACAGCTGCTCGCTGGCTGCCCTTCGAGAGCCTCAGGATCCGCCGCGCCGCGGCAGGAGGCCGCTGAGCGTGGCGAAGCGTCCCTGCGCCGGCACCGCCTTCGACACGGTCAGCCCTTCGGGCGGACCGGCTCAGGCAGCAGGGGGGTCAGCCCTTCGGGCGGACCGGCTCAGCCAGGGGGGTCAGCCCTTCGGGCGGACCGGCTCAGGCAGCAGGGGCGTCGGCCCTTCGGGCGGACCGGCTCAGGCAGCAGGGGGGCGTCAGCCGGCGAGCGCCTGATCGACGATCGCCTTCGCCTCCGCCTGCACCTGCCGCAGGTGCTCGGCGCCGACGAACGACTCGGCGTAGATCTTGTAGACGTCCTCGGTGCCCGAGGGGCGGGCCGCGAACCACGCGCGGTCGGTGACGACCTTGAGCCCGCCGATCGCGGCCCCGTTGCCGGGCGCCTCGGTCAGCTTCGCGGTGATCGGGTCTCCCGCGAGCGAGGTCGCCGTGACGGCGTCGCCGGTGAGCTTCCCGAGCCGCGCCTTCTGCTCCCGCGTCGCCGGCGCATCCACCCGCTCGTACACGGGCGCGCCGAAGCGCTCGGTGAGCTCGGCGTACAGCTGCGACGGCGACCTGCCCGTCACCGCGCGGATCTCGGACGCCAGCAGGCACAGCAGGATGCCGTCCTTGTCGGTCGTCCAGACGGTGCCGTCCCGCTGCAGGAAGGAGGCGCCAGCGCTCTCCTCGCCGCCGAAGCCGACCGAGCCGTCGACGAGCCCAGGCACGAACCACTTGAAGCCGACCGGCACCTCCCAGAGCCGGCGACCCAGGGCATCCGCCACCCGGTCGATCATCGACGAGGAGACGAGCGTCTTGCCGATCGCCGCGTCGCCGCGCCAGCCCGGCCGATGCGCGAAGAGGTACTCGATCGCCACCGCCAGGAAGTGGTTCGGGTTCATGAGCCCGCCGTCCGGCGTGACGATGCCGTGCCGGTCGGCGTCGGCGTCGTTGCCGGTGAGGATGTCGAACTCGTCCTTGCGGGCGAGCACCGAGGCCATGGCGTTCGGGCTCGAGCAGTCCATGCGGATCTTCTCGTCCCAGTCGAGCGTCATGAACGACCACGTCGCATCCACCGTCGGGTTCGTGACCGTCAGGTCGATGCCGTACCGCTCCGCGATCGCGCCGTAGTACTCCACCGCCGCGCCGCCGAGCGGGTCGGCGCCGATGCGCAGCCCGGCGGCCTTGATCGCCTCGAAGTCGATCGCGCGGCCGAGCGCGTTCACGTACTCCTCCCGGAAGTCGTACAGCTCGACCCGCCGGTCGCTCGTGCCCTCGACCTGCGCGCGCTGCACGCCCTCGAGGCCGCCGGCGATGAGCTCGTTCGCGCGCTTCGCGATCCAGCCGGTCGCATCCGAGTCGGCCGGCCCGCCGTGCGGCGGGTTGTACTTGAAGCCGCCGTCGCGCGGCGGGTTGTGGCTCGGAGTGACGACGATGCCGTCGGCGAGGTCGGTGTCGGATGCGGTGCTGTTGTGCGCGAGGATCGCACGCGAGACCGCCGGGGTCGGCGTCACCGAGCCGCGCGCATCCACGCACACCCGCACCCCGTTGGCGACGAGCACGTCGAGCGCGGTGCGCTCCGCCGGCAGCGACAGCGCGTGGGTGTCGCGGCCGATGTAGAGCGGGCCGGTGATGCCCTGACCGGCGCGGTACTCGCAGATCGCCTGCGTGATGGCCAGGATGTGCGCCTCGTTGAACGCCGTGTCGAACGCGCTGCCGCGGTGGCCGGAGGTGCCGAACGCGACCGCCTGGTCGGGGTCCGACACGTCGGGCACGAGCTCGAAGTACGCGCGCTCGAGGGCGGCGACGTCGATCAGGTCCTGGGGCTGGGCAACGGTGCCGGCTCTGCTCATGGCTCCATCCAAGCACCGCGGGCTCGGGCCCGGCAGGGAATGCTCGCCCTGCGGGCCCGGTTGCCCCGGAGACATCGATCGGCGGGAGGCGCCATGAGCAGGTTCGTGCAGCAGGAGCGGTTCGGCGGTCCCGAGCAGCTCGAGGTGGTGGAGCGCGACGAGCCGCACCCCGGGCCCGGCCAGGTGCGGGTGCGCGTGGCGGCGGCAGGGCTCAACCCGGTGGACTGGAAGGTCGGGCAGCACGAGCAGGTCGCACAGGCCTTCGGCGTGACGCTGCCCGCCGGCTTCGGCCACGACCTCGCGGGCACGATCGACGAGCTGGGGGAGGGCGTGCTCGACTGGTCGGTGGGCGACCGCGTCTTCGGCGGGCGTCGCGGCGCGGCCGTCGCCGACCACGTCGTGGTCGAGGCGAGCGCGCTCACCCGCACGCCGGACGGGCTCGACGACGAGGTCGCCGCAGCGCTGCCGATCGCCGCACGCACGGCGGATGCTGCCGTGGGTGCCGTCGCGCCGCGGCCGGGGGAGACGGTCCTGATCGGCGGCGCCGCCGGCGGCGTCGGCGTGCTCGCGACCCAGCTCGCGGTCGCGAGCGGCGCGCGCGTGGTGGCGACCGCATCCGCGTCGAACCACGAGTTCCTGCGCGAGCTCGGCGCAGAGCCGGTCGCCTACGGCGACGGGCTCGTCGAGCGGCTGCGCGCGATCGCGCCCGAGGGCGTCGACGCGGCGATCGACCTGCACGGCACCAGCACGATCGACGCCGCGCTCGAGCTCGGCGTCGATCCGGGGCGCATCTCGGCCATCGCGGCCGGGCCCGACGTGCCGGCCGGCGTGATCAGCACCGGGGGCGGCGGCGCCTCCGAGGGCGCGCTGGGGCGCATCGCGGCGGCGCTCGCCGATGGCTCGATGGTGCTGCCGATCGAGCGCAGCTTCCCGATCGAGCGCGTCCGCGAGGCGGTCGAGCTGCAGCGCGGCGGCCACGTGCGCGGCAAGCTCGTCATCTCCATGCGCTGATCGGCACGCCGCGCGCCACGCGGTGCCCGCGGGGCCGGAAGTCGCCCGTTGCCGGGCCGCTCGCGCGGTGGGACACTGCGCTCGTGGACGACCGGGGCCGTGCGCTGCACGCCGCGCACCGCAGCGCGATGGAGTTCCTCGGCACGCTCGACGAGCGGCCGGTGTGGCCGCGCGCCACGCTCGACGACATGCTCGGCACCTTCGGCGGGCCGCTGCCGGCCGATGGGCTCGATGCCGAGGCGGTCGTCGAGCAGCTGGCGGCCGGTGCCGGCCCCGGGCTGGTCGGGATCCCCGGCGGGCGCTTCTTCGGCTTCGTGATCGGCGGCACGCTGCCGGCGGCGCTGGCCGCCGACTGGCTGGTCTCGGCGTGGGATCAGAACTCCGGCTCGGCGATGCTGACGCCCACCATGGTCGCGCTCGAGCGCATCGCGGGCCGCTGGATGCTCGAGCTGCTCGGTCTGCCCGAGGCCGCGAGCGTCGGCTTCGTCACCGGTGGCCAGATGGCGAACTTCACCTGCATGGCGACCGCGCGGCACGCGGTGCTGGCCCGCGCGGGCTGGGATCTGGCCCAGCAGGGGCTGCGCTCCGCACCGGCCGTGCGGCTCGTGGTGGGCGCCGACCGGCACGGCTCGATCGACCGGGCCGCGCGCTTCCTGGGCTTCGGCCGCAGCGAGATCACGGTCGTCGACGCCGACGACCAGGGGCGGATGCGCCCGGATGCGCTCGAGCGCGCGCTCGAGCACGGCGAGGGCCCGCTGCTCGTGTGCCTGCAGGCGGGCGAGGTGCACACGGGCGCCTTCGACGACTTCGCCGCGCTCATCCCGATCGCGCACCGCAACGGGGCGTGGGTGCACGTCGACGGCGCCTTCGGCCTCTGGGCCGCCGCCTCTCCCTCGCTGCGGCCGCTCACCGCGGGCATGGAGCACGCCGACTCCTGGGCGACGGATGCGCACAAGACCCTGAACGTGCCGTACGACTGCGGCATGGCGATCGTGCGCGATCCGGCGGACTCCATCGCCGCGTTCCGCACCGGCGGCGACTACCTGGTCTACACCGGGCTCGACCCCTGGGACGTCACGCCGGAGCTCTCGCGCCGCGCCCGCGGCGTGCCCGCCTGGGCGGCGCTGCGCAGCCTCGGCGGCTCGGGCGTCGCGGCGCTCGTCGACCGGCTGCACGCGAACGCCGTGGCCATCGCCGCGGGCCTGCGGCAGATCGAGGGCGTCGCGGTCGTCAACGACGTCGACTACACCCAGGTCATGTTCGGGCTCGCCTCCGATGAGGCGACGCGCGAGCTCGGCGCCGCGATCCTCGCCGAGGGCACGGCGGTCGTGACCGGGGCCGAGTGGCGCGGGCGCGCCGTGCTGCGCTGCTCGATGTCGTCCTGGGCGACTGGTCCCGACGACATCGAGCGCACGCTCGCCGCGGTGCGCGGCCTCGTCCCGGGCTGACGCGCGGCTGCGGCACCGGCACGCGGCCGAGCCTAGGCTGGTGCCATGAGCCAGCCGCGCGTCGTCACCTTCCTCGGCCCCCGCGGCACGTTCACCGAGGCCGCGCTCGAGCAGGTCGCCGGTCTCGACGGCGCCGAGCGGGTGCCGGTCGCCAACGTCGCCGAGGCGCTCGCCGCCGTCGCCGAGGGCCGCTCCGACGCGGCGATGATCGCGATCGAGAACTCCATCGAGGGCGGCGTCACCGCCGCGCAGGACGCGCTGGCCGCGACCCCGGGGCTGCGCGTGATCTCCGAGCACGTCGTGAGCGTCAACTTCTCGCTCGTCGCCCCCACGGGCACGCGGCTCGACGACATCGCGGTGATCGCCGCGCACCCGGTCGCGTGGGCGCAGTGCACCGGCTGGCTGCAGCGCGAGCTGCCCGGCCGCGCCCACCTGCCTGCCGCATCCAACGTCACGGCCGCCGCCGACCTCGGCGCCGGTGCCGCGCAGGCTGCCCTGTCGACCCCCACGATCGGCCAGTGGGTCGAGGGGCTCGAGGTGCTCGCCGATCGGATCGGGGACAACCCGGATGCGGTGACGCGGTTCCTGTTCGTCGGTCGCGCGGGCGCTCCGGGCGAGCCGACCGGCGCCGACAAGACGAGCCTCGTCGTCGAGCTGCCGAGCGACGAGCCGGGCGTGCTGCTCGACATGCTCGAGCAGTTCGCGACCCGCGGCGTCAACCTCTCGCTCATCCAGTCGCGCCCGATCGGCGACCGGCTCGGCCGCTACCGCTTCGTGATGGACGCCGACGGGCACATCCGCGACGAGCGGGTGGCGGATGCGCTGCTCGGCCTCAAGCGCTTCAGCCCGAAGGTGACGTTCCTGGGCTCGTACCCGCGGGCCGACGGGCAGCGCATCGAGGTCGAGCGCCGCTACACGAACCGCTCGTTCGAGGATGCCCGCGACTGGCTGCGCGGCCTGCTCGCGGGCGAGCCGGAGGCGTAGCGTCCGACGCCGCACGTTACGCGATATGACGATAGCCGGCATAAGCGGTTGTTAGGGTTCCCTGGTGCCATCCGTCCGGACGGCGCTCCCGAACCCGAGAGGAACCAGTCCTCGTGATCCTCACCGGCCTCGCCCTCGGCACCGTGCTCGGCTTCGCCCTCCAGCGCGGCCGCTTCTGCGTCACCGGCGCCTTCCGCGACGTCTGGCTCGCCAAGCAGACCCGCTGGCTCACCGCCTTCCTGGTGACGATCGCCGTGCAGGCGATCGGCATCTTCGCCCTCGACGCGCTCGGCGTGATCCAGCTCGGGGCCGACACGTTCCCGTGGCTCGGTGCCATCGTCGGCGGGCTCGTCTTCGGCTTCGCGATCGTCTACGCGGGTGGCTGCGCCACCGGCACCTACTACCGGGCAGGCGAGGGGCTGATCGGCTCCTGGATCGCACTGGCCGGCTACGCGCTCGCGGCCGCGATCATGAAGCACGGCCCGGGCGCCCCGCTGGTCGAGAGCCTCCGCGGCGTGACGGCCCCGGTCGGCACCGTGCACGAGCTGCTCGGCGTCAGCCCGTGGGCGCTCGTCGCGCTGCTCGTCGCCGGCGTCGGCGCGGCCGCCTGGCACCACCTGCGGAAGGACGCCGCACGACCCAAGCCCGTGCAGCTGCCGGCGCGGCGCACCGGCATCGCCCGCATCCTCTTCGAGCGGCCCTGGAACGCCTTCGCCACCGCCGTGGTCATCGGCGTGATCGGCATCGCCGCGTTCCCGCTCTCCTACGCCGCGGGACGCGAATCCGGCCTGGGCATCACGACGCCCAGCGCCGACATCGTCGCCTTCCTCGTCACGGGCGATGCCGAGCTCGTCGACTGGGGCGTCATGCTGGTGCTCGGCATCCTGCTGGGCTCGTTCATCGCGGCCAAGGGCTCCGGCGAGTTCCGCATCAGGGTTCCGGATGCGCAGACCGTCCTGCGCTCGACCGGTGGTGGGCTGCTCATGGGCGTGGGCGCCGCGATCGCCGGCGGGTGCACGATCGGCAACGCGATGGTGGGCTCCGCATCCTTCACGCTGCAGGGCTGGACCGCCTTCGCCGCCATGCTGCTCGGCACCGGCATCGCCGTGCGCGTCGTCTTCGGTCGCCGCGGCAGCCGCGCCGCCCCCGCACCGACGCCCGTCGGCGTCTGAGGGACACCGCGCCGACGCCCGTCGGTGTCTGACCCACCGCATCCATCACCCATCGACCGAGGAGGACCCATGACCGTGCACGTGCTCGAGACCGAGGGCCAGGTGTGCCCGTTCCCGCTCGTCGAGGCCAAGCGCGCCATCGCCGGCATCCCGAGCGGCGACCAGCTGCGCATCGACTTCGACTGCACCCAGGCGACCGATTCGCTGCCCCGCTGGGCCGCCGACGAGGGCTACCCGGTGACGGCGTTCGACCGCACGGGCGACGCGAGCTGGACCATCACCGTCCAGAAGCCCTAGGGGCGGCTCGCCCGCGGGGCGTGTCAGGCAGGAGGGCCGAGCAGCGTGCGCCGCTTCGGCACCCGCACCCGCAGCGCGTCCTCGCGGATGGTCGCCCTGAGCGCGACCGCCTCGCCGACGACATCGCCGTCGACCTGCACGACGCGCGGCTCCTCGAGCCGGGCGACCGTCCGCTGCGCCTGGCCGTAGCCGAGCGCCGCGCCGGTGCGCTGGCGCCCGAGCCTGCCCTTGCGGCGCAGCACCTTCGTCACCAGCAGGTTGTTGCGGGCGATGTAGCCGATCACCTGCAGCCAGCCGCGCGCGCCGCGCGGCCGGATGAGCGCGATGTCGAGCTTGCCGTCGTCGACCGCGGCGTCGGGCAGCAGCACGATGCCGTTGGTGACGGTGCCGCAGTTGCCGATCACCATCGTGTTCACGGTCTGCCGCACGGTGCGGCCGTCGTCCATGCGCACCTGCACCCGCACCTTGTCGAGCGTCGCGATCACGCGGCCGGCCGCGTTCACGTAGGCGAGCCACCCGACGCGCTGCTTCAGGTCGTCGTCGGTCGCCTCGATCATCTCCGCGTCGAGGCCGAAGCCGACCATGACCGCGAACGCATGCCGCGAGCGCTCGCCGTCGGGCGCCTCGAGCTCGAGCTCGCCCAGGTCGATCTCGCGCTCCTCGCCCTCGAACGCGGTGCGCACCGCTGCCCGCAGGCTCGCGACGTCGATGCCGAGGTTGCGGGCCAGCAGGTTGCCGGTGCCCGCCGGGATGATCGCGAGCGGCACGCTCGTGCCGGTCACCAGGTCGGCGGCGACGCGCACGGTGCCGTCTCCGCCCGCGACGATCAGCAGGTCGACTCCGGCGTCGAGCGCCTCGCGCACGGCGGCCTCGCCGCCGTCCTCCGCCCCGGTCTCGAACCAGGCCGGCTCCGACCAGTCGAGCGGCTGCGCCGTCTCGACCTGCGGCGCGAGCTGCTCGCGCGACAGCTTGACGGGGTTGAAGACGATGCCTGCTCGCATGTCGGCACAGTACCCGGCGCGGCCCGGCGTCGCCCCGGCGGAGCCTGGGACGGCCCGCGCCCGCCCGCTCGTAGACTGGGGGCGTGATCGATCCTCAGCTGCTGCGCGAGCAGCCCGACCTCGTGAAGGCCAGCCAGGAGCGCCGCGGCGACCCAGTGTCGTACGTCGACGAGGCGCTCGCGGCCGAATCCGCCCGCCGTGCCGCCATCACCGAGTTCGAGGGCCTGCGCGCCGAGCAGAACGCGCACGCGAAGCTCGTCGGCAGGGCGAGCAGCGAGGAGCGGCCCGCGCTCATCGAGCAGGGCAAGGCGCTCGCCGGCGGCGTGAAGGAGGCGCAGGCCCGGGTGACCGACGCCGAGGCCGCGTTCGACGCATCCGTCTCCCGGCTCGGCAACCTCGTGCACCCCGACGTACCGGCGGGCGGCGAGGAGAACTTCGTCACGCTCGCCACGCACGGCAGCGAGCGCAGCTTCGACTTCGAGGCGCGCGACCACGTCGAGCTGGGCGAGAGCCTGCGGGCCTTCGACATCGCTCGCGGCGCCAAGGTCGCGGGCACCCGCTTCTACTACCTCACCGGCATCGGCATGCGGCTCGAGCTCGCGCTGATGCTGATGGGCCTCGACCAGGTGCTCGCCGACGGCTTCACGCCGCTCACCACGCCCACGCTCGTGCGGCCCGAGATCATGCAGGGCACCGGCTTCCTGGGCGAGCACGCGGCCGAGGTCTACCACCTGCCCGCCGACGACCTCTACCTCACGGGCACCTCCGAGGTGGCGCTCGCGGGCTTCCACGCCGACGAGATCGTCGACCTCGAGCGCCCGAAGCGCTACGCCGGCTGGTCGACCTGCTATCGCCGCGAGGCGGGCAGCGCGGGCCGCGACACCCGCGGCATCCTGCGCGTGCACCAGTTCAACAAGCTCGAGATGTTCTCGTACGTGAAGCCGGAGGACGCCGAGGCGGAGCACGACCGCCTGCGCGCCCTGCAGGAGCGCATGCTGCAGGCGTGCGAGCTCGACTACCGCGTCATCGACGTGGCCGCCGGCGACCTGGGCTCGAGCGCCGCCCGCAAGTTCGACATCGAGGCGTGGATCCCCTCGCAGCAGCAGTACCGCGAGCTCACCTCCACCTCGAACTGCACCACCTTCCAGTCGCGCAGGCTCGCCACGCGCTACCGCACCGAGAGCGGCAGGACGGCCCCGGTCGCGACGCTCAACGGCACCGCGGCCACCACCCGCTGGCTGGTCGCGATCCTCGAGACGCACCAGCAGGCCGACGGCTCGGTGCGCGTGCCCGAGGCGCTGCGGCCCTACCTCGGCGGCATCGCTGTCATCGAGCCGGTCGGGCAGGGCGCCTGATGGAGCGCTGGCTCGTCGGCCTCGACATCGACGGCACCATCGTGCACGAGGACGACTCGATGTCGGATCGGGTGGGGGATGCGGTGCGCTCGGTCGTCGAGGCCGGGCACGTCGTGGTGCTGGCCACGGGCCGCTCGCAGTCGACGACCGAGTCGACCGCCGCGAGGCTCGGCATCGAGCCCACCCACCTCGTCTCGGCCAACGGGGCGCTGGTGCTCGAGCGCCGCGACGCGCGCTACGAGACGGTGCACGTCGAGACCTTCGACCCCTCCACGGCGCTCCGCACGATCGCGCAGGGACTGCCGACGGGCTCGTTCATGGTCGAGGATGCCTCCGGCCACCGCCGCTACACGAACGGCATGATCGACTGGAACCTCGACGAGGCCGAGCAGGTCGAGTTCGAGCAGCTGCTCGATGCGCCCGCGATGCGCGTGGTGGTGATGAGCCCCGACCACCGGGTCGACGAGTTCCTCGAGATCGTCGAGTCGATGGGGCTGCACAAGGTCTCGTACGCGATCGGCTACTCCTCCTGGCTCGACATCGCGCCCGACGGCGTCAACAAGGCGACCGGCCTCGAGCGCGTCGGCGAGCTCGTCGGCATCCCCCGCAGCCGCACCATCGTGGTCGGCGACGGCCGCAACGACATCGACATGTTCCAGTGGGTGGTCGCCGGCGGCGGCAGGGCCGTCGCGATGGGCCAGGCGCCCGACGAGGTCAAGGCCGCGGCGAGCGAGGTGACCGACACGGTCGACGCAGACGGGCTGGCGCTCGTGCTCGAGGGGCTGCTCGCGAAGGTCTGAGCGCACCGCCGTTCACAGGCGGCTGCGAGGCGCGGCCGATGCACCGCATCCGTCCTGGTCGTAGAATCCTCTGAGGCCCGCTCCCAGCGCGGGTGCTGGAGGGCTGTCCGAGCGGCCGATGGAGCCGGTCTTGAAAACCGGTGGGCAGCGATGCCTCGTGGGTTCGAATCCCACGCCCTCCGCAGCAGTAGTGCCGATCTCAGGAGGGAGTGCCATGTCGGAGCCGCGCGCATCGAGCGTCGACACCTCGTCGATGGCGCCCCGCCACGGTCGGCTGCGCCGCCACTCGGGCATCGCGCACGTGCTGCGCTGGGCGGCGCTGAGCGTCGCCGTGCTGCTGGTCGCCGGCATCGGCGTGATCGGCGTCTCGGTGCTGCGGCTCTCGACCGGCCTGCAGACCGTCGAGCTGGGCGGCGAGGTGCCGCAGGCGCAGGGCGGCTTCGCCCCCTACGAGGGCGGCTTCACGATCCTGCTGGTCGGCTCCGACCAGCGCACCGGGCAGGGCGCCGAGTTCGGCGAGAACTCGTACGGCGAGGGGATGCTGAACGACGTCACGATGCTGTTGCACGTGAGCGACGACCATCAGCAGGCGCGCGTCGTCTCCTTCCCGCGCGACCTGATCGTCGACTTCCCCGAGTGCGAGGACCCGGAGACCGGCGTCACGCAGCCCGCGGCATCCGGCGTGCAGTTCAACCAGGCGCTCTCGCGCGGCGGCCTCTCCTGCGTGGCCGAGGTCGTCTCGGACATGACCGACATCGAGGTGCCGTACGCCGCGATGATCACCTTCACCGGGGTCATCAGCATGTCGAGCGCCGTCGGCGGCGTGCCGGTGTGCTTCGCGGGCCCGATCGACGATCCGTGGACGGGGCTCGAGATCCCCGAGGCCGGCACCTACGACCTCGAGGGCGAGCAGGCGCTGCAGTTCCTGCGCTCGCGCCACGGCGTCGGCGACGGCTCCGACCTCGCGCGCATCTCCTCGCAGCAGGTGTTCCTCTCGTCGCTCGTGCGCACACTGCAGTCGGATGCGGTGCTCACCGACTTCACCAAGCTCTACGCCATCTCGCAGGTCGCGCTCGAGAACATGACCCTGTCGTCCGGCCTGGGCAACGTGGGCACGATGGTGTCGATGGCGCGGGTGCTCGCCGACATCCCGCTCGAGACCATGCAGTTCGTGCTCTACCCGAACGTGCCCGACGGCAGCCGCGTCTACCCCGATGAGGAGGCGGCCGACGAGCTGATGCGGCGCATTCGCCTCGATCTGCCGATCTCGCTGGGGGAGGATTCGCTCGGCATCGGCTCGACCGACGAGACGCCGGGGCCGACCGAGACTCCGGGCGCGACCGAGACACCCGGCGCCACCGAGACGCCCGAGCCGACGGAGACGCCCGGCGCCACCGAGACGCCGGAATCGACCGAGGGTCTCGAGGGCGTCATCGGCCAGGACGCCTCGCAGCAGTCGTGCGTCGTCCCCTACGGCAGCTGACCTCCCGCTGGTCGAGGAGCGCGAGGCGCAGCCGCGCGCGTCACGAGACCCTCCGTGCCGCCCCGCTGGTCGAGGAGCGCGCGGCGCAGCCGCACGCGTCACGAGACCCCTCCCACCCTTTGCTAGACTTGCCGCTGGCCTGCTCTCGGCGGGCCGAGGAGACGTCGCATAGTCCGGCCTAGTGCACCACCCTGCTAAGGTGGAGTCCCCAATAGGGGACCGAGGGTTCAAATCCCTCCGTCTCCACGTCGGAATGGCCCTCGACTTCCTAGGAAACTAGCGGAAGTCGAGGGCCATCCTCGTGCGGAGGCCACGGCGACTCAGCTATAACTCAGCGCTCGCACGAGTCATCGCGGCATCGATACGGTCTGAAAGCGCCTCAAGGTCGTCATCGAACAGATCTGCATACCTGTCCAGGGTCATGGTCGCCGAGGCGTGACCGAGCATCCGCTGGACCGCCTTCACATTCGCGCCAGAGCTCACTGCGATCGATGCGGCGGTGTGTCGCAGATCGTGCAGCGTCATCGGAGCGATGCCGGCCGTCGTGAGCGCCGTCTTGAACCACGACCGGGAACCCGCTGAAACCCGGGTGCGCCGCATGTGGAAGCCGTGCCCGTCATCGAAGACAAGAGCATCGTTGGCCTTGTCGCTCGTCAGCTTCACCAGCATCGGAACGAGTAGAGCAGGGATCGGCACCCATCGGGCCGCCCCGGTCTTGGTGTCGCCGACGTGGATCTCGCCATGCACTTCGACCGCAGCGCGAGCGACATGGATTCGCCGCCGCACGAGATCGAGATCCCCTCCGCGAAGCTCGATCGCTTCACCCCATCGGAGGCCGCACAGGCCCAGCGTCAGCACAAGCGGCTCCCTCGGACCGGATGCGACTGCCAGCGCGAGGAGTTCGCGCGTCGTGAGGTAACGATGCTTGCGCTGCACGGTCTTCGCTGGCAGTCGGACGCCTCGCGCCGGGTTGACAACGATCTTGCGGTCCCGCTCCGCGACGTCCAAGATTCCGCTCAGAACGCCGTAGGCGCGCTTCACGACCGTCGACGACATGCCGATGCCTGACGCCCATTCCTGGACCGCTGAGTGCCGCACGAGCCCGACTGGCACCGTTCCCCATCTCGGCTCGACGTAGTTGCGCCATGATGCCTCCAGTGGCGCGTAGCTCGACGGTTTGAGTGTCGATCGCTTAGTCCTCAGCCACGGTTCGGCAAGGCTGCCGATGGTGTGCTTGGCCTCGCGCGGATCGATGTACTGTCCGCTGCTGATCGCAGTCGTTACGGACGCAAGGTAACCGTCGGCGTCGCTCTTGCGTGTGAACCCGCGCTTCTCCCGCTGCCGTCGCTCAGGGTCCCGCCAACGCACGAGGTAGCGCGCCGGCTTCTCGGAGTACCGGACGACGCTACCCATCGCGGAACCAGTTGTCGCGGAACCATCGGTTCTCCTTGCGCGCTCTCGCGACCATCCGCGTCGCCGTGCTCTGACTGACACCCAGGTACGTCGCCACCGTTGCCAATGGCGGCCAGTTGCCGAGCTTCGCGAGCGTGTAGATCATGCCCACGACCTCTGTGTCGTCCGCTTCTTCACCAGGCTTCAGCTCGACTGCACGCAACGCCTCGAGGCCGCCAGCCTTCACATCTTCTAGCCACTCCAGTGCGCTCACGGGGGGCGTGTCCTCGGACAATCCGGACTCGTCGATGGTCACAAGGTCGCGCAGCGCGACCTCTGCGATCACCTCTTGGACCGTGACGGTGCGCAGCACCTTCGCCGTGACCTCTGAGCCTTCTGACCGGCGTGACACCTTGACGCTCGAAGCGACGTACTGGGAGATGCTGCGATCCAAGTCGATGACGATCTCAACGTCATAACCGTCGCGTTCCTCGATGTGTATGGCTCGCTCCTGGCAGTTGATCGCGAAGCCCATGAAGGTGGCTGGGCCTTCACCGGCCACAGCTAGCTCTGGCTCATAACGGGTCATGCAGCGAGTATTGCACATCGATCGCGGCGTGTCATGACTGGCCGTTGACACAACCGGCTCACGCCGTGCTACAGTGAGCCAGTCGTGTCACACATCCCTCAGGAGGCAACCATGGCTAGCCCGAACGTTTATCTCAGGCCCGAGGACGTTTGCGAGATGATCCCCGGTATCAGCAAGGGGGCGCTCTCGCAGCTCCGCTACACGGGTCGCGGACCCAATTTCTTGAAGCCAACGCCGAAGACCATCCTCTACAGGCGCGAGGACGTCATCGCTTGGCTGGAGAACTCGGAGCACACCCGCACCGACCGCCCGACGCGGGTCTCGGCTTGACCCCGAAGAAGGAGGGCCTCAGCAGCTGCAACTGCGAGGCCCAAGACGCTCATGAAGGACCTGACAAGGCCCTGACCTCTGCGTGACCATCCGATCGAACCAGGAGCCCAGGAAGGAGCAGCGACCACATGAGTTGGACCAAGCTCTCGGATGATTTCACCGATCGCGCCGACCTGGCCGGTCTCGACCCGGCCGACCGCTGGCACTACCTCGCGATGATCCAGCTCTGCTCACGAGGCGAGCACCTGACGGGCGAATTGCGAGCAATCGACGCGAGGCGCGCATCTGACCACGAGGACCCAGCAGCAGCAGTCCAGCGGATCGCCGCGGCCGGGCTTCTCGAAGTCACCGGCACGACCGTTCGCGTAGTGGAGATCGACGAGCACATCCCTCCGCCCTCGGTCCGGATGAAGGCCGATGCCGACAAGCGCCGCAAGCGCCGCGAGCGTGCACACAAGGCAGGCGATCACCATCTGTGTCTGCCTGATCACTGCACGAGTGCTGCACCGCTCTCGTCACGCCCGGAACCTCGTGACGTCACGCGTGACCCCGGGACGGGACGGGACGGGACAGGGCGGGCCTTTGCGCGAGCAGCTATTCAGACTGAGCAGGCCAACAAGAACGCAGGCGAGATCACGGGATGGGCGACTGCAACCCCAGGACAGGCTGCGACCGTCAACTTCCCCCCGCCGCCGTACACCGGAACCGAGGAAGCCGCGTGAAGCCCGGCATGGGAGGCAGCAGTGCTTGCCGACATCACATCGCGAACGGCGAGCCTTCATGGCGTTTTCTCGTGCCTGACGCGGCCAAGGAAGAGCCCGACATGGGAGAGCTGCTGGGCGACATCCGGTCGATACACCCGTAGCCCAGGAACTACCGCGAAGTGAAGGCGAAGCTCCACATTGCGGAGCAGCTGGCCCGTGACCTCTGGCGGACGCATCGGGAGACGCCTCAGAAGGCGGAGAATGTCCCTGCCGCGGCTCCTGCATCTGTTGCACCTGAGCGCACCTGACCCATCGGGGCAGTAGCTGACGCACCTCACCCGCGCGCCCCACCCCTAGAGGGGTGGGGCGGGTGCGGTGCGGTGCCGGCGCATTTGCTGTGAGGGTCGCCGGAACGCCAGCATTGCTCCATGCCCGAAGAAGTCTTGAATCCGCAGGATCGCCCTCGAGTTCTGGTAATCGTCGAGAACGATGACCTCCGAGAAGAAATCAGACCCATTGCACACTGGGGCGGATCACTGGAGGAGCATGCGGAGGTCCGGTCGATCGCCTGGTCGGAGTACGACGTCATCATCACGGACTTGAGCCCCTACAGGTCCTTGGCTTCGCACCTTCCCCTGCAGCGATGGATCGCTGATGGCGTCCCTGTGTTCTACATGATCACTCCCGGGCGCGACCACGAGACGGTAGACCGAGGACTTGAGCGGAAGAACCGCGGCGCGGGCACCCTTGTGAAGGTGAACAGCCCCGGCAGACAGGTCGCCATCGAGGAGGGAGCCCTGTCCTCCGACGAGGCGGCCCTCGCTCGCTCTACATTGAGCACCGACCTGTCCGATCGGCCGTCGCAATGGGGTCTAGGCATGCGAGAGTCTTTCAGCGAGCCACCCTGTCTTGTCATCACCCCCCTGCTCCTCGGACCCAAGCGGATGGCACTTGCGGGCACCTACGACCGCGGAGACGGCGTCACTAACTGGTTCATGCCCCGAGACGCGAGTCTCCTGCCCTGGCTTCGCCTCGCGTTCGAACGATGGCGTCGAGAACGCCCCAATTCGTTCCCCAGCGCGCCGGACTGGCAACACTCGAGGGCATGGCAGTCCAAGGCTGAGGAGAAAGCGGCATCAACTGTTCAGTCCGCTGTGGTGGCGCTCGCCGCTGCGCAGGCGGAACACGATCGCGTGGTGGCCGAGGCGACCGCCGAGTTGGTCGAAGCCCGCTCGATCGCCGACCGGGGGCAGCGACGCCTGCTTACGGCGTCTGGTGCTGAACTCGTCGCCGCCGTCGCGGACGCACTGCGGCTCTTCGAATTGGACGTCCTGTCGATGGATGAGGACACCTCAGACGCTCCCAAGCACGAAGACCTGCGAGCCTCAGCCTCGACTGTGACCGCCATCGTCGAAGTGACAGGCACGAAGCGCGGCGTGCCCCAGGTCAAGTGGACAAAGCTCACGACACACCTGGCCAACTACCTGAGACAACAGGATGCAGATCAGCGCGCGGTGCCATGGCTTGTCGTAAACCAGCACGTCGAGCTCGAGCCTCAATCGCGACCTCAACTATGGAACGCGGACTTCGTTGCCGTGATCGAGGAATCGGGAGGGATGGCGATCGAAAGCCCCGCGCTCTTCGTTCTGGCCGAGGCTGTGTCCCAAGCCCACGTTGCAGCCGACGAAGTCCGGACGCTGCTGTTCGAGACGCGCGGCGTCCTCGACCTGCAAGGCGCTCAACAGTTCCTGGCTGAGCAGATCGAGGCGAAGCCCGGCACCTCCTAGGGGGAGGGAGGCCGCAGCCTAGGTTGCCTCCGCACCGCTTCGCGTTCTGGTGCTCGCGGCGTGTACGGGTCTGGGAGGTTTTTTCTTCCGACCCGCGTCATTGGCCGCAGCGGATAGCAGGCATCTCCAAGAGTCCGCCTGGAACTGCGGTTGAACCGCATGTCTCGAGCTGTAGCTCGCGTCGGGATTGACCGCACCCGTGGGCATACCGTCCCGCCTCACCCGCTTGCGCCGACTCTGGAAGCGCGAGCGCACATGGCCTCCGTATTCCGCCGGGTTCCGCTCACGCCGGACGGCATTCCTGACCTGCACGTAGCGGCCGCTGGGTAGCAAGACCCAAAGGGGCGCGGGAGCCTCCATCAACATCACGAGTTCCTTCGCAGACACTTGTCTCTTCTGCTGGCACGCTTGGCGCCCCGTCGGGCGTCTGCTCAGCTGATCCTGGCGACGAAGGCCTCTGCCCCTTCCAGATGCCGCATGAGCTTGTCGCGGCGACGGATCGACTCGACTAGGAAGTAGGAAGCCCGCTCAGGCTCCATCTCGGCGAGCGGATCGTTGGGGGACGCCTCCGCTGCGCGCACCAGTTCGGCCATCTCCTCGAGCGTGAAACCCATGGGCTTCATGCTGCGGACCAGCATCACCTGCTGCTCATCGGACGTCGTGTACAGGCGGAAACCGCCGCTTGTTCTTCCCGAGGCCCGGACGAGGCCGACTTCATCCCAGTGGCGAAGCGTCCGGAGCGAGAGGCCCGTGCGTTCGGCGAGTTCGCCGATGTGCATCATCATCTCGTCGGCCATCAGCCACCCTTTCAACTCTACCCTTACGTTAGGGTAGTGTATCGCTCGTCGGATCCAGCGCTCATCACCGCAACCTTGCCGGTCGGCTGGACCGGCCCGCGCGTCGACGCGCCCCCACTCTTCGTCCGTCGCTTCGGCACGTCCGCGCGAACCCCCATAACCCAGGAGCCTCATGGCAATCAACACCCCTGCCCTCGACCGGGCGCGCTACCGCGACAACCCATCCGTCTGGAAGGTGCTGCGCAGCCCCAAACTGCTGACGCGCGAGTCCCTCGCCGGCCTCGTCGTCGCCATGGCCCTTATCCCCGAGGCCATCTCGTTCTCGATCATCGCCGGCGTCGACCCGCGCGTCGGCCTCTTCTCATCGTTCGTCATGGCCGTGTCTATCGCGTTCCTCGGCGGCCGGCCCGCGATGATCACCGCCGCAACGGGCGCCATCGCCCTCGTCATCGCACCCGTGGCGCGCGAGTACGGACTCGATTACTTCATCGCGACGGTGATCCTCGCCGGCCTCATCCAGGTCCTGTTCGGAGTGCTCGGCGTCGCCAAGCTCATGCGCTTCATCCCCCGCAGCGTCATGGTCGGCTTCGTCAACGCACTCGCGATCCTCATCTTCATCGCTCAGGTGCCTCACCTGCTCGGCGTCTCCTGGCTCGTGTACCCGCTCGTCGCGGTCGGCATCCTCATCATGGTGCTGATGCCGCGGCTCACCAAGGTGATCCCCGCCCCGCTCGTGGCCATCGTGCTGCTCACGGGCGCCGTGCTCGTGTTCGGGTTTGGCGTGCCGAACGTGGGCGACCAGGGTGAACTGCCTCGCAGCCTCCCGGAGCTGTTCATCCCGAACGTCCCTCTGACGCTCGAGACGCTGGGCATCATCGGCCCGTACGCGATCGCCATGGCACTCGTGGGCCTGCTCGAGTCACTCATGACTGCGAAGCTCGTCGACGACGTGACCGACACGCACTCCGACAAGACTCGCGAGTCCTGGGGTCAGGGCGTCGCGAACGTCCTGTCGGGCTTCTTCGGCGGCATGGGCGGTTGCGCCATGATCGGTCAGACGATGATTAACGTGAAGGCCTCCGGCGCGCGCTCGCGGGTCTCGACCTTCCTTGCGGGTGTCTTCCTGCTGGTGCTGGTCGTGGGGCTGGGCGACGTCGTCGCGCTGATCCCGATGGCGGCGTTGGTCGCCGTGATGATCATCGTGTCCGTCGCGACGTTCGACTGGCACAGCATCCGTCCGTCGACGCTGAAGCGGATGCCGATCAGCGAGACCGTCGTCATGCTCGTCACGGTCGTCGTGGTCGTCGCGACGCACAACCTTGCGATCGGCGTGATCGTCGGCGTGCTGACTGCGATGGTCGCGTTCGCGCGACGGGTCGCGCACTTCGCGAACGTCACGCGCGAGGTGCGGGACGACAAGGGCGTGAAGACGGCGTTCTATGACGTGCAGGGCGAGCTCTTCTTCGCCTCGTCCAACGACCTCACCACGCAGTTCGAGTACGCGGATGACCCGGAGCGCGTCGTCATCGACATGGCCCGCTCGCACATCTGGGATGCGTCGACGGTTGCGGCGCTCGACGCCATCGAGACGAAGTACGAGCACCACGGCAAGCAGGTCGAGCTGCACGGACTCAACGAGGCGAGCGTCCACATGCGCACGCGCCTGACCGGCAACCTCGGCGCCGGACACTAGCCGGATCTGCTGAGGGAAGGGGTCGCCGCATGGTCGGCGACTCCTTCGCTTCGGTCAGTCCACGAACTCCTCGGTGACCGCAGCGGCGACCGCCTCTCGAAGGGATCGAACGTGTTCGACATCCCAAGCGTCCGGGTCAGGGAAGCTCCACTCGATGAGCCGGTTGGGCGTGCCGGGGATGTCGAGTCCGGGCTTCATCGCGACGACGACGTCGGCGCGCTCGACGTCGTCAGTCGTCACCTTGCGCGGCACGCGATCCGTGATGTCGAGTCCGAGCTCGGCGACGGCAGCTGCGACCGCTGGGTTCACCGTGTCGGCGGGTGCGAACCCGGCCGAGGCGGCTGTGTAGCGCTCGCCAGCGAGAAGCTCGAGCAGGGCTGCGCCGAGCTGCGATCGTCCGGCGTTGTGCGTGCAGAGGAAGAGGACGGTGGGTGTAGTCACGAGTTCGGCTCCTTCGTTCGGGTGCGGCTCCACTGCTGGCTCGCGACCTGGACGGCGTCCCAGGGTGATCCGAGCGGTGGTGTGTAGGACAGGTCGAGCTCGCCGATCTGCTCGACGGTCAGGCCTGCGAACAACGCGGTGGCGTAGGTGTCCACGCGCTTCGCTGTCTCCGTGCCGAGCCTGCCCACCAGTTGTGCTCCGAGTAGGCGGCCGTCGAGCTCGTCGCCCGTGACGCGGATGCTGATGGGCTGTGCACCCGGGTAGTAGCGCTTGTGGTCGTCGGCGACCGCCGCGGCCGTGCGCGGTGCGAGGCCGACGCCGCGGGCCTCATGATCGCGGAGACCCGTCCGGGCGGCGACCACATCGAAGACCTTCACGACCTGCGTGCCGACGCTCCCGGCAAATCGGGCGTCGCCACCGACTGCGTTCTCGCCGGCGGTTCTGCCCTGCTTGTGGCTGGTCGTGCCGAGCGGCAGGTAGGTCTCGCCGAGCAGGCGATGATGGGTGATGACCCCGTCGCCGGCGGCCCACACGTTCGGCAGGCCGGTGCGCATCGCGCGGTCGACGACCACGGCATGCCCGGCGCCGAGTCGTGCGCCAGCGCGCTCGAGCAGCTTGGTGTTGGGGCGGACGCCGACGACAACGAGCACGAGGTCAGCAGCGCGAGAGAAGGGCTCGCCGCGCCGAGTGCCTCGGACGACCACGCCGCCGTCGGTCTTCTCGACGCCGACGACGGTCGAGTCGGTGAGCACCTCGACGCCGTGCTGCTCGATCTCGGTGCGGACGATCGCGCCGAGCTCGGAGTCCAGGGTCGAGAGCACTTCAGGGCCGCGCTGGATCTGCGTGACGGTCAGGCCGCGCATCGTGAAGGCCTCCGCCATCTCGAGGCCGACGTACCCGGCGCCGACGATGATCGCTCGCGTGGGCTGGTGCTCGTCCAGGAATCGCTCGAGCGCGAACGTGTCGCCCATGGAGTGCATGACGTGCACGCCGTCCTCAGGCGTGAGCGCGTCGAGCCCATCGATGCCCGCGCGCGTCGGAAGCGCGCCCGTTCCGATGATGAGCTCGTCGTAGCGCACCTCGGAGACGTGACCTCGCTCGTCGCGGACGGCGAGGAGACGTCGAGAGACGTCGATCTCCGTAGCTAGCGAGTCCAGCCGCAGGCGCATGCCGGTCGCCTCCAGGTCTGCGAGCGTGCGGTGCGCGAGTGACTGCCACGGCTGCACCTCGCCGGAGATGAAGTACGGGATCCCGCAGATGGAGTAGTTCGGGTACGAGTCGGCGACGACGACGGTGACGTCGACGGACGGGTCGAGCTCCCGAGCGCGCAGGGCCGCGGAGATGCCCGCATCACTGCCTCCGACGGCGACGACATGCATGGGGTGCCTTCCTATCGATAACGCGAGTCGATGTCTGCGACGGTGGCGCGTGCCATCCGCCCGACGCCGACCAGCGTGGCGGACGCCGGGCCGCACCAGTCGCCGTAGCCGACGAAGTAGAGACCCGGGACAGAGGCCGACGCGGTCGTGAGGTCGCTGCGCACCTGGGGCGCGCCTCCGGCGCGGTCGAGCTCGAGCGACAGCGCCGGCGCGAGGTCCGGCCGGAAGCCCGTGCACCAGATGACGACGTCCACGGGCGTCTCGGAGCCGTCCGTCCAGCGCACGCCCGTGGGGATGAGTCTGTCGAGATCCCAGCGCGCCCGCAGGCCGCGGCCTCGAGCGGCACGCACGGGCGGCAGTGCCACGATGTCGCCGAGATCCGCCACGCCTCGGCTGTGTCCCTCCACCTGTTGCGTCGCTGCGGCGAACAGCTCGCGTCCACCGACCTCGTCCGGCAGGAACCGCGGGATGCGTCTGGTGACCCAGGTCACGTCGGCGGACGGTTCGAGGTCCGCCGCGATCTGCGCGCCGCTGTTGCCTCCGCCGACGACGCACACGCGAAGACCCTCGAACTCGGCCGGCCCGGCGTAGCCGCGCGTGTGGAGCTGGCGGCCACCGAAGTCGTCGATGCCCGGGACAGACGGCACGAACGGCCGACCCCAGGTGCCCGTAGCCATGACGACCACGTCGGCGCGGCGCGTGCCGCTGGTCGCGTCGATCTCGAACCCGTGGTCGCCGCCCCGTCGGATCTGGGAGACCTCCTCGCTGTGCGAGACGGGCAGCTCGTATCGCTGCGCATACGCGCGGAGGTAGTCGACCACCTCGGGAGCTGAAGCGGTGTCCTCGCGCGACTGGGGCATGCGCATGCCGGGCAGCGACGAGAAGTCGGCGGGCGAGAAGAGGCGCAGGCTCGGCCACATGTCGGCCCACGAGCCGCCTCCTTCGGGGCGGCTCTCGAGGAGCTCGAACTCCGGGGCCGACTCTCGTCGCCCTTGGGCGGCATCGCGACGCAGCCGCGCCAGGAAGTAGCCGACCGCGAGGGCAGACTGACCGCCGCCGATGACGGCGATCGACCGCGGCGCCGTCATGGGCGGGCCGATGCGGGCGGTCGGGCGATGCGACTCACAGCGTGGGTCTCAGACGGATGCGATGCCGAGCTGATCCAGCATGCGGTCGACGTGGACCGTGATCTCTTCGCGGACGCGTCGCACGTCCTCCGGCGTCGCGTGCTCGGGATCGTCGAGCTGCCAGTCCTCGTAGTGCTTCCCCGGGTAGATGGGGCACGCGTCGCCGCAACCCATCGTCACGACGACGTCCGCGGCGCGCACGACGTCGTCGGTCAGCGGCTTCGGGAACTCTGCGGTCAAGTCGAGCCCGATCTCGGCCATGGCCGAGACGACGGCAGGGTTCAGCGAGGTCGCGGGCATCGAACCCGCGGAGCGCACGACCAGGCGTCCGCTCGAGCGCTCGGCGGCGATGGCGGCCGCCATCTGCGAGCGGCCGGCGTTCTGCACGCACACGAACAGCACGCTGGGACGGTCCTGCGCGATCGCGCCCTTTGCCTCAGCGAGAGCGTGCAGCCGGTCCTTCGCGAATCGGGTGACACGCGTGACGAGGTGGGCCTTCACTGCCGATGTGCGCAGGAGCGCGGTGTAGGACTCGAGGACGTATCGCTCGATCGTCTCGCTCGCGAAGATGCCGTGGAAGTCCGCGCTCAGCTCGTCGGTGAGTGCGTGCAGGAAGCGCTCCGGATAGGTGATCCCGGGCAGGCCGCGGCGCGTGCCGACGTCGAGCTGGTCCATCGTCAGCTCCCGCTGGGGACGAGCTCGGCGAGCAGGCGCTCGACGCGACCGCGGATGTCGTCGCGCACGCGTCGGACCGTCTCGATGTCCTTGCCGGCCGGGTCCTCGAGCTCCCAGTCCTCGTAGCGCTTGCCGGGGAAGATCGGGCAGGCATCGCCGCAGCCCATGGTGATGACGGCGTCGGATTCGCGGACCGCGTCGACCGTCAGCACCTTCGGGGTGTTCCCGGCGATGTCGATGCCGACCTCGGCCATCGCCTCGATGGCGACGGGGTTGATCTGGTCCTTCGGGGCGCTCCCGGCGGACAGCACCTCGACCGCGCCGTTGGAGAGCGACGTCGCGAAGCCGGCGGCCATCTGGGAGCGGCCGGCGTTGTGCACGCAGACGAAGAGGACGGTGGGGTTCTCGGACAACGTGGGTCCCTTCGGTCAGGCACTGACCCGCAGCGCGGTGAAGCGTCTGCTCGACGCTCATCTATGTGTACCTCAGCCAGGTGAAGCAGAGGTGAACGAGTTCCGAGCGACGGTGCACAGAGAGGGCGTTCGCCCGGTTGCGAACAAGCGATCGATAGATGACCATCTATGGCAAGCCTCCGTTCACTCGCCGTTCACATAGAAGGGCTTCTATGTGTCTGTCGCCGTCAGCGCGGCCCCGATTCCGCGGCACGGCCGCACACGAGAGGAACATCGTGACCAAGTCCTTCACCAAGTCGGCAGTGCTTGCTGCCGCGGTCGGCGCCGCAGCGCTGATGCTCACAGCTTGCGGCGGCCAGGCTGCTCCGCAGTCCCCGTCCGCCGCAGCTGGCGAGGCGCTGTCAGGTCCGGTCGTCGCCGACGGCTCGTCGACGGTCGCGCCGCTCAGCGAGGCTGCCGCCGACCTGTTCCGCGACGTGGAGCCTGACGTCAACGTCACCGTCGCGACGAGCGGCACGGGTGGCGGCTTCCAGGCGTTCTGTGCTGGCGAGACCGACATCTCGAACGCGTCCCGCGCGATCAAGGACGAGGAGGTGCAGGCGTGCGCGGATGCAGGCGTCGAGTTCACCGAGATCGTGGTCGCCAATGACGGCCTCTCCGTGGTCGTGAACCCCGAGAACGACTGGGCGGACGACCTCACCGTCGAGCAGCTCCAGACCATCTGGTCGCCGGAGTCCGAGGGCGAGATCACGAACTGGAACCAGGTCGACCCGTCGTTCCCCGACCAGCCGCTCACGCTGTTCGGCGCCGGAACCGACTCGGGCACCTTCGACTACTTCACTGAGGCCATCAACGGTGAAGAGGGCGCGATCCGCACGGACTACAGCCCCTCGGAGGATGACAACATCACCGTGCAGGGTGTGTCGGGCGACATCGGTGCGATCGGCTTCTTCGGCCTCAGCTACGTCGAGGAGAACGAGGGCGCGATCCGCGCCGTCGCGGTCGACGGCGTCATGCCTTCGACGGAGACCGTGCAGGACGGTTCCTACACGCCGCTCGGCCGTGAGCTCTTCATCTACGTGAACAACGCCTCGTACGCCGAGAAGCCCCAGGTCGCAGCGTTCGTCGACTTCTCGCTCGAGAGCCACGCCGAGATCGCAGAGGCCGCGCTCTTCGTGCCGCTGACCGAGGAGCAGGTCCAGGTCGCCCAGGACGAGCTGGCCACGCTCAGCTGAGGCGAGCGACACACATGACGAGCATCACTGCACGGAAGGGAGGCCCGGGTCTGGACCCGGGCCTCCCGGCCTCGCCCTCCCTGCGCGGCCGTCGCCGACCGGGCGAGGCGCTGGTGAAGCTGGCGCTGCGCGTCGCCGCCGGCATCACCGTCGTCACGACCCTCGGCATCGTCGTCGCCCTCCTCGTGCCGTCGCTCGGCTTCTTCGCCGAGGTGCCGCTCACCGACTTCCTCCTTGGTGACCGCTGGGCGCCGCGCTTCGCGGAAGCATCCTTCGGCGTCTTGCCGCTCGTGACCGCGACGCTCTGGACCACGGTGATCTCCCTCGTGGTCGCGGTACCCCTGGGCCTTGGCGCCGCGATCCTGCTCTCCGAGTACGCGAGCGCCAGGCTCCGCAAGGTGCTCAAGCCGCTCCTCGAGATCCTCGCGGGCGTCCCGACCGTCGTGTACGGCTTCTTCGCCCTCCAGTTCGTGCAGGCGACCGTCCTGCGTGAGTGGCTGCAACTGCCGACCGGCGCGTTCAGCGTCCTCGCCGCGGGACTTGTGATGGGCATCATGATCATCCCGACCATCGCGTCGATCTCGGAGGACGCGATGTCCGCCGTGCCGCAGGCACTTCGACAGGGTTCTGCAGCCCTTGGCGCGAATCGCATGCAGACCACCGTCCGCGTCGTCTTCCCGGCAGCGCTCTCGGGCATCATCGCCGCGGTCGTGCTCGGCGTCTCCCGCGCGGTCGGCGAGACGATGATCGTCGCGATCGCGGCCGGCAACCAAGCGGTCATGGTCTCGGACCCGCTGCAGCAGGGGCAGACGATGACCGGCTTCATCGCGAACGCCGCGCTGGGCGACTCCCGCGTCGGCTCGCTCGAGTACGACACGCTCTTCGCCGTCGGCCTGCTGCTGTTCTGCATCACCTTGGGCATCAACGCGATCAGCATCGCGCTGGTCCGCCGCTTCCGAGAGGCCTACTAGTGACCAGCCTGCAGTCCGCGATCCGTGGAACACGTCCGCTCACGGGAGGCGGCGGCGAGCGCCGACCCGGACCAGTGCTTTTCCTCGTGCTGCTGTGGCTCTCGCTCGTCGTGGCGTTCAGCGTGCTGGTCACGCTCATCATCACGATTGTGCTCGAGGGCATGCCGCAGTTCACGACGCGACTGTTCACAGAGTACCCGGCCTCGTCGCCGGACGAGGCCGGCGCGCGCCCCGCGATCCTCGGCTCCATCTGGGTGATCATCACGACCGCGATCATGACCGTCCCGCTCGGAGTCGCGGCGGCCGTGCACCTCGAGGAGTTCGCCGACCCTCGCAACTGGTTCAACCGCCTCATCGAGCTGAACGTGCAGAACCTCGCCGCCGTGCCGTCGATCGTCTACGGCCTGCTCGCGCTCGCGTTCCTCTCGTTGCTTGGCGTCCGCGACAAGAGCATCGTGATCGGCGGGGCGCTGGCGCTCTCGCTGCTCATCCTCCCCGTCGTGATCATCGCGACCCGAGAAGCGCTGCGGTCCGTGCCGTTGGAGATCCGCCACGGCTCGCTGGCGCTCGGGGCGACTCCGCTGCAGACGACGTGGCGCCAGACGCTGCCGGCCGCTGTCCCGGGCATCGCGACCGGCACCATTCTCGCGCTGTCCAGAGCGCTTGGCGAGGCGGCCCCGCTGCTGGTGCTCGGAGCGCTGGTCTTCGTCAGCTTCGACCCGAATGGGCTGCTCTCGGGCTACACCACCCTGCCGATCCAGATCTTCGGCTGGACGGGACGACCCCAAGCGGGATTCCACGAGCTTGCTGCGGCCACCAGCGTGCTCCTGCTCGGCGTCCTGCTCGCGATGAACGCCGTCGCGATCCTCATCCGCAACCGATTCCAGAAGCGTTGGTGACCCATGTCGACCGAATCCCACAAGCCCAGCGTCCACGTGCAGGCCTACCACCGGCGGGACGTCGAGGACTTCCCGCCGCAGCCGGTCCTCAGCTGCGAAGGCGTCGACGTCAGCTATGGCGACTTCCGTGCCGTCCGCAACATCGACCTCGACTTCGGCCTCAACGAGATCACGGCGCTGATCGGCCCCTCGGGTTGCGGGAAGTCGACGCTGCTGCGCTCGCTCAACCGCATGAATGATCTCATCGAAGGCGCGCGGGTGGACGGCAAGGTCCTGTTCCATCAGCAGGATCTCTACGGCAAGGGCGTCGATCCCATCGAGGTGCGGCGCAGGATCGGCATGGTGTTCCAGAAGCCGAATCCCTTCCCCAAGTCGATCTACGACAACGTCGCATACGGACCGCGCGTCACCGGCATGCGCGTCAGCTCCATGGACGACCTGGTCGAGGAGGCGCTCACACGGGCCGCGCTCTGGGACGAGGTCAAGGACAAGCTGAAGGGGTCCGCGCTCGGGCTGTCCGGAGGACAGCAGCAGCGCCTCTGCATCGCGAGGACGATCGCCGTCAAGCCTGACGTGATCCTCATGGACGAGCCGTGCTCGGCGCTTGATCCCATCGCCACGTCCCGCATCGAGGACCTGATGCAGTCGCTGCGTGACGACTACACGATCGTGATCGTGACGCACAACATGCAGCAGGCGGCTCGGGTGGCGGACCGGACGGCGTTCCTCACGGCGCAGGTGGATGAGCATGGCCAGCGTTTCGGGGCTCTCGTCGAGTTCGGTCGCACGTCGCAGATCTTCGAGCGGCCGGTGGACGAGCGAACCTCCGACTACATCTCTGGCAAGTTCGGCTGATGCTTGCGGCGACGGGGCACGCGACCGTGATCGCGGTCGGCGAGTCGCTCGTGCGAGGTAGCCCCGCCGAGCACCGGTTCCACCACTTCCATGTCGCCCAGCGCCCCGATCCGCTGGGAGCGCTTGCAGAGGCGGTTCGGCACTACGATGCGGTGCTGCTCGTGCCGACGTCGCTCGAGCCCGCGCTCCTTGTCGAGGTGCTCGAGGTCGTGCAGCGACTGGAATCCGTACCCGTACTCCTCGCGCTCACGGACGGATGGACTTCCGGGGCAGTCGGGGTCGCGATTCAACGCGGTGTCAACACGCTCCTGCACGCCCCTGTTACGGCCGCAGACTTGGGCAGCGCGGCCCACCACGCGCTCCGCGCGGCACCGCGCGCATCGGCACACGCGCTCAGAGTCGGCGAGTTGACGCTCGACCTGCATCGCGACCTGGCGCGATGGGCAGAGACCGACATACCCCTGCGTCGTAGCCAGCTCGACCAGCTGCAACGGCTGATGCGTGCGTATCCCGAGCCGGCGCGATTCGATGACCTGGCCCAACGCAGAGGTGCGGCGCCTGTGACGCGAAAGGCGGTCCGACGAGCGATCGCCGCGGTCCGGGGCGAACTTCGCGCCGCCGCCGGCGGGGGGATCGTCGTCGAGCCGGTCGCTCGCGTCGGTTACTGCCTTCGCCTCAGCGAGGTGTGACGCCCAGTTCGTCGAGCAGACCTTCGACCTTCGAACGGATCGCGTCGCGGATCGCGCGCTGCTGCTCTCGGTCCTTGCCGACCGGGTCGTCGAGCGCCCAGTCCAGATAGCGGCGTCCCGGGAGCACCGGGCAGGCGTCTCCGCATCCCATCGTGACCACGACGTCGGCCGCCAGCACGACTTCGTCCGTCAGCGGCTTCGGGAATTCGGCCGCCATGGGTATGCCGACCTCGTCCAGCAGATCGACGATGTCGGAGTGGACCCGCGATGCCGGCGCGGAGCCGGCGGTCCGCACATGCACACGAGTTCCCGCCAGGTGCCGAAGCGTCGCCGCCGCGATCTGCGACCGGCCCGCGTTCTGCACGCAGACGAAGAGCACCTCCGGCGTCCCGGCCAGCACGAGCCCGCGTGCAGTGGCGAGCGCGCCCAGGCGTTCTGCGGCGAAGCGTGCAGTAAGTGAAGGCAGATGTGTCGAAATGCTCGCCCGCGATCGCAGCAGGTCGTAACTCTCGCCCACGTATCGATGCACCGTCTCGGCAGCGAAGGTGGAGCTGAACCGGTAGCCGAGGTCAGCCGCGACTCGCTCGATCGCCGGGGGGAGTGCGCCTCTCGCGACCGGGTCGGCGGGCGGCGCGGTGCGAGAGTCGGCGGTGAGGATGCGCCCGAACCGGACGAGGGCGTCGGGCGTGGGGGAGAGCTCATCGAGACGCGACTCGAGCAGCCCAGCGGCAGACAAACCCGCGATGGCGGCTGCGAGGTCGGACGTTGAGGCCTCCAGGGCTTCGTTGAGGGCATCCCGTTGCACGGCTCCGCGTGTCGCCGCGACGCTCAGCACCTGCAGGCTCAGAGGGTCTGCGAGCGCCTTCAGCTGCATGACGCGCGCATTCGCGGCCGCAACGTCGAGCGCAGCGCCCGAGACCGCCGGCCGCTGGGTCATCGCAGGAGATCGAGGATGTCGTCGCGGCGGTCTGGACTCAGGGAGATCCAGACTTGGCGGCCGACGGGCTCGCGCTGCACGACGCCATCGGCTACCAGGATCCGGATGTGGTGCGTCACCGTCGGCTGACGAAGCCCGAGAGCGTCAGCGAGGACGCCGATGGTCACTTGCCCATCGGGAGCGCTGGCGATCAGGCTGAGCAACTGCAAGCGAGTCGGATCGGCGAGTGCGCGCAGCGTCTGCGCGATCGACTCGGCGCTTCCGCGGTCGAGGGGCCGTCGGCCGGCGTGATCGGCCGGGTCGATCGCGCGGGCTCCCATCCTGCGATGCTATCGCCGAGCACCTCGGCTCCTGTTCTGTTCTGTGGCGACGCGCGGTGCAGGGTCCATGGTCGGACTTCCGAGGAGGCTCTCGAGCAGCGCATCGACACGGACCGCGATGTCGTCCCTGATCGCGGTGGCGCCCTCAGGCGAGGCCATCGCTGGATCTCCGACAGCCCAATCCTCGTACCGGACGCCCGGGATGATGGGGCAGACGTCGCCGCAACCCATCGTGATGACGACGTCCGCGGCACGAACCGCGTCGTCGGTCAGCGGCTTGGGGAACGCTTCGAGCGGTGCCCCGACGCCCAGCTCTTCGAGCAGCGGGCGCACGCTCGGGTGGACCGCTGCCGCTGGCGACGAGCCCGCGGATCGGGCGACGACACGTCCTTGCGAGGCTCGCTCGACCATGGCCGCCGCCAGCTGCGAACGGCCCGCGTTCGCGACGCACACGAACAGCACCTGCGGCGGCGCCGCGACCCGGTCGCGCTCGAGATCGGCCAGCCGTTGCCGGGCGAAGCGCTCGGTCAGCGGCACGAGGTGCGTGGTGATCCGCGCAGCTCGAGCCAATCCGGCATACGACTCGCGCACCACGCCGGCGACGGCGTCCGCGCTCAGCTGCGGGTGCCGAGCGGAGAGGTTGGCAGCCATGTGCGTGAGCGCCTCGTCGACGTCCTCGAGGCCCTGGTAGCGGTCCGTCGACGCCGACGGGGCCAGCGCAGCCGGTGCGAACGACTCGAGCAGGGTCGTGATCGCCGGTCGGAGCGAGGCTTCGATCGAGTACCAGACCCACGTGCCGCGACGCTCAGAGACGAGCACTCCAGCGTCCTTCAGCACCTTGAGGTGGTGAGAGACGGTCGGCTGCGACACGTCAGCGAGTTCGGCGAGATCGCAGACGCACGATTCAGCCCGGGGATCGGAAGCGATCGCGGAGAGCATGCGCAGGCGCAACGGGTCGGCGAGCGATTTCATTATCATCGCGATTGCTGCCGCAGCCGCATCACCGATGGCGTGCGACACCGTCGTCGAGCAGGACGGCGATTGACTCAAGGTCGTCATGGCGTGCTCCGCTCTCGGCTCGACAGTGAGCCGACTTCAGGCTCGGAAGGCACAGGATCGGTGCGGAACCAGACGCGGCGCGCCCAAAGCGAGACGTAGACGAGCCCCACGAGCACCGGCACCTCGATCAGGGGTCCGACGACGCCGGCGAGCGCCTGGCCCGATGCGGCACCGAAGGTCCCGATCGCGACGGCGATCGCGAGCTCGAAGTTGTTGCCGGCCGCGGTGAATGCGAGCGTCGTCGAGCGCGCGTAGCCGAGTCTGAGGGCCTTGCCGGTGACGAGGCCGATCGACCACATCAGCGCGAAGTAGGCCAGCAGCGGGAGTGCGATGCGGGCGACGTCGAGCGGTCGCTGCACGACGTTCTCGCCCTGCAGTGCGAACAGCAGCACGATCGTGAAGAGCAGGCCGTAGAGCGCCCATGGCCCAACCGCGGGGAGGTATGTGCGTTCGTACCACTGGCGTCCCCGCGTGCGCTCGCCGATCCGGCGCGAGGCGAACCCGGCGGCCAGAGGGATGCCCAGGAAGATGAGCACGTTGATCGCGATCTCTCCCATGGAGATGTCGAGCCCCTGCACCTCGAGGCCGAGCCATGCCGGCAGCACGGTCAGGTAGAACCATCCCAGCACGGCGAAGGCGACGACCTGGAAGACGGAGTTGATGGCGACGAGCACGGCCGCTGCTTCTCGATCGCCGCAGGCGAGGTCGTTCCAGATGACGACCATGGCGATGCATCGAGCCAGGCCGACGATGATGAGGCCGGTTCGGTACTCGGGCAGGTCGGGCAGGAGCAGCCAGGCAAGGGCGAACATGAGCGCCGGCCCGACGAGCCAGTTGAGCACGAGGGACGAGATCAGCAGACGCCGGTCGCCCGCGATGGCGGCGACTCGGTCGTATCGGACCTTGGCGAGCACCGGGTACATCATCACCAGGAGGCCCAGCGCGATCGGCAGCGAGATCCCGCCGATCTCCAGCTGCGCGAGGAGCGCGCCGACGGCGGGCACGGTGCTGCCGAGCAGCAGGCCAGCTCCCATTGCCAGCGCGATCCATAGCGGCAGCCAGCGGTCCAGAGCGGACAGGCGGCGAGGAGCAGCTGCCTCGATCGGCGGCTGCTCGGCGCTGGTCGCGACGGTCACGCGACAAGGCTCTCGACGAGGTGGCCAGGTTCCGCGAGCTCGAGTGCCGCGAGATAGTGCTGGGCGTCCTGCGCGGCCGCGCAGCCGGTGCCGGCGGCGGTGATCGCCTGCCGGTAGGTGTGGTCGACGAGGTCGCCCGCTGCGAAGACGCCTGCGACGTTGGTGCGCGTCGAGGGGTGATCGACGAGGACGTAGCCGTCACTGTCGGTCGTGACCTGCCCAACGACCAGCTCTGACCGGGGGTCGTGGCCGATCGCGATGAAGGCGCCGCTGACGGGGAGTGCGCGCTCGGCGCCGGTCACGGTGTCGAGGAGCGTGATCGACTCGAGCTTGTGGTCGCCGACGAGATCGACGACCTCGCTGTTCCAGGCCACGTCGATCTTCGGGTGCGTGAGGGCCCGCTCGGCCATGATGCGCGATGCACGGAAGGCGTCGCGGCGGTGCACGATCGTCACCTTGGATGCGAACCGGGTGAGGAACAGCGCCTCCTCCATCGCCGAGTCGCCGCCACCGATCACCGCGATCTCCCGCTCGCGGAAGAAGAACCCGTCGCACGTCGCGCACCACGAGACGCCGTGCCCGCTGAGGCGGTCCTCGGCCGGCAGGCCGAGCTTCCGGTAGGCGGAACCCATGGTCAGGATCACGGCGCTCGCAGCGAACTCGTCGCCGGAGCCGGTGCGGATGCGCTTGACGGGTGCCTCGAGATCGAGCTCGATCGCGTCGTCGAGCAGGATGCGGGCACCAAAGCGCTCGGCCTGCGCGCGCAGCGACTCCATGAGTTCCGGACCCTCGACGCCGTTCACGAAGCCGGGAAAGTTCTCGACCTCAGTGGTGGTCATGAGCGCACCACCCGCCGTCACGGATCCCGCGATCACCACGGGGGCCAGGCCCGCGCGCGCCGCATAGATGGCAGCCGTGTAACCAGCCGGACCCGAACCGACAATGACGAGCTCTGCTGATTGCATAGGCACATCTCTATATTGACGGAACTGGATGCACGTAGCAAGCCGACACGCGGAGCGCTCCGCGACGGTTTCGGTCAGACCGCAGCGGCCGCAAGCTGAATCGTCGCGGGGGCGGCACAGCAGCTACGGCCGCCGAAGTCGCCGCTGCCGCCGCACACGCCCGTCTCGGGCAGGACGAGCTCATTCCGGGCCGCTGCCTCGTGGTCGCCCGCGAGCTCCGCGACTACGCTCCGCACCTGCTCGTAGCCGGTGAGCGCCAGGAACGTGGGCGCGCGGCCGTAGCTCTTCGCACCGATGATGTACAGGCCCGGCTCCGGCTGGGCCAGCTCGGCCGCTCCGGTCGCGGCGACCGTGCCGCACGAGTGGATGTTCGGGTCGATCTCCGCCGCGAGGCCGGCGACCGAGTCGAGGGCGGGATCGATCGCGACCCGCACCTCGGACAGGATGGAGAGGTCCGGACGGAATCCGGTGAGCGCGAACAGCCGCGCGACCGGTCCGAGCTCGCGGCCGTCCTCTGCGACCAGCACGATGCCGTCGCTCGCGAGACGGATCTCCTCGACGCGGAAGCCGGTCATCAGCTCGACCGAGCCGCGCTCGATGGCACGGCGAGCGCGTACGCCCAGCGAGGCGCGCTGGGGGAGCGCATCCGCCTCCCCGCCGCCGAGTGCGCCCTCGACCGAGGGCCGCCGCACGAGCCAGGTGACGCGCGTGCCGGGGTGGCGCTCCGCCAGCTCGGCCAGCCGCAGCACCGCGTGCACCGCAGAGTGGCCCGCACCGACGACGGCCACGTGAGTGCCGGCGAGCGCGCTGGCGTCGGCGGGGATGCGGTACTCGATGTGGTCGGCTGCCGCTCGCTCACCGAGCGCGGGCGTGCCGTCGGCGCCCGCTGGACCGGCTTGGCTCCACGTGCCAGATGCGTCGAGCACGGCCTGTGCGAGCAGGCGCTGCTCGCCGCCCTCGTAATCGACCACCCGCACCGCGAACGGCTGCTCTGCGCGGCCGCCGTCGACGACCTTGTCTCGGCCCAGGCGCGTGACCGAGGTCACCTCGAAGCCGAAGCGCACACGGTCGCCCAGTGCCGCGGCGAGCGGTGCGAGGTAGTCGCGCACCCACGCCTCGCCCTTGGGGTAGCCCGAGGCCGGGATCGCGTGCCCCGCTGCCTGCAGCAGCCGACGGCTCGGCGAGTCGACGAGTTCGTCCCAGGCCGAGAACAGCCGCACATGCCCCCACTCCGAGACGGCGGTGCCCGCGCTCGCGCCCCGCTCCAGCACGATCGGCTCGAAGCCGCGCTCGAGCAGGTGGGCGGCTGCGGCGAGCCCCTGCGGGCCGGCTCCGATGACGATGACGGGAAGGTCGGACATGGCGGGCTCCTCGTATTGAAGACTGTCGATGCGACGATCCTGCAACATCGTATCGACGTTTGTCAATGCGTGTGGGAGACTGCCGCCATGACCTCCGTGACGCCCATCGCCGCCGACGCACCCGAGACGTGCTGCACGCCCGCAAAGTCTGCGGTGTCGACCCAGGAGGCGGCGCGGATGGCGACGGTTTTCAAGGCGATGGGCGATCCCACGCGAGTCCGCCTCCTCTCGCTCATCGCCGCGGGCGAGCAGGGCGAGGCGTGCGTCTGCGACCTCACCGACCCTGTCGGACTTTCGCAGGGCACGGTGTCGCATCACATGCGCATCCTCGCCGAGGCGGGCCTGGTCGAGCGCGAGCAGCGAGGGAAGTGGGCCTACTACTCGGTCGTGCGCCCGACGCTCGATGCGGCCGCCGCCGCGCTGCGAACCTTCTGACGGGAGCGAGCGGGTGAGCTTCCATGCTCGGTCCGACGCCACCGACCTCGCGCCGCGCGTCCGCCGCTGGCGGCTCGCCGGGCTCTCGGTGGGACAGGTGATCAGCTGGGGCATCCTCTATTACGCACTGATCGTCGCGGCGCCGGTCATCGCCGCCGACACGGGCTGGTCGCTCGCGACGGTGATGCTCGCCTTCTCCGTCGGCCTCATCACGTCGGCGATCGCCGGCGTGCTCGTCGGGCGCTGGCTCGACGAGGGCAGCCCGCGGCTCGTCATGGCGACCGGCAGCGGCGTCGGTGCGCTCGGCCTGGTGATCGTGAGCACAGCGGGCGACGTGCCGACGTTCACGATCGGCTGGATCGTGACCGGCGCCGGGCAGTCCGCCGTGCTCTACCAGGCGGCGTTCACCGTCATCACGCGCCGGCACGAGGCCGACCGGCGCCGGGCGATGACGGTCGTCACGCTCGCGGGAGGGCTCGCCTCCACGATGTTCGCGCCCCTCGTCGCCGGCATGCTGAGCGTCCTCGACTGGCGGGCGACCATGCTCGCGCTCGCGCTCGCGCTCGTCGTCACCACGACCCCGCTGCACTGGTGGAGCCTCGAACGGATGTGGCCGCCTCGGCCAGCGCGAGTGGCCGAGGAGCCGCATCACACCGTGTCGACGGTGCTCCGCACCCGCCGCTTCTGGGCGCTGGAGCTGTCGATGATCGCAGTCGCGGCGTCGCTGTACAGCGTCACGCTCGCGATCATCCCGCTCTACACCGAGCGCGGCATGTCCTTCCAACTCGCCGCCTGGGGGCTCGGGCTGCTCGGCGCCGGGCAGGTGCTCGGCCGGCTCGTCTTCGTCGTGCTCCCGCATGCGGCGTCGCCGTGGCGGCCGCTGGCCGCGACGGCGGCGCTCGCGGCGCTCACGCTCGGGCTGCTGGCGCTCGTCCCCGGCCCGCCCTGGCTCCTCATCGCTATCGGCGTCGCCGCTGGCGCTGTGCGGGGTGCGCAGACGCTCGTGCAGGGCGCCGCGGTCGTCGATCGTTGGGGCGCACGGAGCTACGGCGCCATCAACGGGGCGTTCGCGGCGCCCGTCACCGCCGTCACCGCGATCGGGCCCGCACTCGGCCCCGTGCTCGCGCTCGGGACCGGCTCGTACGCCGCGATGGGGCTCGTCGCGGCGGCGCTCGCGGTCGTCGGCCTCGCGCTGGCGCGATTCACGTGACGCCCGCCGGTGCAGCGGGGCCTCAGGGGTCGAGCACCTGGCGCGCCTCCGCGATGCCAAGCGCGTTATGTTCGGAGTGGGCCCTGGGGGTGCTCGCCCGGGCAAGCAGCGACGCCGGGCACCAGCCGCGGACCGCGCCGGTGACCAGCAGCGCCGCCCCGAGGGCGGTGGCGATCGCGAGCGGCGGGTCGTGCAGGCTGCCGAGCGCAAACGCGGCCATCAGAGCGCCGACCGCGGCCTGCGCACCGCGCTCGATGCTGCCGGGAGCGCAGAGAGGTGCGCGCCGACGGCCGGTCACGAGGCGTCCCGGATCGCGCGCTGCCGGGCCACCTGTCGGCGCACGTCGTCCATGTCGAGCGCCCGGATGCCCGCGATGAGGCTATCGAGCTGAGCGGGTCCCAGCGCGCCTGGCTGCGAGAAGATCAGGATGCCGTCGCGGAAGGCCATGAGGGTCGGGATTGACGTGATGCGGAACGCCGCGGCCAGCTGCTGCTGGTCCTCCGTGTCGACCTTGCCGAACGCAATGTCAGGATTCGCCGCGGCGGCGCCCTCGAAGACCGGTGCGAAGCGGCGGCACGGGCCGCACCATGCCGCCCAGAAGTCGAGGAGCACGATGCCGCCGCCGGCGATCGTGGTGTCGATGGTGTCGATGGTGATGTCGTGCGTGGTCATGTCAGAGCCTCTCCATGAAGAGTCGTACGTCGGGTGGGCCGTCGTCAGCGCTCGATCGACAGGCCGGTCGCCGCGGACGCACTCTCGAGCGCGCCCAGGTCGGTGACATCGGTGAAGCCCGCCTCGCGCATCAGCGCGACCGCTTGGGCGGACCGGCTACCCGACCTGCAGTGCACGAAGTAGGCCACATCACGGTCGAGCGAGGGCAGTGCGGCGGCGAGATCGCCGTTCGACACGTCGAGCAGGGTGGCGCTCTCGAGGTGCCCGGAAGCGAACTCAGACGCGGTGCGCACGTCGATGACGACGGCATCGTCTGGCAGGGCAATGCTGGTGGCACCTGTCGGTGCGCAGCCCGTGATCGCGGCGGCGAGCGCGATGCCCGCGAAGCCGGCAAGGGAGGTCGTGCTAGTCATGATGCTTCTTCCGGTACGGGAGATGTGTCGGGGGGCTTACAGGAGCGAAAGGTGGATGGCGAGCTGCTGCAAGAGCAGCGCGACAGCGACGGCGAACACGAGCGCGGCGAAGCCGGCGCGAAGAGCGCGCTCCGGGATGCGGCCGGTCAGCGCGGATCCGATGAACGAGGCGATGATCGCGGTTGCGGTGAACGGCAGCACGAGCTGCCAGGGAATGTCGGCCATTGCCGGCTGCGCCACGAGTCCAGCGAGCGCCTGCATCGCGATGACGAGCAGCGACGTGCCGATCGCTGCCGACGCAGGCAGTCCCGCCAGGACAATCAGCGCGGGCACGATGAGGAAGCCGCCACCCGCGCCAACGAGCCCCGCCAGCACGCCGACCGCTGCTCCGAGAATCAGGATGAGCACCAAGCGAGGGCTTGCCTCCTCCGCAGGGCGTCCGCGCCGACGGAGCATCGCCACCGCGGCGGCGATCATGGTGCCGGCGAGCAGCAGCATGAGGACGCTCGCCGGAAGCAGACTCCCGAGCAGCCCGCCGCCCATGGAGCCGACGACCCCGGCCGCGCCGAACGGCACGCCGACGCGCCAGCGCACACGGCCCGCACGCACGTGCTGCACGAGGCTGACGGCGCTCGTAGCACCGACGACGAGGAGCGATGACGCGATTGCGGCTCGCGGCTCGACGCCCGCAACGGCGGTGAGGATGGGCACGGCGAGGATCGAGCCGCCACCGCCCAGCAGCCCGAGACTGATGCCGACGGGGACTGCCAGCGCGAGCGCTGCGATGGTGGCGGTTATGGTCATGGTACGGCTCGATCCCCCGCGCTCAACGGCTGGCGGGCTCGCGGTCGGCCGTCCGGAGCCATCCCAAGTACGAGCCGTCCAGCTCCACGACGTCGACGCCGGCCCGACGAAGGGCGCTCGCCACGATGCTGTTGCGTACGCCGCTCTGGCAGTACGTCACGACCGTGCCGTCGGTCGGCAGCTCGTCGAGATGCCACAGCGCTCGGCCGCCGCTGAGGTGCGCCGATCCCGGGATGTGGCCCTGGGCGTGCTCGGTGCGGCCTCGCACGTCGACGAGGTGCGCGTCGACGAGGCCGTCGAGCTCTTCCGGCTGCAGCAGTGCGGGCTGCACAAGCGCGAGCCCGTCGAGGGAGGTGATGAAGCCGTCGACGGCGTCGATGCCGACCCGCACGAGGTGGTTCCGCATCTCCTCCGCCTCCTGTAGCTCGGACGCGAGGAGCACGAGCGGCCGGTGCTCGGCCTCGGGGTCGTACACCCACGCCCCGTACGTCGCGGCCTTCGAGGCGCCCGGGATGTTGAGGGAACCGGCCACCGTGCCCTCGTGCACCTGCCGGTGGCCGCGGGTGTCGACCAGGATCGCGAGGTCTTGGTCCAGGAGGTGCTGCACCTCCGCGGTGGAGAGCTCGGGGAGCGGTGAACCCGGGCCGAGCACCGCGGGGCCGGTGCGATTCTGGGACTTCATGCGGGCGAAGTACGCGTGGGCGTCCGGCTGGCCGGAGAGCAACTCGTCGACGAAGCCCTGCTCGTCGTCGGCGGCGAGATACGGAGCCCACCACGCGAAGGCCCGCTCGTAGCCGACCGTCGTTGCCGCGATCGAGCCGAGCGCCTTGCCGCAAGCACTACCCGCACCATGCGCTGGCAGCACCTGCACGTAATCCGGGAGCGTCAGGAAGCGATCTCGCAGGCTCGCGAAGAGTTGCCGCGCTCCCTCGAAACGGGTGTCGACGCCTCCGGCCGACTCGTCGAGCAGATCCGGTCGGCCTACGTCGCCGACGAACACGAAGTCGCCCGTCATCATGAACCCGGGCTCCTCAGCCTGCGCTCCGTCGGTCACGAGGAACGACAGATGCTCGGGCGTGTGGCCTGGGGTGTGCACGGCCCGCAGCGTCACATTGCCGACGACGATCTCGTCGCCGTCGCGTATCCGGTCGGCATCGTCGAAGCCACTGCCGTAGGTCCAGTCCGGCCCGCCCTCGTCGGAGACGTGCGTGCGGCCGCCGGTGCGCGCCGCGAGCTCACGGGTGCCCGACAGGTAGTCGGCGTGGATGTGCGTCTCGGTCACATGGGCGATGCGCAGGCCGTGCTTCTCGGCCAGCCGCAGGTACACATCGATGTCGCGGCGGGGGTCGATCACGATCGCCTCCCCCGTCGCCTGACAGCCGATGACGTAGCTCGCCTGCGCGAGGTCCTCGTCGTAGATGCGCTCAAGCAGCATGGTGGTCTTGCCTCCTCGTTCGTCGTCGTGTCAGCAGCGGCAGCGGTCGGCCTCAGTGACGCCCGCGAGCGCCTCCTCGACGTGCTGGCCGCATCCGGCCCAACTCGGCTTGCCGCAGCGTTCGCAGGTGATGCGTGCGCACATGGGAATCTCCTCTCGTCAGTGGGTCAGCGGCCGAACAGGCGCGCGAGGAAACCACGTCGCGCGGCCTTTGCCTCGTCGATGTCGCGCTGCGTGTGTCGGCCAGGGCACCAATCGGCTGCAGCGACCGTCCGGCGCACGTCGTTCACGTGCTTGCCGCAGCCAGCCCAAGTGGTCTTCCCGCAGATGCTGCACTTCGCGGCTCTACACATCTCGCCCTCCTGGCGCTTTGATGAACGTCGAATACCCCGGGGGGTATCGAAATCATACCCCGGGGGGTATGGTGGATGTCAACCTAGGAGGAACCCGATGAGCACCAGTCCAGACATCGCCGCGACGCACGACCCAGAGTCGAAGCGCAAGATCGTGAACCGACTGCGCCGCGCGCACGGCCAGCTGGCCGCCGTCATCGCGGCGGTCGAGGACGAGGCCCACTGCCGCGACGTCGTGCAGCAGCTCTCCGCCGTGTCCAAGGCCGTCGACCGTGCGGGCTTCCTCGTGGTCGCTGGCGCCCTCAAGGAGTGCCTGGCTGACGAGCCGGGTGACAGCGAGCGCGTCGACGAGCTCGAGAAGCTTTTCCTCTCGCTCGCCTGAGATTCCGCGGCCACCCGCGAGGCGCCCGTGCACCGCTGTATTTTGGAGCGTGAGCGCCTGTCCGGTGATCCCGACCGAGTTTCGGTTGCTCCTACCTCACAGATCAATCGTCGCCAGTGAATCGTCCTGCTCCAGGTGTTCTCGAACCTGCTGAGAGTTCAAGCGTCGCCGCAGCAGCACGCAGCTGCCGAACGCGAGGAACCGGAGGCCCGGGACGCAGCCACGGTCCGCAGCGAGTCCGCAGGAGCCTCATTAAGCCGCGGTGCTCGCTCGTATGGAAGGGGCGGGGATCCGCGAGATCGCGGGCATGCATGGTCGCTGGAGTAGGGGTCTGGGCGTCGAACCACGTTCCGATTCAACGTGTGGATGTTGCCCAGGGACCGCTAGCCCTGCTGCGCAGGATCGTCAAGGAGCCGCGACCGATGTTCGGATGCAACAGGCGGCTTGGCGCGTCCGGGCGGTCAGCGAAAACTCAGCACTTGTCCGCGAACGAGTCGACCTGGGGTGAGCGAGCAACTGTGGAAAGATGCTGATCCTCCGCAGTTTGTGCGGGTCACCCGGATCTTGCTGGGATTGGCTGAGGGTTCAAATCCCTCCGTCTCCACATCGAGGCCCCGAGTCCACGGACACGGGGCCTTTCGCGTGAGCCGACACGCCGTGCCTTTAGTGCATGTTTTCCGATCTGCTGGTGCGACACGCCGCGCACTTGTACCCTCGTCAAGTCACGACTTCTACCAGAGGTTCATCCCCATGCGCTCGCGTCCCCTCGCTCTCTTCGTCGCGCTCGCGGCGGCAGTGGGCATCGTCCTTCCCGTCACGACCACGGCAGCCGTCCCCGCATCCGCCGCACCGGCCCCCGTCTCCCAGGGGACGGTCGTCGAGCGGAACGTCGCGACCCAGGTCTCCGCGGTCTTCGAGGCGATCAACGACTACCGCGAGAGCAAGGGGCTGAAGCCGCTGCGCTTCATGCCGGCGCTCGCCGACGTCGCGCAGGACTGGAGCTACCGCCAGGGCCAGACCGACCAGTTCGCGCACCGCTCGAACTTCTGGCACCAGTACCCGAGCGGCTACGCCAACGTCGGCGAGATCATCGCCTGGCGCACGGATGCCGACGCAGCCGCGCTCGTGCGGCAGTGGATCAACTCGCCCGCGCACCGCGCGCACCTCGAGAACCGCAACTACACGCACATGGGCATCGGCATCGCCTTCGCCTCCAACTGGCGCACGGCCAACTCGACCGCGATGATCGGCACCACCAACTTCGCCCGCTACACCGGCTCGAGCGCGCCGAGCTCCTACGACTCGGTCAACGCCTGGGTCCGCGCCGGTGGCCGGGTGGACGGGCCGCCGAGCGGTGTGCGCATCGCCGCGCGCGACACCATGCAGGCGTCGATCGACATGAGCGTCTCGCACAAGGTGCCGTCGCGCGTCACCGAGGTCTACCTCGCGCCCAGCCACGTCTACTTCGAGGCGCTCGCGGCGGCACCGGCTGCAGCGCGCGCCGACCGCGCGCTGCTGCTGGTCGAGCCCGGTGGGCCCTCGACGGCGCTCCTGAACGAGCTCCGGCGGTTGAATCCCTCGACCGTCACGGCGGTCGGCGCGACCGATGTGCTGCCGAACTCCACCCTCAGCCGGGTGGGCAGCGCGCTGCCGAACGCGACCGTCACGCGCGTCGCGGGCAGCGATGCGCCGGAGGTCTCCGCCAACTTCGCCCGCCAGGAGTTCCCGAACGCCGACCGCGTCTATGTCGCCGCCGAGCGCAACCTCTCGGATGCGATCTCCGCCTCCTCGGCGGCCGCAGCGCTCGGCGTGCCGCTCGTGCTGACGCCGCGGTCGACCACGATCCCGTCGAGCATCACCTCGTACTTCGCGGCCGAGCGTCCCTCGAGCGTCACCATCATCGGCGGCAGCCCGCAGATCGCGCGCGCGCAGGAGCGCGCGATCGAGGGCGCGGCCGCCGGCATCAGCGGCACGCTCGTGCGCGAGCCCGACCGCTTCCAGACGAACGCGTCGACGCTGCGCACCGCCTACTCGGGCAAGCAGGAGACGGTCTACCTCGCCTCCGCCCTGCAGTTCGGCCACGCCTTCGTCGGCTCGGCGGTGGCCGCCGACAACGGCCCGGTGGCGCTGACCTCGGTCGCGTGCGTGCCGCCGAAGCCCCACGCCTTCGTCGTCGCCGCGGTCGCACCGCACCAGGTGATCTCGCTCGGCAGCCACTGGACGGTGAGCGACAACGCCGCGCTCGTCGACCGCTGCGCACGCTGACAGAAACTTTCTCAGCGGCGCGCATCCTTTTGCCGCTACGCTGACACTGGCGCAGGGCGGATCTTGCTCTGCGCTTCTGAACGCAGCTTCGGCTGCATTGCATTGATTGAAGGAAATATGGCAACCGGCACCGTCAAGTGGTTCGACTCGGGCAAGGGCTTCGGCTTCATCGCCCCCGACGACGGCGGCAAGGATCTGTTCGCTCACTACAGCCAGATCCAGTCCAACGGCTTCAAGACCCTCGAAGAGGCTCAGGCAGTCGAGTTCGAGATCGTCGAGGGCACCAAGGGCCCGCAGGCCGCGAACATTCGCGCACTGTGAGCCTGGTCGCGCCGCTCGCGGCGTGACCCGATTCGCGCCGACGGCCAGCGATCGTGTAGTCTGATCGCTGGCCGTTCGGCCATTGCGCCCGTAGCTCAACGGATAGAGCATCTGACTACGGATCAGAAGGTTGGGGGTTCGAATCCCTCCGGGCGCGCACTGTGTTGAGACAGTCAGAAGGCCACTTGCGAGAGCAGGTGGCCTTCGTGGTTCCCGGATGCGTTCGGTCGCCGATGCCCGAACGCACCGCGGCCGCGGGCCGACTCCGATAGTCGACGCCGCGGCCGCAGCTGTTCTGGCTGGTCGCTACATGATGATGTCGTCGTCGCCCATGATCGACGACATGATGATGTCGTCGTCACCGCCGAGCGTGACCAGCAGGTGAGTCGGAAGCTGATCGAACTTCTTCATTGAGGTGCTCCTTCGGTAAGCCGTTACCCCGTCATCTCTGTTTATAGACGGTGCGGGGCGTTTCGGCTAGTAGGAGTTTTGCGACGTTCGCAATCAGTTCTCGAGGGTCGCCGACTCCAGCTGGATGTCGACTCCGGCGAGCGCCTGCGAGACCGGGCAGCCGGCCTTCGCCTGCTCGGCGAACTCCTGGAACTGCGACTGGTCGATGCCCGGCACGCGGCCGCTCACGGTCAGCACGCTCGTCGTGATGCCCTGACCGGCGACGAACGAGACCTTCGCCGCGGTCGCGAGCGACTCGGCCGTGTGGCCGGCCTCCGACAGCGTGTTCGAGAGCGCCATCGAGAAGCACGAGGCGTGCGCGCCCGCGATGAGCTCCTCTGGCGTGACCGCGCCGCCCTCCTCCGCGCGCGCCTTCCAGCTCATGTCGAAGCTGGTGCCGGAGCCGAGCACGGCGGTGCCGCTGCCCGAGCCGAGGTCGCCGTTCCAGGTCGCGCTGGCGTTCGAGGTGATGGCCATGGTTCCTCCTTGTTCGCGGTCGGCGCCGGGGCCGGGGCCGACCGCTCCAGGCTATGGCGGCCCGCCCTGAAAGCACAGGCCGATAGCATCCGACAATGCACGAAGTGACCACGGAGGTGACCCTCGTGGTCGTGGTCGGCATCCTCATCATCGGAGCCGTCGCCACCATCGCGAACCGCATCGGCGTCGCCGCGCCCCTGCTGCTGGTCGTGCTCGGCGCAGGCATCGCGCTCGTGCCCGCCGCGCCCCACATCGAGGTGCCGCCAGAGGTCTTCCTCACCATCATCCTGCCGCCGCTGCTGTACACGGCGGCGCTCAAGGTGCCGGCGGTCGACTTCCGCCGCAACCTGCGCGTGATCGGCTACCTCTCCGTCGTGCTCGTCGCCGTGAGCGCGCTCGCGGTCGCGCTCGTGGTGCAGGCCATCTGGCCCATCGTCGGCTTCGCGGCCGCGCTCGCGCTCGGCGCCGTCGTCGCCCCGCCCGACGCCGTCGCCGCCACGGCGCTCGGCAAGCGGCTCGGCCTGCCGCCCCGCGTCGTCACCATCCTCGAGGGCGAGGGCCTCATCAACGACGCCACCGCGCTCGTGCTGCTGAGCACCGCCGTCGCCGCCATCACCCGCGCCGGCAACTCCGACGTCGAGGCGGGCCCGCTGGTGGGCGACTTCGCGCTCGCGGTGCTCGTCGCCCTCGTCATCGGCGCCCTCGTCGGCTACGCGACCGTGCGCATCCGCCAGCACGCCTCCGACCGCGCGATCGACACCGCCATCTCGCTCGCCACCCCGTTCCTGTCGTTCCTCGCCGCCGAGGCGCTGCACGGCTCGGGCATCGTCGCCGTGGTCGTCACCGGGCTCGTGATCGGCAACCGCAGCCAGATGCGCATCCGCGCCACCCGCCGCGCGCAGGAGTCGGCCACCTGGGGCACGTTCTCGGTGATCGTCGAGAACGGCGTCTTCCTCACCATGGGCATGCAGCTGCCCACCGTGCTCTCCGCGGTCGACGCGGGCGAGCGGCACCTGCTGGGCGTCGTGCTCGTCGGCCTGCTGCTGTGCGCGGTGCTGCTCGTGGTGCGGTTCGCGTCGATGCCGCCGCTGATGTGGTGGCTGCGCGGCACGGCGGTGCGCCGCAGGCGCGACCACGAGCGGCTCGCGCAGCGGCTCGAGCGGCTCGACACCACCACCAAGCGCGGCGCCAAGCTGCAGCGCGCCCACGACATGCGCGGGCACGACATCGTCGCGCTCGACGACCAGCGGCTCGGCTGGCGCGACATGCTCGCGATCGGATGGGCCGGCATGCGCGGCGTCGTCACCGTCGCGGCCGTGCAGACGCTGCCTGCCGAGACGCCGATGCGGGCAGAGCTCGTGCTCGCCGCCTTCGTGGTGGCGATCGTCACCCTGCTGGCGCAGGGCGGCACGCTCGCGTGGCTCGTCAAGCTGCTCCGCCTCACCCACGACGGCACCGAGCGCCACCGCCAGGAGCTCGACGCGCTGCTGGGCGAGACGATCGAGGCGGGCATCGACGCCATGCAGCGCGAGGCCGACGCTCGCGGCATGGACGAGGCGCTCGTCGAGGCGGCGGGCGAGCGGATGCGCTCCCGTCGTGCCTGGGCGGCGCACGTCGCCGAGGTCGACCCGGACGACGCATCCACCGACGTCGCGCAGATCGCCCGCCTGCGCCACCTCGCCGTCGACGCGGAGCGCCGCTGGCTCGACCAGGTGCGCCGCACCGGCCGCTTCGACTCGTCGACCGTGAGCGTCGTGCAGCGCATCATCGACCGCGAGGAGATCGGTCTGCAGGCCGACGAGGACGAGCACTGAGGCGGAGCGCCGATCGCGGCGTGCGAGGATGGACGCATGACTGAGAAGCCTGAGATCGACGCCCCCGAGGGGCCCGCACCCACTGAGCTCGAGATCACCGACATCACCGTCGGCGACGGCGCCGAGGCGGTGAACGGCACGCAGGTGAGCGTGCACTACGTGGGCGTGACCCACTCCACCGGCGAGGAGTTCGACGCCTCCTACGGCCGCGGCGCGCCGCTCGAGTTCCCGCTCGGCGTCGGCATGGTCATCAAGGGCTGGGAGCAGGGCATCGAGGGCATGCGGGTCGGCGGCCGCCGCAAGCTCGTCATCCCGCCGCACCTCGCCTACGGCGAGCGCGGAGCCGGCGGCGTGATCGGCCCGAACGAGACGCTGATCTTCGTCTGCGACCTCGTCGCCGTGAAGTAGCGAACAGCAACCGACCGGTACCGACGCCCGGGACGGGCGTCGGCGCTGGCGTCGCGGAGGAGGCCCGAAAGGGCCTCCTCCTTCAGCTCCAGCGCGTCTGCGACCTCGTCGCAGTTCGCTAGCCACCACCCCTTCGCCCGCCCGAGCGGGAGCGGCGGGTGGTCACGACACGCCGTCGGCTCAGGACCCGGCACGGCGTGTCGTGACCACCAGCCCGGTCCGGCACGGCGAGTCGTGACCACCCGCGGGGGTTCGGCTACACGGCCTTGCCGGGGTTCAGGATGCCCTGCGGGTCGAAGGTGGCCTTCACGGCGCGCTGCAGCTCGAGCTGCCGCTCGCCCAGCTCGTCCGCCAGCCAGCGCCGCTTCAGCAGCCCGACGCCGTGCTCGCCCGTGAGCGTGCCGCCGAGCGCGAGCCCGGCGGCGAACACCTCGTTCGCGCACGCCCAGATCGCCTCGCTCGGCTCCTCGCCGTCGAAGACGAAGGTCGGGTGCAGGTTCCCGTCGCCCGCGTGCGCCGTGACCGCGAGCCGCACCCCGTGGCGCGCCGCCGCCGCGTGGCAGGCGCCGAACATCTCGGCCAGCCGCGACCGCGGCACCGCGATGTCCTCCACCAGCACCGTCCCGAACGACTCGAGCGCGAAGTGCACCTGCCTGCGCACCTGCACCAGCGCATCCGACTCGCTCAGGTCGTCGGTGCGCTCGACGCGGCCGCCGTGGGCGGCGAGGATGCCGGCGACGACCTCTGACGTCGCCTCGGCGCCCAGGTCGTCGGTCTGCACGAGCACGAACGCGCCCTCCATGGGGCGGCCGGTGTAGGCGGCGAGCATGGTGACGGCGTCGATGCCGACGAGCTCCATGATGGCGGGGCGGATGCGCGCGGCCGTGACGGCGGTGCAGGCCGCGGCCGCGCTCGTCTCGTCGTCGAAGAAGGCGCCGACCGTCCACACGGCGCCCTCGACGAGCGGCCGCAGCTTCAGCGTGGCGCCGACGACGATGCCGAGCGTGCCCTCCGAGCCGATCATGAGCGCCGTGAGGTCGAGGCCGGTGACGCCCTTCACGGTGCGGTGGCCGGTGGTGATGCGGCTGCCGTCGGCGAGCACCACGTCGAGCGCCAGCACCCACTCGCGCGTGACCCCGTACTTCGCGCACAGCAGGCCGCCGGCGTTCGTGGCGATGTTGCCGCCGACGGTCGAGATGGCGCGGCTCGCCGGGTCCGGCGGCCACCACAGGCCGTGGGTGGCGAGCAGCTCGTTCAGCTCGGCGTTGCGGATGCCCGGCTCGACCACGCACGACTGGTCGATGAGCGAGACGTCGAGCAGGCGCCGCATCGAGTCGACCGAGACGACCAGCTCGCCGCCACCGGCGACGGAGCCGCCCGCGAGGCCCGTGCCCGCGCCGCGCGGCACGACCGGCACGCCGTGCTCGCTCGCCCAGCGCATCGCGGCCTGCACGTGCGCGACCTCCTCGGCCTCGACGATCGCGAGCGGCGCGGCCACCGAGCGGTGGCCCGACTTGTCTGCGCGCGCGGCCTCGAGCGCGACCGGATCGGTGACGAGCACGTGCGGCGGCAGGACTGCGCGCAGCGGCTCGAGGCTCACCGATGCATGCTCGCTCGAGGCGCTCACCTGCGCACCAGCCCCTCGGTCACGCGCCAGCTGCCCGGCACGCCCGCGAAGCGCACCGACTTGGCGTTGTCGGGCTTCACGGTCGGGAAGCCGACGACGTGGTCGGCGAAGGCGCGGATGAACGTGCCGTGCCCGACGACCACGAGCGCACCGACCGGGTGCGCGCCGGCGATCTCGTCGATCGCCGCGACGGCGCGCAGCTGCAGCGCCTCGAAGCTCTCCTGCCCCGGCCACTCGGCGCCGAAGCGCTCGACCGCCTCCTCCTTCGTGAGCCCCTCGGCCGCGCCGTAGGCGCGCTCGTCGAGGCTCGCGTAGTGCCCGCCGAGCTCGAGCCCGAGCTCGGCGGCGATGATCTCGGCCGTCGTGATCGAGCGCTGCAGCGACGAGGAGACCACCGCATCCCACTGCTCGTCCGCGAGCAGCCGGGCCGCCTCGTGCGCCTGCGCGGTCCCCGCCTCGTTGAGCGGGATGTCGCTCGTGCCCTGCAGGCGCTCGGCGAAGTTGTAGTCGGTCTGGCCGTGGCGGACGAGGGCGAGCTCCATGGCTCGAGCCTACGTTCATCCACAGGCTCACATTCCGCCCCGCCCGGGCGTTGGCAGAGTATGAGAGGAATGCACCCATGACGCACACCATCACCGAGAGCCCGATCGGCCCGCTCACGCTCGTCCGCACTGCCGCCGGGCTGAGCGGCGTCTACATGCCGGGGCACCGCCCCGCGCCCGACGAGGCCGCGTTCGGCGAGCGCGACGACGATGCGTTCACGGATGCGGTGGCGCAGCTGGGCGAGTACTGGGCGGGGGCGCGCACGGCCTTCGACCTGCCGCTCGACCCGGCCGGCACCGAGTTCCAGCAGCGCGTGTGGCAGGCGCTGCGCTCCATCCCGCACGGCGAGACCCGCAGCTATGGGTGGATCGCCGCGCACATCGGCCAGCCGACCGCCGTGCGCGCCGTGGGCCTCGCCAACAGCCGCAACCCCCTCTCGATCGTCGTGCCCTGCCACCGCGTGGTCGGCTCGACCGGGGCGCTCACCGGCTACGCGGGCGGGGTCGAGCGCAAGCGCTACCTGCTCGAGCACGAGTCCGGCTCGCTGCTGAGCCTCGCGGCCCGGCTAGATTCGGTCGCGTGACCCGTGCGCCCTTCGACTCGATCGTCGCGCAGCACGGCGCGAGGGTCTGGCGGGTGTGCCGGGCGCTGCTGGGCGAGCACGACGCCGACGACGCCTGGAGCGAGACCTTCCTGGCGGCCCTCGAGGCCTATCCGCGGCTCGCGCCCGGCTCGAACGTCGAGGGCTGGCTCGTGACCATCGCCCACCGCAAGGCCATCGACGTGCTGCGGCGGGGCGCGCGGCTGCAGCTGGGCGAGGTGCCCGACCGGCCGGCGACCGCGGCGTCGAGGGATCTCGACCTCGCGCGGGCGCTCGCGCAGCTGCCGCAGCGGCAGCGCGAGACGGTCGTGCTGCACCACCTGGGCGGCCTGCCCTTCACCGAGGTCGCCGCCGCGGTCGGTTCGACGGCGGATGCGGCCCGTCGCGCCTCGTCGGACGGCATCCGCCGGCTGCGCCAGCTGATGGGAGGAGCCGATGGCTGAGGCGCTGCACGAGCTGCCGGGCTCGCTGCCCGCGCCGCCGCTCGCCGCGCTGCGCGCCCGCCTCGCCGAGCGCGCTGCCGCGAGCGAGCTGCTGGATGTCGCCTACCGCTCGATCGAGACCGAGCTGGGCTCGCTGCTGCTGGCCGCGACGCCGCGCGGGCTCGTGTCGGTCACCTTCGACGGCGCGCAGCCCGATGCCACGCTCGAGCGGCTCGCTGCGCAACTGAGCCCGCGCGTGCTGGAGGCGCCCGAACGGCTTGACGCCGCCGCACACGGGCTCGAGGCGCTCATCGGCGGCCGCTCGCGGCGCTACGAGGGCGCGCTCGACCTCACGCTCGCGCACGGCTTCGGCCGCCAGGTGGTCGAGCAGCTGTGCGAGATCCCCTACGGGCAGACGCGCAGCTACGGCGAGGTGGCGCGGGCGGTCGGCAACCCCGGCGCCGTGCGCGCGGTCGGCACCGCCTGCCGCCGCAACCCGCTGCCGATCGCGATCCCGTGCCACCGGGTGGTGCGCAGCGACGGCTCGATCGGCCAGTACGCCGGCGGTCCGGCGGCGAAGCGCATCCTGCTCGACGTCGAGTCGACCGCGTAGGCGGCGGCGCGCGCGGCGCGGCCGCTCGCGTCACGGGCCCCGGGGCACCGCGCGCCCCGGCTACCGTTGACCCATGCCCGCCACCGCCCTCCTCGCCGTCGTCGAGCGCGACGGCTTCACCGAGTCCGAGCATCACGGCGTCGCCGTGCTGGTCGATCCCGACGGCCGCGTCATCGAGGCGCACGGCGACGTCACCCGCGCCTTCCTCGCCCGCAGCGCGCTCAAGCCGCTGTACGCCGCCGCGCTGCTCGAGGCGGGCCTGATCGAGCTCGAGCCCGCGCACGCGGCGCTCGCGAGCGCCAGCCACCACGGCGATCCGGAGCACATCGACACCGCCGTGGCGATGGCCGCCGCGCACGGCGTCGACGAGGATGCGCTGCGGTGCCTGCCGATGCGCGCGCCCGACGGCAGCGCGCGCCGGTTCGCCCACATGTGCACCGGCAAGCACATCGCGCTCGCCGCCGCCGCTCGCGCCCTGGGCGCCTCCGCCGACTACTGGGCCGACGGGCACCCGCTCACCGAGGTGCTGCGCGAGAGCCTCTCGGCCGCGGCCGACGAGCCCATCCGGCAGCTCGCGCACGACGGCTGCGGCGCCGTGGTCTTCCCGACCACGGCCGTCGGCCTGGCCCGCGGATTCCGCCGCCTCGCGCCCGATCAGCAGGGCGCGCACCGCGCCGTCGGCGATGCCATGCGCGCGCATCCGAGCCTCATCGACGGCGCGGGCAAGCCCGACGCGGTCGTGATCGGCGAGACCGGATGCGCCACCAAGTTCGGCGCGGAGGGCACGCAGGCGATCGTCGCAGCCGACGGCACGACCGCGGTGGTGAAGACCGCCGACGGCGCGCGCCGCGCCGGCGCCCCCGTCGCGCTCGCGCTGCTCGAGCGCGCCCGCGCGATCCCCGCCGGCACGCTCGAGCGCCTGCACGAGCCGCTCGGCCTCGTGCAGCGCAGCGCAGCGGACGCCGTCGGCCTGCTGCGGCCGGTGGTCTGAGCCCCGGTGGTCTGAGCCCCTGTGGTCTGAGCCCCGGTGGTCTGAGCCCGGTGCGCTGAGCGCTTCAGCGCTGCGGCTCGAACCGCTGCCAGGTGCCCTCGGAGACCACCTCGACCGCGCCGTCGACGACGGAGAGGGCCGTGTCGTCGTCGATCGCGTAGACCGGCACCGGCACGCCCGCCGCCCACCGGCCGATGCGCTCGAGCGTCGCATCCTCCATGTCGGGGCGGCCGAGGTGCGGGTGGAGCGCGACCTCGACCAGGCCCAGCCCCTCCTCGGCGGCGCGACCCATGTCGCTGCCCTCCGGCACGAGCCCCAGGTCGAACTCTGCGTCGCAGTTGTGCGGCGTCACGGTGATGCTGCCGGCGCTCACGCCCACGTACACCGTGCCGTGCAGGGTCGGGAGCAGGTCGGCGAGGCCGGACTCCCGCATCCAGTGCACCAGGTAGAGCACGTCGCCGCCCCAGACGAGCAGCGCGTCGACGCCGCGCACCGCCGCCTCCCAGTGCTCGCGCCGCACGGTCGGCAGCGCGGTGAGCTCGAGCACGCCGAGCGAGCGCCACCCCAGCTCGGCGAGCGGCCCCTCTGCGGTGCCGGCGACCGCCGAGCGCGCCATCGCCGGCCCCTCGGCGAAGGGGTGCGCGCCGGTGGGCACGATGAGCGCGCTCGACTCGGCGATGGGCTTGCCCAGCAGCCGCTCGAGCGCCTCGCGGATGCTCGCGTTGGTGATGCCGTTCGAGGTGAGCAGGAACTTCATGATCGGTGCTCCCGGATGCGCTGCACGGGTCGATCGTGCCGCGTGGCGGCCGGGTGGGGCAAGGGTCAGATCCTCGCGGCGCAGGCCTCGGCGAAGGCCCCGAAGCCGCGCTCGATGACGCCGAGCAGCGTCTCGTCGGTCGCGAGATGCCTGCGCCAGTCGGCCACCGCATCCGCGTCGCGCAGCTCCGACAGCGTCGGGGAGGCCACCGAGTCCCACAGCCGCATCACCCGGTCGTCGGCCTCGAGGTGGAACTGCATGCCGAGGGCAGAGCCGTAGCGGAACGCGTCGTTGTCGACCGTGGCGCTGCGGGCCAGCAGGGTCGCACCGGGCGGCAGCGAGACGACGTCGCTGTTCCAGCGCATCGCGCCGACGGTGCCGACGTGGTCGCCGAGCCAGGGGTCGGGCTCCAGCAGCTCGATGTCGATGATGCCGACCGCGTCGACGGCGCCCTCGCGGTGCTCGCCGCCCAGCGCGCGGCCGATGATCTGGTGGCCGAGGCAGAGGCCGAGCACCGGGATCTCCGCGTCGATCGCCCGCAGCGCGAGCTCGGCGGTCAGCTGCAGCGAGGGGAAGCGCTCGACGTCCGCGGCGCTCATCTGGCCGCCGAGGATGACGACGCCGGCGAGCTCGTCGATCGGCGGCAGCGCGGCAGGGAGCACCGCCTCACGGGTCGGCAGGTGCGAGAGCAGCGTGGTCGCGTGCCCGCCCGTCTCGTACTCGATGTGCTTGATGAACAGGACGGATCGCTGCAACCGGGGGCCTCTCTCTTTCGCCATAGCCTAGGACGCATGACGGTCTTCGCGATGGCACCCGACGGCGTCAGGATCGCCCTCCACGAGCTCGGCGACCCGGAGGGTCTGCCGGTGCTCATGATCCACGGCTTCTCGTCGAACACCCGACGCAACTGGATCGACAGCCGCTGGAGCGCGTCGCTGGCGGACGCGGGCCTGCGCGGCATCGGCATGGACCTGCGCGGGCACGGCGACAGCGACCGCCCATCCACCGGCTACGCCGTCGAGCGCTTCGTCGATGACGTCGACGCGGTGCTCACGCAGCTCGCGCTCGACGAGCCGCCGGCCGCGATCGGCTACTCGATGGGCGCCAGGCTGCTGTGGCGGCACGCGGGCACGCGGCCGCACGCCTTCCGCGCGCTCGTGCTCGGCGGCCTGCCGGCCGGCGACCCGTTCCAGCGGTTCGACGTCGAGCTCGCGCACCGCGCGCTGCGCGGCGAGGCCGAGCCCGGGCCCATGGAGTCGTTCATCGTCGAGCTCGCGGGCGTCTTCCCCGAGCACGACCCGACGACGCTCGTCACGCTCGCCGGCGAGGTCTCGCAGACGCTCTTCGACGCGCAGCAGGCCCCGCCGGCGGTGCCGACGCTGCTGATGACGGGCGAGCGGGATCGGCGGGCGGCAGACACCGAGACGCTGCTGCCGCTGCTGCCGCACGGCTCGTTCGCGCCCATCCCGGGCCGCAACCACGTGAACGCGCCGACCTCCGGCACCTTCCGGCGCACCGCATCCGCCTTCCTCGCGCAGCACCTCGTCAGCCCGGCGTAGGGTTCGGCCCATGGCGAGCGATCTCGACGCGGTGGAGGCGCGGCTCTGGGCCGCGCTCGACCGCTACCGCCCTGAGCTCGTCGACGGCACCATCTACGGCATGCCGTCGCTGCTGCTGCCCGGCGCGACCGGTCACGACTACTTCGCCGCGGTGCGACGCGGCCAGAAGAAGATCGGGCTCTCCCTGATCATCGCCGACCGGTGGCCGGAAGATGTCGAGCGTGCGTCGGTCGAGCTGCGCCGGTGCAGAACGGGCAAGGCGACCTGGTCGTTCACCGAGCTCGACGAGGCAGTGGCCGACGAGCTCGAGGCCCTGCTCGACCGCCTCATGGTGCGCTACCGGATCGAGCGGTCGGCCTGAGACCTGCATCGCAGTGCCCTGTCGACCGCGCTCCGAAGACGATGCAGGGCCGACCGAGTTCTCTCGGCCGGCCCCAGTCCCTTGCACCAAGCGAGGCATTGCCTTCGCTTCCGTTGACCGCCACAGCACTACGATCAACGTGCGACGAACGTATAACGGATGGGTAACGAACGGGCCTAGATCTCGCTGTGATTTGCCTGTGGTCTCGAACCTCAGAACCGGTCGGGGCTCGGGCCGCTCGCGAGCACCGTCACGTCGGCGTGCCGATCGAAGCGATAGCCGGCGCCCCGCACGGTGCGGATGATCTCGGCGTAGCCGCCGAGCTTCGCGCGCAGCCGGCGCACGTGCACGTCGATGGTGCGCTCGTTGGGGCGGTCGTCGGCGTCGGCGTCCCAGAGCGCGTCGATGATCTCGCAGCGGCCGACGGTGGTGCCCTCGCGCAGCACGATGTGCTGCAGCAGCTCGAACTCGCGGTAGGTCAGCGGCGCGATGTCGTCGCCGAGCGCGACGCGCTTGCGGGTCAGGTCGATGACGATGCCGGCGTCGGGCTCGGGGGCGGGCGCCTGCTGCACGGCCGGGTCGCCGAGGGCGCGGCGCACCACGTCGACGTCGCGGCCGCCGGAGCCGGCGGGGGCGAGCGCGACCGCTGCGTGCGTCTGCGCGCTGGGCGCGAGCCGCGAGGTGAGGGCGCGCAGCTCGCCGACGAGGCGCGCGAGCTCGATCCGATCGGCCGTCGCGGCTCCCTCGCCGAGGCCGACGTAGAGCACGAAGCCGCGAGCCTCGGTGCCCTCCGGCACGGCGCGCACGGGGCTGGCGGCCGCCGGGCCGGCGGTCGCGGGGGCGGTGGGGCGGATGCGCGGGGCGGCCTCGGGTGCGAGGGCGCTGCTGCCGTGCGTGGCGGGCTGCTCGCGCGAGGGGCGGCGGGTGCGGGTGCGGGTGGCCAGGGGAGCGGCGATGTCGGTGATGGTCATGATGGGCCTTCCGGCGTGCGGTCGGCGGCCATCCGGCGATGCGGATGATGAGGGCCGTCGGCCTGGGTGTCGAGCTGTCGGGGCGAACCGTGTCGGTTCTGCGACCGCTCCGTGGGTGCAGCGAGCTGCGTGCCCAACGGGGCTGCTCAGGCCCGAGGGGTGCGAGGCGTGCGCGTCAGCGACTCCTCATGGAGCGGTCGGACGGTGCGAGCTGTGCTCAAGCACACATTCGACGCATGGCGACCGCCGGCATCATCATGCCGTTCGTCCCGTTCGTCGCGAGGACGGACTGGGGGCGGAAAGTGGTCGTCATGCCTGCCAGTATCGCCGCTTCGAGCCGGCGATGTCAAACAACGCAACAGTGTGACGAAGTGTGACGGAATCGTGCGCGGCCGAGCGCGCCCGCGCATCCGCCCCGATCAGTCGTCGACGGTGCCGTACAGCCGGTCGCCCGCGTCGCCCAGGCCCGGCACGATGAAGCCGCGCTCGTCGAGGCCCTCGTCGAGGGCGCCCAGCACGATGGTGACGTCGCGGCCCTCCATGTCGCGCTCGACGCGCGCGAGCCCCTCCGGGGTGCCGAGCAGGCAGATCGCGGTGACGTCGACCGCCCCGCGATCGAACAGGAACCGCATGGCGCCCGAGAGCGAGCCGCCGGTCGCGAGCATCGGGTCGAGCACGAAGCACTGCCGGTCGGAGAGGTCGTCGGGCAGCCGCTCGGCGTAGGTCGTCGGCTCGAGCGTCTCCTCGTTGCGCGCCATGCCCAGGAAGCCCACCTCGGCCGTCGGCACGAGCGCCGTCATGCCCTCGAGCATGCCGAGCCCCGCGCGCAGGATGGGCACCACGAGCGGCCGCGGCTCGGCGATCGCGACGCCGGTGGTGGTGGTCACCGGGGTCTCGATCTCCTTCGGCGTGACGCGCACGCCGCGGGTCGCCTCGTAGGCGAGCAGCGTCATCAGCTCGCCCACGAGCGCGCGGAACGTGGGGGAGGGCGTCCGCGCATCCCGCAGCACGGTGAGCTTGTGGGTGATGAGCGGGTGGTCGGCGACGTGGACTCGCATAGGGTTCAGGGTAGTGGGCGCAGCAGGGCGCCCCGTGCGTCCAGATCAGCCCGAGGAGAGCGGATGCGGCCAGTCGCGCGCGACGAGGCGCTCATGCGCCGGGCGCTCGAGCAGGCGGCGGCGGCCGAGGCGACGGCCGACGTGCCCGTCGGCGCGGTCGTGGTGGACGCATCCGGCACCGTCATCGGCACCGGCCGCAACGAGCGCGAGGCGCGGCACGACCCGACCGCGCACGCCGAGGTGGTGGCGCTGCGCGAGGCCGCTGCGCTGCTGGGCACGTGGCGGCTCGACGGATGCGCGCTCGTCGTCACGCTCGAGCCCTGCGTCATGTGCGCGGGCGCGATCCTCGCGAGCCGCGTCGAGCGCGTCGTGTTCGGCGCCTGGGACGAGAAGGCCGGCGCGGCCGGCAGCGTCGTCGACGTGCTGCGCGAGCGGCGCCTGCCCCACCGGGTCGAGGTGGTCGCGGGCGTGCTGGCCGGGGAGGCCGAGGCGCAGCTGCGCGGCTTCTTCGCCGGCCGCCGCTAGGCGATCAGTCGCCGGCGGAGCGACGGCGCTTCGGTTCTCGCTGGTCGACGCTGTCGCCCGCCTCGAGCTGGCTCTGCTCGGCGAGCCGCTGATCGTAGGTGGCCGGGCGGTAGATCTCCTCCAGGATGCCGAAGCCGCCCTGCCGGCGTGCGCGACGCGTCGACTCGCTGTGCCAGATGCGCGGGCCGAGCAGGATGAGCGCGACCGCGGTGCCCAGCACCACCAGCCACGCCACCGGCTCGACCCAACCCATCCGCACGCCTTGGTTCCCGTGGGGGCTCAGCCCCAGAAGACCGCGATCAGCAGGTTGACGAGCGCGAGGCCGCCGGCGGTGTGGAAGAAGGGCAGCAGCTTGCGCTCGAGCGCGACGTCGGCGACGACCTGCGCGCCGCCGGCCTTGAGGCCCGCGCGCTCCTTGCGGATGGCCTTCTGCCGCAGGAAGCCGATGAGCGCCGCGACGAACACGACCACCGCGATGAGGCCCTTGATGCCGAGCTTCATGTGGTTGGGCTCGCCGTCGCCCGCCATCGCCATGCCGTAGAGGGCGACGCCCGAGAGCAGCTGCAGCGAGGCGCCGACCAGCATGATCGTGAAGTTGTGCGCGGCCTTCGCGCGCATCTGCACGAAGAAGGTGCCGATCAGCAGCGAGGCGCCGATCAGGTGCGTCGCGACCAGGAGGGAGTGCAGGAAGTCCATGCAGACAGCCTACACAATCGGCCCGCTGGTTCAGTTGCCGGACTGGATGACGATGTGGTCGGTCGAGGGCGCGATCTCGGGCTGCTCGATGTAGAGGTCCGGCTCGATGTAGATGACGCGCGCGTGCGGCACCTCGGTGCGCAGCGCCGACTCGAGGTCGTTGATCGTCGTGGCGATGTGCTCGATGTCGGACTGCGGCGGGAAGGCGACCTTCGCGGCGATCATCAGCTCGTCGGGGCCCAGATAGAGGGTCTTCATGTGGATGACCGACTCGACGCCCGCGTTGGCGTTGAGCACGCGCTGGATGCGCTCCTGATCCTCGCGGGTCGCGCCCTCGCCGATCAGCAGCGACTTCATCTCGATCGCGAGGATCGCGGCGACGGCGATCAGCAGCACGCCGATGAAGAGCGTGCCGATGGCGTCGAACAGCGGGTTGCCCGTCAGCGCCGTGAGGCCGACGGCGACGAAGGCGAACACGAGGCCCAGCAGCGCCGCGATGTCCTCGAGCAGCACGACCGGCAGCTCCGGGCTCTTCGCCTTGCGGATGAAGTCCCACCAGCGCGCCTTGCCGCGCACCTGGTTGGCCTCCTTGACGGCTGTGCGCAGCGAGAAGCTCTCGAGCACGATCGCGATCGCCAGCACCAGCAGCGGCAGCCACCACATCTCGAGCTCGTGCGGCTCCCGGATCTTGCTGATGCCCTCGTAGATCGAGAACAGCCCGCCCACCGAGAACAGCACGAGCGCCACGATGAACGCCCACACGTAGCGCTCCCGGCCGTAGCCGAAGGGGTGCTCGAGGTCGGCTCGCCGCTTCGCCAGCCTGCCGCCGAGCAGCAGCAGCAGCTGGTTGCCGGCGTCGGCCACCGAGTGGATGGCCTCGGCCAGCATCGACGCGGAGCCCGAGAAGAACCAGGCGACGAACTTCGTGATGGCGATGCCGGTGTTGGCGAGGAATGCCGCGACGACTGCCTTCGTACCGTGGGAAGCGCTCACGGGCGCGAGTCTACGCGGGCGACCCGGCGCTGTCCTGCGGCCCTCGATAGCCTGGCGGCATGACCGATCTCCTCCCACCCATCGCAATGCTCGGCGTCGGCTCGATGGGCGGCGCCATCCTGCAGGGGCTGGTGCGGCACGGCGCCGAGCGCATCGTCGTCACCAACCGCACGAGCGAGAAGGCGGCCGCGATCGAGCTCGAGGGCGTCGAGTCGATCGCGCTCGCCGACGAGCCGGGCGGCAACGCGCGCGCGGTCGACGGCGCGAAGCTCGTGGTGCTGGGCGTCAAGCCGATCGGCATCGTCGAGCTGGCGCGCGAGATCGCCCCGAGCCTCGCGGCGGATGCGGTGGTCGTCTCGATCGCGGCGGGCACCACCACGGCGTCCATCGAGGCCGTGCTGCCGGCATCCGTCTCGGTCGTGCGTGCGATGCCCAACACCCCGTCGACCGTCGGCCTCGGCGTCACCGGCGTGGCCGGCGGCGGCCGCGCGAGCGACGAGGACGTGGCGCTCGTGGCGCGCATGTTCGAGGCGGTGGGCGAGGTGATCGTGCTGGAGGAGTCGCAGATCGACGCGCTCTCGACCATCTCGGGCTCGGGCCCCGCCTACGTCTTCCTGCTCATCGAGGAGCTCACGAAGACGGCAGAGCGGATGGGCTTCACCCCTGAGCAGGCGGCCACGATGGTGCAGGGCACGTTCCGCGGCGCGACCGAGCTGCTCGCCGCCGACGGCAGCGAGCCCGCCGAGCTGCGGCGGCGCGTGACGAGCCCGAAGGGCACCACCGAGCAGGCCGTCGGCGTGCTGCAGGAGGCCGGCCTGGGCGAGGTGTTCGACCGCGCGACCGCGGCCGCCCTGGCGCGCGCGAAGGAGCTCGCGGCCGGCTGAGCCGCGTCAGACGCTGTCGCCGTCGACGTACTGCCAGCCGGCGTCGCGCCGGAATCGGCTGAGCTCGCGCATCGAGCCGCGCGTGCCCTCGGCGACCCAGTGCGCCTCGAACACCACGGTGCCGTCGCGGTCGAACGGCCCGCCGCCGGTGGTCGGGCCGATGTCGAGCCGCAGCCAGCGGATGCCGGGGTCGAGCTCGAGCGAGCGCGGCCGGGTGGATGCGTGCCATGAGGCGAGCAGCCAGTCGACGTCGCCGACGGCGAATGCCGTGTAGCGCGAGCGCATGAGCGCCTCTGCGGTCGCGGCGCGGCGCTCGCCGCGGTGCACGGGCGCGCAGCACTCGCCGTAGGGGAGGCCGGTGCCGCAGGGGCAGCGGGCGGCGTCGTCGATCATCCTCGTGCCGTGCCGTTCGAGATGCCGAGGTGCGCGTCGCGCGCGCTCGCGATCCACTGCGCCAGCTCGGCGCTCGAGACGCCCGGGATCCGCGGGAGCGCGAGCGCGGTGCCGCGGAACGGGCGGTTCGCGCGCTGCATCCAGCGGTCGAGCAGCCAGCGCGAGCGCAGGTCCGCCGCGTGGGCGGCGGGTGCGACGAGCAGCAGCAGCTCGCCACGGCCCGGCTGCACCATGTGCACGTCGTTCCAGGGCACCGGCCCGCGACCCTCGATCGAGACGCCGCGCGCATCCCACGCGATCGCCTCGGACGCATGGCGGATGCGCCGCAGCAGCACGGGGATGCCCAGCGCACCGAAGAACACGATCCCCACCAGCGCGATGACGCCGCCGGTGACGAGCTCCATCGGCGAATCGACCGACAGCCGCCCGCCGAGCATGCCGGCGACGATCCACAGGCTGAGCGCGACGAAGGCGAGCGCGCCGAGCAGCGCCGCCACCATCGCCCCGCGGCTGCCGCGCAGCACGACGCGGTCGCCGGCGCGCGCCTGCTCGGGCGGGTGCGGCCTGACGGGCCTGACCCTCGGGCCGGGATCGGCCGCGAGCTCGGCCGGCTGCTCGCCGCCCGCCACGAAGTGCTCCCGGCAGTCGCGCACGAGCTGCAGCAGCTCCTCGGCGCTGCGGTCGCGCACGCTCGGCAGGGCGATCGTCGAGGCCCTGCGGCCGAGGCGGAACAGCCACCGCGTGAGCGCCGGCCGTGCGCGCACGTCGTGCTCGTACGCATCCGCCGTCACCTGCACCCGCGACTCGCTGCCCGCCCGCGAGAGGTCGAGGACGTCGGGCCAGGGGATGGCCGGGCGGCCCTCGAGCGCCAGGCCGCGCGCGTCGATGACGACCGCGCGGCCGGCGTGCCGGATGCCGGAGACCAGCGCCGGCACGCCCGCCGCGCCGAAGAAGGCGAGCGAGATCACGCCGACGAGCACGGTCACCGGGCTGTCCCAGCGCGAGGAGCCGAACGGCAGGGCCGTGAGCGGGCCGAGGATCATCGCGACGCCCGCCGCGCAGAAGGCGAGGCAGGCGAGCAGGCCGACGACGTGGCCCAGCCTGCGGCCGCGCAGCGCGGTCACGAGCGGCCTGCGGTGAGGCTCACGAACCGAGGCCGGCGAACCGCTCGATGTCGGCCTGGTTGCCGGAGACGATGATGAGGTCGTGGTTCGACACGACCGTCTCGGGCGTCGCGTAGGTGAACTCGCCGCCGGGGCTCTTCACGCCCACGACCGTCAGGTGGTACTTCGAGCGCACCTGCGACTCGGCGAGCGTGATGCCGCGGATGCGCTTGGGCGGATACATCTTCACGATCGCGAACTGGTCGTCGAACTGGATGTAGTCGAGCATGCGGCCCGAGACCAGGTGGGCGACGCGCTCGCCCGCCTCGGCCTCGGGGTAGATGACGTGGTTGGCGCCGATGCGGCTGAGGATCTTGCCGTGCGACTGGCTGATGGCCTTCGCCCAGATCTGCGGGATGCCGAGGTCGACGAGGTTGGCGACGATCAGCACGGATGCCTCGATCGAGGAGCCGACGGCGCAGACCGCGATCGAGAAGTCCTGCGCGCCGAGCTGCTTGAGCGCGTCGATCGAGCGGGCGTCGGCCTGCACCGTGTGGGTGAGGCGCTCCGACCACTTCTGCACCAGGTTGATGTCGTCGTCGATCGCGAGCACCTCGCGGTCGAGGCGCGCGAGCTGGCCGGCGGTGCCGGCGCCGAAGCGGCCGAGGCCGATCACCAGCACCGGCGCGTCGTGCGGGATCCTGTCAACCAACGATCGGCCTCTCCTCGGGGCGCGTGAACAGCTGCGTCTTCTGGCTCGCTGCCAGCGCCGCGGCGAGCGTCACACTACCAATGCGGCCGGCGAACATCGTCAGCGCCAGGATGATCTTCGCCGGGTCCTCGAGGCCGGCGTGCGTGAAGCCGGTGGACAGGCCGACCGTGCCGAAGGCGCTGATGACGTCGAAGAGCACGAACGACATCGGGGCACCGGTGATCTCGAGCAGGATCACCGTCACGGTCGCGATGATGGTCGCGCTCCACAGCGTGACCGAGACCGCCAGGCGCAGCACGTCGGAGGGGATGCGCCGGTCGAAGGCCTCCATCGACCTGCGGCCGCGCGCCTCGGCGACCGCGGCGAGGAACAGGATGGCGAGCGTCGTCACCTTGATGCCGCCTGCGGTGGAGGCGGAGCCGCCGCCGACGAACATGAGCATGTCGGTCACCAGCAGGCTCGAGTTGTGCAGCAGGCCCAGGTCGTCGATCGCGAAGCCGCCGGAGCGCGCCATCGACGACAGGAAGAAGGCGTGCAGCACCTGCTGGCCGAAGTCGCGCGTGCCCCAGGAGTCGGCGTTGCCCCACTCGAGCACCAGGTAGACCAGGCCGCCGGCGAGGAACAGCATGATCGACACCGAGATGGTCATCTTCACGTGCAGCGACCACTGCCGCGGCCTGCCGAGGTGCTTGAGCAGCACGAAGTAGACCGGGAAGCCGAGCGAGCCGATGAACACGCCCAGCATGAGCACGATGAGGAACCACGGGTCGGTCGCGAAGGGCTCGAGCCCCTCCGCCGTCGGCATGAAGCCGGAGTTCGTGAAGGCCATGAAGGCCCAGTAGGTCGCCTCGTAGAGGGCCGCGAGCGGATCCTTGCCGGCCAGCAGCAGCCGCGGGTAGAGCAGCACGATGAGCGCCGCCTCGAACACCAGCACCGACAGCGCGACCGTGCGCAGCAGGCCGCCCACCTCGCCCAGCCGGATCGCCTGCCCCTCCTTCACGACGCCCTTGCGCACGCGCGAGGGGTTGCTGTCGCTCGCCGCCAGCAGGCGCTGCCGCAGCCCCAGCCGTCGCGCGACCGTCATGCCCAGCAGCGAGGCGAGCGTCAGCACGCCGATGCCGCCGACCTGCACGCCGATCATCACCACCGCGTTGCCGAAGGGGCTCCAGTGGGTCGCCATGTCGACCACCGACAGCCCCGTGACGCAGACGACGCTCACCGCCTGGAAGAACGCGTCCACCACCGGCGTCGCCCGGCCGTCGGCCGTCGCCCATGGCGTGGCGAGCAGGACGGCGAACAGCAGGTTGAGGCCCGCGAAGACCGTGATCGCGAAGCGGGCGGGGTAGGCGTTCGCGAACAGGTCGAGGCGATCGCGCCAACGCCCCAGGAACGACCCCTCGTCGGAGGTCCGCTGCTGAGCCACGTGCTGTGCCCTCCCGCGGGATCCGAGCGCCGGCGGCGCCAAACGCGCCCAGCGTAGTCCTTTCCGCCGCGTGTCCCGGGAGGAGGCGGTTTGTCGCCACCGCGCGGCGCTGGCATGCTTTCGACATGGCCGACATCTTCAACGTCATCGCGGACAGCACGCGACGCGACATCCTGAGCGTCCTGCTGGAGCGCCGCTCGATGACGGGTGAGGCCAGCGTCAGCCAGATCGTCGAGACCCTCGGCGTGCCGCAGCCGACCGTCTCGAAGCACCTGCGCACACTCCGCGACGCGGGCCTCGTGACCGTCCGCGAGGACGGCCAGCACCGCTTCTACGCGATCGTGCTCGCTCCGTTCGACGAGATCGACGACTGGCTGATGCCGTTCATCTTCGCCGAGAGCGACCAGGAGGAGGCCAGCCTCGGCGCTGCGGCCTTCGCCGCCTGGGCGGGCGTGAACGTGCAGGCGCCGCTGCGCGCCGCCGCCGACCAGGCGCGGCTGGCCGCCGAGCAGGCCCGCGTCGCCGCCGAGCAGGCGCTCGCCCGCGTCGGCGAGCGCGTCGAGCACCCCGCGCCCGTCGGCGAATCGCTGGGTCGGAAGGCGGCCGATCGCGCCTACGACCTGCGCGAGCGGATGCAGGAGGCCCGGGACCGCATCCACGAGGTGCAGGATCGCCTGCACGAGATGCAGTCGCGCGCGACGCAGCGCATCGACGAGGCGCGCAGCAAGAAGCGGGGCCGCGAGGACGCGGGCATCGAGCCCTCCGGCGACGACGAGCGGCCCGCTCGCGACGGCGACGACGCGCGGCTGGATTGAGCGCTGGAGCTGGGAGCGGAGACCATTGCTGGTCTCCGCCGCGACGCCAGCTCCGAGGCCCGTCTCGGGCCGAGACGGGGCCGACATGCGCCGCGATGCCGGATTCCGGTACGATGTCCCGAGCGTTTTCCCTGCGCTGATGTCGAATCGCCTGCTGGCGAACCAGAACGCGCAGCGTCGACGAGCAATCTCCAACGGAAGTGAGGAACCTCAATGGGTTCTGTGGTCAAGAAGCGCCGCAAGCGCATGGCGAAGAAGAAGCACCGCAAGCTGCTTCGCAAGACGCGCCACCAGCGTCGCAACCGCAAGTAGCGCGGTGGAGCTGGGGACGGGGCCCTCTCGGGCCTCGTCGCGATCCCAGCGCTGAGGCCCGTCTCGGGTCTCGGTCATGCTCCGGAGGCCGGGTTCCGCATCTGCGGGCCCGGCCTCGGCGCGTGCTCGGCAGCTGTGCTGTGATGGCTGGCATGGTGATCGAGCTCTCCGTCCCCGACCTCGACGGCGTGCGCGCCGCGACCGCCGCGCTCGCCTCCTGGCAGCGCTCGGGCGAGGCGCTGCAGCTGCACCCCGGCGACATCGGCTGGTTCTGGCGGCTCGGCGGGGCGAGGGTGTCGGATGCGGTGCGCACCTGGCGCGCGGACGGCGCGATCGCCGCAGTCGGCCTGCTCGACGGCGCCGACGTGCTGCGCGTGACGACGGCGCCGGCGCTGCGGCAGGACGCGGCGCTCGCGGCGGCCATGGCCGAGGACATCTCGCTGCCCGAGCGCGGCGTGCTGCCGGCGGGCGCCGCGAACGTCGAGGTGCCGAGCGGCGCGCGGCTCGATGCCGCGCTCGCCGACGCCGGCTGGAAGGTGGGCGAGGGCTGGACGCCGCTCGAGCGCGACCTCGCCGCGCCGGTCGAGCCGGCGGGCGCGCGGCTGCGGATCGTCGTGGTCGACGGCAGCGACGCTGGCCTCGTGACGGCATGGGCCGCCGTGCAGCGCTCGGCGTTCGACACCGCCGCGGCCGTCGACGAGCGCTGGTACGCGATGGCCGAGGGCGCGCCGTTCGCCGATGCGCGATGCCTGCTCGGGCTCGACGGCGACGAGCCGGCGGCGGGGATCATCGCCTGGTCGGCCGGCGAGGGGCGGCCCGGGATCCTCGAGCCGATGGGCGTGCACGCCGAGCATCGGGGCCGCGGCCATGCGCGCGCGATCACGCTCGCCGCTGCCGCCGCGCTGCGCGAGCTCGGCGCCTCGAGCGCGCAGGTGTGCACCGAGAGCGAGCGCACCGCCGCGGTCGCCACCTATCGATCGGCGGGGTTCGCCGCCATGCCCGAGCGCTTCGACCGGACGCGCGCCGCCTAGGCTGGCGGCATGGTCGAGATCACGCTCATCGCCAAGCCCGGCTGCCACCTGTGCGACGAGGCACGGCCGATCGTCGAGCGCGTCGTGGCGGGCTTCGACGGCGTCGCCATGACCGAGGTCTCGATCCTCGACGACCCCGCGCTCGAGGCGCGCTGGGCCGACGACATCCCGGTCGTGCTCATCGACGGGCGCCCGCACTCGTCGTGGCGCGTCGACCCCGAGAAGCTGGCCGACCGCATCCGCTCGCGCCTTACGGCGTGAGGCGCGTCGGGCCGCGGAACAGGAAGGTCGTCTCGCGGATCGAGCCGAGGCCGAGCATGAGCATCACCACGCGGGCCAGGCCCATGCCGAAGCCGCCGTGCGGGGGCACGCCGTAGCGGAAGAAGTCGAGGTACTCCTCGAGCTCCGCCGGGTTCATGCCCTTCTCGACGATCTGCGCCTCGAGCACGTCGACGCGGTGCTCGCGCTGCGCGCCGGTGGAGATCTCGACGCCGTTGTAGATGAGGTCGTACGAGTTCGTGATCGAGCCGTCGCCCTCGGGGCGCAGGTGGTAGAACGGCCGCACGCTCGAGGGGTACTCGGTGACGAAGACGAAGTCGTGGCCCAGCTCGTCCTTGACGTGCTGCGAGATCTGCCGCTCGGCCTCGGGGTCGAGGTCGCCGTCGGTGCGCTCGATGGTGTGGCCGCGGGCCTCGACGATGGCCTTGACCTCGGCGTGCGGGATGCGCGGGAAGGGCGTCGTCGGCACCTGCAGGTCGATGCCGAAGTGCTCCTTGATCCCGGCGCCGTGCTTCTCGACGACCGCGGCGACGGCCTTCGTCAGCAGCGTCTCGTGCAGCTGCATGACGTCCTCGTGCGAGTCGATCCAGGAGATCTCGCTGTCGACCGAGGTGAACTCGGTCGCGTGGCGGCTCGTGAACGAGGGGTCGGCGCGGAACGCGGGGGCGATCTCGAAGATCTTGCCGAAGCCGGCCGACTGGGCCATCTGCTTGAACAGCTGCGGCGACTGCGCGAGGTAGGCGGTGGTCTCGAAGTAGGGCACCTCGAACAGCTCGGCGCGCGACTCGGAGGCCGTCGCCATGAGCTTCGGGGTGTGCAGCTCGATGAAGCCCTCGTCGACCCAGTGCTGCCGCAGCGCGTGCTCGATCGTCGTCTGCACGCGGAAGATCAGCTGCGCCTCGGGGCGGCGCAGGTCGAGGAAGCGCCAGTCGAGTCGCTTGTCGATCGAGGAGTCGTCGGCGATGGGGGAGTCCTTCGCGACCGAGGCCACGGTCAGCGAGCGCACCTTCACCTCGAGTCCGCCGAGCTTCACGCGCTCGTCGGCCTTGAGGTCGCCCTCGACGGTGATGAACGAGCCGTGCATGAGCGCCGAGATCTGGGCGGCCGTCTCGGCGGTGTCGTCGTTCACGGGGTTGACGAGCTGCGCCGAGCCCGACTCATCGCGCAGGATCACGAACTGCACGCGCTTCTGGTCGCGCACCGTCTCGACCCATCCGGCCACCTTCACGGGGCCGTCGGGGAGCGATGCGAGGTCCTTGATGAGCGTCCGCTGAGTCATGGGGTCGATCCTACCGACGGCTCGGCTGCCCCCACCGCGCGAGCGCCACCCAGCCGGCGAGCAGCGCGACGGCGGACGCCGCCAGCAGCGCCCAGCCCGCCCAGGCCTGCACCGCATCCGTCGTCTCCGACGCCACCAGCAGCCACAGCCCGGCGGCGGCGAGCACGGCGACCGCGAGCGCCACCGGCAGGCCGTGCCGCACGTGCGCGATCGAGCCCGCCCACACCCAGAGCATCGTCGCGGCGAGCACGACGACGAGCGCGAGCAGCAGCGGCACGAGCAGGGGCATGCGCCCATTCTCCCGCGAGTGAGCGGAGCCAACCGCACTGTGCGGCTCGGTTGCCTCGATCGCGGGGGTTGCGGCGCCTGCCGGTCGTCATAGGGAGCGCAGGTACGATGGCCCCCATGCCCGCTCGTCGCCTCCATCTCGTGCGCCATGGCGAGGTGCACAACCCGGCGGGCGTGCTCTACGGCAGGCTCGCCGGCTACGTGCTCTCGGAGCGCGGCCACCGGATGGCGCGCCTCGCGTCCGAGCACCTCTCGACCGGCGCGACCGCCCGCCCCGTCGTGCGGCTCGCCGCCAGCCCGCTCGAGCGCGCGCAGCAGTCGGCCGAGCACTGGGCCGACGCCTTCGACCTCGCCATCCGCACCGAGCACCGCATCATCGAGCCCACGAACGCCTTCGAGGGCAAGACCTTCGAGGCCTCCGGCGCGCTCTCGCACCCCTCGTCGTGGCCGCTGCTGCGCAACCCCTTCCGCCCCTCGTGGGGCGAGCCCTACAAGGCGATCGCGCAGCGCATGCGCGCCGCGATGGAGGATGCCTGGGACGAGCTCGACGAGTCGGGCGACGACGGCGACATCGTCATGGTGAGCCACCAGTCGCCGATCTGGATGGCGCACCTCGACATCGCGGGGCAGCGCCTCTGGCACGACCCGCGCAGCCGCCGCTGCCAGCTCTCCTCCATCACCTCCTTCGCCCGCGTCGACGGCCGCTTCACCGAGATCGACTACGTCGAGCCGGCCGCCTCGGTGGATGCGATCGACACGGGGGCGGTGTGAGGGCCCGGCGGATGCGTCGGGTCGCGGCCGCGCTGTCGGCCACGGTCGTCGCCGTGCTCGCCCTCGCGGCCTGCTCGTCGACCGACGGGGTCGCGGGCGGGGTCGGCGATGCCGGCTACATCGCCGGCGACGGCTTCGTCACCGAGTTCCCGGATGTCGCCGAGCGCGTCGCACCGCAGCCCTTCTCCGGCCCGCTCGTCGACGGCGGCGAGTTCGACTCGTCCTCGCTCGACGGCGTCACGCTCGTGAACTTCTGGTACGCCGCCTGCCCGCCGTGCCGCGTCGAGGCGCCGGTGCTCGCCGAGCTGCACGCCGAGTACGGCGAGCAGGTCGACTTCCTGGGCGTCAACGTGCGCGACGGGGCCGCGCAGGCCGCCACCTTCGACGAGCAGTTCGGCATCGAGTACCCGTCGATCCTCGACGACGCCTCCGCGCAGGCGCAGCTCGCGTTCACGGGCATCGTGGCGCCCAACGCCGTGCCCTCCACCATCGTGCTCGACGCCGAGGGCCGCGTCGCGGCGCGCGTCTCCGGCGCCGTGACCGACACCAGCATCCTCTCGACGCTGCTGCGGGAGGAGCTCGAGCGGTGACCGTCGCAGCCTCCGCGCTCACCGCATCCGCCGGCCTCGCCGCGCTCGACGCGGCGGCGTTCGACCCGGCGGGCGCGGTGCTGAGCGGCCAGCTGCTGGTCTCGGTGCCGATCGCGCTGCTGGCGGGCCTCGTCTCGTTCGCGAGCCCGTGCATCCTGCCGCTCGTGCCCGGCTACCTGGGCCTGGTGGGCTCGCTGGTCGGCAAGGACGGCGGGCGCGGCCGCCTGGTCGCGGGCGTCGCGCTGTTCATCGCCGGCTTCACGCTCGTGTTCGTGCTCGGCACCGCCGTCGTCGGCGCCGCCAGCTCGTTCCTGCTGCAGCACGCCGACCTGCTCGTGCGCATCCTCGGCGCGGTGCTGATCGTCCTCGGCCTCGTCTTCGTCGGGCAGTTCTCGTTCCTGCAGCGCATCTGGAAGCCGCAGCAGGTGAAGTCCGGCGGCATGTGGGCGGCGCCCGTCGTCGGCGTCGTCTTCGCGCTCGGCTGGACCCCGTGCTCCGGGCCAACGCTCGCCGCCATCAGCGCGCTCACCGTCACGACCGGCAGCGCCTGGCAGGGCGCCGTCCTCGGCCTCGCCTACGCGCTCGGGCTGGGCGTGCCCTTCCTGCTCATCGCGCTCGGCCTCGGCTGGGCCGGCGGCGCCGTCGCCTGGCTGCGCCGGCACATCCGCCTCGTCAACATCCTGGGCGGCGCGATGCTCATCGCCATCGGCCTGCTGATGGTCACCGGTGCATGGAACGCCATCATGCAATCGCTCCAGGGATGGATCGCCTCCGTTGTCACGATCATCTAGCTCCGACCCGCTGCGGCCCGGCGACCACATCGACGCGCCGGAGCCCGCGCCGCGCTCCGGCAGCGGGCCGCAGCTGGGCGTGGTCGGCTGGCTGCGGTTCCTGTGGCGGCAGCTCACCTCGATGCGCACCGCCATCGTGCTGCTGCTGCTGCTCGCCGTCGGCGCCATCCCCGGCAGCCTCGTGCCGCAGCGCTCCAGCGACCCGAACGGCGTCATCCAGGTGCGCGCCGACAACCCCGACCTGGTGTGGCTCTACGACGCGCTCTCGCTCCACGACGTGTACGCGAGCCCGTGGTTCTCGGCCATCTACGTCCTGCTCTTCACGTCCCTGGTCGGATGCGTCATCCCGCGCCTCGCCCACCACTGGAAGGCCATGCGCGCCCGTCCGCCGCGCACCCCGGCGCGCCTGTCGCGGCTGGTGGGGTTCCAGACCGTGTCCGGCGACGCATCCGACCTCGACCGGGCCGATCGGCTCCTGCGCCGGCTTGGCTACCGCACGCACCGCTACGGCGACTCGATCTCGGCCGAGCGCGGATACCTGCGCGAGACGGGCAACCTGCTGTTCCACATCGCGCTGCTGGCGATGATCCTGGTCGTCGGGCTGGGCTCGGGCTTCGGCTACAACGGGCAGCGGCTCATCGTCGAGGGGCGCAGCTTCGCCAACACGCTCTCGAGCTACGACACCTTCGACTCCGGGCAGTGGTTCGACGAGGCGTCGCTCGCGCCCTTCTCGGTGCAGCTCGACGAGCTCGACGTGGTCTACGAGACCGAGAACCCGAACGCGATCGGCGCGCCGCTCGACTTCACCGCGCACGTCACGGTGAACGAGGACGGCGTCTCGCGCGAGGCGCAGATCAAGGTGAACGAGCCGCTGAACGTCGACGGCGCCGACCTCTACCTGGTCTCGAACGGCTACGCGCCGCGCATCTCGGTGCGCGACGCCGAGGGCACCGTCGTCTACGACGAGTACACGCCGTTCCTCGCGCAGGACGACCTGATGACGAGCCTGGGCGTGATGAAGCTGCCCGGGGGGCTCGAGGAGCAGCTCGGCCTGCGCGGCTTCTTCTACCCGACTGCCGCGGAGCTCGACACCGGTGCGCTCGCCTCCGCCTACCCGGATCTGGCGAACCCGGTGCTGTCGCTGCAGGCCTTCACGGGCGATCTGGGCCTCGACGCCGGCGTGCCTCGCTCGGTGTACGCGCTCGAGACCGACGAGATGACGCAGATCGCCGGCGGCGACTCGGGCACCGAGGCCCTCATGCTCGCGCCCGGGCAGACGGTCGAGATCCCCGGTGGGCTCGGCACCATCACGTTCGAGGACGTGCAGCGCTACGGCGTCATCGACGTGCACGTCGACCACACGCAGACCGCCGTGTTCTGGATCGCCATGACGATCCTGGTGTCGCTGCTGGGCTCGCTGCTCATCCCGCGCCGCCGCATGTGGGTGAAGGCCGCCGACGGCAGGCTCGAGCTCGCCGGGCTCGCGCGCGGCGAGGACCCGACGCTCGAGCGCGCGGTCGACGACCTGGCGAAGCGGCTCGGCGGAGAGACCGCCGAGCGGTCGGGACGGCCGGCGACGCCCCGGGCGACGAGCGACCGCGAGAGTAGAATCGACCCGTGACCCCGGCAGAACTCGACTCCTTCTCGCTGCTGCTCGTCTACTCGGCGATGGCGGTGTACACGCTGGCGTTCGTCGCCTACGCGGTCGACGTCGCCCGCCGCTCGGCGGCGAAGCCGGTGCCCGCCGAGGTGCGCGAGCTGGTGGGCTCGGGCGCGCCGGCCCGCGCGGCCGAGCCCGACGCATCCGTCCTCGCACCCGCGGCGGGCGGCCGCGGCGCGCGCATCGGCTTCACGCTCACGGTGCTCGCGTGGGCGCTGCACGTGGGCGGCGCGGTGCTGCGTGGGCTGTCGGCCGGGCGGGTGCCGTGGTCGAACATGTACGAGTTCGCGCTCACCGGCATCGCCGTGATCGTGGGCGTGTTCGTGCTCTCGCGGCTGTGGAAGGACCTCAACTTCCTGGGCGTCTTCTTCACCGGTCTCGCAACCGTCTTCCTGGGCGTCGCGACCGTCAACTACTACGTCGCGCCGACGCCGCTGCCGCCGGCGCTGCAGTCGTACTGGCTCGTCATCCACGTGTTCGTCGCGACGCTCGCGACCGGCTTCCTGGGGCTCGGCACCGGCCTGAGCGTGCTGCAGCTGATCAAGGAGAAGCGCGACAACGGCTTCCTGCGCTCGCTGCCCTCGCCGGTGCAGCTCGAGGATCTCGCCTACCGCGTGGGCGTCATCGGCTTCATCTTCTGGACCTTCACGCTCATCGCCGGCGCGATCTGGGCCGAGCACGCCTGGGGCCGCTACTGGGGCTGGGACACGAAGGAGGTCTGGACCTTCGTGATCTGGGTCGTCTACGCGGGCTACATCCACGCCCGAGCGACGCGCGGCTGGCGCGGCTCGCGGTCTGCCTGGCTGCAGATCATCGGCTTCGCCGCGATCATCTTCAACTTCACGATCGTCAACCAGTTCTTCGCCGGCCTGCACGCCTACAGCGGCCTCTGAGCGCGCCACCCGCGCTCGCGGCTCGCGTCGCCACCCGCGTTCGCCGTTCTCCAACCGGTTCCGGGGCCGTTCGAGCCCGAAAATGGGGCTGTGGTCTGCCAGAACCGGTTGACGGTCAGGCGACCTCGGAAACCAGCGCCCGCTGCTGCAGACCGCGGCGGACGAGTTCGAGCACCGTCGCGCGAACCTGCTCGAGCTCGAACATGACCTGCTCGTAGGTGAATCGCACGACGCGGTAGCCGAGCGCCGTGAGCTGCGCGTCGCGCCGACGGTCGTTCGCCATCTGTGCGGGGCTGCCGTGCCACGTGGCGGAGTCGATCTCGATCACGAGCGAGCGCCCGAGCAGGAAGTCGGAGTACTCGCCGGGCAGCAGCTCGGGCTGCTGCACGAACTGGATGCACGCGTGCCGCAGCACCGCGGCGAAGATCGATTCCGTCCCGGAGCCGGAGAGGTGACTCGCGCGCTCGAACGTGCGCCCGCGCCTGCCGGGCAACTGCCGCGCGAGGCCGAGCAGGTCGGGCTGCTGCAGCTTGCCCTGCTGCAGCGCGGCGTCTGCGGCCGCGAGCAGGTCGTTGGCCGTGACGCAGCCGGATGCCGCGGCGAGCGAGGTGGGCACATCGTCGACGCCGTCCCACGGACGGCCCTCTCGAAGGCGCTGATCCAAGCGGTGCACGACGACGCCCTCGGCCGCGCCCGCATCGTCGACACGGGCGCTGTGCGTCTCACGGTGCACGCGCACATGCAGGGCTTGATCCCCGTGCGGTGTCCACAGCCCGTGCTGCTTGAACGCACTGACGCACGTGACGACGCCGCCGAGCTCGACTGCCCGCGTGGCGTCGTTGCCCACGCCTCGAAGCGAGACCCAACCCCGCATCGGCACCCACAGCTTGCCTGCATCCCGCAGTCGCCGCAGTTCGCGGGCCGTCACATGCTCTCGAGCGGCGCCGGCCGTGCAGACGCCTCCCATGCAGCCGAGCCAGTCCAGGAAGTCCATGCGCGAATGGTCGAGGCAATGAGTTCCTGCGTGTGCGCACCCCGCTGCTGGCTGTGGAGAACGCCTTCGTACGTCAACCGGTTCTCACGGTTCGTAAGTCGATTCTGGGCGTGAAGTGGCTGAGAACCGGTTGACGAACAAGGTGGGGTGGGTGCCGGCTTGAGGCGGGCGCGGCTCAGAGGTGGGGGAGGCAGGCGGCCAGGCGCGCGCGCCAGTGCTCGACGCGCTCGGGCGGCGCGGCGTGGGCGGCGAGCAGCGCGGGATCGGGGGCGACCCGGCCGGCGGCGATCGAGCCGTCGACGGGCACGAGCGGCTCGGCGACGTCGGCGCTCAGCAGCGCGCCGGTGCCGAGCCCGCAGTCGTAGGGGAGCGCCGGCAGCGCCGCGGCGAGCCCCGCACCCATCGAGAGCCCGACGGAGGAGTCCAACGCGCTCGAGACCACGGCGGGCAGCCCCGCCTCGGCGACGATCGCGAGCGCCGCCCGGATGCCGCCGAGCGGCTGCGCCTTCACGACCACCACGTCGGCGGCGCCGGCGCGTGCGACCAGCAGCGGGTCGGTGGCCTTGCGCACCGACTCGTCCGCCGCGATCGGGATCGCCAGCCGGTGCAGCCGCGAGCGCAGCTCTGCCAGCTCCGGCACGGTCGCGCACGGCTGCTCGACGTACTCGAGGTCGAAGCGCTCGAGGGCGCGCACGGCGGTCTCCGCCTCATCGACGCCCCAGCCGCCGTTCGCGTCCACCCGCACCCGCGCATCCGGCAGCAGCGTGCGCACCTCGGCGACGCGCGCGACGTCGTCGTCGAGCGTCTGGCCGCGCTCGGCGACCTTCACCTTCACGGTGCGGCAGCGGTCGTAGCGCGCCAGCACGCCCGCCACGGCCGCCGGGCCCACGGCCGGCAGCGTGGCATTGACGGGCACCCGCGAGCGCACGAGCGCGGGCCGCTCGAGCTCGGCGTCCTCGAGCGCTGCCCGCAGCCAGCGCGCGGCCTCCTCGGGCCCGTACTCCAGGAACGGGCTCCACTCGCCCCAGCCGGCGGGGCCCGAGAGCAGCGCGACCTCGCGCTCGTCGACGCCGCGGAAGCGCGTCGCGAGCGGCAGCGACACCACGTGCATGCGGTCGGCGAGCCGCTCGTAGGCGAGGTCCACGCGCCCATGCTCGCACGCCTGCAAGAATCGACGCGTGACCGAGCTGCCCTGGGTGATCGAGACGCGCGCCACGACCCGCCGCCGCAACCCGGTGTGGGGCATCCTGGGCGTCGTCGCCGCGGTGCTGTGTGGCGCCTGCTTCCTGCTCGCGATGGGCGTCGCGTGGATCGACCTCGACGGCCTCGTCGTCTGGCTGCTGCCGGTCTGGGGCGTCATCACGCTGCTCGGCCTCGCCTTCGCGATCACGGCGTTCTCGAAGCGCGGCACGGCCAACATCACGATGGCGGCGATCACCGCTGGCCTGCTCGTGCTCTCGAACCCGGTGGTGTTCCTCGTCATCGGCTTCGCGCTCGGCGTCGTGCAGTAGCAGCGGATGCGGTGGCGCGCCTCCCGCGGCACGCCCGGTTCCGTTCGTACCATCGCGGTGTGATCGACGACCTGCAGCTCGCGGAGCCGAGCGCCCGGCCCGCTCCCGCGCGCTCCGCCAAGGAGCGCCGCCGCGCCCGCCTCGGGCCCGTGTCGCTCTGGCTGCTGCTGCTGGCCGTGGTGCTGCAGCTCGTCTCGCTCGTGCAGCAGTTCAGCTATCTCTTCGCGCCGAAGCCGGGCGAGTACCCGCTGCTCGTGGTGGTCGTCGTGCTCGCATCGCTCGCGGGCTGCGCGGCCGTCGTGTGCGGCATCGCCGGCGCCACGACGACGGATGGGCGGCGCACGGGCGTGTTCGGAGCCGCCCTGGGCCTGGCCTTCCTCGTGCTCTTCGCGGCAGCGACCTCGTTCGGCTGGGGCTTCCTCGAGGCGCTCTCCACCCCCGCCTGACGACTTCCAGGAGCCCATCGCCTGCGAGGCCTGAGGCGCGCCCGAACTCGCCTCTTCCACGGCGCACGCCGCGGCGCGACAATGACGGTGTGTCGACGGCGATGCCGCAGTTCGAGATGCCGCCTCAGGCGGAGGGCACCGCTCGGCCCGACGCGGCCGGTGCGTCGCTCGCCGACGAGGCGCCGCGCGCCGACACCGCCGACCCCCTCAGGCCCGACTCGCCGGCCCCCGACCCGCCGAGACCCGAGCAGCCGAGCGGCCCGCGGCGCCGCTTCGGCTGGCGCCAGCTGCTCATCGCCGGCCTTGCGGGGGTGATGGCCGGCGGCGCGATCCCGGCGGCGCTGCAGTCGCTCGACGACTCCGCCGCGAGCGCGCAGGTCGAGGGGCTGCGCACCGTCGCGCTCGAGTACCTGACGGCGATCGCCACCGGCCGCGCCGGCGTCGCGACGCAGCTCGCGCCGGTGCACGGCGACGGACGGGTGGCTCCGGATGCGGTGCTGCAGTCTGCAGACCCGATCACCGACTACGCGGTGCAGCTCGTGCAGGTCGACGGCGGGAGCGGCTCGGCCGACGTGCGGTACCGGGTGGGCGGCATCGAGGTGTTCCGCGCGCTGGAGGCGCGGCTGGTCGACGGCGAGTGGAGCCTGCGCACGAGCCTCGCCGAGGTCGCCGACGTCACCTTCGGCGATCCGATCGCGCGGGTGCAGGTGGCGGGCGTGCCGCTCGCCGGCACGCCGCCGGTGCTGCTCTATCCGGGCAGCTACCGCGTCGACGCCTTCTCCGGCCCCTTCTTCCTCTCGGGCGGCGACGAGTTCGTCGTGGACGGCGACGCCCGCACGCCGACGGCGCCGTACGTGACCGCCGGTGTCGTGCCGCGCATCCGCGACCTCGCGACCGAGCTCGCGCTCGACACGGTCGCCGACTGCCAGATGCGGGCGCGATGCCCGGTCGGCCACGGGCTGCGGCTGCTGCCGGTGGGCGAGCCGTACCCGGTCGACGCCGACGCCGAGGGCGGCGCGATCGACCTCGCCGTGCCGATCATGGCGCTCGACGGGCAGGACACGCAGTGGTTCGACGTGCGGCTGCGGGCCGTGCTCGACGCCGACGGCGCGCCGGCCGAGTGGCTGTGCGGCGAGCCGGGCGCGGGCGCCGACGAGCTGCACGCCTGCAGGCTCTGATCCGCTCCCGGGCAACCGTTCGGCAACGATCACGGCCGAACCGTGCCGATCGCGCACGGTTCGCGCCATGATGGGCGGGTGTCGTCGTCGATGCCCGAGTTCGAGATGCCCGCAGCGGTCGAGTCGCCGCCGCGCTCCGAACCCGCCGAGCCGACGACCGCGCGGCCCGACCACACAGCCGAGCCGGGCGCATCCGACACCCCTGCCCGCCGCTCGGGGCTCGGCTGGCGCCACGTGCTCATCGGCGTCGTGGTCGGCGCGGTCGTGGGCGCCGCGATCCCGGGCGGCGTGCAGCTCGCCGAGCGGACCGCCGCCAGCGCCGACTCGGACGGCCTGCGAGCGGTCGCCACCGCCTACCTCACGGCGATCGCCGACGGCCGCGCCGAGGACGCGACGGCGATGGCGCCGCTGCCGGGTGCCGCCCGGGGTGCCCCGGATGCGGTGCTGCAGTCGGCCGAGCGCATCGCGGATGGGGCGGTGCGGCTCGTGCACATCGACGGCGACGCCGCGACCGTCGAGGTGAGCTACGACGTCGGGCAGCGCGATATGACGCGCACGCTCGAGGCGCAGCGGGTCGAGGGCGCCTGGCACCTGACGAGCTCGCTCACCGAGCCGGCGGCGGCCCAGTCCTACGGCTCGAGCATCAACCCGCAGGTGGCCGGCTTCGCGATGCCCGCCACCACGCCCGTCCATCTCTACCCGGGGACCTACGGCTTCGACGAGCTGGACGACCCGATGCTGCGCTCCTCCGCCGGTCCCTTCGTCGTCGACGGCGACCCGTCGACACCCGTCGAGTCGTACTTCGAGCCGCAGCTGGCGCCCGGGCTGAGCGCCCGCGCCGGTGACATCGGTGTCGCGCTCGGCACCCGCTGCCAGGCGGACCCGTCCTGCTCCCTGCAGCCCGGCGCCGAGGTGCAGTACGGCGGCACCGCCTGGGTGCAGGAGGTGACCGAGACCGACGTGTCGATCAATGTGCAGATGGTCCTGGGCGGCGAGCGCGTCGGCAACTGGTTCGAGGTGCGGATCCGCATCCTGCGCGACGACGCGGGGGAGCCGGCCCAGTGGCTGTGCGCGCCGATCGGCGGGTACGCGGTGCCGAGCGAACCCTGCCCGGAGCCGTGATGCCGGCGACGATCGCCGCGCACCGGCTCCGCCCACGGCCCGCTCCGCCCACGGCCTGCGCCGCTCGCTAGGCTGGCCAGGTGACCATCTCGCCCCTGTTCGACCCCGCCGAGTGGGGCGACGCGGCGCCCGGGTACGACGACATCACCGTGCACCGCTCGCGCGACGGCCGCATCGCCCGCATCGCCTTCGACCGGCCCGAGGTGCGCAACGCGTTCCGCCCGCACACGGTCGACGAGCTCTACCGCGCGCTCGACGACGCCCGGCAGGACAGCCGCATCGGCGTCGTGCTGCTGACCGGCAACGGCCCGAGCGAGAAGGACGGCGGCTGGGCGTTCTGCTCCGGTGGCGACCAGCGCATCCGGGGCCGCGATGGCTACAAGTACGCGGATTCCGCCCTTCGAGACGCCGCTGACGCGGCTCCTCAGGGACCGGGTCCCGCGGCCACAAGCCTGGGCCGCCTGCACATCCTCGAGGTGCAGCGGCTCATCCGCTTCATGCCGAAGGTCGTCATCGCCGTCGTGCCCGGCTGGGCGGCCGGCGGCGGCCACTCGCTGCACGTGGTCTGCGACCTCACGATCGCCAGCCGCGAGCACGGGCGCTTCAAGCAGACGGATGCGGATGTCGGCTCGTTCGACGCCGGCTACGGCAGCGCCTACATGGCCCGCCAGACGGGGCAGAAGTTCGCGCGCGAGGTGTTCTTCCTCGCCCGCGAGTACGACGCCGACCGGGCGCTCGCGGCCGGCGCGATCAACGCATCCGTCCCCCATGCCGAGCTCGAGGCCACCGCGATCGACTGGGCGCGTGAGATCCTCACGAAGAGCCCGACGGCGATCCGCATGCTGAAGTTCGCCTTCAACGCCGTCGACGACGGGCTCGTGGGGCAGCAGATCTTCGCGGGCGAGGCCACCCGGCTCGCCTACGGCACCGACGAGGCGGTCGAGGGGCGGGATTCGTTCCTCGAGAAGCGGGAGCCCGACTGGTCGCCGTTCCCGTACCACTACTGACCAGGACAGACTGACCGCAGGACGCGCAGCGCGAGGAGGTGCACCGTGGGAGTGACCGTCGAGACGAGCGGGTCGAGCGGCGTGCCCAAGCGCGTGATCATCTCCGACGAGGCCATCCAGGCATCCACCGACGCCGCGATCGAGCGGCTCGGCGGCGCGGGCCAGTGGGTGCTGGCGCTGCCGGAGCACTACATCGCCGGCATGAACGTCATCTGGCGCAACGAGGTCTCGGGCGCGCCGCTCGTGCGCACGGCGGGTGCGTTCACGGCCGAGGCCTTCATCGAGGCGCTGCAGAGCCTCGAGCACGAGCGCACGTACACCTCGCTCGTGCCCACGCAGCTCGCCCGGCTCGTGGACGCCGCCGCCCTCGACCGCTCGTTCATCGGCCCGGTCGCGCGCCTCGACCGCATCCTGCTCGGCGGGCAGCGCGCGCCGCTGGGGCTCATCGAGCGCGCCGCGCGGCTCGGCTGGCGCATCACGCGCACCTACGGCGCGACCGAGACGGTGGGCGGATGCGTCTGGGACGGCAGGCCGCTGCGCGACGTCAAGGTGCGGCTCACCGACCAGATCGAGATCTCGGGCCCGCAGCTCGCCGACGGCTACGAGGATGCGGCGCTCACCGAGCAGCGCTTCCACACCGACGGCACCGGCACGCGCTGGTACAAGACGGGCGATGCCGGCTCGCTGATCGGCGGCACGCTGCAGGTCTCGGGCCGCATCGACGACGTCATCAACTCCGGCGGCATCAAGATCTCCCTCGCCTCCGTCGAGCACGTCGTGCAGGTGTTCGCGCCCGACGCCGTCGTGGTGGGGGCACCGCACCCGGAGTGGGGCGAGGTGCCGGCCGTCGTGACGACCCTCAAGCCCTCGCTCGCCGAGATCCGCGCCGCTGTCGCGAACGCGCTCGGCAAGCCCGCCAGGCCCAACCACCTGGTGACGGTGTCGGTGATGCCGACCACCGCATCCGGCAAGCCCGACCGCAAGCGCCTGGCACGGCTGGTCGCGAGCCGCACGCAGGAGCGCCGCCGCCGCGGCATCTTCGGCTAGGCCACCCCGACTAGCATCGTGGGGATGGCCAACCCCCGATCCGGCAACCCCGCCAAGCGCGCGCAGGCCGCCGGCACCGCACCGACTCCCGCGACCGCGCGCGACTGGATCGCCGCATCCCGCCCCCGCACCCTCGGCATGGCGATCGCGCCGGTCGCGCTCGGCAGCGCCGCCGCCTTCAACGCCGAGGGCTTCCACCTCGGCATCGCGCTCGCCTGCCTGGCGCTCGCGGTCTTCCTGCAGATCGGCGTCAACTACGCCAACGACTACTCCGACGGCGTGAAGGGCACCGATGCCGTGCGCGTCGGCCCCGGCAGGCTCGTCGGCGCCGGCAAGGCGGAGCCGCGCGCGGTGCGCAACATCGCGCTCGCCTTCCTCGCCGCGGGCGCGCTCGCCGGCATCGTCGTGGTGGTGCTCTCGGGCCGCTGGTGGCTGCTGCTGGTGGGCGCCGTCTGCATCGTCGCCGCCTGGACGTACACCGGCGGCAGGCGCCCGTACGGCTACTACGCGCTCGGCGAGCTGATGGCGTTCCTGTTCTTCGGGCCGGTCGCCGTGGTCGGCACCACGTACGCCATCATCGGCCGCGTCACCGAGGACTCGATCGCGCTCGGCATCGCCATCGGGGCGATCTCGGCTGCCCTGATGCTGTGCAACAACCTGCGCGACATCGACACCGACCGCGCGGCGGGCAAGCGCAGCCTCGCGACCCTCATCGGCCGCCGCGCCTCGAAGGCGCTGTACGTGCTGCTGATGCTCGTGCCGTTCGTCGTGCTGTGGATCTTCAGCTACGCGCTCGCCTACGGCTTCGCGGTCTTCGCGGTGCTGCTGCTCGCGGGCCCCGCCATGGTGATCGTCGTCATGTCGCGCACCTCGCGCGACCTCATCACGGCGCTCGGCCTCACCGGCATGACGGCGCTGCTCTACGGCGTGGGCTTCGCGGTCGCCATCTGGGGCGGTCCGGCGGGCTTCGTCGCCGCCTCCTGAGGCCGTCCGGTCGGGGAGCGCGCCGGGCACAGGCCGGCGCGCGTCGCAGGATTCAGGGGCGAGCGGATGCGTCCGGCTCGTCGCCGTCGTCCGTCGCGTCGGCCTCGGGCCGGTCGAGCGCCGAGTCCTCGACGTCCGCGTCGTCGGGGCCGGAGCCGTCGCGCCTGCGCCCCTCGCGCATCCGCCGCAGGTCGGCCGCGGCCGCATCGCGGAGCGTCGGGAAGAACACGATCGAGGCGGCGAAGGCGAACGCGAGCGAGACGATGAGCGAGAGCCACCACGGCACCTGCGCGATCATCAGCACGATGAAGGGCGCGAGGAACAGCAGCGCGCGCACGATCAGGTAGCGCATCGAGGGGGCCATGCACCAAGTCTATGAGCGGCCCATAGCGAAGAGACGTACGCTGGGGTCATGAGGTGGCTCATCATCGGCGGAATCCTGGCCCTCGTGGTCACGGTGTACGCCCTCGTCGACCTGACGGTCACGGACGACCGCCGCATCCGTCGCCTCAACCGCGTGCTGTGGGTCGTGCTGATCGTGGTGGTGCCGGTCATCGGCCCGATCGCCTGGCTCTTCTGGGGCAAGGGGCCGGTCTCGGCGGCGCGCCCCTACGCGCCCGACGACGACCCCTCGTTCTCGCGCTCCTCCGACGTGACCGACGAAGAGGCCGACCGCCGCATCGCCGAGATCGAGGCGCAGCTGGCGGCGCTCGACGCCGAGGACTACGACGGGCCCGAGGCCGAGCGCCCCGCGCCCGATGCGGGGCCCGAGCCGCGCACGCCGCCGAAGCCCGAGCCGCGGCCGAAGCCCAAGCCCGGGCGCGGCCCGAAGCCCGACGCGGACGACGCCGACGGCGAGGGCCACCGCGCGACCGGCGATGGCGGCGACTCCGCGCGTGCCTGAGGCTGCGCAGCCGGCACTGCCGGCCGCCGCCTACGCCGACCGGCTGGTCGCCTCGCTCGCCGCCGCGGGCGTCGCCGACGTGGTCGTCTGCCCGGGCTCGCGCTCGCAGGCGATCGCGCTCGCCGCCGCGCGGGCCGCGCGCGAGGGCAGCCTCGCCCTGCACGTGCGCATCGACGAGCGCAGCGCCGCCTTCTTGGCCCTCGGCCTCGCGCGCGAGACCGGCAGCCCCGCCGCGATCGTCGTCACGAGCGGCACCGCGCTCGCGAACCTGCATCCGGCGATGCTCGAGGCGCACCACAGCGACGTGCCCCTCATCGCCGTCACCGCCGACCGGCCCGCAGAGCTGCAGGGCATCCGCGCCAACCAGACGACGGCGCAGGCGGGCATCTTCGGCGAGGCCGCTCGCGTCGTGATCGATGTGGGGGCGGATGCGCTGCACGACCCCGAGGGCGACGCGGTCCGGGCGGTCCGGCTGTCGCTCGGCTGGCGCGACGGCGAGCCCGGTGCGGGCGCGCGCGGCGACGCGCTGCATACCGAGCCCGGCCCGGTCCAGCTGAACGTCGCCTTCCGCGACCCGCTCTCGGGCGGCGAGCCCGTCGAGGCCCGGCCGGTCGAGGCCGTCGGCCGGCCGCCCGTGCCGACGGCGACGCTGCACCCCGCGCCCCGCACGGTCGTGATCGCGGGCGCCGACGCCGGCCCCGCGGCCGTCGACCTGGCCGAGGCGATCGGCGCGCCGCTCATCGCCGAGCCCACCTCCGGCGCCCGCTTCGGCCGCGCCCTCGTGCCGCACGGGCGCGACGTCATCGCGCAGCTGGGCGATGAGGTGCGACGGGTCGTGGTCGTCGGCCACCCGACGCTCGCCCGCGCGGTCACGGCGCTCATCCGTCGCCCCGACGTCGAGGTCGTGGTGCTGGGCCGCGCGAACCAGGACAACGTGCGGGGCGGCGGCACCACCGCGGTGCTCACCGGCCGCATCGAGGTCGAGCCCTTCGAGCACGAGGCCGAGGGCGTCGGCGGCGCGTGGGTGGAGACGTGGCTCGCCGCCGGCCGCGCGCTCGCCGCCGAGCGCGACGGGGGAGCGGCGCCCGACTCCGGCCTCAGCCGATCCGCGTACGCGCGGGCCGAGCTCGCCGAGGGGCGCACGGCCGTCACGCGGCGCGAGCTCGTCACGCAGGCCTGGGATCGCACCTGGCCGCACGATCGGCTCGTGGTGGCGGCCAGCCGGCTCATCCGCGAGCTCGACGCCTGGGCCGGCCCCAAGGCGGTGACGGCCCGCGCCAACCGCGGCCTCGCGGGCATCGACGGCACCGTCAGCACCGCATCCGGCATCGCCATCGCGCACGAGCGCTCGGGGGCACCGGGGCTCACGCGCCTGCTGATCGGCGACCTGGCCCTGCTGCACGACGCGAACGGCCTGCACGTGCCGCCCGGCGAGCCGCGGCCGCGCCTGCAGATCATCGTCGGCAACGACCGGGGCGGCAGCCTCTTCGAGCTGCTCGAGGTCGCCGGCAGCGCCGATCGCGGCGACTTCGAGCGGGTGCTGCGCACGCCCCACGAGGTCGACCTCGAGCACCTCGCCGCCGCCTACGGCTGGCCCTACGAGCGCGTCACCGATCGCGCCGGGCTGCGCCGGGCGCTCTCGCAGGCGAGGCCGGGCATCATCGAGGCGGTGCTGGAAGGGGAACCACATGCGCAGCAGCTCTGATCACGACGCCGGCGGCCGCGTCGACGATGCCACCACCATCGTCATCACCGGCGGCGGCAGCGGCATCGGCCGGCTCGTCGCGCTCGGCGCGGCGCGCAGGGGCGCGCACGTCGTCGTCTGGGATCGCGACGGTGCCGCGGCGCGCAGCGTCGCGCACGAGGTCGCCGAGGCCGGCGGTCGCGGCTCGGCGATCGTCGTCGACCTGAGCGAGGCCGACGAGATCGAGCTCGCCGCCGCCGAGACGCTCGCGCTCGGCCCGGTCGACGTGCTCGTCAACAACGCCGGCGTGGTCTCCGGGCGGCCGCTGAGCGAGCTCACGGCGGCGCAGATCGACCGCACGATGCGCGTGAACGCGATCGCCCCCATGCTCGTCACGCGCGCGCTCCTGCCCGCGATGCGCGATCGCGGCCGCGGCCGCATCGTGACGGTCGCGAGCGCGGCGGGCTTCATCGGCGTCGCGGGCCAGACCGACTACGCCGCGAGCAAGTTCGCGGCCGTCGGCTTCATGGAGTCGCTGCGGGCCGAGCTGCGCAAGGAGCGCTCGCCCATCACGACCCTCACGGTCGCGCCCTTCTACATCGACACCGGCATGTTCGACGGCGTCTCGACGAAGGTGCCGGCGCTGCTGCCGATCCTGTCGCAGGCGCGCGTCGCCACGCAGATCCTGGCCGCGATCGAGTCGCGCCGCACGCTGCTCGCGCTGCCGCCGCTCGTGCGGCTCGTGCCGGCCATCAAGGTGCTGCCGACCGCGCTCGCGGACCGGCTGGCGGATGCGCTGGGCGTCAACGAGGGCATGGACGGGTTCAGGGGGCGGCCGGCCGGGGCCGCGCAGCAGCCCGTCGACGGCGCCGGGGCCTCCTGATGCGCTGGCCGTGGCAGCGGCGCCGCGAGGTGCCCGCCGTGCAGCCGGTGCCCGAGCCGGCGCAGCAGCGCTGGATGCTGCCGCGCACGCTCGTCGTGCTGCTGTCGATCATCGCCGCGATCGGCGTGCTCATCCTGCTGAGCCAGGTCGCGAGCTTCGTGACGCCGGTCTTCCTGGGCATCAACCTCGTCATCGCGGTGATGCCGCTGCAGCAGTGGCTGCTGCGCATCGGCATGCCGCGCGCGGTGGCGGCGCTCGCCTCGGTGCTGACGGTCTACGCCTTCCTGATCGCGCTGTTCTGGTCGATCTACTGGTCGGTGCAGTCGCTCGTGGCCGAGCTGCCCGGCTACTCGGCCGAGTTCAACGCCATGTACCGCGACGTGCTCGGCTGGCTCGAGGGGCTCGGCATCTCGCAGGACGAGGCGCTGCAGCAGCTGCAGAGCGCGTTCAGCCCCAGCGCCATCGCCAGCGCGGTCGGCTCGCTCGCCTCGAACGCGGGCAGCGCGCTGGGCTTCCTCGCGACCCTGTTCGTCGTCATCTTCTTCCTCGCCTGGGATTCCATGGGGCTGCCGGAGCGCGTCAAGCGCATCGCCGCCACCAACCCGGGCATCGTGCGCGGCGTCGACCACTTCGCCGCCGGCGTGCAGCGCTACTGGGTGGTCGCGACCGTGTTCGGCCTCATCGTGTCGGCGCTCGACCTCGTGGCGCTCTCGGCGCTGGGAGTGCCGCTCGCGCTCGTGTGGGCCCTGTTCGCCTTCGTCACCAACTACATCCCCAACGTCGGCTTCGTGCTCGGCGTGATCCCGCCGACGCTCATGGCGCTGCTCGCCAACGGGCCGATCAACGCGCTGCTGACGGCGATCCTGTTCAGTGTCATCAACTTCGTCATGCAGTCGCTCATCCAGCCGAAGGTGGCGGGGGATGCGGTGGGCGTCACGCCCGCGACCTCGTTCCTGTCGCTGCTCGTCTGGGCGTTCGCGCTCGGCCCCATCGGCGCGCTGCTGGCGCTGCCGGCGACCCTCGCCGTGAAGACGCTGCTGATCGACCCCGACCCGAAGCTGGCCTGGGTGGGCAAGCTCATCACGAACAAGCTCGAGCCGCGCGAGGGCAGGCTCGGCAAGGCGATCGGGCCGGGGGTGCAGGGTCGGTAGTCTCGGCGCATGACCGAGATCACCGACGCTCTCCGCATCACCCGCTCCGTCCGCCTCGCGGATGTCGACCCCGGCTCGAAGCCGGGCTTCGTCGGCGACAAGCTCGCCGGCCAGCAGGCCCTGGCGGCGGGCGCGAAGCGGCTGGCCGAGCTGCAGGAGCGGCTCTACGCGGCGAGCCGGGCGGGCGACGAGCGCGCCGTGCTGCTGATGGTGCAGGGCATGGACACCTCCGGCAAGGGCGGCGTCATGCGGCACGTGGTCGGCCAGGTCGACCCGCAGGGCGTGCGCATCAAGGCCTTCAAGGCGCCCACGGCAGCAGAGCAGCGCCACGACTTCCTGTGGCGCATCGAGCGCGAGCTGCCGGAGCCCGGCATGATCGGCGTCTTCGACCGCTCGCACTACGAGGATGTGCTCATCCACCGCGTCCGCGGACTCTCGCCCGCCGACGAGATCCAGGAGCGCTACGGCAGGATCGTCGAGTTCGAGCGCGAGATCGGCGAGCGCGGCATCCGGCTGGTCAAGGTGATGCTGCACATCTCCCGCGAGGAGCAGGGCGCCCGGCTGCTCGAGCGGCTCGACCGGCCCGACAAGCACTGGAAGTACAACCCGGGCGATGTCGACGAGCGCGAGCTCTGGGACGAGTACATGGAGGCCTACCAGGTCGCCATCAACCGCACGGCGCGCGCCTCGGCGCCCTGGCACGTGGTGCCCGCCGACCGCAAGTGGTACGCGCGGCTCGCGGTGCACGAGCTGCTGGTCGAGGCGCTCGAGGCGATCGATCCGCAGTGGCCGACCGCCGACTTCGACGTCGCGGCCGAGCGCGAGCGGCTCGTCGCGCTCGGCGGCGTGCCGGTGGCCGAGGATGCGCCGCTGCCCAAGAAGAAGAAGAGCAAGAAGAAGGGCAAGAAGCAGTCGTAGGTCGAGGAGCGCTCGGGCGAGGCCCGAACGCGTCACGACACCGGAGCTACGGCAGCGGGTCTGCGAGCGCGTCGGTGATCGGCCGCAGCTTCACACCGGTCTCGGCGAGCTCGGCGTCGGGGTCGCTGCCCGCCACGATGCCGGCGCCGGCGAAGGCGCGGATCGCCCCGTCCGGCGCGATGTCGGCGCCGCGCAGCGCGATCACCCACTCGCCGCCGCCGTCGCCGTCGATCCAGCCCACCGGCCCCGCGTAGCGGCCCCGGTCGACGCCCTCGAGCTCGCGGATCAGCCGCAGCGACGCGGCGCGCGGCGTGCCCGCCACCGCAGCCGTGGGGTGCAGCCGCGCGAGCACGTCGAGGGTCGAGCGCCCGCCCAGCGTGCCGGTGATGTCGGTCGCCAGGTGCCACAGGTTGGGCAGCAGCAGCGGGAACGGCTCCGAGGCGCGCGCGTCGGGCGCGAGCTCCTGCAGCACCTCGATCGCCGAGTCGGCGGCGAAGCGGTGCTCGCGCAGATCCTTGTCGCCCGAGGCGAGCGCCTCGGCGATCTCGGCGTCACGCGCCGGCGTCGCCCCACGGGCGGCGGTGCCGGCGAGCACGCGCGAGAAGAACGCCCCGTGGTGGGCGGCGATGAGCGTCTCGGGGCTCGCGCCGATCAGCCCGTCGACGGCGTAGGTGACGGCGTCGGGGTAGCGCTGCACCAGGCCGACCGCGACCGAGCGCACGTCGCCGTCCTCCGGCAGCTGCCCGACGCGGTCGCGCGCGACGACCACCTTCTCGGCCTCCCCGGCCCGGATGCGCTCGGTCGCCTCGGCCACGACGGCCCGATACCGCGCGGCGTCGATGGCGCCGTCGCGCAGCTCCACGCGCACCTCGTCGACCGCGGTCGGGTGCAGCCGGCCGTGCTCGCCGATCCACGTCACCCACTCGTCGTCGCCGCGGCGGCCGACGACCACGCGGGGCACGATCAGCACGCTGGTGGCGGCCGAGGCGTCGTCGAACGCGAAGGCGCCGAAGGCGATCAGCCCCGTGCCGGGCACGCGCACCGCGTCGTCGACCTCGGCATCCCGCGCGACGCGACGCCACGCATCCGCCGCATCGGTGAAGCGCGAGGGGCCGTGGAACTCGAGGCGCAGCGCCTCGCCGCGGCCGACGATGCCGTCGGCGCCGCGACGGACGGCCAGCGGGGCGCGAGGGTCGGCGTGCTCCAGCAGGCGCCCGAGCTCCGCGCGCTCGGAGCGCACCCGCAGGCCTGGCATAGCCGCAAGCCTAGTCGGCGCCCGGTCGACGGCCCGGCGAACGCGCACCCGCGTGAGCCTAGGATGGAGGACGTGAGCCGAGCAGACATGCAGAAGGACCCGGAGGCGGTCGCCGGCATGTTCGACGCGACGGCCAAGCGCTACGACCTGCTGAACTCGCTGCTCTCCGGCGGCAACGACCGGCTCTGGCGCATCCACATGCAGCGCGCGGTGCGGCCGCAGCCCGGCGAGCGCATCCTCGACGTCGCCGCCGGCACCGGCGCATCCGCCGCCCCGATGGCGAAGGCCGGCGCCCTCGTCACCGCGCTCGACATCAGCCAGGGCATGCTCGAGGTGGGCCGTGAGCGCCACCCCGACATCGAGTTCGTGCACGGCAGCGCGACCGAGCTGCCCTTCGACGACGACAGCTTCGACGCCGTCACCATCTCGTTCGGGCTGCGCAACGTGCAGCAGCCGCGCGCAGCGCTGAGCGAGTTCTTCCGGGTGCTCAAGCCCGGCGGCCGCGTGCTCGTCTGCGAGTTCTCGCAGCCGCCCGTCGGCGTGGTGCGCAAGAGCTACGAGCTGTACCTGCGCACCGTGCTGCCCGGCATGGCGAGGGCCGCGAGCTCGAACCCCGAGGCCTACCGCTACCTGGTCGAGTCGATCGCGTCATGGCCCGACCAGCAGACGCTCTCGCAGTGGATCCGCACGATCGGCTTCACGCGCGTCGCGCACCGCAACCTCACCATGGGCGTGGTGGCGCTGCACCGGGGGCGCAAGCCCACCGAGGCCACCGGCGCGATGCGGCTCGCGCGCCACGCGCAGGAGGAGCAGGGCGCGTGATCGCTTCCGTCACGTCGGCCTTCGGGCTCCGCGGCCCGCGCTTCGCCTCGCCCGCCGACACGCGCGTCGTCGACGCGGTCGAGCGCGGCCTCGAGCGGCTCGAGACGCTGCTCGACGAGCACCTGCGGGTCGCCGACCCGGTGGCGGATGCGGTGGCCCGCTACCTGAAGGAGGCCGGCGGCAAGCGCGCACGGCCGCTGCTGCTGCTGCTGGCCGCGCACCTCGGCCGGGGCATCGACGACGACGTGCTCGCTGCCGCAGAGGTGGTCGAGATCACCCACCTCGCGAGCCTGTACCACGACGACGTGATGGACGAGGCCGACACCCGCAGGGGAGTGCCCGCCGCGCACGTCGCCTGGAGCAACTCGGTGGCGATCCTCGCGGGCGACCTGCTGTTCGCGCGCGCCGGCGCGGTCGCGGCGCCGCTCGGCGAGGAGGTCGCGCGCCTGCAGGCGCGCACCTTCGAGCGGCTCTGCCTCGGGCAGCTGCACGAGACGCTCGGCCCCGGCGACGCCGACCCGGCGCAGCACTACCTGCAGGTGCTGAGCGACAAGACCGGCTCGCTCATCGCGGCGGCCGCCGAGCTCGGTGCGGTGGTGAGCGGCGCCGACGCCGGCTACCGCGCTGCGCTGCGCGACTTCGGCGAGCGCATCGGCGTCGCCTTCCAGCTCGTCGACGACGTGATCGACCTCTCGGCCGACCCCGCCACCGGCAAGGATCGCGGCACCGACGTGCGCGCGGGCGTCGAGACGCTGCCCGTGCTGCTGCTCGCTGCGCGCGAGGATGCCCCGAGCCGCGCGCTCGCCGCGCGACTCGCGTCGCCCGCCGACGAGGACGACCTGACCGCAGCCATCGCCGAGCTCGCCGAGCACGAGGTGGTGTCCGAGGCGCTCGCCGAGGCCGAGGGCTGGCAGCGGCGCGCGCTCGAGGCGCTCGAGCCGCTGCCGGCCGGCACCGTGCGGCGCGGGCTCGAGGCGTTCGCCGAGCACGTCGTCTCGCGCACCCGCTGAGCATCATCGAAACCCGGCGGCGCTGCCGCCCGCAGCCGTAAGGAGAACCGTGAGCGCACCGCTCCGCATCGCCGTGGTCGGCGCCGGCCCCGCCGGCATCTACGCCGCCGACATCCTGAAGAAGTCGGCCGCTGAGCACGGCCGCGAGGTCGCGATCGACCTGTTCGAGCAGCTGCCGGCGCCCTACGGGCTGGTGCGCTACGGCGTCGCGCCCGACCACCCGCGCATCAAGGGCATCATCGCGGCGCTGCGCGAGGTGCTCGAGTCGGGCGTCGTGCGGCTGTTCGGCAACGTGCGCTTCGGCACCGACATCACGCTCGAGGATCTGCAGGGGCTCTACCACGGCGTCATCTTCGCCACCGGGGCCACGAAGGACGCCCCGCTCGAGATCGACGGCATCGACACGGCCGGCTCCTACGGCGCCGCCGACTTCGTCTCCTGGTACGACGGCCACCCGGATGTGCCGCGGGAGTGGCCGCTCGAGGCGCGCGAGATCGCCGTGATCGGCAACGGCAACGTCGCCCTCGACGTGGCGCGGATGCTCGCGAAGCACCCCGAGGACCTCATGCCCACCGAGGTGCCCGCGAACGTCGTCGAGGGGCTGCGCGCATCCCCCGTCACCGACGTGCACGTGTTCGGCCGCCGCGGCCCGCTGAGCGTCAAGTTCACGCCGCTCGAGCTGCGCGAGCTCGGCGAGCTGCGCGACGTCGACATGATCCTGCACGACGAGGACTTCGGGGTCGACCCCGACGAGGAGACGGCGAAGCAGAACAAGCAGATCCTCGTGATCTCGCGCGTGCTCGAGCAGTGGCGGCAGCGCGAGACCGGGCAGGCCTCGCGCCGCCTGCACCTGCACTTCTGGTCGAGGCCGGATGCGGTGCTCGGCCAGGGGAAGGTCGAGGCGCTGCGCGTCGAGCGCACCCGCCCGAACGGCGACGGCGGCATCGAGGGCACCGGGGAGCTGCGGGAGATCCCGGTGCAGGCGGTCTACCGGGCGGTCGGCTACTTCTCCTCGCCGCTCGCGGACGTGCCCTTCGACGAGCGCCGCGGCGTGATCCCGAACATCGCCGGCCGCGTGCACGACGGCTCGCGTCCCGTGCCGGGGCTGTATGCGACGGGCTGGATCAAGCGCGGGCCCGTGGGCCTGATCGGCCACACGAAGTCCGACGCGAAGGAGACCGTCGAGCAACTGCTCGGCGACGAGCACTCCTGGTGGAGCCCGGCGGAGTACGACGCGGCGGCGGTGCCGGCGATGCTGGCCGAGCGCGGCGTCGCGTGGACCGACATCGCTGGCTGGATCCGCCTCGACGACCACGAGAAGGCGCTGGGCGAGCCGCACGGGCGCGAGCGCGTCAAGGTCGTGCCGCGCGACGAGATGATCACCATCTCGCGCGACGAGTGACGGCGACACCCCCCTGTTCCCTGAGCCGCTCCGCGCGCGCAGCGCGCTGAGCGTGTCGAAGGGCGCATGACATGGAGCTGACCGGCTACCTGCTGATCGCCGCCGCCTCCGTCGGCGCCGGCGCCATCAACGCGGCGGCCGGCGGCGGCACGCTCATCACCTTCCCGGCGATGCTCGCCGCGGGCATGAGCCCGCTCGCGGCCAACATCACGAGCGCCATCGGGCTGCTCACCGGCAGCCTCGGCGGCGCCGTCTCGTTCCGCAAGGAGCTCGCGCGGCAGCGCCGCCGCTTCCTCGCGAACGCGCCATGGGCTGCGGGCGGCGCGGTGCTGGGCGCCATCCTGCTGCTCAGCACGCCCGGCGACGCGTTCACCGCGATCGTGCCGTGGCTCGTGCTCTCGGCCGCCGCGCTCTTCGCCGCCCAGCCGCTCATCGCGCGCTGGCTCCGGCGCGCCGCCGAGCACGACACCGAGACCACCGGCGGCTGGCCCATGCACCTCGCGTTCGTCGGCATCGGCATCTACGGCGCCTACTTCGGCGCCGGCATCGGCGTCGTGATGCTCGCCCTGCTCGGCCTCATCATCCACGACTCGATCCAGCACCACTCGGCGATGAAGAACATCATGGCGCTCGTCATCAACGGCACAGGCGCGCTCATCCTGGTGTTCTCGCCGCTCGTGCACTGGGGCGTGGTCGCGATCATGCTCGCCGGGGCGCTCGTGGGCGGGCTCGCGGGCGGCTGGCTCGCCCGCCGGGTGCCCGGCTGGCTGCTGCGCACCGTCGTGGTCGCGATCGCGGTGGTCGTCGGCGTCACGATGCTGCTGGGCTGAGCCGGCAGCCGGCCGCTACTGCAGCGCCGAGGTGAGCCGCGCGATGCTGTCGAACGCCTGCGCCACGCGGGGCCGTGCCATCCACGCGTCCAGCGTGAGCTGCGTCGACTGCTGCCGGTACGCATCCGCCATGCCCTGCAGCTGCGCGACCATCGACGCGCCCTCGATGAGCATCGACACCTCGAAGTTGAGGCCGAACGAGCGCATGTCGATGTTCGAGGAGCCGATGATCGAGACGTGCTCGTCGAAGGTCATGAACTTCGAGTGCAGCACCGTCGGCTTGGCGAACAGCGTGATCCGCACGCCCGCGCGCAGCAGCTCCTCGTAGTAGCTGCGCTGCGCGTGGTAGGTCCAGAACTGGTCGCCGATCTCGCTCGCGAAGAGCTCGATCTCGATGCCGCGCATCGCGGCGGAGGTGATCGCGTAGCGCATGGCCTCGTCGGGCACGAAGTAGGGGCTGACGATCGTGATGCGCCGCTCCGCCGCGTGCACGAGCTCGAGGAAGACGCGCAGGTTGATCTCGCCCTCGAAGCCGGGGCCGGACGGGATGACGGATGCGTTGAGGTCGCCGTCGGGCGCGCCGGTCTCGCTCGCGAGCTCCACGAGCTCGTTGGTCTCCGCCCACCAGTCCGACCAGAAGAGCGCGTCGAGCGCGACCACGGGCGGACCGCTGATCTCGATCCAGGAGTCGCGCCACTGCAGGCCGCGGCGGATGTTGCGGCGCCACAGGTAGGAGGGGTCGATGAGGTTGAGCGAGCCGGTGAAGCCGACCGCCCCGTCGATGACGACGAGCTTGCGGTGGTTGCGCAGGTCGGGCCGCTGCCACTGGCCGCGCCAGGGGCGCAGCGGCAGCATGTCGCGCAGCTCGGCGCCCATCGCCTCGAGGCGCTCGACGGTCTCCTTGCGGCGCGGGTAGCGCACGCTCGTGAGGTGGTCGACGAGCACCCGCACGACGATCCCGCGGGCGGTGGCGCGCTCGAGCGCTGCGAAGAACTGCTCGGTGCGCTCGGAGGCGACGAGCAGGTAGAACTCGACGTGCACGAACCGCTCGGCCTCGTCGATGCGTCGCGCCATCGCCTCGAGCTGGGCGTCGAACTCGCCCCAGACCACGGCCGAGGCCGGCCCGATGTGGGGCATCGACGACAGCCGGCGGTTGAGCTCGACCACGCCCGGCAGCCACGGCGGGCGGCCGGGGAGCGCCGCGGCGTCGTCGATGTCGAGGGTGCTCTCGCCGATGAGCTCCTGGATGGCCGCCATCTTCTTGCGGCGGCCCGCGGGCAGCCTGTTGTTGCCGAGCAGCCCGAAGATGATCCAGCCGGCGACGGGCTGGATCATGATGATCAGCAGCCAGGCGATCGCCGATGCGGGCCGGCGGTTGTAGGGCACGACGACGATCGCCGCCAGCCGCAGCGCGACGTCGATCGTGACGTAGAGCGCGGTGAGCGCCTGCGTGAGGTTCAGCTCCACGGCGTCACGATGGGTGGCGCCGGATCAGCGGAAGTTGATGAACTGCAGGTCGATGTCGAAGTCGCCGCCCTTGAGCAGTGCGATCGTGGCCTGCAGGTCGTCGCGGCTCTTCGAGCTCACGCGCACCTCGTCGCCCTGGATCTGGCTCTTCACCGACTTCGGCCCTTCCTCGCGGATGAGCTTCGTCACCTTCTTGCCGATCTCGGTGGAGATGCCGTCCTTCAGCGCGATCTCGATGCGGAACTCCTTGCCCGAGGGGTAGGGGTCGCCCTGCTCGAGCATCTTGAGCTCGATGCCGCGCTTGATGAACTTCGACTGCACGACGTCGAGCACGGCCTTGACGCGCTCTTCTGAGGATGCCTTGAGCAGCACCGTGTCGCCGCTCCATGAGACGTCCGCGCCGACGCCCTTGAAGTCGTAGCGCTGCTCGACCTCCTTTCGCGCCTGGTTGACGGCGTTCTCCGCCTCCATCTTGTCGACCTTGCTGACCACATCGAAGCTCGAGTCGTTTGCCATAGCGCAAGCCTAGGACACCAAGTTCCTTGTGGTATCGAAAGTCGGGAGAGCGGCCGGCGCGGTTGCTTCAGCGCGGCGTATTCATGGGATGACGGTGCTGGTGCCTGCGTGCGATCCGCTCGCTCTACCCTGGTCTCATGCTCGACCCCGATCGCCAGGTCTCCGTGCTCGGAACGCGATGCGCAGAGGCGACACCGTGGTCCTCACGTCCACGCCGCGGCCGCCAACGACGCCACGCGGTCGAGGAGCTCCCACCAATGCGCTTTCTCGATTGGACGGTCGACGGTGAGCCCGTTCGCGACTGGTTCGCGGTTAAGGGGTTCAAGCGTTTCGAAATCACCTGGATGGTCGAGGGCTCTCCAAAGCGGGACTTGATGATCTCCGAGAATCGCGATCGCCCCATGGTTGATGCGAGCTTGATGGCGTTGTTGCCAGATTGCGGACTTCCACTGGATCGCGACGTCCATTTCAACGACGGACGCGTCGCCATCCTCTACTGCGACGCCTGCGGGGAGCTCTCCTGCGGTGCGCTGACTGCTGAAGTGCGCGCCACTGACAGCACGGTGCAGTGGCGCAACCTCACGTACCAGGACGCCACTTCCGGCGAGTTCTGGCCGGACATGCCGCGGCGCGATGTCACCTTCGAGCGCTCAGCGTACGAAGCAACAGTGCGCGGACTCCTGACTGAGTGGGAGAGGCGAGATCACGAATGACCTCCGAAGTCACCCCCTAAGACAACACCTCGTCGAACGAGGAATCTGCCATGCCCCGATCCTAGGCGACCCGCCCGCCCGCCGCGGTCGGACCCGGAAGCTCTCACCGTCCCGCCTGACTTGGCCAGATGCCGAGGTGTAGTGACGTCAGTCGCCTCGGACGCAACTCGTCCCGACCTCGTCTGGCATGCTCAGCATGTGCAGACGGAAGAGTCGGGGTACCGCGTGCGTTTCCCTGCACGCTTCGCCGTTTACTTCTGGCTCGCGCTGCTGTTGTGGGCGGTGGTGCTTCTCGGAAGCTGGTGGTGGTTGGGGCCCGCGGGCGCGGGTGCGGCGGCTGCTGTCCTGCTACTTGTCGTCTGGGGCGTGTTGCGCAGCGGCGTCGACATCCGCGCTGATCGCTCGGTGCGTGCCGTGGATGGATTTCGCACGCGCCGGATGAGTGGCAATGAGGTCGCCCGGTTCATCGCGGTTGACAACGTGTCGTTGCTTGCTGGCGGCGTACTTGGACTGAACGGTGGCGGGTTCATGCCAGACCGACTCGGAATGGAGTTGCATGACGGCCGAACGATCACGCTGCAATGGTGCTTCGCGAACCCGGATTCCGTCCGCGAGATCTGCAGACAGCTCAATCGGGTGCTGCAAGGCCAAACCGTCGAGCGCATGACGCGTGGCCGCCACGCGCGCGGGAACGGACTGACCACCGACTCGTAGGTGGCTGGGTCCGCACGGCTTGGGTTGTGACGCGGAGGGTCACCCTCAACCCGCCCGAGCCGACCTGGCTGATAGTTGCGTGCGAGCGGAGGGCGTACGAGGCAATCGGTCTCGGCGTGGCCGAGTGAGGAGCCGGACGCGGTGCGCGCTCGCTGCGTCGGTCGGCGAAGTGACGCTCAGCTTGCGTCGGTCAACCGAATCGCAGGTGTCGACCGTTTGGAGGCGACCACATCGAAACGCGAGTCGCTTGCCATAGCGCAAGCTAGATCACCGAGTTCCTTGCGGTAGAGAAAGCAGTCTCTGTCTCGGCTACTTTGGCCTCATGTGGAGGGATACTCGTCGAGCGATTGGCGACAGCAGGCGCATCCTGGATGAGCTGCTGCCGTCGCCGGAGCTGCCATCGCCGGAGGTTCTTCCCGAAGATTGTGATCCTGCACTCGAACGCCTGGTGACCGGCGTCTACCTCTCGCAGGCGGCTCTTGCCTCGTCGTTGACCACGGCGCGCACGAGCGACGGCGCGAACCGCCGCGGAGAGCTGGCGGCCAACCTCCGACTGCTCGCTGTTGACGCCGCCAACCTAGAGCTCAGTCGGATCAGATCAGGGTTGCTGGAAGCTGCCGGTGCCCTTGATCCATCCTAGCTCGATCGGGTCGCGTCGCTCGGTGAGGTCGTCCGGCACCACCGCTGACCGCTTGCTGATTGACTGCTGCTCGTGAGCGCACGAGAGACTGCCGACCTCGAGTCGCTCGTCACGCGCTGCCCGCCGCTCGCAGAGGGTGTGCAGATCAAGGGCGAACGACGAGATGACGGCTACTACGCGACGGTCGTCCGAGACTCGAGTGGGTTCGCGTGCACAATCGACGACAGCACCGTGGGGTGCTACTTCCTGGAGTATCCAGACGGGAACGTCGGAGCCGAGCTCTCGATCGAGCACCATGTCGTCGAGGGCTTCCTGCAGCGGCTCGGGCGCGAGCCGCTCTATCTCTACGAGGAGCGCACGTGGCCGCTGTCGGTCGTGCACTGGCTCGAGTTCGGCGATGGACACGTTCCGTCGGCCTTCATCGGTCGCAACACGACGATCGACCGATGGCTGACGGCACTGCCCTGGACATCTCGCAAGCGGACCCTGGTGGATTCAGGTAGTTGAGCGCGAACTGAACAGCTCAGCGGTGCACAGCGCGAAGATTGGCGATCGGTTGTGACGATGTCGACCGTTCGGATGCGACTACATCGAACGAGGAATCTGCCATGCCCCGATCCTAGGCGACCCTGCTGCGGTGTGGCCCGGCGCACCCGCTCGGCCTCGCCGAGCGGCGCGCGCGTCGGGCCCGCGCGCCCCGGCGTCCATTGGCGCCTTCCGCGTTCGAGTGGCGGCGTGTGCGTCTGAGTGGCGGCTTGTGCGTCTGAGTGGCGGCTCAAGTCGCCACGCACGTTCGGGAGCCGCCACTCACGTTCGGGAGCCGCCACTCACGTTCGGGAGCCGCCACTCAGGTTCGGGAGGCGCCACTCACCATCGGGAGGCGCCAATGGGTAGGGGAGGGGCGGCGGAGACGACGAAGCCCCGCGCGATGACGGGGCTTCGAAAACGTGGCGAGTGAGGGATTCGAACCCCCGAAGGCTGAGCCGTCTGATTTACAGTCAGATCCCTTTGGCCGCTAGGGTAACTCGCCGTGGCCAGACATGGCCGTCGTCCAGCATACATGGCTCACAGGCCGCGCGACGACCTCCGCGGGCACCCGCGGCCGGCGCTAGATTCGAGGCATGCGCGAGCTCCACGACCTGCTCGTCGGCCTCGCTGTCGACGCCGCGACCCTCGCCCGCAGCCGCCGCGAGGCGGGCGTCACGATCGCCGCGAGCAAGTCGAGCCTCGTCGACATCGTCACCGAGGCCGACCGCGAGGTCGAGCGCCTGGTCGTCGACCGCATCCGCGCCGCCCGGCCCGACGACGGCATCCTCGGCGAGGAGGGCACGAGCATCCCAGGCACCTCCGGCCTCACCTGGGTGATCGACCCGATCGACGGCACCGTCAACTACCTCTACGACATCCCTGCCTACGCGGTCTCGATCGCACTGGTCGAGGGCGACCCCGACCCGAAGACGTGGCGCGCGCTCTCCGGCGCCGTCGTCGATGCCGCATCCGGCACGCTGTACGAGGCGCAGCGCGGCGGCGGGGCGAAGCGCGACGGCCGTGAGATCAGGGTGGCGGATGCGGTGCCCGCCGAGATCGCACTGGTCGGCACCGGCTTCGGGTACGACGCGCGGCGCCGAGAGCGGCAGGCCGCGGTTGTGCAGGGCCTGATCGGCTCCGTGCGCGACATCCGCCGCATCGGCTCTGCCGCGCTGGACCTCGCGTCGGTCGCGAGCGGCCGGCTCAACGCCTACTTCGAGCGCGGCCTGCAGCCCTGGGACATGGCCGCCGGTGCACTGCTGGTGCAGGAGGCGGGCGGTGCCGTGCGCGGCTGGGGCGGGGTGCCGGCGAGCACCGACTTCCTGCTGGCCGCTGCCCCCGCGCTCGCCGACGAGCTGGCCGCGCTGCTCGAGCCGCTGCGCCCGAATGAGGTCTAGACCTTGCGACGTCGTTACCATTCCGTTATCTTTGACTGTCGGACTTCGCAGAGCTCGCGTCCCCAGCGCGTCCTTTGCACCCGACTGCCGGTTCATGCGACTATCGAACACGGCAAGGCCGCCAGTAGCCCATCCGAGCGCTGTGCGGCCGGAACCCACCCAGATCTGTAGGACGGCCGAAGCGTGACGCATCCCACTCGACGAGCACTGCGCTCGTCTGCTGTGGACGCTGCGCGACCCGCCGAAGCGCTGCCCCTCACGCGCCGCGAGCTGCGCGAGCGCGAGCGCGCCGCCGAGGCTGTCGCCCTCAACGCGAACGAGGCGCGCGCCGCAGAGCGCGTCACCGTCGTGCAGGGCTCTGCGCCGCTGTACACCAGCCGCCGTGACATGCGCGAAGCGGCGACGCGGGTCGCCCGCGAGCTCTCGGTGAGCATGGCGACCCCCACCTACACGGCCCCCATCATCACCATCGACGCGCCCTCGCTGGGCAACGGCGGCGAGTCCGTGCCGGGCGTCCGCCCCGCTCGTCCCTTCTCGCCGCGCATCGTGCGCCAGGCGCCGGTGGCGCCGCCCTCGCGCCCCGCTCGCAGCGCCCGCCGCCTCGCGCAGAAGATCACCGCCGCCGGCGCGCTCCTGTTCATCGGCTCGCTCGTCGTCGTGACCTCCCTCCCGGCGCAGGCCGTGCAGCCCGCCGCCGGCATCGACCCCGATGTCGCCGAGATCCACGACGTGCAGACGCTCGAGAGCGTGACCGGAGAGGCCACCACCTACTTCGCGCGCGACAATATCACGGTCAACGACCAGATCGCGGCCGCGCGCATGTCTGAGGGCGAGCGCGCCGCCTACCAGGCGGTCGCCGACAGCGAGTCGCCCGGAGCCTCCTACACCGGCGACCCCGCGTTCCCGGCGGTCTGGGACATGCTCAGCACCGGTGTCGTGCAGACGCCGTTCCCGGACATGGACCAGGTGCCCATGTCGAGCCAGTTCGGCTACCGGCCCGGTGGCTTCCACGGCGGCAGCGACCTGACCCCCGGCGTCGGCACCGAGATCCGTCCGATCGCCAACGGCGTCGTCTCCGCCGTCTGGCAGGGCAACAACCCCGGCGGTGGCGGCTACGCGGTGTTCATCGACCACAACATCGACGGACAGTTCGTGCAGTCCTGGTACGCGCACATGATGCCCGGCTCGATCAACGTCGAGGTCGGCCAGGTCGTCGACATCACCGACGTGCTCGGCCAGGTCGGCAGCTCCGGCCGCTCGACCGGCCCGCACCTGCACCTCGAGCTCAAGAACGACGATTACGTGTCGTTCGACCCGATGCTGTGGCTGCAGACGCGCGAGATGAACCTCGAGTACCGCTAGCTCGTCCTGACCCAGACCACCTCGTCGGCCGCGAGCGACGCCGCGTCCAGCGGCGACGAGGTCAGCAGGATCTCGCCGCGCGGCACGTCGACCGCGTCGTGGCCGAGGTTGGCGACCACGGTCACCCGACCGTTGCGGAACGCCAGCGCCGTCGACCCGACGTCGAGCCACTCCAGCTCGCCCGTGCCCAGGCCCAGCTCGCGCCGCAGCCGCAGCGCGAGGCGATACAGCTCGAGGGTCGAGCCAGCGACATCCGCCTGCCCATCGCGCGCGAGCGCCGCCCACTCGGGCGGCTGCGGCAGCCACGACTCCCCGGTCGCGTTGAAGCCGTACGCCGGGGCATCCGCCTCCCAGGGGATCGGCACGCGGCAGCCGTCGCGCCCCCACAGCTCGCCCTGCGTGCGGGCGAAGGTCGGGTCCTGCCGCTGCTCGGGCTCGATCGCCGTCACCTCCGGCAGGCCCAGCTCCTCGCCCTGGTAGACGTAGGCCCCGCCCGGCAGCGCGAGCATGAGCGCCGTCGCCGCGCGGCCGCGACGCAGCGACACGGTCGGGTCGGCCTTCGACGCCGAGGTCGGGCCGATGCCCGCGCCGTGGGGCGGCGGCGGCACGAGCGCGAGGCGCGTGCGATGCCGGATGGTGTCGTGGTTCGAGAGCACCCAGGTCGGGGGAGCACCGACAGCACCGAAGGCCTCGATCGACTCGTCGATCACCGTCCGCAGTTGCCTGGCGTCCCACGGCGTCTCCAGGTAGACGAAGTTGAAGGCCTGGTGCATCTCGTCCGGTCGCACGAAGCGCGCCATCTTCTCGAGCGGCTGCACCCACGCCTCCGCGCACAGCACCCGGTCGCCCTCGTACTCATCCAGCACCTCGTGCCAGCGGCGGTAGATCTCGTGCACGTGCTCCTGCCCGAAGAAGGGCGAGTCCATCGAGCCGGCTGCCACCTTCTCCTCGTCGACGTCGGGCAGCCCGGGCGCCTTCGCGTTGCCGTGCGCCACGTCGACGCGGAAGCCGTCGACGCCGCGGTCGAGCCAGAAGCGCAGCACGTCGACGAACATGTCCCCGACCTCCGGGTGGTTCCAGTCGAAGTCGGGCTGCGAGGTGTCGAACAGGTGCAGGTACCACTGGCCGTCCGGCACCCGCGTCCACGCCGGCCCGCCGAAGACGCTCTGCCAGTTGTTCGGCGGCAGCTCGCCATCCGAGCCTTTGCCGTCCCGGAAGATGTATCGCTCGCGGGCCTCGCTGCCCGCACCGGCGGCGAGCGCCTCGCGGAACCACTCGTGCTGATCGGAGGAGTGGTTCGGCACCAGGTCGACGATCACCCGCAGGCCGAGGCCGTGGGCCGTCTCGAGCATCCGGTCGAAGTCATCGAGCGTGCCGAAGATCGGGTCGACGTCGCGGTAGTCGGCGACGTCGTAGCCGGCATCCTTCTGCGGCGAGCGGTAGAAGGGGCTCAGCCAGATGGCGTCGACGCCCAGCTCGGCGATCTGCGGCAGCCGCGAGGCGATGCCCGGCAGATCGCCGATGCCGTCGCCCGAGGCGTCCGCGAACGAGCGCGGGTAGATCTGGTAGATGACGGCGGAGCGCCACCACTCGGCCCCGGGGCCACCGGTGGTCTCTGGCACGACGGGCTGCGACGAGGCATCGGTCATGCATCCAGGCTATGCGGATGCGTCGGCGCACGCACCGGGGGTCGGGAACCGGATTGTCACGACGACGCCTGCCGCCGGCGCTCGGGCTGTGGCAAGGTGGGGCCGTTCCCGCCAGCACCGTCGCCGCAGAGGAGAGCCCGCCATGACCGCCACGAAGGCACCCATCGACCGCGGTCGGTTCTCGAACAAGACCGTGTTCATCATGGCCGCGATCGGCTCGGCGGTCGGGCTCGGCAACATCTGGCGCTTCCCCTACGTCGCCTACGAGGGCGGCGGCGGGGCGTTCATCCTGCCCTACCTGGTGGCGCTGCTGGTCGCGGGCATCCCGCTGCTGCTGCTCGACTACGCCGTCGGCCACTCGCAGCGCGGCTCCGCGCCGCTGTCGTTCGCGCGGCTCTCGCGCAAGCTCGAGTTCATCGGCTGGTGGCAGGTCGCCATCTGCGTCGTGATCGCCGTCTACTACGCGGCGATCCTCGCCTGGTCGTCGCAGTACATCGGCTTCTCCTTCACCCAGGCGTGGGGATCCGACCCTGAGGCCTTCTTCTTCGAGGACTTCCTGCACTCCGACTCCAGCGGCGTGACGCTCGACTTCGTGCCGGCCGTCCTCATCCCGATGGTCATCATCTGGGTGCTGACGATCGTGGTGATGGCGCTCGGCGTGCAGAACGGCGTCGGGGCGACATCCGTCATCTTCATCCCCGTGCTGCTGATCGCCTTCGGAGCGCTCGTGGTGCAGGCGCTCTCGCTGCCCGGCGCATCCGAGGGCCTGCAGACGCTGTTCGCTCCGAACTGGGCGGCGCTGCTCGACCCGGCGGTCTGGGCGAGCGCCTTCGGTCAGATCTTCTTCTCGCTCTCGGTTGGCTTCGGCATCATGATCACCTACGCCTCCTACGTGGGGCGCAAGATCGACATGACGGGCTCCGGCTTCGTGGTCGGCTTCGCCAACTCGGGCTTCGAGCTGCTCTGCGGCATCGGCGTGTTCTCGGCGCTGGGCTTCCTCGCGCAGTCCTCCGGCGCCGCTGTCTCGGAGGTCGTCGCCGACGGCATCGGGCTCGCGTTCGTCGCGTTCCCCGCGATCATCTCCGAGGCACCGCTCGGCGCGCTGCTGGGGGTGCTGTTCTTCACCTCGCTCGTGCTGGCGGGCTTCACGTCGCTCGTGAGCATCCTCGAGGTCGTGATCTCTGCCGTGCGCGACAAGCTCGAGCTCAGCCGCATCACCGGCACGCTCGTCGTGACCGTGCCGCTCGCGCTCATCAGCATCCTGCTCTTCTCGACCACGAGCGGCTTGACGGTGCTCGACATCTCCGACTACTTCATCAACCGCTTCGGCATCCTGCTGGTCGCGATGGTCTCCATGCTCGCGCTCGGCTGGGGCGTGCGCCGGGTGCCGTGGTTCGCCGAGCACATGGGCCGCTACGGCTCGATCCCGCTGCGCGGCTGGTGGGTGCCGCTGGTGATGGTGATCACCCCGCTGCTGGTGGGCTTCATGCTGGTGCTCGAGGTGATCGCGGCGGTGGCGGAGCCGTACGGCGGCTACTCCGGCTGGATGCTCGGCGTGTTCGGCTGGGGCGCTGCGGGCGCGGCGCTCGGCGCCGGCATCCTGCTCGCCATCCCGAAGTGGAAGTCGACGACGCCGCTCGAGGCGCCCGAGCATGACGAGGAGGTGATCCGATGACCGCCGGTGCCATCGCGATGATGGTCGTGGCGATGGTCGTCCTCTGGGGCGGCCTGGCCGCGGCGATCGTGAACATCGTGCGCTTCAAGGGCCCCGAGCCCGGGGAGTCGATGCGCGACCTGTGAGGGGCGGATGCGCGAGGCCGTCTTGAGCGGATCTTGAGCATGCGCACAGCAGGCAAGTAGGATCGCGACACTTCAACGTTGAAGCAGGTGCGACCTCGCGCCTGGGAATGGGAGTGCCGCACATGCCCGAGTCCACCGCAATCGCCGAGCGCAGCATCGCGATGCAGCGCTCTCCGGAGTTCCAACGGCTCCGACGCACGTTCATGTCCTTCATCCTCCCGATGACGGTCGTCTTCCTCGCCTGGTACCTCGCGTACGTGCTCATCGCCAGCTACGCGCCCGACTTCTTCGCCACCCGGCTGGGCGAGAGCTACGTCACGGTCGGCCTGCTGTTCGGCCTCGGCCAGTTCGTCTCCACCTTCGCGATCACGATGCTGTACAGCCGCTGGGCCAACCGCGTCTACGACCGCGCCGCAGACCCGCTCGCCGCCGAGATGGAGCGCCCCGTGGCGGGAGGTGAGCCCGATGCTCGATGAGATCAATCCGGTCATCAACATGATCGTGTTCGCGGCCTTCGTCGCGCTCACGCTCGTGATCGTCTTCCGCGTGTCTCGCCGGAAGGCCACCGAGAACCAGTTCTACGCCGCCGGCAGATCCTTCTCCGGCAGGCAGAACGGCATCGCCATCGCCGGCGACTACCTCTCGGCGGCGAGCTTCCTCGGCATCTGCGGCGCCATCGCGACCGCCGGCTACGACGGCTTCCTCTACTCCATCGGCTTCCTGGTCGCGTGGCTCGTCGCGCTGCTGCTGGTGGCCGAGCTGCTGCGCAACACCGGCAGGTTCACGATGGCCGACGTGCTGAGCTTCCGGCTGAAGCAGCGCCCGGTGCGCATGGCGGCGGCGCTCGCGACCCTCGCCGTCTGCTTCTTCTACCTGGTCGCGCAGATGGCCGGTGCCGGCGGCCTCGTCGCCCTGCTGATGGGCTTCGACGACCCCGCCGCGACCTCCATCACCATCGCCGTCGTCGGCGTGCTGATGATCGTCTACGTCATCTTCGGCGGCATGAAGGGCACCACCTGGGTGCAGATCATCAAGGCGGTGCTGCTCATCGCCGGCGCCGCGATCATGACGCTCATGGTGCTGTTCGTCGTGCGCTTCGACTTCAACGAGCTGCTGCGGATGGCGGTGGAGGCGTCGCCCGAGGGCGAGGCGATCCTGGCGCCGGGGCTGCGCTACACGAACCCCGTCGACTTCATCTCGCTCGGCCTGGCGCTCGTGCTCGGCACCGCTGGCCTGCCGCACGTGCTGATGCGCTTCTACACGGTGCCATCGGCCAAGGAGGCCCGCCGCAGCGTGGTGTGGGCGATCTGGTTGATCGGCATCTTCTACCTGTTCACGCTCGTGCTGGGCTTCGGCGCGGGCGCGCTCGTGGGGCCGGAGGCGCTCGCGAACGCACCCGGTGGCGAGAACGCGGCCGCACCGCTGCTGGCGCTCTCCCTGGGCGGGCCGATCCTGATGGCGATCATCTCGGCGGTGGCGTTCGCGACCATCCTCGCGGTCGTCGCCGGGCTCGCGATCACGGCTGCCACCTCGTTCGCGCACGACATCTACGGCTCGATCATCAAGAAGGGCCAGACGAAGCCGGGTGCCGAGGTGCGGGTCGCCCGCATCACGGTGGTCGTGATCGGCATCATCGCCATCCTGGGCGGCATCGTCGCGCAGAACCAGAACGTCGCCTTCCTGGTGGCGCTCGCGTTCGCGGTGGCGGCCAGCGCCAACCTGCCGACCATCCTGTACTCGCTGTTCTGGCGGCGGTTCAACTCGGGCGGCGCGCTGTGGTCGATGTACGGGGGACTCGTCTCCTGCGTCGTCCTCATCATCTTCTCGCCCGCCGTCTCCGGCACCGAGAAGTCGATGTTCCCGGATGTCGACTTCAGCGTCTTCCCGCTGTCGAACCCTGGCATCGTGTCCATCCCGCTCGCGTTCGTGCTCGGCATCATCGGCACCTTCGTGTCGAAGCCCGAGGCCGACCACGACGTCAAGCAGGCAGAGATGGAGGTGCGCTCCTTCACCGGCGCCGGCGCCGAGAAGGCCTCCGAGCACTAGCGAGGCGGGTCGAGCTTCCCGAGATCGTGCGGATCGCCCGGATGACGCACGTTTCGGGAAGCTCGCCGTCGTGACCTAGCGTGGTCGCGTGCTCCAGCCACACCACGACGGCTCGTCCCTCCACGTCTCCACGCTCACGCCGGTGCTCGGCCAGACCGTGCGGGTGCGCCTGCGCATCCCGGTCGGCCACGACGCCCCGCTCGAGGTGCTCGTGCGCTCCAACCCCGACCGCGAGCCCTTCTTCAACAAGGCGGTGCACATCGGCACGACCGGTGCCCACGACTGGTGGGAGGCCGAGATCCGGGTGGCGAACCCGGTGCACCGGTACCGCTGGCTCGTGCACTACGCCTCGGGCCACACCGACTGGGTCAACCAGGAGGGCGTGCACCCGGTCGAGACCCGCGATGACGCCGACTTCGCCCTCGTCGCGCACGCCCCGCCGCCGGCGTGGGCGACGGATGCGGTGCTCTATCAGGTCTTCCCCGACCGGTTCGCGCGCTCCCCGCAGGCCGCGACGCATCCGACCCCCGACTGGGCGCAGGCGGCCGACTGGGACGAGCCGGTGATCGGCTCGGGCCCCGGCGTCTCCACCCAGCTCTACGGCGGCGACCTGCCGGGCGTCGAGGCGCACCTCGACCACCTGCTCGAGCTCGGCGCGACGGTGCTCTACCTGACGCCCGTCTTCCCCGGCGCGTCGAACCACCGGTACAACGCATCCACCTTCGACGTCGTCGATCCGCTGCTGGGCGGCGACGCTGCGCTCGTCTCGCTCGTCGAGGCTGCGCACGCGCGCGGCCTGAAGGTGCTCGGCGACCTCACCAGCAACCACACCGGCGACAGGCACGCCTGGTTCGTCGCGGCGCAGGCGGATGCGGCCGCGCCGGAGCGCGAGTTCTACTACTTCCACGAGGGCGGCAGCTACGCCGCGTGGTTGGGGCACGGCTCGCTGCCGAAGCTGAACTGGAACTCGCAGGAGCTGCGCCGCCGCTTCATCGAGGGCCCCGACTCGGTGGTCGGCAGGTGGCTGCGGCCGCCCTACGCGCTCGATGGCTGGCGCATCGACGTGGCCAACATGACGGGCCGCCACGAGGCCGACGACCTGAACGCCGAGGTGCGGCAGATCATCCGTCGGACGATGATCGACATCAACCCCGACACCCTGCTGCTGGGGGAGTCGACGAACGATGCGACCGACGACTTCCAGGGCGACGCGTGGCACGGCGCGATGACCTACGCGAACTTCACGCGGCCGGTGTGGGGCTGGCTGTCGGTGCCGGGCTCCGCAGCCTTCGGCGGCCTCGGCATGGCGCGCTCGGTGATCCCCTCCTACTCGGGCGTCGAGCTGCACGCGCAGCACCAGCGCTTCATCGCCGGCATCCCGTGGCGCACCCGGCTGCACAACATGAACGCGCTCGACTCGCACGACACCCCGCGCTTCGCCACCAACGCGCTGCCCGGCGCGGTGCCGGTGGCGCTGGGCATGGCGGTGTCGCTGCCGGGCATCCCGGTGGTGTGGGCGGGTGACGAGCTCGGCCTGACGGGCGTGAACGGCGAGGACTCGCGCACGCCGATGCCGTGGGGCTCGCTCGACGAGCACGCCGACTCGATCGCGCTCTACCGGCAGCTGCTGGCGCTGCGCGCGGCGCAGCCGGCACTGCGCGGCGGCGGGATGCGGTGGCTGCACGTGGGCGAGGAGGTGCTCGTCTGGGTGCGCGAGACGGCCGTGTCGAGCGTGCTGTGCGTGGCGGCGAGGGGCTTCTACGACGTGGTGGTCGAGGAGGGCGATCTGCGGCTCGACGGCGAGCCGGAGCGGCTTGTCGGCGACGGCGGGATCGGCCTGTTCGGCGAGAGCGGGCTGCGGCTGACGGGCTCCGGCCCTGCGTTCGCCGCGTGGTCGCTGCCGGGCGTCGAGGTGCCGAGCACCGACGACGACGAGGAGCGCGCGCAGCGTGCGCTGCTGGACGAGAACGCGTCGCAGGATGCCGCGCTCTCGCACGGCGAGCCTGCCGCGCCGACGCTCACCGCCGCGTGGAGCAAGGACACGCCCTCGGTGGTCGAGTAGCGTCCGCAGCCCCACGCGACGACCGCGATCCCGGGGCCTCCCGGGTGTGCGATGGCGCCGCGCCCGATGCTATGATCGTTCGGTTGCCTTCACGGCATCGCCCCGATAGCTCAGTGGTAGAGCACTTCCATGGTAAGGAAGGGGTCGCGAGTTCAATCCTCGCTCGGGGCTCGCGCTTGCTTGATGCTTCGTGCTTGGGTGGGCGTTCTGGCGGGGTAGCTCAGTTGGTGAGAGCGCACGACTCATAATCGTGAGGTCGCGGGTTCGAACCCCGCCCTCGCTACCGCCAGGGCAGTGGGCAGTCAGGCCGGTCGGCCGGGCTGCCCACTGTCGTGCACGGCCCCGACGCTCGGTACGAGGGGCAGGATGCCGGTGACCGTGAAGCCAGACCCGCGCGCCGACTGCACCTGCAGCTCACCGCCGAGCGACTTGAACCTCTCGTGCATGCCCGTCAGCCCGTGGCCGAGCACGATGCGATCGGTGCCTGCCCCGTCATCCGTGACGATGACGCGAACCACGTCGGCGGATCCGTCCATCTCGACCCGTGACGTTCGCGCCCCCGCGTGCCGCAGCGTGTTCGTGATCGCCTCCTGGACGCAGCGCAGCACCGCCATCGTCTGCTCCGGGTCGAGCGCCGGCACGTCTCGCAGCTGCACGGTCACGCGCAGCCCCGGCGCGCCGTCGGCGAGCTCGCGAAGTGCTGGCTCCAGCGGTGAGCCGTCGGCGCGCATGCGGCCGACGGCGTCGCGGATCGTCCTGAGCAGCTCCTTCGCGATCATGCGTGCACGCTGGATGTGCTCGCCGCCCGGCTCGGCTCGCGTGAGGTGGCCCGCAACCTCCAGCTCGAGTGACAGGGCGGTCAGATGGTGCCCGACGATGTCGTGCAGATCACGAGCGATGCGGAGGCGCTCCGCTTCGCGGGTGGTGGCGGCGAGCATCGCGACGGTCGAGCGCAGCTCTGCGTGCGCGGCAGTGAGCTCGCGTCGGGCATCCGCTTCGCTGCGAGCGGTGAAGACGACCAGGGCGCCGAAGAACTGCGAGATGCCGAAGATGACGGGTCCGAGGATGAGGTCGACGGTCGACCAGCCACCCAGCAGGCCCGTGACGACGGTCAGCGCGGTCTGCACGCCGATGAGCACGGCCACGCGGCGGGCCGGCCAGGCGAAGGCAGCCATCGTCACGGTCAGCACGAACGTCAGGGCGAGCCAGCCCTGCGATGCGAAGAGCAGGACGAGCACAGCGCTCAGTGCGCTTAGTGCGATGAGCAGCGTGCTCTCCGTGCACCAGCGCGGCCGCGGAAGCGCGTCATGCAGCATCAGCAGCGCGACGACGGTGAGCGCGTACGCGGTCCACCACACGGTGGGCAGGCCTGGGCCGCCGTGCGGTGCGAGGGCGCTCTCGATGGCGGCAGCGGCGCCCACGGCGACGATCAGCACGAGGCTCGTGAGGATGAGGAGATTGCGAGAGCCCCAGCGCACGACGGCCTCAGCCCTCGAGCGGGTGCGCGCTGCCGGTGAGCAGCCCGGATTCCAGTGCCCGCAGCACCGCGTTCGTCCGGTCGGGCGCCCCGAGCTTGAGCAGCACGCTCGACATCCGGTTCTTCACCGTGCCCTCCGCCAGGTGCAGACCTCGTGCGATCTGGCGGTTCGACCATCCTGCCGCCGCGAGTCGCAGGACATCGAGCTCTCGCTCTGAGAGTGGCGTCGTGGGATGCGGTGGTTCGAGGGAGCGGCGCGGAGACGGGCTCGACGCGAGCAGTCGGCTGGTCATCGCGGGGTGCAGCAGCGTGCCACCCGTTGCGAGCGCCCGTACGCCGCTCAGCAGCTGCTCGAGCGTGACATCCTTGAGCAGGTAGCCGCGGGCACCGGCACGGAGCGCCGAGAGGACGATCTCGTCGTCGTCGAAGGTGGTCAGCACCAGCGTCGGCACCTCGATGCCGCGTTCCCGCATCGCCTCGAGCGTCGCGATGCCGTCACGGACGGGCATCTGGAGATCGAGCAGCAGCACATCGACCGGCGTCTGCGCCAGCATCGTCAGCGCCGCGTCCCCGTCGGCGCAATCGCCGACCACCGCGACCTCGTCGCTGAGCGCCAGCAGGCTTCGGATGCCCTTGCGCACGATGTGCTGGTCGTCGACCACCAGCACGCGGATCGGAGTGCTCATCAGCCGCTCCTCCCCGGTGCGGGTTCGACGCGTCCCGCGGCGATGCGGGTGCGCATTCGGAGTCTAGACAGCGGGGCCGTCGCGACGCAGGCTCAGCAGCTGCAGGATCGCGAAGGCGAGCACGATCGCACCCTGTGCGATGCACCAGAGCGCGCCGACGAGTGTGAGCCCGAAGGGTTCGGCGACGACCACCGCGAACGAGCCGATCGCCCAGAGCGCGTTGATGATCACGAGCAGGCCCGGCAATGTCGATGGCCGTCGAGCGGCCCGTGCCACGACCAGCAGCCCGACCGTGACGACGATCAGCACGATGCCCGCGATCACGTACAGCGCGGCATCGCCGCCCAGCAGGTTCGGCAGCATCGAGGCGAGGGCGAGGTAGGCGACGCCGTTGAGTCCGCTCACGACGCCGTCCAGGAGGAACCAGCGGCGGTAGGCCACCCGCGTCGCGGCCGTGCGGCTCACGCGGCGCCATCTCGTGCCTCGCGAAGCGCCTCTTCCGAGAACTGCTCGGCGAACGCGCCGCTGGGTGCGATCGGCGTGATGATGTCGAGCAGCACCCCGTCCGGGGCGACGAAGACCGCGTGGCGCTGCCCGAACTCCTCGGAGCGCAGCGGCAGCGCAGCCGTGAGTCCGGCCGCGACGAGACGGTCGTGCACCGCGTCGACGTCGTCGACCTCGACATTGAGCAGGATTCCGGATGCCGTTGCCGCGGGCCGGTCGCCAGGGATCGTCGCGTGCCCGGCCTGCAGGATGGCCAGCTCCCAGGCGCCGAGACGGAGGCTGACGTACCAGTCCGCCTCGAAGGAGGTCTCGAACCCGAAGTGGATCCGGTAGAACTCTGCGGTGCCGGCGACATCGTCGGTCGCCAGCACCGGGTAGAGGCTGTTGAGCTGCATCTGCACTCCTCGGTTCGGTCGGTGTCGTGACTGACGCTAGGCAGGGCAGCGCGGCACGCGCAGGTGCCGAAGGTCACCGCTCACCACCGCAGTGCTGCACAACATGTGGTGACTTCCGGCACCGGTGGTGGCGCTGGTAGCGGCCTACCGTGGCGGTCGAGCCGAGCACCAGAGGAGACCCGCATGGCCGCGCCGAATCCAAACCGAATGACCTGGACCGCAGTCGCCGAGCGTGCGCAGATCGAGGCGGAGTCGTGGGGCGACCGCAGCGACCCCGCGGTGCTGCTGATCGCCGGCACCTCGTGCAGCCGTGATTGGTGGCCTCCGTCGCTGTGCGAGATGCTCGCGGCGGCCGGAGCGTTCGTGATCCGCTTCGACCAGCGGGACACCGGTGCGTCCACCCACTGTCCGGTCGGCGCCCCGGACTACGGGCTCGGCGACCTTGCCGCCGACGCGACCGCGGTGCTCGACGCCGTAGACGTCGAGCGGTCGCACCTGGTCGGGATGTCGCAGGGCGGATGGGTCGCGCAGCTGGTTGCGCTGGAGCGGCCCGAGCGGGTGGCATCGCTCACCCTGATCGCTACGCGGCCGACCGGTCACGGGCCGGCGGACGCCGACCTGCCCGAGCTCAGCGACGACCTGCTCGCCGCATGGCAGGCGCAGGTCGAGCCAGACTGGGACGATCGGGAGGCGGTGGTCGACTTCCTGGTGGAGGGCGAGCGCGTGCTCGCGGGCCGGAGGTTCGATGCGGATGCGGTGCGTGCCGTGTGCGAGACCGCGATGCTCCGCGCCATCGACATCCGCGCAGCCGGCAACCATCCGATGATGCGGCCCACCCCGCGGTGGCGAGAGCGGCTGGGTGCGATCGCGGTGCCGACGACCGTGCTGCACGGCACGCTCGACCCGCTGTTCCCGATCGGCAACGGCGAGGCCCTTGCCCGGGAGATCGCGGGTGCCGAGCTCCTCGCGATGGACGGCGTCGGGCACGAGGTGCCTCGCCGGGTCTGGCCGAGCGTCGTGGACGCGGTTGCGCGGGGTCTCCGGTCGGGGGCCGCAGACCCCGGTCCACGCTGACGGCTCCGTGTTCGCCGTCGTGCTCGCCGTCGTGGCCGCCTTCGGCTACGGTCTCTCCGACCTCGCGGGCGGGAGGGCGGCGGAGCGGCTCGACGCTCGGGTGGTCGCCGGTGTGAGCCAGGCCATCGCATGCGGGATCGCGCTGCTCCTCCTGGCGTTGCCCCTCGCCCCTCGGGAACCTGCCGTCGCTGACGTCCTCCTCGCCATCGGTGCCGGCCTCGGCAGCGCGGTGGGCAACGTGTGCATCTACGCAGGCATCGCACGCCACGGGGCGACGGCCGTCGCCCCGACGTCCGGTCTCGTCGCGATCGTCCTTCCGGTCACGGTCGGCCTGGCCGCCGGCGAGAGCCTGACGGCACCGCAGGCCCTCGGGCTCGCGCTCGCGATGCCGGCGGTCTGGATCGTCTCCGGTAACGGGATCCGGAGGCCGCGCGACCCTCGAGCGCTGCTTGCCGGCGCGGCCGCCGGTGCGGGATTCGGCACGCAGTTCGCGTGCCTCGGGCTCACCGGGGTCGACGCCGGGCTCGTGCCGCTCGCGGTCAGCCAGTCGGTGTCGGTGCTCGTCCTGGTCCTCCTCGCGCTCGGCGCGGGACGTCCATCGAGTCGTCCTGAGACCGGCCCGATCGCGGTGGCGATCCTTGCGGGTCTGCTGGCGGGGGCCGCGACGGCGAGCTTCCAGATCGCGGCGCGCACGGGCGAGCTCGCCGTCGCCGCGGTCATCACCTCCCTGTACCCGGCGGTCACCGTCGTGGCTGCGGCCGCGGTCGCACACCGCTGGTGGTCGCGCCGCGAAGGTGTCGGTCTGGCGATGAGCACGGTCGCCCTCGTGCTCATCGGACTCTGAGCGGCACCGGTTGCGGTTGACGCAGCGTCAAGGTGCAGGCTCGACGGCATGACCGACGCTGCCTGGCGCCCTTGGCGGAGCGCATCGCCAGGAGGGGCGCTGATCGACAGCCTCTCCGATCCTCTCCCGCAGCGGATCTCGGACGTGCTGCGTGCCGGCCATCGAGCGCCATCATCATCGATGATCCGGAGAGCATCGCCTTGGCGCTCCGCAGCGGCGTCCGCCTCGACACGGTCGTCATCGCGCATCGCGAGCCTCGCATCGAGGCCAGCCTCGAGGCGGAGCTGCTGCACGGTCAGGTGCCGGTCCGGCGGCTCTCCGACCGAGTCGCTGCTGCAGTGCTGGGATGCGAGAAGCGTCCACGCGTGCTCGCGGTCGGTCGTCGACCGCTTCCGTGCACCCTCGATGCGCTCGCGCGGCGCACCGGCGACATCGTCGTGCTCGATGGCGTTCGACTCGTCGGCAACATCGGCGCGATCATCCGCTCGGCGTCGGCGCGGGGTGCAGCTGGCGTCGTGCTGGTCGACCCCGGCCCGGTCGCCGTGCACGACCGCCGGGTCGTGCGAGCCAGCCGCGGCCTGGTCTTCGCGCTGCCTGTCGTCATCGCCGACCGCGACGACCTGCGGCGGTTCCTGCAGTCGTCCGACATCCCGCTCGTCAGCCTCACTGCGACGGCGGCGGTGCCGCTCGCCGGCCTTGCAGCGGTGCCGAGGCGAGTGACGCTGCTGCTCGGTGGAGAGCGGCGCGGGTCGTCGCGCGAGCTCGAAGACCTCGCAGAGCACCGATTCGCCGTGCCGATGGCGTCCGCAGTCGAGTCGCTGAACGTCTCGGTGGTCGGTGCGCTGGCGCTGTTCGTGCGAAGGGGACCGTGAGATGCGGAGCGCGGGCATCGCGCGCCTCGCCCTCGAGCTCGTGACTTCCGGCACCAGCGGTGCGGACGGCTCCCTCCGTACGGTGAGTCAACCTGGACGAGAGGGTCGATCATGGTGAAGAACGTGCACGAGCGGATCGTCGCGGGCACCCCCGAAGCGGTCTGGAGCGTGCTCGCCGATCCCGGTTCGCTCTATCCCGCTTCCAGCGGCTCCTTCGAGCTGCCCGATGGCCTCTATCCGGGCGCCCCCGTCCGTCACGACGGCACGCGATATCGGGTCGCCGAGGTCGAACCGGGTCGTCGGCTCTGGTTCGACGTCGGCCGCTCGATGCGCGGCGGCCATGGCTTCGAACTGCGGCCGGTCGAGGGCGGGACGCTGGTGCGCCACAGCATCGACGGTCGGCTGGGCGGGCTGCTGGGCGTGCTGTGGCCGATCACGGTTCGTCGCCAGCACGACGCAGCACTGGAGGGCATGCTCGACAATCTCGAACGCGCGATGGCGCATCCCGGATCGCTCCGGACGCTGGTGAGCGGAGCCCCGGGTGCCGTGCGGCGGGCGGTGGGGATGGCTGCCGTGCCACCAGAGCTGGCCTCGCTCGTGACTCTGCCGAACTACCACTACCTCGACGCGTTCACGCTCGAGCTCGATGGCGCGGACTCCTGGACGGCGGAGGCCTGGGCCCGCGCGATGTTCGAGGATGATCGGCCCGTGCTGGTCCGTGCCGCGACGCGGGGCCTTCTCGGCGTCATGCTGAGCAGGCCGGGTGTCCCGGGGAAGATCGGCGGATTCGCGATCTCGGCATCGGCATCGCACGCGCTGCGCGCCGACAGCCGGTCGAGGCTGAGCGCGGACCAGGTGGTCGTGGCCGTCGGTGCCGCCGGCGTGTCGCTGGTGACCGCGATGCGGCATGAGGCTCCCGTCGCCAGGGCGAGCTGGGGAGTCCTCTCCCATCTGCACCGCTCCTTCGCGCCGAGGGTGCTGCGCCATGCTGCCGGCCGACTTCGGGCCTGGGCCCGCATTACCCGCTAGCGAAGCCGTGCCCGCGGGCCGGAGGGCCCCTCGCTAGGCTGGCCGAGTGCCAGTGAACCCCGAGCTGCAGGGCAGGCAGTACCCGCCCACCGAGCCGTACCTCGTCGGCCGCGAGAAGGTGCGCGAGTTCGCGCGCGCGGTGCAGGCGACCCACCCCGAGCACCTCGACGTCGAGGCCGCCCGCGCCGCCGGGCACGCCGACGTCATCGCACCGCCCACCTTCCCGATCGTCATCCAGCAGCTCACCTGGAACCAGCTGCTCGACGACCCGGAGGCCGGCATCGTGCTCGAGCGCATCGTGCACGGCGATCAGCGCTTCACGGCCACGCGCCCGATCGTCGCCGGCGACGAGCTCACGGCGCAGCTGACGGTCACGCGCGTGCGCTCGCTGGGCGGCAACGACATGGTCACCTGCGAGACCGAGGTGACGGATGCCTCGGGCGCCCACGTGGTCACGGCCACGTCGTCGCTCGTGGTCGCGGGGGAGGCCGCATGAGCGCGATCGAGCAGGACGGCGCCGACCTCACGCGGCTCGAGGTCGGCCTGGTCGTCGCCGAGCGCGAGATCCAGCTGAGCCGCGACAGCCTCGTCCGCTACGCAGGCGCCTCCGGCGACTTCAACGCCATCCACTACCGCGACGACGTCGCCGCGGCCGTCGGGCTGCCCGGCGTGCTCGCGCACGGAATGCTCACCATGGGCGCGGCCGTGCAGCCGGTCATCGACTGGGCGGGCCCCTCGCGCGTGCTCGACTACCAGGTGCGGTTCACCCGGCCGGTGGTCGTCGACCCCGAGTCCGGCGCCGCGCTGCACGTCGTCGCCACCGTCGGCACGGTGGAGGACGGCACGGCGCGCATCGACCTGAAGGTGACGTTCGCCGAGCAGACCGTGCTCGGCAAGGCGCAGGTCGTCGTCGCCACCGACCGGTGAGCGGCGCCCGATGAGCCCAGAGCCGATGAGCCCAGAGCCGATGACGCAGAGCGCACCGCGCACCCTCGCCGACGCCACCACGATGCGCGTCGGCGGCGAGGTCGCGACCTGGGTCGAGGCCGCCACCCGCGACGAGGTCGAGCGCGCCTACGCGGCGGCGCTCGACGACGACTTCACGCCCCTGCTGCTGCTCGGCGGCGGCTCCAACACGGTCGCATCCTCCGAGCCCTTCGACGGCACCGTGCTGCGGGTCGCGACCCGCGGCATCCGCACCCTTCCCGCGCCGCAGCCGCCCCACCGGCCGGCAGGCGAGGAGCCGCCCGCCGACGACTCGGTCGTGCTGCGCGTCGAGGCGGGCGAGTCGTGGGAGGCCCTGGTCGCACAGGCCGTCGCCGACGGGCTCGCCGGCCTCGAGGCGCTCAGCGGCATCCCCGGATCGGTCGGCGCGGCACCCATCCAGAACATCGGCGCCTACGGGCAGGAGCTCGCCTCGACCCTCGTCGGCATCGAGCTGCTGGAGCGCGACACGCTCGAGGTGCGGCACGTGCCGGCCGCCGAGCTGCGGCTCGGCTACCGCGACTCCGCCATCAAGCGCGGTGGGCTCACCGGCGTGGTGCTCTCGGTCGACCTGCGGCTGCGACGCTCGGCCGACGGGCGCAGCCAGCCGGTCGCCTACCAGCAGCTCGCCAGCGCGCTCGGCGTCGAGCTCGGCACCCGCGTGCCGCTCGCCGACGTTCGCGCCTCGGTGCTCGCGCTGCGGCGCTCGAAGGGCATGGTGCTCTCGGAGGACCCCGACTCGGTGAGCGCCGGCTCGTTCTTCACGAACCCGATCGTCTCGGCCCGGTTCGCGAACGAGCTGCCGCAGGATGCGCCGCGCTGGTCGGTGGCGCCGCAGCTGTCGGCGACCGTGCTGCCGCTCGATGCCGACACGCCCGCCGGCAGCGTGCCCTCGCTCGAGCGGCCGGTGCCGCAGGTGAAGCTCTCGGCCGCGTGGCTCATCGAGCAGGCCGGCGTGACGCGCGGCTTCGCGCTGCCTGGCTCGCGCGCGGCGGTCTCGTCGAAGCACACGCTCGCGCTCACCAACCGCGGCGGCGCCACCGGCGAGCAGGTGGCAGAGCTGGCCCGCTTCGTGCAGGCGCGCGTCGAGAACCAGTTCGGGGTGCACCTGGTGCCCGAGCCGGTGCTGGTCGGCCTGCCGCTCTGACCGCCCCACCGCGACGACGCGAGCGACGGCGGCGGATGCGGAATGCGGCCCGTGCGGGCGGCGTTGCGCCGGGCATGACGGAAGCACCGATGCAGCTGCGCCTCGTCGTCGAGGCAGAGGACTTCGAGGCGGCCCTGGCCTTCTACCGCGACGCGCTCGGCCTGCCGGAGCTCGCCGCCTTCGAGGGCGATGGCGACGCCCGGGTCGCCATCCTCGACGCGGGGCGCGCCACCCTCGAGCTCGCCAATCCGGCGCAGAAGCGCATGATCGACCGGGTGGAGGCCGACGGCGTGCCCAGCCCGCGCATCCGCGTCGCCTTCGAGGTCACCGACAGCGAGGGTGCCACCCGCAGGCTCGAGGCCGCGGGCGCGAGCGTCGTCGCCGAGCCGGTCGAGACGCCGTGGCGCTCGCGCAACGCCCGCCTCGAGGGGCCTGCGGGCCTGACGCTGACGCTCTTCCAGGAGCTCGGGCCGCCGCACGCCTGATTCCCTTGCCCCGCGGTGCCGCGCGTGGGAGAGTCGAGCCTTGGGGGACACCATGGATGAGCACGAGACCGCACAGCCGGGGGCCGAGCACTCGACCGCGCCGATCGAGCACGAGCTCGAGGTCGCGGTCAGCCGCACGAGGGCCTGGGATGCCTACGTGCACGGCCTCGAGGAGTGGTGGCACCCCGGCTGGACCGCCTTCGGCTCCGGCATCGACCGCATCGAGGTCGAGCCGCATCCGGGCGCCCGCATCGTCGAGCACGGCCGGGACGGCTCGGATCGGGAATGGGGCGAGGTGCTGGATGCGGTGCCGGGCCACCGCTTCTCGCACACCTTCCACCTGACCCACGACGGCGACCCGACCATCGTCACCGTCGAGTTCGATGACCTGCCCCAGGGCGGCACGCGCGTGCGCTTCTCGCATGGCGGCTGGAACGAGACGAACCAGGATGCGCGCGGCACGCACGCCGACTGGCCGACGCTGCTGGAGCGCTACCGCGCGCACGCGCAGCACGTGTGATCGCGGATCGCGGAGCGCGCGCCGGAGGCCCACCCGTCGCGAGCCCCGGGCCTAGTCGATCAGCGATCGCTGCAGCGCCACGGCGACCGCGCTCGTGCGGTCGCGCACGCCGAGCTTCGCGAAGATCGACTGCACGTGCGACTTCACCGTCGCCTCGCCGATGAACAGCGCCTGGCCGATCGCGGCGTTCGTCGAGCCCCGCTTCATGTGCGCCAGCACCTCGCGCTCGCGGGCCGACAGGGCGATCGCGGGCTGCGCCTGCCGCTCGGCGAGCGCCCGAGCCACGCTCGGCGCCATCGCACGCTCGCCGCGCGCCGCCGCGCGGATGCCGGCGAAGATCTCGAGCGGCGGCGCCGCCTTCAGGAGGTAGCCGGTCGCGCCGGCCTCGGTGGCGGCGAGGATGTCGGCGTCGGTCTCGTAGGTGGTGAGGATCAGCACGCGCGTCTCGAGCGCCGCCAGGATGCGCCGGGTCGCCTCGGCACCGCCGATGCCCGGCATGCGCAGGTCGGTGAGCACGACGTCCGGCCGCTGCTCGAGCGCGAGCCGCACCAGCGCCTCGCCGTCACCCGCCTGCCCGACCACGTCGATGTCGTCCGCCTCTGCCAGCAGCGCCACGAGCCCGCCGCGCACGACCGGGTGGTCGTCGGCGACCACCACGCGGATCACGTGGCGTCCCCCGCTGCGGACGCGGCGCCCGGCCCGGCCTCGTCTGCCTGCTCGCCCTCCAGCCGCGCCGTCACCGTGGTGCCAGCTGGGGAGGAGGCGATCACCAGGCTGCCGCCGGCGAGGGCCATGCGCTCGTCGAGGCCCTGCAGGCCGAGCCCGCGCGTCTGCGTCGTGCGGTCGAACCCGCGCCCGTCGTCGGCGACCTCGAGCACGGCACCGGCGGCATCTGTCGTCATCGTCACCGAGACGCGGGTGGCCGCCGCGTGCTTGCGCACGTTGGCGAGCGACTCCTGGGCGGTGCGCAGCAGCGCGACCTGGGCATCGACGGGCAGCTCGACCGGGGCGGCGCTGACGGTGACGGCGATGCCGGTCTCGGCCTGGAAGCGGGAGCCGAGCCGCTCGAGCGCCACCGGCAGGCCGTCGTCGAGGCCGACGCCGCCGTTCGCCGCGACCAGCGCCCGCACCTCGGCGAGGGCGCTCTGGGCGAGCTGCTCGACCGATCGGCGCCCCGCGGCGTCGAGCTCGCTGCGCTGCGCGAGCAGGGCGATGGCCGTGAGGTCCTGCGCGATCGTGTCGTGCAGGTCGCGGGCGATGCGCGCCCGCTCGGCGGCGGTGGCGTGCTCGCCGCTCAAACGGGCGACCGAGGCCTGCGCGGCCTCGAGGTCGGCGATGAGGCGATCGCGCTCCTCGGTGGCCCGGGCGAGCCCGCCGATCCACATGCCGATGAGCATGCTGAAGCCGAAGCTCAGCAGCTGCGTCGCGGCGAGCAGCCAGACCGCCGCGCCCTGCACCAGGTAGGCGGCCAGCACCGAGGCGAACAGCGCGATGTTGGCGATCACCGCGCGGCGGATGCTGCTGCCGGAGGCCAGCCAGAGGAGGGGCGCGGCGATGGCCTGCGCGGCGCCGAGCGCGCCGAAGCCGTAGGCGGCTACCGCGGCGCCGACGACGGCCATGACCTGGAACGCGATGCTCGGGCGCTCCGTGCGCAGCACCCGCCGCCCGAAGAGCACGTACGCGGCGGTGATCAGCAGCACGCCCGCGATGCCGGTCGCGATGCCGCCGGGGCTCTGCGCGAAGCAGGCGACACCGATCAGGACGGCGGTGCCGACGGCGACGACCCAATCCCACACGCGGGGATCATCGGTCGGCGGCAGCCGCCGCGCCGCATCCGTCATCGTCGCCCTCCCGGTGCGGGCGTCACCCGCGCTTGATCCAGCGGAAGGTCACCGCCGCCACCACGCTACCCGCGACCGCCCAGGCGCCCAGCACGATCGCCACCATCGGCAGGCTCCAGGCCTCGCCCACCTCGAGGAAGCGCGCGATGTCGGGCAGCAGCGCCGAGCGGAAGCCGTGGCCGACCCAGGCGAGCGGGAAGGCGTTCGCGATCGTCTGCAGCCACTCCGGCAGGATCGCGAACGGCAGGAAGATGCCGGAGATGAACTGCAGCGCGAGCGCGACGGGGATGACCACGGCGGCCGCAGAGCTCACCGAGCGCGGCAGCTGCGCGATGACGACGCCCAGCACCGCGAAGCACACGAGCGCCAGGAAGAACACCCAGGCGAGCGTCAGCCAGCGCTCGGGCTCGGTCGGCAGCTCGATGCCGAAGGCGAGCACGGCGACCGCCAGCAGCAGCGCAGCCTGCACGATCGAGGTGATGACGAGCTGGCCGAGCTTGCCGATGCAGTACGCCAGCACCGGCAGCGGCGTGGCCGCCAGCCGCTGCAGCGTGCCGTCGTTGCGCTCCACCGCGATCTCGATGCCGAGGTTCTGCACGCCAGAGAGGAAGACGCCCGCGGCGAGCATCGCCGGCAGGTAGTACTGCGGCTGCGTCACCTGTTCGTCTCCGACGATCAGCATCGGGTCGACCGCGCTGAAGGCGCTCGCGAAGATCACGTAGAGCAGTACCGGGAACAGGAACGTGAACACCAGCGCGTCCGAGCGCCGCATGTACTGCAGCAGCTCGACGCGAATGCGGTCGACGCCGGTCTGCAGGGTGTGTCCCGGGCGGATGTTCTGGCGGGCGTCGGTCACGGCGGTGGCGGTCATGCGGCGACCTCCTCGGTCTCCCGGGCGGCCGATCCGCCGCCCTCATCCGCTGGCTCGGCGTCGATCATCGCCAGGTAGATGTCCTCGAGCCTCGGCCGCACGATCTCCAGCTCGTCGGGCTCTCCGGGCAGCCCTCGCACCACCGCCGCAGGCTCGTGCGTGTGCACCTCTTGGCGACCCGAGGCATCCGCCCACCGCACGATCGGCGTGCGCGCCTCGGCGCCGCCGATCCGGTCGATGGCGTCGAGGGCCAGCAGCCTGCCGCCGGCGATGATGCCGGCGCGATCGGCGAGCTGCTCGGCCTCGTCGAGGTAGTGGGTGGTGAGCAGGATGGTGGTGCCGTCGCTCGCGACGTCGCGGATGAGCTGCCAGAACCGGCGCCGTGCCTGCGGGTCGAAGCCGGTGGTGGGTTCGTCGAGGAAGAGCACCTCGGGTCGGCCGATGATGCCGAGCGCCACGTCGACGCGGCGCTGCTGGCCGCCCGAGAGCTTGCCGACCCGGCGCTTCGCGTGCTCGGTGAGGCCGACGGCGGCGATCGTCTCGTCGACGTCGCGCGAGGCGGGGAAGACGCGCGCGAAGTGCGTGAGGATCTCGCGCACCGTCAGCGCGCCGGCCTGGCCGGTCGACTGCAGCACGACGCCGATGCGGCTGCGCCAGTCGCGGCCGCCCTGCCGCGGATCGACGCCCAGCACGCGGGCGCTGCCGCCGGTGGGGGTGCGGAAGCCCTCGAGCATCTCGACGGTGGTGGACTTGCCGGCGCCGTTCGGGCCGAGCAGGGCGAAGGTCTCGCCCCGCCCGATCTCGAACGAGACGCCGTCGACGACGGTGCGGTCGCCGTAGCGCTTCGTGAGGCCGTCGACCACGACGGCTGGTGCTGTGCTCATGCCCCCAGGCTGGCGGGGCGCGCGCCGGCCGGCATCCACCGATCGGTGGGGAGGGCGGTGTGCCGCCCGCTCGGCGCTCGCCGCCGTCACGAATGGAGGACGGATTCGCGATCCGTCACGAGCAGAGGAGATTCTGCGGCGTGGCGCGGCAGATCTCCTCAACTCGCAACCGGCGCGGCGTGCCCAGGCCCTGCCGCGGCGTGCCCAGGCTCCGCCGCGCCGTCAGGGGGTGCCGAACAGCCGCTGCAGCCGCTGCGCGCCCTCGAGCAGCGCGTCGTCGGCGAGCGCGTACGAGAAGCGCAGATAGCCGGAAGGCCCGAACGCCTCGCCCGGCACCGCCGCGACCTCGGCCTGCTCCAGCATGAGGTCGGCGAGCTCGAGGCTCGACATGGGCGTCACACCGCCCCACTCCCTGCCCAGCAGCGCCGACACATCCGCGTAGACGTAGAAGGCGCCCTTCGGCGTCGGCACCGAGAAGCCCTCGATCTTCGACAGCTCCGCGACGATCGTCCGCCGACGCGCGTCGAAGGCGGTGCGCATCTCCTCGACCGCGTCCTGCGGCCCGTTCAGCGCCTCGACGGCGCCCAGCTGCGCCACGTTGTTGACGTTGCTCGTCAGGTGCGACTGCAGGTTGCCGGCGGCCTTGATGACGTCGGCCGGGCCGACCATCCAGCCCACGCGCCACCCGGTCATCGCATAGGTCTTCGCGACGCCGTTGACGAGGATCGTGCGGTCGGCGATCTCGGGCAGCGCCTCGACGATCGAGGTCGCGCGCTCGCCGTCGTAGGTGAGGTTCTGGTAGATCTCGTCGCTCACGACCCACAGCCCGTGGCTCTGCGCCCACTGGGCGATCTCACGGATGCGGTCGGCCGGGTACACGGCGCCCGTCGGGTTCGAGGGGCTCACCATGAGCAGCGCCTTGGTGCGCTCGGTGCGGGCGGCCTCGAGCTGGTCGACCGTGACGAGGTAGCCCTGCTCGGCGCCGGCGAACACGTCGACCTGCTTCGCGCCCGTGAGGCCGATCGCCTCGGGGTAGGTGGTCCAGTAGGGGGTCGGCACGAGCACCTCGTCGCCCGGGTCGAGGATGGTCTGGAACGACTGGTAGACCGACTGCTTGCCGCCGTTCGTGACGAGCACGCGGCTCGGCTCGACCTCGAGGCCGCTGTCGCGCAGCGTCTTCGCCGCGATCGCCTCGCGCAGCTCTGGCAGGCCGGCCGCGGGCGTGTAGCGATAGTTCTTCGGATCGGCGAGCGCCCGCTGCGCCGCCTCGACGATGTTCGGCGGCGTGGCGAAGTTCGGCTCGCCCGCGGCATACGAGATGACGTCGCGGCCCTCGGCCTTCAGCGCCTTGGCCTTGGCGTCGACCTTGAGGGTGGCGGATTCGTTGATGGCGGCGATGCGCGCGGCGATGCGGTTCACGGGTCCAAGCCTAGGACGGCGCATGTGCGGCGCGCCCGCCTGCCCTTCGACACGCTCTGCGCGCTGCGCGCGCGGAGCGGCTCAGGAAGCCCCGGCTCCCTTCGACACGCTCTGCGCGCTGCGCGCGCGGAGCGGCTCAGGGAGCAGGACCGTGTCGAAGGGTCAGCGCTCCACGAGCACGCCGTCCTCGTCGGCCCAGAGCATGGCGCCGGGACGGAAGGCGACGCCGCCGAACTCGACCACCGCATCCCTCTCGCCCGCACCCTCCTTCGCGCTCTTGCGCGGGTTCGAGCCCAGCGCCTTGACGCCCAGGTCGAGCTGCGCGAGCGCCGCCCGATCGCGCACCGGCCCGTTGATGATGACGCCCGCCCAGTCGTTCGCGACGGCCGAGGCGGCGATCATGTCGCCCATGAGCGCGCTCGCGAGCGAGGCGCCGCCGTCGACGACCAGCACCGCACCGTCGCCGGGCGAGCCGAGCATCGCCTTCACGAGCGCGTTGTCGCCCAGGCAGCGGATGGTGCGCACGGGGCCCTGGAAGCGCATCCGCCCACCCAGATCCTGCAGCTGCAGCTCGAGCGACTGCAGCTCGTCGCCGCGCTCGTCGTACAGGTCGGCCGTGCTCGTCATGCGGCAACGCTACTGCGCCGCTCGGCGCGGGCGGCGGGACTCCCGACGCCGCCGCGCCGCGAAGTGGACAGCGGGCACGAGGCCGAAGTATGCTGTTCCCTTGGTGGTTGACGACTGCCATGCTGTCGCGTGCCCCAGGGCGCTCGGACGCATGGCGACCACCAGCCCAGGGCGGTGGCTCAATTGGTAGAGCAGCGGTCTCCAAAACCGCAGGTTGCAGGTTCGAGTCCTGTCCGCCCTGCTCGGGGCGCCGGAAGCGGCGCCTGACGGGCTCCGGCACTCGCCGGGCCGAACGGACGAAGGGTCACCTGTGGCAGAGAACGCGATCGAGGAGGCACCCCGCTCACGCGAGGGCGCCTCTCGCAACCCGTTCGTGCGCCTGGTCACCTTCCTCAAGGAAGTGCTGGTCGAGCTCCGCAAGGTCGTGACGCCGACGCGCAAGGAGCTGATCCGCTACACGCTCGTCGTGCTCGTGTTCGTCGTGTTCATGATGCTGCTCGTGTCGGCCCTCGACCTGGTGTTCGGCTCCTTCGTCGGCTGGATGTTCGGCGACCTGCCGCTGTTCGGCATCGTCTGAGCCCGATTCGAGACCTGAAGGAGAAGGTGCACACGTGTCTGACGTCAACGACCTCGACATCGAGCTGAACAAGGCGCTCGACGACCTCGTCCCCGCCGACGAGAAGCCGGCCGAGCCCGCGACCGACCCCTACGAGGACTTCAAGCGCGAGATGCGCATGAAGCCGGGCCGCTGGTACGTCATCCACTCGTACGCCGGCTACGAGAAGAAGGTCAAGGCCAACATCGCCTCGCGCGCCGAGAACATGCAGGTCGACGGCATCTACGAGATCCAGGTGCCCACCGAGGACGTGCTCGAGACGAAGAACGGCCAGGCCAAGCGCGTCAACCGCGTGCGCGTGCCCGGCTACGTGCTCGTGCGCATGGACCTCGACGAGGACACCTGGTCGATCGTCCGCCACACGCCTGGCGTCACCGGCTTCGTCGGCAACGCCCACAACCCCGCTCCGCTGCGCTTCGACGAGGCCTTCACGATGCTGAAGCCGCTCGCCGACGAGGAGCTCGCCGAGCAGCAGAAGGCCACGCCCGACCACAAGCCCGCGCAGCTCGCGGTCGAGGTCGACTTCGAGGTCGGCGAGACCATCACGATCACCGAGGGCTCGTTCGCGGGCTTCCCCGGCACGATCTCCGAGATCCAGCCGGCGAGCCGCAAGCTCACCGTGCTCGTCAGCCTGTTCGAGCGCGAGACTCCTGTCGAGCTCGGCTTCGGTCAGGTCAGCAAGCTCTAGTCCCCCAGAGGGCTGGATGCGGTCCCGGGCTCCACACGCGAGCCCACGACCGCGATACACCAAGAAGGAAGAGACATGGCACCCAAGAAGAAGGTCACGGGTCTGATCAAGCTGCAGATCCAGGCCGGCGCCGCCAACCCCGCTCCGCCGGTCGGTCCGGCGCTCGGTCAGCACGGCGTCAACATCATGGAGTTCTGCAAGGCGTACAACGCCGCGACGGAGAACCAGCGCGGCAACGTCATCCCGGTCGAGATCACCGTCTACGAGGACCGCTCGTTCGACTTCGTGCTCAAGACCCCGCCGGCCGCAGAGCTCATCAAGAAGGCCGCTGGCGTCAAGAAGGGCTCCGGCGTCCCGCACACGACGAAGGTCGGCAAGCTGACGCAGGCGCAGGTCGAGGAGATCGCGCAGCAGAAGATGCCCGACCTCAACGCCAACGACATCGAGGGCGCGAAGAAGATCGTCGCCGGCACCGCCCGCTCCATGGGCATCACCGTCGAGGCCTGAGCCCGACGCATCCGAGCCGCACGGCTCACCAGTGGGAGCGCCGGCCAGGCGCGCACCACGAACTCTGAACGAGGAGACTCACATGGCACAGAAGTCCAAGGCCTACAGGGCCGCAGCCGCGAAGATCGAGGCTGACAAGTCGTACACGGCCACCGAGGCCGTCGCGCTCGCTCGCGAGACCGGCTCGACCAAGACCGACTCCACGGTCGAGGTGGCGCTCAAGCTCGGCGTCGACCCCCGCAAGGCAGACCAGATGGTCCGCGGTACCGTTTCTCTTCCTCACGGCACCGGCAAGACCGCTCGCGTCATCGTCTTCGCGCAGGGCCCGGCCGCAGAGGCCGCCATCGCTGCCGGCGCCGACGAGGTGGGCTCCGACGAGCTCATCGAGAAGGTGGCGGCCGGCTGGACGCAGTTCGACGCCGCCGTCGCGAGCCCCGAGCTCATGGGCAAGGTCGGTCGTCTCGGCAAGGTGCTCGGCCCGCGCGGCCTGATGCCGAACCCGAAGACCGGCACCGTCACGCCGAACGTCGCGCAGGCCGTGACCGACATCAAGGGCGGCCGCATCGAGTTCCGCGTCGACAAGCACTCGAACGTGCACTTCATCGTCGGCAAGGCGTCGTTCTCGGCAGAGCAGCTCGGCGACAACATCCAGGCTGCGCTCGACGAGATCGTGCGCCTCAAGCCGTCGTCGTCGAAGGGCCGCTACATCCAGAAGGCCACGGTCTCGACGACCTTCGGGCCCGGCGTGCCGGTGGACGTCACCACCATCTGACGCACCCCGTCTCGCACGAATGCCCCGCCGTCCGGCGGGGCATTCGTCGTCTCCGGGCAGATGTCACCGAGTGTTCACCCGGCGCGCTTGACCGCGCGAGCGCCGTGGGCTTTGCTCGAGAGCGGTGCACCCCAGCGCGCCAGTCCCGCACCATCGAGAAAGGCACGCATGCCCACCCGCACCCGGACGGCGCTCATCGCCGTCGTCGCCGCAGCCGCGCTCGCCGCCGCACCGGCGACCGCAGCCGTCGCAGCACCCGGCGACCCGATCGACCTCACGCTGCTGTCCACCACCGACAACCACGGCCACATCCTCAACTGGGACTACTTCGCGAACGCGCCCTACCCGGCCGGCGAAGAGCTCGGGCTCGCCAGGGCGGGCACCCTCATCGACGAGGTCAGGGCCGAGCGCGGCGCCGAGTCGGTGCTGCTGTTCGACAACGGCGACGCCATCCAGGGCACCCCGCTCACCTACCTGACCGGCATGCTCGAGCCGGTCACCGAGACCGGTGACGCGCATCCGATGGCCGCAGCCTTCAACGCGCTCGACTACGACGCGCAGGTGGTCGGCAACCACGAGTACAACTACGGCCTCGACCTGCTCGATGCCTACGACGCGCAGCTCGACGCCCCGCTGCTGGGCGCGAACGCGGTCGACGCGAGCACGGGCGAGCCGACGCTGCCGCCGACCGCGATGATCGAGCGCACGATCGACGGCCAGACGGTGCAGGTCGGCGTGATCGGCGTCGTCACGCCCGGCGTGCGCGTCTGGGATCGCGCGATCGTCGACGGCATCGTCGAGTTCGAGGATCAGGTGCAGACGGTCGAGCGCTACGTGCCGGAGCTCGAGGCGGCGGGCGCCGACCTCGTCGTGGTGCTCGCGCACACCGGCTTCGACCCCGAGTCGCAGACCTACGACCCGGCGGCGCTGCAGGAGAACCTGGCGACCACGGTCGCGGGCGTGCCGGGCGTCGACGTGGTCGTCGCGGGCCACTCGCACCAGGACAACCCCGAGGTGGTCGTCGAGCAGGCCGACGGCGGTCGGGCGATCGTCACGCAGCCGGTCTACTGGGGCGGCAGCGTGTCGCGCGTCGACCTGCGGCTCGTGCCGGAGGGCGACGGCTTCGCCGTGGACTGGACGGATGCGGTGCCCACGGGCGAGCAGCTGTACACCTCGGGCGACGTGGCCGAGCACGCCGGCGTCGTCGCAGCCGCGCAGGCGCAGCACGACGCGACCGTCGAGTACGTGAACACGGAGATCGCCACCGCCACCGAGACCATGTCGGGCGCGACCAGCCGCTACGAGGACACGGCGCTGATCGACTTCGTCAACGAGGTGCAGACCGAGACGGTGCGCGAGGCGCTCGCCGGCGGCGACCACGCCGACGCGACGATCCTCTCGCAGGCGTCGCCCTTCAACCGCGACGTCATCGTGGAGGCCGGGCCGATGACCGTGCGCGACATGGCGGCGCTGTACATCTACGAGAACACGCTGCTCGCGGTCGAGCTGAGCGGTGCAGAGCTGCGCGACTACCTCGAGTGGTCGGCCCGCTACTTCATCGAGCAGGAGGTCGGTGCCGAGATCACCGCCGAGGTCGCCGGCGCCAACGACCCGGCTGCCGACCGGCCGATCCCCGACTACAGCTACGACGTGGTCGACGGCATCGACTACACCTTCGACATCTCGCAGCCGGTCGGCGAGCGGCTCGTGCGGTTCGAGCATCAGGACGGCACCGAGATCGCCGACGACGACGTGTTCGTGATGGGCATCAACAACTACCGGCAGTCGGGCGGCTCCGGCTACCCGCACGTCGCCGACGCGCCGGTGGTGTGGAACGGGCTGCTCGAGCTGCGGCAGCTGCTGATCGACTACGCTCTCGAGCGCGGCACGATCGACCCGGCCGACTTCGCCGACGTGAACTGGACGCTGACGACCACGCCGCTGGTCGACGAGACACCCGTCCCGACCGACCCGGCGCCGACCGAGCCGGCGCCGACCGAGCCTGCGCCCAGCGAGACGGCTCCCGTCGAGACCGAGCCGGGTGGCGTGGCCGCGCCCGGTGACGGCGGCCAGGGCGGCTCGCTGCCGCAGACCGGGGTCGAGCCCTCACTGCTCGTGCTGCTGCTCGGCGGCGCGCTGATCGCGGGTGGCGCACTGCTGGCGCGCAGGACGCGCAAGGGCTGAACCGGCCCGCGAGAGCCCCGCTCCGGCGGGGCTTTCGCGGTGCTCGGGGCGGGAGTAGCGTGCGCTCAGATCGAGGAGGCGCCGATGGCGGTGCTGGCAGGGGCGAGGGCGGATGCGGCAGGTGCCGTGATGCTCGGAGGCGCCGCGGGTGCCGGGTGGGCCGCCGCGCTGCGCGGGTGGATGTCGCTGATCGCGGGCACTGAGGCCACGACCACCTGGCGCACCGTTCCGTTCGTGCTCGCCCCGGGCACCATCATCGGGGCGGCGCACGGCCTGGCCGCGCATCGGCGCGGTCGCGGTCGGCCGGTGCCGCGCTGGGTGCGATGGTCGCCGGCCGCGTTCGCGGCGCCGGTGCTCGAGCCGAAGGCGGCCAGGCAGCTGGTCACGACCGGCATCGGCAGCGGCGCGATCTTCGAGCTGCTGGTGATCGTCGGCGGTGGGTACGCCCTGCGGCCAGCCGAATCCGGCGAGAGCCTGCCGGGCCGCGCACGGGCGATCGTCGGCGGGCTGGCGGCCGCCGGGCTGCTCGCGCAGCTCGGCGCGGGAGCAGCGATGGCCGGCAAGGTGAGCGCGGGCCGGGGCGCGGCCGCCGCGCCGCTGGGCGCCGCGCTGCTCGCGCTCGCAGCGCTGGCGGCCACGCTCGGGTACGACCGGGCGATGGCTACACGTCGATGAGGCGGTGCTCGTAGGCGAGCGCGATCAGCTGCACGCGGCTCGCGACTCCCAGCTTCGAGAGGATCGCCCGCATGTGCGTCTTCACCGTCGTCTCCGCCACCCACAGCCGCTTCGCGATCTCGGCGTTCGACATGCCGCGCGCGGCGAGCGCGAACAGCTCGCGCTCCCGCTCGGTGAGGTCGTCGAGCACCGAGGTGTCGGGCGCCGGGCGCACGGGGGCGAAGGCCCGCAGCAGGTCGAAGGTCTCGGCCGGCGCGATCACCTGCTGGCCGTCGACGACCGCGCGGATCGACTGCACGAGGAACTCGGGCCGGGCGTCCTTGAGCAGGAACCCGCTCGCCCCCGCGCGCAGCGCATCCACCACCGCCTTGTCCTGCCGGATGGTCGTCAGCACCACCACGTGCGGCGGCGGCTCTGGGGAATCGCGCCGGATGGCCGTGGTCGCGCTGACGCCGTCGAGCACCGGCATGCGGATGTCCATCAGCACGACGTCGGGCCGCAGCTCGCGCGTGCGCGCGATCGCCTGCTGCCCGTCGAGCGCGGTGCCGACCACCTCGATGCCGTCCTGGCTCTCGAGGATCATCGACAGGCCCTGCAGGAAGAGCTCCTGGTCGTCGACGAGCAGCAGCCGGATGGGCGCGGGCACGGTCTCGGTCACGCGTCGTCCGGCTTCGCCATCGGGTTGCGGATGCGTCCGTCCGGCAGGCGATCGGGCGTCAGATCGACCGTGGTCGCCTGCGACCAGTCGGTCGGCAGCTCGCGCGTCGGCTGCGGCTTGGGGTGCCGCTGCTCGTAGAGCCTGGTCGCCTCGACGATCCACGGCGCCACGACGTCCTCCGGCCGCCGCTGCTTCGGCACGGGGAGCGTGAAGAGCTGCTCCTCCGTGAGCGGCGGGGTCGGGGCATCGCTCACCGGCGAGTAGGGCAGGTGGCCGGTGACCACGAAGCGATCGTCGTCGGCGTCGATCGCGAGCGTGCCGCCCGCCAGCCTGGCGCGCTCATGCATGCCGGCGATGCCGCGGCCCGCGGGCTGCAGCGCGGCGCGGTCGGCGATGGGGGAGGAGACCGCGAAGCTCAGGCCCGGCCCCGTCCAGGTGAGGCTGACCAGGATGTCGACGTCCGTGCCGCCGTGGCGGAGCGCGTTCGTGAGGCTCTCCTGCACGATGCGGTAGGCGGCGATGTCGGCGACGGTCGAGAGGTGCCCGCGGGCGCCGACGTCGAGCAGCGTCACCGTCGGGCCGGCCGAGCGCACCTGCGCGACCAGCGCGGGGATGTCGGCGCTGGTCGCCTGCGGCCGGCGCGCGTCGTCGTCGACGCGCTCGAGCAGCTGCCGCACCTCGACCAGCGCCAGCCTGGCGGTGTCGCTGATCGTCGTGAGGACCGGGTCGATGCGCTCCGGATGCTCCTTGTGGCTCAGGCGCAGGCCCTCGGCCTGGGCGGCGAGCACCGCGAGCGAGTGCGCCATCACGTCGTGGAAGTCGTGGGTGAGGTCGGCGCGCAGCCGCTCGTCCCGCAGCTCGCTCTCGACGACGGTGGTGCGGGCGACGGCGGCGTCCTTCGCCTGCTCGGCCCGCAGCGCGTCGCGCAGCGCGCGGGCTCCCAGCGCGCAGCCCCAGATGACCATCAGCACGCACCAGCCGAAGAACGTACCCTGCGGCGAGATCCCCCAGCTCGCCAGGACGAGGGCCGTCAGCAGCCCGACCGGGATGCCCAGGAAGGCCCCGGATCGCAGCGACGGAGCGCAGTAGGCCGCGACCATGGCGGCCGACAGCACGATCAGCAGCGTCCACCAGCCTGTGCGTGGGCAGAACGCGACGGCGAGGAGCGCGCCGGCCGCCGCTGGCAGCAGCGACCACCAGGGGAATCGCATCGCGATGCTGAGGCCCGCAGCGGCGAGCAGCATCGCGAACAGGCCGATCGGGCCGTCGTCCATGCCCTCGGCCAGCAACGAGCCGAGCACCAGCACGGCGCCTGCTGCGGCGGGCACCCACGGTGCGATGCGCCGTGCCCAGGCTGTGATGCTCATGCGCTCAGGCTAGGCCGGTGCACCCGGCCGGTGCACCGCATCCGCCCCCATCTCGTCCCGAAGGAGGAGCCGCACCGACAGTGCGGAGGGCAGTCGTTGCGCGATCGTGACTGTCCGGAGACAGGGTTTTCGCTGTGCGCGGGCTAGGTTGGAGCACACGCACGCTCAGCGCAGAGCCGCGGGTGCGTGCGAACATTCCCAGAAGGAAAGGTCCAGCACCGTGATCTCACCCGCAAAGCGGCGTCTGCTCGCCGGTCTCGCCGGCGCCGCAGCCATGACGCTCGTGCTCACCGGCTGCGTGCAGAGCCAGCGCGACGACACCGGCGAGAGCGAGGGCTCGGCAGAGCCCGGCGACGTCAACTCGACGTTCATCTTCGCCGGCTCGTCCGACCCCTCCGGCCTCGACCCGGCGTTCGCGAACGACGGCGAGTCGTTCCGCATCTCGCGCAACATCTTCGAGGGCCTCATCGGCGTCGAGCCCGGCACCGCCGACCCCGCGCCGCTGCTCGCCGAGAGCTGGGAGACGACCGAGGACGGCCTGTCGACCACGTTCAACCTGGTCTCCGACGTCACGTTCCACGACGGCACCGAGTTCAACGCCGAAGCGGTCTGCACCAACTTCGAGCGCTGGTACAACTGGACGGGCATCGCGGCGACCGAGAGCCTCTCGTACTACTACGGCTCGCTCTTCGGCGGCTTCGCCGGCGACGAGAACGCGCTCTACGAGTCGTGCTCGGCCGACGACGAGCTCACGGCGACGGTCACCCTGACGCGCCCGTTCTCGGGCTTCGTCCCCGCGCTGTCGCTGCCGTCCTTCGCCATGCAGAGCCCGACCGCCATGGAGGAGTACGGGGCGGATGACGTGGGCGGCTCGGAGGAGGCACCGGAGTACAGCGAGTACGCCGAGGCCCACCCGACCGGCACCGGCCCCTTCATGTTCGAGTCGTGGAACCCCGGCAGCGAGGTCGTGCTGCAGGCCTACCCCGACTACTGGGGCGAGCAGGGCCAGGTGCAGGAGGTCGTCTTCCGCGTGATCGACGATCCGACCGCGCGCCGGCAGGCGCTCGAGGCGGGCGACATCGACGGCTACGACCTGGTCGCGCCGGCCGACACGGCAGCGCTCGAGGACGCGGGCTTCAACGTCATGCAGCGCGACCCGTTCACGGTGCTCTACCTGGGCTTCAACCAGCAGGTCGAGGAGCTGCAGGACCCGCTGGTGCGCGAGGCCATCGCCCACGCGATCGACCGCGACGCGCTCGTCACGCAGGTGCTGCCTGAGGGCACCGAGAACGCGACGCAGTTCATCCCGCCGGTCGTCAACGGCTACAACGACTCGGTCACGACCTACGACTACGACCCCGAGCGGGCGCAGGAGCTGCTCGCCGAGGCGGGCTACGAGGACGGGCTGGAGCTGACGTTCAACTACCCGGTGAACATCTCGCGGCCGTACATGCCGAACCCGGAGGAGATCTTCGTGGCGCTCTCGGGCCAGCTCGAGCAGGTCGGGATCACCGTGAACCCGGTCGCCGACGAGTGGGTCGACTACCTCGACCGCATCCAGGGCAGCGCCGACCACGGCATCCACCTGCTGGGCTGGACGGGCGACTACAACGACACCGACAACTTCGTCGGCGTCTTCTTCGGCACCCAGGGCAACGAGTGGGGCTTCGACAACCCCGAGCTCTTCCAGGCGCTCGCCGAGGCCCGCCAGATCCCCGACATGGAGGAGGCGGGCGCCCGCTACCAGGAGATCAACGAGCAGATCGCCGAGTTCATCCCCGGTGTGCCGCTCGCGCACCCGGCGCCGTCGCTGGCGTTCAACCCGCGCGTGACCTCCTACCCGGCAAGCCCCGTCAACGACGAGGTGTACAACATGATCGAGCTGAGCGAGTAGTCTCGGCAGGTCTCGGATGCCGTGGGGCGGTCACGTCCCACGGCATCCGGCACGATCGGCCTCGGCCCGCTCGACGCGCGCCGACCGCCAACACTGAGCCCGCCCCCGACGGAGAGACGACGTGCTGCGAACCATCGGCAGACGCCTGCTGCTGCTGATCCCGACCCTGTTCGGCCTGACCGTGCTGCTGTTCTTCTGGGTGCGGGCGCTGCCCGGCGGCCCGGCCGCGGCGCTGCTGGGCGAGCGCGCCACACCAGAGGCGATCGAGCGCATCAACGAGGCCTACGGCTTCAACAGGCCGCTGCCCGAGCAGTACATCACCTGGCTCGGCAGGCTGCTGCAGGGCGACTTCGGCAACTCGATCGAGACCCGCAGGCCGGTGCTCGAGGAGTTCGCCAACCGCTTCCCGGCCACGCTCGAGCTGTCGGTGCTCGCGCTGCTCATCGCCGTGGGCATCGGCATCCCGCTCGGCTACTGGGCCGCGCGCCACCACGGCAGGCTGCTCGACCACCTCTCGGTGGGCGCGAGCCTGCTGGGCATCACCATCCCCGTCTTCTTCCTCGCCTTCATGCTCAAGTGGCTGTTCGCGGTGCAGCTCGGCTGGCTGCCGACCACCGGCAGGCAGGACAGGAGCGTCGATGCCACGCATGCCACCGGCTTCTACATCCTCGACGGCTTCCTGACCGGCGAGCTCGACGCATCCTGGAACGCCTTCATCCACCTGCTGCTGCCGGCGCTCGCGCTCGCCACGATCCCGCTGGCGATCATCGTGCGCATCACCCGCGCATCCGTGCTCGAGGTCGTGAACGCCGACTACGTGCGCACCGGCCGCGCCAAGGGCGTCTCGAAGCAGATCATCCGCAACCGCTTCGTGCTGCGCAACGCGATGCTGCCGGTCGTCACCACCATCGGCCTGCAGGCGGGCCTGCTGATCTCCGGCGCCGTGCTCACCGAGACCGTCTTCGCCTTCCCGGGCATCGGCGCGTTCCTCGCCAACGCGATCTTCGCGCGCGACTTCCCGGTGCTGCAGGGCTTCGTGCTCTTCATCGCCATCGCCTACGCGCTGATCAACCTGCTCGTCGACATCTCCTACAGCTTCATCGACCCGAGAGTGAGGATCCAGTGAGCGCCGCAGACGTCCTCCCCACCGCCTCCGGACCGGATGCCGGCGGCCCCGCCGCGCGCCGCAGCGGCAGCTTCTGGGGCGATGTGCTGCGCCGCGTGCGCCGCAACCCGGCGGCCTGGGTCGGCGCGGTCATCGTGCTGCTGTTCATCCTGGTCTCGATCCTCGCGCCGCTGCTCGCGCCCTACCCCGAGCTCGCGACGCCCGGCCGCGAGCACCTGCGGCCCACCTCGCTGCCCGGCATCGGCGAGGTGCCCGAGTTCCCGCTCGGCATCGACCGCTTCGGCGGCGACGTGCTCTCGAAGCTCATCTGGGGCGCGCAGGCGTCGCTCATCATCGGCGTCGTGTCGACCTTCTTCGGCCTGCTCGGCGGCATGGTGCTGGGCGCCCTCGCCGGCGCCTTCGGCGGCTGGGTCGACAGCGTCATCATGCGCTTCGTCGACATCCTGCTCTCGGTGCCGCACCTGCTGCTGGCCGTCTCGATCGCCGCGATCCTGGGCCGCACGCCGCTCGCGATCATGATCGCCATCGGCGTCGCGCAGGTGCCGATCTTCGCGCGCCTGCTGCGCTCGTCGATGCTGGGGCAGCGCGGTGCCGACTACGTGCTCGCCGCCCGCACGCTCGGCCTCGGCACCGGGCGCATCACGATGTCGCACCTGCTGCCGAACTCGGTCGGGCCGGTGATCGTGCAGGCGACGCTGACGCTCGCGACCGCCGTCATCGACGCGGCGGCGCTGTCGTTCCTCGGCCTCGGCGGCGGTCGCCCCGAGACCGCCGAGTGGGGGCGCATGCTCACCTACGCGCAGAACGAGCTCGCGATCGCGCCCACCCTGGCGTTCCTGCCGGGCATCTGCATCATGATCACCGCGCTCGGCTTCACGCTGCTGGGCGAGTCGCTGCGCGAGGCGATGGACCCGCGCACGCGCAAGCGGTAGCCCACGCCCGTCGGTCGAGGAGCGCGCGGCGCAGCCGCACGCGTCACGAGGCCCGGGCCGTCGCCTGCGGTCTCGTGACGACCGCGAGCCTGCGGCCCGCGGCCTCCTCAACCGACGGCGAGGGTCAGCTGGCGATCTTCAGCTCGTTGCCCGGGATCGACGCGAGCAGCGTGCGCGTGTACGGGTCGCGCGGGTTCGTGAAGATCTCCTCCGAGGTCGCCGCCTCGACGAGCCTGCCGTCCTGCATCACGGCCACGTAGTCGCTGATGAGGCGCACGACGGCGAGGTCGTGCGAGATGAACAGGTAGCTCAGCCCGAGCTCCTGCTGCAGCTCGCCCAGCAGCCGCAGGATCTGATCCTGCACGAGCACGTCGAGCGCCGAGACCGGCTCGTCGCAGACGATCACGTCGGGCTTGAGCGCGAGCGCGCGCGCGATCGCGACGCGCTGCCGCTGGCCGCCCGAGAGCTCTGAGGGGTAGCGGCGCGCCATGTCGCTCGGCAGCGCCACCTGGTCGAGCAGCTCGCGCACGCGCTGCTGCCGCTCGGTCTTCGATCCCTTGCCGTAGAACGACAGCGGCTCCTCGATGATGCGCTCGATCGTGAACATCGGGTTGAGCGACGAGTACGGGTCCTGGAACACCGGCTGCACCCGCTGGCGGAACTCGCGCTGCTCGGCGCGCGAGAGCGCGAAGACGTCCTTGCCCTCGAAGCGCACGGTGCCGCTCGTCGGCGCGAAGGCCTTCAGCAGCATGCGGGCCGTGGTCGTCTTGCCGGAGCCCGACTCGCCCACGATCGAGACGGTCGTGCCGCGCGGCACCTTGAGGGAGACCTCGTCGACGGCCCTGAACGGCTCGCGGCTGCCGCGGATCGGGAACTCCTTCGTCACGGCATCGAACTCGACGATCGTGTCGGGGGCCTGCGCGCCCGGCCCGGCCGGGGCATCCGCCGCCTCGCCCTTCGCGGTGAAGTCCTCCGGCCGCAGCCGCGCCATCGCGACCGACGGCGCCGCCTTGACGAGCGACTGCGTGTACGGGTGCTGGGGGTCCTCGAGGATCTGCTTCGCAGGGCCCTGCTCGACGACGCGGCCACGGTGCATGACGACGACGTGCTTGGCGCGCTCCGCGGCCAGCCCCAGGTCGTGCGTGATGAGCAGCACCGAGGTGCCGAGCTCCTTCGTCATCGTGTCGAGCTGGTCGAGGATGGTGCGCTGCACGGTGACGTCGAGCGCGCTCGTCGGCTCGTCGGCGATCAGCAGCTGCGGGCGGCAGGCGAGGCCGATCGCGATGAGCGCGCGCTGGCGCATGCCGCCGGAGAACTCGTGCGGGTACTGCTTGGCGCGCGCCTCGGCGTCGGGCAGGCCGGCCGCCTCGAGCGTCTCGACCACCTTGCGGTCGACGTCCTTGCGCGTGGCGAGGCCGTGCGCCAGCAGCGTCTCGGCGACCTGCGTGCCGATCTTCGCGACCGGGTTGAGGTTCGACATCGGATCCTGCGGCACGAGCCCGATGCGGCGCCCGCGCACCGTGCGCAGCTTCGCCTCGCTGGCGCCCACCAGCTCCTCGCCCTCCAGGCGGATGCTGCCGGCCGTCACGCGCCCGTTGCCGGGCAGCAGGCCGATGACGGACATCGCGGTGGTGGACTTGCCGGATCCCGACTCGCCGACGATGGCGAGCGTCTCGCCAGCGCCGATCGACAGGCTCGCCTCGTGCACGGCCGTCACCACGCCGTCCTGCGTGGTGAACTCGACCTTGAGTCCCGAGACCTCCAGCAGCGGCTTCTTCGCGTCGCTCATGGCGACCATCCTGCCCTGTCGGGCGGCAAAACGACGACTCAGCGCACCTGCAGCACGAGCTTGCCCCGCACGTGGCCGCCCTGCAGCTCGGCGAACGCCTCGTGCACCCGCTCGAGCGGGTACACCCGCTGCACCTCGACGCGCACGTCGCCGGCGTCGATCAGCCGGCCGATGATGCCGAGGTTCGAGCCGTCCGACTCCACCTTCACCGAGGAGGCGCGCATGCCCCGCTCCGCGGCGGCGGATGCGTAGTCGGGCCAGGAGCCGGTGGGCACGTTGAGGTAGAGGCCGCCGTGCTTCAGCACGTCGAGCGAGCGCGTGCCGGTGTCGTCCGCCACGTTGCCGATCAGGTCGACGACCACGTCGACCTTCTGCAGCGCGTCCTCGAAGCGCTCGCTGCGGTAGTCGACGACCTCGTCGGCGCCGAGCCCGCGCACGAACTCGACGTTGCGCTCCGAGACCGTGGTGGCGACGTGCGCGCCGAAGTACTTCGCGAACTGCACCGCGAAGTGGCCGACGCCGCCCGCGCCCGCGTGGATGAGGATGCGCTGACCCGCGCGCGCCTTCGCGACCCGCACCACCGCATCCCAGGCGGTGAGCGCCGCGCAGGGCACTGCCGCGGCCTCCTCGAAGCTCAGCGACTCGGGCTTGGGGGCGAGCGCGAGGCTCGGCACCACGGCCCGCTCGGCGTAGCCGCCGCGCGTGCGCCAGTGGTTGACGGCGCCGAACACGGCGTCGCCGGGCTGCACGTCGTGCGCCTCGTAGGGCGCCTCGGCGACGATGCCAGCGACGTCGCCGCCGGGGATCCAGGGCAGCAGCGGCTCGACGGCCTTCGCCGCGCCCTTGCCGATCACGGTCTTGAAGTCGATCGGGTTCATGCCGGCCGCGTGGACGTCGACGAGCACCTCGGTGCCGAGCTTGATGGGAGCCTCGATCTCCCCGATCTCGACTCCATCGGTCGGGCCGAACTCCCGCACCAGCACTGCTCGCATCGCACGTCCTCCTGATTCGCCTCGACGGTAGCGCACGCGTGTGACGCGCAGATGTCCGGATGACGACGTGTGACGGCCGCCCGCGGCTACAGTGCTCGTGTGCTCCAGCGCCCCTCCGCGACCGCCCCCGGCGGCATCGTCATCGCCGACATCGCCGTCGCCGCGCTCGCCGCGGTGAGCCTGCTCGCGGGCGCGGTCGTCATCGGCCAGGCGCGCGCCTCGCTCGACGTCTTCCTCTACATCTCCGAGCTCGGAGCGCTCGGGATGCCGACCGCCTCGCAGTTCCAGGTGGGCTTCGTGCTGGTCGTCGCGGGCATCCTGCTGGTCGCGGTGGTGGTGCGCGACGTGCGCACGCGGCTGCCGCTGCTGCGCGGCGTGGCCCCCGCTGCCGCGCTGGTCGCCGCCGCTGCGCTGTTCCTGGTCGCCGCGGCCGTGCCCTGCTCCTCCGGCTGCCCCTCGCTGCTGACCGATGCGGCGCAGTGGCGCGACTGGGTGCACATCGTGGCGGCCGTGCTCGCCTTCGTCGCCGGCTGCCTCGCGATGCTGCAGTTCGCCACCGCGCGCGACCGCTGGCTCGCGCGCCTGTCGACCGCGGGCGGCATCACGGTCGGCGTGGTCGCGGCGACCGGCGGCATCATCTCGCTCGCGCGCGGCAACACCGACATCGGATCGACCCTCGAGTACGTCGCGGCAGCCATCGGCATCGTCTGGATGCTCGCCATGCTGATCGTGCACGCGCTCCCCGCCCCCGGATCTCAACGGCCATCCGCGCTCGATGTGTCGCTCACGAGCACATCGGTCCCGAATGGCCGTTGAGATGCCGGCGGGTCAGCGGATGCCGACGAGGAAGCTGCCGAGCTGCTGCCGGAACCAGGCCATCATCGCGGCCTCGCCGTCGTCCCTCGCGGGCGAGACGAGCATCCGCACGCCCAGCTCGTCGCGCCACGCCTCGGCGACGTGCAGCGGATGCACGGGGTCGCGCGGGCTCGCGAGCACCACGGTCGGCGCCGCGATACGCAGCTCGCCATCCCGATATGCGGCGTTCCGCGGGATCTCGAGCAGGCGGATGCGGCGCTCGGCCGCCCGGGGCTGGGTCACCTGATCCTCGAGCGCGCGGGCGTGCGCGAGCGACTCGTGCGCGATGGCGCGCCACGCGCCTGAGGCCCGCAGCTGGTCGAGCGCGCGCCGCGGGTGCTCCTCGAGCAGCCGCCCGATGAGCGGGAAGACGGTGAGGTTCGGCGGCAGCGGCTCGCTCGTGAACGCCGGCCGCACGAGCGCGACCCGGTCGAGCGGGAAGCGGCCGGAGCGGGCGATCATGGCGGCGATCGCCGCGCCCAGCGAGACGCCGACGATCGAGACGGGCGAGCCGTCGCCGACACGGATGAGCTCGGCGGCGACCTCGTCGGCCATCGCCTCGAGCGCGAAGTCGTCGGGCTCGCCGATCAGCGGGCTCGCGCCGTGCGCGCGCAGATCCGGCGCCAGCACCTGCACGCCCGCGGGCACGGCGCCCTCGAGGTAGCCGCGCATCGCGCCGGACTCGGAGCCGAGCCCGTGGATGGCGAGCAGCATCAGCGGCCGAGCAGCTCGAGCAGCCGGTTCGCGCGGTCGACGAGCGCGGCGATCTCATCCTCGTCGCGCTCGACCCACTGGTGCCGGGGAGGCCCGACAGGCACGAAGTCGAAGTGCTGCTCCCACACGAACAGCGTGCGCTCGGCGCCCAGCACGTACTGCTGCCACCAGATCTGCCGCAGGTAGTGCTTGGGGATGCGGTCGAAGGGCTTCGTGGTCGTCTTGATCTCGGCGAGCACGGCGCCGTCGTCGCTGATGCAGTCGGGCGTGGCGAGGTGGCGGCGCTCGGGCAGCGAGTGGAAGAGCGCGTCGGAGGGCGCGAGCGAGAAGTGGTCGTGCACCCAGCCGGCGATGTGCGGCTCGCGGGCGCGGCCGTGGTCGGTGAAGGCGTTGCCCGTGAAGCCGAAGCGCCCCACCTTCTCGCGCGCGACGGTCTGGATCGAGCGCGCCGTCGAGAGCTTCGCGGCGTCGGTGGCGGTGACGCCCTGCGAGCGGGCGCGCAGCCAGGCGACGCGGTCGCTCGAGCGCGCGACGATGCGGCGCACGTGACCGGCGATCACGATGACGGGCGCGGCGGCCGCGGCGGGGCTCGACGCTTCGGCCTGATCGCCGAAGATGTCGAGCTGCACGTCCATCTCCCCATCGTCCCACGCACGGCCGACGCGGAGGCCCCGGCTCGCGCGCCGGCGCAGACGCGTGTGGTGGGATGAGCCGCATGACCCCGGCCTACGACGACCTCGACGACGAGGCGCAGATCGCGGTGCTGCGACCCGTCGCGCTGCAGGCGGCCGCCGAGTTCGGCCTCGAGGTGGCGCGCCTGGAGCCGCAGCTGCACGCCTACAACACGACCTTCGCGCTCGATGCCGCCGACGGCCGCCGCTTCGCGCTGCGCATCGGCACGAACTCCAAGAGCACCGTGGCGCACGCCATCGCGCAGCAGTCGTGGATCTCGGCGATCGCGACGGAGACGGATGTGCTGGTGCCGGCATCGCTGCGCGCACCGGACGGCAGGTGGTGCGTCGAGGTCGCGGCACCGGCGCTCGGCCGGTCGCTGCTGGTGACGCTGGCCGCCTGGCTCGACGGCCCCGACGCGGATGCGCTCGAGCCGGCCGCCGCGCACGCCCTGGGCGGCGCGATGGCGACGCTGCACCGGCAGGCCGCCGGTTGGGCGATGCCGGCGGGCGGCGCGCTGCCGGCGTTCGACGAGCCGCTGTTCGGCGACGACGACGTGCTCGACACCGCGCCGGGCCTCACGGCCGACGATCGCGCGGTGCTGGAGGCGGCGCGCGCCCGGGCTCGCGAGGTGTTCGACCGCCTGCACCGGGGCGCGCGGCTCCGGCCGCTGCACGCCGACCTGCACGGAGGCAACCTCAAGTGGCACGAGGGGCGGCTCGCGGTGTTCGACTTCGACGACGCCGGCCTCGGCCTGCCCGTGCTCGACCTGGCGATCTCGACCTTCTACCTGCGCGGGCAGGATCCCGTGCTCGAGGCCGCGCTGCGCGAGGGCTACGCGGCGGTCGCGCCGCTGCCCGTGATCGAGGCGGCCGACTTCGAGGCGCTCGTCGCCTCGCGGCAGCTGCTGCTCGCCAACGCCATGCTGGCGATGAGCACCGCAGAGCTGCGGGCGCGATCGGCCGAGTACGCGCAGACCTCGATCGGGCGCCTGCGCCGCTGGCTCGACACCGGCGCCTTCACCCGCGAGGCCTGAGCTGGCTGCGATTGAAGCGGCCTCCGCCGCTGAGATGTGCACGCCCCGGGCTGCGAACGTCGGCGCGACGCCCGCGCCCGCGCGATCGCTGGCGCCACCGGTGGCTGCGCCGTGCACATCTCAGGGCCCCGCGGCGTCCGCGGGCAGCGTCAGCACGGGGATCAGGCGGCGACGGCTGCGTCCCGCAGGTGGTCGCCGCGGCTGACGATGGCGAGGATGTCGGCTTCGACGCTCGCCCAGTCGTCCAGCACCTGCGAGTAGGTGAGTCGGATGACGTGGTACCCGAGCGCAGCGAGCTGCCGGTCGCGCTCCCGGTCGCGCTCGTAGGCCTGTGCGTCGAGGTGCCATGCCCTGCTGTCGACCTCGATGATGAGCCGCTCTCCGAGCAGGAAGTCGACCCGCTTTCGGCCGATCCAGACCTGCGGCTCGACCGAGAGTCCCAGCCGCAGCAGCCTGAGCCGGACCAGCGTCTCGGTGCCCGACTCCGCGGTGCCGTCGGCAGCGTCGAGCGCCCGCCTGACAGCGCGTGGCGCATGCGCCCACAGCTGCTCCAGCTCGTCCCGAGTGGCGAGCCCGAGGTGCAGGACAGAGTCGATCACGACCGTGAGCATGTCGCTAGCGAGGCAGCCGGCAGCGGCGGCGAGCGCGTCGAGCACGCCGTCGACTGCGCTGGTCGTCCGGGCCGATCGGCGGTGCGACAGGTCGCAGGCCGAGAGCCCCGCTGCCACGCCTGGTCCGCGGAGGCGGCGACTCCGACGCAGATGGACCCGTCCATCGGCCGGCACCCAGACGCCGAGCACGGCGAGCGCCGTCACGCACGAGACGACGCCACCAGCCGCGATGGCGCGGACGACGTCGGGCTCGGCCGTCGGCCAGGCGTACCAGCCAGCGCGGAGCCGACGGATCGTGCCGGCCGCGACCGCGAGCCGGATCTCGCGGTCGGTGCCGCCTGCCGTGAGGATCTGCGAGCGGCTGAGCACGCCCACGTGGGCGGCGGGGAGGTCGTCGCGGAGCTGCATGGGCGGAGTGTGCGCGTCGGCGGCCTGTCGCCGTCGGCTCGAGCCACCGACCTGTGGATGCCGCCGCGCGGGCGACAGCCCGGCTCGACGCTGAGATGTGCACGTCGCGCGGCCGGAACCTCCAGGAACCGACTCGCATTGCCGGGTCGTGGGCTCATGGAGTGCACATCTCAGCGCGGTCGTCGTGGACGACCGGATCCTGAGTGCCACGACCACCACCGTTCGCCCGGAGCAAAAAGGAGACGCACAGGAACGGCATAGGCTGGCTTGCGACGGACGCATAGGAGACTCTGGCGAAATGGATGGCATGACCGATACCGCTCAGCAGCAGCTGCGTGCCCAGCCCCGCCTCACCCGCACCGACGGCTCGCCCATCCGGGTGGTCGTCGTCGACGACGAGCAGAGCCTCGCCGACCTCGTCGCCATGGGCCTCAAGTACGAGGGCTGGGACGTGAAGACCGCCGCCAACGGCCAGCAGGCGCTGCAGGCCGTGCGCGAGTTCCGCCCCGACGCCGTGGTGCTCGACATCATGCTCCCCGACATCGACGGCCTCACCGTCCTGCAGCGCCTCCGCTCCGCCGGCTTCGACGTGCCGGTGCTCTTCCTGACCGCGAAGGACTCGCTCGACGACCGCGTCGCCGGCCTCACCGCCGGAGGCGACGACTACGTCACCAAGCCCTTCGGCCTCGAGGAGGTCGTGGCTCGCCTGCGCGGCCTCATCCGCCGCACGGCCGCCGCCGCCGAGGAGTCGAGCGTGCTCTGGGTCGGCGACCTGATGATGGACGAGGACTCCTACGAGGTGCGCCGCGGCGGCCAGCAGGTCGACCTCACCGCGACCGAGTTCGAGCTGCTGCGCTACCTCATGCGCAACCCGCGCCGCGTGCTCTCGAAGGCGCAGATCCTCGACCGCGTCTGGTCCTACGACTTCGGCGGCCGCGCGAGCGTCGTCGAGCTCTACATCTCCTACCTGCGCAAGAAGATCGACACCCTCGGCCCGGCGATGATCCACACCGTGCGCGGCGTCGGCTACCAGCTGCGCGCCGCCGAGTGATCGGCGAGGGCGCCCGGGCGTGACCCAGGCTGCGGCGTCCGCGGCCCAGCTGGGCCGACGCATCCAGAACCCGTCGTCGTGGTCGCTGCGGCGCCGGCTGCTGGTCGTCGTCGTGACGCTCTTCGCGCTGCTCACCGCGGCCGTCGCGATCGCGAGCGTCATGACGATGCGCGTCGTGCTCGAGACGCGCGTCGACGAGCAGCTGCGCGAGCTCTCGGGTCGCGCCGTCGTGGCCGCGCAGCGGGCGCAGCAGACCGGCACGGATCAGACGATCGACCTGAGCGGCAACCCGGTCGGCGCGCTCATCGCCGTGCAGCAGGGCGATCGCCTCATCGATCCGCACGTGGTCAACCGCCTCGGCCAGAAGTTCGCGCTGTCGGAGGCCGACGAGCGCATCGTGCTGGCATCCGAGAACGGCGTGATCCAGAACGAGTCGCTGCCGCGCTTCGGCTCGTACCGCGTGATCGCGACCGAGGTCGGCGACATCCGCGTCATCGTCGGGCTCTCGCTCTCGGACGCGAACCAGACGCTCGCCGCGCTCGGCTTCGTCATCGCCGTCTCCGCGATCGCGGCCGTGACGATCGTGCTGCTGCTGGGCGACATGATCATCCGCCGCGCGCTGCGGCCGCTCACCGCCGTCATCGCCACCACCGAGCGCATCTCGCAGCTGCCGCTCGCCTCGGGCAACGCGCAGCTCACCAACCGGGTGCGCATCGAGGAGCCCGCGAGCGAGGTCGAGCGCGTGCAGGAGTCGATGAACCGCATGCTCAACCACATCGAGGAGGCCTTCGACGCGCGCGCGCTCAGCGAGCGCCGCGTGCGGCAGTTCGTCGCCGACGCCTCCCACGAGCTGCGCACGCCCCTGGCTGCGGTGCGCGGCTACGCCGAGATCACCCGCAAGCACGACGCCGAGCTGAGCGCCGACTCGCGGGCCTCGCTCGAGCGCATCGAGGCGGCGGCGCGGCGCATGCAGGCGCTCGTCGACGACCTGCTGCTGCTGGCCAGGCTCGACGAGGGCCGCGAGCTCGTGCGCGGCGAGGTCGACCTCTCGCTGCTGGTCGTCGAGGCCGTCGCCGACGCGCAGGCGGCCGGCCGCGACCATCCCATCGCGCTCGAGCTGCCCGGGGAGCCGGTCATGGTGCCCGGCGATCAGCTGCGGCTGCAGCAGATCGTGGCGAACCTGCTCGCCAACGCCCGCGTGCACACCCCGGAGGGCACCGCGATCGACGTGCAGCTGCGCGCCGAGGGCAGCGAGGCGGTGATCGACATCGTCGACGCCGGCCCCGGCATCCCCGAGGCGCTGCAGCAGTCGGCGTTCGAGCGCTTCGCCCGCGGCGACTCGAGCCGCTCGCGCATCGCCGGCTCCTCCGGCCTCGGCCTCGCCATCGTGCAGGCGCTCGTCGAGGCCCACCACGGCCGCATCGTGCTCGAGAGCGAGCCGGGCCGCACGGCCTTCACGGTGCGGCTGCCGCTGTGGCAGCCGAAGGCGGCGAGGGATGCGCCGGCCGAGCCGAGCGGGACGGACGACCCGGGCGCTCCGCCCGCGCCGTCGGCGTCATGAGCCGCCGCGCCGCCCCTCGCCCGCGGTGACGAGCCCCGACTCGTAGGCGTAGACGACCGCCTGCGCGCGATCGCGCAGCTCGAGCTTCGTGAAGATGCGGCTGACGTGGCTCTTCGTCGTCTGCTCCGAGATGAACAGCCGACCGGCGATCTCGGCGTTCGAGAGGCCCTGCGCGACGTGCACGAGCACCTCGCGCTCGCGGTCGGTGAGCGCGTTCAGGCGCGGGTCGGGCGCGCGCCGCAGCGGCGCCGCCGTCACGTACTCGGCGATCAGCGAGCGCGTCACGCCGGGCGAGAGCAGGCTGTCGCCCGCGTGCACGGCGTGCACGGCCGCGACGAGCTCGGCGGGGGAGGCGTCCTTCAGCAGGAAGCCGCTCGCGCCGGCGCGCAGCGCGGCGAAGATGTAGTCGTCGACGTCGAACGTCGTCAGCATCACGATGCGCGGCCGGTGCCCGGAGACCTCGTCGGCGAGGATGGCCTTCGTCGCCTCGATGCCGTTGAGCTCCGGCATCCGCACGTCCATGAGCACGACGTCCGGCTGCAGCGAGCGCACGCGCGCCACGGCCTCGCGGCCGTCCGCGGCCTCGCCGGCCACCACGATGTCGGGCTGCGCGGCGAGGATCGACGCGAGCCCGAGCCGGAACATCTCCTGGTCGTCGACCACCAGCACCCGGATGCTCACGCGAGCGCCCCCGCGGCCGCCGGGCGCGAGCCCGGGATCCTCGCATCCACCAGGAAGCCTCCGTCGTCCGGTCCGATCCACAGCGAGCCGCCCAGGGAGGCGACGCGCTCGCGCATGCCACGGATGCCGTGGCCGTCGGTGCGGCCGCCCTCGCGGGGCGCCCCGTCGACCAGCGGGTTGCGCACCCACAGCACGATCTCGTCACCATCCTGCCGCAGCGTGAGCGCGATCGGCGCGTGCGGCGCATGCCGCAGCGCGTTCGTCACCGACTCCTGCGCCACCCGGTAGAGCACGAGCTGCACGGCGCGCGATGGCGTGGGCTCGAGCGGCTGCAGCTCGGCCTCGACCTGCGCGCCGGCCGAGCGCGCCGAGTCGATCAGGGTGCCGAGCCGCTCGACGCCCGGCTGCGGCGCCGTGAGCACCTCATCCGGGTCGCGCAGCACGCGCAGCAGCCCCCGCATCTCCTGCATCGCCGAGCGCGCGTCGTCGGCGATCTGCCCGAACTCGGCCGTGGCCGCCTCGTCGAGGGCCTCGAGCCGGTAGGCGGCGGAGGTGGCGCGCATGTGCACGAGCGACATGCTGTGCGCGACGACATCGTGCATCTCGCGCGCGATGCGGGCCCGCTCCTGCTCCCACAGCACCTGCTCGCGCTCCTGCTCGGTCTCCTGCCGCGCCTCCGCGACCTGCCGGCGCGCCTGGCGCAGCTGCCGCGCGATCAGCACGACCGCGAGCACGAGCGCCCCGATGCCGGCGGCGATGACGAGGTTGATGCTCCAGCCGGTGCCGGCGCCGAGCACGTACTCGGCGAACAGCCCGATCGTGCTCGTGCCCACCACCGCGGCGCCCCAGGTCGCGGCGCCGAGCAGCCAGTTGGCGCGCATCCCCACCACCAGCAGCACGGCGGCGAGCGCGATGATGCCGATCACGGGGATCGGCCAGGGGCCGGTGGCGGGCGTGGTCCAGAGGGCGAAGCCGATGAGCGCGACCAGCTGCGCGAGCGCGCCGGCCCACGGCACGAGCGCCGCCAGCAGCACGCTGCCGCCCTGCAGCATGCCGAGCACGAAGGCGACCGGCAGCGGCACGCCCTGCAGCACGGCGTGCAGCGGGATGCTGATGGCCGCGATCACCACCGAGACCGATGGCCACACGATCCACTCGGCGACCGAGAGCTGCCGGGCCTCGCCCGATCGCAGCCTGCTGCTGACATCCATGCTGCGACGCTACGGCCAGACGGCGGCCGCGGCATCCCCCTGCAGGGTGCACGGCCCCCGTACCGGGGTGGCATGCAGGTCGGTGCTCGCGGGCGATGCCCCGAGACGCTGCCGCTCGCGACGATCCACGCATCGGTCCGAGACGCGGGCCGGAGCGGAGGCAGCCAGATGACCACCATGCTCGAGCGGGCGACCACGACGACGACGGATGCGTCGGCGCGCGGCCGCAGGGACGCATCCGTCGACCTCGTGCGGTCACTGTGCCTCATCGTGGTCGTGGGCCTGCACGCGATGATGGTGGGCATCAGCCTCGTCGACGGCGCACCCGTGATCATCAACGCGATGGAGGCGTGGCCCGGGTTCCCGATCGCGACCTGGGTGGTGCAGGTCATGCCGCTGTTCTTCGTGCTCGGCGGGTTCTCGGCGCACCGGCAGTGGACGGGCATGCGCGCTCGCGGCGCGACCCGCGCCGAGTACCTCGCGAAGCGGCTGCGGCGCCTGCTGCCGCCGGTGGTCGGCGCCATCGCCGCCACGGCGCTCGCGCTCGGCGGGCTCGCCGCCGCCGGACTGCCGGGCGAGCTGGTCGGCGAGGCGGGCTTCCGCCTCAGCCAGCCGCTGTGGTTCCTGGGCGTCTACCTGCTCTGCACGCTGCTGGTGCCCGTGATGGTGCGGATGCACTCGGTCGCGCCGGTCGTGACGACGCTCGGCCTCCTCGGGGGCGCACTGGGCGTCGATGCGCTGCGCGCCGCCACCGGCATCGACGCGATCGGCTTCGCGAACCTGCTGCTCGTGTGGCTCGCCGCGCAGCAGCTCGGCTTCTGGATCGCCGACGGCAGCGTCGACCGCTGGTCGCGCCCCGCGCTGCGGGCGGCCGGGGCGGCCTCGCTCGCGCTCGCGGTCGCGCTGTGCCTCGTCGGGCTCACGACCCACGACCTCTTCCAGGCGCTCAACCCGCCCTCGGCGGTGCTCGTGCTGCTGGGCGCGGCGCAGGCGTCGCTCGTGGTGCTGGCGCGCGAGCGGCTGCAGCGGCTCGCACGCCGGCGCCCGGTGGCCGTCGTCGTGGGCGCCATCAACGCGCGTGCCATGACGGTCTACGCCTGGCACATGCTCGTGCTCATCGCCCTCGCGGGGGCGAGCCTCGTGAGCCCGGTGCTCTCGCCCGCACCGCTCGGCGACGCCTGGTGGCTGTCGCGGCCGCTGTGGCTGCTCGCGGTCGCCGTCGCGGTCGCGGCCGTCGTGCGCCTCGCCGGGGCGCTCGAGACCGGGGCGCTCGCCGAGCGGATCGCGGGCGCGGGTCGCGCGGACAGGGGCGCAGCGGGCCCGCGCCCCGGCCGGATGGTCGCCGTCTACCTGGGCGGGGCGGCCGCCGTGCTCGCGGTGCTGGTCTCCGGCAGCATGCCCCTCGTGTGGGCGGTCGCGGCGCTGGCGCTCGCCGCCGCGCTCGGGCTCGCCCGCGGCGGCCTGGTGCGCCGCGAGCCCGCCCCGGCCGCGCGCCCGGGTGGACGCCACGCTCTGCGCTTGCGCACCGCATCCGTCGTGCCGTAGTCTTGCTCCATACCAAAGACCGCTGGTCGTTGGCGCGTGCTCGAAAGGTGCGCGACAACCGAAGGCTTGCTCGTGAGAGCGTCGGCCAGCGCAGGTGCGAATTCCCCGTCGAGGGTCGAGCTCCTGCGCTGCCGCCGGAGCTCTTTTTCATGTGCACGCCAGGGAAGCCAGCAATGACGCAAGGAGCACCATGGCGAACAAGGAAGCTGCGGTCGCCGAGCTCTCGAAGCTCTTCGAGGACTCGAACGCCGTTCTGCTGACCGAGTACCGCGGTCTCACCGTCGGCCAGCTGAAGACGCTGCGCCGTTCGATCAGTGAGCACGCGACGTACGCCGTGGTGAAGAACACGCTCACCAAGATCGCAGCGAACAACGCGGGAATCTCCGCGTTCGACGACACCCTCGTCGGCCCCTCTGCGATCGCATTCGTGCACGGCGACCCGGTCGCCGTCGCGAAGGAGCTGCGTGCCTTCGCCAAGGCGAACCCGGCGCTCGTGGTCAAGAACGGATTCTTCGACGGGAACCCGCTCACGACCGACGACGTCAACAAGCTCGCCGATCTCGAGTCGCGTGAGGTGCTGCTGGCCAAGCTGGCCGGCGCCTTCAAGGCCTCGCTGTTCGGCGCTGCCTACATGTTCAACGCCCCGCTCGCTCAGGCCGTTCGCACGGTCGAGGCGCTGCGGGTCAAGCAGGAGTCCGCGGCCGAATAGGCCACGGTCTGGACGAGAAACAAGGAGAAGACGATGGCAAAGCTGTCGACTGACGAGCTGCTCGAGCAGTTCAAGGGGCTCACGCTCATCGAGCTCAGCGAGTTCGTGAAGGCATTCGAGGAGACCTTCGAGGTCACCGCTGCGGCTCCGGTCGCGGCCGCTGCGGCTCCGGCCGCCGGTGGCGCTGCCGCTGCTGAGGAGGCCGAGGAGCAGACCGAGTTCGACGTGGTCCTCGAGGCCGCCGGCTCGGCGAAGATCCAGGTCATCAAGGTCGTGCGCGCGCTCACGTCGCTCGGCCTCGGCGAGGCCAAGGCGCTCGTCGACGGTGCTCCCGCCAACGTGCTCGAGGGCGCGAAGAAGGAAGACGCCGACAAGGCGAAGGCCGACCTCGAAGAGGCCGGCGCGACGGTGACCGTCAAGTAGTCACCCGCTGCATCGCGAAGGGCCGCGCTCCGTCTGGGGTGCGGCCCTTCGTCATGCCGCCCTGGGTCGCCAGGGCAGGCGGATGCGGTGCCGCAGGATCCGTCGCGCGATCACGTGCGAGAGCGGCACGCAGGCACCGAGGGCCATCGCGACCGCCGTGGTGGCGGGGTGCAGCGGCACCCTGCGCTGCACGAGCTCGGCGGCGGTCGCGATCGAGAAGCCGGCCACCAGCACGGGCGTCGTCACGAGTCCCGGCGTGTAGGCGCGGGCGGTGACGGTGCCGCCGATGTGCGAGATCGCGTGCAGCCCGTAGCCCAGCAGCGCGCCCTGGTAGAGGGCGCTGCGGCCGCCGGTGCGGGCGCCCTCGGCGGCGGCGACGGCGAACGGCACGCCCACCAGCGCGATCGCCGTCCACACCTCGGTGCGCGTGCGCCGCACGAGGTGCCCGACGACCGCGAGCCCGCGCAGGTCGAGGTCGTCGGCGACCCGCTGCGTCCAGCCGGGCATCGTGACCGCCTCCTCGAGGTCGTGCAGCGTCCAGGCGCCGAGCAGTCCCCAGGTGGCCCAGCGGGCAGGCGTTCGCGTCATGCCTCCACGCTCGCAGATGCGCGCCGGCCGCAACACCCCGCCCGGTCTCGGCTCGCGGCTGGCATGCTTGCTGGCATGTCGACCAGAGGCCTGCCCGAGCAGATCGGCGACCTGCCCAAGATCGGCCGCCCGGCGGCCAGCGCACTGCTGACCATCGGCGTCACCACGCTCGACGGGGTCGCGGCGATGGGCGAGGCAGAGCTGCTGGCGCTGCACGGCGTCGGCCCGAAGGCGGTGCGCATCCTGCGCGAGGCGCTCGAGCAGCGCGGCAGCAGCCTGCAGGCCTGACCCGTCAGCGGGCGCGGAGCGGCCAGTCGGCGTCACCGGGCGCGACCGCGCGGAGCACGCTGTCGCTGAGCTGCTCCGCGGCCTGCTCGAGCGACTCGTCGCAGGCATCGCAGCCGCAGATCGGGGCGGCCGCGTCGACCTCGCCGCCGAGGTCTGCCCGCACCCCGGGGAAGTCGGTCCAGGCGATGCCGATGCCGTGGCTGCGGCCGGTGGCGAGCAGCCGCACCGCGCGCAGCTCATGTGCCGCAGCGGGAACCTCCTCGGCGACGCACTCGTACTCGTCGAGCAGATGCGCGAGCAGCGCATCGGCGACGTCGTGCAGCGGCTGGTAGCGCTCAGGGCAGGTGATGCGCTCGTACGCCTCGTCGGGCGGAGCCGCCAATCCCCAGCGCTGCCCGAACGGGATCTCGACGCCCTCGGCGTCGACCCATGACGTCGGCAGCGACGGCATGCGGAAGACGGGGAGCTCGGCCATGCGGCCATCGTCGCACGAGCCCCTCAGGGCTCGCGTCGGGCCGCGGCGCTACGCTCGGCTCGTGAGCATGGGCATGGGCGGCGGGGGCCGCGGCGGCGGTGGCCGCATGGCGATGCGCGACGAGTCCGCCCAACGGCAGGCCAACGCATCCGCACCCCGCGTGCCCGACCTGGGCAGGCGCATCCTCGGCCTCTTCGCACCGCACCGGGCGCAGATCATCCTCACGATCGCGCTGGTGCTCGTGGTCGCGGCGATCGCGGTCTTCCCGCCGCTGCTGACGCAGCGCGTGTTCGACGAGGCGCTCTTCCCGCCGCAGGGCGGCCCCGACCTGCAGCTGCTGTGGGCGCTGATCGGCATCATGGTGGCGCTGTGGGTCTCGTCGAGCCTGCTCGGCATCTGGCAGACCTGGCTGACCTCGCGGGTCGGCAACACCGTCATGGGCGAGCTGCGCAACAGCCTCTTCGACCGGCTGCAGGGCATGGAGCTGGCGTTCTTCACCCGCACGAAGACGGGCGTCATCCAGTCGCGGCTGCAGAACGACGTCGGCGGCGTCGCCAATGTGCTCTCGAACACCGTCTCCTCGGTGGTCGGCAACACCGTCACCGTCATCGCGAGCCTCGTGACGATGCTCATCCTGTCGTGGCAGCTGACGATCGCGGCCGTGCTGCTGACGCCGCTGCTCATCTTCCTGCAGCGCCGCGTCGGGCAGGTGCGCGCCCGCATCGCCACGCAGACGCAGGAGTCGCTCAGCGAGATGACCGCCATCACGCAGGAGACACTCTCGGTCTCGGGCATCCTGCTCGCGAAGGCGTTCGGCCGGCAGCGCGACGAGTCGACCCGCTACCGCGAGGAGAACGACCGGCAGGTGGCGCTGCAGGTGCGGCTGACGATGAGCGGCCAGACCTTCTTCGCCGTCGTGTCGATCTTCATCTCCATCCTGCCCGCCGTCATCTACGTGATCGCCGGCTACCTGATCACGGGTGGGGATGTCGGGGTCACGGCGGGCACGCTCGTCGCGTTCACGACGGTGCAGGCTCGGCTGCTCATGCCGCTCATGGGCCTGCTGCGGGTCGCGCTCGACCTGCAGACCAGCGCGGCGCTGTTCGCCCGCATCTTCGAGTACCTCGACCTGCGCCCCACGATCGTGCCGCCGGCCACCCCGCTCGCGCCGGTCGCCGGGAAGCTCGGCGAGGTCGAGTTCGACGACGTGGAGTTCCGCTACCCGGATGCGCGCGAGAGCGAGCCGAACACGCTCGACGGCGTGTCGTTCACGCTCGCGCCGGGCACCTTCGCCGCCTTCGTCGGGCCCTCGGGCGCCGGCAAGACGACGATCGGCTACCTGCTGCCGCGGCTGCACGAGGTGACCGGGGGAGCGGTGCGCTTCGCGGGCGTCGACGTGCGCGAGCTCGAACCGGCGGCCCTCACCGACCACATCGGCATCGTGAGCCAGGAGCCCTACCTGTTCCACGCATCCATCGCCGAGAACCTGCGGTACGCGAAGCCCGAGGCGACCGACCAGGAGCTCGACGCGGCGACTCGCGCTGCCAGCATCTACGACACCATCCACCGCTTCCCGGACGGCTACGACACGATCGTGGGGGAGCGCGGCTACCGGCTCTCCGGCGGCGAGAAGCAGCGCATCGCCATCGCGCGCGTGCTGCTGAAGGACCCGGCCGTGCTGGTGCTCGACGAGGCCACCAGCGCCCTCGACACCGTCTCTGAACGGGTCGTGCAGGCGGCGCTCGACGAGGCCGCGCGCGGCCGCACGACGCTCGCGATCGCGCACCGGCTCTCGACCATCCGCGACGCCGACGTGATCTTCGTCATCGACACCGGCCGCATCGTCGAGCGCGGCACGCACGACGACCTGCTGGGGCTCGGCGGCACCTACGCGAGGCTCTTCGCGCAGCAGGCCGCGCGGTGACGCGAGCGGCCGCCAACTGATCACCAAGCGACGGCCTCCTGCGTTCATTTCTTGACAGCATCCGCGCGCGTCGTCACGATAGGCACCATGGCGAAGCGACGCAGCCCCGGCTCCCAGGGCGCTCTGCGCGCCGCGAACGAGGCGCGTGTCGTGTCGGCGCTGCGCGGCTCGCCCGCCACGCAGTCCGAGATCGCCGAGCGCACCGGCCTCGCACATGCCACCGTCTCGAACATCGTGCGCGACCTGCGCGAGCGCGGCGCCGTCTCGACAGCGCCGACGGTGCACCAGGGCAGGCGCGCGAGCCTCGTCACGCTCGAGCGCGCCGAGGGGCCGACGGTCGTCGGCGTCGACTTCGGCAGGCAGCACGTGCGGATCGCCGTCGCCGCCGACGATCCCATCGTGCTCGTGGAGGACGAGGTCGCGCTGGCGCCCGGCCACCGCGCCGACGAGAGCCTCGCGATCGCGGCGGAGCGGCTGGACGAGCTGCTGCGCGACGCCGGGCTGCGCCGCGCGGACGTCGCGGCGATCTGCGTGGGCGTGCCCTGCCCGATCGATCGGCGCACGGGCTCGATCCTCGGCCACTCGATCCTGCCGGAGTGGGACGGCGTGACGCGCGATCGCATCGGCGAGGCCTTCGGCATGCCGGTGGAGGTGGCGAACGACTCCGACCTGGGCGCGATCGCCGAGCGCAGCTTCGGCGCCTACAGCGGCGTCGACGACCTGATCTTCGTGAAGATCGGCACCGGCATCGGCAGCGGGCTGGTGATCGGCGGCCGGCTGCACAGCGGCGCCTTCGGCATCGCGGGCGAGCTCGGCCACGTGCAGGTCGACGCCAACGGCACGCTGTGCGTGTGCGGCAGCAGGGGCTGCCTCGAGACCCTCGCGTCGGCGCGCGTCATGGCGCAGTCGCTCTCCGCGGCCTTCGGCAGGCCCATCACGACGGCCGACATCGTGCGGCAGGCCATCGACGGCGACCCGGCAACGCGGCGCGTGGTCGCCGACGCCGGGGTCGCGATCGGGCGCGCCGTCGCCAACGCCGCCAACCTGCTGGCGCCCAGCGCCGTCGTGGTCGGGGGGCCGCTCGCCGAGGCCGGCGAGCTGCTGCTCGAGCCCGTGCGGGACGGCTTCCGCCGCTTCGCGCTGCACCCGCTCGCGACCTCGACCGAGATCGCCGGCACGACGCTCGGATCGCGCGCGGAGGTGCTCGGCGCCGTGACCCTCGCGCGGCAGACGGCACGCGCTGCCGCGTTCATCTGAAGATAACGATTTGGATACTTGCGTTCATGACTTGACGCAACGTTCCAGCCCGCGTAGGTTGATCCGCGATCCCGCCATGGAGAGCGGCATCGCGAAGGGAGCCAAGGGTGGCTGAGCCGGTGATCCTGTCGATGCGCAGCATCACGAAGGAGTTCCCCGGTGTCCGCGCGCTCGACGACGTGAGTCTCGAGGTGCGCAAGGGCACGATCCACGCGATCTGCGGCGAGAACGGTGCCGGCAAGTCGACGCTGATGAAGGTGCTCTCCGGCGTCTACCCGCACGGCTCCTTCGACGGCGAGATCGTCTACCAGAGCCAGCCCGTCGCGTTCGGCAGCATCAACGACTCCGAGCGCGCCGGCATCGTGATCATCCACCAGGAGCTCGCGCTCGTGCCCGAGCTGTCGATCGCCGAGAACATCTTCCTCGGCAACGAGCCGCGCCGCGGGCTCGCGATCGACTGGGACACCGTGCGGATGCGCGCGACCGAGCTGCTCGCGCGCGTCGGCCTCGACGAGGACCCCGACACGCCCATCAAGCACATCGGCGTCGGCAAGCAGCAGCTCGTCGAGATCGCCAAGGCGCTCGAGAAGGACGTCAAGCTGCTCATCCTCGACGAGCCCACCGCGGCGCTCAACGAGAACGACTCGCAGCACCTGCTCGACCTCATCGTCGGCCTCAAGGCCAAGGGCGTGACGTCGATCATGATCTCGCACAAGCTCAACGAGATCGAGCAGGTCTCCGACGCCATCACGATCATCCGCGACGGCAGGATGATCGAGACCCTCGACATCGCCGACGGCGACGTCGACGAGGATCGCATCATCCGCGGCATGGTCGGCCGCACCCTCGGCCAGCGCTTCCCCGAGCGCGCCCACACCACCGGCGAGGTCTTCTTCGAGGTGCGCGACTGGACGGTGCAGCATCCGCTCTCCGCCGAGCGACTGGTCGCCAAGCGCTCGAGCTTCACCGTGCGGCGCGGCGAGATCGTCGGCTTCGCGGGGCTCATGGGCGCCGGCCGCACCGAGCTGGCCATGAGCGTCTTCGGCCGGCAGTACGGCACCTGGCTCGGCGGCACGATGCACAAGGACGGCAAGGAGATCAAGGTGCGCTCCGTGCCCGACGCGATCGGCCACGGCATCGCCTACGTGAGCGAGGACCGCAAGGCCCTCGGCCTCAACCTGCTCGACACGATCAAGCGCTCCATCGTCTCGGCCAAGCTCTCCAGGATCTCGACCGCCGGCGTGGTCGACGGGCTGCAGGAGGCGCAGGCCGCCGAGGAGTACCGCCGCTCGCTGCGCATCAAGTCGCCGAGCGTCGAGCACGGCGTCGACACGCTCTCGGGCGGCAACCAGCAGAAGGTCGTGCTGGCGAAGTGGATGTTCACCGACCCCGACCTGCTCATCCTCGACGAGCCGACGCGCGGCATCGACGTCGGCGCCAAGAGCGAGATCTACCAGATCGTCCGCGAGCTCGCCGATGCGGGCAAGGGCGTGATCCTCATCTCCTCCGAGCTGCCGGAGCTGCTGGGGCTGGCCGACCGGATCTACACGATCTTCGAGGGTCGCATCACCGGCGAGCTGCGCGCCGCCGACGCCGACCAGGAGATGCTCATGCGCCGGATGGCGCCGACGAAGGGTGACCACGAATGACCGACCAGGTGAACGAGCGCCGCGGCTTCCTGGCGGAGTTCAGCATGCTCTTCGGCAAGCGCGGCTCGCTGAAGGAGTTCGGCATCCTCGGCGCGCTCATCGTGATCGTGCTGGCGTTCCAGATCGCGACGAACGGCACGACGCTCGCGCCGGGCAACGTCATCAACATCGTGCAGTCGCAGTCGTACATCCTGATCCTCGCGATCGGCATGGTGATGGTGATCATCGCCGGCCACATCGACCTCTCGGTCGGCTCTGTGGCGGCCTTCTCGAGCGTCGTCGTCGCCATCTCGATGAACGACTGGGGGCTGCCGTGGGGCGTCGCCATCCTGATCGGCCTCGGGCTCGGCGTGCTCATCGGCGCCTGGCAGGGCTTCTGGGTGGCGTTCGTGGGGGTGCCGGCGTTCATCGTCACGCTCGCGGGCATGCTGCTGTTCCGCGGCCTCAACCAGGTCGTCGGCCAGTCGCGCGGCATCGGCGTCGACCCCGGCTTCGTCGACGTGCTCGCCGGCTACCTGCCCGAGTTCGGCCCCTTCACGGGCTACAACAACCCGACGCTGCTGCTCGGCCTGCTCGCGATCGTCGCCGTCGTCGTCTTCGAGCTGCGCACCCGCGCTCGGCGCAAGCGCATCGGCGCCGACGTGCCGCCGCAGTGGGTGCTCATCACGCGCCTCGTGCTGATCTCGGGCGCCATCGTCGCTGCGACGCTGCTGTTCGCCAGCGGTCGCCCCGGCACGAGCTTCCCGCTCTCGGGCGTGCTGCTCGTCGCCTTCGTGCTCGGCTACGGCTTCCTCACCCAGCGCACGACGCTCGGACGCCACATCTACGCGGTCGGCGGCAACCGTCGCGCCGCCCAGCTCTCGGGCGTGCGCTCGCGCTGGGTCGACTTCTTCGTGATGGCGAACATGTCGGTGCTCGCCTCCGTCGCGGGCATGATGTGGATCGCCCGCGCGCAGGCTGCCGGCCCCGCCGACGGCGTGACCTGGGAGCTCGACGCGATCGCGGCCGTCTTCATCGGCGGCGCGGCCGTCGCCGGCGGCATCGGCACCGTCGCGGGCAGCATCATCGGCGGCCTCGTCATGGCGGTGCTCTCGAACGGCCTGTTCGCGATCGGCACCGGCTCCGACTGGATCCAGGTGATCAAGGGCCTCGTGCTGCTGGTCGCCGTCGCGGTTGACGTGCTGAACAAGCGCCAGGGCCGCTTCTCGATCATCGCGCTCCTGCAGCGCGGCCTGACCCGCGGTCGCGACCGCGACAGCCTGTCCGTGTCGTCCTGACCGGCGCAACCTGAACCCATCCCACACCGAAAACAACAGGAGTACTGATGAGGAAGTCCACCTTCGTGGCGCTCGCCGGCATCGCCGCCGTCAGCGTCGCACTCACCGGCTGCGGCCGGGCCGACACCGGCGCAGAGCCCGAGGGCTCGGGCGCAGCGCCCGAGGCCGGGTTCGCGGCCGACGCCACGATCGGCGTCGCCCTGCCCGACCGCACGAGCGAGAACTGGGTGCTCGCGGGCGACCTGTTCACGAACGGGCTGGAGGAGGCCGGCTTCACCGGCAACGTCCAGTACGCCGGCTCGTCGAACTCGGTCGGCGACCAGCAGCAGCAGATCCAGAGCATGATCTCGGCCGGCGCCGAGGTCATCATCATCGGCGCCGCCGACACCGCCCAGCTCGCGACGCAGCTCGAGGCGGCCGACGCGGCCGACATCACGGTGATCGCCTACGACCGCCTGATCCAGGACAGCGAGCTCGTCGACTACTACGTCGCGTTCGACAACTTCCACGTCGGCGAGCTGCAGGCGCAGTCGCTGCTCGAGGGCCTCGAGGCGCAGCACGGCGACGTCGACACCTGGAACATCGAGCTGTTCTCGGGCTCGGCCGACGACTCGAACTCGGCCGTCTTCTTCGACGGCGCGATGAGCGTGCTGCAGCCCAAGATCGACGACGGCACGCTGAACATCGTCTCCGGCCAGACCACGGTGCAGCAGACGGCCACCGAGGACTGGGCGGCAGAGAACGCGCAGAACCGCATGGACACCATCCTGCAGAGCTCCTATGAGGGCCAGGACCTGCACGGCGTGCTCTCGCCGAACGACAACCTCGCCCGCGCCATCCTCACCTCGGTGCAGGGCGCCGGCCGCGACGTGCCGGTCGTGACGGGCCAGGACTCCGAGGTCGAGTCGGTGCAGTCGATCGTCGCTGGCGTGCAGTACTCCACCATCTACAAGGACACGCGCGCGCTCGTCGCCGCGTCGATCGAGATGGCGCAGGCGCTGCAGGCCGGTGAGGAGCCCACCACCACGGGCACGCAGGACAACGGCGCCTTCGAGGTGCCCTCGAACCTGCTCGAGCCGGTCATCGTGACCCAGGAGAACGCCGCAGAGGCGTACGCCGACAACGAGGATCTCGCTCCGCTCACCGAGGGGTAGTCAGCGATCCCACGACGGGCGGTCCCTCCGGGGGCCGCCCGTCCTTCGCTGCGGGCGCGGCGCGTGCGTCGGGTGCGCCGAGCGGATGGGTCGAGGTCGTCAGGCGGATGCGTCGAGGTCGTCCGCGTCCGGGTCCGGCAGGTCACGGGTCGCCTCGAGCCAGCGCAGCTCGAGCTCGCCCATGTCGGCGGCGTAGTCGGCGTAGCGGCAGCCGAGCCCGTTGGGCTTCAGCCGGATGCCCTCCTCGCGCCAGTGCGGCAGCGCCCGCTCGAGCAGCGCGGGCGGGAGGTCGCCCGAGCTGTTCGTGATCCGCCACCACGGCAGCCCGTCCGACCAGTGCCGCATGATCGAGCCCACCTGGCGCGGGCCGATGCCGCAGATCGCCGCGACCGCCCCGTACGAGGCGACGCGCCCGGCGGGCACCAGCTCGACGCAGCGCAGCACGCGCTCGACGATCAGCTCTCTGCGCGCATCCATCCGCCCATCCTGCACCGTGCGCCGGCGGTAGGCTCGACCGGTGGCAGCAGACGGCATGCGGTACGCGGCATCGATCCTCGACACGATCGGCGACACCCCGCTCGTGCAGCTCACGAAGGTGACGGACGGCGTGGCGGCGACGGTGCTCGCCAAGGTCGAGTTCCTCAACCCGGGCGGCTCGGTGAAGGATCGCATCGCGCTGGCGATGGTCGAGGATGCCGAGCAGCGGGGGCTGCTGCTGCCGGGCGGCACGATCGTCGAGCCGACGAGCGGCAACACGGGCGTCGGCCTCGCGCTGGTCGCCCAGCAGAAGGGCTACCGCTGCGTCTTCGTCTGCCCCGACAAGGTCGCCGAGGACAAGCGGGCGACGCTGCGCGCCTACGGCGCCGAGGTGGTCGTCACGCCCACCTCGGTCGCGCCCGACAGCCCCGAGAGCTACTACGGCGTCGCGAACCGGCTGACCGAGGAGATCGAGGGCGCCTACCAGCCCAACCAGTTCTTCAACCCGGCGGCGCCCGCCGCGCACGAGGCCACCACCGGGCCCGAGATCTGGCGCGACACCGACGGCCGCGTCACGCACTTCGTCGCGGGCGCCGGCACGGGCGGCACGATCACCGGCACCGGCCGGTTCCTCAAGCGCGTCTCCGACGGCGCGGTGCGCATCATCGCCGCAGACCCCGAGGGCTCCATCTACTCCGGCGGCAGCGGCCGCCCCTACCTGGTCGAGGGCGTCGGCGAGGACATGTGGCCGGGCAACTACGACCCGAGCGTGGTCGACCAGGCCCTGGCGGTCGACGACGCGGAGTCGTTCGCGATGACGCGCCGGCTCGCGCGCGAGGAGGGGCTGCTGGTGGGCGGCTCGAGCGGCATGGCCGTGGTCGCGGCGCTGCGGATCGCCCGCGAGCTGCCCGCCCAGGCCGTGGTCGTCGTGCTGCTGCCCGACTCCGGCCGCGGCTACCTGCAGAAGGTCTACTCGGACGCGTGGATGCGCTCCTACGGGTTCGCGGCGCCGGCCGAGGGCACGACGGTGCGCGATGTGCTCACGGGCAAGAGCGGCAGCGGAGGCGACCTGCCCGACCTCGTGCACGCGCATCCGACCGACACCGTGCACGACGCGATCGAGATCATGCGCGAGTACGGGGTGAGCCAGCTGCCGGTGCTGAGCGCCGAGCCGCCGGTCGTGGTGGGCGAGGTCGCAGGCGCCGTCGACGAGCGCTCGCTGCTCGACGAGGTCTTCGCCGAGCGCGCCCGGCTCGCCGACCCCGTCTCGAGGCACCTGGGCCCGCGGCTGCCGCAGATCGGCGTCACCGAGTCGGTCGACGCGCTGCTCGCGGCGCTCAAGGAGCACGACGCGCTGCTGGTGCTCGAGCACGCCAAGCCGGTGGGCGTCATCACCCGCACCGACCTGCTGACCCACCTCTCGAAGGAGGCATGACCATGACCGAGCCCCGCGCATCCGACGGCTTCTCGACCAGGGCCATCCACGACGGCCAGAGCTTCGACCCGCGGACCGGCGCCGTCATCCCGCCGATCTTCATGACCAGCACCTTCGTGCAGGACGGCATCGGCGGCTTCCGCGACGGCTACGAGTACTCGCGCGGCGGCAACCCCAGCCGCGACGCGCTGCAGCAGCAGCTCGCGAGCCTCGAGGGCGGCACGCACGCGTTCGCCTTCGGCTCCGGCCTGGCCGCCGAGGACGCCCTGCTGCGCGCCGTGCTGCAGCCGGGCGACCACGTGCTGATGGGCAACGACGTCTACGGCGGCACGCACCGGCTGGTCTCGCAGATCCACGCGAAGTGGGGCGTCGAGATCTCCACCGCCGACGCCAGCGACCTCGACGCCGTGCTCGCATCCATTCGGCCCAACACCAAGGTGCTGTGGGTCGAGACGCCCTCGAACCCGCTCATGAAGGTCGCCGACATCGCCGGGCTCGTCGAGCTCGGGCACGCCGCGGGCGCGATCGTGGTGGCCGACAACACCTTCGCGACCCCCGCGCTGCAGCAGCCGCTCGCGCTCGGCGCCGACGCGGTCGTGCACTCGACGACGAAGTACATCGGCGGGCACTCCGACCTCGTCGGCGGTGCCGTGGTGACGGCGGATGCGTCCCTCGCCGAGAGCGTGGGGTTCCAGCAGTTCGCGGTGGGCGCCGTGAACAGCCCGTTCGACGCCTGGCTCACGAGCCGGTCGCTGAAGACGCTCGCGGTGCGGGTGGAGCGCCACTGCAGCAACGCGCAGGCGGTCGCCGAGGCGCTCGTCGGGCACCCGGCCGTCAGCGCCGTGCACTACCCGGGGCTGCCCGACCACCCGCAGCACGCGCTCGCGGCGCGGCAGATGCGCGGCGCTGCGGGCCCGCTCTTCGGCGGCATGGTCTCGATCCAGCTCGCCGGCGGGGTGGATGCGGTGCACGAGCTGGTCGGCCGCACGCGGCTGTTCCAGCTGGCGGAGTCGCTCGGCGGCATCGAGTCGCTCGTCTGCTACCCCTCGGAGATGACGCACGCCTCGGTGAAGGGCACCGAGCTGGCCGTGCCCGAGGACCTGCTGCGGCTCTCGGTGGGCCTGGAGGAGGCCGACGACCTGATCGCCGACCTCACGCAGGCGCTCGACTCGCTCGCCACGTAGCTCGCGGAGCGCGGCGCGACGCGCCGTGCTCGTAGGTCGAGGAGGCCGCGGCCGCAGGCCGCAGCCGTCACGAGACCGGACTCAGCCGAGACAGCCGGTCAGGCCAGGATGAGCCGACCGACGGCGCCGCGCGCCGCGCGGGCCGCGGCGGCGGGCAGCGCCGCGTCGCTCACGAGCACGTCGAGCTCGTCGAGCGCGGCGAAGGTGGCGAGCGCCTGCACGCCCCACTTCGAGGCGTCGACCAGCGCGATGGTCTGGCACGCGACGGCCATGAGCGCGCGATTCGTCTCGGCCTCGGCGAGGTTGGGCGCCGTGCATCCCCGCTCGGCGTCGATGCCGTGCGCGCCCAGGAACAGCAGGTCGAGGCCGATGGATGCGGCCGTCCGGTTGGCCACGGGCCCCACGAGCGCGTCGGAGCGGGTGCGCTCGCCGCCGGTGAGCACGACGCCGTCGCGGTCGGGCAGCGCGAGCGCGACGGCGATCGAGTTCGTCACGATCGTGACGCCGGGCGCCTCGGCGACGAGCCGCGCGAGCTCGAGCGCGGTCGTCCCGGCGCCGATGCCGATCGCCGAGCCCGGTCGCACCAGCGCGGCGGCCGCGGTGGCGATGCGCCGCTTCTCGTCGCGGTGCAGCGCCGCCTTCGCCGTGGGCGGCGGCTCGTCGGTGAGCGGCGGACGCACGATCCGCACGCCGCCGCGCACGCGCTCGGCCAGCCCTTCCGCGACGAGCGCGTCGGCGTCGCGGCGCACGGTCATCGGGGAGACGGCGAGCGCTCGAGCCAGGTCGGCGACGCGGGCCGCGCCGGTCTGCCGCAGATGCCGCAGGATGCGCTCGCGCCGCTCGACGTCGAGCAGCCCGGCCTCGAGCAGCCGCGTCTCCCGTGGCGATGTTCGTTCGGCATTCATGTGAACAGATTCGCACAAAAACGCGCACGAGCGCACGCGGTGCGACATCATCGCAGGATGAACGCCATCCGCCAGACCTCCACGCACCTCGCCGACGGCCGCGAGCTCATCTACTTCGACGACGCGGGCACGGCGGAGCGCGAGCGGCGCGCCGATGCACGCGCGCTCGATGCGCGACCGGCGACGCCCATGATGCGCTTCGATCCGCTCAGCGCCGAGTGGGTGACGGTCGCCACCGCGCGGCAGGGCCGCGTGCACCTGCCGCCCGCGGCGTTCGACCCGCTCGCCCCGCAGTCGCCCGGCAACCCCAGCGAGGTGCCCGACGACTACGACGTGGCCGTGTTCGAGAACCGCTCGCCGTCGTTCGGGCCCAGCACCGCCGACGAGGTGCCCGACCCGTTCGCGGCCGTCGCCGCCATCGGCGCCGCCCGCCCCGCGGTCGGGCGCTGCGAGGTCGTCTGCTTCAGCCCCGACCACACCGGCTCCTTCGGCACCCAGTCGAGCCTGCGCGCCCGCACCGTGGTCGAGGCTTGGGCCGAGCGCACCCGCGCGCTCTCGGCCGTGCCGGGCGTCGCCCACGTGTTCCCCTTCGAGAACCGCGGCGTCGAGATCGGCGTCACGCTGCACCACCCGCACGGCCAGATCTACGGCTACCCCAGCGTGCCCCAGCGCATCCGCCGCATCGCGCAGTCGGTCGAGGAGCACGGGCCCGACCTGTTCGCCGACCTGCTCGACAGCGAGCGGCAGGGCCCACGAGTGCTCATCGCGGGCGAGCACTTCACCGCGTTCGTGCCGTTCGCGGCACGCTGGCCGGTCGAGGTGCAGCTCATGGCGCACCGGCAGGTGCCCGATCTGGCCGCGACGAACGACGCCGAGCGCGCCGAGCTCGCGGCGCTCACGCTGCGCATCGCGCGAGGCCTCGACGCGCTCTACGACGCGCCGCTGCCCTACATGGCCGGCTGGATCCAGGCGCCCGTCGACGCGCACCGCGACGACATCCGGCTCACCTGGCAGGTCTCGAGCCCGCGGCGAGCGGTCGACCGGCTGAAGTTCCTCGCCGGCAGCGAGTCGCTCATGGGTGCCTGGGTCGCCGACATCGCGCCCGAGGACGGCGCAGCGCGCCTGCGCGACGCGATCGCGAAGGCCGACGAGACGCATCCGGTCGAGCCCCTCGTCGGTGCCGGGACCGAGGCGGCCGCCGGTGCATGAGGCGTTCGCGGCGCGCTTCGGCGCCGAGCCCGACGGCGTCTGGTCGGCGCCCGGCCGCGTCAACCTGATCGGGGAGCACACCGACTACAACGGCGGCCTCGCGCTGCCCTTCGGCATCGACCGCCGCACGCGCATCGCCGTGCGGCAGCGCGACGATGACCGCATCCGCATCGCGACCGACTTCGCCGACGAGGCCCGCAGCGCCCCGGTCGATGCGAGCCTCGCGACCGCGCACGCCGCGACCGGCTGGAGCCGCTACGTGCTCGGCGCCGCGCACGTGCTGCGGCGCGAGCTCGACGTCGCCGGCAGCGGCTTCGAGGCGCTCGTCGCGAGCGACGTGCCGGTCGGCGTCGGCGTCTCCTCGTCGGCGGCGCTCGAGTCGGCGACGATCGTCGCGCTCGACGAGCTCTGGGGGCTCGGGCTCGACCGCCGCGAGATGGTGCGGCTGGGCCAGCTCGTCGAGAACGAGGTCGTGGACGCGCCGACCGGCACGCTCGACCAGTCGGCGGTGCTGCTGGCCCAGCGCGATCACGCCGTGCTGCTCGACTTCCGCGCCGGCACGGCCGAGCAGGTGCCGCTGGGCTTCGAGGCCGCGGGGCTCGAGACCCTCGTCATCGACTCGCTCGTGCGGCACGACCACGCCACGGGCGGCTACGGCGAGCGCCGCCGCGAGTGCGAGCAGGCGGCCGCGATCGCAGGCGTGCGCACGCTGCGCGAGCTCGCGCCCGACGAGGTCGCCTCGTGGGCCGGCCGCATGCCGGCGCATGTGCACCGCCGCATGCGCCACATCGTCACCGACACCGAGCGCGCCCGCCTCGCCGCGGAGCTCGTCCGGCAGGGCCGGCCGCGCGAGATCGGCCCCCTCCTCACCGAGGGGCACGCCTCGCAGCGCGACGACTTCGAGAACTCGGTGCCGGCGATCGACGCCGCCGTCGAGGCGGCGCTCGCGGCCGGCGCGCTCGGCGCGCGCATGACGGGCGGCGGCTTCGGCGGGGCGGCGATCGCGCTCGTCGACGAGTCGGCGGCGGCTCGCATCGCGGTCGAAGCGGCGGATGCGGTGGTGTCGGCCGGGCACGCGCGCCCTGTCGTGTTCGCGGTGCGGGCCGACGACGGAGCGAGGAGGGACGCGTGACGCGCTGGCTCATCACGGGCGGTGCGGGCTACATCGGCGCGCACGTCGCCGACGCGATGCTCGCGAGCGGTCGCGACGTGACCGTGCTCGACGACCTCTCCAGCGGGCGGCGCGCCTTCGCGCCCCCAGACGCGCGCGTGGTCGTCGGCTCGATCCTCGACCACGGCGCGCTCGAGGCCGCGCTCGAGGACGCCGACGGCGTCGTGCACCTCGCGGGCTGCAAGTACGCGGGGGAGTCGGTGCGCCGACCGCTGCACACGTGGCGGCAGAACGTGTCGGGCACGATCGAGCTGCTCGAGGCGATGCACGAGCGCGGCGTCGCGCGCATGGTCTTCTCGTCGAGCGCGGGCGTCTACGGCACCCCCGACGTCGACCGCGTGACCGAGGCGACACCGCCCGCGCCGGAGTCGCCCTACGGGGAGTCGAAGCTCGCGGGCGAGCTGCTGCTGGCCGACGAGCGCCGCCGGGCGGCGCTCGCGAACGAGCCGTTCCAGGCCGTCGCGCTGCGCTACTTCAACGTCGTCGGGTCGGCGACCGACCGCATCCGCGACACGAGCCCGCACAACCTCGTTCCGGCGGTGCTCGCGGTGCTCGCGCGCGGCGAGCAGCCGCAGATCAACGGCGACGACTACCCGACGGCGGACGGCACGTGCGTGCGGGACTGGGTGCACGTCGGCGACGTCGCGCTCGCGCACGTCGCGGCTGCCGAGCGCATGGAGCGCGGCCTGCCGCTGGAGCCGGTGTACAACCTCGGCAGCGGCGAGGGCGCATCGGTGCGGCAGGTGCTCGATGCCGTCGGGCGAGCGCTCGGCACCACCCTCGAGCCGCGCATCGCGCCGCGGCGCCCGGGCGACCCGGCTCGCATCGTCGCCGACGGGTCCCTCGCCGAGCGCGATCTCGGCTGGCGGATGCGGCACGGGCTCGACGCCATGGTCGCCTCCGCCGTGCGAGTGGCCCAGGCGGCCTGAGCCGCGGCTCAGGCCAGCGGCGTGCCGCGCTGCTCGGGGATCGTCCAGGCGGCGATCGCCGCGATCGCGAAGGCCGCGGCGAACACGCCGAACAGCAGGATCGAGCCGCCGCCGGCGATCAGGAACGGCACCGCGAGCGGCGCGAGGATCGACGCGATGCGGCCGAAGCCGGCGGCCGCGCCGGTGCCGGTGCCGCGCACGTTCGTCGGGTACAGCTCCGGCCCGATGGCGTAGAGCGCGCCCCAGGCGCCGAGGTTGAAGAACGACAGCGTGCATCCGGCGGCGATGATCAGCGCCTCGGTCGACGCCGTGCCGTACCAGGCCGCGGCGCAGGCCGAGCCGATCAGGAAGACCGTGAGCGTCGGCCGCCTGCCCCACTTCTCGATCAGGAACGCCGCCACCGCATAGCCCGGCAGCTGCGCGACGGTGATGATGAGCGTGAACTCGAACGAGCGCACGAGGTCGAAGCCCTGCGCGACCAGCAGCGAGGGGATCCAGATGAACGCCCCGTAGTACGAGAAGTTGATGCAGAACCAGACCGTCCACAGGGCGATCGTGCGGCGGCGCAGCGCCGCCGACCAGATCGAGACGCGGGACTCGGATGCCGTGGGCGCCGACGCCGGCCGGGCCGAGGCATCCGCCCCCTCGTCCTCCGCCTGCTGCGGCGGGGTGGGGGCGGGCACGCCGGCGGCCCGTTCGAACTCGCGCACCGTGGCCTCTGCCTCGTCGACGCGGCCCTTCGCCAGCAGGTAGCGCACCGACTCGGGCATGCCCCAGCGCACGACGATCGAGAAGATCGCGGGAGCCATGCCGATCGCGAGGCCCCGGCGCCAGCCGTCGTCGGAGGCGCCGACCACGAAGGTGCCGATGACCGCGGCGGCGATCCAGCCCACCGCCCAGAAGGCCTCGAGCCAGACGACCACGCGGCCGCGGATGCGCTTGGGCGCGAACTCGCTGATGAGGGTCGAGGCGACCGGCAGCTCGGCGCCCAGGCCCAAGCCGACGACGAAGCGCAGCACGAGCAGCGCCGCGAGCGAGCCGACCAGGGCGGATGCGCCGGTGGCGATGCCGTAGACCAGCAGGGTGAGCGCGAAGACGCTGCGGCGGCCGATGCGGTCGGCGAGCAGGCCGCCGACCGTGGCGCCGATCGCCATGCCGACGAAGCCGATCGAGGCGATCCAGCTGGTCTCGATGCTGGTGAGCTGCCACTGCTGCGCGAGCGCCGCGATGACGAACGAGATGAGGCCGACGTCCATGGCGTCGAGCGCCCAGCCGATGCCGGCGGTGCCCAGCAGGCGGCCGTGCTTGCGGGTGAAGGGCAGCCGGTCGAGCCGCTCGGAGCGGGTGGCGCCGTCGGTGGCGGGGAGAGCGGGCATGCGGTGGTCTCTCATCGAGGGCGCGGGATTCGCCGGACGGCACAACGATAGTGCGACGGGCATCCCGCCCGGATAGCGTGGCGGCATGAGCGAGCGCATCGAGATCCCCGCAGGCGCAGAGCGCACCGAGATCGATGCGTTCGTCGTGGCGTCGACGGATGCGGTGTGGCGGCTGTTCACGACGCCCGCCGGCCTCGCCGAGTGGTGGTGGCCGCAGTTCGACGACGCGCAGTACGAGCTCGACGTGCGGGAGGGCGGCATGTACCGCTTCCGCACCGCCACCGGCGGCTTCGGCGTGCAGGGCCGCTACCTGCAGCTCGACGACGGCAAGCGCATCGTGCAGACCTGGGACTGGCTCGGCGGCGGCGAGGAGCTGCAGGGCGAGGAGCAGCTCGTCATCATCGAGCTGCGCGAGACGGGCGACGGCACGCTCGTGCGCGTGACGCAGACCGGGCCGCTCGACGAGCTCGACGACCTGCGGGACGGCTGGCAGGACACCCTGACGCGCCTCGAGGAGCAGTTCGACGACTGACCCGCCGCGCGGGCGCGCGGCTCAGCCTGCGCGGCGCAGCCGGCAGCGGCCGCTGATGGCGTGTCCGAGGCCGAGCGCGACCACGGCGAGCGGCCACGCGAGGCCCATGGCGGTCATGAGCCCGACCGATCCGCCGACGGCGGCGAACCACGAGAGCTGCGCGACGATGTCGCCGGCGACGACGAGCAGCATCGACCAGCGGTCGAAGCCGCGCAGCGGCCAGCGCGCGGCGATCGCGGCGGCCGCGATGAGCCCGACGAGCACGCGCGTGACGTCCATGGCGCTCGTCCACGTCGCAGCCGCGGGCCCGGAGACGAGCACGAGCGGCAGCACGAGCGCGACCAGCCACCAGCAGCTGTAGATGAGCAGGGCGATGCCGCCGAGCTTGGCCCAGCTGAGCGGCGCGCGATCGCCGATGAAGGCCTTCACCAGCAGCACCGCGGCGACGGGCAGCAGCAGCGCGCCGAGCACCGAGGCGGCCATCGAGACCCAGTCGGGCGCATCGCTCGGCAGCCAGGCCAGCGCGGTGATGCCGCCCGCGGCGACCGCGGCTGCCCCGCCCAGCTGCTGCTGCCGGGGGTCGGGCCGCCGGGATCCTGGCGACGGCGGCGCCGGCTGCGGGGAGGTGCCGCGCGCTGCGCCCGTGTCGCCGGCTGCGCCCGTATCGCCGTATGCGGTCGTGCCGTCGTCTGCGCTCATCGCGTCGATCATCGCACGCGCACACGCTCTTGCCCCCGGCCACCGCATCCGCCTACACTTCACCACATGGTGAAGTCAACGGTCGACGGGGTCGCGCACGCGATCGCCTCGCCGTCGCGCCGGCAGCTCGTCGGCCGGCTGGCCGAGGGACCGGCGACCATGAGCGAGCTCGCCGCAGTGCTTGGCGTCACGCTGCCGGCCATCGACAAGCACGTGCGGGTGCTCGAGGCCGCCGGCCTGGCCCGCAAGCGCCGGGTCGGCAGGCAGGCGATCGTCACCCTCGAGCCGGGCGGCCTCGACCTGCTCGCCGACTGGGCGACCGGCATGCGCGCGATGTGGCGCGCACGCCTGGCCGACTTCGCCGACCACCTCGCCGCCGATGAGCACCACAGGGAGCAGCCATGACCGAGACCACGATCGAGCTCGCGCAAAGGGTGCCGGCACCGCGCGAGCGCGCCTGGGCCGCCTGGACCGAGCAGTCGCAGCTCGCCCGCTGGTGGTGGCACCGGGTGCCGGGCACGGTGATCGAGGCGGATGCGCGGGTCGGCGGCGGCTACCGCTTCGAGTCGGTCGACGCGGGCTTCGGCGTCACGGGGGAGTACCTCGAGGTGGTGCCGATGGAGCGGCTCGTGCTCACCTGGCGCTGGATCGACGACGGTGTCGTCGCCGAGGCGGTCGACACCGTGACGGTGCGGTTCGCCGAGGACGGCGACGGCACGCTCGTCACGGTCGAGCACGTGACCCATGCGGCGGGGGCCGCCGACTACGAGCTCGGCTGGCGCGACACCATCGTGCACCTCGACGCGGCTCTCGCCCCCTGATCGCCAGGCCCGCCCCGTCATCCCGCCACCTGTCGATTGGCGCCTCCCGAAGGTGAGTGGCGCCTTCTGCAGGTGAGTGGCGCCTTCTGCAGGTGAGTGGCGCCTTCTGCAGAGTGGCGCCTCCTGCAGGTGAGTGCGCTGTCGGCCGCCACTCGAACGCGGGAGGCGCCACTCGAACGCGGGAGCCGCCACTCGAACGCGGGAGGCGCCACTCGAACGCGTGAGGCGCCACTCGAACGCGGGAGGCGCCACTCGAACGCGGGAGGCGCCACTCGAACGCGGGAGGCGCCACTCGAACGCGGCGGCGACACCGCGGGACTCGTTCGCTGGGCTAAGCAGGCGTAGGCTGGCGGCACCGCTGTCTGATTCGAGGAGGACCCGCATGCTCGCCATCGTCAACGCCACGGTGATCCCTGTCGAGGGCGAGGAGTTCGAGGGAACGATCCTCGTGCGCGACGGCCGGATCGCCGAGCTCGGCAGCGATGTGACGGTCCCCGAGGGCGCGACGGTGCTCGACGTGGCGGGCGCGCAGGTCACGCCGGGGCTCGTCGACGCGCACGTGCACCTGGGCGTGCACCCGGAGGGCGACGGCGGCGCCGCGAGCGACACCAACGAGATGACCAACCCCAACATGGCGGGCGTGCGCACCATCGACGCGATCGACCCGTACGACGAGGGCTTCGACCTCGCGCTCGCCGGCGGCGTCACCACGGTGAACGTCAACCCCGGCTCCGGCAACCCGATCGGCGGCCAGGCCACCACGCTGCACACGCACGGCCGCATCGTCGACCACATGGTGCTGCGCGAGCCCGCCGGCATCAAGAGCGCCCTGGGCGAGAACCCGAAGCGCGTCTACGGCGAGAAGAAGCAGACCCCCTCGACGAGGCTCGGCACCGCGAAGGTCATCCGCGACGCCTTCGTCGCGGCGCAGAACTACCAGCGCCGCCACGCCGACCCCGACAACGACAAGCGCCACGACGTCGACCTCACGATGGAGGCGCTCGGCAAGGTGCTCAGCCGCGAGATCCCGTGGCGCCAGCACGCGCACCGCGCCGACGACATCGTCACGGCCCTGCGCATCCAGGCCGAGTTCGGCTACGACCTGGTCATCGACCACGGCACCGAGGCGCACCTGGTGGCCGACCTGCTCGCCGAGCGCGGCGTGCCGGTGCTGATCGGCCCGCTGTTCACGACGAAGTCGAAGATGGAGCTGCGGGGCCGATCGATCGCCAACCCCGGCAAGCTCGCGAAGGCCGGCGTCGAGCTCTCGATCATCACCGACCACCCCGTGATCCCCATCTCGTTCCTCGTGCACCAGGCGTCGCTCGCCGTGCGCGAGGGTCTGGACCGCGAGACGGCGCTGCGGGCCATCACCATCAACCCGGCGAAGGTGCTCGGCGTCGCCGACCAGCTCGGCTCGATCGAGGTCGGCAAGCGCGCCGACCTGGTGGTCTGGAGCGGCGACTGGATGGATCCGATGGCCCGCCCCCGCACCGTGCTCATCGACGGCGCCGTCGTCTTCGAGCACGACGCGACGACCGGCGAGGAGCGCGTCGCCCCGCGCGGCGACGTGCCGCTCGCCCTCGCCCAGGAGTGAGCGCCGCCCCCGGCGCCGAGTTCAGCAGGCGGCACCGCGTCACGACGCTGATCGTGCTCGGCCTGCTGGCCGGGCTCGGCCCCTTCACCATCGATCTCTACCTGCCCGCCTTCCCGATGGTGAAGGAGGACTTCAGCACGACGGATGCGGTGGTGCAGCTGACCCTGTCGGCCACCACCCTGGGATTCGCGTTCGGGCAGCTGGTGGTGGGCCCGCTCTCCGATCGCATCGGGCGCCGCCGGCCGCTGCTGATCGCCACGAGCGTGCACGTGCTCGCGAGCGTCGCGGTGGCGCTCGCCCCCGACATCGTCACGCTCTCGCTCATGCGCGTGATCCAGGGCTTCGGGGCGGCCGCCGGCACCGCCGTGGCGATGGCCATGGTGCGCGACCTCTTCGGCGGCAAGCAGCTGACGACGGCCCTGTCGCGGCTGGCGCTCGTGATCGGCATCGCGCCGATCGCCGCCCCGGTCGTGGGCTCCTGGCTCGTGGGCGTCATGCACTGGCGCGGGCTGTTCTGGGTGCTCGCCGGCTACGCCGCCGTCGTGATCGTGCTGCAGCTGCTCTTCCTGCGCGAGACGCTGCCGCCGCAGCTGCGGCACGCGCCCGGCCACTCGACGCTCGGGCAGCGCTACCGCGCCGTGCTCACCGACCGGGTGTTCGTCGGCGTCGCCATCATCGGCGCGAGCATTTTCGGCGGCATGTTCGCCTACATCTCCACCTCGTCGCTGCTCCTGCAGGACGTCTACGGCTTCACGCCCGGCGAGTTCGGGCTGGTGTTCGCGCTGTGCTCGGTGGGGGTGCTGATCGGCACGCAGACCGCGGGCCGGGCCGCGAACCGCTTCGGCCCGCAGTGGGTGCTGGTGGTCTCTACGGCCCTGCTCGTGGTGGGCGCATCCGCCATCATCGTGCTCGACATCGCGGGCCTGGGCGTGCCGGGGCTCGTGCCGCCGCTCGCCGTGTTCGCGTTCGCCTTCGGGCTGTCGATGCCGTGCGTGCAGACGCTCGCGCTCGCCGGTCACTCGAGCGAGGCCGGCACCGCCGCCTCGCTGCTCGGCGCGCTCAACATGTCGATCGCGGGGCTCGTGAGCCCCGTCGTGGGGCTGTTCCGCATCGAGAACGCCATCCCGATGGGCGCCATCATGCTCGTCTGCGGCGTGCTCGCCACGTGCTCGCTGTGGTTCGTCGTGCGGCCGCGCACCGTGCCCGCGATCGAGTGAGGCGCGAGGGCCTCGGCTCCGGGCTCCAGCGTGCAAGGATGTCGCCATGACCGACGAGCTGGCGAAGGCGCAGGCAGAACTCGAGGCGGCCAGGAAGGCGCAGCTGGAGGCGGAGGCGCGGCTGGCCGAGCTGCAGACCGCCGCCGAGCGCGCGGAGGCAGACACCCCGCCCTCCCCGGTCGACGACATCGTGCCGGAGGAGGTGCCGCCGGTCGCCGAGAGCTTCGAGGAGGCCCCGGTCTCGGCGCCGACGCCCGCAGATCCCGAGCAGCCGGTGGAGCCGGGCGAGCCGGTCGACGAGGCCGACCTCAGCGGGCCGCTGGAGCCGGAGGCGGTCGCCGCGATCCGCGCCGGCTACGCCTTCGACGGCGCGGCGCTCCAGATGGGGGCGCTCGTCAACGGCGAGGCCGACGCCGAGACGCAGGTGCGCATCCCGCTGTCGATGGTGAACCGCCACGGCCTGGTCGCCGGCGCGACGGGCACCGGCAAGACCAAGACCCTGCAGGTGCTCGCCGAGCAGCTCTCGGCCGCCGGCGTGCCCGTCTTCGCCGCCGACATCAAGGGCGACCTCTCGGGCATCGCGACGCCGGGGGAGTCGGACGACAAGCTGCTCGCACGCACCGCCGGCATCGGCCAGCCGTGGGAGGGCGCCGCGGCACCGGTGGAGTACTTCGCGCTCGGCGGGGTCGGCCACGGGGTGCCGATCCGCGCGACCGTGCTCGACTTCGGGCCCACGCTGCTGGCGAAGGTGCTGGGGCTCAACGACACCCAGGAGTCGAGCCTCGGCATCGTCTTCGCGTACGCCGACGAGCAGCAGCTGCCGCTCGTCGACCTGAAGGACCTGCGCGAGCTGCTGCTGTGGCTCACGAGCGACGAGGGCAAGGCCGAGCTGCAGCGGCTGGGCGGCATCTCCTCGCAGACCGCGGGCGTCATCCTGCGCGAGATCACCGCCTTCAGCGCGCAGGGAGCCGGCGTCTTCTTCGGCGAGCCCGACATCGACACCCGCGAGTTCCTGCGCACCGCGCCCGACGGCCGCGGCATCGTCAGCCTGCTCGAGGTGCCCGGCGTCGCCGACCAGCCCGCGCTGTTCTCCACCTTCCTCATGTGGCTGCTCGCCGACCTCTTCGAGGACCTGCCGGAGGTCGGGGACGTCGACAAGCCCAAGCTCGTGTTCTTCTTCGACGAGGCGCACCTGCTGTTCAAGGACGCGTCCAAGGACTTCCTGGCCGCCATCGTGCAGACCGTGCGGCTCATCCGCTCGAAGGGCGTCGGCATCTTCTTCGTCACCCAGACGCCGAAGGATGTGCCCGACGACGTGCTCGCGCAGCTCGGCTCCCGCGTGCAGCACCAGCTGCGGGCGCACACGCCCGACGCCGAGAAGGCGCTGCGCGCCACCGTGCGCACCTACCCGAAGAGCGAGTACGACCTCGAGGAGGTGCTGACGAGCCTCGGCATCGGCGAGGCGATCGTGACGGTCATGAACGAGAAGGGCGCGCCCACGCCGGTGGCCTGGACGCGGCTGCGGGCCCCGCAGGGCTCGATGGATCCCACGCCGGAGGCGGAGATCCAGCGCGCCGTGCAGGCCTCGGCGCTGCTGCCCAAGTACGGCCAGGCGGTCGACCGCGAGTCGGCCTACGAGATGCTGCAGGCGAAGATGCAGGCGTCGCAGCGGGCCGAGCAGGACGAGCAGGCGAGCGCGGCGGCCGAGGAGGAGGCCGAGCGCCTCGAGGCGGAGGCCAAGCGCAACCGAGCCGGGCGCTCCTCCGGGGGCTCCGCGGCCGGCGGCGGCAACGTCATCACCGACTTCCTCGGCTCGCGCTCGGGACAGGCGATGATCCGCGACGTCGTGCGCGGCATCTTCGGCAACCGGCGCCGGTGAGCGAGCCCGCCGCGATCGGCAGCGACATCCGGCCGCGCGTCATCGGCGCGCTGCGGCTCCGGCGGGTGCAGCTGGCGATCGCCCTGATCACCGCCCTGGTGCTCGTCGCGCTGACGATCGTCAGCGCCGACGTCTGGAGCCAGCCGTGGCCATGGATCGTCGTGCTCGGCATGGCGTCGGCGACGGTGCTCGCGATCGTGTCACCCTCGGCCGGCATGCCGATGCGGGTGATCGCGCCGACGCTCGACCTGATCGCGCTCACCGCGCTGATCGCCGACCCGCAGGCACCGCGCATCGTGGCGATGCTGGCGGTGGTGCCCGCGTTCTGGCTCGGCGTGACGGCTCGCAGGCGCGGCATCTGGGTCGTCGCCGCGGCGAGCGCGATGCTGCTGCTGGTGATGGCGCTGCGCATCCCCGACTCGGCCGGCGTCACCCTGACCGCCAATGTCGTCGGTGTCGTGCTCGTGCCGATCGCGCTCGCGGCCACATCGTGGTTCGCCTACAACTACACGCGCACGATCGAGCGGCAGCAGCTCGCCATCCTGCAGCGCGAGCGCGAGAAGCTCGAGCTCGCCAAGGAGCGCGAGGCCGACGCCAGCCTGCTCGACGCGATCTTCGAGACGGCCCGCGTAGGGCTCGCGCTGCTCGATCCCGACGGCCGGGTGGTGCGCGTCAACAGCACCCTCGCGACGCATCCCGGGCTGGCCGGCACGACGGTGTCGGAGGTGCTGCCGGGCCTGCGGTTCCTCGAGCTCGACTCCCGCCGGGTGATGCCCGTCACCGCGACGCCCTTCGTGCGCGCCGCGCGCGGTGAGGCCTTCGACAACATCGTCTGCTGGATCGAGCGGCCCGACCACGAGCCGGTCGCGGCCACCATCTCCTCCCGCCCGCTGGTGCTCGACGGACGCTACCGGGGCTCGATCACCTCGGTCGACGACGTCACGAACTACATGCGGATGCTCGAGGACCGCGACGACTTCGTCGCGCTCGTCTCGCACGAGCTGCGCACGCCGCTCACCTCGATCACCGGCTTCCTCGAGCTCGTGCTCGACGAGGAGCTGCCCTCCGGCGTGCACGCGTGGCTCGCGATCGTGCAGCGCAACGCGGATCGGCTGCGGGGGCTCGTCGACGACCTGCTGATCGTCGGCGAGCTCTCGCGCGGCGAGCTGCGACTGGCGCGGCAGCCGCTCGGCCTGCGCGAGCTGGGCGAGGAGGCCGTCGCCACGCTCGAGCACCGCGCGAAGCGGCGCGGCGTGACGCTGCGGCTGGCCGACGGGCCGCCCGTCGAGATCGAGGCAGACCATCGCCGCATCGCGCAGGTGATCGAGAACCTCGTCTCGAACGGCATCAAGTACACGCGCGTCGACGGCACGGTCGAGCTGCGCATCGGGACGGACGGCGCCGACGCGCTGGTGGAGGTCATCGACGACGGGCCCGGCGTGCCGGCCGCTGAGGCCGTGCGGGTCTTCGAACGCTTCTACCGCTCGACCTCGGCGCGCGCCTCCGGCGTGCAGGGCGCCGGCCTGGGCCTGTGGATCTGCCGCCAGATCGTCGAGGAGCACGGCGGCACGATCGAGTTCGCCAGCGAGCGCGGTGTGGGCTCAGTCGCGTCCTTCCGCCTGCCCGGGCCGGCCTGACGCATCCGTCGTCGTGCCGACGAAGCCCGTGCGCGTCATCTCGCCCCACACCTGCTGCCTGCCGGTCAGCGCCGCCCACCAGCCCTGGATGCGCCAGACCGCGGTGAGCTGCCGGTAGCCGAGGTTCTCGGCGACGATCGCCCAGAGCGTCGAGCCCAGGTCGCGCCACCGCTCGTAGCGGTGGAAGCTCGCCTCCTCGACCACCACCGCGGCGAGCGTGACGAGCGTGCCGTAGCCGTAGGAGACCAGGATGAGGAACAGCGCGAGCGTGTTGTCGAGCGCGCCGGTGAGGAAGCCGAGCAGCAGGATGACGATGCCGACCAGCTCGAACAGCGGGGCGAAGAGCTCGAACAGCCAGTAGTAGGGGAGCGCGACCGAGCCGATGCGGCCGTACTTGGGGCGGAAGAGCATGCCGCGGTACTTCCAGAGCACCTCCCACAGGCCGCGATGCCACCTGCGGCGCTGGCGGGCCAGCACCTTGAGGGTCGAGGGCGCCTCCGTCCAGCTGACGGGCTCAGGCACGTAGGCCACCCGCGCGTCGCGGTCGCCGTCGCGGATCCATCGCTGGATGCGCATGACGAGCTCGAAGTCCTCGCCGATCGAGTCGGGGTCGAGACCGCCCAGCTCGAGCAGCACGTCGCGCCGGAACATGCCGAACGCGCCGGAGATCAGCACGAGCGCGCCCAGGTCGGACCACGCGGTGCGGCCCAGCAGGAACGCGCGCAGGTACTCCACGACCTGGATGCGGGTGATGATCTGCTTCGGCATCCGGATCTCGACGATGCGGCCGCCGATCACGCGGCTGTTGTTGACGATGCGCACGACGCCGCCGGTCGCGACGACGCGGTCGGGATCGTCGGCGAACGGCTTCGAGACGGACAGCAGCGCGTCCGGCTCGAGGAGCGAGTCGGCGTCGATCATCACCACGAGATCGTTGCTGGCCAGATCCAGCCCGGCGTTGATCGAGTCGGAGCGACCGGAGTTGTCCTTGTCGATCACGATCAGCGGCACCGGGCCGCCCTGCGAGCGCCAGATCCGGCGGATGGCGCCCCGCACCGGCAGCCGCCTCGGCAGGTCTCGGAGGTCGGGCACGAGGTCGTACTCGTCGCGCAGGAGCGCCACGGTGTCATCCGAGCTGCCGTCGTTGATGACGATCACCTCGTGGTCGGGGTAGCGCAGATCGAGCACCGAGCGCACGCTGGCGCGGATGACGGCGGCCTCGTTGTAGGCGGGCACGAGCACGCTCACGCCGGGGCTGAGCGGCGAGGCGGCCATCGCCTCCTCGCCGCGGTGGCCGCGACGGCGCAGGTAGCGCGAGAAGTGGCGCCCCGCCATCAGCACCAGCACCAGCATGAACGTGTTGGAGAGCACGAAGTAGATCGCCGACGGCCAGATGAGCGCCTGGATGACGGCGACGACGGCGTCGTGCAGCCAGCTCATGCGAGCGCCTCGCGGGCGGGAAGGCCGGCGGCGCGCCGTGCCGCCGGTGCGGCGCGGGCGCTGAGCTGCGCCATCGCATCGGCCGTCCACGACGGCGGCAGCGCCACGAGGGCGGCGGCGGCGGCCTCGCCCTCGACCCCCTCGCCCAGCGCCATCTCGAGCAGCCGTGGCACGGCCGAGCGCACCGGCAGCTGCTCGAGCGAGCGGATCGCCGCCAGGCGCACCAGCTCGTGGTCGTCGCGCAGCAGCCCGACGAGCGCGTCCCCCGCGCCGGCGACCTGCAGGATGCCCGCGACGCGCGTCGCCCCGTGCCGCACGCCCGGGTCGGGGTCGTCGAGCGCGCGCCGCACGGCGTCGCCCGCGACGAGCCCCTGCTGCAGCAGGGCGGATGCGGCGAGGCCGTTCGAGACCCCGGAGCCGGTCCGGTGCGCGGCGATGATCAGCGCGGTCGCGCTCTGGTCGTCGAATGCGCCGAGCGCCCGGATCGCGACGGCTCGCACCTCCCGCGAGCGATCCTCGGCGAGGCTCCGCAGGTTGCGCAGCGCGCCCGGGGGCCGCAGCAGCCCGAGCGCCTCCGCGGCATCCGAGCGCACGGCAGCGCTGCGGTGCTCGACGGCGGCCATCACGGCGGGCACCATGCCGGCCGCGTCGGCGACCGCCCGGAGCCGCGTCGCCGCCTCCCCCGTGACGTCGCGCAGCATCCCCAGCACGGTGCGCCGAACGTGCCGCTGCGCATCCGCATCCAGCCCGTCGACGCGCTGGAGCAGCTCGGGCAGCTCGTCGTCGTCGCACACGGTGGCGGTGAGCACGAGCAGGCGCACCTGCGCGTCGAGCACTGCCTCCCGGCGCAGCCGCCGCCGCCGCAGGCCGCGCTGCACGACCACCGCGACGATGGTGCCGAGCATGAGCGCCGCCGTGATGAGCAGGATCACCTGCATCAGGGCGTCGGTCAGCCAGGTCATCCGAGCGTCGCGGTCACGCGGGCCAGCAGCGCGCGGGGGCTGAAGGGCTTGGTGACGTAGTCGTCGGCGCCCGCCGCGAAGCCCGCCTCGATGTCCTTCTCCTGCCCGCGAGCGGTGAGCAGGATGACGGGCGTGGTGTCGCCCCGGTCGCGGATCGCGCGCAGCACGTCGATGCCGGACATGCCGGGCATCATCAGGTCGAGCACGATGAGCGACCAGGCGCCCTCGAGGGCGGCCTCGAGCGCCTGCGAGCCGTCGGAGCGCACGACCACCTCGTAGCCGGCGGACTCGAGCTTGATGGCGACCAGGTCGCGGATGTCGCGGTCGTCGTCCACGACGAGGATGCGCGCGCTCACCGCGATGCTCCCGCACCCGCGAGGGGCGCCGGCGGACTGCTTGGGCGCATGCATGCTCCAACGTGACGAGTCTGCGTGGTCGGTGATCTCACGCTACAAGGGCGCACGGCCTGCGGTCGGATTCGGCGGAGGATAGGGTGTGCTGGTTCACGACATCGTTCACATATGAGTCGGGACATCGTTCACATCCACGATGAGGCGTGTCGAAGCCGCGCGTCATCGTCCTGCCCGTTGTCCGCCGCGACCAGCACGACTGGCGCATCCGTCACGACCGCGTCGATCGCTTGGGCAAGCTCGCCCTCCGCCGCGCCGGCCGCATGCACCACCTCGGCATCGGCATCGACCACGCCCGCACCCCGGTCCTGATCCTCACCGACGACACCAGCGTCACCGTCTCCGACCACACCACCGGCGAGGTCCTCTCCACCCACACCGTCGATTCCACACGCACCTACTGGCGCAACAACGACAGAAGCCCCGGCCGATGGCCAGGGCTTCTCCCCGATATGAACGATGACGCGGAACATCTATGAACGATGTCCCGCGTCATCACACGGCGGAGGATAGGGGATTCGAACCCCTGAGGGCTTGCACCCAACACGCTTTCCAAGCGTGCGCCATAGGCCACTAGGCGAATCCTCCGTGCTGACCTCGAGAGGCCAACCCCACGATTCTAGCGGCAATGGGGCGAGGGCTCGCGCCCTCGCCCCATCGACGGGCTCAGCTACTCGGTGTCAGCGTGATCGGCGCGCCAGTGGAACCAGCCACGGGAGGTCTCCGTGTAGAGGTAGGTGCGCTCGGTCGAGCCGCCGAGCTCGTACTCGACGACGCCGAGGTACTGCTCGTTCGGCCGCAGCCCCGCCCAGACGGCCCTGACGTGGAAGTCGTCGCCCGTGCTCACCCAGCGCTTCGGCGGCACGACCGTCAGGTGGCCGGCACGATCCGACTGCGAGACGGCGGCGTGCTCGAGCACGAACTCCGTGCTCTCCGCGCCGTCGATCGAGTAGACGTGCACCATGGCGAGGTACTCGCCCGGCGTCGGATCCTCGAGCAGCACGGCCTCATCGGCCGACTCGGTGCCCCCGACCCACTGCTCGACCGGCGTGCCGTTCTCGTCGAGCCGCAGGATGTAGAGGTCGAGGTCGGCGACCGACTCGTCGCCGGCGAGCGCGAAGTCGTGCACGAGCTCGCCCTCCTCGACCGTGACGGGGTAGGCCAGCTGCTCGTCCACGGCTCCGGAGTCGCGGGCGATGCGCTCGTAGGGCGCGTAGCCGGCCTCGTCGATCGTCATCCTGCCGCTCGTGCCGGCGGTGCCGTCGAGCCGCACGGTGCCGATGCGACCGTTGCCCTCGACCCACTGCGGCACATCGACCGCGAGCGGCCGCACCGCGACGGGCGAGCGCACAGCGTTCGCGTCGTTCGCCCAGGTCAGGAAGCCGGTCGTCCACTCGTTCGGCGCAGCGCTGGCGGTCGTGAAGGTCACCTCGTACGACAGCTCCTGCCCGACCTCGGTGAACTCCAGCACCTGCGGCGAGACCTCGACGTCGACGCCCGTGACGCCCTCGACCGACACCTCGTAGGTGCCGACCTCGAGCGCGGTGAGCGTGCGGGTCACGGTCTGCTCGCCGGAGAGCGTGCCGATGCCGATCGACGGGATGTTGAGGTCGCTCGGATCGATCGCCTCGCCCACCCAGGTGTCGGGCAGGCCGTAGCCGAGCCCGCGCAGGTAGCCGAACCAGTCCTCGGTGCCGTTCTGGTAGATCAGGCCCGGGTTCAGGAACGATGGGGAGTCGACGATGCCGGCGCCCTGGGAGAAGGGATCCATCTCGCGGCTGCCGTCGGCGAGCACGGTGTCCTCGGCGCTGGTCATGAGCGCGCTCTTGACCTCGGCCGGCGTCGCGAGCGGGTGCTCGGACAGGTAGACCGCGGCGAGCCCCGCGATGTGCGGAGCGGCCATCGACGTGCCCGACAGGAACTCGTAGCGAGCGGGGCCGCCCGGAGCCTGGTAGGAGCCGGCGACGATGCCCACGCCGGGCGCCGCGATGTCGGGCTTGATGACGTCCGAGCCCTCGGCCTCGACAGGGCCGCGCGACGAGAAGCCCGCCACGACCGGAGCCGGGGTCTGCACGCCCGAGGTGTTGCCCGGGGTGAAGGTGACCGTCTCGCCCGCCTCAGCGGCCGCGAGCGCCTGGTCGCGGTACTGCGCGTCGATGTGCACCGTCGGCACCGTGTGGTCGTCGAGGTCGATCGAGCTCGGGTCGACGTTCGCGATGATGGCGCCGATGGCGCCGGCTTCGCCGGCGACCTGCGACTTCTCGACACGAGCGTTGACGCCGCGGTCGCACAGCACGATCATGCCGGCCGCGCCGGCCGGGTCGACCGTGCCGGGCAGGCAGAGCGCCGCGTCGGCCGCGTCCGCACCGGCTGCCGGGATGCTGCCCGCGTAGACGAGCTCGCCCGTCAGGGAGCCGTCGAACGGCACCGTGATGGATGCGCCGGCCACCTTGGAGCCGTCGGCGTAGGTGATCGTCGCCTCGTAGTTCGGGATGGTCGTGGCCGCCACCGTCGTGTACCAGGGCGCGGCGTGGTCGAGCGTGGAGGCGCCGGGGCCGGAGTTGCCCGCGGAGGCCGACACGAACACGCCGGCAGCCGCGGCGCCGAGGAACGACAGGTCGGTCGCGGTGGCGACCGAGGTCGCAGCCCCGCCGCCGATCGAGTAGTTGATGACGTCGACGCCGTCGAGCACGGCCTGGTCGATCGCCTGCACGAGGTCGGTCGAGGCGCAGCCGTCGTCGTCGGTGATCGCCGGGTCCGGACCGGACCAGCAGACCTTGTAGGCGGCGATGCGCGCCTCAGGGGCCACGCCCGACATCGTGCCCAGGTCGGCGCCGCCGACCGAGGTGATCGCGACATCCGCGTTGCCCGCCGCCGTCGAGGCGGTGTGGGAGCCGTGGCCGTCGCCGTCGCGCGGCGAGACGTACTCGCCGGGCACCTGGGTCTCGGTGCCGAGGTTCTCGGTGCCGAAGCCGTCGACGAAGTAGCGCGCGCCGACGATCTTCGTCGAGCAGTCGTCGGCGGTGAAGCCGGAGCCGGTCTGGCACACGCCGGTGAAGGTCTGGCCGTCGCCCTTGACGTAGGTGATGGCCTCGCCGTCGAGGTAGGGCTCGTCGCCCGCCGCGGTGCCGAGCGGCTCGCCGGCGAAGAAGGGGTTCTCGGGGGCGATGCCGGTGTCGATGACGCCGACGACCACGCCGGCGCCCGCCTCGCCCATGCCGCCGACCTGGTTCCACAGCTCGCCGAGCTCGAGGTAGTCGTTGGCGGGGGAGCTCTGCACCTGCAGGATCTCGTTCTGCTCGACGGCGCGCACGCCGCTCTGCCGCGAGAGCTCGCTGGCCTGCTCGGCCGTCAGGTCGGCGACGAAGCCGTTGACGGTCGCCGTGAGGCCGGCGTCGATGGTCGCGCCGACCGACTGCGCCACGTCCTCGTGGCGGTCGGTCAGGTGCGCGGTGTACTCGCGGGCGGCGGACGACTCGGCATCCAGGTCGTCGCCTCGCTGGGGCGCGGTGGCCGCCAGCCCGGTGATGCCGCCGTCGTAGGTCGCGAGGGCGTCCTCCGCGAGGACGACGATGTAGCGTCCGTCCTCGAACTCGGGGGAGGGGCTCGGAGATGCGACGGCGTTCGCGGCGGTGGCGCTCAGGATCGAGGCGCTGGCGGCGAGTGCCACCGCCGATCCCACGGCGACCGCGCGACGCAGCACCTTCCGGGGTGTGCTCTGTGAAGTCACGTTCTTCCCTTCAGTGGCGGTGCCGTCGTTGGCACCGTCGTCTATCCTGAACCTATGCTCAGGGTGTGCTGAGGTTGTGACAGAACCGTTATCAATTCGTAACCTTTGATCGGCACTAGCCTGGGTGCGTGCCGACCCGAATCGTCATCGCATCGCCCGAGGGCCACGCCGGCAAGTCGATCGTCGCGCTGGGGCTCGTCGAAGCCCTGAGCCGCCGCGTCGGCAGGGTGGGCGTCTTCCGGCCCATCGCCCGATCGGAGGCCGAGCGCGACCGCGTGCTCGAGCTGCTGCTCGCGCACGACGCGGTCGAGCTCTCGTACGAGGAGGCGATCGGCACCACCTACGCCGCCGTGCACGACGACGCGGATGCGGCGCTCGCGACCATCGTCGAGCGCTACCACCGCATCGACGAGCGCTTCGACGCGATCGTGATCGTCGGCTCCGACTACACCGACGTCGGCAGCCCGACCGAGTTGGGCTTCAACGCCCGCGTGGCCGCGAACCTGGGCGCGTCGATGCTGCTCGTGCTCGGCGGCCGCGACCCCGAGACGGATGCTCCGCGCACGGCCGACGAGCTGCGGCAGCTGGCCGACGTCACCACGGCAGAGCTCGCGCAGGCCCACGCATCCATCGCCGGCATCATCGTCAACCGGGCCGAGTCGACCGCCATCGACGCGATCCCGGGCGCGCTCGCCGACGCCGTGCCCGCGGGCGTGCCGATCTGGACCATCCCGGAGGATGCGCTGCTGAGCGCGCCGAGCGTCGGCACGCTGTTCGCGGCGGCCGACGCCGAGCTCGTGCGCGGCGACGCCGGGCTGCTCGCGCGCGAGTCGCTCGGCACCGTGGTCGCCGGCATGTCGATGGAGCACGTGCTCGAGCGGCTCATCGAGGGCGGCATCCTCGTCATGCCCGGCGACCGCTCGGACGTCGTGGTCGGCACGCTGCTGGCGCAGCAGTCCGAGACCTTCCCCTCGATCGCCGGCATCATCCTCAACGGCGGCTTCGAGCTGCACCCGGCCGTGCAGCGACTGCTCGACGGCCTCGAGCTCGACCTGCCGATCGGTGCGAGCCCGCACGGCACCTACGAGACCGCCCGCCGGCTCGCCACGACGCGCGGCTCGCTCATCGACGGCACGCAGCGCAAGCGCGACTCGGCGCTCGCGCTGTTCGAGCAGCACGTCGACGCCGATGCGCTGCTCGAGCGCCTCGAGGTCGCCACCACCGACGTCGTGACGCCGCTCATCTTCGAGCACAGCCTGGTCGAGCGGGCGCGCGAGGATGTGCGGCACATCGTGCTGCCGGAGGGCGACGACGACCGCATCCTGCAGGCCGCATCCACCGTGCTCTCGCGCGGCATCGCGCGGCTCACCATCCTCGGCGACGAGGCCTCGATCCGGCAGCGCGCCGCCGGCCTGGGCCTCGACATCGCGGCGGCGCGCATCGTCGCCACCGACGACGCCGAGCTGCGGCCGCGGTACGCGAGCGAGTACCAGCGGCTGCGCGCCCACAAGGGCGTCTCGATCGAGCAGGCGATGGAGCGCCTGCTCGACGTCAGCTACTTCGGCACCCTGATGGTGCACACGGGAGACGCCGACGGCATGGTCTCCGGCGCCGCCCACACCACCGCCCACACCATCAAGCCCTCCTTCGAGACCATCAAGACCAGGCCGGGCGTCTCGGTGGTCTCGAGCGTGTTCCTGATGGCGCTCGCCGACCGGGTGCTGGTCTACGGCGACTGCGCGGTCATCCCCGAGCCCACCGTCGAGGAGCTCGCCGACATCGCGGTCTCCTCGGCCGCGACCGCGAGCGAGTTCGGCATCGAGCCGCGGGTCGCGATGCTCTCCTACTCGACCGGCGAGTCGGGCACGGGCGCCGAGGTCGACCGGGTGCGGGCGGCGACCGCGCTGGTGCGCGAGCGTGCGCCGCAGCTGCCGGTGGAGGGCCCGATCCAGTACGACGCGGCGGCGGATGCGGCGGTGGCGCAGAAGAAGATGCCCGACTCGCAGGTGGCCGGCCGGGCGACCGTGTTCGTCTTCCCCGACCTCAACACCGGCAACAACACCTACAAGGCCGTGCAGCGCTCCGCCGGCGCGCTCGCCATCGGCCCCGTGCTGCAGGGGCTGAACAAGCCGGTCAACGACCTCTCGCGCGGCGCGCTCGTGAGCGACATCGTCAACACCATCGCGATCACCGCGATCCAGGCGCAGGGGGCCGGGACGAGCGCGCCCGGCGCCCGGGAGGCATCCGCATGACCGCATCCGTCTTCGTCATCAACGCGGGCTCCTCGAGCCTCAAGTACCAGCTGGTCGAGGTGGCGTCGGGGGAGGCGCTCGCGAGCGGCCTGATCGAGCGCATCGGCGAGACCACGGGCGTCGCCACGCACGAGGTGCCGGGGCGGGAGGACGTCACCGAGCACCGCGTCATCTCCGACCACGAGCACGCCTTCGGGTGGGTGCTGCAGCAGTTCGACCGGCACGGGCCGGATCTCGACGGCGCGAACCTGCTCGGCATCGGCCACCGGGTGGTGCAGGGCGGGGCGCGCTTCGACCGGGCCGTGCGGATCGACGACGACGTCGCGCAGCAGATCGACGACCTGGCGCCGCTCGCGCCGCTGCACAACCCGGCGAACCTGCAGGGCATCCGCTCGGCGCGCGCGACCTTCGCCGGCTACCCGCACGTGGCCGTGTTCGACACCGCCTTCCACCTGACGATCCCGCCGGCGGCGCACCGCTACGCGATCGACGCGACGGTGGCGGCCGAGCACCGCATCCGCAAGTACGGGTTCCACGGCACGAGCCACCAGTACGTCTCGCGCCGCATGGCAGCGCTGCTCGGGCGGCCGCTCGAGGAGGTCAACTCGATCGTGCTGCACCTCGGCAACGGGGCCTCGGCGACCGCGGTGCGGGGCGGGCGCAGCGTCGAGACGTCGATGGGCATGACGCCGCTCGCGGGGCTCGTGATGGGCACGCGCTCCGGCGACATCGACCCGGGCGTGATCTTCCACCTGCACCGGGTCGCCGGCATGTCGGTGGATGAGATCGACACGCTGCTGAACAAGCGATCCGGCCTGCTGGGCATGACCGGCACGGGCGACATGCGCGACGTGCAGCAGGCGGCGGATGCGGGGATCGAGCGGGCGGTCGAGGCGCTGGAGATCGTGGCGCACCGGCTGCGCGGCACGGTCGGCGCCTACCTCGCGCACCTCGGCCGCACCGACGCGATCGCGTTTACGGCCGGCATCGGCGAGAACGCGGCCGCCGTGCGCGCCGCGGCGCTCGAGGGGCTCGAGGGGCTCGGCATCGTCATCGACGCGGAGCGCAACGCCGGCCGCGGGGAGCGGCGCATCTCGGCCGACGGCTCGGCGATCGAGGTGTGGGTCGTGCCGACCAACGAGGAGCTCGAGATCGCCCGGCAGGTCGCCGCGCTCGTCGCCCCCTCGGTCGTCGAGTAGCCCCGCAGGGGCGTATCGAGACGAGCCCCGCTCATCCCTCGTCGAGCGAGCCGATCGCGAAGCGGCTGAGCTGCTCGGCAGGCATCGCCGCGCCCTCGTGCTGCGCGGAGAACGCCTCGGTCGCGTTGGTGCCGCAGATGCCGAGGATGCGGTCCGGCCCGCCGGGGTGCTGCGGGATCCAGGCGGTGACGTCGTAGACGGTGCCCTCGATCGCCACCCAGCAGGAGGCGGAGTCGTCGTGCTGGGCGACCTCCGCCAGGCCGATGCCCGTGTCGCCGGCATCCGCTCCCTCGGGGGAGGGCGAGGGCGTCGCCGGCTCGCCCGCCGGTGACTCGGGGCTGGTCGGCTGGGGGCTCGTCGGCTCAGCGCTCGTCGTGGGCGCCGCGGCCGGCGCGATCCGCTCCTGCCACACGGCCGTCGCGCCGGTGTGGCCGGTCAGCACCGCGACGATGATCGAGCCGAGCGCGAGCGTGCCGAGCACGGTACCGGCGATCAGGCCGATCACGCCGTTCGAGCGGCGTCGCCGCGCGAGCCGACGCTGCCACAGCCACCACCCGAGCGTGCTCGAGCACAGGATGACGGCCATCACGAGCACCCAGTTGCCGAGCTGCTCGTGCTGCCCTGGCGGGCCGACGCGCGCGGCGAGCGCCTCGCCCGAGAGCTTCGCGACCAGCGCGCCACCGGTGGCGATGGCGAGCACGGCGATCACCGGCCAGGCGAGCACGGTGCGCCAGCGGGGCACGAGCAGCATCAGCACCACGCCGATCGCGCCGAGCGGCAGCAGCACCACGGGCACGTGCACGGCGAGCGGATGCAGCGGCAGGCCGAACGCGAGGTCGAACGGGCTGGCCGAGCCGGCGAGCGGAGGCATGCGGCAACGGTACATGCGGCGCCGGTGCGCGCCTCGTGCGCGCGGCTGCGGATGCGGTCAGCGCACGCGCAGAGCGCATCCCTAGACTCGCTGCTCATGCAGGGAGCGCCCACGGCACAGGAGCCGCGCCAGGCGTCCGCCGACCCGGTGGACCGCTGGCAGTACGGGGTGCTGGCGTGGCGCTCGAGGCATCCGCAGCTCTCGCGCGCGATCGAGATCGTGCGACTCGGCGGGCTCGCGCTCGCGCTCGTGTCGCTCGGGATCGCGGCCGTGCTCGAGCAGCCGGTCCGGGTCGCGGTGGTGCAGGCGCTGCTGTTCGCGTTCCCCGTCGCCGTGATGCTGCTGCTCACGCGCACACGCGGGATCGGGGTGCGATTCGCGCTCACGTGGTTGGCGGTCTCCGCGATGTTCGCTCCGGTCGTCGCGCTGCTGGCCTGGGCGGCGTCCGCGGTCGCGGGCGTCGGCATCACCGACGACGGGGCCTCCGTCGCGATCGCGGCGGTCGTCGAGGAGGCCGGCAAGCTCGTGCCGTTCGCGGTGTGGGCGATCATCGCGACGAACCGGGTGCGGCGCTGGACGACGACCGACTTCCTCGTCGTCGGCTGGCTCTCGGGCACGGGCTTCTCGCTCGTCGAGGAGTCGCTGCGCCTGACCGTGCTGCACACCGCCACCGGGCTGTCGATGCTCGAGACGCTGTTCGGCGACGCCGACCCGCGCTTCACCCTCAACCCGCTCGGGCTGTCCTACGGCGACGATCCCTCACCGGTGCATCCCGTCTGGACGGCGCTCGTGCTCGGGATGCTGGGGCTGGCGCTGGCGCTGCGTCGGCGGTACCCGGTGCTGCGGTGGCTGACATGGGCGCTGCCGCTCGGGGCGCTGCTCACCTCGATGATGGATCACGGGCTCGGGAACGCGGGGCTCGACGCCTGGACGCTGCTGACCGGTGACGCGCACCCGCTGGGCAAGGCGCTGGCGGTGCCATGGCTGCTCACGGCGCAGGGCGTGCTGCTGAGCGTGGCGGTCGCAGTGCTCTGGCTGGTCGCCGCGCTCCTCGACGCGGACCGGCGAGCCCGTGCCGGGATGGTGGAGGCCCGCACGCTCGAGCGGATGGCGCGCATCGCGCAGGGGCCTCCGCTGCGCCGGCTGCTCGCCGCTGCCGCGGGCCTCGGGCTGCAGATCGTCGACGACGCGCGCAGCTGGGCGCTGGGCGTGGCACGCGCGATCCGCACCGGCGGTCGCCTGGGGATGCTGCTGCTGCCGGTCGCGCACGGCGCCAACGCCGACGCACGAAGCCGTGCGGCTGCCTTGCCGGCCCTCGATCGCGCGGCGATGCGCCGACTGCGGGTGCGCATCGCGATCTGGCTCGTGGCCGGGCTGCTGCTCGCGCTGGTGCTGGCGACGCTGCTCGCGAGCTCGATCGGCGTCGGCTTCGCCGGGCCGCTGATGGACTTCTGGCTGCTCAACCTGCTCGAGAACATCTCCGAGTGGTGGAACGGCCTCGATCCGCGCATGCAGATCCTGCTCATGGCGGGAGCGTTCGGCATCCTGGCCTTCGCGGGCCTCTCGGCGATCGCGTCGCTGACGGTGCTGAGCTGGGTGACGTTCGGCCTGAGCTACGGCGGCCCGCTCGCGCGCGTGATCGATGACCCGAGCCGCATGCAGGACTATCTGGCGAACACGTCCAAGCGACAGATCCTCGCCGACCTGGTGCAGCTCGTGCTGTCGTCGCCGGTGGCGTTCCGCGCCGGCACCCTGAGCCGGCTGCTCTCGAGCAGATTCGACGACCTCAGCATCAGGGAGGCCGACGAGATCATCACCGCGATCGTCGACACCACCCGCCTCACCGCCGCCGGACCCGTGGCCGAGGGCTTCGTGCGCACGCTCGAGGATCTGCGCCGCGCACTGCGCGACCCCCGGCCCATGTGGCCGAATCCCGGCTGGGCACCGGGCACCTGACGACCGGGTACGATGGATGCGGCTCCCCGCGTGGCGCCATCCAGGCCAAATCCCCCAGGTCGGAGACGAAGCAAGGGCAACCGGGCTCTGGCGGGTGCGCGGGGGGTCCTTTGCGTCTCAGGGGCCGGCCAGCACCTGGCACGTCGGGTCACCCGCGACCGCGGGCGCCACCATCTGCGCCATCCGGTGAGTTGCCGAGGTCCAGGCACTGCCGCCGGGTATCGCCAGTCGCGTCGAGGCGCGAGCGGTGTAGGTTCGCTCGACGACCGGGGTCGTGACGCTCCGCAGCTGCGCCACAGTGAACGTCGACGTGTAGACCCCTGCGACCGGCCCCGACGTGACCGGAACCAGCGCCACGCCGTTGATCGTCCAGGTCGTGGCCGCCTCGGCGGGGGGCGACGGCATCGACGCCGGCCATCGCCATTGGATCGAGAACGCGTTGCCCGTTTCTGTCAGCCCTGGCCGTTTGCATAGCGTCACGGCCGTCGACTGCGGCGGCTGCAGCGCGATGGCAGTGAGAGCCGCGCTGCTGTTCTCGGGGTCGATCCATGCCGCATCGCTCACCGCGGCACGGGGCGCCCACAGCAGCGCCGCGGCCACAGCTAGCGCAATCGTGCCCGCCAGCAGCCGCCGACAGATGCGTCGCGCGCTCACGACGTCTCCATCGCCGAGCGTCGTCCCGCGAAGAGTCGCGCACCCGCGACGCCGACGATGACCGCACCCGCCGCGAGCAGGGCGGAGCCGCCGAGCTGCATGCCGGTGCGGGGCAGCTCGCCCTCGCCGCCGCCGGGCGGGCTCGCCTCGACCTGGTCGCCGTAGCCCTCCGCGTGCACGCGCAGCACCGTCGTCGCATCCTCCGGCGGCGTCGCGTCGCTCGGCACGGCGACCTCGAGCCGCAGGTGCGTGGTCGCGTCTGCAGGCGTCTCGAGCAGTGGGGTCCGCGTGCCGTCGAGGGACGCGGTCAGCCCGCGCTCGATCGACATCGCTCCTGCCGGGCAGCCGTCGGCGGTCCATGCCTCGGCGCAGCCGCGCACATCGACCTCGAGCGGCAGCTCGCCGCTGCCGCCGAGCGCGATGTCGATCACGCCCGGCTCCGGCGCGTCGGCGCTGATCGACACATCCCAGATAGCGACCGAGCCCGGCAGCATGCCGCGCATCGCCTCCGGGTCGGCCGTCGAGACGAGCCGCAGGTGCTGCCCTTCGACGACGTGCGAGCGCTCGGCCGCCGACGCCGGCGTGGCACCGGCGAAGACGCAGAGCACGGCTGCGGCGAGCATCGCGGGCAGCGCCGCGCCGCGAGGGGTCACGACCCGGCTCCCGCGGTGACGGGTTCCGGGTCGTCGGCCGACGCATCCGTCACGTCGTCCTTCTCCCGCGGCCAGAACGCCCAGCCGACGAGCAGGGCCGCGCCGATGGTGATACCGCCGAGCACGAAGGGGTCGCCGAGCTGCACGATGAACGCCGCGAGCCCCGGCAGCGACCACAGCACGGTGCGCACCGAGGTCACGGTGTAGGGCTGCGCGTCGTCGCGCTCGTTGGCGTCGCCGCGCATCGTGATGATGCGCTCGTCGGCCGTCGCGCCCTCCACGACCGAGGTGACGCGGTGCGTGACGGGCAGCTGCTCGGCGCGGTCGACCGTGACGACGTCGCCCACCTCGATCTCGCTCGCGGGCGTCTGCTGCACGACCGCGACCGAGCCCGCCGGGATGGTCGGCGCCATCGAGCCGGTGCTGAACATCATGAGCGTGATGCCCATCGTGTGGGCGAGGATCACGAGCACGATGCAGATCGCGCCCCCGGCCGCCGCGATCCACAGCAGCGCCTCGCCGAGCCACGACATGGCGCGGCGCCCGGCGTGCTGCGGGCGGTGGGTCACGGTGCCTCCTCGGGCGGCGGATGCGGTGGTCACGGCGCGGCGGTCACGGCGCGGCGGCAGTGCCGACGGCTTCCCAGCGGGCGGTGAGCGCGAGGCCCTGCGCCGCGTTCGGTGCGGTGGCGGGCAGCGTGACCGCGAAGCAGTAGTTCACCTGGTTGCCGCGGTTCGCCTGCAGCGCCTGCGTGGCGGTCGCGCCCGTGGTCAGGGGCGAGCCCGCGGTCACGAGCACTGTGCCGGCCGCGAACGTGGTCGCGTTGCACGTGGTGCCCGCGATCGTGCGCACGCCGTAGGTGAGGTACTGCCCGAGCCCGCCGCTGTTCGCCGCGTTCGCCGTGAGCAGCGAGGCGCCGGCGACCGAGGGGTTGATCGTGCGCACGCTCAGCATCGCGTAGCTGGTCGTGCCCGGCACCATCGGCGTCGCCGGGAACGTCATCGTCGCGGTGGTCGCCTGCGAGGGATGCTCTGAGAACGCCGTGCCGTTGACGGCGCCCTCGATGCCGAAGGTGCCGGCGCTGAACGACGCCTGGCTGTGCTCGGAGTCGTTCCACGCCGCGAGCGTGACCGCCCCGCCGACGCCGAGCACGAGCCCGCTCGCGAGGAGCGCTCGCACCCGGCGCCAGCGCAGGCGCGACGCATCGGAGCTGTGGTGGCCCACAGCCGACTACTCGGAGGTCGCCGTGAACGCCCAGGTGCCGGTGGCCGGTGCGCCCTCGACGAGGTCGGCTCCCGCGGTGACGGCGAAGCACAGCTGGGTCGGGGCGCCCGCGACGCCCTCGGCGCCGATCGCGAGCGCCTGCTCGCCGGCGGCCGTGAAGGCGGTGAGGTCGGCCCCGCTCGCGAGTTCCGTGCCGGTCGTGGCGGTCGTCGCGTCGCACGTCGCGGCCGCGGGGATCGCGTGCACCGTGTACGAGAGGTTCGCCGCGTTCTCGCCGGTGCCCGTCGCGCTGGTGGCCGTCAACGCGGCAGGGCTGGTCGTCGTCGCGTCGAGCCGCACCCAGAACGGGGCGTAGACCACGTCCTCGGGCGCGAGGTTGTCGGCGAGCGGCAGCGTGAACTCCAGTGCCGCGGCACCGGCAGCCGTCTCGTGGTCGGCGTACGTGCCGGCGGCGCCGTCGACGGCGCCTTCGAGGTTGAAGTCACCCGCCGCGAACTCGCCGGTCGCGAACTCCGAGTCGTTCCAGGCGGCGAGCGTCACTGCCGCGCCGACCCCCCAGCACGAGTCCGCCCGCGAGCACCGCGAGCACCTTCCGTCGCTTCGTGTCCTGTGCCATGTCTCCTCCATCGATGGTGCGTCGCGCCCGCAGGGCTTCGCACTCGTGCTCGAGGGAGACCCGCGCGGATGTCCGCCCACCATGGGCGCATTTCTGCCCGCCACGCAAGTGTTCTCAGCGAACGCGGAGGTTGGCGGATGCCGCGGCGTACCGTTGCGTGGTTGGGGACAGGTGATCGCGGGTCACCGGCGCCAAGTAGCCTGGTGCGCATGGTCGCCGCCCTCTACCGCCGCTATCGGCCGGAGTCGTTCGCCGAGCTTATCGGGCAGGCGCACGTCACCGATCCGCTGCGCACGGCGCTGCGCGCCGATCGCGTCAACCACGCCTACCTCTTCTCGGGCCCGCGCGGCTGCGGCAAGACCACGAGCGCCCGCATCCTCGCCCGCTGCCTCAACTGCGCGCAGGGGCCGACCCCCGACCCCTGCGGCGTGTGCGACTCGTGCGTCGAGCTCGGCCGCGACGGCGGCGGCTCGCTCGACGTGGTCGAGATCGACGCGGCCAGCCACGGCGGCGTCGACGACGCCCGCGACCTGCGCGAGCGCGCCACCTTCGCGCCCAGCCGCGACCGCTACAAGGTCTTCATCATCGACGAGGCGCACATGGTGACCTCCGGCGGCTTCAACGCGCTGCTGAAGATCGTCGAGGAGCCGCCCGAGCACATCAAGTTCATCTTCGCCACGACCGAGCCCGACAAGGTCATCGGCACGATCCGCTCGCGCACCCACCACTACCCGTTCCGCCTCATCGCGCCCGCGCCGATGCTCGAGTACGTGCAGCAGCTGTGCGCGCAGGAGGGCGTCGAGGTCGACCCCGGCGTGCTGCCGCTCGTCGTGCGCGCCGGCGGCGGCTCGGCCCGCGACACGCTCAGCCTGCTCGACCAGCTCATCGCCGGCTCCGAGTCGACGGTCACCTACGGGAGCGCGGTCGCGCTGCTCGGCTTCACGCACGGCGAGCTGCTCGACGAGATCGTCGGCGCCCTGTCGGCGACGGATGCGCCCAGGCTGTTCGCGTCGATCGATCGCGTCGTGCAGTCGGGCCAGGATCCGCGCCGCTTCGTCGAGGATCTGCTCGAGCGGCTGCGCGACCTGATCGTGGCGCACGCGGCGAGCGACCCGGCGGCGATCCTCCACGGCGTGCCGGAGGACGAGCTGCGCACGCTCGTCGAGCAGGCCGGCGGCTTCGGTGCCGCCGAGCTCTCGCGCGCGGCCGACATCGTGGCGAAGTCGCTCACCGACATGGCCGGTGCCACGAGCCCGCGCCTGCACCTCGAGCTCATGGCGGCGCGACTGCTGGTGCCCGAGACGGGAGCCCCGGAGGTCGGCACCCTCGCGCGCGTCGAGCGGCTCGAGCAGCGTCTCGACGGCGCGGCTCCCGCGGCCGCTTCGAGCAGCGCACCCGCCGCCCCCGCACCCGCCGCCCCCGCGCGTGCCGAGCCCGCGCCTGCCGAGCCCGCGCGTGCCGAGCCCGCGCCTGCGGAGCCCGCGCCTGCGGAGCCCGCGCCTGCGGAGCCCGCGCCCGCGGAGCCCGCCCCTCTGTCGCCCGCCGCTGGCGAAGGGGACCCCTCCCGCCGAACGGGACCCAGTGCACCGGGTCCCGTTGGGCAGAACGGGTCCCCGAAGCGAGCGGTCGCCCCGGTGAGCTCCCCGGCGACCGAAGTCGTCGCCGCGCCGGCCGCGCCGATCACCTTCCAGCAGCTGCGCGACGCGTGGGACGAGGTGCTGCAGAAGCTCGCCGACCAGCACCGCGCCGCGTGGATGCTCGTGTCGAACGTCACGCCCGTCGACCTGCACGACGGCGACGTGCTCGTGCTGGGCTTCCAGTCCGATGCCGACGTGCAGCGGTTCCGCGAGGCGCAGGGGGCGAAGCCGAGCTTCGCCGACCTGCTGCGCACCGCGATCAAGGAGCTGCTCGGCATCGAGGTGAAGTACATCCCGCGCACCCGGCAGTCGCCGCGCACGCCGACCGAGCAGCCGCCCGCTGCCGGTGAGGAGGAGCACCGATCCGGGTCGGCACCCGCATCGGCGCCGGCTCCCACCGCCGCCGGCCAGGCGCAGCAGTCCGTGCCCGCCGCCACCGGCACGTCCGAGCCTGCGGGCGCCGGCACGTCCGCGCCCGCGCGAGCGGACGCATCCGCCCCCACGCCCCGGCGCCAGCCGTCAGCGGCCGCCGCGCCGGTGAGCGGCGCCCCCGTCACCGGCTGGGCGGTCGCGGCGATCCCGAGCGACGCCGAGGCGCCGCCGGAGGATCTGCCCGAGCAGCCGCTGCCCGACGGGCCCGAGCCCGACCCGCTGTCGTTCGTCTCGGCGCCAGAGGCGCCCGTGCTCGCCGTCGCGGCGGCACCGGCCGAGGTCGCGCCGCGCGCCACCTCCGCGCCCTCGCTCGACGAGCTCGCGCAGTCGGCGCCGGCGCCCGAGCCCGCGCTGTCGGCATCGCAGGCGGCGCGCTACGGCGAGGCGGTCGTGCGGGAGGAGCTCGGGGCCGAGCTGATCGAGGAGCGCCCGCGGGTGCGAGGGGAGCGCTGACATGTACGACGGCATCGTCCAGGATCTGATCGACGAGCTCGGGCGCCTGCCCGGCGTCGGCCCGAAGTCGGCGCAGCGCATCGCGTTCCACATCATCCAGACGGAGACGTTCGACGTCGAGCGGCTGGCGACCATCCTCCACACCGTGCGCGACAAGGTGCGCTTCTGCGTCATCTGCGGCAACGTCGGCGAGCAGGAGCGCTGCGCCATCTGCCGCGACCCGCGCCGTGTGCCCACCGCCATCTGCGTGGTCGAGGAGGCGAAGGACGTCGTCGCCATCGAGCGCACCAGGGAGTACCGCGGGCTCTACCACGTGCTCGGCGGCGCCCTGAACCCCATGCAGGGCGTCGGGCCCGACCAGCTGCGCGTCGCCTCGCTCATGACCCGGCTGCAGGACGCCAAGGTCGAGGAGGTCATCATCGCCACCGACCCCAACGTCGAGGGCGAGGCCACCGCGACCTACCTCATCCGCACCCTGCTGCCGCTGGGCGTCAAGGTGTCGCGGCTCGCGAGCGGCCTGCCCGTCGGCGGCGACCTCGAGTTCGCCGACGAGATGACGCTGGGCCGCGCGTTCGAGGGTCGCAGGGCCGTCGAGCGCTGAGTTGAGTCCGCAGGGCTCACGCCCGTGAGCCCGGAGGACTCAAGGTCGCCCTTCGGCCCACTCAGGAACCGGAGCGCGCGGCGCAGCCGCACGCGTCACGAGACCCGGGCGGATGCGGCACTCACCGACGCCTAGACTTGGAGGGTCCAGGGGTGGTGAGGAGCGACGTGAGCCTGATCGTGCAGAAGTTCGGCGGGTCCAGCGTGGGCGACGCCGAAGGCATCAAGCGCGTCGCCAAGCGGATCGTCGAGTCGCGCAAGCGCGGCGACGACGTCGTCGTGGTCGTCTCGGCCATGGGCGACACCACCGACGAGCTGCTCGACCTCGCCCACCAGGTGGTGCCGAGCCTGCCGACCGGCGGCCGCGAGCTCGACATGCTGCTCACCGCCGGCGAGCGCATCTCGATGGCGCTGCTGGCCATGTCGATCAAGGCGCAGGGCGCCGAGGCCGTCTCGTTCACCGGCAGCCAGGCCGGCATGCTCACCGACGACAGGCACGGCGCCGCCCGCATCGTCTCGGTCACGCCCGGCCGCGTGCGCGACGCCCTCGACAAGGGCCAGATCGCCATCGTGCAGGGCTTCGCCGGGTTCAACAAGGTCACCGGCGACATCACGACCCTCGGCCGCGGCGGCTCCGACACCTCGGCCGTCGCGCTCGCCGCGGCGCTGCGCGCCGACGTCTGCGAGATCTACACCGACGTCGACGGGGTCTTCTCCGCCGACCCCCGTGTCATCCCCCGTGCCCGCCGCATCCCTCGTGTCACGAGCGAGGAGATGCTCGAGCTCGCCGCCGGCGGGGCGAAGGTGCTGCACATCCGCAGCGTCGAGTACGCCCGTCGGCACGGCGTCACCCTTCACGTGCGCTCGTCGTTCACGAACGACGAGGGCACCATCGTGTACGACCCAGAGAGAGCGGGGTCCCAAATGGAAGAGCCGATGATCGTGGGCGTCGCCCACGACCTGTCAGAGGCCAAGGTCACCGTCGTCGGCACGCCCGACGTGCCGGGCACGGCGGCGCGCATCTTCACGATCGTCGCCGAGACCGGCGCGAACATCGACATGATCGTGCAGAACGTGTCGGAGGCCGCGACCGGCCGCACCGACATCTCCTTCACGCTGCCGAAGGAGGAGGCGGGCGGCGTGCTCGACGCACTCGAGTCGCACCGCGAGGCGGTCGGCTTCGAGCAGCTGCACTACGACGACCAGATCGGCAAGCTCGCGCTCGTCGGCGCCGGCATGCGCACCAACGCGGGCGTCTCGGCGCGACTGTTCAAGGCGCTGTCGGATGCGGACATCAACATCGAGATGATCTCGACCTCCGAGATCCGCATCTCGGTCGTCACGCGCGCCGACCAGCTCATCGACGCCGTGCGCGTGGTGCACTCGGCCTTCGAGCTGGATGCCGACGAGGAGGCCGTCGTGCACGCGGGGACCGGACGATGATCCGCGCGCTGCGCGAGGAGGCCGGGCAGGCGCGGCCCGTGCGGCTCGGCGTCGTGGGCGCCACCGGCCAGGTCGGCGGCGTCGTGCTGCGGCTGCTGGCCGAGCGCGAAGTGCCCATCGAGCAGCTGCGGCTGTTCGCCTCGGCCCGCTCGGCGGGCACGACGCTCGAGTACCGCGGCAGCGAGATCACGATCGAGGATGCCGACCAGGCCGACCCGAGCGGGCTCGACATCGCGATCTTCTCGGCCGGCGGCGCGATCTCGCGCCGGCTGGCGCCGAGGTTCGCCGAGGCGGGCGTGATCGTGATCGACAACTCCTCGGCCTGGCGCATGGATCCGGAGGTGCCGCTCGTGGTCTCCGAGGTCAACCCGCACGCCATCACCGGCGCCGTCAAGGGCATCATCGCCAACCCGAACTGCACCACCATGGCCGCCATGCCGGTGCTCAAGCCGCTCGACCTGGCGTCGGGCCTCGTGCGGCTCGTGATCGCCACCTACCAGGCGGTCTCCGGCTCCGGCCTCGCGGGCGTCGAGGAGCTGCGCGGCCAGCTCGAGCGCAGCTCGAGCCAGCACCCCGAGCGGCTCACGCACGACGGCTCCGCCGTCGACCTCGGCGAGCCCGCCGTCTACACGCAGGCGATCGCGCACAACGTGCTGCCGCTCGCCGGCTCGATCGTCGACGACGGCTCGAACGAGACCGACGAGGAGCAGAAGCTGCGCAACGAGTCGCGCAAGATCCTGCAGCGCCCGGAGCTGCGCGTCGCGGGCACCTGCGTGCGCGTGCCCGTGTTCACCGGCCACTCGCTCGCGATCCACGCCGAGTTCGAGCGCGACCTGAGCCCCGAGCAGGCGCGCGAGCTGCTGTCGCAGGCGCCCGGGGTGCAGCTGGTCGACGTGCCGACCCCGCAGCAGGCCGCGGGCGCCGACGACTCGCTCGTGGGCCGCATCCGCGCCGACCAGTCGGCCGAGCCCGGCAAGGGCCTCGTGCTGTTCGTCGCGAACGACAACCTGCGCAAGGGCGCGGCGCTCAACGCCGTGCAGCTGGCCGAGCTCGTCGCGCAGCGACTGGACTGAGCGCTGGAACTTGCGGTGGAGACCATGGCTGGTCTCCACCGCGACGCCAGCTCCCCGGCCCGCCTCAGGCCGGGGCCACTGCGCGATCAGACCGGGCGTCCGCCCTCTGCGTCGGGGTCCGCGGCATCCGCCTGCGGGGCGTCCGCGGCTGCGTCCGTGGACGCATCCACCCACTCGGTCGCGAACTCGCCGCCGCCACCGACGTGACCCGCATCCGCACCCGCGCCCTCGCCCGCGTCGGCGCCGCCGACCCGCGACTCGACCCAGTGCTTCGCGTCAGCCGCCTTCTCGCCGAGCGACTGACCGGCGTCCTGCGCCTGGTCGCCGATCTGCTCCGCGCGGTCCTTGACCCATCCGGCAGCGTCGCCGAGCTTGTCCTTCGCGTCGTCCAGCATTCCCATGTCCGCGCTCCTCTCGCCTGTGCCGACCGTCGGTGTCGACGCGGCAATGGTAGGCCCCTCCCGGCGGGGCCCGCTGTGTACCCCGAACGCCGGTAGTCGAGCCTTGTTCTAGAATCGGGTGCGTGAGCAAGACCATCGATGTCGCCCTGATCGGCGGAGGGATCATGAGCGCCACGCTCGGGGCCCTCCTGCACCGCCTCGAGCCGTCGTGGTCCATCGAGGTGTTCGAGCGCCTGTCCGAGGTGGGTCAGGAGTCGTCGAACCCTTGGAACAACGCGGGCACCGGCCACGCGGCGCTGTGCGAGCTCAACTACATGCCCGAGGGCAAGGACGGCTCGATGACGACCGCGAAGGCCGTCGACATCAACGAGCAGTTCCAGCTCTCGCGCCAGCTCTGGGCGTCGTTCGTCGAGGACGGCACGCTGCCCGATCCTGCGGGCTTCATCTCGCCCACGCCGCACATGACCTTCGTGTGGGGCGAGGACAACGTCGACTACCTGCGCCGCCGCTGGGAGCTGCTGAAGGACGAGCCGCTCTTCGCCGGCATCGAGTACTCGGAGGACGCCGAGGTCATCCGCGGCTGGGCGCCCACGCTCATCCCGGGCCGCAAGAAGTCGCAGCCGATCGCCGCGACCCGCTCGACCGACGGCACCGACGTCGACTTCGGGGCACTGACGCGGATGCTGCTGGGCAGGCTTCAGGAGGATGGCGCGCGGGTGCACACCGACGTCACCGTCACCGGCCTCAAGCGGCGCGCGGACGGCGACTGGCGGCTGCGGGTGCGCAGCGAGGTGGGCCAGAACACGCACGAGGTGCACGCCCGCTTCGTCTTCGTCGGCGCCGGCGGCGGTGCGCTCAAGCTGCTGCAGCAGTCGCGCATCCCCGAGGCCAAGGGATTCGGCGGCTTCCCCATCACGGGCGCGTTCCTGCGCACCGACAACCCCGAGATCGTCGCCCGCCACACCGCGAAGGTGTACGGCAAGGCGAGCGTCGGCGCCCCGCCGATGTCGGTGCCGCACCTCGACACTCGCGTCGTCGACGGCGAGGCGAGCCTGCTGTTCGGGCCCTATGCGGGCTGGAGCCCGAAGTACCTCAAGACCGGCAGCTACACCGACATGTTCGAGACCATCAAGGGCCACAACCTGTGGCCGATGATCCGGGCGGGCCTGGCGAACTTCGACCTGGTCGGGTACCTCATGGGCGAGGTCTTCGCGTCGCGCCAGCAGCGCCTCGACGCGCTCCGCGAGTTCATGCCCGACGCGAAGGACGAGGACTGGCGGCTCATCACGGCCGGCCAGCGCGTGCAGGTGATGAAGCGCGACCCCGACAAGGGCGGCGTGCTGCAGTTCGGCACCGAGGTCGTCACCGGCGCCGACGGCACCATCGCCGGCCTGCTGGGCGCATCGCCGGGCGCATCGACCGCCGTGCACATCATGCTGACGATCTTCGAGCGCTGCTTCCCCGAGCGCATGCCCGCCTGGCGGGAGACGCTCACCGAGCTGATCCCCAGCTACGGCACGAAGCTCAACGACGACCCCGAGGCCGCCCGTGAGACGCTCGCGCGCACCGCTCGCGTGCTGCGGCTCGTCGAGGAGCCGGAGCCCGTGGTCGCCGGCGGCACCGCAGCGAGCGCGACACCCTGAGGCGATGGCGCATGGCCGTGACCGCAGCCGAGAACGGCAGTCCCCGCTCCGTGAGCATCGTCGCGTGCGGGTCGCTCGGCGCGAGGCTCCGCGACGCCGTCGAGGCTGACGCCGCCCTGCGGCTGAGCGCGCTCGCGCCGCGCTTCACCGACCTGGTCGTCGATCCCGGCTTCCCCGGCGACGCCGTGGTGCTCGCCGAGGAGCCCGGCCGGCAGCTGTTCGTGCACGCCGTCACCGCGGCGGCCGCCGGCGCGATCGTGGTCGTCCATGCCGACACGGGCGAGGAGCTGCGGCTGCGGCTCGAGGAGGCAGGCGCGATCGTCGTGCCGCTCGCCGAGACCGCTGCCACGGTGGCCGAGCGGGTCGCGGCCGCGCGCACCGCGCGGCGCCGCGGAGGGCGCTCCAACCTCGATGCAGCGCACCGGCGGCCTCGGCTCTCGCCCGGCGAGCGGCGTGCGCTGGCGCACTACGTGCAGGGGCTCACGACCGTGCAGGTGGCCGCAGAGATGGGCGTCGGCTACGAGACCGCGAAGACCTTCCTGCGCCGCGTGCGCGCGAAGTACGCGGCGATCGACCGGCCCGCCGGCACGCGCATCGAGCTGAGCCTGCGCGCCGATGAGGACGGCATCCTCTAGCCGTGGCGAAGCTCTACTTCCGCTACGGCGCGATGAACTCCGGCAAGTCCACGGGCCTGCTGCAGGCGGCGTTCAACTACGAGGAGCGCGGGCAGCGGGTGCTGCTGGCGAAGCCCGCGACCGACACGAAGGGCGAGCGCGACATCGTCTCGCGCCTGGGCGTGACGCGGCGGGTCGACTTCCTGGTCGGGCGCGAGGAGTCTGTCACCGAGGTGTTCGAGGCGGCAGCGGCGCTCGCCGACGAGCCCGTCGCGTGCCTGCTGGTCGACGAGGCGCAGTTCTTCACGCCCGCGCAGGTCGACGAGCTGCTGCGCCTGGCCGTCGAGCGCGGCGTGCCGGTGCTCGCCTACGGCATCCGCACCGACTTCCTCACGCACGCCTTCCCGGGCTCGGCCCGGCTGCTCGAGCTCGCGCACTCGCTCGAGGAGCTCAAGACCATCTGCCGCTGCGGTCGCAAGGCGATGTTCAACGGCCGCAGGATCGGCGACGGATTCGTCTTCGACGGCGACCAGGTCGCCATCGACGGCGAGGCGGTCACCTACGAGTCGCTGTGCGCCACCTGCTACCTGCAGGAGTCCGGCGGGCGGCTGGGCGCTTCGTAGGTCGAGGAGCGTACCGGCGGAGCCGGCATGCGTCACGAGGCCGGTATCCGGCAGGTCTCGCGACGCGTGCGACCCTGCGGGCCGCGCGCTCCTCGACCTTCATGACAACGGGCTCAACGCGGCCTTGCCGCATTGAGCCCTCAGTCATGAAGTCGGGGTGACAGGATTTGAACCTGCGACCTCGTCGTCCCGAACGACGCGCGCTACCAAGCTGCGCCACACCCCGGTGCTGCTCTGGTGGGCCGGAACCCGCTGAGCAACCGCACCAGTCTACCCGATGTCGCGCGGCCGCAGCGACACGACGACGGCCTCCGGGGGAGTGCCGAGCCGGAAGGGCGCGTAGATCGACGAGCCGATGCCCTGCGAGACGTTCAGGGGCACCGCGCGACCGCCGTGCACCCAGGTGCTGAGTCCCGAGGCCTGCGCGCGCGGGATGTCGCAGTTGGTGACCAGCGCGTGCCCGCCCGGGACGCGCACCTGGCCGCCGTGCGTGTGCCCGGCGAGGATCGCATCCGCCCCCAGGTCGACGAAGGCGTTCAGGATGCGCTGGTACGGCGCGTGCGTGACGCCGAGGGTGATGCGCGGCTCGTCGCCGAGCGCCTTGCGCATGCGCGAGAGGGCCGCCTCGGTCTCGTCGAGCCGATCCCAGTGCCGGTGCGCGTCGGCGACCCCGAACGCGGCCACGGTGGTGCCGCGCACCTCGATCGCCCGCGCCGCGTTGTTGAGGTTCAGCCAGCCGAGCTCCTCGTAGGCGCGCTCGAGCCCGGCGGTGTCGAGCCGGTTCCTGTGCGACTCGCCCGCGAGCTTCGAGGGGCCGGCGAAGTAGCGCAGGGGGTTCTTGAGCTCCGGCCCGTAGACGTCGTTCGAGCCGTGCACGAAGAAGCCGGGCACGCCCTGGAAGACGCGCAGCGCATCCGCCAGCACCGGCAGCGCGGCCCCGTGCCCGAGGCTGTCGCCGGTGTTGACGATCAGGTCTGGCTCGAGCGTCGTGAGGCCCTCGAGCCAGTCGAGCTTGCGCTCCTGCCAGGGCGCGAGGTGGATGTCGGCCAGGTGCAGCACCGTGATCGGGCGCGCGCCCGCGGGCAGCACGCGCAGCGTCTCGGTGCGGATGCGGAAGGCGTGCGGCTCGATCGCCGTGGCGTAGGCGGCCACCGCGGCGCCGGCGGCGAGCACGCCGCCGACGACCGCGCCGAGCGCTCTCGGGCTAGCAGCCAGGGTCGCCCCCGGAGGCGTTCGTGCCGACCACGACCGAGATCGGGTCGCCCGCGGCGCCGGGGGTGCCCTCGCCGGGGTTCTGCGCCAGCACGGTGCAGAGGTTGGCCTCGCCGTGATCCTGCCAGGTCACCTGCATGAGCCCGGGGTCGAAGCCGGCGCCCGAGAGCGTGGATCTGGCGTCGCCGATCGACTGCGCCACCAGGTTCGGCCAGGTCTGGCCCTCGGCATCCGGTGCCTCGGTGTCTGCCGGCTGCTCGGCCTCGGGGGACAGGGCGCCGTTCGAGGGGTAGATGATGATCGGCGTCTGCGTGGTCACCAGGGAGCCCGCGCCGGGCGCGGTGTACTCGACGTCGCCGTTCGACTGGATGCCCTCGATGGCGTCGGCCACCTGCACCTCGAAGCCGGCGGCCTCGAGCGTGGACTGCGCCTCGTCGACACTCTGCCCGGTCACGTCCGGCAGCGCGCTCGCGTCACCCTGCAGGGTGTCCTGGTCGGGCGAGAGGAACTGCCCGCCGGGGTAGCGGGCGATCGCCTCGCCCATCGCGGCGTTGAAGATGTTCGAGCGAACGTTCCAGCGCGACTCGAGAGAGTAGTTGCCGACGATGTTGCCGACCCAGACCGCGGTCGCGACCGTCGGGCTCGCGCCGTTCACCCAGGTCTGCACGACGCCGTTCGTGGTACCCGTCTTGGAGATGACGGGCGTGGCTCCGGGCGGGTTGTTGAGGCTGCGGTTGGTGACCTCCTCGAGCACGTGCTGCATGACGGAGGCGACCTGCGGGGTGAGCGCCTGGTTGCAGTCCTGCCCGGGGGGAGCGACCTCGGAGCCGTCGCGGGCGATGATGCGGTCGATCGCGGTGGGCTCGCAGTGGATGCCGCCGTTGGCGACGGTCGCGAAGGCCTCGGCCATGCCCATCGGTGTGACGTTCCAGGAGCCGCCGATGACGGCGGCGGGGAAGGGGATGAGATCGTCGCTCTCGATGAGCTCGCCGTTCTGGTCGGTCGTGCCCGCCTCGGCGCGCTCGACGCCCATGCTGTTGGCGGTCGACATGATGTCGCACAGGTCGACCTCGCTCGCCATGCGCAGCGTGCCGGTGTTCACCGAGTTGACCATGATCTGCGTCGGCGTCATGCGCGAGTACTCGTTGCCCTCGTTGTTCTGGGGCGTCCACGGGGCGATGGCCGTCGCGCCGGGGTCGCAGGAGGCCGTGAACTCCCCGGTGGTCCACTCCTCCTCGGTGGCGTCGACCTGCTCGTTCACCGAGCGGCCGTCCTGGATCCACTGCGCGAGCGTGAAGATCTTGAAGCCTGAACCGGGTTGGAAGCCGCCGGATCTGCCGTGCGCATAGTCGGCGTTGAAGTTGACGCTCGTGCCGGTCGGCGCATGGTCGGTGCGTGGGTCGTAGTCCTTGTTCTGCACCATGGTGAGGATGCGCCCGGTGTTCACCTCGAGCTGCGTCACCGCGGCGCCCGACTGCCAGCGCGTCTCGTCGTTCGGCACCAGCTGGTCGACGGTGGCCTGCACCGAGTCGTTCAGGTCGAGGTCGATCGAGGTGTAGATGCGGTAGCCGCCCTGCGACAGCGCGGTGGCGTTGTCCTCGGGCGTGGCGCCCAGGATGTGATTGCCGTCGACCGTGTCGTTCTGCAGCACCCGCTGCACGTAGTCGCAGAAGAATCGGGCGGAGTCGTAGCCGACGATGCAGCCGTTGCGGGAGGGCTGCGGGTCGACGAAGTTCTCGTCCACCGGGGTCGCGAGCGCCTCGTCGCGCTCCTCCTCGGTGATGAGGCCCTCGCCGGCCATGCTGTTGATGATGAAGTCGCGCCGCTCCTGGTTGCGGGGCCAGTTCTCGGGATCGTCGAGACGACGGATCGACGGGTTCTGCACCGTCGCGATGAGCGCGGCCGACTCGGCGACCGTGAGCTCGGAGGCCGGCTTGTTGAACAGGCGCTGGGCACCCGACTCGAGGCCGTAGATGTTGCCGCCGAAGTTGGCGATGTTGAGGTAGGCGAGCACGATCTCGTTCTTCGTGTACCGCTGCTCGAGGCCGATCGCGAGCCGCATCTCGGCGAGCTTGCGCTGGTACGACTCGGTGTACTGCGCGTCGCAGACCGCCTGCGACTCCTCATCCTCGGAGAGGCACGCGTCGATGGCGATCTGCATGCGCACGAGCTGCATCGTGAGGGTCGAGGCGCCCGAGTCGCCGCCGACGCCGAGCTGCGACATCGCCGCGCGCACCACCGAGGGAGCGTCGACGCCGCCGTGCGAGTAGAAGCGGCGGTCCTCGCCCGCGACCAGCGCGTCGACGGCGCTGCGCGGCACGTCGTCCCACTGCAGCACCTGGCGGTCCTGCGCGTAGAACTGGGCGATCTCGACCGGCTTGCCGTCGCGCTGGCCGTAGATGCGGTTGCGCTCGGCCTGCTGGTTGATCTGGGCGTAGGAGGGGAGGCTCTCGAAGAGGTCGAGGCCGCTGTTCGCCGTGCTCGTGGCGACGGCGACGGCAGGGGTCAGCGTCGCCGAGAGGAGGATCCCGGCGATCGCGGAGAAACCGATCAGCCCGAGGATCGAGCCCAGCAGGCTTCCTGGCTTGTGTCGTGTGGCGGCCATAGCATACGAGGGTACGGGAACAACCTATGAGGGCGGGGACGACAGACGATGGCAAGGACGACCTGGGAGTACGTGACGACACCGCTCCTCATCCACCGCGAGACGGCCATCCTCAACACCTGGGGCGCCGACGGCTGGGAGCTCGTGCACGTCGCCAACGGGCCGGAGGGCGGCATGGTCGCGTTCCTCAAGCGCGCGGTGGAGCCGGGGGCAGAGGCATGAGCGTCGCGGATCGCTTGGCCGAGCTCGGCATCGCGCTGCCGACGGTCGTGCCGCCGGTGGCCTCGTACGTGCCCGCCGTCTCGCAGGCCGGCTTCGTCTACACCTCCGGCCAGCTGCCGATGGTCGACGGCGCGATGCCCCGCACCGGCAAGGTCGGCGCCGAGGTCTCGGCCGAGGATGCGCAGGCCGACGCGCGCCAGTGCGCGCTCAACGCGCTCGCCGCCATCGACGCCGAGATCGGCTCGCTCGACCGCATCACGCGCATCGTCAAGGTGGTCGGATTCGTCGCCTCGGCCGAGGGCTTCACGGGCCAGCCGGGCGTCGTGAACGGCGCGAGCGACGTGCTGGGCGAGATCTTCGGCGACGCCGGGAAGCACGCGCGCAGCGCCGTCGGCGTGGCAGAGCTGCCGCTCGGCGCGCCGGTCGAGGTGGAGCTCGTCGTCGCCTACGCGTAGCGCGCCCGCTCGCTGAGCCGCTGCGCGCCCGAAGGGCGCACAGCGTGTCGAAGCGGCGTAAGGCTTCGACACGCTCTGCCGCCTGCGGCGGCGGAGCGGCTCAGCCAGCAGGGGCGGCGCCTACGCGCCGCGGAACTGCTGCTTGATCGCGTCGACCACGCCCTGGTCGGCGAGCGTCGTCGTGTCGCCGAGCGCGCGTCCCTCGGCGAGGTCGCGCAGCAGCCGCCGCATGATCTTGCCGGAGCGGGTCTTCGGCAGGTCCGGCACGATGAACACCTGCCGCGGGCGGGCGATCGCGCCGATGTCCTTCGACACGTGCTGGCGCAGGATCTGCTCGGCCTCCTCGACCGAGTGCTCCTTCGACGCCGACTGCTTCAGGATCACGAACGCCACGACCGCCTGGCCCGTGGTCGCATCCGTCGCCCCCACCACCGCCGACTCGGCGACGCCGTCGTGCGCGACGAGCGACGACTCGATCTCGGCGGTCGAGAGCCGGTGGCCGGAGACGTTCATGACGTCGTCGACGCGGCCCAGCAGCCAGATCTCGCCGTCCTCGTCCTTGCGGGCGCCGTCGCCGGCGAAGTACACGTCGCCGAACTTCTCCCAGTAGGTCGACCGGTAGCGGTCGTCGTCGCCCCAGATGGTGCGCAGCATCGACGGCCACGGCTCCGACACGACCAGCAGCCCGCCGTCGCCGTCGGCCACCGGCGTGCCCGACTCGTCGACCACATCCACCGAGATGCCCGGGATCGGCACCTGCGCGCTGCCGGGCTTGAGGGTCGTGACCGAGGCGAGCGCCGAGATCATGATGGCGCCGGTCTCGGTCTGCCACCAGGTGTCGACGATCGGGGTGGTGCCGCCGCCGACCACGTCGCGGTACCACATCCACGCCTCGGGGTTGATGGGCTCGCCCACCGTGCCGAGCACGCGCAGGCTCGACAGGTCGCTCGACTGCGTGTGCTGCCGGCCGAGCTTCATGAAGGTGCGGATGGCCGTGGGCGCCGTGTAGAAGATGGTGACGCCGTAGCGCTCGATGATCTGCCACGGCCGCTCGGGGGTCGGGGTGTCGAAGGTGCCCTCGTGCATCACCTGCGTGGTGCCGTTCGCCATCGGGCCGTAGACGACGTAGCTGTGGCCGGTGACCCAGCCGATGTCGGCGGTGCACCAGAAGACATCCGACTCGGGCTTGAGGTCGAACACGTGCCGGTGGGTGAACGAGGTCTGCGTCAGGTAGCCGGCGCTCGTGTGCAGGATCCCCTTGGGATTTCCCGTGGTGCCCGACGTGTAGAGGATGAACAGCGGATGCTCTGCGGGGAAGGCCTGCGCCGCGTGCTCGGCCGACGCATCCGCCATCGCCTCGTGGTACCAGATGTCGCGGCCTGGGGTCCAGTCGATCTCGTTCTCGCCGCGCTTGACGACGAGCACGTTGCGCACCTCGTGGCCGGGCTCGCGCAGCGCCTCGTCGACGGTGGGCTTGAGGGCGAAGACCTTGCCCTTGCGCCAGGCGCCGTCGGTGGTGATGACGATCGTGGCGCCGGCGTCGTCGATGCGGCCGCGCAGGTTGGAGGGGCTGAAGCCGCCGAAGACGGCGGTGTGCACGGCGCCGATGCGGGCGCAGGCGAGCATCGCCGCGACCGCCTCCGGCAGCATCGGCAGGTAGATGGCGACGCGGTCGCCGGCCTTCACGCCGAGGCCCTCGAGCACGTTCGCGAGCCGCTTGACCTCTGCCGTCATGTCGGCGAAGGTGAGGGTGCGGGTGTCGCCCGGCTCGCCCTCCCAGTGCAGGGCGACGCGGTCGCCGTTGCCGGCCTCGACGTGCCGGTCGAGGCAGTTGACGGCGACGTTGAGCGTGCCGTCGTGGAACCACTTCGCGTGCGGCGGCTGCCAGTCGAGCACCTCGGTGAAGGGCGTCTCCCACTGCAGCTGCCGGGCCTGCTCGGCCCAGAAGCCCAGGCGATCCTCGCCGGCCCGCTCGTAGAGCTCGGCCTTCGTCGCGGATTCGCCCGCCAGCGCCTCCGGCGGCGCGAAGCGGCGGGTCTCGTTCAGCAGGTGATCGATGCGGTCAGACACGGGCTCTCCTCACAGACGACACTGTCGGGGCGAGCCTACTCGGGCGCCGCTGTCAGATTGCATCGTGTTGCTCTCACCGGGTGAGAGCTTCGCGCCTACCATGGTCAGCGTCGGCCTGGCCGACGTGAGCAGGTGCACGGCGGATCCCCCATTCGCCCTTCCTGCGGCGGCGCCCCCTCCCCCCAGGTGGGCGCCGCCTTCTCCTTCTCCACAGGCGGATGCGTCGGGGCCGCGGGCGCGCGCGGCGCGGCCCTATGGTGCGGGGCCATGACAGCACGAGCCGGGCCCGCGCTCGGGCGGGGCACGGGCATCCCGTTCGTCGCCGGCGGCGCGCGGCCGGCCGTGCCCGCCGATTCGCCAGCCCGCACCGGCGCGGGCGGCGGCTCGCTGCGCGAGTTCGGCGAGCTGGCGCCGCTCGTGGCCGAAGCCGCGGTCACGGATGTGTTCGTCACGGCCGGGCAGGTGTGGGTCGATCGGGGCGCGGGGCCGGAGCGTGCGCCGCTGCTGCTCGATGCGGCACGCGCGCGATCGCTCGCGATCGCGCTGGTCGCGGCAGGTGGGCGGCACGTCGACGAGGCGACGCCGTGCGTCGACGTGCGCCTGCACGACGGCATCCGGGTGCACGCGGTGCTGCCGCCTGTCGCGGTCGCGGGCGCGCAGCTGTCGATCCGGCTGCCGAGGGTGGCGGCGCTCTCGCTGGCCGAGCTCGAGGCGGGCGGGACCTTCGGGCTCGTGCCGCTCTCGCGGGTGCGCGCGCTCGTCGAGCGGCGGGCGAACGTGCTCGTCACGGGCGCCGGGGGCTCGGGCAAGACGACGCTGCTGGGGGCGATGCTCTCGGCCGCCGCCGCTGCCGAACGCATCGTGACGATCGAGGATGTCGCCGAGCTGCGCATCCACCACCCGCACGTGGTGGCGCTCGAGGCGCGGCAGGCGAACGCCGAGGGCGCGGGCGCGATCGGGCTCGAACAGCTGGTGCGGGAGGCGCTGCGCATGCGGCCCGACCGGCTGGTGCTGGGGGAGTGCCGCGGCGCAGAGGTGCGCGACCTGCTCTCGGCGCTCAACACCGGCCACGACGGCGGCGCCGGCACGCTGCACGCCAACTCGCTCGACGACGTGCCCGCGAGGCTCGAGGCGCTCGGCGCGCTCGCGGGGCTGACACCGGCTGCGCTGGCGCGGCAGGCGGTGAGCGCGCTCGACGCGGTGCTGCACGTCGAGCGCGCGGACGGCGCGGAGGGGCCGGTGCGACGGGTCGCGGCGATCGGCGAGCTGGCGCTCGACGGCGACCGGCTGGTGGTGCGGGCGACGTGAAGGGCGCGGATGACGACGCCGCAGCGACCGTGCACCGGGTCGCGGCGCTCGTGGCGGGCGGGCTGCCGCTCGATCGGGCCTGGGCGGTGCTGGGCACGGATGCGGGTGCCGTCGGAGCGCGGGTCGGCGGCGGCGGCGCGGGTGGCGGGCTGGTCGCCGCGGTGCTGACGGTCGCCGAGCAGACGGGCGCGCCCATGGCCCCGACCCTCGAGCGGCTCGCCGGCCTGCTGCGGGAGCAGGCGGCGCAGCAGCGCGCCCTCGAGGCGGCGCTCGCCGGGCCGCGGGCGACGGCGAAGCTCGTGATGCTGCTGCCGGTCGTCGGCGTCGGATTCGGGCTCGCGCTCGGCCTCGACGTGCTGGGCGCGGCGGTGGGTGGCGGCATCGGCACCTGGTCGGTGCTGGCGGGCGCGGCGCTGCTGGTCGCCGCGTGGGGGTGGTCGCGGGCGATCGTTCGCCGGGCTTCGCGGGGCGAGGCGGCGCCTGGGCTCGCGCTCGACCTGGTCGCGGTGGCGCTCGCGGGCGGCGGCGCAGCTAATGCCGCCCGCCGGGTCGCGGCGGCGGCGCTCGCCGATGCCGGTGTGGTCGCGAGCGGCTGGGACGAGGTCGACGCGGCGCTCGACCTCGCCCGGCGCGCCGGCGTGCCGGTGCGCGGCCTGCTGCTGGCCGAGGCGTCGGCGGCGCGCACGCGCGCCCGCCTCGACGGTGAGGCGCGGGCGCAGCGGGCCGCGGTGCAGCTCGCGCTGCCGCTTGGCGCCTGCGTGCTGCCGGCCTTCTCGCTGCTCGTGATCGTGCCGCTCGTGGTGTCGATGCTCGAGGGGGCGCTCGGGCCGCTGGCGTAGGGGCGCACGGCAGACGCTCAGCGGCTGCACCTAGGTTCGTCGCATGCGCAGCTTCTGGAACGCGATCGTCAACTGGGTCGCTGCGCTGTTCGCCTCGATCACGGGGGCGCCGCATCCCATCGTCGCGACCGATCCGGTCGCCGACGCCGAGGCGCCGGCCTCCGGCCGAGAGCCCCGCCGCGACTGAGACCCGGAGTTCTCCACAAGCGACGCATTCCGCCGCGCGGACGCGGCGCACCTTGCCCCACCCTGGCCTCCCCGATGAGAGGAGGCGAGCATGCGGATGCTCGAGAGACTGGTGCACGAGGAGGACGGCGCGGCGACCGCCGAGTACGTCATCGCGACGATGGCGGCGGTCGGCTTCGCGGGACTGCTGGTGGTGATCCTGCGCAGCGAAGAGGTGCGCGGGATCCTCACCGACATGGTCCAGCGTGCGCTCACGGTCCAGTAGGAGCCGTGACGGCGAGCTCGGTGCAGTGACGGCCGAGCTCGCCGCGGCGCTGCCCGCAGCGGTGCTCGCGCTCGGCATCGCCGTCGGCGCCATCGCAGCGGTCGCGGCGCAGGTGAGCCTCGAGCAGTCGGCGGGCGCGGCAGCGAGGGCGGCAGGGCGCGATGACGACCCGGCGGCGTATGCGGACGACGGGGCGGTGCTCGAGGTCGAGTCGCAGGGCGAGCTCGTCTGCGCGGTGCTGAGCCGGGAGGCACTGGGCGGGGCGCTGACGCTGACGGCGCGGAGCTGTGCGCACGGGGGCGGGCGGTGAACTGGTCTCGTGACGGCAGCGGCCCTTCGGGCCGCGGCCTCCTCGACCGACGAAGCCGGGCGGGCCACGACCTACGGGGGTGGGCTGCCTGTCGGCCTTCGGCCGACGGGCTCCTCGACCTACGCAGCGAGCGCGGGGCGGGGGCTGCGCTGGCGCTCGCGGTCGCGACGGCGGCGCTGCTGCTCGCGATGCTCGTCGTGGGCGCCGGCACCGCGGCGATCGCGCAGGCGCGCGCCGCAGCGGCAGCGGATGCGGCGGCGCTGGCCGCGGCCGACGCGCTCTCCGGCTTCGCCGACGGCAGCCCGTGCGCGCTCGCGCAGGCCGTCGCCACGGCGAGCGGCGCCGGGCTCGGCGACTGCCGCATCGACGGGCTCGAGGCGCGCGTGACGGCCACCGTGCCCGTCGGGCCGCTCACGGCATCCGTCACCGCTCGCGCGGGGCCTCCGGGGTGACCGCGGCCTCGCCCGGCACCGCTCCGCCGCCAGCGAACGACGGGCCGGCGGCGGTGAGCGCGCAATGACACCGTGTGTATTGTGGCGACTCGTGGCCCAGTCGGGCCCGACGATCCCAAAGAAGCAGTGAGCGTGAGCATGGGCAAGAAGCTCGTCATCGTGGAGTCCCCGGCCAAGGGGAAGACGATCGAGCGGTACCTGGGGGAGGGCTACCAGGTGCTGGCATCGGTCGGGCACATCCGCGACCTCGTGAGCCCGCGCGACCTGCCGGCCGAGCTCAAGAAGGGCTCCTACGGCAAGTTCGCCGTCGACGTCGACAACGGTTTCGCCCCCTACTACGTGGTGAGCGACGAGAAGAAGAAGACGGTCGCAGAGCTCAAGAAGGCCCTCAAGGATGCCGACGAGCTCATCCTCGCGACGGATGAGGACCGCGAGGGCGAGGCCATCGCGTGGCACCTGCTCGAGGTGCTGAAGCCCAAGGTGCCGGTGAAGCGGATGGTGTTCCACGAGATCACCGAGGACGCGATCCAGCAGGCCAAGGACCAGATGCGCGAGCTCAACATGCCGCTCGTCGACGCGCAGGAGACGCGCCGGATCCTCGACCGCCTGTACGGCTACGAGGTCAGCCCGGTGCTGTGGCGCAAGGTTCGGCAGGGCCTCAGCGCCGGCCGCGTGCAGTCGCCCACCGCGCGCCTGATCGTCGACCGTGAGCGCGAGCGCATGGCCTTCGTCGCCGCCGACTACTGGAGCCTCACGGCGCAGTTCGAGGCCGACTCGAGCCGCTTCGGCGCCCGACTCGTGCGCCTCGACGGCGCCAAGGTCGCCACCGGCTCCGACTTCGACGACCGCGGCCAGATCAAGGGCGTGCGCACGATCCTCGACGCTGCCGCCGCCGAGGCGCTCGCGAGCGAGCTCGAGCAGTCGGCCTTCGCCGTCTCCGGCGTCGAGTCGAAGCCCTACCGCCGCCGCCCCTCCGCGCCCTTCACCACCTCGACGCTGCAGCAGGAGGCCGGCCGCAAGCTGAAGCTCTCGGCCAAGCAGACGATGTCGGTCGCCCAGTCGCTCTACGAGCAGGGCTACATCACCTATATGCGCACCGACTCGCCCGCGCTGTCGAAGCAGGCCATCGCGGCAGCGCGCTCGCAGGCGAGCGCCCTCTACGGCGCCGGCAGCATCCCGCAGGCCGCGCGCCACTACGCCGGCAAGTCGAAGTCGGCGCAGGAGGCGCACGAGGCGATCCGCCCCTCCGGCGAGACCTTCCGCACCCCGAACGAGGTGCGCTCGTCGCTCACCCCGAACGAGCAGCGGCTCTACGAGCTGATCTGGAAGCGCACGGTCGCGAGCCAGATGATCGACGCGACCGGTCAGACGGCGACCATCACCATCGCCTCCGCGACGACCAGCCGCGGCGTCGCCGAGTTCACCGCATCCGGCACCGTCATCACCGAGCCGGGCTTCCTGCAGGCGTACGAGGAGTCGAAGGACCAGTCCCGCTACGCGGACGAGACGGCGGATGCGTCGTCGGGCGAGTCGAGGCTGCCGGACGTCAAGGAGGGCGGCGCGGTCGAGCTCGCGGAGCTGGAGCGCAAGGAGCACGCCACCACCCCGCCGCCGCGCTACACCGAGGCGAGCCTCGTGAAGGCGCTCGAGGAGCTCGAGATCGGGCGCCCCTCGACCTACGCGTCGATCATCGACACGATCGTGCGGCGCGGCTTCGTCACCCAGCGGGGCGGCGCGCTGGTGCCGAACTGGATCGCGTTCTCGACCATCAAGCTGCTCGAGGAGAACCTGGGCGACTACGTCGACTACGACTTCACCGCGGCGATGCTCACGGATCTCGACCGCATCGCCGACGGCGAGCTCGACCGGGGGGACTGGCTGCAGCGCTTCTACTTCGGCAGCGAGCAGCACGCCGGCCTGCAGTCGACCGTCGCGAACCTGGGCGACATCGACGCCCGTGCGGTCAACTCGATCCCGGTCGCGGAAGGCGTCACGCTGCGCGTCGGCCAGTACGGCCCGTACCTCGAGGGGCAGGATGCCGATGGCGAGCTCAAGCGCGCCAACATCCCCGAGGACCTCACGCCCGACCAGCTCACGCCCGAGAAGGCGCAGGAGCTGTTCGCCGCGGAGCCCGTGCAGGATCGCGTGCTCGGGCAGCACCCCGAGACGGGGCTCGACGTGGTCGTCAAGAACGGCCGCTTCGGCCCGTACATCGAGGAGGCACTGCCGGTCGAGCTCGACGACGAGGGCAAGCCCGTGCCGCCCAAGAAGGGGAAGGCCGCGCCCAAGCCGCGCCGCGCATCCCTCTTCAAGAGCATGGAGCCGGAGTCGGTCGACCTGCCGACGGCGCTCAAGCTGCTGGGCCTGCCGCGCGTGGTGGGCGTCGACCCCGAGTCGGGCACCGAGATCACCGCCCGGCCCGGCCGCTACGGGCCCTTCCTGTCGAAGGGCGACGACACCCGATCGCTCGACGACGAGGAGCAGATCTTCTCGATCACGCTCGAGGGCGCGCTCGAGAAGTTCGCGCAGCCGAAGTACGGCGCCCGCAAGGCGGCGACCGCGCTGAAGGAGTTCGACGCCGACCCCGTCTCCGGCAAGCCGGTGAAGGTGCGCGACGGCCGCTTCGGCCCGTACGTCACCGACGGCGAGACGAACGCGACGATCCCGCGCGGCGAGGATGTCGCCGCCGTCACCTTCGAGCGCGCGATCGAGCTGCTGCAGATCAAGCGCGACAAGGGGCCGGCGAAGAAGCCAGCGCGCAAGCCCGCGGCGAAGAAGCCTGCCGCGAAGAAGCCGGCCGCGAAGAAGCCGGCGGCGCGCAAGCCGGCCGCGAAGAAGACGCCTCCCGCCGAGTCATGACCGGCGCGTTCATCACGCTCGAGGGCGGCGACGGCTCGGGCAAGTCGACCCAGGCCGGGCTGCTGCAGGCATGGCTCGAGCAGCGCGGTCGCACGGTCGTGCGCACGCGCGAGCCGGGCGGCACCGAGCTCGGCGTCGAGATCCGCCGGCTCGTGCAGCACACCGAGGGCCACGTCGCGCCGCGCGCCGAGGCGCTCCTCTACGCCGCCGACCGCGCGCAGCACGTCGCCACCCTCGTCCGGCCGGCGCTCGAGCGCGGCGACGTGGTGCTGCAGGATCGCTACCTCGACTCCTCGGTCGCCTACCAGGGCGCCGGGCGCGAGCTCGACGGCACCCAGGTGCGCGATCTCTCGCTGTGGGCGACCGACGGGCTGCTGCCGCACCTGACGATCCTGCTCGACATCGACCCCGCCGCCGGGCGCGAGCGGATGGCCGGGCGCGAGCACGCCCCCTACGACCGGCTGGAGGACACCGGCCTCGACTTCGCCGAGCGCGTGCGCGCCGCCTACCTCGCCCTCGCCGAGGCCGAGCCCGACCGCTTCGCCGTCGTCGACGCATCCGGCACCCCCGACGAGGTGCACGCGAGCGTGGTGTCGCACGCGCGTGCGATGCTCGACGCGCAGCGCTGAGCGCGCTCGCAGACGTGGGGGAGCGGATGACAGGCGGCTGGGGCGAGATCGTCGGGCAGGCCGACGCGGTCGCGACGCTGCAGCGCGCGGCGGCCGAGGTCGGCGGCGCCGAGGGCGGCGGCGCCATGACGCACGCGTGGCTGCTCACCGGCCCGCCCGGCTCCGGCCGCTCGAACCTCGCCTACGCGTTCGCCACCGCGCTGCTGTCGTCTCCCGCGGGCATCGACGCCGAGGTGGCGACGCTCGTGGAGGCGCGCACCCATCCCGATCTCGTGACCCTCGCGACCGAGGGCGTGCTCATCACCATCGCGCAGGCCCGCGCCGTCGTGCAGCGCGCGTCGCTCGCGCCCTCGAGCTCGCGCTACCGCGTGGTGGTCGTCGAGGACGCCGACCGGATGGCCGAGCGCACCTCGAACGCGCTGCTCAAGGCGCTCGAGGAGCCGCCGCCCGAGACCGTCTGGATCCTGTGCGCGCCGAGCGAGGCCGACCTGCTGCCGACCATCCGCTCGCGCGTGCGCACCCTCACGCTGCAGGTGCCGGACGCGGCAGAGGTCGCGCGGCTGCTCGTGGAGCGCGACGGCGTGGACGCGGCGGTCGCCGAGCGCGCCGCCCGCGAGGCGCAGAGCCACATCGGCATGGCGCGCAGGCTCGCCACGAGCGACGAGGCGCGCGAGCGCCGAGCCGAGACGCTGCAGATCGTCATGCGCGTCTCGACCGCCGCGTCGGCCGTGCTGGCCGCCGCCCGGTTCGTCGAGATCGCCACCGCCGACGCCGAGGCGCTCTCGGCGGAGCGCGACGAGGCCGAGCGGGCGCAGGCGCTGCACCAGCTGGGCATCGAGCCCGGCGGCACCGTGCCGCCGCAGCTCAAGCGCCAGATCAAGGAGCTCGAGGATGCGCAGAAGCAGCGCGCCAAGCGCGGCATGCGCGACGGCGTCGACCGCATCCTCGTCGACCTGCTCTCGCTCTACCGCGACATCCTCATGACCCAGCTGGGCGTCGGCCGCGAGCTCGTCAACGAGGCGATGCGGCCGACGGTGCAGGGCGCCGCCGACTACCTCGCCCGCGCCGCCGTGATCGACGTGCTCGACGCCATCCGGCTCGCGCGCGAGCGCATCGAGGCGAACGTGCCGCCGCTGCTGGCGCTCGAGGCGATGCTCGTCGCCGCCGCGCGTGCCGCCCAGCGCCGCTGACAGCGCTCGTCATAGCGGCGGGTAATACCGTGGAGGCATGCATCCCACCCGTCGCGGCTTGGCCGCGCTCGCCGCCATCGCCGTGACGACCCTCGCCCTGACGGGGTGCATCCTGCCGCCCTCGATGCCCGGCGAGCCGCAGACCCCCGGGCAGTCCGGCCTCGGCGAGCCGCAGTGGAGCCCCACGGGCGAGCAGGTCGAGCCAGAGCTCGAGCCGTTCTACGACCAGCAGGTGGACTGGGCCGAGTGCAGCGGCCTGTGGTGCGGCACCGTGGCGGCCCCGATGAACTGGGGCGACCCATCCGCCGACAGCATCGAGCTCGCCGTCACCGTCGCGCCCGCGACCGGCGAGCGGCACGGCGCCATCCTCTACAACCCCGGCGGACCCGGCGCCTCGGGCGTCGAGTACGTGCGCGACTACGGCGACTACCTGCTGCACCCCGACGTGCGCGAGCACTACGACCTGGTGGGCTTCGACCCCCGCGGCGTCGGCGGCTCGACGCCCATCAGCTGCTACGACGACCCGCAGGAGCTCTACGACTGGCTGTGGGAGACGCCGCCGGAGGCGGCCGATCCGCTCAGCGACGAGGATCTCGCGCAGCAGCTCGAGTCGGCGCAGTGGTTCGCCGACTCCTGCCTCGAGCACACCGGCCCCTTCCTCGAGTTCGTCGGCACCGAGCAGGTGGCCGCCGACATGGATCTGCTGCGCGCGCTGTTCGGCCAGGAGAAGCTCGACTACCTGGGCGTCTCGTACGGCACGCTCATCGGCTCGACCTACGCCGACCTCTTCCCCGACAACGTCGGCCGCATGGTGCTCGACGCTGCGGTCGCCCCCGACGCGACCGACTTCGAGGGCACGCTGCACCAGGCGGCGGGGTTCGAGCTCGCGTACGGCAACTTCGTCGCCGACTGCCTGCAGCAGCGCGACTGCCCCTTCGAGGGTGATGCGGCGGATGCGCTGGCGCAGACCCGCGGGCTCATCGACGAGCTCACCGAGAGCCCCATCCCGGTCGCCGACGGCCGGGAGCTCGGCTCGGGCGCGCTGTTCATCGCGATCGCCGCCAACCTGTACAGCGACTTCCAGTGGCCGACGCTGCGGCAGATCCTCGCCGATGTCGAGGGCGGCAGCGGCGAGAGCGCCTACGCGGCCGCCGACGAGTACTACGGCGTGAACCCCGACGGCAGCTTCGCCGACAACTCGCTCGAGTCGCTCATCGCCGTCAACTGCCTCGATCAGCCCGCCACCACCGACTTCGACGAGATCCGCGCGAACGCGGAGGAGATCATGGCGGCCGCGCCCACCCTCGGCCCCGACTTCGTGGGCGTCGGCACGTGCGCAGCGTGGCCCTTCGACGCGACCCGCACGCCGCACGAGATCACCGCGCCCGGGGCAGACCCGATCATCGTGATCGGCGGCATCAACGACCCGGCGACCTCGTACCAGCAGGCGGTCGACCTGGCGGGGATGCTGGAGTCGGGCGTGCTGATCTCGGTCGAGGCCGAGGGGCACGGGCAGTACAACAACGGCACCGCGTGCGTCGATCGGCCGGTGAACGAGTACTTCCTGACGGGCACCGCGCCGACGGGCGACATCGACTGCTGAGCTACTCGGAGGGCGCGCCGCGCCAGACCCAGTCGGCGACCTCCGGGATGTCGATGCCGTGCTCACGGGTGTACGCCTTCGCGCGGCTGCGCGCATCCGTCAGCTCCTGCCGCACCTCGGCGTGGGAGTCGGCGAGCCCGGCGCGGTCGATGACGTCGATGGCGAGCGTGTAGCGGTCGAGCCCGTTCATCATCACCATGTCGAACGGGGTCGTGGTGGTGCCGCGCTCGAGGAAGCCGTGCACGTGCAGCTGCTCGTGACCGGCGCGCTTGTACGTGAGCCGGTGGATGAGCCACGGGTAGCCGTGGTAGGCGAAGATCACGGGCCTGTCGCGCGTGAAGATGCGGTCGTACTCGGCATCCGGCAGCCCGTGCGGATGCTGGTCCTCCTGCTGCAGGCGCGCCAGGTCGACGACGTTCACGACCCGCAGCGAGAGCTCGGGGACCGCGTCGCGCAGCAGCGATGCCGCGGCGAGCGCCTCGAGGGTCGGCACGTCCCCGGCTGCCGCCAGGACCGCATCCGCCGGCCGCTCCGGCGTCTCGGTGCCCGCCCACGGCAGGACGCCGAGGCCGCGGGCGCAGTGCTCGACGGCCTCATCCATCGTCAGCCACTGCGGCTCGGGCTGCTTGCCCGCGACGATCACGTTGACGTAGCCCGTCGATCGCAGGCAGTGGTCGGCGGTCGACAGCAGCGTGTTCGCGTCGAAGGGCAGGTAGACGCGCACGACGTCGGCGCTCTTGTTGAGCGCCACGTCGATGAAGCCCGGGTCCTGGTGGCTGAAGCCGTTGTGATCCTGCCGCCACACGTGGCTCGAGAGCAGGTAATTGAGGCTGGCGATCGGCGCCCGCCACTCGATCCTGCTGGCCGATTCGAGCCATTTCGCGTGCTGGTTGAGCATCGAGTCGACGATGTGCGCGAAGGCCTCGTAGGTGTTGAGCAGCCCGTGGCGGCCGGTGAGCAGATAGCCCTCGAGCAGCCCCTGGCACAGGTGCTCGCTGAGCACCTCGATGACGCGGCCCGTGGGCGCGAGATCCTCATCGACCGGCAGGGTCTCGGCGTTCCACTGCTTGCCCGTCACCTCGTAGACGGCGGGGGCGAGGCGGTTGGATGCGGTCTCGTCGGGCCCGAAGATGCGGAACGTCTCGGGGTTGTCTCGCAGCACCGCGGCGAGCCACTCGCCGAGCACGGCCGTCGAGCCGGTGCTGCTGGCGCCCCGCGCGGTGGGATCGACCTGGTGCGCGTGGGGGCGGATGTCGGCGAGCGCGAGCGCGCGGCGCAGCTCGCCGCCGTTCGCGACCGGGGTGGCGCTCATGCGCAGCTCGCCAGGGGGCGCGACCGCGGTGACGATCGGCCGCGGGGCGCCGTGCTCGTCGAAGAGCTCCTCGGGCCGGTAGGTGCGCAGCCATTGCTCGAGCAGCCGCCGGTGCTCGTCGTTCTCGCGCACCTCCTCGAGCGGCACCTGGTGCGCGCGCCAGGTGCCCTCGATGGCCGTGCCGTCCACCTCGTCCGGGCATGTCCAGCCCTTCGGGCTGCGCAGCACGAGCATCGGCCAGGCGGGCCGCTCCTCGAGTGCGCCCGCCGCCGCATCCGCCTTGATCTGTGCGATGCGATCGAGCGCGTCGTCGAGCGCCTCCGCGAAGCGGGCGTGAGACTCCATCGGGTCCTCATCGTCCGCGCCGACCGTGACGACGATCGGGTCGTGGCCGTAGCCGCGCATGAGCGCGACGAGCTCGGCCTCCGGGATGCGCGCGAGCAGCGTCGGGTTCGCGATCTTCCAGCCGTTGAGGTGCAGGATCGGCAGCACCGCGCCGTCGGCGGCAGGGTTGAGCAGCTTGTTCGCGTGCCAGCTGCCGGCCAGCGGACCGGTCTCGGCCTCGCCGTCGCCGACCACGCAGGCGACCAGCAGCTCAGGGTCGTCGAGCGCGGCGCCGTAGGCGTGGGCGAGCGAGTAGCCGAGCTCGCCGCCCTCGTTGATCGAGCCGGGCGTCTCGGGAGCAGCGTGGCTGGGGATGCCGCCGGGGAACGAGAACTGACGGAACAGCCGCTGCATGCCCCGCTCGCTCTGCGCGATGTCGGGGAAGCGCTCGGTGTAGGTGCCCTCGAGCCAGGCGCAGGCGACGCCGCTCGGCCCGCCGTGCCCCGGCCCCATGACGAACAGGGTGCGCTGCGCCCGGTCGCTGATCGCCCGGTTGAGGTGCCCGTAGACGAAGTTCAGGCCCGGCGTAGTGCCCCAGTGGCCCAGCAGTCGCCGCTTGATGTGCTCGGGCTGCAGCGGCTCGCGCAGCAGCGGGTTCTGCTGCAGGTAGATCTGCCCGATGCTGAGGTAGTTCGCCGCGCGCCACCACGCGTCGACCTGCTCGAGCGCGGCCTCGGTCGCCGGGGTCGTGCGGCGCTGCCATGCGGTCTCGGTCATGCCCTCGAGCCTGTTGGAGCGAGCAGGGGGCGTCAAGGGCGGATGCGCGCAGGTCGACCGCGAGCACGGCGCTGTTCGGGGGTCGTCGGGTCGTGGCGGGCAGCGCCGATGCGCTACGATTGTTGATCGTGCCTCGGCACGCCGCGTTAGCTCAGTCGGCAGAGCGATTCACTCGTAATGAATAGGTCCGGAGTTCGATTCTCCGACGCGGCACCATCGCGCAGGGCCCCGCAGCAGCGGGGCCTTCGTCGTCTCGGCACCTATCCTGCTGGCATGAGCGAGGCCCCCGTCATCCGCACGTTCCGCGAAGCCGACCGGGCCGAGCTGCTGGCGCTCTTCCACCGCGCAGGTCAGGGCGCACCCGGCGGCGAGCTGTGGGGGCACGTGCCATCGGTCCGCGACATCTACCTGACCGCCTACATCGACCGCGAGCCCGAGTCGCTGTTCGTCGCCGAGCTCGGTGGTCGGCTGGTCGGCTACCTCGCCGGCTGCCTCGACACCGCCTCTTTCCCGAGCGAGGCGGAGCGCACGGCAGCCGCCGTCCGGCGGCACCGTCTGTGGCTGCGCCCCCGGTTCCTCGCCTTCACCGCGCGCGCCAGCACCGCATCCGCCATCGCCCGCCTGCGCGGCGAGCCGGTCGACCTGGGCGAGCTGGCCGACCCTCGATGGCCCGCGCACCTGCACATCGATGTCGCCGCAGAGGCACGCGGCACCGGCGCAGCGGATGAGCTCATGCGCCGCTGGCTCGCGCGCGTCGCGGCCGCCGGCGTGCCGGGCTGCTTCCTGCAGACGCTGGCCGAGAACACCCGGGCCGTGCGCTTCTTCGAGCGGATGGGGTTCCGGGCCCACGGCGCGCCCGCCCGGCTGCCCGGGCGGGTCGGGGGCAGGCGGCTGCACCAGCTGACGATGGTGCACCCGGCCGCGGCGTAGCCTGGGCGCATGAGCCGAGGCATCCTGATCGTCGACGTGCAAAACGACTTCACCGAGGGCGGCGCGCTCGGCACGCAGGGCGGGGCAGCGGTCGCAGCGGCCATCAGCGAGCACCTGCGCACGCACGGCTACGACCTGGTGGCCGCGAGCCGCGACTGGCACGACGCCGAAGGCGACAATGGCGGCCACTTCGCCACCGGCGAGCCCGACTTCGTCGACACCTGGCCCGTGCACTGCGTGGCCGGCACGCCCGGCGCCGAGTACCACCCGGCGCTCGACGCGCTCGCGATCGACGTGCACGTCAAGAAGGGGCAGGGCGAGCCCGCGTACTCCGCCTTCGAGGGCGTCACCGACGACGGCGAGACGCTCGCCGAGGTGCTGGAGGAGCAGGGCGTCGACGAGCTCGACGTCGTCGGCATCGCCACCGACCACTGCGTCAGGGCATCCGCGCTCGATGCCGCGCTCGCGGGCATCACGGTGCGGGTCATCGACGGGCTCACGAGCGCCGTCTCGCCCGAGACGCGGGCAACCGCGCTCGACGAGATGCGGGATGCGGGCGTGCAGGTCGTGGCGGCCGCCTGAGTCGCCCGCGGCTTTGTGTAGCCGATCTAACAGATAGGCTGGCTAGGTGTCACTGCACGATCGGCCCGCTCACCGGGTGCCCACCTGGCTCCGCATCCTGCTGCCGGCGATCCTGATCCTCGGCTGGATCGCCGCCGCCGGGCTGGGCGGCCCCACCTTCGGCAAGCTCTCCTCCGTCGTCTCCAACGACCAGGCCAGCTTCCTGCCATCGAGCGCCGAGTCGACAGCGGTGCAGGACGCGCTGCCCGGCTTCCTCGGCGACGACGAGGTGCCCGCGATCGTCGTCGCCGCGGGCGAGGGCGAGCTCGACGCTGATGCGCTCGAGCGCCTCGAGACGCTGCAGCAGCAGGTCGCCGAGCTCGACGGGGTGGTCGAGGCCTCGCCGCTCATCCCCAGCGACGACGGCCGCGCCGCGCAGTTCGTCGCGCTGCTCGACAGCTCCGGCGACTCCGGCGAGGTGCCCGACATCGTCGAGGCGCTGCGCACGTCGGTGGCGGATGCGACGGCGGACTCCGACCTGCAGGCGGCGGTCACGGGCCCGGCCGGCTTCAGCGCCGACATCGTGGAGGCCTTCGGCGGCATCGACGGGCTGCTGCTGCTCGTCGCCTTCGGCGCGGTCTTCCTGATCCTCATGGTGGTCTACCGCTCGCCGCTGCTGCCGGTGCTCGTGCTGCTGACCTCGGTCTCGGCGCTCTGCCTCGCCATCCTCATCGTGTTCGAGCTCGCGAAGGCCGACGTGCTCACCCTCAGCGGCCAGACCCAGGGCATCCTCTTCATCCTGGTGGTGGGCGCCGCCACCGACTACGGGCTGCTCTACACGGCACGCTTCCGCGAGGCGCTCGGCGAGGTCGACTCGCGCTGGCAGGCGACGGTGCGCGCGCTCAAGGGCTCGTGCGAGCCGATCATCGCGTCAGGCGGCACGGTGATCGCCGGCCTGCTGTGCCTGCTGCTGAGCGACCTGGTCTCCAACCAGCAGCTCGGCCCCGTCGCGGCGATCGGCATCGCGACCTCGATCCTGGCGGGGCTCACGATGCTGCCCGCGCTGCTGCTGGCCTTCGGCCGGGTCGCCTTCTGGCCCTTCGCGCCGACCCCCGAGCGGCCGCGCACGAAGCCGGAGGGCAAGGGGCTGTGGAGCGGCGTCTCACGGCTCGTCGACCGCCGCACCCGCACCGTCTGGATCGCCACCGCGCTCGTGCTCGGCATCGGCGCCGTCGGCGCGACGCAGCTGCAGGCCGAGGGCGTGCCCTCGAGCGAGTTCGTCGTCGGCGAGTCGCAGGCCCGCGACGGCCAGGCGCTGCTCTCGGCGCACTTCCCGGGCGGCTCGGGCGCGCCGACGCAGGTGCTGGCCCCGGCGGCCGAGCTCGAAGACGTGGCGGATGCGGTGGCCGGCGTCGAGGGCGTCGAGAGCGTCGAGGCGGTCAGCGAGGATTCGCCCTCGGGCACGATCCCGCTGCCGGCCGATCCGGCATCGCCGTTCGGCGATGCGGAGCCGACCGTCGTCGACGGGCAGGTGCTGCTGCAGGCGACGCTCGTCGATGCACCCGACTCCGACGCGGCGCAGGCGGTGGTGCGCGAGCTGCGCGAGGTCGTGCACGCGGTCTCGCTCGAGGTTCGCGTCGGCGGCACGACCGCGACCGCGATCGACACCAATGACGCATCCGATCACGACCGTGCGCTGATCATCCCGATCGTGCTGCTGGTGATCTCGCTCATCCTGATGCTGCTGCTGCGCTCGATCGTCGCGGCGCTCGTGCTGCTGGCGACCACCGTGCTGTCGTACTTCACGGCGCTCGGGGTCGGCGCGGTCATCCTGGGCTGGATGGGCATCCCGGCGATGGATCCGGCGGTGCCGCTGTTCGCGTTCGTCTTCCTCGTGGCCCTGGGCGTCGACTACAACATCTTCCTGATGACGCGCGTGCGCGAGGAGGTGGCGGAGCACGGGCACCGCGAGGGCGTGCTGCGCGGGCTGCGCGTCACCGGCGGTGTCATCACCTCCGCCGGCGTCGTGCTCGCGGCCACGTTCGCGGCGCTAGGCGTCATCCCGGTGCTGTTCCTGCTGCAGCTGGCGATCATCGTCGCGCTCGGCGTGCTGATCGACACGATGCTCGTGCGCTCACTGCTCGTGCCGGCGCTCGCGCTCGACATCGGGGCGAAGACGTGGTGGCCGTCGAGGCTCGCGCGGGAGCCGCGGTCGGATGTGCTCGGGCCTTCCGGGCGCTAGGTAGACCCCGCTACTGGTCGCCCGGGCGCCGCGGTGCAGCGTGTGTGGAAGGGGCAGTGCCGTCGAGGAAGCGCGCGGGTTGGAACCCGGAGAGGCGGCGCTCGGGCGGCTCGCCGCAGATCTCGTCAGCGACGACCGAGCCGAGCCATGGCGCGAGCACGACGCCGCTGTGGGTCACGATCGCCCAGACCCGGCTGTCGGGCCGAATGCGCCCGGCAGCCGTGCGCCCGTCAGCGGGGATGACCCGGTGGCCCACGCGCACGTCGAGCACACTGGGCGAGGTGTGGGGGAGCAAGGTCGTGATGCGACGCTCCAGAGTTGCAGCGACGTGCGGTGGCACCGGCACCCCGGGCTCGGCCGTGCCGTCGAGATCGAGGGCCTGCACGAGCAGCAGCTCGCTCTCGCCCGGCCGGATACCGACTTCATCCGTCGTGACGATGCGGTCGATGCCGTGGCCCGGCGCGGAGACATCGGCTAGGTATCCGAAGGCGGCGGTGTCGGCGAGCGGTTCAATGAGCGGCAGAGTGCCGCCCGCTGATGCCACCAACGACTCCGAGCCGTTGCCAGCGCAGATGACGGCTTGCCCCGCACGGATGCGCGACGCGTCCTCAAGCACGAGCTCGACGCCGTCGGCCCCGGGTTCGATCCGGCTGACGGTCGCCGTGCGATGATCAAAGCCGGCGGCGACCGCGAGCTCCTCGTGCAGCAGCTCGACGTAGCGGAGCGGGTACGCGTGCCCCTCGTCGAACGTCGCCACCAGTGCGTCGTCGCGAATCATGCACGTCGTCGCCTCGCGCGCATCCGTCACTGATATCCATCCGGCCCCATATCCAAGGCTCTGGAGTCGCTCGACGCGTCGCGTCAGACTCTCGCGATGCGCCTGATCTTGGGCGATCTCGATGTGCCCGGCGAAGTCCACGGCCGTGGGATGGCGCTGGGCGATCGCGCGCCACTCGGCCACGCCCGCGAGATTGAGCTGGTGGTAGTCGATCGGATGCTTCTTGTGACTGTTGATCCAGCCGTAGGAAGCGGCTGTCGTGCCGGCTGCGCCCGAGTCGAGCAGGGTGACTCGGCGCCCGCGCCGGACGAGTTCGCTCGCGAGTGACACGCCGACGATGCCGCCGCCGACGATCGCGATGTCGCTGCCCGTCATGCGTCGTGCTCCTGGCGTGCGTCGTCGCCGGTCGGGATGCCCAGGCGCTGTGCCGTCAGCTGCGCTCGCTGGTGCGTGACGAAGGGGCGGAGGGTGTTCAGGCGGTCGAGCGCTGCGAGCGCGCGTGCTGGGTTGCGTGCCGAGACCGCGTTGACGAGGGCATGCGCGACCATCAGCGGGATGCTCGCGTCGCTGGCTGCGCTCAGCGAGGTGGGTGCCGTCGTGATGACGTAGTCGGCTTCGGTGCGGATGGGCATGCCGATCGCCTCCGTGATGAGGACGACCGTGGCGCCCTCCGCCCGCGCGGTGCGCACGACTGTCGCGACTTCATCGAACTGCCGGATCGGGGCGAACACGATCGCGGCGTCTCCCTCGTGCACGCGCAGCAGCTCATCGGCGAGCAGCACACCGGTCGTCTTCGAGGCCTGCGCATCGACGCCGGTTCGGACGAGGAAGAACGCGAGGTACTCGGCGATGTAGCCGACAGGCTTCAAGCCGTAGCAGAACACCTTCCGCGCCCCCGCCACGGCATCCACGATGCCCTCCCAGTCGACGTCGTCGAGGGTCGACCGGAACTGCTCGATCGCGTTCGCCGAATCCGCGACCACCTGACGGAGATGGGAACCGTCGGCCGTGGAGTGCATGCGTCGCTGCAAGAGCTCGCCGGGATCGGCTCGCTGGGCGACGAGCGCCAATGCGGCTTGTCGCACGTCCTTCATGCCGGCGTAGCCGAGCGCGCGAGCGGTGCGGATGACGCTGGCGTCGCTCGTCCCGACCGCCGCAGCGATCTCGAGCGCAGAGGAACCGGCGACCTGGTCGGGATGGAGGGCGAAGAACGCTGCCACCTGCGAGAGCGTGCCGGGTAGCTCCGGGCCCAGGCGCGTCGCGCGGGCGTACAGCGACTCGGTCGCGTCCTCTGTGCTCATCATGCCTCCATCGCCGGTCGCAACCGGCTCGTTGCGGTCATGCTACGGCGGCGCGGCGTCCCGGCTGCGTCGCGAGATCGACGCTCAGCGGCAATCTGACCGAAACACTACACATATTGGATTCAATGTAGTAGAAACGACAACCATGGCAGCGACGCCGACGAGAGGAGCCTCGAATGCATGACATCGCGATCATCGGCCTCGGGGCGCTCGGCGTGCACGCAGCGGCATCGGCGGCCCGGCGCGGACTGGACATCGTCGGCATCGAGACGCACCAACCTGCGCACGAGCGCGGCGCGACCGGCGGCCGTACCCGGATCTTCCGCATGGTCTACACCTTCGGCGGCGACTATCTGCCCGCGCTGCTCGAAGCTGGCCGCGCGTGGGATCGGCTCGAGGCGCGGCATCCCGGTCGGGTGCTGCATCGCCATGGGGCGTTGCTGATCGGGAGCGCGGACGACCCGGAGCTCATCGCCGCGAGCTCCTCGGCCCTGCAGCACGGCATCCCCCACGAGGTGCTCACCGAGGCCCGGCTCGCCGAGCGCTGGGGCCAGCACCGCCTCCTGCCAGCAGACATCGCGATCGCCGATCCGGGCGGTGCGCTCCTGCTGCCGCAGTCGATCACGGCCGCTGTCTCGCAGGAGGCCGTCGAAGCCGGGGCGAGGCTGCACTACGGCGACGCAGCGACCACTATCGAGCCCATCGCGGGCGGTACCGAAGTGGTGTGCGAGTCCGGGCGGCGCGTGCGAGCGCGGCGGCTGATCGTCGCGGCCGGTGCGTGGTCGTCCGGCTTCGCGCCGGAGCTCGACGAGGCGATCGAGCTGCGCCGCGTCGTGCTGCAGTGGTTCAGCACCAGCGACCCCGCAGCCGCATCGCCGGCTCGCTTCCCCGTCGGCCTGCGCCGCAGCGGTGTGCTGCGCTACTCGTTCTTCCCGCAGACCGATGCGGACGGCATCAAGATCAACCTGCATCTGCCGAAGGCTGCGGTCGGCGACGTCGCTGCCGGCGCGCCCCCGGTCGCCGACGACTACGGCTCGGAGCTCGAGCCGTTGCTGCGACAGACGTTGCCAGGCATCGAACGCCGCACTCGGGTCGCCTCCTTCGTCGAGGGCTACACCAGCGACTACCGAATCGTGCTCGACCGGATCGCCGGTTTCGATGACGCGTGGGTACTCGCCGGCGGCTCCGGTCAGGCGTTCAAGTTCGCGCCCGTGCTCGCCGAGCACGCGCTCGATCTCGCGCTCGAGGATGAGCCGCGGCTTGCGCTCGAAGGCGTCGTGCGCCGCATCTCGACCACTTCCACCAAGACGGTTGTCGGCCCCTAGCGGGCCGCAAGAGAGAGGAACATCTGCGATGCGAATCGGAGTAGACGTCGGAGGCACGTTCACCGACATCACAGCGCTCGATGACGACGGCGCCTTCCACATCGGGAAGATCCCGTCGACGCCGGACGATCAGTCGGTCGCACTGTCCGACGGCGTTCGCGGTGTGCTCGAGCGGGTTGGTGCAAGTGCGTCCACCGTCGACTACCTCGGGCACGGCACCACCGTCGCCACGAATACGCTGCTCGAGCTCAACGGCTCGTCGACCGCCCTGGTCGTGACGCGCGGCTTCCGCGACGTGCTCGAGATCGCGCGTCAGAAGAGACCGAGCCTCTACGACCTGTTCGCGCAGAAACCCCGCGTCCTCGTGCCGCGCCGGCTGGTCTTCGAGGTCGACGAGCGGCTTGCGGGTGACGGCACCGAGATCCGTGGCGTGCGAGAGGACGATCTCGAGCGGCTGCTGCTCGAGCTATCGGCCGTCGACGTCGACGCCGTCGCCATCTGCTTCCTGCACAGCTACCGCGACGACGCGCACGAGCGGCAGGTCGCCGACGCGATTCGACAGCGGTTCCCAGAGCGGTACGTCACGCGTTCGAGCGAAGTCGCGCCCGAGTTCCGCGAGTACGAGCGGCTGTCGACGACCGTCATCAACGCCTTCGTGGGTCCGCGCATGCACGGCTACGTCTCGCGCCTCGAGCGGCGGTCGCGCGACCTGGGCGTGCCCGTGTCGCCGAAGATCATCCAGTCCAACGGCGGCGTGGTCTCGCCGGACTCGATCGTGCGCCGACCGGTCACGACGCTGCTGTCCGGCCCCAGTGCCGGAGTGCTTGGCGCGGCGTGGGTCGCCGCGCAGTCCGGCCACCGGGATCTCGTGACGTTCGACATGGGTGGTACCAGCACCGACGTCTGCCTCGTGCGAGACGGACGGGCGCTCGTGGCGAGCGAGCGCAGCATCGACGGCTACGTCGTGCGCACGCCCAGCGCCAATGTGCACACGGTGGGCGCGGGCGGCGGTTCGATCGCCCGAGTGGACGGCGCAGGAGCGTTGCAGGTCGGCCCCCGCAGCGCAGGCGCCCGACCCGGCCCTGCCGCATACGGCTTCGGCGGCACCCAGGCGACCGTGACGGATGCCAACGTGCTCCTGGGCAGGCAGAACCCCGACCAGATCATCGGCGACGACCTGCGCCTCGATGTCGGGGCTGCCGAGCGCGTCGTGGGGAAGATCGGTGACGGCCTCGGCGTGAATGTGCACGACGCGGCGCTGGGCGTCGTGCGCGTGGCGAACTCGCACATGGCGCGAGCCGTTCGGCAGGTGAGCGTCGACAACGGCGACGACCCACGCGATCTCGCCCTGGTGGCATACGGGGGTGCGGGCCCGCTGCATGCCATCGAGGTCGCACGTGAGGTCGGCATGCGCACGGTGCTCGTGCCGCCGCACCCGGGAACCCTCTGCGCGCTCGGCCTGCTCGTCAGCGAGGTGCGCACCGAGCTGCTTCGCTCGAGCCTCATCGACATCGCCGGAGATGCGGCACCGCTCCGTGCCGTCATCGCCGAGCTGCGAGAGGCCGCTGAGCAGTGGTTCGATCGCGAGCGGATCCCCACGGCCGAGCGCTCGACTCGATTCGTGCTCGACATGCGATACCAGCGGCAGAACTTCGAGCTGCAGGTCGACGTCGGCGACGGCGACGTGCGCGACGAGCATCTCGACGAGATCGTGGCGCGCTTCCACGAGACGCACCGGCGCAGCTACGGCTTCGCACACCCGGGCAGCACCGTACGGATCGTGAACGTGACGGTCATCGCTGCGCAACCCGTGCAGGCGCCGGTCGCGCCGCTGCTGCCCGAGCGCGATGCGGGCGACGCCGCCTCGGTCATCGCCCGCCGTGAGGTGCGGTTCGAAGAGGTCGGTGCCCTCTCGGCCGAGATCCACGACCGCGAGCTGCTGCGAGCCGGAGATGTCATCGTCGGGCCTGCCGTGATCGAGCAGCAGGACTCGACGACCGTCTTGCCACCGGCCACTCGATCGGTGGTCGACCCCTTCGGAACGCTCATTGTGGAGGTGCGCGCGTGACCACGACAGAACCGCGGCAGGAGGCGGTCGACTCGATCACCGTGCAGGTGATCGGCAATGCCCTGCTGTCCATCGCTGAGGAAGCGGGCACGATGCTGCGCCGCGCCAGCTACTCGACGAACATCAAGGAGCGCGCCGACTGCTCCACTGCGATCTTCGACGGCGCGGGCCGACTCATCGCGCAGGCCGAGCACATCCCCATCCACATGGGCTCGATGGCGGGCGCGGTCGGCCGTCTCAGCGGCCGAATCCCCGGGTACGAGCAGATCGCCGTCCGCCCGGGCGACGTCTTCATCACGAACGACCCCTACGCAGGCGGCGGCACCCACCTGCCGGACATCACCATGGTCGCGCCCGTGTTCACCGATGGTCTGATCGTCGGCTGGAGTGCGAACATCGCGCATCACTCCGATGTCGGCGGACACGTTCCAGGCAGCAACTCCGGCGATTCGACCACGCTGTTCATGGAGGGTCTGCGGATCCCCCTGGTCAAGATCGTGAGCGAGGGCGAGGTCGTCGACGACGTGCTCGCATTCGTGCTGCTCAACTCGCGCCTGCCGGAGGAGCGCTACGGCGATCTGCTCGCCCAGCAGTCGGCGGCTGCGATCGGTGCGCAGCGGTTCGTCGAGCTGCACGAGAAGTACGGGACCGAGGTAGTCGGGATCGCGAGCCACGAACTGCTGGGGTACGCGGAGCGCCGACTGCAGCTTGCCGTCGAGGCGGTGCCGGACGGGGAATACACCTTCACCGATTGGCTCGATCCTGACCGCGAGGGCGAGGACCGCATCCCGATCGTCGCGACCGTCCGCGTGAGCGGGACCCGAATCGCGCTCGACTTCGCCGGCACGGGGCGCGAGGCGACGGTGGCTGTGAACGTCGTCCGCAGCGCGCTGGAGGCCACGGTCTACTACGCGCTCAAGGCGGCGCTGGACCCGGGCATCCCAGCGAACGGCGGCTTCTTCGACGCCGTGGAGATCTCCGCGCCCGAGGGGACGATCCTCAACCCGCGCCAGCCGGCGCCGGTCGCGGCCCGCACCGACACGTGCCAGCGCATCGTGGACGCCATCTTCGGCGCGCTCGCGCAGGCGCTGCCCGACCGGATCCCCGCGGGCAGCCATTCCTCGATCACCTACGTCAACTTCTCGGGACTCGGGGACAACTTCTACGTCTATCCCGAGGTCATCGCAGGTGGCGCGGGGGCCCGACCGAAGGCGGATGGGCTCGACGCGGTGCAGGTGCACGTGACCAACTCGTCGAACCTGCCGATCGAGTCGCTCGAGACCGAGTACCCGCTGCTGGTCGAGGCATACGAGCTCGTGCAGGATTCTGGAGGTGCCGGTCTGCATCGAGGAGGACTCGCGATACGACGAGACATCAGGATCCTGGGCGACGGCGCCGAATTCTCTGCGCACGCCGACCGGCAATCGCTGCCCCCGGCAGGCTACGGTGGCGGGCTGAACGGGACGCCGGGCCGCTTCACCGTCCGACCGGGTGGGCCCGATGAGCGGGTGCTCCCGGGCGGCCGTGTCAGCGGGGTCCTGCTGCGCGGCGGCGACATCATGCGAGTGCAGAGCCCCGGCGCGGGCGGTTTCGGCTCGCCGCTGGAGCGCGATCCGCAGTCCGTGCTCACTGACGTGCTCGACGGGCGCGTGAGCGCGGTCGCCGCTCGCGACATCTACGCCGTCGTGCTCGACGGCGCCACCGTCGACGCCGCAGCCACCTCGGCGCTGCGCTCTCAGCGGAAGGCGGACTGAGTCGTGTCCTTGCACTTCCCCCACAGCACGTCCATCCGGGTCCTGCAGCACGAGGTGCGGCACCCATCGAACCCATCGCTCAACGAGGAGAGATCATGACCACCACACGACCCCGACGCGCAGCGATCGCAGTGATCGCGGCAGGTGCGCTCGCGCTGAGCGCCTGCGCGACCGACCTGCCCGGCGGCAGCGCCGAGCAGAGCGACTATCCGACGCGCGCCATCGACCTGGTCCTGCCATTCGGCGCAGGCGGTGCGACCGACCTCGCGGCACGTGCGATGGCAGACGCACTCGCATCCGAGCTGGGGCAGCCGTTCAACGCCACGAATCAGACCGGTGCCCAGCAGGTGACCGCGGTCAGCAACGTCATCGGCTCTGCCGATGACGGCTACACGCTGCTCGCCGACGGAGGGGGTTCGTCCACGGTGCAGTCGCTGCTGCCCGACCTTCCCTATGCCTGGGATGACCGAACCTTCGTCGCCAGAGTGGCCGGCGGCGCGCACGCCTACGCCGTCGGCGCCGGCAGCGGCATCGCGACGCTCGACGAGCTGGTGGAGCGCGCGACGTCGGATCCCAGCAGTTTCCGCGTCGCGTGGTTGAGCGGCACGTCGACGAGCGACTTCGCGACGCTCCAGTTGCTTCAGGCGATAGGCGTCGATCCCAATGAGGTCATCCGTGTGCCGTTCTCTGGTTCGGGCGATGCCATGCAGGCGGCGGCCGCCGGCGATGTCGACCTCGCGTCAGGCGGCACCAGTGCCATCGCCTCCCTGTACTCCTCGGGCGATCTTGTGCCGGTTGCGCTGACCGGTGCCGACCCGAACTACCCCGATCTGCCGCTCACTGCCGACCTCGGCTATCCCGAGCTCGACATGACCTACTGGGTGGGGCTCTCGGGTCCCGCCGGATTGCAGGAATCGGTCCGGGACACGCTCGCGGGCACGCTCGAGCAGCTCGGAGACGAGGGAGCGCTCGACGACTCTTTCGAGACGCTCGGCATGACGGTCGACGTCGTCACCGGCGAGGAGCTCAGCACGCAGGTGCACGAGGAGGCTGAGACGTTCGCCGAGCTGAATGCGCTGGTGAGCTGATGACGCGGCTCTCCGCTCTGGCGCGATCGCCAGAGATGTGGGCGTACGCGCTGCTGAGCGCGGCTGCGCTGATCGCACTGGCCAACGGCCTCCTGCTGATCGTGCAGGCAGCGGGGAGCGGACCCGAGAGCGCCGCCGGATGGTTCGTCGGTCTTGCAGGGTTCGTGCTGCTCGGTCTCGTCGCGCTCGCCGTCCGACAGGACCGGAGGTTCGTCGCAGAGTCGGTCGTCACCTCGATCGCACAGGTGATCGTCGCGGAGGAGGAGGCGGCCGGGCGTGATGTCGGGGAGCGGTTCCAGACCGAGCTGCCGCCGGTCCCTCCTCGCGAGGCGGCGCGAGCCCTGCTGATCACCGGAGCTTTCGTCGTGGCGTGGATGGTGCTGCTGCCATGGATCGGCTTCGGACTCGCCACCGCGCTCTTCTGTGCTGCCTACATCGTCGTCGTGGCGAAGCGGAAGTGGTGGGTCGGCGCGATCGCGGGTGTGGCCATCGGCGGTGCGCTCGCGCTGCTGTTCTCGATCGTGGGCGTGCTCGTCCCGACCGGTGCCCTGTGGTACCTGATCGCATGAACGAAGGAGTAGCGGCACCATGACCCCAGACGTCATCCTCGCCGGATTCGGCGAGATCCTCACCCTCGAGCGCCTCGCGATCGCATTCCTCGGCTGCTTCGCCGGCACGTTCTTCGGCGTGCTGCCCGGACTGGGGCCGGTCACCGCCATCGCGGTGCTGTTCCCGATCACGACGTACCTCGATCCTGTCTCGGGGATACTGATGCTCGCGGCGGTCTACTACGGCGGCATGTACGGCGGCTCGACGACAGCGATCCTCCTCAACATCCCCGGCGAGGTGTCCTCGTTGCCGGCTGCGCTCGAGGGGTACCCGCTGACCAAGCGCGGTCGTGCTGGGGCCGCACTGGCCACTGCTGCAGTGTCGTCGTTCGTGGCGGGCGTCGTCGGCACCATCGGCGTCATGATCATCGGGCCGACGATCGCGCGGGTCGCGCTTGCATTCGGCCCTCCGGAGCAGTTCGGACTGATCCTGTTCGCGCTCACCGCGATCTCAGGGTTGGTGGCGGGTTCGCTGGTCAAGGGTCTCGCGATGGCGGTGCTCGGCATCCTCCTGTCGATCGTCGGGTACGACGCGATCTCCGGCGCGCAGGTGATGACCTTCGGATCGTGGACGCTCGCACAGGGATTCAGCGTCGTCCCGGTGATGATCGGCCTGTTCGGGATCGGGGAGATCCTGAAGACGCTCGTCCAGCGCAACGCCGACGTCGTGGTAGCTCCTGTCGGCTCACTGCTGCCCACTCGAGAGGAGCGTCGCGCCGCGGTCGGGCCTACCGCCCGTGGAACCCTGCAGGGCTTCTTCCTTGGCTTGATCCCCGGGATGCTGCCCTCGATCACGTCCTTCCTCAACTACAGCTGGGAGCGGCGCCGTGCGGAGCGGCGCGGCGACTCGCAGTTCGGCAAGGGAGCGATCCAAGGGATCGCGGGCCCCGAGGCCGCGAACAACGGTGCAGCCATGGGCGGCTTCGTGCCGCTGTTCAGCCTCGGCATCCCTACAGGGCCGTCGATGGCGCTGATCCTCGCCGCACTGCTCGTCTACGGGCTCGTGCCCGGGCCGATGCTGTTCACGCAGGAGGCGGAGTTCACCGCGGGGGTGTTGGCGAGCTTCCTGATCGCCAACGTCATCCTGCTGGTGCTCAACCTGCCGCTCGTGGGGCTCTGGGCCAAGATCGCGCGAGTTCCCTTCAGCATCATGGGACCGATCGTCATCGTCTGCTGCCTCGTGGGTTCGTTGCTCGAACGCAACAGCATGTTCGATGTAGGAGTCTGCGCGGCGTTCGGGTTCATCGCGCTGCTGCTCGACCGAGCCAAGCTGCCGCTCGCCCCGCTCGTAATGGGGTTCATCCTCGGTCCCTCGTTCCAGGAGACGATGCGACAGTCGTTCACGATGTCGCCGACGTTCTTCGTCGAGCGTCCGATCTTCATCGCGTTCGCGCTGGCCGCTGCGGCGACCGTGGCGTTCGCAGTCGTGCGCGCGGTTCGCACCGCGCGCATGCAGCGAGCCTCGAGGGACGGCGCGCTCGTGCGCCACTGAGTCGCGTGTGCCGAGAAGGATCGGGGAACGCATCCTCGGTCCTTCTCCTCGCGCCGGCTTGTGCCAGTGGGTATGACCGTAATACCGTCATACCGAACCCTGGAGGTCGCGATGACGCTGGAACGACGAGCAGCCCCGCTGCGCGAGCAGGCCGTGGAGGCGCTGCGCGCATCGATCGTACGCGGTGAGCTGGCGCCCGGCGCTCGCATCACCGAGAAGTCGCTCGAGCTGCGGCTCGGCGTCAGCCGTACGGTCGTGCGCGAGGCGCTGCGGCAGCTCGAGAGCGAGCGGCTCGTGCACATCCAGCCCGGGTCAGGACCGGTGGTCGCCGAGCTCACGACCGACGAGGCGCGGCAGCTCTACGAGGTGCGCGCGGCGCTCGAGGCGACGGCGGCGCGGCTCGCGGCGCGCCACGGCGATGCACGCCAGATCCGCGCGCTCCAGGCGGCCTTCGCCCGCATCGGCGAGCAGCCGCCGTCGTCGCTGGACGAGCAGCTGGCGATCAAGAACGCCTTCTATGACGCACTCATCGCGGCGAGCCGCAACCAGATCATCGGCGAGCAGCTTGCCAACGTGCAGGCCCGCATCAGCCAGCTGCGCGCCGTCACGCTCTCGGCGCCGAACCGCCAGCCTGCGATGCGTGCCGAGCTCGGCGCCGTGGTCGACGCGATCGCGCGCGGCGATGCCGACGCCGCCTACGACCACTCCGTTGCGCACGTGATGGCCGCATCCGCCATCGCCCTCGCGCACCTCGAGGCCCACGAGGAGGCCATCGCATGACCACCCTGTTCCTGGGGCTCGGGCGGATGGGCGCCCCGATGGCGCGCCTGCACGCCGAGGCGTTCCCCACCCGCGTGTTCGACGTCTTCCCCGCCGCGATCGAGTCCGTCGCGGCGGCGTCGGCGGCTGAGGCGGTCACCGACCTCGCTGCTGAGGGCGCGGACACCGACGTCGTCATCCTGATGCTGCCCACGAGCAGCCACGTCGAGGCGGCACTGCGTGGCGGCGACGGCCTGCTCGTGCGCCTGCGGCAGGGTGCGCTGGTGATCGACATGGGCTCGAGCGAGCCTGCCAGCACGCGCGCGCTCGCCGCCGAAGCCGCCGAGCGCGGCATCGCCTACGTCGATGCGCCCGTCTCCGGCGGGATCGCGAAGGCCGAGACGGGCGAGCTGACGATCATGGCCGGCGGCGAGGCCGACGCGGTCGCGCGTGCGATGCCGCACCTCGAGACGGTCGGCGCCTCGATCGTGCACGTCGGCCCGGCCGGCGCCGGCCACGCCGCCAAGGCACTCAACAACCTCGTGAGCGCGACCAACATCGCCGCCGCCACCGAGGCCGTGACCGTCGCGAAGCGCTTCGGCATCGAGCCGGCGACGATGGTCGAGGTGCTCAACGCCTCGACCGGCATGAGCCAGGCGACGCAGGTGAAGTTCCCCCAGCACATCCTGCCGGGCACCTACGCGTCGCGGTTCGCCTACGACCTCATGCTCAAGGACATGGGCATCGCCCGCCGCATGGCCGACGAGGTCGGCTTCTCGCCCGTCACGCGGGCCGCGTTCGACGCGCTGAGCGACGGCCGGGCCGCACTCGGCGACCACCCCGACCACACGGAGATCGCGCGCGTCTACGCGCGGGCGACCGGCATCGACATCGACGAAGGGCACGCATCATGACCACCACCGACCCGCAGGAGTACATCGACGACATGGCCCGCAAGCGCGGCTACGTGCTCGACTACCACAAGGTGATGGCGAAGCAGGACTTCCCGGTGCTGCAGGCCGCGAACCACATGGTCTCCGCCGCCTACCTCGACCAGCGCACGCTCGACCGCAAGACGAAGGAGCTCATCTTCATCGTCTCGCTCACGGTCATGCGCGCCTCCAAGGGGCACATCCAGTCGCACATCCGCGTCGCGCTCGACCTCGGGCTGAGCCCGACCGAGATCCTCGAGGCGATCGAGATCGCGCTGCCCGAGGCCGGCATCGTCGCCTTCCAGACCGGCTTCGAGGCCTGGCGCGAGGTCGTGGGCGCGGACGGCATCGAGCCCACGGTCGCGGTGCACCAGGGCGGCGCGGGCTCGGGCGAGTAGCGGCGCGATGACGGCGCAGCGCCCCTGGGAGGTCGTGGTCGTGCGGCACGGCACGCGCGCGACCCGGCGGAGCGAGGTCTTCCTCAACTACCTCTTCTACGGGGAGGAGGACGGCCCCTTCACGCTCGACTACTTCTTCTGGGTGCTGCGTCGCGGCGACGAGGCGATCGTCGTGGACACCGGCTACTCCGCCGCGGGCGGCAGCTCGCGCGGTCGCGAGATCCTCATCGACCCGTTGGATGCGCTGCGTCGACTCGGGATCGACCCGGCCGCGGGCGTCCCGGTCGTCGTCACGCACGCGCACTACGACCACATCGGCAACCTGCCTGCCTTCTCGGCCTCGGAGGTGCACATCGCCGAGTCCGAGATGGCGTTCTGGACGAGCGAGCTCGCCACCCGGCCGCTCTTCTCGCACTTCGGCGACCCCGCCGAGGTCGACGAGCTGCGCCGCATCGAGGCCGAGGGCCGGTTGCGGCCGTTCCGCGGCAGCGCGCGCATCGCTGCGGGCGTCGAGCTCATCGAGGCCGGCGGGCATACGCCCGGCCAGGCGATGGTCGCGGTCGAGACGCTCGAGGGCCGGGTGCTCATCGCGAGCGACGCCGCGCACTTCGTCGAGGAGCTGGAGCGCGACATGCCCTTCGTCTCGATGGCCGACGTGCCGCAGTCCTACCGGGTGCTCGACCGCATCAGGCAGGCGGATGCCGCGCACGTGCTCACGGGGCACGATGCGGGCACGCTCGACGCGCTCGAGCCGTTCGGCGAGCCGCTGTCCGGGCTCGCGGGCGTCATCGGACGGCTGCCGTGAGCCTGCCCGACGACGTCCTCGCGCTCGCATCCGCCGACGCGCGCCTGCGCTCGGCCAGCCGCGGCGCCGACGTGACGGTCGCGCTCGCCGACGCGCGCAGCTCGTGGATCGTGCGCCTGCGCGACGGAGCCGTCGAAGCCGGAGACACGCCCGCGTTCACGCTGCGGCTCGCCGATTCCGAGTGGGCGACGCTGCTCGCCGCCGCACCCGGCGCGGCCGATCAGCACGTGCTGCCGCGCCTGCGCGACGGTCGGGCAAGCCTCGACGGCGACGAGCTCGCCTTCGTGCAGCACCTCCACCTCGTGCGCCGGCTCGTCGAGGCGCTGCGCCCAGCGGGCGAGCCCGTACCGATCGCCGAGCGGCGGCCGCTGCGCCTGCGCGGCGAATACGTGCGCATCGACGGTCCGCACGGCACGTCCGACGTCTTCCTCGAGCGGGCCGGGAGCGGCCCGCAGCTGCTGTGCCTCGCCACCGCCGGCAGCGACTCGAGCCAGTACCACGGGCTCGTCACCGACACCGACCTCACCGACCGCTTCGAGCTCATCGCGGTCGACCTGCCGTGGCACGGCAAGTCCATGCCGGTGCCCGGAGTCGATCCGCTCGACTACCGGCTCGACCCCGCCGCCTACACCGCGCTCATCGTCGCGATCGCCGATGCCGCAGCGCTCGAGCGCCCGATCCTCGTCGGGCCATCGATGGCGGGCGCCGCCGTCGTGCGCGCGATCGCGACGCATCCGCACCGCTTCGCGGGGGCCGTCTCCTGCCAGGCCGGCCCGAGCGTGCGTGGACGCAGCACGCCGGCGCTGCGCTCGCCGCTCGTCAACCAGGCACTGCATGTGCCCGAGTGGACCTACGGGCTGATGAACCCGGCATCGCCACTCGAACACCGTGACCGCGTCTGGTGGGGCTACTCGAGCGGCGGCTACGGCGCCTACGACGCTGACATCGCCGGCTATCAGCAGTGGGATCTCACCGAGGTCGAGGCGCTGCTGCACCCCGACAGCCCGCACATCGCCGTGCTCTCCGGCGCCTACGACACGAGCGTCCAGCCGGAGGCGTCGCGCGCGCTCGCCGCTCGCATCCCCAACGCCTCGTTCGAGCTCATGCCCGAGCTCGGGCACTTCCCGCACGCCGAGCATCCGGCACGCTTCGCGGGATACCTTGAGAGGGCCATCGCCCGCATCTTCCCGGCCTGAGCGCGGCCGATTCGTATACGATTGCACCGACAATTCGAAGGAGCCCCCATGAGCGCGAACGTAGAGACCCAGGTGCTCGACGCCGTCCACGGCAAGCTGTTCATCGGCGGCGAGTGGATCGACGGCGAGCAGGGCACGATCGACGTGCGCGACCCGGCGACGGGCGAGACGATCAAGCAGATCGCGAACGGCTCGGTCGAGGACGGCGTGCGCGCGCTCGACTCGGCCGTCGCGGCGCAGGAGGAGTGGGGCCGCACGCCGGCCCGCGTGCGCGGCGAGATCCTGCGGAAGGCCTTCGACCTGCTGCAGGAGCGCAAGGAGGAGTTCGCGCTCCTCATGACGATGGAGATGGGCAAGCCGCTCGCCGAGGCGCGCGGCGAGGTCGCCTACGGCGGCGAGTTCCTGCGCTGGTTCTCGGAGGAGGCCGTGCGCATCGACGGCCGCTACACGATGACGCCCGAGGGCACCGGCCAGATGATCGTCACCCACCGCCCGGTGGGCCCGTGCTTCCTCATCACGCCCTGGAACTTCCCGCTCGCGATGGCGACGCGCAAGCTCGGGCCCGCGCTCGCCGCTGGCTGCACCGCGGTCGTCAAGCCCGCGACGCTCACGCCGCTCACGACGCTCGCGCTCGTCGGTCTGCTCGAGGAGGCGGGCCTCCCGAAGGGCGTCGTCAACGTCATCACGACGAAGTCGACGGGCGCGCTCTCGGAGCAGCTGCTCGCCGATCCGCGCCTGCGCAAGGTCTCGTTCACCGGCTCGACGCCCGTGGGGGTGCAGCTGCTGAAGCAGGCCGCCGACAACGTGCTGAAGGCTTCGATGGAGCTCGGCGGCAACGCACCCTTCGTCGTGTTCGAGGACGCAGACCTCGACAAGGCGGTGGAGGGCGCCCTGCTGGCGAAGTTCCGCAACATCGGGCAGGCCTGCACCGCCGCCAACCGCTTCATCGTGCACGAGTCGATCGCCGACGAGTTCGCGCAGCGCGTCGGCGACGCCGTCAAGCAGATGAAGATCGGCCGCGGCACCGAGGAGGGCGTGAGCATCGGTCCGCTGGTCGAGGACAAGGCCGTCGACAACGCCGTGCGGCTGGTGGATGCCGCCGTCGCCGACGGGGCGACGCTCGTCACCGGCGGCAAGGCCATCGACGGGCCGGGCTCGTTCTTCCAGCCGACCGTGCTCGACGGTGTCAACGCCACCATGGCCGTCTCGATCGAGGAGATCTTCGGGCCGGTCGTCGCCATCCAGCGCTTCCGCAGCGAGGAGGAGGCCGTCCGGCTCGCGAACGCCACCGAGTACGGCCTGGTCGGCTACGTCTTCACCGAGGACACCAAGCGCGGCCAGCGCATGATCGAGCTGATCGACACCGGCATGATGGGCCTCAACGTGGGCGTCGTCTCGAACGCCGCCGGCCCCTTCGGCGGCGTCAAGCAGTCGGGCCTGGGCCGCGAGGGCGGCGCCGAGGGCATCCACGAGTACCTCGAGACGAAGTACACGCTGATGCCCAACCCG
>BJUU01000004.1 GCA_007988785.1 Agrococcus baldri
CTCGAGCCGCTCGCCGACCCCGCCGGGCTGCCGGAACTGCCAGAGGGCCCGGGCGCCCTCGAGCTGCGCGACGTCGCCCTCGAGCCGGGCCTGCGCGGCGTGAGCGCGCGCGCCGAGCCGGGGCAGACGGTGGCCGTGATCGGCGGCAACGGCGCCGGCAAGTCGACGCTCGGCAGCGTCGCCGCCCGGCTGGTCGACCCGGAGTCCGGCACGGTGGCGCTCGACGGCACCGATCTGCGCGAGGCGCGGCTGCGCTCGGTGCGGCACGCGATCGGCGTGGTGGGCCCCGACCTGCCGCTCATGCGCGGCTCGCTCGAGCGCAACGTGCGCTACCGACACCCGCGCATCGACGAGGCCGAGGTGGCCGGCATCGCGGCCCTCACCGGGGTCGACGCGCTCGCCGAGCGGCTCGAGCAGGGCTGGAGCACCGACGTGGGCGAATCCGGCCGGCAGCTCTCGGCCGGCCAGCGCACCCGCGTGGCGCTCGCCAGGGCGATGCTGGGCGACCCGCGCATCCTCGTGCTCGACGAGGCGGATGCGCACCTCGACGCCCAGACCCGCGAGACGCTGCGCGCGGTGGTGCGGGGCCGCACCGGCACCACGCTCGTCATCACCCACGATGCCGAGATGGTCGCATCCGCCGACGTCGTCTGGCACCTGGATGCGGGCGAGCTCGTCGAGGTGGGCCCGCCGGCCGACCTGCTGGCCGGCGACGGACCCACCGCGAGGCTGTTCGGGCGTCAGGACCAGCGGGCGGCGAGCCGCTCGTAGCCGGCGTCCACGCCGACGTCCATGCCGCTGGCGTAGGCGCCGTCGCGGGTCTCCTTCGAGTCGTAGACGGTGTCGGTGCGCAGCGTCGTGACGCCGTCGGCCTCGGTGAGCGTGACGGTGTTGGTGGCGGGCGGGAGCTCCATGCCGCCCATCGCCGAGCCGCCCATGCGCTCGACGGTGACCAGGCGGTGCGGTGCCTCGACCTCGAGCACATCGGCCGAGATGGTGAGCGTGCCGTCGTCGTCGACCCACTCCCACTCGATCGAGCCGCCGGGGCGGATGTCCATCTCGCAGGTGCGGAACTCGGTCTCGGGGTTGGGGCCGAGCAGCCAGGTGCGCACGCTCTCGGGCTCGGTGTACGCCTTCCACACCTCTGCCGCCGGGGCGGCGAAGTCGCGCTCGTAGCGGATGGAGGTGTCGTCGGGCAGGCTGAATCGGGTCTTCATGATCTCTCCTTGGGGTTGTTGCCGGAGCCTTGCGGCCGGGTTCCCGACGTCAGGTGCGCCTCGAGGCGGTCGAGTCGGGCGTCGACCTGCACCTCGAACTGGGAGACGAAGACGGCAGCGCGGATGAGCGGCGCGAGCTCGATCATGCGGTGGATGCGCTGCGCGTCGCGCTCCGACCGCACCAGCCCTGCCTCCCCGAGCACCTTGAGGTGCTTCGAGACGGCTGGCTGGCTGAGTCCGGCGAGCGCGGTGAGCTCGGTGACGGTCGCGGGCCCCGACCGCAGCCGCAGCAGGATGCGGCGGCGCGTGCGGTCGGAGAGCGCGGCGAAGATGGCATCGAGCGTCTCGTCGTCGACGTTCGCTGCATCCATGTCGCACCCTCGCTTCCATCACCATTCGGTTCTATAACCACTTAGCAATGTACGCGCGCGCCGGAGCACGTGTCAAGCCCTCGTCGAAGATCGGCGGATGCGCTGCGTCAGGCCGACGGCGCGGGCTCGCGTCGGCCGCCGGCCAGGTCGGCGGCCCAGCCGACGACGCGCTCGAAGGGGCCGCGCGCCCGGCCGCTCGCCAGCAGCGCGCCGATGCCGAGCGCGACGGCGAGCTGCAGGGCCCAGCCGCCCCATCCGCCCACGAGCCCCGGCGCGGCCTCGACGAGCCGGCCGCCCAGCAGCGTCAGCAGCACCACGTGCACGATGTAGATCGTCAGCGGGGCGCCGCCCGCGGCCCGCAGCGGCTCGAGCACGCGCAGCCCGCGCGCCGGCAGCGACGCGGCGAGCAGGCTGAGCGCCGCGATCACGAGCAGCGCGATGCCGACGGTGCGTGCGATGTCGGCGGGCGTGCCGGTGTGCGGCGCGGCGAGCAGCTGCCACACCGGATCGGTGCCGCCGGCGCCGTAGCCGTTGGCGAGGAAGGTCTCGCGCACGACCGCGAGCGGCTGCCCCTCGAGCGCGGCGATCGCGCGCAGCCCGAGCTCGGTGCTCACGAGCCCGGCCGCGACGAGCGCGGCACCGGCGCCGCCGATCGCGAGCAGCGCCGCGCGCGCCCGGCCGGCCGCGGTGGCGGCGAGAATCACGCGCGCGACGAGCATGCCGATCGTCAGGTAGGCCGTCCAGGTGATCGCGGGGTAGACGCCCGAGACCAGCACGTTGTTGACGGTCGCGAGTGGCTGCGCGATGAGCTCGGCGACGGAGTGGCCGCCGGGCAGCGCGGGCCACTCGACGCGGGTCGTCGCGGCGATCGAGCCGACCGTCGCCGACAGCGCGACGGCGAGCAGCGCGAGCAGCCAGCTCGGCAGCAGCACGAGCACGGCGCCGGCCATGATGGCGACGCCGAAGGGGACGAGCACGACGTAGACGGCGGTCGCCAGCGGGATCACGAGGAAGCCCAGCACTACGACGGCGAGGCCGCGCGCGAGCGTCGAGCGCACCGCTCCCCCGCGGTCGCCCGCGGCGAGGCGGGCGCGGGCGGCGAGCACGACGCTCACGCCGCCGAGCACCGCAAAGAGCGTCGACGGCGGCCCCTCGATGAGCGCGACGACGGCGGCGGGCGGCTGCTGCTCGCTCTGGAAGAGCGTGTGGGCGGCCATCATCCCCGCGACGGCGACGAGCCGCGCGAGGTCGATGCCGACCAGTCGATCGCCGAGCCGTGCGGTGCCGCTCACGTCACCATCGTGCCGCAGGAGCGCCTCGCGACCCTGCGCATCCGCCCCACGCCGTCGTACCGCGGTCGCAACCCCGCGCATCCGCCCCACGCCGCCGTGCCGCCGAGCTTCCCCGAATGGTGCGCCTGCGCCTCACAACGCACCATCTCGGGAAGCTCGCCAGCGGGTGCATGCGCGAGCTTCCCCGAATGGTGCGGTTGCGGCGAGAAGCGCACCATCTCGGGAAGCTCGCGGATGGGGCTGCGTCGCGGAAGGGCGCCGGCGGCTCAGGCGCGGGCGTGCTCAGGCGCGAGGGGGCTCAGCTGCGCGCCCACTCCTTCTCGAGCCACTTCTCGGCGCGGTGCTCGGCGATCACGCGCCGGGCGGTGCCCGTCTTCGAGCGCAGCACGAGCGACTCGGTGCGGATGAGCGGCCCCTTGCGGCGCACGCCGTCGAGCAGCTGCCCGTCGGTGACGCCCGTGGCGACGAAGTAGGTGTTGTCGCTGGCGACCAGGTCGTTCAGCCCCAGCACGCGCGTCAGGTCGTGGCCGGCGGCGACCACCTTGCGGTGCTCCTCGTCGCTCTGCGGCGCCAGCCGCCCCTCCATGAAGCCGCCGAGCGCCTTGATCGCGCACGCGGTGATGACGCCCTCCGGCGTGCCGCCGGCGCCCGCGCACATGTCGATGCGGCTCTCCCAGCGGGAGGCGTTGATGCCGCCGGCGACGTCGCCGTCGCGCATCAGCCGCGTGCCCGCGCCGGCCGAGCGGATCTCGTCGATGAGCTCGGCGTGCCGGGGGCGGTCGAGCACGGCGACGACGATGTCCTCGACGTCCTTGCCGGTCGCGCGCGCGTACTCGCGGATGTTGTCGCCGATCGACTGCTCGAGCGAGATGACGCCGTGCGCCTCGGGGCCGGCGACCAGCTTGTCCATGTAGAAGGCGTCGACCGGGTCGTACATCGTGCCGCGGTCGGCGACGGCGATGACGCTCAGCGCGTTCTGGCGGCCGGCGGCGGTGAGCGAGGTGCCGTCGATCGGGTCGACGGCGATGTCGGCGCTCGGGCCGCGGCCGTTGCCGACGTGCTCGCCGTTGAAGAGCATCGGCGCCTCGTCCTTCTCGCCCTCGCCGATGACGATCACGCCGTCGAAGGCGACGGTGGCGAGGAAGGTGCGCATCGCGGCGACCGCAGCGCCGTCGGCGGCGTTCTTGTCGCCGCGGCCGATGTACGGCACCGCGCGGATCGCGGCGGCCTCGGTCGCGCGCACGAGCTCCATGGCGAGGTTGCGGTCGGGGTTGTCGAAGACCGGGGCCTTCTGCGAGTCGCTCTGCGGCACGGGGGTCCTCCATCGGATCGGGGCGTGCTTCGAGCCTAGTGAGCGGATGCGGCGCGTCCGTCACGCGCGCACGCGAAAGTCCCCCGGTTCCTTCACCCTGCGCTACTCCAGCTCTGCGATGACCTCGGCGATCGCGGCCAGGATGACGGCCGAGGAGGTGGCGCCGGGGTCGGGGTAGCCGAGATCCGGGCTCGAGGCGTCGAAGCGATCCTCGATGGCGGCCGTCTCGACGGCCGCCTCCTCGGCGACGCCTGCGGCATGCGCCGCGGCATCCGCACCCGGCTCGCCGCGCTGCAGGTGCACGTGCGCGTCACCGAGCGCCGGCAGCAGCGTGTCGACGATCGACTTGTCGCCGATCGCTGCCTCGGTCGACGACTCCAGGGCGCGCAGCGCCGCGTCGATCACGGCCGTCGGCCCCTCGTCGAGCGCGGCGGCGGCAGCGGCCCCCATCGCGCCCCAGAGGGTGTTGGCGCCGCCCTCCTCGCCTGCCCATGCCTCGGCGGCAGCGGCGAGCGCCTGCCCCTCCGGCGCGGCGGCGGCCGCGGCGCGGGCGGCGGTGGCGCCGGCGAGCACGTGCGTGCCGTGGTTGCCGTCGTCGCCGATGGCGTCGAGCTCGTCGAGCTCCTCGCGGGCCTCGTCGAGCGCGACCACGATGCGGTCGAGTGCCGCGCGGACGATGGCGTCGTGCTGCTGCATGGTGCCTCCCTCGGCGCGCGCCCGCAGGGGCCGGGCGCGTGCCAGAAGCGTACGCCGTGCGGCCGAACGGCACGTGCACGCCCGCATCGTGCCGCGCGGACCCTCGTGCGGCGGCCGACGGAGGACGGCCGGATCGGGTGTCGCGGATCCCGATCCGGCCTGAGCGCATCCTGGGTGGATGCGCCGCTGGTGCGGCGTCAGACGCCGGCGGTCTCCTTGACGCGCCTGCGGCGCAGCAGGCCGATGAGCTTCGGCACCACGACCATCGCGACGGCGAACAGCAGCACGCCGACGGCGATCGGGCTCGTGAACACGACGCCCAGGTCGCCCTGCCCGATCGCGCTCGTCTGCACGAGCGCCTTCTCGAACAGCGGCCCGAGCACGAGGCCGAGCACGAAGGGCGCCATCGGCAGGTCGAGCTCCTTCATGATGTAGCCCAGCACGCCGAAGATCAGCACGAGCCAGACGCTGAACATGTTGTTGCTCACCGCGTAGGCGCCCACGAGCGAGGTCAGCAGGATGATCGGGTACAGGTAGCCGTAGGGGATGCCGAGCATCTGCGCGAACACCGGCGCGAGCGGCAGGTTCAGCACCAGCAGCAGCACGTTGCCGATGAAGAACGACACGAGCAGGCCCCAGACGAGCTCGGGCTGGCTCTCGAACAGCAGCGGACCGGGCTGCAGGCCGAAGATCGTGAACGCGCCGAGCAGCACGGCCGTGGTCGCGCCACCAGGGATGCCGAGCGAGAGCGTCGGCACGAAGTTGGCATTGGCCGCGGCGTTGTTGGCGCTCTCGGGGCTCGCGACGCCCTCGATCGCGCCCTTGCCGAAGTTGGCCCGGTTCCTGCTGACGCGGCGCTCGATGCCGTACGACATGAACGACGCGAGCGTCGAGCCGGCGCCGGGCAGCACGCCGAAGGCGAAGCCGATGCCCGAGCCGCGCAGGATCGCGGGCATCGAGTCGGTGATGTCCTTGCGCTTGATCACCATGTCCTTGAAGCGCGCCTTGATCGGCTCGGCCGCGCCGACACGGATCTGGTAGAACACCTCGCCGAGCGCGAAGATGCCGATCATCACCTCGACGAAGGGGATGCCCGAGAGCAGGTTGACGTTGCCGAAGGTGAAGCGCTCGGTGCTGCCGGTGCCCGGGAAGATGCCGACGGTGGCGACCAGCAGGCCCGCGACCGCCATGAGCGCGCCGCGGATGAACGCGCCGCCCTGGAAGGTGACGACGATCACGAGGCCGAGGATCATGACGGCGAACATCTCGACGGGCTGGAACTCGAGCGCGATCGTCGCGAGCGGCGGCGCGATCGCGATGAGCAGCGCGAGCGAGATGATGGCGGCGATGAACGAGCCGATGGCGCTGATGGCCAGCGCCGCGCCGGCTCTGCCCTTCTTGGCCATCTGGTAGCCGTCGATCGTGGTGACGACGCTGGCCGCCTCGCCGGGGGTCGAGATGAGCACGGAGGTGATCGTGCCGCCGTACTGCGCGCCGTAGTAGATGCCGGCCAGCATGATGAGCGCGGTGACGGGCTCCAGGGCGAAGGTGATCGGCAGCAGGATCGCGACGCCGGTGGTGGAGCCGAGGCCGGGCAGCAGGCCGATGACGGTGCCGAGCAGCACGCCGACGAAGCACCAGACGACGTTCTCGAGCGTCAGCGCGGTCTGGAAGCCGAGCAGCAGGTTGTCGAGCATCAGATGAATCCGATCAGGCCGGTCGGCAGCGGCACGCGCAGCAGGAGGCCGAAGATGATGTGGAAGGCGCCGACCGCGATGACCGTGATGATGACGGAGGACACCACCGGGCGGCGCTCGACAGCGATCGCCACGGCGAGCATGAGCAGGCCGAGCGAGAGCAGCAGGCCGAGCAGCGGCACGAGCAGCAGGGCGACCAGCAGCATGCCGCCGACGATCGCGAGCATGCGGTTGCGCTGCCGCTGGCTGCGGCCGAGCGCATCGATGTCGGGCGACTCCTCGACGTGGTCGATCGCCGCGGCGTCGACCTCGGAGCCGAGCGTGCCGAGCTCGTCGACCGCGCGCCGCTCCTCGCGCTGCAGCAGCGCCATCACGGCGTCCGCGCCGGCGAGCAGCGCCATGATGACGCCGAGGGCGACGGGCAGGAAGCCCGCGCCGACCTGGCCGTTGTCCTGGGTGACGCCGTAGCCCCATCCTCCGATGGCGGCAGCGATGCCCAGGAGAGCCAGGGCCGCGCTGAACGCGACCCTGGCGATCCGGGGAGTGAGGGTCACGGTGCGAGCGCCGCTTCGAGGTCGGCAGAGTTCTGCGCGAGGTACTCGACGAACTCGTCGCCGTAGACGGCGTTCGGCTGCATGAGGTTCTCCTCGATGTAGGTCGTGTACTCCTCCGAGGCGACGTACTGCTCGGCGGCGTCGATCCAGTACTGGCGAGCCTCGTCGCTGATGCCGCCCGGGGCGATGAAGCCGCGCCACTGGGCGAACGAGACGTCGATGCCCTCCTCGATGGCGGTGGGGACGTCGGCGATCTGCTCGTACTCGTAGCGCTCCTCCGAGAGCGAGCAGAGGGCGCGCAGGTCACCGGACTCGAGCTGGCCGAGCACCTCGCCCGGGTTGAGCGAGCCGACCTGCACGGTGCCGCCGAGGAGGCCGGCGATGACCTCGCTGCCGCTCTCGAAGGGCACGCGGTCGAACTCGACGCCCTGATCCTGCTCGATGAGCGTGAAGACGATCTCGTCGAGGCTGATGGCGCCGGAGACGGCGGCGACGACGCCCTCGCCGCCCGCGGCATCCACCACGTCGGTGCACGTCTGGAACGGGCTGTCGGCGGGCACGACGACGAGCGTGTAGTCGTCGCCGAGCTTCATGATGGGCGTGAACGAGGTGTGGTCGTAGTCGACGTCGGTGGTGAGCGGCAGCGAGAGCAGCGTGGTCTCCGCCGCGAGCAGCTGGCTGCCGTTGCCCTCCTGCGCGAACAGGTGCGAGTAGCCGACGGCGCCGGAGCCGCCCTCGCGGTTCTCGACCGTGATCGTGGTGCCGGTGGCGGCCTCGAGGCCGCTCGCGATGGCCCGGCCGGATGCGTCGGAGCCGCCGCCGGCCGAGAACGGCACGGTCATGCGCACGTCGCTGGGCTCGAAGGCGCCCTCCTCGCCCGCGGGTGCGCCGCCGCCGGCGCTCGAGCAGCCCGCGAGGGCGGCGATGGCGACGGCGCCGATGGCCGCCGTGGTGATGCGTGACTTCATTGTCGTGTTCCTTGCTGTCAGGTGGTGGGGATGGGGATGGGGATGCGTCAGTCGTCGCCGCGGGCGGCGCGCGCCTGCGCGCCGACGCCGACGGCGGTGGCGAAGGCGTGCTCGTAGGCGCCGGTGTTCGCGACGCGCTCGCCGACCACGTCGAAGGCGGTGCCGTGAGCCGGGGTGCACACGGCGACGCTCAGGCCGCCGGCCATGGTGACGCCGCGGTCGAAGCCGATGAGCTTCACGGCGATCTGGCCCTGGTCGTGGTACATCGTCAGCACGCCGTCGAACTGGCCGTCGCGGGCCTTGAGGAAGATGGTGTCGCTCGGGAACGGGCCGGATGCGTCGACGCCGCGGCGCTGCAGCTCGGCGATGGCGGGCGCGATGATGTCGATCTCCTCGCGGCCGAACTTGCCCGACTCCCCCGCGTGCGGGTTGAGGGCGCAGACGCCGATGCGCGGCTGCTCGATGCCGCGCGCCTGCAGCACGCCCTTGAGCAGCTCGCCGCGCTCGACGACCAGGTCGTGGTGGATGAGGCTCGCGACCTCGGCGATCGAGCAGTGGCTCGTGACGCGCGCGGTGACCAGCTCGGGGAGGATGTTGAGCTCGGTGGCGCTCGTGCCGTCGGCGAGCACGGTCTCGAACCACGACATCTCGTCGTTCTCGGCCATGCCGGCCAGGTGCAGCGACGACTTGTTGAGCGGCGCGAAGACGATCGCGTCGACCTCGCCGGCCTTCGACAGCTCGAGCGCGCGGCGCAGGCTCGCCATCGCCCACAGGCCACCCTCGCGGGTCGCCTCGCGGCGCACGAAGCCCCCCTCGGGGCGCTCGCCGTCGTTGTCGATCAGCTGCGGCACCCCGGTGCCGGCCTCGCGCGTCCAGGCGAACTCGACGCCCGCGTCCGCCATCGCGTCGACGAGCTCCTGCTCGTCGCCGATCAGCAGGATCTCGGCGGCGTCGGTGGTCGCCGGGTCGGCGAGCTGGCGGGCGACGAGCTCGGGGCCGACGCCGGCGGGGTCGCCGAAGGTGAGGGCGATGCGGGGGCGGGGTGCGGTCATGTCTGGTCCCTTTCGACTCAGAGCGCGGGTGCGGGGTCGGTGGCGCGCTCGTCGGCGGCGAGCACGTCGCGGATGTAGCGCTGGTTGGTGGCGCAGACGCCGAGGCTGTCGCCGCCGTAGTGCTCGGTGAGGATGATGCCGTCGAAGCCGAGCGCGACGGCGTCCTGCAGCATCTGGCGGTAGTTGATGAGGCCCGTCTCCATGGTCGACGGGGTGCTCGAGAACCACGAGCCGTCGCCGGCCTCGTCGCGGGCGTAGTTCTTGACGTGCCAGTAGTTCGCGTGCGGCAGCGTCTTCGCGTGCATCTCGCGCCAGTCCTCGATCGGGCGGTGCAGGCGGATGAGGTTGCCGATGTCGGGGTTGAGGCCCACGGCGTCGACCCCGATCTCCTCGACGAGGCGCACGGCCGAGTCGGCGGTGCCGAGATAGGTGTCCTCGTACATCTCGAGCGACATGCGCAGCCCGACGTCCTGGGCGTGCCGGCCGAGCTCGCGCAGGCGCGTCACCGCCGCATCCCATCGCTCCCGCTCGTCGGGGTCGAGGGTGCCCTGCGCGGTCCAGAACCACAGCGCGCGGCGCTGCGCCTCGGTGAACGGCTGATGCAGGCCGGTGGAGAAGACGCTCATGCCCATCTCGGCGACGGCGTCGATCGTGCGGTGCGCGTAGTCGAGGTTGCGCTCCCAGCTGCCGGGCTCGATCACGCTCTGGCGCTGCACGTGCACCGAGGGCAGGGCGAGGCCGCGGGCCGCGGCGATCGCGACGAGCTCTGCACGGGCGGATGCGTCGAGGTCGGCGGGGCGGATGTGGCTGTCGGCGAGCTCGGCCAGGGAGAAGCCGACGGATGCGACGCGCGCCAGCGCGGCGTCCCATGCCTCGGGGCCGGCGTCGTGGAGGCTCGTGCCGTCGGGCAGCACGCTCGGCACGCCGTGCAGGCAGGCCGCGATCGGCCACTCGGCTGCGGTGTACGCACGCATGTCCACTCCATCGTGATCGGGGGCCCGGCGCTTGACATTCGAACCCGTCGAGAGAATCCTATAGGAAATATCCCATCGGGGCGCAAGTCTCGATCGCACGGACAAAGGAGTCGCCATGGCGCAGCCCGACGTCGATCCCACCCGGGCCTCCGAGCCGGAAGCCCCCGCCACGCGCGCGAGCGGGCGCCGCACCTGGGTGCGCTGGCAGATCTTCGGCATCCTCTGGATCCTCGTGCTGCTGAACTTCGTCGACCGCGCGACGCTCTCGATCGCGATGCCGATGATCTCCGAGGAGTTCGACCTCACGCCCGAGATCAAGGGCGTCATCCTCGGCTCCTTCTTCTGGACCTACCTGTTGTTCCAGATCCCCGGCGGCTGGCTGCTCGACCGCTTCGGCCCGCGCCACATCGTGGGCGGCGCCGGCGCCCTCTGGGGCGCCTTCCAGCTGCTCGGCGGCCTCGTGCCGGGCGCCACGCTGCTCACCGCCACCCGGCTCGGCCTCGGCGCGACCGAGGCGCCGGTCTTCCCGGCCGGCGCGAAGCTCAACGCCAACTGGCTGCCGCGCAAGGAGCGCGCCCGCGGCGCGACCTTCGTCGACGCGGCCGGCCCCTTCGGCTCGGCGGTCGGCGGCCTCATGGTCACCGCGCTCATCGCCGCGACCGGCGGCTGGCGCTGGGCCTTCATCATCACGGGCGCGGTCACGATCGTCGTCGCCGTCCTCTACTGGATGTACCTGCGCGACGAGCCGACGAAGCACCCGCGCGTCAACGCGGCAGAGCTCGAGCACATCCGCAGCGGCGACGACCGCGGCCCGAGACCCGCACCGATGGCGGCCCGCTCCCCCGCATCCGCGACTACGCGACCTCGCGCTCGTTCTGGGGCATGATGTTCGGCCGGCTCGGCTGGGCGACCATCTGGTGGGGCATCATCTCCTGGACCCCCTCCTACCTCGACGAGGCGCTCGGCTTCGACCTCGCCGCGCTCGGCTGGGGCACCTTCCTGGTCTACGGCGCCGGCGTCGTCGGCCAGCTGGTCGCCGGCTTCTGGTCCGACCGCTGGCGCTCGAGCAGCCCGCGCCACAACGTCGTCATGCGCACGATCCTGGCCGTCTCGGGCGTCGGCACGGCGGTCGCGATCTTCCTCATCCCGCCGGTCACCGACGGCGCCGTCGCGCTCGCGCTGCTGAGCGCCGCCGTGTTCTTCATCAACTTCGGCGGCCTCTACTGGTCGATCCCGGCGCTGCTCGCTCCCAAGGAGCAGGTCGGCACGGTCGGCGGCGTCATGAACGTGGCCTCCTCCGGCGGCGGCGCGATCGCGCCCATCGCGATGGGCTTCGCGATCGGCGCGGCGGGCGGCGCCTACGGCGGCGCCTTCACCTTCCTGGGCGTGTGCGCGATCGTCTACCTCGTGGGCTCGCTCATCATCGACTTCGAGCGGCCGCTCGCCCGTCGGAAGGCGGCGGCGTGACGCGCTACGCCGGCCCGCTCGTCGACGCCCACCACCACTACTGGGAGCCCGGCGAGGGTCGCCAGCCGTGGCTGCGGCCGGATGCCGCGATCCCCTTCCGCTACGGCGACTACGCCTCGATCAAGCGCGACTACCTGCCGCCGGACCTGGCGCGCGACGCCGCGAGCGCCGGGCTGCGGCTGGTGGGCAGCGTGACGATGGAGACCGAGTGGGATGAGACGGATCCGCTGGGCGAGATCGACCACATCGAGGGCGTGCGGGCGCGCTTCGGGCAGCCGAGCGCCGCGATCGGCCGGGTCGCGCTCGACGCCGACGACGCGCCCGCGCTGCTCGAGCGGATGGCCGCGCGCCCGATCGTGCGCGGCATCCGCCACAAGCCGGGGCAGGCGCCGACGCCCGAGCGGGCGGCTGCGCAGCCGACGCTGCTGAGCGACCCGCGCTGGCGGCAGCGCTACGCATCGCTCGAGCGCCTCGGCCTCGACTTCGAGCTGCAGACGGCCTGGTGGCACCTCGACGAGGCGATCGAGCTGGTGCGCGCGCACCCCGGTGTGCGGCTGACGGTCAACCACACGGCGCTCCCCTCCGACCGCTCGCGCGAGGGGCTCGAGGGCTGGGCGGCCGCGATCGGCCGCATCGCGCAGCTGCCGCAGGTGTGGATGAAGCTCTCGGGCATCGGCCTCGAGGGCGTGCCGTGGACGCCGGAGGGCAACAGGGAGATCGCGCTGCGCACGCTCGACGCGTTCGGGCCTGGCCGCGTCATGATCGCGAGCAACTTCCCCGTCGACTCGCTGACCGGCAGCTATCGGGAGATCATGGGCGGCTTCGCCGAGATCTTCGGCGGGCTGGCGCCGGCCGAGCAGCTCGCGCTCTTCGCCGGCAACGCGATCGAGCGGTACCGGCTCGACCCGGCGATCCTCGACCGCTGATCCGGGCCGGCGGGCCGGCCGGCCCGGTCAGGCGGTCTCGGTCTCGGTCTCGTCGTGCATCGAGCGGCTGCGCACGCCCTCGATGTGGGCGCGCATGGCGTCGATGGCCGTCGCGGTGTCGCCCCGCTCGATGGCCTCGAGCACGGCCGCGTGCTCGCTGTGGGCCTCCTCGACATCGGTCGCGCCGCGGATGACCGCCTGGCGCAGCCGGTGCGTGAGCGCCCCGAGGTCGTCGTGCATGGCCAGCAGGTAGCGGTTCGCGGTGCTCTCGACGATCGCGCGGTGGAAGGCGGCGTCGGCGGCGAAGTACTCCTGGGTCACGCGCACGTCGCTCTCGCCCTCGGCGAGCGACTCGGCGACCTGCTGCGCCCACGCGTGGTGCAGCTCGTGCGCCTCGCGCAGCCGCGGCAGCAGCGTCTCGGCGTGCGGCGCGGCGAGCCGGGTCGCCTCGAGCTCGATCATGAGCCGCGCGTCGAACAGCTCTGCCAGCTGCTGCGCGTCGAGCGGCGGCGCCACCCGGTAGCCCTTCAGCGCCTCGCGCGTGACGAGGCCGGTGCGCTCGAGCTGCACCATCGCCTCGCGCACGGGCGTGGGCGAGACGTCGAGCTGCTTCGCGAGCGTGTCGATCGAGAGCCGCGAGCCGGGCTCGACGTGCCCCTCGAGCAGCATGGCCAGGATGCGGTCGTAGACGCGGTCGCGCAGGCCCCTGCGCTCGAGCTCGCTCACGCCGCGCAGCGGCAGCCCCGCGCTCACCGCTGCTCCTGCAGCGCGAGCGCCTCGTCGAGGATGGCCCCGAAGGCCGCCGGCTCGTGCGCGAATCGGCCCAGGAACATGCCGTCGACCGAGTCGGCGATGCGCGGCAGCAGGCCCGGCCCGGCGCTGCCGCCGTAGATGACCTGCGCGTCGAGGGCGCCGCCCCTCAGGTGCGCGCGCAGGGCGCTGCCGACGGCGCGGATGTGCGCGTCGTCCGCGGGCGCGGGCGCGCCGATCGCCCAGACGGGCTCGTAGGCGACGACCAGCCTGCCGGTGAGGCCGCGCTCGAGCGCGAGGGCGAGGGATGCGTCGAGCTGGGCGACGCAGGCGGCCGCGGCCGCGCTCGGCTCGCCCTCGATCTCCTCGCCGATGCACAGCACGGGGGCGATGCCGTGTCGCAGCGCCGCCGCCACCTTGCGGGCGACGGTCTCGTCGGTCTCGCCGAACATGCGGCGGCGCTCCGCGTGGCCGATCTCGGCGAGCGCGACGCCGTGCTCGGCGAGCTCTGCCGCCGAGACCTCGCCGGTGTAGGCGCCGGCATCCTCCCAGTGCAGATCCTGTGCGCCCACGAGCATCCCCGCAGCCGTCGCCACCGGGATCACCTCGGGGATCGACGGGAAGCTCGGGATCACGAACGGCTCGACCAGGCCCTGCCGCACGGCGGGGTGCTCGGTGCAGATCGCGGCGACCGCGCGTGTCCACTCGAGCGTGCGGGCGCGCCCGAAGTACATCTTCAGGCTCGAGCCGATCAGCATGCGCGCGCTCAGCCCTCGTAGGCGCAGATGTCGTCGACGTTCGCCTGCGAGTGGCTCGCCGGGTCGAACGTGTAGGTCAGCCACTCCTTCGCGAGCCGGCGGGCGAGCTCGATGCCCACCACGCGCTGGCCCATGCACAGCACCTGCGCGTCGTTCGAGAGCACCGAGCGCTCGACCGAGAACGAGTCGTGCGCGGTGACGGCGCGGATGCCGGAGACCTTGTTGGCGGCGATCGCGACGCCCAGGCCGGTGCCGCAGAGCAGCAGCGCGCGGTCGGCCTCGCCGCGGGCGATGCGCTCGGCGGCCTCGATGGCGACCTTCGGGTACGAGGTGGCGCCCTCGGCGTCGTCGACGCCCACGTCGGTGACGGATGCGACGAGCTCGTTGCCCTCCATGTCGCGCTTGAGGATCTCCTTGTAGTCGTAGCCGGCCTTGTCGCTGCCGATGATGAGGCGGATCGCCATGGTCACTGCTCCTTGCTCGTGCCCGTGCTCTGAGCGAGCACGCGGTGGACGGTCTGGGTGATGAGCGCGAAGGAGATCGCGCCCGGGTCGGGGGTGCCGATCGACTTGTCGCCGTGCGAGCGCGCCCGGCCCAGGGTGGCGGCGAGCTCGGCCGTCGACTGCGCGGCCGATTCGCAGTATCCGGCCGCCGCGCCCCAGGCGGCCCGCAGTCCCTCGCCCGCGACGACGCGGCGCGCGAGGTCGTCGGCGAACGGCGCGATGGCGTCGACCATCGTCTTGTCGCCCACCTTGGCCTTGCCGAAGGCCATCACGGCGTCCTTCGCCTGCTCGACGCCCTCGGCGACCGCCTCGGCGGTGACGGCCTCGGCGTCGCCCAGGCGCGCGCCCAGCGCGCGCAGCATCTCGCCCCAGAGCGCCCCGCTCGTGCCGCCCGCCCGGTCGCTCCACGCATCCGCCGCCCGCGTCAGGGTGGTCTGCGCGCCCGCGCCGGCCTCGGCCGCGGCCCTCGCCGCATCGGCGCCCGCGCGCGAGCCGCGCTGCATGCCGATGCCGTGATCGCCGTCGCCGGCGATGGAGTCCATGCGGCCGAGCTCGTCGGCGGCGGCGTCGATCGCGGCGGCGACGGCGGCGAGCGAGGCGTCGATGAGCGCGGCCGTGGCGCGCGAGGCCTCGGTGGACTCGGGCACGGATGCGTCGGCCGCGTCTGCGACGACGGCCGCCGCCGCGCGCTGCGGGGCGACCGAGCCCTTCTTGAAGCCGGGGGTGTCTGCCGGTGCCGCCCAGAGCGTCTCGAGCTCGTCGTCGAGCCACAGCAGGGTGAGCGAGACGCCCGACATGTCGAAGCTCGTGCACAGCTCGCCCACCTCGGGCTCGACGATCGTGATGCCGCGCTCGATGAGCAGCTGCGCGATGCGGCGGTAGACGACGAACATCTCCTCGTACTTGAGGTTGCCGAGGCCGTTGAGCAGCGGCACGACGCGCGCGCCCTCGGGGCTCACGCCCTCGGGCAGCTCCTCGAGCAGCCTCCCGACGAACAGCTCGGCGAGCTCGTCGGCGGTGGGCACGTCGACCTCGTCGATGCCGGGCTCGCCGTGGATGCCGAGGCCGACGGCCATCTTGCCCGCGGGCACCGTGAACAGCGGCTCGCTCGCCCCCGGCAGCGTGCAGCCGGTGAAGGCGACGCCGAACGAGCGCGTGCGGGCGTTGGCGTGCTTCGCGATGCGCTCGACGCCGTCGAGGTCGTAGCCGGCCGCGGCGGCGGCGCCGGCTGCCTTGAACACGGCGAGGTCGCCGGCGATGCCGCGGCGCTTGTGCAGCTCGTCCTTCGGCGCGCTCCAGATGTCGTCGGTGACGGTGACGGTGCGCACGTCGTGGCCCTCGGCGCGCAGGCGCTCCTGCGCCTGGTCGAAGTGCAGCACGTCGCCGGCGTAGTTGCCGTAGCTCAGCAGCACGCCGCGGCCCTGATCGGCGGCCTTCGCGATCGCGTGGACCTGCTGCGCGGAGGGCGAGGCGAACAGGTTGCCCATCGCCGCGCCGTGCGCGATGCCGGGGCCGACCAGGCCGCCGAAGGCCGGGTAGTGCCCGCTGCCGCCGCCGATCACGAGCGCCACGGTGGCCTCGTCCGCCTGGGTGGATCGGACGACGCCGCCGGGCGCGGCCTGCACCCAGCGACCGGCAGCAGCGACGAAGCCCTCGATCATCTCGTCCGCGAAGGCACTCGGGTCATTGAACAGTCGCGTCATCGCGCTCTCCTCGTCGGGGATCTCCCGCGCGGAGCGCAGGCGGCCACAAAAATCCTATAGGAAGTTGGGTCGACTGTCACGCGCACGCCAGGCGTCGTCAGTGCACCAGCTCGATGCGGCACGTTGCCCCGGGCGCCGCAGCGAGGCGCGCATCCGTCGTCAGCAGCGGCGCCCCCACTCGCTCCGCCAGCGCGACGTAGGTCGCGTCATACGCCGTGAGGTTCTGGCGCAGCTCCCAGATTCGAGCGTGGAGGCCGAGCGCCGGGAACCGCGAGATCACGAGGCGCCCGAGAGCAGCGACGGCAATCTCGCCCTCGGCCACCGAAAGCGCGTCGCTCCGCACGAGGCGACGCAGCACCTGCAGCACCTCGCTGTCGAGCAGGTGCGGCGCCACGAGCACGTCCTCCCCGAGCTGCATCGGATCGAGGTGACCGATGAGCACGTCGACGACGACTCCGGCGTCGACGACCTTCACTCCTCGCGACCCTCGTGCAGTGCGGCCAAGATCGTGTCCGTGTCGACCTTCGTCTCGATCTGCGCCTGCACCTCGCGGATCACCGCCAGGTTGTGCTGCACCTCGAAGTCGACCCTGGCGACTCGCTCGAGCTCGCGCTGCACGAACTTCGTCAGTGAGAGCCCGCGTGACTCGGCGGCGGCGGTCAGCGCTGCGTGCACGTCATCCGGCACATCTCGAATCTGGATCACCCTGGCCATGCGACGCAGTCTATCGGCGATGGGTGCACTCTGCACCCATCGGTCCAGAGCCACCGATCACCCGGGCGACCCACCGCATCCGCACGCCCCTCGATCTAGACTGGGCCTGATCCCGCGCGGCCTGCGCCAGGCGGCCCGCGCCCCAGACGAGTCAGGAGCTGTGCCATGCCCGTCGCAACGCCAGAAGAGTACGCAGAGATGCTCGACAAGGCGAAGAAGAACGCCTTCGCCTACCCCGCCATCAACGTCTCGTCGTCGTCGACGATCAACGCCGTGCTGCAGGGTTTGACCGAGGCCGGCTCGGACGGCATCATCCAGGTCACCACCGGCGGTGCCGACTTCTTCGCCGGCCAGAGCGTCAAGAACCGCGCGGGCGGCGCGATCGCCTTCGCGCGCTTCGTCACCGAGGTCGCCAAGGCCTACCCCATCAAGGTCGCGCTGCACACCGACCACTGCCCGAAGGACGCCCTCGACGGCTTCGTCTTCCCGCTGCTGGAGGCGAGCGAGGAGGAGGTCAGGGCCGGCCGCGCGCCGCTGTTCCAGTCGCACATGTGGGACGGCTCGGCGGTGCCGCTGGAGGAGAACCTCGAGATCGCGAAGCAGATCCTGCCCCGCACGCACGCGCTGAACCAGGTGCTCGAGGTCGAGATCGGCGTCGTCGGCGGCGAGGAGGACGGCGTCAGCCACGAGATCAACGACCAGCTCTACACGACGCTCGACGACGCGATCGCGACCGTCGAGGCGCTCGGGCTGGGCGAGCAGGGCCGCTACATGGCGGCGCTCACGTTCGGCAACGTGCACGGCGTCTACAAGCCCGGCAACGTCCAGCTGCGCCCCGAGCTGCTCGGGCAGATCCAGGCGGGCATCGCCGAGAAGTACGGCGCGGGCCGCCCCGAGAGCGGCCCCAAGCCGCTCGACCTGGTCTTCCACGGCGGCTCGGGCTCCTCGGACGAGGAGATCGCGGAGGCGGTGCGCAACGGCGTCATCAAGATGAACATCGACACCGACACGCAGTACGCCTACACGCGTTCGGTCGCCTCGAGCATGTTCTCGAATTACGACGGCGTGCTGAAGATCGACGGCGAGGTCGGCAACAAGAAGGTGTACGACCCGCGCTCGTGGGGCAAGGCCGCCGAGACGGCGATGGCCGCGCGCGTCGCCTCGTCGACGCAGCAGCTCGGCTCGGCCGGCTGGTCGGGCAAGTAGCCCAGACGCCAGAACGGGCACCTCTGCGCGAGGTGCCCGTTCGTCGTCTGCGCTACTCCCAGTCGCCGGAGTCGATGATGCTGTCGGTGCCCTCGGGGATGGTCGTGTCGTCGACGCCGTTGTCGTCGGTGTCGATGCCGGCCTGCGTGCCGCCGTGCTCGTCGGGGATGTCGGCGGGGTCGTCGCCCTCCCACTCCTCGTCGTGCCCCTCGGAGCCCTCCGGTGCGTCGTCGGCGTCGATCTCGTCGAGCTCGTCGGTCGCGAGCACGCGGTCATCGGTGGCGGGCTCGCCCATCGACTCGTCGAAGTCCTCGCCGTCGGCCATCTGATCGGCCCACTGGTCGTCCTGCGGCTGCTCCTGCGGCTGTGCGTCGGTCATGGCCCGATCGTATCGACGCCGCCTCTGCGCCGCCAGGGCACCGCCCGGCAGCCGCCCGAGCGTCAGCGCGTGCGGCTGGGGCGCAGCTCCTTGGGCAGCGAGAAGATGAGATCCTCCTCGGCCGTGCGCACCTCGGCGACGTCGACGTAGCCGGCGTCCTCGAGCTCCTGGAGCACCTCGCGCACGAGTCCCTCCGGCACGCTCGCGCCGCTCGAGACGCCGATCGTGCGCGCGCCCTCGAGCCACGCCTGCTGGATCTCGGTCGAGTAGTCGACCCGGTAGGCGGCCTTGGCGCCGTACTCGAGCGCCACCTCGACGAGCCGAACCGAGTTCGACGAGTTCGCGCTGCCGACGACGATGACGACATCCGCATCCGCCGCCACCTTCTTGATCGCCACCTGGCGGTTCTGGGTGGCGTAGCAGATGTCGTCGCTCGGCGGGTCCTGCAGGTTGGGGAAGCGGGCGCGCAGCCGGCGCACGGTCTCCATCGTCTCGTCGACCGAGAGCGTGGTCTGGCTCAGCCACACGAGCTTGTCGGGGTTCTGCACCTCAACGGTGTCGGCCTCGTCCGGGTTGTTCACGATCGTGACCCGGTCGGGCGCGTGCCCGGCGGTGCCCTCGACCTCCTCGTGGCCCTCGTGGCCGACGAGCAGGATCTCGAAGTCGTCGCGCGAGAAGCGCATGGCCTCGCGGTGCACCTTGGTCACGAGCGGGCAGGTGGCGTCGATGGCGTCGAGGCCGCGGTCGGCGGCCGCCTGCACCACGGCGGGGCTGACCCCGTGGGCGCTGAAGATGACGCGCGAGCCGCTCGGGATCTGGTCGACCTCGTCGACGAAGATGGCGCCCTCGGCCTCGAGCGACGAGACGACGTGCTTGTTGTGCACGATCTCCTTGCGCACGTAGATCGGGCCCTCGTACTGCTCGAGCGCCTTCTCGACGGCGAGCACGGCGCGGTCGACGCCTGCGCAGTAGCCGCGCGGCGTGGCGAGCAGGATGCGCTTGCCGCCCTCGACCGGGTGATCCTGCAGGCGACCCCGGCGGAGCGCGGGACGGGGATCGTCCAGGGGCACTCGTCCGTTCGTGATCGTCACCGCCCCAGTCTACCGTTGGAGTCGCACGCCGAGCCCGGTGGTCGCCATCGGCGAACACCGGACGGGCACCGACGAGGGACCGAGGAGCAGGATGGCCGAGCGCATCACGGGCACGCCCGACGAGCCGTGGAGCGTCGAGCGGCTCGGCGCCGAGCTGAAGGGCTACATCGGCAGGCTCGGGCACCTCTGGGTCGAGGGCGAGATCACGCAGTGGTCCGCCTCGCGCGGCAACGTGTTCGGCAAGCTCAAGGACGTCACCGCCGACGCCACCGTCTCGTTCAACGTCTGGAGCTCGACCCTCAGCCGCATCGAGGGCGAGTTCAAGCAGGGTGATCGCGCCGTGCTGCTCGTGAAGCCCGACTACTGGCCGCGCGGCGGCACGCTCTCGATGGTCACCGCGCAGATCCGCCACGTCGGCCTCGGCGAGCTGCTCGCGCGGCTCGAGGCGCTGCGCCGGGCGCTCGCCGAGGAGGGCCTGTTCGAGCCCGGCCGCAAGCGCCCCATCCCCTTCCTGCCGAACCGCATCGGGCTCATCACCGGCCGCGACTCCGACGCCGAGAAGGATGTGCTGCGCAACGCGCAGCTGCGCTGGCCGGGCGTGGAGTTCCGCGTCGAGCACGCGGCCGTGCAGGGCGATCAGACGGTGCCGACCGTGCTGGCCGCACTCGAGCGGCTCGAGGCGGACCCCGAGGTCGACGTGATCGTGATCGCGCGCGGCGGCGGCGACTTCCAGAACCTGCTGGGCTTCAGCGACGAGCGGCTGCTGCGCGCCGTCGCCGCGGCGAGCACTCCGATCGTCTCGGCCATCGGCCACGAGAACGACCGGCCGCTGCTCGACGAGGTCGCCGACCTGCGCGCGTCGACGCCGACGGATGCGGCCAAGCGCGTCGTGCCGGACGTCGCCGAGGAGCTCAGCCGCATCGCGCAGGCGCGGGCGCAGCTGCGCTCCAGGGTCACGCAGCACGTGGCGCGTGAGGCCGAGCGGCTCGAGGCCTTCCGCACCCGGCCCGCGCTCGCGCGGCCCGAGACGATCATCGAGTCGCTCGGCGACGACCTCGCCCGCCTGACCGCGCGCGCCGACGAGCTCACCGGCCGCGTCGTCGAGCTGGGCGGGCAGCGGCTCGACCACCTGCGGCAGACGCTGCGGGCGCTCAGCCCGCAGGCGACCCTCGACCGCGGCTACGCCGTGGTGCAGACGACGGCGGGCTCGGTCGCCCGCGACGCCGCGACGCTGTCGGCCGGCGACGCCCTGCTCGTCACGCTCGCAGCCGGCACCCTCGACGCCGAGGTGCGGAAGGCGCATCCGCAGTCCTGACTCCTGTCCGCTGCGAGGTCATCGTCGTGTGAGCGTCAGCGCAGCCGGTACCGGGTGCGCAGGAAGTACAGCCCGACGAGCGAGAGCACCGCGACCGCCATGTAGTAGAGGCTCGGCGTCTGCAGCGAGCCGGTGGCCTCGAGCAGCCAGGTGAGCACGAGCGGCGCGATGCCGCCCAGCAGCGTCACGCCCGCGTTGTACGTCACCGACAGGCCGGTGCCGCGCACCTCGGCCGGGAACAGGTTCGAGAGCAGGCCCGGCAGCGGCGCGAAGTAGCAGGCCATGATGATGCCCAGCAGCGCGATGACGAGCACGAGCACGCCGACGCTGCGCAGCGAGACCATGAGCTGGAACAGCGGGAAGGCGAGCACGAGCGCCGCCACCGCCGCCCAGGTCATGATGCGCGCCGGCCCCACGCGATCGGCGAGCCGGCCGACGTAGGGCGAGCCGACGAGCGTGATGATGCCGGAGACGACGCCGCCCAGGTAGGCGGCCACCGGCGGGATGTCGAGGTAGGTGATCGCGAAGGTCGGCATGTACAGGATCATGTAGACCGAGATGGTCGCGACGCCGATCGCGGCGGAGCCGGCCAGCAGCCGGCCCCAGTGGTCGCGGAACACCGCCAGCAGCGGCGATCGCTCGCGCTGCGTCTCGCCCAGCTCCTCCGGCTCGGCGAGGCGGGCGCGGATGTAGAGGCCGACCGGGCCGATGAGCAGGCCGACGAAGAACGGCACGCGCCAGCCCCATGCGTAGAGATCCTCCTCGCTGAGGAAGGTGTAGAGCGCGAAGCCGAACGCCGAGGCCAGGAACATCGAGACGCCCTGCGCCGCCACCTGCCACGAGGCGTAGAACATCTTCCTGTGCGGCGCCGTCTCGATGAGGAAGGTCGTCGCGGTGCCGAACTCGCCGCCGGCGGAGAAGCCCTGGATGAGCCGCGAGAGCAGGATGATGAAGCCGCCCCAGACGCCGACCATCTCGTAGGTGGGCGCGACGGCCATCAGCAGCGTGCCGACCATCATCAGCAGCAGCGTGAGGGTGAGCGCGTTCTTGCGGCTGAAGCGGTCGGCGTAGCTGCCCAGGATCATGCCGCCGAGCGGGCGGATGAGGTAGGTGGTCGCGAAGGTCGCGAAGGTGTAGAGCAGCCCGTACTCGCCCGCGTCGGGGAAGAAGTTCTGCGTGATGACGACCGCGAAGGACGCGTAGACGATGATGTCGAACCACTCGAGGGCGGCGCCGATCGAGCTCGAGATGACGGCCTTGCGGGCGGCGGCCAGCCGCTCGGGCGTCGCCTCCCTCGTCGGCTGCGGTGCGGCGGTCATGCGGTCTCCTCGCTGTGGATGCTGAGCCCGGCGATGAGCCGGTCGACGAACGCCTCGCAGGCGGCGATCTGCTCGAGCTCGATGAACTCGTCGGGGCCGTGCGCCTGGGCGATGTCGCCCGGGCCGCACACGACGGTGGGGATGCCCGCGCCGGCGAAGATGCCGGCCTCGGTGCAGTACGTGACCTTGCGGTCGCTCGGCAGCCCGCCCCACCCGGCGGCGAGCGCGACGATGTCGGCGTCCGCGGGGGTGTCGACGCCGGGCGCGGAGGCGATCACGGCGAGCTCGACGCGGCAGGAGTCGTCCCGCTCGCGCATGCCGGCCTCGATGCGGCGGCACTCGGCCGCGAAGCGCTGCTCGAGCGCCTCGTGGTCGACGCTCGTCAGCCCGCGGAACTCGAAGTGCACGGTGCACTCCGCCGGCACGGTGTTGATGGCGATGCCGCCGTCGATGCGGTTGACGCTCACGGTCGTGTGCGGCACGAGGTAGCCGTCGTCGAAGGGGCCCTGCTCGCGCATCTCGGCCGCGATGCCCTCGACGAAGCGCACGAGCTCGGTGGCGGCGCCGATCGCGTTGACGCCGTGCGGGGCGAGCGAGGAGTGGATGGCGACCCCGCGCACGTGCGCCCGGAAGACGTTCATCGACTTGTGGCCGCGCACCACCTGCATGCCGCTCGGCTCCCCCACCACGCAGCCGCGCGGGCGGATGCCGCGGCGCACGATCTCGTCGACGAGCCCGACCGCACCCACGCATCCGACCTCCTCGTCGTACGAGAGGGCCAGGTGCACCGGCTCGGCCAGCCGGGCGGCGGCCAGCTGCGGCGCCTTCGCCAGCAGCACGCCGAGGAACGACTTCATGTCGGCGCTGCCACGGGCGTACAGCCTGCCGTCGCGCACCTCGGGCTCGAAGGGATCGCTGCTCCACCGCTGGCCGTCGACGGGCACGACGTCGGTGTGCGCCGAGAGCACGATGCCGCCCTCGGTCGTGCCGTCGGCGGCCGGGAAGCTCGCGAGCACGTTCGCCTTCGCGCCGTCGGGGCTCGGCACCAGCTCCGGCTCGACGCCGACGGCGCGCAGCCGACCGGCCGCGTGCTCGACGAGCGCGAGGTTCGACTCGCGACTCGTGGTGTCGAAGCGGATGAGCGCGGCCACCTCTGCCATCGTGCGCTCGGCGGATGAGGCGCTCACGGCGGCTCCTGACTCTCGGTGCGATGCGGCGACCCGCCATGGTTGCACAGCCCCCGATCCCGCTTCGATCGCGTCGGCCCCTGGCGGTAGGCTGGAGGGCGTGACCGACGCAGCCGACAGCCCCGTGAACAGCGATGTCGCCGAGCTCTCCTACGAGCAGGCGCGCGACGAGCTCGTGCGCGTCGTGACGGCGCTGGAATCCGGCGGCGCCTCGCTCGAGGAGTCGCTCGCGCTGTGGGAGCGCGGCAGCGCGCTCGCCGACCGCTGCGAGCAGTGGCTGCAGGGCGCCAAGGCGCGCCTGGACGCGGCGCGCTCCGCCTCCGGCGCGGCCGCCGACGCCGACCGCACCGACGGCGCCGATCGGGCATGAGCCGCAAGCAGCCTCCCGTCGTCGCCGAGCTCGGCCGCCCCGAGACCCCCGACGAGGCCGCCGCGCGCAAGGCGGCGTCGTCTCGCCGGCACCGCGAGAACCGCACCTTCACCAACCTGCTCGCGGCGGTCGTCGTGTGCCTCGCGGTCGTGGTCGTGATGGTGCTCGTGGTGGTGCGGCCGCCGATGCCCGAGCGCGAGCCGATCGACGTCGCCGCCGCCGCCGAGCGCTCGCAGATCGTCACCGACGAGCCGCTCATCGTGCCGGGGCTGCCGGAGGGCTGGGCCTCCAACGCCGCCGAGATCCGCACGGGAGACGACGAGATCGTCACCTGGTACGCCGGCTACGTCACGCCCGCCGAGCAGTTCGTGTTCGTGCGCCAGGCGATCGACGCGAACCCGACGTGGCTCGTGACCGCGATCGAGAGCGCGAGGCCGACCGGCGAGCGCACGATCGACGGCATCACGTGGGTCGAGCACGACCAGCGCGACGCCGAGGACCCCGGCAACCTCGCCTACGTGCTCACGACCGAGCACGACGCATCCACCGTCATCGTCGGCGGCACCGCTGACGACGCCGAGCTCCAGCAGTTCGCCGAGGCCGTGAGCGCCGAGCTCGCGGCCGGCGAGTAGACACCGAGAACCCCGACGAAAGGGACAGCGCAGTGAACGACGTCGACTACCGGATCGAGCACGACACGATGGGCGAGGTGCGCGTGCCCAAGGATGCGCTGTACGCGGCGCAGACGCAGCGCGCGGTCGAGAACTTCCCGATCTCGGGCACGGGGCTCGAGCCCGCGCAGATCGTCGCGCTCGCGCGCATCAAGCGCGCCGCGGCGCTCGCGAACAAGGAGCTCGGCACGGTCGAGGCGTCGATCGCCGACGCGATCGTCGCTGCCGCCGACGAGGTCATCGGCGGCGCGCACCACGACCAGTTCCCGATCGACACGTACCAGACCGGCTCCGGCACCTCGTCGAACATGAACATGAACGAGGTGCTCGCGACCCTCGCGACGAGGCACCTCGCCGCCGCCGGCGGTGACGGCGCCGTGCACCCGAACGACCACGTGAACGCCTCGCAGTCGTCGAACGACGTCTTCCCCACCTCCGTGCACATCGCCGTCACGGGCGCGCTCATCGAGCAGGCCGTCCCGGCGCTCGAGCACCTGGCAGCGGCGCTCGAGGAGAAGGCGGCGCTGTGGGCCGAGGCCGTCAAGCCCGGCCGCACGCACCTGATGGATGCCACGCCCGTCACGCTCGGCCAGGAGTTCGGCGGCTACGCCGCGCAGATCCGCTACGGCATCGAGCGCATCCAGGCGGCGCTCCCCCGGGTGGCCGAGGTGCCGCAGGGCGGCACGGCCGTCGGCACCGGCATCAACACGCCGCTCGGCTTCCCGGAGAAGGTCATCGCCGAGATCGCCGCCTCGAGCGGGCTGCCGATCACCGAGGCGCGCAACCACTTCGAGGCGCAGGCCAACCGCGACGGCCTCGTGGAGGCATCCGGGGCCCTGCGCACCATCGCGGTGTCGCTGACGAAGATCAACAACGACCTGCGCTGGATGGGCTCGGGCCCCAACACGGGCCTCGGCGAGCTGCGCATCCCCGACCTGCAGCCGGGCTCGTCGATCATGCCGGGCAAGGTCAACCCGGTGGTGCCGGAGGCCGTGCTGATGGTGTGCGCGCGCATCATCGGCAACGACGCGACCGTCGCGTGGGCCGGCGCCTCGGGCTCGTTCGAGCTCAACGTGCAGATCCCCGTCATGGGCACGGCGCTGCTCGAGTCGATCCGGCTGCTCTCGAACGCCTCGCGCGTGCTCGCCGACAAGACCGTCGCCGGGCTCGAGGCCGATCTCGAGCGCGCGGCGGCGCTCGCGGGCATGAGCCCCTCGATCGTCACGCCGCTCAACCGCCTGATCGGCTACGAGGCGGCCGCGAAGATCGCGAAGCACTCGGTCGCGCAGGGCATCACCGTGCGCGAGGCGGTCATCGACCTCGGCTACGTCGAGCGCGGCGAGCTCACCGAGGCCGACATGGACAAGGCGCTCGACCTGCTCTCGATGACGCACCCGGGCGTCGCCAAGTAGCGCGCTGGAGCTGAGGGCGGAGGTCCTTTCGGACCTCCGCCGCGACGCGAGCGCCGACGCCCGTCTCGGGCGTCGGGCTCGAGGCGCCACGAAGGGCGCGTTTCGACGCGGAACCGCACGCTTCGAGGAAGCTCGCCGAGCCACCGTTCGCCGAGCTTCCCCGAGCAGCGCGTCTCGACGCGGAACCGCACGCTTCAGGGAAGCTCGCCGATTCGCTTACCAGCGGCGGCTGTCGTCCGCGCCGGCGTAGTCGGGCCACGGCAGCTCGATGGGCGCCTCGAAGTCGGCAGGCAGCAGCGCCGGCATCGGCTCGGCCGCGACGCGCTCGTCGAACTCCGCCTTCGCCGCGGCGAGCAGCTCGGGCCGCGTCAGCAGGTCGAGGAAGGTGCCGGCGACCGTCTTGCCGGCCGTCACGATCGTCGGCGCGATGGTCGCGGGGATGCCGCCGAGCGCGTTCATCACCCACGCCGGGTACGGCCCCTGCCCCTCGACCGGCTGCAGCGCCGGCCGTGAGACGTAGAAGCGCACGAGCGGAGCGTAGTGGCTCATCTCGACGTAGTCGTCGCTCGTCCAGTTGCGCTGCCAGGCGGGCATGTGCTCGCGCAGCGCCCGCTCGGCCTCCTGCGGCGTGATGAGCTGCTCGGTCTGCGCGAGGAAGGGCTTCTCGGCCGGCTCGAGGCCCAGCGAGCGCTGCATCTCCTGCGCCACCGCGATCGCGTCGTCGCCGTACGACGGCGCCCCCACCTGCTCGAGGTTGTCGTAGAGCACCTCGGCCATCGCGTGGTTCGTGCGCCCGGGGCGGCTGCGCGCCACCCAGCGCTCCTCGAGCTCGCAGTGGCCCATCATCGACGCGGCCTGCGCGTTGCGGTCGAGCACCGCGAGGATGCGCTCGGCCATCTGGATGTCGGGCGTGCGCCACGAGAACTGGATGCGCGCGACGCGCTGCGGCAGGTTGTCGGCCGTCGCCTGCCCGTCGCTGAGGATGGCGTCGGAGAAGCTCCAGCCGCCGGTGGCGGGCAGCATCGAGTCGAGCATCGTGCGCGAGGCCGTGTACATCTGCATGAGCGACACGTTCGCGCCCGGGGCCCGCGCCGCCGAGTGCGAGGCGGGGATGGGCGAGCCGGGGTCGAGCACACCGTGGTCGGCGCTCGAGACCTGCCAGGTCTCCGGGTGGTCGCAGACGAACGTGTAGACCTTCGAGTAGTAGGCGCCGCACTGCGTGTCCCAGCGGGCCGTGTTGCACAGCGGCAGCATGTAGAAGGGGTGGAAGGAGACGATCGCGTCGGCGTCGTCGTAGTAGCCGCGCAGCCCGTGCACGACCTTCGAGCCGTGCATCTTCTCGGCCGGCTCGCCCGTGTAGTGCAGGGTGCCGGCGATGCCGTGCTGCTGCATCGCGTGCTTGGTCGCGAGCACGCCCGCGAGCGTCGAGATGCCGAGCGCCGAGTGCGGGTCGGTGTGGCCGGGCGCGAAGCGCGTGAGCCCCTCGCGCGGCGACTCGCTCGTGGTCGCGGCCTGGCTGTTGCCCGGCACTGCGTCGTACTCGGCGTAGGTCAGCAGGGTGGGGGCCGACCCATCCGCCGGCCCGTTCGACCAGCGCGCGCTGAAGGCGGTGGGCATGCCCGCCGAGCCGTCCTCCACCTCGAAGCCCTGCTCGCGCAGCAGCTCGACGTACCAGCGCTGCGAGCGGTACTCGCGCCAGGCGGGCTCGGCGAGCTCCCAGATGTGGCTGTGCCACTCGGTCAGCTGCGCCAGGTGCTCGTCGATCCAGGCCCGGGCGGTGGCCTTCGCGTCGTCGGTGAGCTGCATCGTCATCACTGCTTCCTTGCTGGGGTGGTCGGGCGGATGGCGGGGCCCGTCAGGCGGGCACCGGCGAGTCTGCGCGGCCCGTCTCGAGCAGCGAGACGGCGTTCTGCGCCTGGATGCGCACGTACTCGGACTCGGTGCGAGCGGAGAAGTACGCGACGTGGGGCGTGAGCACCACGTCGTCGCGGCCGAGCAGCGGGTGCCCGGCGGGCGGTGGCTCGACGGCGAGCACGTCGAGGGCAGCGCCCGAGAGCCGCCCGGTGTCGAGCGCGGCGACGAGCGCCGCCTCGTCGACGAGTGCGCCGCGGGAGACGTTCACGAGCACCGCGCCATCCGGCATGGCGGCGAGGAAGGCCGCATCGACCATCCGCTCGGTCTCGGCGGTGAGCGGCAGGTGCAGCGAGAGCACGTGGGAGCGCTCGCGGACCTCTGCCAGCTCGGCCCGCCGGATGCCCAGCTGCTCGAGCTGCGCACGCGTCTGCTCGGTCTCGGGCAGCAGCGGGTCGCAGCCGACGATGCCCCCGAACAGCGGGCCGGCGATCCGGGCGAGCTCGCGCCCGATCTTGCCGAGGCCGACGATGCCCAGGGTCGTCTCGCTCAGCCGCCGCGGCGGGCGCGGCGCGCGGCCGCTCCAGTCGCGGGGGTTCGCCGAGCCCGTGTAGAAGCGCAGCTGCCGCACCGCGTGGAGCAGCAGCGCGAGCGCGTGCGTCGCGACCTCCTCGGTCGCCGCCCCCGGCACGTTCGTCACGACCACGCCGCGCTCGGCGGCCGCCTCCAGGTCGACCATGTCGACGCCCATCGACATGGTCGCCACGAGCCGCAGCCGCGGCATCGCCTCGAGCATCGCCCGGGTGATCGGCGCATACCCGTTCAGCAGCACGTCGGCATCCCGGGCGCCCTCGACGATCGCCGCCGCGTCGCGCGTGCCGAGGATGCGCACCTCGAAGCCGGCGTGCTCGAGCAGCGCGACGCCGAGCGACACGTCCGTGTCGTCGACGTCGGTGTACACGGCGATGGGCGCGGTCATCCTGGGGTCCTCTCGGTGCGTCGACGGAGCGGGCTCAGCCGCGGAAGCGCGTCTGGTCGACGTGGATGAGCTGGAGCCCGCCGGCGGCGATCGCCGCCGGGATGGCCTCGGCCAGCCCCGCGGCATCCGCGACCCGGCGGCCCGAGCCGCCGAACGCATCCGCGAGCGCCGCCCAGTCGGGCTGCACGAGGTCGACGCCGACCGGCGCGATGCCCGCGTCGGCCTCGTTCTGCTTGATCTCGGCGTAGCCGCCGTTGTCGACCACGACGACGGTGACGTCGAGGCGCTGTTCGACCGCGGTCATGAGCTCCTGCAGCGAGAACATCAGCGCGCCGTCGCCGACCACCGCGACGACGGGGCGCTCCGGCGAGGCGATGCGCGCGCCGAGCGCGGCGGGCAGGCCGTAGCCGAGCGTCGCGTAGGTCGCCATGTAGAGGGCGGTGTTCGGCTCGGATGCGCGCAGCACGTTGAGCAGGCCCCAGTAGCCGATCTGGGAGGAGTCGGTCGTGACGATCGCGTCGGCCGGCAGCGCGCCGGCGATCAGCTCGGCGAGCGCGGTGTTCGCGGGCGAGAGCGCTGCGCACTCGGTGCGCACGCGCTCGAGCGTCGCGGCGACCGCGGCCGCCGCCCCCTCGCGCGGCTCGCCGTCGCCGAGCTCGGCGAGCAGCGCGCTGAGCGCCGCCCGCGCGTCGCCGGCGATGCCGACCGCTGCCGGCTGGTTGCGGTCGAGCTGCGAGGCGAGCACGTCGACGCGGATGACGCTGCCGCGGGCCTCGAGGCGATCGACCCACAGCTCTGCGTCGCCGAGCTTCGAGCCGACGACGAGCAGCACGTCGGCGTCGCGGGCCCGCTCGCGCGCGGCGGCGAGCCGCAGGTTCGAGCCGAGCGAGAGCGGGTGGTGCTCGTCGAGCACCCCCTTGGCGTTGAGCGTCGTGACGACCGGCGCCCCGAGCCGCTCGGCGAGCGCCCGCAGCTCGGCACCGGCCGCGCGCGAGCCGCCGCCGGCGAGGATCACGGGGTCGGCCGCCTGCCGCAGCAGCTCGGCGGCCCGCGCGACGAGGCCGGCGTCCGGCGCCGGCGCGGGGGCGTGCTCGCGCGGGGCGAGCGCGTCGCCGTCGAGCGCGGTCTGCTCCTCGAGCAGGTCGAGCGGGATCTCGAGGTAGACCGGTCGCGGCCTGCCGGTGGCGAAGAGCGCGAAAGCGTCGTGGATCGCCTCGACCGCCTCCTCGGCGCTCTGCACCCGGCGGCCCCACTCGACGATCGCGCTCGCGGCGCCCAGCTGATCCTTCGTCTCGTGCAGCGTGCCCGCGTCGGCGAACGCCGGTGCACCCGCCGGCCCGCGCGCCGGGCCGGGCGCGATGAGGATCATCGGCCGCGACTCGCAGAAGGCCGTGCCGGCGGCCGAGAGCGCGTTCAGCAGGCCGGGGCCGCTCGTGGTGATGACGACGCCCGGCAGTCCCGTGCGCAGCGACCAGCCGTCGGCGGCGTAGCCGGCGCCCTGCTCGTGCCTCGTGGTGACGGGCCGGATGCCGAGCGGCCCGAGCGGCCGGTAGAGCTCGAGGTTGTGGGTGCCGGGGATGCCGAACACCGTGTCGACGCCGTAGCCGTGCAGCGTCTCGATGACGACCCATCCGGTGGTGCGACGCACGGTGGTCTCCACCGGCGTCTCCGTCGTCGTCCCCATCAGGATGCCTCCGCATCGAATCGTCGGGTGCCGTCGACCCAGGTCTCGAGCACGCGGATGGCCGCGATCTCCTCGGCCGGCGCCGCGAGCGGGTCGGCCGAGAGGATGGCGAAGTCGGCGCGCTTGCCGACGGTGAGCGAGCCGAGCTCGGCCTCGCGCCCGAGCGAGATCGCGCCCTCGAGGGTGTGGGCGCGCAGCGCCGTCGCCGCGTCGATGCGCAGCGCGTCGGGGCCGAGCTTCGTGCCGCGCCGGGTGACGCGGGTCACGGCAGCCTGCATCGCCTCGAGCGGCAGCGGCTCGGCCACCGGCGCATCCGACGAGATCGTCACCGGCACCCCGGCCGCCACGAGCTCGCCCAGCGGGTTGAAGCGCTCACCGGGCGTGCCGATGGCCTGCTCGACGCCCTCGCCCCAGTTGTAGTGGTGCTGCGGCTGGTTCACCGGGCGGATGCCGAGGGCGGCCATGCGGGCGATGTCGCCCCGGGTGGGGAGGCCGCAGTGCTCGATGCGGTGGCGCGCGTCGGCGTCGGGGTGCTCGGCGAGCGCCGCCTCGAGCGCGTCGACGACCATGGTGATCGCGGTGGGCGACTGCGCGTGCGTGGCCGTCTGCAGCCCCGCGGCGTGCGCCCTGCGCACGAGCCCGGCGTACTCGGCGGGCTCGTGGTACAGCTGCCCGGTGCGGCAGGGGTCGCCGACGTAGCCCTCGGGGAAGTACGCCGTCCAGCCGCCGAGCGTGCCGTCGGCGTAGAGCTTGATGCCGGTGGCCGCGAGGAAGGCGTTGCCGAAGGGGCCGGTGATGCCGAGCTCGATGACCTGCTCGAGCAGGTGCGAGAGGAAGTACATCGAGACCCGCATCGACAGCGCGCCCCGATCGGCCATCGCGAGCCAGGCCGCGAGCTCGCGCTGCGAGACCTGCGCGTCGCCGATCGTGGTGACGCCGCCGGCGAGGAAGGCGCGCTGGGCGATGTCGAGCTGCCGCTGGTGCTCGGCCGGCTCGTCGCCGAGGTGGAAGTTCGGCCCGTGATGGCCGACCTTCACGCCGTGCACGCCGGTGAGCACGTTGCAGGCGGCATCCGAGAGCTCCCCGGTGAGCTCGCCGTCGGCGTCGCGGAAGAACTCGCCGCCCTCCGGGTTCGGGGTGTCGCGCGTGATGCCGAAGCGCTCGAGCGTGAACGAGTTGACGACGCCGCCGTGGCCGGAGGCGTTCATCACGTAGACCTCGCGGTCGTCGGCGACCCGGTCGAGCTCGTGCCGCGTCGGGTGGCGGCGCTCGGCGAGGTTGCGCTGCTCGTAGCCGTAGCCCCGCACCGGCACGCCGGGCGGCAGCCGCTTCGCGCCCTCGCGCATCGCCTCGACCAGCTCGTCGATCGAGCCGGCCCTGGCGGGCGAGACGTCGGTCCAGGTCAGCAGCTGCCCGTGCATGAGCGGATGCGCGTGCGCGTCGACGAAGCCCGGCACGACGGTCGCGCCCGGCCGGTCGACGCGCACGGCGTCGAGACCGGCGGCGGCCCGCTCCACCTCTGCCACCGTGCCGACCGCCAGGATCCTGCCGCCGGCGACGAGCATGGCCTCGGCCTCGGGCCGCTCGTCGTCGACGGTGAGGATGCGGTCGGCGGTGACGATCGTCGGCGCCGAGTCGCGGTCGTCGTAGGTGGCGAGGCGGCGCACGTCAGTCGGCCTTGTCGGTGCGGATGGCGGTGGTGTCGAGGCGCGGCTCGAGCGACTGCGTCACCGCGGCCTCGTCCGAGTGCTGCGGTGCCAGCCAGGTCGACACCCAGGCGACCAGGCCCAGGAAGGCGAACAGGCCGACGACGGCCCAGATGTTGCCCGTGAGGGCGAACAGGCCGGTGGCGGCGATGGGCGTGAGCCCGCCGAAGACCGCGGCGCCCGTGCCGTACGAGAGCGACATCGAGGTGTAGCGCGACTGCGGGCGGAACATCTGCGCCATCAGCGCCGACAGGGGCGCCCAGGTGGCGCTCATGGTGAGGCGGATGGCCGACACCAGCACGTAGATCATCGTCACGTCGTGGTTGTCGATGGCGAGGATGAGCGGCAGCACGATCACCACCGACAGGCCCACGCCGAGGTACATCATCAGCTTGCGGCCCCACTTGTCGCCCAGCGCCGCCAGCGGCAGGGTGACGAGCGCCTCGACGAACGACGCGACCGTCATCGCGCCGAGGATGATCGAGGGGTCGAGACCGACCTGCTCGGAGACGGCGTAGCTCTGCACGTAGGTGGTGGCGAAGTAGTAGCCGCCGGACGGGATGGCGACCAGGCCGAAGCCCAGCAGCATCGGGTACCAGTTGTTCTTGAGCGCGAACACGATGGGCGTCGACTGCTGGCGCTCCTGCACCTTCGCCTCGAACACCGGCGTCTCCTCGACCCGGTAGCGCACCCAGAAGCCCACGGCGATCAGCACGACGCTGGCCAGGAACGGCACGCGCCAGCCCCAGGTCAGGAGCACGTCGTCGCCCATGGCCGAGAGGATCCAGAAGGCGCCGGTCGCCAGCAGGGCGCCGAGCGGGTTGCCGAGCTGCGTGAAGCCGCCGTAGAAGGTCTTCCACTTCTCGGGCGCGCTCTCGACCGCCATCAGGCTCGCGCCGCCCCACTCGCCGCCGACGGCGAGGCCCTGGCAGACGCGCAGCACGATCAGCAGGATCGCCGCGGTCACGCCGATCGTGCTGTAGTCGGGCACCAGGCCGACCAGCACCGTCGCGACGCCCATCAGCAGCAGCGTGATGGTGAGCGCCGGCTTGCGGCCGATGCGGTCGCCGATGTGCCCGAAGATGATGCCGCCCAGCGGGCGCACGAAGAACGCCACCGCGAAGGTCGCGAACGAGGCGAGCGTGCCGATGGCCGGCTCCGCCTCGGGGAAGAACACGTGCGGGAAGACGATCGCCGCCGCGGTCGCGTAGACGTAGAAGTCGTACCACTCGATCGTGGTGCCGACGAGGGCGGCGGTGCCCGACTTGAGTGCCCTGCGGTGCGGGCTGACGGGCGCAGTGGTGGCAGTCATTGGGGAGCTCCCTTGCTCGGATGCATCGGGGCGGCGCAGACCCCGGATGCGTTGACGATAGACCAGCGGCGACCCCGCCGCGACCCCAGATGCACGGCACGATCAGCCCCCTGCCGACGATTCGGATGCTGTACCCCGCAGTCGGGCCGCGAACAGAGCGCGTAGGCTCACGTGCACCGATGATCTGCCGACCACCCCGGGCAGATCCGCGAACTTCGTCCGCCGCCCCGAGGAGCCGCATGACCACGCCAGCACCCCGCCCCACGCTCGAGCGCGACCACGCAGCGCTCGATGCCGCGATCACGCGCGCTCTGCAGGGCGACGGCCGGGCCAGCATCAGCGAGCTCGCCGCGGTCGTCGGCGCCTCGCGCGACCTCGTCTCGCAGCGGCTGCGCGTGCTGCTCGAGCGCGACGGGCTGCGCATCGTCGCCGCGCTCGACCCGGGTGTCGCCGGCCACCACGTGCTGGTGCACACCATGATCGCCGTCGACGGCCGTGCCGCTCCCGTCGCGCAGCAGATCGCCGAGCGCCCCGACTCGGTGTTCGTCTCGATGACGAGCGGCGCGCTGCCGCTCGTGGTCGAGTCGCGCCACGCGAGCATCGAGGCGCTGCACGCCTCGCTCGACGACGTCCGCCGCATCCCGAGCGTGCGGCGCCTGCGGGTGTCGACCTACGCGGAGGTGCTCAAGGGCTTCTTCGTCTCGAACCGTCGCGAGACGGTGAGCCTCGACGCGCTCGACCGGGAACTCATCGCCTCGCTGCAGCGCGACGGCCGCGCGAGCTACCGGGCGCTCGGCGACGCCGTGCACCTCGCGCCGTCCTCGGCGCGCGCCCGGGTGCACCGCCTGATCGACGCCGGCGTCATCCGCATCTCGGCGCTGCAGTCGGGCGGCCCCTCGCGCACGCGCTTCGCGATCGGCATCGGCATCACCGCGGTGGGCGAGGCGGGCGCCATCGCCGACTACCTGCTCGCCTCCCCCGCGATCGACTTCGCCGCCAGGGCGCACGGCGTGTTCGACTTCATCGCCACCGTGTCGGGCGCCGCATCCGCCCCGCTGCTCGCCGTGATCGAGGAGCTGCGCGCGATCGAGCAGGTGAGCGCGCTCGAGTCCTGGACGCACTACGACGTCATCAAGGAGGACTACGCCCGCACGGTCGGGCGGATGCTCGCCGGCTGATCGGGCCGGCACCGGCGCGCACCGCCGCCTGCAGTAGCGTGCTGGCTGAGCGACGACACCAGGAGGCGACCATGACAGAGCAGGCCGGCGCAGCACCGATCGGACCCGTCGACGCGAGCCGCGTGCCGCGCTTCGCGGGCATCGCGACCTTCGCGAAGCTGCCGCGCATCGACGAGGTCGAGCGTGCCGACATCGCCGTCGTCGGGGTGCCCTTCGACAGCGGCGTGAGCTTCCGCCCCGGCGCCCGCTTCGGCCCCTCGCACGTGCGCGAGATCAGCCGGCTGCTGCGCCCCTACAACCCCGCGCAGCAGGTGGCGCCCTTCGAGGCCCAGCAGGTCGTCGACGCGGGCGACATGGCCGTCAACCCCTTCTCGATCGACGAGGCCGTCGCCGACATCGAGGCGCAGGCCCGCGCGCTGACGCGGGACGGCACGCGCCTCGTCACGATCGGCGGCGACCACACGATCGCGCTGCCGCTGCTGCGCGCCGCGCACGCGATCCACGGGCCGGTCGCAGTGGTGCACTTCGACGCCCACCTCGACACCTGGGACACCTACTTCGGCGCCCCCGTCACGCACGGCACGCCCTTCCGGCGCGCGAGCGAGGAGGGGCTGATCGACCTGACCGCGAGCGCCCACCTGGGCATCCGCGGCCCCCTCTACGCCCAGGCCGACCTCGACGACGACGCGCGCCTGGGATTCGTGCCCATCACCGCATCCGCCATCGAGGTCGACGGCGTCGAGCGCGCCATCGAGCGGCTGCTCGAGCGGCTCGGCGACGCCAAGGTCTACATCTCGATCGACATCGACGTGCTCGACCCCGCGCATGCGCCCGGCACCGGCACGCCGGAGGCGGGCGGGCTCACGAGCCGCGAGCTGCTGCGCATCCTGCGCGCGATGGCGCACCTCGAGATCGTCGGCGCCGACGTGGTCGAGGTTGCCCCCGCCTACGACCACGCCCAGATGACGGCGGTCGCTGCCAGCCACGCGCTGTACGAGCTGATCTCGGCGATGGCACCGCGCGAGCCGTGACGCACCCCTTCCTCACCGAGCGCTCGCGGGGTTTCCTGCCGTCGCCGGTGCGCGACGTGTGGGAGGCGTCGATGCAGCCGGGCATGATCTCGCTCGCCGGCGGCAACCCCGACCTCTCGCTCGGCGACCTCGACTGGGTCGCCGAGCACGCGGCGCGGCTGGTGCGCGAGCAGGGCCCGACGGTGCTGCAGTACGGCTCCGGCACGGGCACGACCGCGCTGCGCGAGGCCATCGTGCGGCTGATGGCGGCGGAGGACGTGGCCGCGGATCCCGCCGCCATCCAGGTCACCGCCGGCTCGCAGCTGGCCCTCGACCTGGTGACGAAGGTGCTGTGCGAGCAGGGCGACACGGTGCTCGTGGAGGATCCGACCTACGTCGGCGCGCTCGGCACCTTCGGCGGCGCGGGGCTGCGCGTCGAGCACGTGGCGATGGACGCCGAGGGCCTCGTGCCCGCGGCGCTCGAGGAACGCATCCGCCACCTCGTCGCCGAGGGGCGCAGGCCCCGCATGCTCTACACGATCCCCAACTTCCAGAACCCGAGCGGCGCCACGCTCAGCGAGCGGCGGCGGCCGCAGATCGTCGAGCTCTGCCGCGCCGCCGGCATCCCGATCGTCGAGGACAACCCCTACGGCATGCTGACGACGACCCCGCACGCGCACGTGGCGCTGCACGAGCTCGACCCCGAGCACGTGATCTACCTCGGCACCTTCTCGAAGGTGCTCTCCCCCGGGCTGCGCGTCGGCTGGGCGGCGGCGCCGGGCTGGCTGCGGCGGCCGCTGCAGCTGGCCGCCGAGGCGACCGTCATCTGCGCCTCGCCGCTCGCGCAGGAGCTCGCGGCGCACTTCGTGCTCGAGCGGCCGTTCGAGGCCGAGATCGCCCGCGCCGCGGCCGTCTACGCCGAGCGCGCCGAAGCGATGCGGGCCGCCCTCGCGCCGGTGCTGCCGGCCGGGGCGACGCTCTCGCGGCCGCAGGGCGGCTTCTTCTCGTGGCTCGCGCTGCCGGAGGGATGGAGCGCCGATGCGCTGCTCGACGCCGCGATCGACGAGCGGGTGGTGTTCGTGCCGGGCGCGGCCTTCCGCGCGCCGGGCGAGGGCGGCGGCGAGCTGCGCCTGGCCTACTCGTTCGAGTCGCCCGAGCGGCTCGCCGAGGGCGCTCGCAGGCTCGGCCGCGCGCTCGCGCGCGTGTCGGCGGCTCGCCCCGCCTGACCCGGCGGCCCCGCCCGGCGCCCGCCCCTCGCGAGCGCCCCGCGAACGCCCCCGCGAGCGCCCCGCGAGCTTCCCCGAAGCGCGCGTTTCGACGCTGAACCGCACCTCCTGGGGAAGCTCGCCGACCCGCCGTTCCGCGAGCTTCCCCGAAGCGCGCGTTTCGACGCTGAACGGCACGGTTCGGGGAAGCTCGCCGATCCGCCGGGCGGCTGTCGCTGCCGGCGTCGCGCCGGAGGCCGAGCGGGCCCCGGCTCTCGGCTCCGGCGCGCATAGGGTGGGCGGATGCGGTATCCCGAGGTTCCCAGAGACGACACGGTCGAGACGATCCACGGGGAGGCCGTCGCCGATCCCTACCGCTGGCTGGAGGACGGCGACTCGGCGCGGACGCGCGCGTTCATCGAGGCGCAGAACGCGTTCGCCGAGCCCTTCCTCGCGGCGCTGCCGGCCCGCGCGGCCTTCCGCGAGCGGCTGACGGCCCTGCTCGAGGCGCCCACCCGCGGGTGCCCCTGGGTGCGCGGCGGCCGCGTCTTCGCCTGGCACTCCGACGGCCAGAACCAGCCGCTGCTCGTCACCGCCGACACGATCGACGGGCTCGACGGTACGGGCGACGCCGCGCCGCGCGTGCTGCTCGACCCCAACGCGCTCTCGGCCGACGGCACCGTCGCGGTGACCATGGCGAGCGTCTCGGCCGACGGCGCGCTGCTCGCCTACGGCACGGCCGACGGCGGCTCCGACTGGCGCACCATCCGCATCCGCGACGTGGCCACCGGTGACGACCTCGCCGACGAGATCCCCTGGACGAAGTGGAACCACGCTGTCTGGCTGCCCGACGTCGGCGGCCGCCCGGCGTTCAGCTACTGGGCGTACGACGCGCCCGGCGGCGACGCGCTCACCGACGAGATGGGCGCCGGCAGGCTGATGCGGCACGTGGTCGGAACGCCCGTCGCCGACGACGCCGTGCTCGTCTCCCGCCCCGAGCAGCCGCGCCTGTTCGCCCGCCACTGGCCGCGCGACGACGACTGGTTCGTGCTCTCGACCGACACCGGCTCGTCGAGCGGCAACGACCTCGCCGTGCGGCGGCACGACGAAGGGGCGGATGCGCTGCGGCAGCTGGTCACGGGCCACGAGCAGGAGTGGAGTGCGATCGGCATCCACGACGGCAGCCTCTACGCCGTCACCGACGACGCTGCCGCCCGCTACCGGCTCGCGGCCTTCGACCTCGCGACCGGCGCCGAGCGCACCGTCGTGCCCGAGCACCCGCAGGACGTGCTGCTCGACGCCGCGCTCACCGCATCCGGCCTCGTGCTCGAGTACTCGCACGACGCCAGCCATCGCATGCAGCTCGCGAGCTTCGAGGGCGAGCTCGGCGACGCCGTGCCGCTGGGCGACGGCGTCTCGATCACCGCCTCGGAGGCGAGCGCGCGGTCGAGCACCGTGCTCGTCGCGACGCAGAGCTTCGTCGATCGCGGCACCCGGCACGTGGTCGAGGTCGAGGGCGGCCGCCTGCTCGCGCACCGCACGCTGCCGACGCCCGGGCCGGGCGCGCCCGCTGCCGCGACCCATCGCATCCGCACCGCCTCGAGCGACGGCGAGATCGTGCCGGCGTTCCTCGTGCGGCCCGCCGACGACCCCGGTGACGGCCCGCGGCCGACCCTCATGTGGGGCTACGGCGGCTTCAACATCCCCATGAACCCGGGCTTCCGGGCGGTGCTCGCGGCCTGGGTGGCGGCGGGCGGCGTGCTCGTGGTGCCGAACCTGCGCGGCGGTGGCGAGTTCGGCTCCGAGTGGCACAAGGGCGGCACGAAGGAGCGCAAGCAGCAGGTCTTCGACGACCTGTTCGCGATCGCCGAGCACCTGATCGCCACCGGTGTGACGAGCCCTGCGCAGCTCGCCCTGCACGGCCGCTCGAACGGCGGGCTGCTGGCCGGCGCGGCGCTCACGCAGCGTCCCGAGCTGTGGGCGGCGGTGCTGCCGGGCGTCGGCGTGCTCGACATGCTGCGCTACCACCGCTTCACGATCGGCTGGGCGTGGGCGAGCGACTACGGCGACCCGGACGAGGCCGAGGCATTCTCGTACCTGCGGGCGTACTCGCCGCTGCACAGCGTGCGGCAGGGCGTGGCCTACCCTCCCACGCTCATCACCACCGGCGACCACGACGACCGCGTCGTGCCGGCGCACTCGTTCAAGTTCGCCGCCGAGCTGCAGCGGGCGCAGTCGGCGGCCGGGCCGGGCGGCGGGGCGGATGCGCCGGTGCTGCTCTCGGTCGACACGCGCGCCGGGCACGGCATGGGCAAGCCGAAGGATGCCGCGGCGCTCGAGTTCGCCGACCAGCTCGCCTTCGCGGCGCACCACACCGGGCTGGTCGTGGCGGCCGCGCCGGAGGCGGTCGACGAGCTGGCCGCGGAGGTGGGCGCGTGAGCGCGACCTCGGCCTGGGAGGAGCGGGTGGCCGCGCTCTGGGCGCGCTTCGACGAGCTGCCGCGCGACGAGGCGGTCGCGGCGATGCGTGCGCTGGCGGATGCGCACCCGGGCACCGACGGACGGGCCGCGTTCGAGCTCGCCGGCATGCTCGACTCGCACGGCTACGAGCAGGAGGCGGAGCGCGAGTACGAGCGGGCGCTCGCGCTCGGGCTCGAGCCCGAGCAGCACGCGCAGCTGGCCGTGCAGTACGGCTCGACGCTGCGCAACACCGGCCGCCTCGACGACGCCATCGCGGTGCTCGAGGCCGCGCCGGCGCATCCCTCGACCGGCGCCGCACCGCGGGTGTTCCTCGCGCTCGCGCTGCACTCGGCAGGGCGGCACGACGAGGCGATGCGCGTCGTCGTGGAGGCGATCGAGCCGACGCTCCCCCGCTACAACCGCTCGGTGCGCGGCTATGCGGCCGCGCTCACCGACGCACCCGCCGACCCGGCGGCCTGAGCCGCCCGCGCCCTCGCGCCCGGCAGCGCGCCGGGGCCGCGGGTCAGGCGACGGAGACCGCCGCGAGCGCGGCCGCCACGTCGCGATGCACGTCGAGCAGGGGCGCGGTGCGCTCGGCCGGCCCGCGGCCGAAGCCGCACTCGGTGGCCACGCCGAAGCCCGCGGCACCCGCGAGCTCGGGCACGGCCGCCCGCGCGGCCGCGGCACGGCGCAGCGCCCCGGCGACGCCGTCCTCGTGGTGCACGAGCCCCAGGAACACCTGGTTGCGGCCCCAGCCGATGCCGGCGAGCGGCGCGAAGTAGGCCTCGTCGTCGCGCTCGATCGGCACCGGCAGGTGGATCCAGTCGACCGGCCGCGACGCGGCACCCAGCACGCCGCGGATCACGGCGGCGAGCGTGCCGGCGTCCTCGGGCTGCACGAAGTGCGCCTCCTCCACGTCGCCGTAGCAGAGGTGGTAGCCGAGCTCGACGCCCTGCGGCACCCAGCCGCCCACCTCGGTGAGCCGGTCGACGACGCCCTGCAGCGCATCCGCACCCCACCACGGCTCGATCGCGAACGCGGGCCTGCGGTCGCGCTCGAGGATGGCGAACTCGACCGCCGCATCCCACTGGATCGCGAGCCGCTCGTGCGGGACGGCCGCGAGGATGGCGGCGAGCTCGGCCCGCAGCGCCTCGCGGTAGACCGGCTCGAAGGCCGCGCGGCTGTCGGCCTCGATGAAGGCGCCGACGATCGCCACGGGCGTCGGCAGCGACACCTGGAAGCGCGTGCCCGCGGCGATGACGCCCCGCTCCTGCAACGCGGCGAAGCGCTCGTACGAGTCGATCGCGGCGGCCGCGTAGCCGAGCTCCGGCAGCACCACCTCGCCCGTGACCCGGAACGGGCGCACGTCGAAGGTGTCGCGGATGCGGTGGCCCGGCTCCCCGACGCGCTCGAGGCCGGGCGTCGCGTCGAAGCGGATGGTCTGGAACTGGATCCAGTAGAAGCGCTCGCCGACCTCGCCGTCGGGGATGCGCGGCACGGTGTCGAGCCGATCGGCGACGATGCGGAACACCGACTCGGCGTCCGGCTGGTTGATGCTGCCGACGAGGTGGGTCGGGACTGCTGCGCTCATGCCCCCATCATGCGGCCGATGGGCGCGTCGCGCTCGACTGTGACGCAGGATGACGCAGCGCCCGGCCTCCTGGGAGACCGGGCGCCGCCTGGGGTGCGCCGCCTCAGCAGCAGCGGCCCTCGGGGTTGGCGTTCTGGCGCGCGTACTCGTCGCGCCAGAACTGCCGCTCCGTCATCGGCTCGCGATCCGGGTGCACGCGGCGCTCGTGGTCGAGGTACGCCTGGTACTTCGACTCGCCGGTGACGCCCCTCGCCCACCAGAGGAAGCCGCCCCAGGCCCGCTTGACCACGTCGGCCATCAGTGGCCGCCGACGTGCTTGTGCTCGTCGGGCACGGCGTCCCAGCGCTGCTGCAGCTCGCGCTCCTCCGCCGTCGGCAGGAAGCCGGCCGGGGCGAACATGCGCGACTCGACGCGAGCGTCCTCGTGGTCGACCACCTCGGTGGAGCGCAGCGCCTTGATGACGTGCGCGATCGAGAAGCCGATCACCACGAGCGTCAGCACCACGAAGATCACCGACAGCGAGCCCTGCACGAAGGTGTTGCGCACCACCGCCTCCATCGCGGGCACGCCCTCGGCGGTGCCGAAGGAGGTCTCGCCCGCCTCGAGCGCACCGCGGAAGGCGAAGTGGTTCGCCCAGTAGCCCACCTGCGGCACCGGCGAGAACACCTTGAACGCCGAGGCGGTGACGGTGATGACGGTGACGAACGCGAGCGGCAGCGCCACGATCCACAGCAGCTTGAACGAGCGCCGCTTCGCCACGATGGCGAGCACGATCGCGAGCGCGATCGCCGCCAGCAGCTGGTTGGCGATGCCGAACAGCGGGAAGAGCGTGTTGATGCCGCCGAGCGGGTCGGTGACGCCCATCAGCAGCACCGCGCCCCACGCGGCGACCATGATCGCCGTGCAGATCCAGGCGCCCAGGTTCCAGGACGTGTCCTTGAACTTCGGGATGACGTTGCCGAGCGAGTCCTGCAGCATGAAGCGCGCCACACGGGTGCCGGCGTCGACCGCGGTGAGGATGAACAGCGCCTCGAACATGATCGCGAAGTGGTACCAGAAGGCCATCATGCTGGGCCCGCCGATCCACGAATGCATGATCTGGGCGAGGCCGAGGGCGAGCGTCGGCGCGCCGCCGGTGCGGGAGACGACCGACTCCTCGCCGACCGCCGCTGCGGTCTGCGAGAGCTGCTCTGGCGTCACGCTGACACCGGTGAGCCCGAGGGACTGCACGAACGCGGCCGCGCCCTCGACGGTGCCCTGCGTGTTGGCGGCGGCCGAGTTCATGGCGTAGTAGATGCCCTGGTCGATCGAGATCGCGGCGACGAGCGCCATGATCGCCACGAACGACTCCATCAGCATGCCGCCGTAGCCGAGCATGCGGGTCTGCTTCTCCTTCTCCACCATCTTCGGCGTGGTGCCGGAGGCGATGAGCGCGTGGAAGCCGGAGAGGGCGCCGCAGGCGATGGTCACGAACAGGAACGGGAAGAGCGAGCCGGGCCACACGGGGCCGGTGTCGCCGGAGGCGAACTCGGTGAACGCCGGCACCGAGATCTCCGGGCGCACGACGATGATCGCGACCGCGAGGCCGGCGATGACGCCGATCTTCATGAAGGTCGAGAGGTAGTCGCGCGGCGTCAGCAGGATCCACACCGGCAGCACCGCGGCGACGAAGCCGTAGATGACGATGCCCCAGGCGATCGTGACGCGGTCGAGCGTGAAGAGCTCCTGGCCCCATGCGGTCTCGGCGACCATGCCGCCGCCGATGATCGCCGCCATCAGCAGCGCGAAGCCGATCACCGAGATCTCGAGCACCTTGCCGGGGCGGATCCAGCGCAGGTACGCGCCCATGAACAGCGCGATCGGGATGGTCATGGCGACCGAGAAGACGCCCCACGGGCTCTCGCCGAGCGCGTTCACGACCACGAGCGCGAGGATCGCCGTGATGATCACCATGATGAGCAGCGTCGCGACGATGGCGGCGGCGCCGCCGATCCGGCCGAACTCGTCCTTCGCCATCTGGCCGAGCGAGCGGCCGCCGCGGCGCATCGAGAAGAACAGCACGAGGTAGTCCTGCACCGCGCCGGCGAGCACGACGCCGACGATGATCCAGATCGTGCCGGGCAGGTAGCCCATCTGGGCCGCCAGCACGGGGCCGACGAGCGGGCCGGCGCCGGCGATGGCGGCGAAGTGGTGCCCGAAGAGCACGCGGCGGTCGGTGGCGACGTAGTCGCGGCCGTTCGCGAGGTACTCGGCGGGCGTCGCGCGGGTGTCGTCGGGCTTGACGAGCTTGCGCTCGATGTACTTGGAGTAGAAGCGGTAGAAGATCAGGTAGGTCGCGACCGAGGCGAACACGAACCAGATCGCGTTGACGGTCTCGCCGCGCACCAGGGCGAGCATCACCCACGCCGTGCCGCCGAGCAGCGCGATGGCCGCCCAGATGATGATCTTCAGCGGTGTCCACCGCTTGCTGGATGTCTCCTCGGCTGCCGCGGGCGGCAGCTCGGGCTTCGATGTGGCGACGTCGGCCATCGTGTGGTCCTGTCTGGGTGTAACGGCGTTAGGGGGTTACCCAGAGAAATCCTATACGGGCCACAGGCGAGCGTCAGACCCCGGATCCGCCGCCCCGCTCGGCGACCGCCGCCGACACCCGCTCGAGCAGCCGCCGGGCGCGCTCCACCGCCGCCACGAGCGCGGGGCCGGATGCGTCCCCGAGCGCGAGCGCGTCGGTCACGTCGGTCGCGAACCCGGCGGGTGCGTGCGGCAGCCGCGCCGCGGCGGCCACCAGGCCCTTCTCGTTCGTCGACCACCGCAGGTCGCGGCCGTGGATCGCGTGCGCGGCGATCAGCGCGGCGTGCGCGAGGCACAGCGCGACGTAGGCGGCGTCGGCGCGGGTCGCCGCCTTCGCGGCCGCGTCGATCGTGAAGCCCGCCTCCCAGAGGCGGCCGGCGAGCGCCGATCCGAGCGCCGGCGGCATCGCCTGCATGCGCCCGCGACGCTCCTCGAGCGCGCCGCTCGGATCCGCGAGCATCCGGCCGAGGGCCAGCTCGCCGCAGTAGGCGACGTCGAGGAAGCCGTGCGGATGCCCCGGCTGGGCGTGGAAGGCCAGCTCACCGCGCTGCGCGCGCTGCCACTGCGCCTCGACGCGGTCGAGGTCGCGGCGGATCCAGTCGACGCGGGTGCCGTCGACCACGAGCCAGGCGCCGCCGTCGACCCAGGGGCCCCACGCGCCCGACGGCGTCCAGCGCGCGGGCGGCGCCGACGCATCCGACCACTCCTGGGCCAGCCCCGCGATCGCCGCCTCGTCGACGGCGCCGCGCAGGTAGACGCCGAGATCGGCATCGGAGCCCTGCGTCGCCGCGCCACGGGCGCGAGAGCCGCCCAGCACCACGCCCTCGACGCCGCCGATGCTGCTGAGGTCGCTCGCCATGGCGAACAGGGTGGCGTCGTCGAGCACGATCGGGAGCCTACTGGGCGGCCACGAGCGCCTCGACGCCGTCGATCAGCAGCGCGAGCCCGAAGTCGAACGAGCGCTTCGCGTCGCCGAGCCCGTAGTCCTCGCCCGCCGCCTGGCCGACACGGCCGGAGACCGGATAGCGCGAGCCGTCCATCACCTCGTCGAGCACGGCGGCGGTCTCGCCCCACCACTCGAGATCGGTCTCGGCCAGCGCCAGGCGCTCCCGCTCTGCCACCCAGGCCTGCGCCGAGCCGCCGACGAAGGCATGGATCGTGGTGACGACCTGATCCATGGCGATGTCATCGAGGCCGAAGCCGTCGATGCCGGCGAGCTGCCACTCGTAGCGGTCGCTCGAACCCGGCCCGAGCCAGGGGCGCGGCAGCCGCGCGTCGACGAGCCAGGGGTGCCGGCGGTACTCGGCCATGAGCTCCTCGGCGATCGCGGTGATGCGCTCGCGCAGCGAGCCGGTCGGCGCGGGCCGCTGCGACTCCCCCGCGACCTCGTCGATCATGAGCCCGAGCAGCTCGGAGCGCCCCGGCACATAGCCGTAGAGCGTCATCGCGCCGACGCCCACGCGCTCTGCGACGCTGCGCATGGTGACCGCGTCGACGCCCTGCTCGTCGGCGATGGCGATGGCCGAGGCCACGATCGCGTCGATCGAGACCTTGGGCCGCGGCCCCCGCTTGGGCGCGCCCTCCTCGATCGAGGCGCGCCACAGCAGCCGCAGCGTGCGCCTGGGCTCGGCGTTCGGGTCGGCCTGCGATGCGTCCGTCATGCCCACAACACTATCGGATCTCCGTATGGCGTACGGAGATCGTGCTACACTCCGTACATCGTACGAAGAAAGGTTGCGATGACCACTCCATCCGCCATCCGCGCCACCGGCCTGCGCAAGCAGTACGGCGGCACCGCCGCGCTCGACGGCTTCGACCTCACCGTGCCGCCCGGCGCCATCCACGGCCTGCTGGGCCCCAACGGCGCTGGCAAGAGCACCGCCGTCGGCATCCTCACCACGCTGCGCCGCGCCGACGCGGGCGAGGCGTCGATCGCGGGCTTCGACGTGCGCAGGCAGGGCGCCGAGGTGCGGCGCCGCATCGGCCTCGTCGGGCAGGCGCACGCCGTCGACGAGATCCTGGGCGGCCGGCAGAACCTGGTGATGTTCGCCAGGCTCGCGGGCCTCGCCCCGGCTGCAGCGAGGGCCAGGGCCGACGAGCTGCTCGAGCGCTTCGGCCTGCTCGAGGCCGCCGGGAAGCCCGCCTCGCAGTACTCCGGCGGCATGCGGCGACGGCTCGACATCGCCATCGCCCTGCTGCTCTCCCCCGCCGTGCTCTTCCTCGACGAGCCCACCACCGGGCTCGACCCGCGCGGGCGCGCGGAGGTGTGGGATGCGGTGCGCGAGATCGCCGACCGCGGCACGGCCGTGCTGCTCACCACCCAGTACCTCGACGAGGCCGACCGCATGGCCGCGCGCATCTCGGTGCTGCGGCGCGGCACCGTCGTCGCCGAGGGCACGCCGGGCGAGCTCAAGCGCTCGATCGGCGGCGACCGGGTCGAGGTGACGCCGAGCGACCCGGCGATGTTCGACGCCGCCGCCGCTGCCGTGCGCACCGCGATCGGCGCCGAGGCGACGGTCGACCGCGAGCTCGGCGTCGTGACGGCGCCGGCGCTCGACGGCCCCGCCGCGACGATCGCGGTGCTGCGCGCCCTCGACGAGGCCGGCATCGAGATCGCCGACCTCGAGCTGCGGCGCCCCACCCTCGACGACGTCTTCCTCACCCTCACCAAGGAGGCAGCATGACCACCCTCACCCACGCGGGCATCCTCACCCGCCGCGAGCTCGCCCACTGGGCAAGGCAGCCGATGGCGCCCGTGCTCAACCTGGCCTTCTCGCTCATGCTGCTGGCCATGTTCGGGCTGCTCTTCGGCGGCGCCATCGAGGTGCCGGGCGGCGACGACTACATCGGCTTCCTGCTGCCTGGCCTGCTGGCGATGGTCATGATGTTCGGCATCCAGGGCACGATGCTCGGCATGGCCGAGGATGCCAAGCGCGGCATCTCCGACCGGTTCCGCTCGCTGCCGATGCGCGGCTCGGCCGTCGCGATGGGCCGCAGCGGCGCCGACATGCTGAGCTCGGCCCTCGAGCTGGTGGTGCTCGTCGGCGGCGGCCTGCTGATGGGCTGGCGCATCGACGCGAGCCCGCTCGAGGCGGCCGCGGGCGTCGCCCTGCTGCTGTGGCTGCGCTACGCGCTCGTGTGGCTCGGCATCTTCCTCGGCCTCACGTTCCGCGGCGAGAGCGCGACGATGGCCGTGCAGGTGCTCGTCTGGCCCATCGGCTTCGCCTCCAACGCGCTCGTCGCGCCCGAGACCATGCCGCCCTGGCTGGGCGCCATCACCGAGTGGAACCCCATCTCGGCGACCGCCACCGCCGTGCGGCAGCTCTTCGGCAACCCCACCGGCATCACGGGCGGCTGGCTCGCCGATGCCTCGATCTGGCTCGCGATCGGCTGGCCGGCGCTCATCATCGCCGTCTTCCTGCCGCTCTCCGCGCGCGCCTACCGCAGGCTCGGGGACTGAGCCGCACGGACCGGGTCGGCGCGCACGACCGAGCCCCGCGCATCCGCCGCGTCTGAGACGAGCGGATGCGCGGGGCGCGGTCGGTGCCGCGGCTGCCTCAGCGGCGCATGATGCGGCGGGCGAGCGCGTTGCCGAGCGCCTGGATCAGCTGCACGACGATCACGACCACGATGAGCGCCGACCAGGTGACGACCTCGTCGAACTGCCGGTAGCCGTAGGTGACCGCCCAGTTGCCGAGCCCCTCGCCGCCGACGAGGCCCGCGACGGCCGACATGTCGACGATCGCGATCACCGCGAACGTGAAGCCGAGCACGAGCGGCCCGAGCGTCTCGGGGATGATCACGGTGCGGATGATGCGCCACGGGCTCGCCCCGGTCGCCCGCGCCGCCTCGACGACGCCGGCGGGCAGCGCCACGAGGTTCTGCTCGACGATGCGGGCGATGCCGAAGGTCGCCGCGATCGCGATCGCGAAGACCGCGTACTCGGTGCCGATGCCCTTGCCCACCACGACGCGGCCGATGGGCTGCAGCGCCGCGAGCAGGATGATGAACGGGATGGGCCGGAAGGTGTTGACGAGCACGTTCAGCACCCACCAGAGGGCGCCCTGCTGCAGGATGCCGCCGCGCCGCGTGACGTACAGCGCGGTGCCGATGACGAGGCCGCCGACGCCGCCCAGCACGAGCGAGAGCGCCACCATCCACAGCATGATCCCGGTCTGCTCGAGCAGGTCGGGCAGGATCCCTGCGATCTCGCTCATCGCTGCTCCTCCACGGTCACGCCCTCGCCGATGCCGTCCAGGGCCCTGTCCACCGCATCCGCCTCGCCGCGCACGGCGATCGTCAGCAGCCCGTAGACCCGCCCCTGGATGTCGTCGACGCCGCCGTGCACGAGGTTGAAGTCGACCCCGGCCGCCGCGAGCGCCGAGAACACGCGCGCCTCGCTCACGCCCTCGTCGGTGAACGAGATGGTGAAGAGGCGGCCGTCGTGCTTCGCGCGCAGCCTGGCGAGGTCGTCGCCCTCGGGCAGCGCCCGCACGACGGTCTGCACGAAGCGCCTCGCGACGGCGGTCTGCGGCCGGGTGAAGACGTCGTACGTGGTGCCGGTCTCGACCACCCGCCCCGCCTCCATGACGGCGACGCGATCGGCGATGCGGGTGACGACCTCCATCTCGTGGGTGATCACGACGATGGTGACGCCGAGCTCGCGGTTCACGCGCGCGAGCAGGTCGAGCACCTCGCCCGTGGTCTCGGGATCGAGGGCGGATGTGGCTTCGTCGGCGAGCAGGATCTGCGGGCTGGCAGCCAGTGCGCGCGCGATGCCGACGCGCTGCTGCTGCCCGCCGGAGAGCTGCTCGGGGTAGGCGTCGGCGCGGCCTGCGAGGCCGACGAAGTCGAGCAGCTCGGCGACCCGCCGCCTGCGCTCCGCCCTGGCGACGCCGGTGACCTCGAGCGGGTAGGCGACGTTGCCGGCGACCGTGCGGCTCGTGAGCAGGTTGAAGCGCTGGAAGATCATGCCGATGCCGGTCTGCTGCTCGCGCAGGCGCCTGCCGCGCAGCTCGCTGATCGGCACCTCGCCGATGGCGATCGAGCCGCTCGTGACGGGCTCGAGCTGGTTGATGAGCCGCACGAGCGTCGACTTGCCGGCGCCGGAGTAGCCGATGATGCCGAAGACCTCGCCCCGCTCGATCGCGAGCGAGACGTCGTCCACCGCGACGATCTCCTCGCCGCCGCGCTTCGCGGGCGGGAACCGCTTGCTGACCCGGTCGAGCACGATGTGCTGCGCCATGTCGCCTCCTCTGTCGCTGTGCCTGCGGCGCTCGTCCTGCACCTGCCGCCTGCGCGCCCCGCGCATGCGCCCCCGCACATCGATGGCGAGTGTGCACTTCCGGCGGTGGCAGCGGCGCTGCTGCGCAGGAAGTGCACACTCGCCCGACGTGCGCAGGGCGGGCTGCTGGCTGGCGGGCCTGCGGGCCTGCGGGCTACTGGGCCTGCAGGGCCTCCTGCACGGTCGCGAGCGATGCCTGCAGCTCGTCCTTCGGGGTCTGCACGAACACGCCGGTGCCGCCCGAGGACTCGAGGGCGCCCGCCTGCACCTCCTCGTTCGTCTGGAAGATCTCGACCAGGCGGTTCAGCACCTCGTCGTCGGCGTTCTCGGCCGTGGTGGCGAAGATGTTGATGTAGGGCTGCGCGGCGGGGTCGCTCGGGTCGTCGGTCGCGATCGCGCTCGCGGGGTCGATGCCCGCGTCGTTCAGGAAGTCGTTGTTGATGATCGCGGCCGCGACATCCGGCAGCGAGGTGGCGGTGATCGCGGCGTCGACGGCGCTGACCGCCACGCGCGACTCGCCCTCGATCACGTCGTCGACGGTCGAGTAGGGGCTGCCGCCGCCCTCGAGCGCGATGAGGCCGGCCGACTGCAGCACGAGCAGGCCGCGCGCCTGGTTCGTGTCGTCGTTCGGCACGATCACCTCTGCGCCGTCGGGGATCTCCTCCGCAGAGCCGTACTGCTGCGAGTAGAGCCCGATCGGGTAGGTCGCCGTCGAGCCGATCGGCTGGAGGTCGTCGCCGGCCTGCACGTTGTAGTTGGCGAGGTAGATGATGTGCTGGAACTGCGTGATGTCGAGCTCGCCCTCGCTCGTGGCGGGGTTCGGCTGGTTGTAGTCGGTGAAGTCGACGATCTCGAGCTGGATGCCCTCGGCCTCGACGGCCTCCTCGTAGGTCGCCCAGTACGGCTCGGCCGCGCCGACGACGCCCAGCTGCACGGGGTTCTCGGCCGAGCCGAGCTCCTCGTCGCCGGCACCGGCGGCCGCGCTGCAGCCGACGAGGGCGACGGCCATGCCGAGCGCGCCGGCGATGGCGAGCGGGCGGCCCGCGGGGCGGGCAGAGCGGGATGCGGTGCGGATGGACATGGGTGGCTCCTTCGAGTGTGCCGGGATGCCACCACGCTAGGAATCAGCCGCCCCTCGCCTCCAATCGCGCTGTCACGGAAGGTCACATGACGCGCAGCGCCGCCGCGACCACCACGAGCGCGTGCCCGACGAGCAGCCAGGGCCCGAACGCCACCGTGCGCCGCCCGGCCACGAGCGCGACCAGGCCGGCGATGCCGCCCACGACGACGGATGCGGCGAGCCCGGCGAGCGGAGCCGCCCACCCGAGGGTCGCGGTCGCGAGCGCGAGCGCCGTGCCGAGCTTCACGTCGCCCATGCCCATGCCGCCCGTGATCGCCATGAGCAGCAGGATGGCGCCGCAGCCGAGCGCCGCGAGCACCGCGAGATCGCCGGCGAGCGCTCGCACGAGGCAGCCGAGCAGGGCGACGAGCAGCAGCGGCAGCGTGAGCGCGTTGGGCAGGCGCCGCTCGGTGAGGTCGATGCGGGCGAGCGCGGGGCTCGCTGCGGCAGCTGCGGCGACGGCCACGATCGCGACGGCGTCCCAGCCGTGCAGGACGAGCAGCGCGGCCGCCGCCGAGGCGAGCGGCAGCCCGAGCAGGTCGACGGGGCGCAGCGCCAGCGGCGGTCGCGGCCCGGCGAGCTCGCTCGCCGTCGACTCCGCCTCCGCCACTGTGCGCACGATCGGCACCGTAGTCGGCGTCGCGGCTGCGGCGCGGCCGTTCTCCACAGGCGGCCCCGAACCGGGGGCAGGCGGCGCTGTCGGCGGGCGACGCCGGGTCGGCGCGGCTCAGCCGTGCGGCCAGCGCGCGAGCGCCAGCTCGACCTGCCGCCGCCTCGCCGGCGACAGCGGCTCGGCGAGCTCGAGCAGCGGCTCGCCTGCCGGCACGCCCTTCGCGACCGGGATGCGCCACGACCCGACCGTCCTGCCGTCGATCAGGACCATCGGCCGGAACACCCCGTTGCTGCCGGGCAGGATCGCCGCCATGGCTGCGGGGCTCGCGGTGAACGCGCGGTCGCGGTAGCCCAGGAACCACTCGTCGAAGCCGGGCGCGAGCGTCACGCCTGAGGCTGCCGCCGGGAGCGCGGCGGGGTGCAGCAGCATCCGCTCGCCGGCGACCTCGGTCGCCGCCAGGCGGCCGTCGGCCACCGCGCGCTCGAGCTGTGCGCGCACCGCGACCTTGCCGGTGCCCAGCCACCACGCCGCGTCGTCGGGCGCGATCGGTCCGCGCGCGCCGACGAAGCGCACCAGCGCGTCCTCGAGCGCCGCCTGCGGGTCGTCGACGGCGGGCGCGGCTCCCCCGACGAGCAGCTGCTCGCGGTCGCCCGGGCCGGCCGCCGCGAACGGCCCGAACCGCACCAGCCCGTCGTAGGCGAGCAGCGCCAGCAGGTGGTAGCCGTTGCCGCCGCCGGTGCCGATGCCCGCCTCCTCCCATGCGGCCAGCAGCGCCGAGCGGCGCGCTGGCCCGGCGTCGAGGAGCGCGACGGCGACCTCGGCCGCCCGCGTCGCGAGCCGGAGGTCGATGCCGCGCTCGGTGCACATCCGCCACTCCCGCAGCCGCATGCGCTCGCCGGTCGCGGCGTGCAGCACCGCGAGATCCTGCGGCGTCGCCACGAAGAGCGTGCCGCGCATCGCCCACGAGCGCACGAGCTCGCCGCGATCGAAGGCGGCGCGCACGTCGGCGACCGTCGTCCCGGGGGCGGAGCGGATCGCGATCGCGCGCAGCACCTGCCGCAGATCCTGCCCCTGCATGGCGACGAAGCGGCGCACGACCTGCGCCGGCGCGAGCCCCGTGACGCCAGCCGCCGCGGCGGCGCCTGCCGGCGTGCCAGCGCCTGCGCGACCGCCTGCGCGGCCCGGCCCCGCCAGCCCCTGCGCGACCAGCCGCATCCGTCGTGCCTCGCTCCTGGTCAGCGCCATGCGCTCACGCTAGCGGCGCCCGGCCACACGGAAGGGACCCCGTGCGCCCTCCGGGACCCCGGAGACCGGGTCCCTGTCGGTGGACGGGGTCCCGGCGAGCACGGCGGGGCGCGCGCGGCCGGCGCGCCCCGCCACCGCTCAGCCCTCCAGCAGGCTCGTCACGAGCGCCGCGATGCGCGAGCGCTCCGAGCGCTGCAGCGTGATGTGGCCGAAGAGATCCTCGCCCTTCAGCGTCTCGATCACGCTCGCGACGCCGTCGTGCCGGCCGACGCGCAGGTTGTCGCGCTGCGCGACGTCGTGCGTGAGCACCACGCGCGAGTTCTGGCCGATGCGTGAGAGCACCGTGAGCAGCACGTTGCGCTCGAGCGACTGCGCCTCGTCGACGATCACGAACGCGTCGTGCAGCGAGCGGCCGCGGATGTGCGTCAGCGGCAGCACCTCGAGCAGGCCGCGGTCGGCGACCTCGTCGAGCACGTTGTCGCCCACGAGCGCCCCGAGGGTGTCGTAGATCGCCTGCCCCCAGGGGTTCATCTTCTCCTCCTTGTCGCCGGGCAGGTAGCCGAGCTCCTGGCCGCCGACGGCGTAGAGGGGGCGGAAGACGATGACCTTCTTGTGCAGGCGGCGCTCGAGCACGGCCTCGAGCCCGGCGGCGAGCGCGAGCGCCGACTTGCCGGTGCCGGCCGAGCCGCCGAGCGAGACGATGCCGACCTCGTTGTCGAGCAGCAGGTCGATCGCGAGCCGCTGCTCGGCAGAGCGGCCGTGCACGCCGAACACCTCGCGGTCGCCGCGCACGAGCGAGATCTCGCCCTTGCGGGTCACCCGGCCGAGCGCAGATCCGCGCTCGGAGGAGATCACCAGGCCGGTGTTGATCGGCATCTCGGCGACGAGCGAGGTCTCGAGCCGCTCGTCCTCGTAGAGCGTGTTGATCTGCTCGCCCGAGAGCGCGATCTCGGCCGTGCCCGTCCAGCCGGAGTCGACGGCCTGCTCGGCGAGGTACTCCTCGGCGGCGAGGCCGATCGAGGCGGCCTTCACGCGCATCGGCATGTCCTTCGACACGACGCACACGTCGAGCCCGTCGCCCGCCAGGTTCGACGCGACGGCGAGGATGCGCGAGTCGTTGTCGCCCAGCTGCAGGCCGCTGGGCAGCACGCCCTGGTTCGAGTGGTTGAGCTCGACGCGCAGGGAGCCGCCGCCCTCGGTCGGCACCGGGAAGTCGAGCCGCTCGTGGGTGGTGCGCAGGTCGTCGAGGTTGCGCAGCGCCTTGCGGGCGAAGTAGCCGATCTCGGGATCGTGCCGCTTCTTCTCGAGCTCGGCGATCACGATCACGGGGATCACGACCTGGTGCTCGGCGAAGCGGTGGATCGCCCCCGGGTCCGACAGCAGCACGCTCGTGTCGAGCACGTAGGTGCGCTGACGAGTCTCGAGGTCCGCGACCTCGAAGGCTCCGGCTGCGGGGGTGGTGGCGAGTTCAGGCACGTGATGCTCCCTTCCGACCTGTGGTCGGATCACGCGGCCATCGCCTCCCGTGGTGCTCGCAGACACGATGGCCGCTCGCGCGCCGGGCGGATCTGCCCGACAGGGCCGAATCTACGCTCGCGACCGCCCGTTCACGGGCGACGACACACGGATGCGCAGGCACTGTTCACCTGCAGGAAACCTTGAAGGTTCGGTCACCTGCCGTAGCGGCGCTCCCGCAGCCCGTAGGCGCGCACCGCCCGCAGGAAGTCGACCTCGCGCAGGTCTGGGCCGAGCGCCTCGACGAAGTAGAACTCGCTGTGGGCGCTCTGCCACAGCATGAAGTCGCTCAGCCGCTGCTCGCCGGAGGTGCGGATCACGAGATCGGGGTCGGGCTGCCCCGCGGTGGAGAGGTGCTCGGCGATCAGCTCTGGCGTGAGCCGCTCGGCGAGCTCGGCGTGGCTGAGCTCGCCCGCGCTCGCGAGGATCCGCCGCACCGCCTCGACCAGCTCGTGCCTGCCGCCGTAGCCGACGGCGAGGTTCACATGGATCCCCTCCTGCTGCGCCGAGCGCTCGACGGCCGCCTCGAGCGCCGCGACGAGCGGCTCCGGCAGCCCTCGCGGGTCGCCGACGTGGCGGATGCGCCGGCCGGGCTGGCGCGAGAGGTCGTCGGCGAGCTCGGCGATGATCTCGCACAGCTCGCCGAGCTCCTCCGTGGCGCGGCCGGTGAGGTTGTCGCGCGAGAGCAGGTAGAGGGTGACGACCTCGACGCCGATCTCGGCGCACCAGTCGACGAACTCGCGCAGCTTCGCGGCGCCCGCGCGGTGCCCGTGCCCGACGGAGGCGAGGTTCTGCTCGCGCGCCCAGCGGCGGTTGCCGTCGATGATCATGGCGATGTGCCGCGGCACGCCCGCATGCTGCAGGTCACGGCGGAGCCGCCGCTCGTAGTAGCGGTAGACGAGCCGTGAGCCCGGGGCGCTGCGCAGTCGCACCTGCTGAATCTATCGGGCATGCGGGCGGATGCGCGGCGCGGGTATGCGTGCAGCTGCACTGCGTACGCCATACGCTGTCACCATGGCAGCAGCACCGGATCAGCACGACGGGCCGTCCGATCCCGACGGCGAGCCCGAGGTCGTCGAGACGATCGCGGGGGCGCACCTGCCCTTCATCGAGGCGGCCGGCGAGGCCATCGCCGAGGCTTCCGTCGAGCGCAAGCCCTCCTGGCGCGGGTGGATCCACGCCGGCACGGCACCCCTCGCCCTCGTCGCCGGCATCGTGCTCGTGGTGCTCGCCGACGGGCCGGTGGCGACCTGGTCGACCGCGGTGTTCGCGCTCTCGGGGGTGCTGCTGTTCGGCATCTCCGCCGTCTACCACCGCTTCCCGTGGCAGGAGCGCACGCGCGTCGTGCTGAAGCGGCTCGACCACGCGAACATCTTCCTGCTCATCGCCGGCAGCTACACGCCGATCGCGCTGCTCACGCTCACCTCGCCCACCGACTGGATCCTGCTGTCGGTCATCTGGGGCGGCGCCCTGCTCGGCATCGCCTTCCGGGTGTTCTGGCTCACCGCGCCCCGCTGGCTGTACGTGCCGATCTACCTGGCGCTCGGCTGGGCGGCGGTCGCCTTCATGGGCGACATCTGGGCGGCGAACGCCGTCACCGCGACGCTCGTGATCGCGGGCGGCCTCGCCTACACGGTGGGCGCGATCTTCTACGGCACCAAGAAGCCCAACCCGTTCCCGGGCCACTTCGGCTTCCACGAGCTGTTCCACGTCTGCACGGTCATCGCGTTCCTGTGCCACTGGACGGGCATCCTGCTCGTGGCGCTGCATCCGGCCGCCTGACGCGGCCCCGACCTCCCAGCGTTCGCCCGGCGCGCCGCCCTAGCGTGGTGCTCACCATGCGCCACGTCAGAACCGCCGTCGTCGTCCTCGCGGTCGCCGCCGTGCTCAGCACCTCCGGCTGCCTGCTGCCGCCGCCGGCCCGCACGCCCGCGCCGCAGCCGCCCACGAGCGGCACGCCGGTGCAGCCGCCGACGCAGTCGCCGCAGCCCTCGGGCGAGCCGCAGATCGACGTGGTGCCGGTCGAGCCCGACGAGCCGATCACGACGGCCGACGAGACCGACGCCGACACGGGCGAGCTCTACGCCGGCGAGGCGGGGCGCACACGCGACGGCTTCCTGCCCGACGCCGCCTTCGACATGGTGCTCGAGCCCACTCGCGGCACGCCCGTGCTGGCGCCCGGCATCGCGCTGCCGACGAGCGACGCGGGCGACGAGCTCTTCGCCGGCGAGCCGCACACGGCGGACGCCAACCTGCTGCTCACCACCGTCGGCCGGCTGATGCTCGAGACCGAGGAGAGCGAGTACACCTGCAGCGGCACCGTGATCAACAGCGCCTCCGGCCTCATCGTGCTCACGGCCGCGCACTGCGTCTGGGACGACGACACGCGCGACTACTACGACCGCATCACCTTCTCCCCCGGCTACGAGGATGGCGAGGCGCCCTTCGGCACGTGGGAGGCAGAGGACCTCTGGGTGCCGGATCAGTACCTCGAGGCGAACACGCGCTGGCTCGACGGCGCGGACGACGACGGATGGATGGGCTTCGACTTCGGGCTGATCCGCTTCGCGCCGCAGGGCGGCCAGACCCTCGAGGATGCCGCCGGCGGCCAGGGCGTGAGCTTCACGGCCGAGACGAACGGCGTCGTCATCGCCGGTTATCCCGGCAACGACGACTTCGACGCCGAGGTGCTGCGCTACTGCGCCGACGACGTGCTGAACTACGGCGCGGGCGGCGACGCCAACTACGGCGCCGACTGCGTGATGGGCGACGGCGCCTCGGGCTCAGGCTGGGTCTCGAACCTCGACCCGGACAGCGGCGCCGGCACCATCACCGCGGTCTATTCGAACGGCGGCGAGAGCGGGGCGTACGGCCCTCCGCTGGGCGTCACGGCGTGGAACGGGCTGCAGGCGCTCGATCGGTAGGTCTCGCATCGCTGGTCGAGCAGCCGACCGCAGGTCGGCGCATCGAGACCATGATCGGTCATCGTCTCGATGCGCGCCCTGCGGGCGCTGCTCGACGACCGGAATGGCGCCTCAGCGGCCCTCGCTGTCGTCGGTCGCCTGACCGAACGCGCCGACCTGCTTGGGCGCGGCCTTCGGGGCCTTCGCCGCGGCACGGCGCTGCTGGCGGTTTCCGCCGGCGCCCTGCGCCTGCGCCTTCGCGGCGACGGCCGGGTTGCCGCTCTTCGCGCGCGCCTTGCCGGTCGCGGCGCCGAGCTCCTTGCCCTTGGCGTCGTGCACCGAGGCCTCGCCGTCCTCGTCGGGCGCCGAGTAGGTGAGGTTCGCGGTGTCGGCCTCGCCCTCGTCGAGCCCGCCGCCCTCGATCGCGGGTGCCGCGGCGGTCGTGCCCTGCTGCACCTTGACGTCGAGGTTGAACAGGAACGTCACCGACTCCTCGCGGATCGCCGACATCATCTGCTGGTAGAGCGCGAAGCCCTCGTTCTGGTACTCGACCACCGGGTCGCGCTGGGCCATGCTGCGCAGGCCGATGCCCTCGCGCAGGTAGTCCATCTCGTACAGGTGGTCGCGCCACTTGCGGTCGATGACCGACAGCACCACGCGGCGCTCGAGCAGCCGCATGGCGGGCGAGCCGAGCTGCTCCTCGCGCTTCTCGTACGCGATGCGCGCGTCGGAGAGCAGCTGGTCGTAGACGAAGTCGGCGGTCAGGCGCGGCTGCGCCTCGGCCACCACCTCGTCGATCGTGATGCTGACGGGGAAGATCTGCTTCGCGTCGTTCCACAGCGACTCGAGGTTCCAGTCGTCGCTGTCGCCTCCGACCGCGTGCTCGTCGACGACCGCGCGGATCGTGCCCTCGAGGAAGCCCTGCACGCGGGTGTCGAGGTCGTCGCCGTCGAGGATGTGGCGGCGGTCGGAGTAGATGGCCTCGCGCTGCCGGTTCATGACGTCGTCGTACTTCAGCACGTTCTTGCGCATCTCGGCGTTGCGGGACTCGATCTGCGCCTGGGCGGAGCGGATGGTGCGGGAGAAGATCTTCGACTCCAGCGGGATCTCGTCCTCCTCCGCATCCGCCGTCATGAACCGCTGCGCGACGGAGCCGCCGAACAGCCGCAGCAGGTCGTCCTGCATCGAGAGGTAGAAGCGGCTCTCGCCCGGGTCGCCCTGGCGGCCGGAGCGGCCGCGCAGCTGGTTGTCGATGCGGCGCGACTCGTGGCGCTCGGTGCCGAGCACGTACAGGCCGCCGGCCTCGATGACCTTCGCGGCCTCCTCCGCCACGGCCGCCTTCACCTCGGCGAAGACCTCGTCCCAGCGCTCCTCGTACTCGTCGGGCGTCTCGGAGGGGCTCAGGCCCAGCTCCTGCATCTTCGTGACCGCGAGGTGCTCGGCGTTGCCGCCCAGCATGATGTCGGTGCCGCGGCCGGCCATGTTCGTGGCGACGGTGACGGCGCCCACGCCGCCGGCCTGCGCGATGATCGCGGCCTCGCGGGCGTGGTTCTTGGCGTTCAGCACCTCATGCTTGATGCCGAGCTTCGACAGCTGGGCCGAGAGGTACTCGCTCTTCTCGACGCTCGTGGTGCCGACCAGCACCGGCTGGCCCGCCTCGTGGCGCTCGGCGATGTCGTCGACGACGTGCTTGAACTTGCCCTCGACCGTCGCGTAGACGAGGTCGGGCCGGTCGATGCGGGCGAGCGGCTTGTTCGTCGGGATCGGCACGACGCCGAGCTTGTAGGTCGACATGAACTCGGCCGCCTCGGTGTCGGCGGTGCCGGTCATGCCGGCGAGCTTCTCGTAGAGGCGGAAGTAGTTCTGCAGCGTGACCGTCGCGACCGTCTGGTTCTCGGCCTTGATCTGCACGCCCTCCTTGGCCTCGATGGCCTGGTGGATGCCCTCGTTGAAGCGGCGGCCCTGCATGATGCGGCCGGTGTGCTCGTCGACGATCAGCACCTCGCCGTTCATCACGACGTAGTCGCTGTCGCGCTTGAAGAGCGCCTTCGCCTTGAGCGCCGTGTTGAGGAAGGAGATCAGCGGGGTGTTCGCGCTCTCGTAGAGGCTGTCGATGCCGAGCAGGTCCTCGACCCGCTCGATGCCCGGCTCGAGCACGCCGACGGTGCGCTTCTTCTCGTCGACCTCGTAGTCGACCTCGGGCCGCAGGCGCTTGGCGATGCGCGCGAACTCGCCGAACCAGCGGTTGGCCTCGCCGGCCGCGGGGCCGGAGATGATGAGCGGCGTGCGGGCCTCGTCGATGAGGATCGAGTCGACCTCGTCGACGATGGCGAAGCCGTGGCCGCGCTGCACCATGGCCTCCTTCGAGTGGGCCATGTTGTCGCGCAGGTAGTCGAAGCCGAACTCGTTGTTCGTGCCGTAGGTGACGTCGGCCGCGTACTGCTCGCGCCGCACCTCCGGCGTCTGGCCGGCGATGATGCAGCCGGTGGTCATGCCGAGCGCGCGGAAGACGCGGCCCATGAGCTCCGATTGGTAGCTGGCCAGGTAGTCGTTGACGGTGACGACGTGCACGCCCTTGCCGGAGATGGCGTTCAGGTAGGCGGCGATCGGCGCCACGAGCGTCTTGCCCTCACCGGTCTTCATCTCGGCGATGTTGCCGAGGTGCAGCGCGGCGGCACCCATCACCTGCACCTCGTAGGGGCGCATGCCGAGCGTGCGCTTGGCCGCCTCGCGCACGGCCGCGAAGGCCTCGGGCAGCATGTCGTCGAGGCTCTCGCCGTCGGCGTGGCGGGTGCGGAACTCCTCGGTCTCGGCCGCCAGCTCGTCGTCCGTCAGCTCTTCGAAGGCGTCCTCGAGCGCGGTCACGTCCTTGGCGATGCGCTCCAGGCGGCGGCGCAGCCGGCCCTCGCCGGCGCGCAGCATGTTCTCGAAGAAATTGGCCACGGTGGGATGCCTTCCGTGTTCAGGGGATGAGAACGGTTCGGTAACCGACTGCCCATCCTAACAACGCAGGACCGAGCGGCGTCCCGGAGCGCTCCGGGACGCCGCTCGGCGGTGGTCAGGAGGCGGCGCGCTCGGCGCCGGCCGCCGGCTCGGCGGCATCGTCGTCGAGCGTGATGACGCCGTACGACCAGCCCTTGCGGCGGTAGACCACGGCGCACTCGCCGGTGGCGTCGTCGACGAAGAGGTAGAAGGGGTGGCCGACGAGCTCCATCTGGTCGACGGCGTCGCGCACCCCCATGCGCTTGGCGGGGAAGCGCTTCTGCCGGATCACCACCGGCGACCACTCGGTGTCGGGCTGCTCGGCCTCGATGGTGGGGATGGATCCGGTGCGGACGGCCTCGACCGTCTCAGGGTCTGCGGGGGTGATGTCGACCTGCTCGAAGCCGGTCGCGACGGCCTCGCGCAGCGGGGTGCGGCGGCGGCCGCCGTGGTCGGTGCGCTTGTCGTGCACGCGGCGCGCGCGCTCCATGACTCGGTGATAGGCGGAGTCGAACGCCATGTACTTGTCGGGCCCGTCGGACTCGGCGCGGATGATCGAGCCCGGGCCGTGCACGGTGATCTCCACCCGGCCGCCGGCGACCGAGGTGTGCGGGACGGCGTGCCGGGTGAGCTTGACATCGAGAGCGGTCGCGCGGGGAAGCAGCTGCGTGACCTTCGCGAGCTTCTCCTCGGCGTACGCACGGAACCGGTCTGTGATGTCAGCGCCCTTGGCGCCGAATGTGATCTCCATCGTGGCCTCCCGTAAGGTTCGGCATCGGCGCCAGCGGCTGCTGCGCCGACTTGCGTGTCGGTCACTCTACCCCCGGCGACCCTGGGTTTCACCCAGACGCAGCAATGCGCCTCGGGGTCCTCGCGACGGCCGCGATCCCCACCGGCTCGCAGCCCGCCGCGCGCAGCGCGCGCACCGCCTCGCGCACCGTCGCGCCGCTCGTGACGACGTCGTCGACCACCACCACCGGGCGCCCGGCGAGCGAGTCCCGCAGCCGCTTCGGCAGCACGAGCGTGCCCCTCGCGGCACGCTCGCGCTCCGCGACCGTGCGCTCCTTCTGCGACCCGCCGACGCCGGCTGAGCGGTCGCGCCGCAGCGCGCTGGGGCGCAGCCCGGCCCCGCGCGCGACGAGCGCGACCGGGTCGAAGCCGCGCCGACGCATCCCCTCGCCGCTCGAGGGCACGAGCACCGGCTCCGCCGCCGGCAGCGTCGCGAGCGCGAGCGCGAGCCCCGCCCCGAGCGCCCGCGCCTCGGCGGCCGCGCCGTGCTCCTTGAGCGCGCCGACGAGCGCGCGCACCGGCCCGGCGTACTCGGCGGCGGCCACGAGCGGCAGGCCGTCGAGCAGCTCGCGCACCGGCCCGGCCGTCAGCAGCGCCCTGCACGCCGGGCAGACCGCCACGTCGAGCGCTCCGCAGCCGCCGCACGCCACCGGCCACAGCACGCTCGCCGCCTCGCGCAGCGCCGCGCCGAGCCATCGCGAGCCCGTCTCCATGCGGGGAGCATGACGGGCGGATGCGCGGGCCCGCTCGAGCGGGCAGGGTGCCTGTGGAGAGGGGCCCGGGGCCCGGGACGGGCCCCGGCGCTGGCGTCGCGGCGGAGGTCCGAAAGGACCTCCGCCCTCAGCTCCAGCGCGCTACTGCTGCGTGGCGATCAGCTGCACGGGGTCGAGGCCGTTCGCGGGGCTCCACACCCGGCCGCGCAGCGACAGCAGCGCGCCGTCGGCGCTCAGTGCCCGCAGGCTCGCGGTGCCCTCGCTGCCGCCCACGATCGCCTGCACCGCGGCGCCCGGCGAAGGGAGCTGCTCGGAGACGCCGCCGATCGCGAGCACGGCGATCTGCGCGGCGTCGTCGTCGGTGGCGAGCACCGCGACCTGCGTCGAGCTCACCCACGTGATGTCGGTGGCGGCGCCCTCGACGGCGGGCATCGGGTACGGCTCCCCCAGGCCGACCGGGCGGCCGTCGGCGTCGCGCGAGACGGCGAGCAGCCACACCTCGCTGCTGCCGCCCTCGGAGGTCACGATCGCGAGCCGGGTGCCGTCGCGCGAGAGCTCCATCGCCGCGATCTGGCTCGAGCCCGGCGGCAGCGCCAGCTCGGTGCGCTCGCCCGCGCGCCACGCCACCAGGCGCTGCGCGGCGCCGCGCTCCTGCAGCAGCACCCAGCCGCTGTCATCGACGGTCGGCACCGGGCCGGCGTCGGTCGAGACCACCACGGGGTCGGCGTCCGGCGCGATCCAGGCGGCCGTCGTGCCGGTGTGGGCGACGCCGCCCGCGGCGCCCACCGTGTAGCTCGTCGCGCCGATGGCCGCGAGCGTCGGTCCGACGTCGTCGATCGTCGGCGTGCCGCCGCCCACCGAGCGCAGCGAGGAGCCCTCGAGCACGAGCGGCCGCTGGTCGACGTCGCCCTCGTCGACGGGCTCGGCATCCAGGCTCGAGGCGGTGAGGCCGTCGAGCCCCTCGACCTCCACGCGCACCTCGCGCACGCCCACGTCGCGCAGCGAGAGCGCGAGTTGCGAGGCGAGCGGCACGAGGCTGCCGGAGCCCAGCTGCTCGATCTGCGCGAAGCTGAGCGTGATGGCCATGGTGGTGCCGGTGATGCGCGGCGGGCCCACGAGCGAGGCCTCGGGCGCGCCGTTCGTGATCACGGCGGGTGCGAGCCATGCCGACGGCCCGTCCAGCAGCGCGTCGACGATGCGCTGCTGCAGCGTGCTCGCGGTGCGCTCGAACCAGCGCACCTCCGGCACCGAGCGGGTGCCGTCGGGCGTCAGCCAGTGCAGCGTGTGCGCGCGGAAGAGCTGGTCGAAGTAGAAGGCGGAGAGCACGATGCCGTCGGGCGCCTGCGCGATGCGCCACTCGCCGTCGACCCGCTCGAGCGCGAACTCGAGCATGCGGTCGTCGCCGGTGAGCTGCAGCGCCCCGCCCGCGTCGAGCTCCGAGAGCGAGGTCACCACCGCGCTCGCCGCGGTCTCCTCGCCCGAGAGCGAGATCTCGGGCTGCGCGCCGGTGCGCACGAGCACGCGCGCCTCCGGGTCCCAGGCGTCGGCCGCGTCGGGCGCCAGGTACTCGCGGGCGATCGCGAAGTCGTCCGGTGGGCTGATCGAGGCGGTCAGGAAGCCGAGGATGATCTCCTCCTGCGTCGCTCCCGGCTGCGGCGGCGGCGGCAGGAAGAGCAGGTCGCTGCGCTGCTCGCTCGTGTCCACCTGCCCCTGCGTGACCGGTCCGGCGTCGGGGATGGCGACGCATCCGGCCAGCCCCAGCACCGCCAGGAGGGCGATCAGCATGCGCTTCATCGGTCGTCCTCCTCGGTCGCGGTGGGCACGGTGGTGGTCGACACCGTCGGGTCGACCAGCGCGGTCTCGTCGCTCTCGGGCTCCTGCACCGGCCCCTCGGCCACCGGCTCGGGCCGCATCGCGATCGGCAGCTCGAGCGGCTGCGTGTCGTCGGGGGCGAGCTCGATCGGCGAGGCGACCGCCCGCGCTCCCGCCCTCGGCAGCGTGAGCCGGAACTGCGTGCCGTCGCCGGGCGTCGACCAGACGTCGATCCAGCCGCCGTGCAGGGCGGCGTCGTCGCGGCTGATCGACAGGCCCAGGCCCGAGCCGCCCGTGCGGCGCTGCCGCGAGGGGTCGGCGCGCCAGAAGCGGTCGAAGACTCGCTGCGCCTCCTCCTCCGTCATGCCGACGCCGTGGTCGCGCACGGCGATCGCCGCGGCATCCGTCGACGAGTCGACGATCACCACCACCGGCTTGCCCTCGCCGTGGTCGATGGCGTTGCCGAGCAGGTTCTGCAGGATCCGGCGGACGCGGCGCGGGTCGACCTCCGCCTCGAAGTGCCCGCCCGGCGCGACGAGCCGCAGCTCGGTGCCGCGCTCGGCCGCGAGCGGCTGCACCGCCTCGATCTCGCGCTCGGCGAGCCGCACGAGGTTGGTGGGCTCGATCTCGAGCTGCGAGGCGCCGGCGTCGAAGCGGCTGAGCTCGAGCAGGTCGGCGAGCAGCTGCTCGAAGCGCTCGATCTGGGCGTGCAGCAGCTCGACCGTGCGGCCCGTCACCGGGTCGAACGCGGCGCGCCGGTCGTGCAGCACGTCGCCCGCGAGGCGGATGGTGGTGAGCGGCGTGCGCAGCTCGTGCGAGACGTCGGAGACGAAGCGCTGCTGCACCGTCGAGAGGGTCGCGAGCTCGTTGATCTGCCGCGAGATCGAGTCGGCCATGTCGTTGAACGAGCGGCCCAGCTTCGCGAGCTCGTCGTCGCCCCGCACCGGGATGCGCACGTCGAGCTCGCCCGCGGCGATGCGCGCGCTCGACTCGGCCGCCGTCTGGACCGGCCCCACGATCAGGCGGGCGACCATCCACGTGATCATGCCGATGAGGGCGATGAGCGCGAGGCCGCCGAGCACCATCGTCAGCTGCATGAAGCCGAGCGTGTCCTGCGTCGGCTGCAGGCTCGTCAGCAGGTACAGCTCGTACTGGCCGGTGAGCGGCACGTCGACCGAGGTGCCGACGATGAGGCCCGGCTGCCCGCCGCCGGCGGTCTCGATGCGCACCGACTGGTAGAAGGGGCTCTCGGATGCGTCGGCCACGGCCGCGCGCAGGTCGGGCGTCAGGAGCTCGGGCTCGAAGGCCTGCGACTGCACGTCGTTCATCTGCAGCAGCGTCTCGACCTGGCCCTCGGTGCGCAGCATCGCGTACTCGGTGGTCGAGCGGCTGGAGATGATGCCGGAGATCGCCTCGAGGGCGGTGTCCTGCAGCGCATCCACCTCGCCGCTCGTGAGGTTCTGGGTGACGGCCTCGTTGAAGATCTGCTGCATCTCGCCCGAGGCCTGCACCGCCTCGACGAGCGCGTCGTCGCGGCTGGTCTCGAACAGGTTCTGGCCGACGGATGCCGACATGTAGCCGAACACGCCCACGAGGGCGAGCGTCGAGAGCACCATGCTGGCCGCGACCACGCGCGCCTGCAGCGACCGCCGGAACACGCCCGTCGCGCGCTCCCACAGCGTGAGGCGTCGTGCGGCCACCGCCGGCTCAGCCCACGGGTGCGCCGGCGCGGTAGCCGACGCCGCGCACGGTCGTCACGACCACGGGGCGATCGACGTCGCGCTCGACCTTCGAGCGCAGCCGCTGCACGTGCACGTTCACGAGGCGCGTGTCGGCCTTGTAGTGGTAGCCCCAGACCTGCTCGAGCAGCATCTCGCGCGTGAACACCTGGCTGGGCTTCGAGGCGAGCGTGACGAGCAGCTCGAACTCGAGCGGCGTGAGCGCGATGGTCTCGCCCGCGCGGCTCACGCGGTGGCCGTCGACGTCGATCTCGAGGTCGGCGACCTTGAGCGTGCCGCTGTCGGCGGCGCGCTGCGGGCGCAGCCGGGTGCGCACGCGCGCGACGAGCTCCTTCGGGTTGAAGGGCTTGACGACGTAGTCGTCGGCGCCCGACTCGAGTCCCAGCACGATGTCGGTGGGGTCGCCCTTGGCCGTGAGCATGATGATGGGCACGCCCGACTCGGCGCGGATCTCGGTGCAGATCTGGATGCCGTCCTTGCCCGGCAGCATCAGGTCGAGCAGCACGAGGTCGGGACGCACCTCGTGGAAGCGGTCGAGCGCATCCGCCCCGTCCGCGCAGTACTCGAGCTCGTAGCCCTCGCCGGCGAGCACGATGCCGATCATCTCGGCGAGCGCGGGGTCGTCATCGACGACAAGGATCGTCAGCTCCGACATGGGCGCTCCTCTCGTGCCTGCTCCGCGGGGCGGGGCCGCTGCGGCGCGGCTCCCCACAATCTAACCGAGTCGTCGCTGTGCGGCCGCCGACCTGCCGCTCAGGCCTCGAGGCCCTCGTGGGTCTCGAGCCAGGCCTCCTCGAGCTCGGCGATGCGCGCGTCGACCGCGGCGAGCTCTGCCTGCAGCGCCGCGAGCGCGTCGAAGTCGCCCTGGTCGGCGGTCTCGAAGCGCGCCAGCACCGCCTCGCGCTCCGTCGTCGCCTTCGCGAGCCGGCGGTCGAGGCTCGCCGCCTCCTTCTCGAGGGCGCGGCGCTCGGCGCCGGAGAGGGAGGACGAGGCAGCGGATGCCTCGCCCTCGGCGGCTCCGGATCCTGAGCCCGCCGAAGGGCGACCGGCGGGCCCGGCCGCGCTCGCGACCGAGCCGCTCCCCGTCAGCCGCAGGTACGCATCCACCCCGCCCGGCATGTGGCGCAGGCCGCCGTCGACGATCGCGAACTGGTGGTCGGTGACGCGCTCGATGAGGTAGCGGTCGTGGCTGACGACGATGAGGCAGCCGGCCCACGAGTCGAGCACGTCCTCCATCGCGGCGAGCATGTCGGTGTCGAGGTCGTTCGTGGGCTCGTCGAGGATGAGCACGTTGGGCTCGTCGAGCAGGATGAGCAGCAGCTGCAGGCGGCGGCGCTGGCCGCCCGAGAGATCCTTCACGAGGGTCGAGAGCTCGCCGCTGCGGAAGCCGAGCCGCTCGAGCAGCTGGCCGGGCGTGAGCTCCTTGCCGCCCGTCTCGTAGCTCGTCTTGAGTCGGCTGACGACGACGCGCACGGGGTCGTCCTCGTGCTCGCGCAGCTCGGCGAGCTCCTGCGTCAGCTCGGCGATCTTCACCGTCTTGCCGGTCTTCACACGGCCGGCGGTGGGGCGGATGCGCCCGGCGATCAGGGCGAGCAGGGTCGACTTGCCCGCGCCGTTGCGGCCCAGGATGCCGGCGCGCTCGCCGGGCGCGATGCGCCAGGTGACGTCGTCGAGGATCGTGCGGCCGCCGAGCTCGACGCTCGCGTCGAGGATGTCGACGACGTCCTTGCCGAGCCTCGTGGCTGCCAGTTGGGCGAGCTGGATGGGGTCGCGGGCGGGCGGCTCGTCCTCGATCAGCTGGTTGGCGGCGTCGATGCGGAACTTCGGCTTCGCCGTGCGCGCCGGGGCGCCGCGGCGCAGCCAGGCGAGCTCCTTCTTCATCAGGTTCTGCCGCTTCGCCTCGCTCGCCGCGGCCATCCGGTCGCGCTCGACGCGCTGCAGGATGTAGGCCGCGTAGCCGCCCTCGAAGGGCTCCACCTGCCCGTCGTGCACCTCCCACGTGCCGGTGCACACCGCATCCAGGAACCACCGGTCGTGTGTGACGGCGACGAAGGCGCCGCGGCCGGTCGCGTAGCGCTTGTTCAGGTGCTCGGCGAGCCAGGCGATGCCCTGCACGTCGAGGTGGTTGGTGGGCTCGTCGAGGAAGAGCACGTCCCAGTCGCCGGCCAGCAGCTGCGCGAGCGCCACGCGGCGGCGCTGGCCGCCGGAGAGGTCGCCGATGCGGGCGTGCCAATCGAGGTCGCCCACGAGGCCGGCGAGGATGTCGCGGATGCGCGCGTCGCCCGCCCACTCGTGCTCGGGCCGCTCGCCGACGATGGCGTGGCCGATCGTGCTGTCCTGGTCGAGGGTGTCCTGCTGGTCGAGCACGCCCACCTGCAGGCCGCCGCGGCGGGTGACGCGGCCGCTCGTGGGCCCGAGGCGGCCGGCGAGCATGCGCAGCAGCGTCGACTTGCCGTCGCCGTTGCGGCCGACGATGCCGATGCGGTCGCCGTCCTCGAGGCCGAGCGAGATCGACTCGAACACGGTGCGGGTGGGGAATGCGACGCCGACGCGCTCGGCGCCCAGGAGATGTGCCATATCGCCTCCATCCTCCCGCACGATGCGCACCCCGCGCTCCCCCGCCGCCGCGACCGCGGCGCTCGAGTGGCGGCTCCCGCAGGTGAGTGGCGGCCCCCGCAGGTGAGTGGCGGCCCCCGCAGGTGAGTGGCGGCCCCCGCCTCGCGCGGCGGCGATCAGTGAATCGCATGCGCAAGCCGCCACTCAGACTCAGAAGGCGCCACTCACACGCAGAAGGCGCCACTCACCTGCGGCAGGCGCCACTCACACGCAGAAGGCGCCACTCACCTGCGGCAGGCGCCACTCAGACGCAGAAGGCGCCAATCACCTGCGGCAGGCGCCACTCGAGCGGGAGGGGGGGGCGGATGCGCGGATGCGGATGCGCGGGGCGCGTCAGTCGATCAGGCGGGCGCCGGGCACGGGGCCGGTCACCTTCACCGCCACGAGCTGGGCGGTCGAGAGGCTGATCTGCAGCTCGATGGCCGACTCGAGCGAGTCGCACAGGAAGGCAACGGTCGGCCCCGATCCGGAGACCACGCCGGCGAGCGCCCCGGAGCGCTCCCCCAGCTCGAGCGTGCCGGCGAGCCGCGGCTTGAGGCGCAGCGCCGGCGCCTGCAGGTCGTTCTGCAGCGACTCCGCGAGCATGCCCGCGTCGCCGGCGCGCAGCGCCTGCAGCACCCGCGCATCCACCGTCGGCACGTCATGGGCCGGCGCGATGTCGGCCGCGTGCAGCGCCCGGTGCTCGTCGAGCGCCCGGTAGACGTCGGGCGTCGACAGGCCCGCGTCGGCGTAGGCGAGCACCCAGTGGAACTGCCCCTTCGCGAGCGCCGGCGAGAGCTGGTCGCCGCGGCCCGTGCCGATGGCGGTGCCGCCCGCGAGCGCGAAGGGCACGTCGGCGCCCAGCTCGCGCGCGATCTCGTGCAGCGCCTCGCGCCCCAGCTGCAGCCCCCACAGCTCGTTGCACGCCACGAGGGTGGCGGCCGCGTCGGCCGAGCCGCCGCCCATGCCGCCCGCGATCGGCACGTGCTTCTCGATCGACAGCGCCACGCCGCTCGTCACCCGGCCGCGGCGAGCGAGCGCCATCGCCGCGCGGATCGCCAGGTTGTCGGCACCGGTCGAGAGGTGCTCGTGCGGGACGGGCCCCGAGAAGCGCACTGAGAAGTCGGGCGCCTCGCTCGCCTCCACGAACTCGTACAGGCTCACCGCCTGGTAGGCGGTCGCGACGTCGTGGTAGCCGTCGTCCTGCAGCGCGCCGACGCCCAGGTGCACGTTGATCTTGCCGGGCGCCTTGGCACGCACCGCGCTGCGCTGCGTCCCGATGCCCTGTGCCACGTCACCAACCTAGTGGCCGCGCGACCCCCTCCTCTGCACGCCCGCTGGAACCGCCCGGCCGCACCCGCGTAGCCTCGCTGCATGGCGCATCCGCTCATGTTCGACGCCGACGATCCGCTGCTCGCGCGGGTGCGCGCCATCGCGCTCGCCATGCCCGGCGCCGACGAGAAGGTCTCGCACGGCCGGCCCGCGTTCTTCACGAAGAAGGTGTTCGCCTACTACGGCGGCACGACCAAGGACGAGCACAGCACCGGCGTGTCCCCGCCGCGCCTGAGCGTGCTGCTCGAGCCCGACGAGCGGCTGGCGATGCTCGAGGAGGGCGCCATCGCGCCCGCCTACCTCGGGCCCTACGGATGGGTCGCGGTCGACCTCGGCGACGCGACCGACTGGGTGCGCATCGGCGAGCTCATCGACGCGAGCTTTCGCGTCACGGCGCCGAAGCGCCTGGTCGCGCAGCTCGACCTGCGCTAGCGGGCCTCAGCCGGCGACGTCGGCGAAGATCGCCGCGATCTCGTCGGCGGCGACCTCCATGGCTGCCGGATCGGGCAGCTTCTCGAAGGTCAGGTTGACGCCGGTGCCGCTCTTGCCCGGCTGCTGCGCCGCCGCCGAGAGCCGCGTGCCGTCGTCGAGCCGCCATCGCACGACCGGGTAGGAGGCGGCCAGGTTCTCGCCGTGCGCCGGCCCGTGCCGCGCCTCGATCGCGGCCCGCACCGTCGCGAGCGCGTCGAGCCGCTGGCCGGGCACGGTGCGGGTCTTCGACACCACGAAGGTGCCGTCGGCCTGCTGCCCCGGCAGCCGCCCCTTGCGCGCCTGCTCGAAGTCGACGGTGATGCCCTGCGCCCACCATCCGTCGACGCCGTGCTCGCGCACGAGCCACTCGGCGGTCGCCTTGTGGCTCCACTCGAGCGCGCCGGCGGTCTCCAGCAGCTCGCGCCACGCCTCGCGGCTGCGGCCGGTCGCGGCCAGCAGCGCCTGCGGGCTGGTGCTCTTGTCGATCGGCTCGACCACGGTGGCTCCTACTGCGCGCTCGGGCGCGCCTCGGCGGACGGGTCACCAGCCTCGGCGATGCGGATGAACTCCGCAAGCCCCAGCGCCTCGCCGCGCAGCGTCGGGTCGACGCCGGCCCGCTCGAGCACCTCGGTGGCCGCGGCCGACGAGCCGTACAGCCCCGAGAGCGCCTGCCGCAGCATCTTGCGCCGCTGGCCGAAGGCGCCGTCGATCACCGTGAAGGTGCGGCGCCGCAGCGACTCCGAGCCCATCGACGGCCCGCGCCGGAAGCCCACCAGCACGCTGTCGACGTTCGGCACCGGCCAGAAGATCTGCCGCGACACGTCGCCCTCGAGCGACCACGGCCCCCACCAGGCGACCTTCGCCGAGGGCGAGCCGTAGGTCTTCGATCCGGGCTGCGCGGCGAGCCGGTGCCCCACCTCGGCCTGCACCATCACGAGCACCCGCTCGATCGAGTCGAAGCGCTCGAGCAGGTGGATGAGCACCGGCACCGAGACGTTGTAGGGCAGGTTCGCCACCACCGCCTGGGGCGGGAAGGGCAGCTCCTTGAGCGTGAGCGCGTCGTGGTGCACGACGCTCAGCCGCGCATCCGGCTGCTTGCGCGCGACGGTGCGCGGCAGCAGCTCGGCGAGCCGCGGGTCGATCTCGACCGCCGCCACCCTGGCGCCCGCCTCCGTGAGGCCGAGCGTGAGCGAGCCGAGCCCGGGCCCCACCTCGACGACGTCGAGCCCCGCGACATCCGCCGTCCGCACGATGCGCCGCACGGTGTTCGCGTCGACGACGAAGTTCTGGCCCCAGCGCTTCGTGGGCGTCAGGTCGAGCTCGGCCGCGAGCGCACGGATCTCGGTGCCGCCCAGCAGCGTCTCTGCGCTCGCGCGCCCGGCAGTGCTCTCCACGTGTCGAGCCTATGCTGAGCGCACCGGCAGGCGGCGCACAGCGGCACCGGCGACAATGCGAGACACGCCGTCCCAGCGGCACGTCCGAAGGAGGACGCCATGGCCAGCACCCCGCGCAGCACGAGACGTCCACGGATGCTCGCGGCGCTCGCGCTCGCGGGCGCGGCCGCGCTGGTGGCCGGGTGCGCCGCCCAGCAGGCCCCGACTTCCACGGACCCCGGCACCACCGACCCCGGCTCGCCACCCGTCGCGATCAGCGGCGCAGATCCCGCGCCGCTGGACGGCACGCTGCTGCAGGACCTGCGGGTGATGGATCAGGTTGCAGCCGAAGGCACCCTCGTGCGCTGGCTCGAGCCGGGCGTCTCGATCGCGATCGTGCTCGGCGGCTCGGGAGGGGGCGGCGAATGCATCCCGCAACCGCACGCCGCGGCACTCGAGCCGACAGCGCCGTCGATCGTCGTGCGGTTCGACCCGCCGAACCCCGAGGTGATGTGCACCGCCGACTTCACCCTCCACGGCTGGGAGCTCGCGCTCGCCGAGCCGGTCGACGCCGCGACGGTCGTCCCGGTGCGTCTGGTGAACATGCAGGGGACCGAGGACGTGGTCGAGACCGAGCTCGGCCCGGACGACGTGCTCGAGTCGGCCGTCCCGACGGCCGACCCGCAGCCTTCGGTGGTGCCCGGCACGCCCCCGCCGGGGGCCGCTGAGCCGGAGGAGATCCCGGAGCCGCAGCTGCCCGGCTTCGACGAGCTGCTCGCGCTGCCCGACCCCAACGTCGCCGTGCACTGGGCCGAGCCCGGCGTCTCGCTCGCCGTGTTCACGATCGGCTCGCGCGCAGCACCGGTCTGCAATGCGGTGCCGCAGGCCGCCTGGTCCACCGGTCCCGGCACCATCGAGGTCGCCTTCGGCCCGAACGACTACCAGGGCGACTGCCCGGCCGACGGCGGCGTCTGGGGCTGGGTCTTCACGCTGCCGGAGGCGGTCCCGGCGACGCTCGACGTGGAGGTGACCGTGACCGGCACGACGCACGACGGCCAGGCCGCAGTCGTGACCGTCGCGCCCGATGACGTCTATCCGCTCGACTGAGCGCCCGTCCAGGCCGCGCTCAGACCCGTGCGGGACGGTGGGAGCACGCGGAACCACCCGTGAGCATCACGGGCCGCGACGCGAAGGAGTGTGGACGTGATGCGTCACGACATCCGCTCGATCATCCCGCTGGCGATCGTCGGCGTCGTCGCCCTGGCCGGCTGCGCATCCGGGGCCCCCGCCGAGTCGAGCGCCCCGCCGCCCGAGAGCGAGACCCCAGTGCCGACGGTGACCGAGACCGTCACGCCGACCCCGACCGAAACCGCGACGGCTGAGCCGCCGGCGACCGCGGAGCCCCCGTACCGCATCGAGGACGAGGCGGTGCTCGGCGCCTACAGCCTCGACGATGTGCCGGGCGACGAGCCGCTCGTGGTCTGGGCGGACGCCGAGCACACGCTCGTGCACGTGATCGGCACCGGCAGCGGCAGCACCGCCTGCCAGCCGACCGGCGAGTCGATCGAGGTCGACGACGGCATGCTCGAGATCGACTTCGGCTGGCCGGAGGACGACCCGATGATGGCGTGCACGGCCGACCTGCGCGTGTTCGGCTGGGCGTTCCCGGTGACGGGCGCCGACGAGTCGATCACGCAGGCGAACGTCGACGAGTGGACCGAGGACGCCGACGAGATCACCGTCGACGTGCAGCCGATGGCCGAGCCGCAGTGAGCCGGCCGGGCGCCGATCAGCCCCAGCTGCCGTAGGCGCGCAGCGTGTTCTCGACGGTCTCGCTCGCGAGCTCGTCGGCGTCGACCCCCAGCTGCGCCGCCATGAACCGCACGGTGAGCGGCGTCAGGTAGGGGCTGTTCGGCCGGCCGCGGAAGGGCGCGGGCGTGAGGAACGGCGCGTCGGTCTCCACCAGGATGCGGCTGCGGTCGGCGACCGCGAGCGCCGCGTGCAGGTTCTTGGCGTTCGAGAAGGTGACGGTGCCGGCGAACGACAGGTACCAGCCGTGCTCGGCCGCGATGCGGGCGAGGTGCTCGTCGCCCGAGAAGCAGTGGAAGACGGTCGTCGCGGGCGCGCCTACCCGCAGCAGCGTCTCGACCACGTCGTCGTGCGCGTCGCGGTCGTGGATCTGCAGCGCGATGCCGTGCCGCTTGGCGATGTCGATGTGCGCCTCGAAGGATTCGAACTGCGCGCGCCGGCCGTCGTCGCCGGTGCGGAAGAAGTCGAGCCCCGTCTCCCCCACGGCGCGCACGCGCGGCTGCCCGGCGAGCTCGTCGATGGTGGCGAGCGCGTCGAAGAGGGTGTCGGCGCTCGCGTAGCCGGGTGCCTCGTTCGGGTGGATGGCGACGGCCGCGAGCACGCGCGGATCCTGCGCGGCGAGCGCCGCCGACCACTGCGAGGACTCCACGTCGCCGCCGACCTGGACGACGCCCGCGACGCCCGCCTGCTCGGCCGCACGCAGCGCATCCGCGTACGTGAACGCCTCGCCGTCCTTGATCTCGAGGTGGGTGTGGTTGTCGTAGATGGGCACGCCGAGCGGCTCGGGGATCGGCGGCCGCGTCATGTCGCGCCGGCCGTCGTCGTGGCGCTCGCGGATGTACTCGCCGCCCGGCAGCACCGCCTCGCTCGGCGACTCGGGGACGGGTGCGGATGCGGTGGCGGGGCCCTGTGCGGGCGCGGTGCCGTCGTGACGTGCAGGCATGCACCCAGCCTAGGAGCGCCGCACCACAGGAGAACCTGAGCGACCGTCCAGGTTGCGCCATGGATCCGGTGCGACGATTGCTCGCACAGCAACCCAGCAGGAGGTCTCCTCGGCATGCCCAGACGCTTCGTCATCGCGGCGGCGCTCGCGCCATTGCTGACGGTCACGGTGCTGACGGTCACGGCGTGCGGCTCTACCCAGCCGACAGCCGATGCCGGAGCGCAGCCGATGGCCGAGCACTCCGAGTCGCGGCCGTCGACCGAGACGGGCGACGCGCAGGACGGCGCGCTGCGCAGCGGCACGATGGCGGCGGTGGCCGACGACGGCGAGCCGGGGCTGCCGGCGCAGAGCGGCGCGTCGATCGACGACGTGCTGCGGCTGGGAGCGGTCGCGACCTGGGTCGACGCCCCCGACGTGCTGGCGATCTCGCTGCCGGCGAGCGCGGAGTGCTGGGCGACGGCGAGCGAGCCGGTGGCGGTGTCGGAGGGTGCGCTGTCGATCGAGTTCCTGCCCGGCAAGGAGTGCGGCGAGCCGGATGCGGCGCGCACCTACACGGTCGAGGTGCCTGAGGGCGTCGAGGCCGGCGGCGAGCTCGAGGTGGCGGTCGAGGGGCTGCGGCACCAGTTCACGCTGACGCTGCCGGAGTCGTAGGCGGCGCCGCGTTCGGCGCGCTGGCGGCGCTGCCGATCGGGGCGCTGCGCCCGACGCTCTGGCGGGATCAGTGCGCGAGGCTCGCGAGCACCTCGTCGAGCCGCTCGAAGTCCTCATCCATGCCGCCGTCGAGGCCAGAGGCGACCATCGCGTCGCACGCGGCCCGCGAGGCGTAGGTCGAGGTGATCTCGAGCGCGCAGCGGCCACCCGGCAGCTCGCGGAACTCGAGCACCTCGAGCGTCGGCTGCCCGGGCTGCTCCTGGAACTCCCAGGTGTGCACGATGCGGCCGGCGACGACCTCGTGGTACGAGCCCCAGAAGCGCCACTCGCCGCCGAGCTCGACCACGTAGTCGAAGGAGCCACCGGTGCGGGCGTCGAAGCGCTGGATGCGCAGGCTCGAGCCGCGCGGCCCCATCCACTGGGAGAACAGCTCTGCCGTGGTGTGCGCGCGCTGCACCGCGAAGGCGGGGGCGTCGAACTCGCGCCGGTGCACGATCGACTGCTCGCCGACCCGCTCGTGCGTCGTCTCGCTCATGCCCCCATCGTGGCACCGCGGCGCCGACCCCGCACCCCATCCCCCGTCCCGCATCCCGCATCCCGCATCCCGTATCCCCATCCCACCCCACTGGCGAGTGTGCAGTTCTTGCGCCAGAACGCGCTCGAGCGCGCAAGAAGTGCACACGCGTGGCGCCGCCAGGGCCGCAGCGACGGGACGCAGGGCGGATGCGCAGGGCGGATGCGCGGGCGGATGCGCAGGGCGGATGCGCGGGGCGGCTACGCCTGCTCGATGCGCGGGAAGAGCGGCGGCACGGTGGTCACGCGGCCGGTGCCGCGCCACTCGTGCGCGCGCCGGATCTGCTGCGCCGAGACCTCGCCCTCGCCGCCCACGGCGGCCCAGAGCTTCTGCGCCGTCTCCGGCATGACGGGAGCCAGCAGGATCGCGGCCGTGCCGATGCCGTGCACGTTCGTGGCGAGCACGGCGCCGAGCCGCTCGCGCTGCGACTCGTCCTTCGCGAGCACCCACGGCTGCTGCTCGGTGATGTAGCCGTTCAGGCGCTCGACGATCGCCATCGCCGCGTCGACCGCGTCGTGGATCGCGAAGGTGTCGATCGCGCTGTCGGCGCGACCCACCGCATCCGCCATCAACGCCTGCAGCTCGGCGTCGGCCGCCACGTCGGGCACGACGCCGTCGCAGTACTTGTGCACCATCGCGATGACGCGCGAGGCGAGGTTGCCGAGGCCGTTGGCGAGCTCGGAGTGGTAGCGCGCGTCGAGATCCTCCCAGGAGAAGGAGCCGTCGGAGCCGAAGGCGATCGCCGACGAGAAGTAGTAGCGGAACGCGTCGACGCCGAAGACCTCGGTGATCTGCCGCGGCTCGATGCCGGTCGCCTTCGACTTCGACATCTTCTCGCCGCCGACCAGCAGCCACCCGTGGCCGAAGACGTGCTCGCTGATCGGCAGGCCGGCGGCCATCTGCATGGCGGGCCAGATGACGGCGTGGAAGCGCGCGATGTCCTTGCCGACGATGTGCACGCCGGGCCAGCGGCGCTCGAACCGCTCCTCGTCGACGCCGTAGCCGTTGGCGGTGATGTAGTTGAGCAGCGCGTCGAACCAGACGTAGACGACGTGCGTCTCGTCCCACGGCACCTTGATGCCCCAGTCGAAGGTGTTGCGGCTGATCGACAGGTCGTTGAGGCCCTGCTTGACGAACTGCCGCACCTCGTTGCGCACGTGCTCGGGCTGCACGAAGTCGGGGCGCTCGTCGTAGAGGGCGAGCAGCCGGTCGCCGAACTCGCTCAGCTTGAAGAAGTAGTTCGCCTCGCGCACGATCTCGATGGGGCGCGAGTGGATGGCGCACACCAGCTGCCCCTCGTACTCGCCGGTGCCGGGCACCAGGTCGTTCGCGGTCTTGTACTCCTCGCAGCCGACGCAGTACTGGCCCTCGAACTCGCCGTGGTAGATGTACCCGGCCTCCTTGAGCCGCTCGAGGAAGATGCGCACGCCCACCTTGTGCCGCTCATCCGTCGTGCGGATGAAGTCGTCGTTCGCGATGTTCAGCAGCTCGAGCTGCGGCTTCCAGGCGGTCTCGACCAGCCGGTCGGTCCACTCCTGCGGGCTGACGCCGTTCGCGGCGGCGGTGCGCATGATCTTCTGCCCGTGCTCGTCGGTGCCGGTGAGCATCCACGTGTCGTCGCCGCGCATGCGGTGCCAGCGGGCGAGCACGTCGGTGGCGACCTCGTTGTAGGCGTGGCCGATGTGGGGCACGTCGTTGACGTAGTAGATCGGCGTCGTGACGGTGAAGCGCTCGGGCATGGGGTCAATCCTACGAGCCACGGCGGCCCGTTACGCAGGCGGATGCCCGAGCGCGGCCTGGTAGAGCGCGTTGCGCGCGTGGCCGGTCGCCTCCGCGACCTCGGCGGCGGCGTCCTTCAGCCGCATCCCGCCCTGCTTGAGGCGCAGCACCTGCTGCACGGCCGCATCCACGTCGGTGAGTGCCGGGCGTGCGCCCTCGATGACGAGCACGATCTCGCCCTTCACGCCGGTCTGCGCCCACTCGAGCAGCTCGGCGGCCGTGCCGCGCCGCACCTCCTCGTAGCGCTTGGTGAGCTCGCGGCAGACGGCCATGCGCCGCTCGGGCATCGCGCGGGCGATGGCGTCGATCGACTCGGCGAGCCGGTGCGGGGCCTCGAACAGCACCACCGTGCGCTCCTCGCGGGCGAGCCGCTCGAGGAAGCGGTCGCGCTCCCCCGCCTTGCGGGGCAGGAAGCCGTCGAACGCGAACCGGTCGGTGGGCAGGCCGCTGAGCGCGAGCGCCGTCAGCACCGCGGAGGGGCCCGGCAGGCAGGTGACGGCGACGCCCGCGGCGACGGCCGTCTGCACCAGCCGGAAGCCGGGGTCGCTGACGGTCGGCATGCCGGCGTCGGTGAGCACGAGCACGTCCTCGTCGCGGGCGCGCTCGACGAGGGCGGGCGAGGCGGCCTCCTCGTTGTGCTCGTGCAGGGCGACGAGGTGCACCTGCCGGTCGATCTCGAGCGCGCGCAGCAGCTGCCTGGCGGTGCGGGTGTCCTCAGCGGCGATCACGGGCGCCGACGCGAGCGCCTCGCGCAGCCGGCCGCTCGCATCGCCGAGGTTGCCGATGGGGGTGGCGCCGAGGATGATCACGCCGCCCAGGCTATTGCCGGGCGCTCGGCGCGCATGCGATCAGTCGGCCGCCAGTACCCGCAGCGTGCAGCCGCGGGCGTCGTCGCTGAGCATCGCCTGCACCGACTCGGGGCTGGAGGCGTACTTGCGGCGCAGCTCGTCGTCGATCGCCGCCTGCACCGCGTCGTCGACCGGCACGGCCTCGGTCGCGACTCGCTCGCGGGGCAGCAGCAGCGCGGCATCGGGGTCGCGCTCGGCGACCGCGCCGTCGGCGAGCACGAAGGCCACCGGCCTGCCCGTCTGCACGTGCCGGTACCACCACGCGCCGGCGCCGTGCACCGAGCGCACGTAGGGCACGCCGTCGACCACCATCGCCCAGATCGGCGTCGCCGTCGCGAGGCCGTCGGCCTTCGTCGTCACGACCGCCACGACCTGCGTCTCCTCCAGCACCTGCACCACGTCGTCGAAGCTCATGCGGCCGACGCTATCGCGCTGGGGGCGCGCTGAGATGTGCACGCCGGCTCGCGCGCTGCCGTGCCCGCGGCGCGTTCTCGCGGGGTCGCTGGGGTCGCCGGGCACGCGTGGCGTGCACATCTCAGCGCGGCCGGGCCGCGTCTGGGCCGCTCCCCGTGCAGCGGGTGCCAGAATCGCCGGTGTGACCCTCGACCGCGACGCCAGCGCCCTGATGGCCGGCGACGCCGCAGAGCACGCACCCGGGCGTGCCGCAGACGCACCCTCCCGGTCGCGCCGCGAGCGGCTCACCTCGGCGTACGCGTCGGTGGAGCGGCGCCTGAGCGCCCCGCGCATCCGCCGCACGCTCGAATGGGCGGCGCCCACCGCCATCCTGACGATCGCCGCGATCGCGCGGCTCACGGGCCTCGGCCACCCGCACCAGCTGGTCTTCGACGAGACGTACTACGTCAAAGAGGGCTGGTCGATGTGGCAGCTCGGCTTCGAGGGCGAGTGGGGCGACGAGGCGAACGAGCGCTTCGAGGCGGGCGACGCGAGCGGGCTGACGAGCGAGCCCGACTACGTCGTGCACCCTCCACTGGGCAAGTGGATCATCGGCATGGCGATGGCCGTGTTCGGCTTCGCCGACCCCTTCTGGTGGCGGCTGCCGAGCGCCCTCGCCGGCATCGCGCTCGTCGGCCTCACCTACGCGATCGCCCGCGGCCTGCTGCGCTCGGTCGCGTTCGCCTCGCTCGCCGGTCTCTGGATGGCGATCGACGGGTTCGCGATCGTGATGAGCCGCACGGCGCTGCTCGACGGCGTGCTCGCGATGTTCGTGCTCGCCGGGGCGGGAGCGCTGCTGCTCGACCGGCGCGGCTCGCCGGCACGCACGGTGCGCGCTGCCGCGGGATGGCCGCGCGGGCGCGCCGCGATGCTGTGGTCCCGGCCGTGGATCGTGATCGCCGGCGTGCTGCTGGGCGCCGCGTGCGCGACGAAGTGGTCGGGGGCGGCATTCCTCGCCGTGTTCGGCATCTGGATCGTGGTGATGGATGCGCTCGATCGGCGCCGCGCGGAGTTCCGCAACGCGTGGCTCGGCACGCTGCTCGTGCAGGGGCCGGTGAGCTTCGTGCTGCTCGTGGGGCCGGCGCTCGTGATCTACGTCGCGAGCTACGCCGGCTGGTTCGAGGGCGGCTGGGGCTCGCAGCTCGCGCTCGAGCGCGCCGACCTGCGCTGGGGCGGCGTGCTCGCGTGGGTGCCGCTGGGCCTGCAGTCGCTGTGGATGTACCACGCCCAGCAGCTCGGCTTCCACGTCGGCCTCGACAGCGACCACCCGTACCAGTCGCCCGCGATCGAGTGGCTGTGGCTGGGTCGCCCGACCGGCTTCGAGATGGTGGCCACCGATGCGGGCGTCTGGTGGATCACCGCGCTGCCCAACCTGCTCGTCTGGTACGCGGGCGTGATCGCGATGGGCTTCCTGCTGTTCTGGCTCGGGCGCGCGCTCGACCGCCGAGCGGGGTTCCTGCTGCTGGGCATCGCCGCCGGATACCTGCCGTGGCTCGCCTTCCCCGACCGCACGATCTTCTTCTTCTACGCGATCATCTTCCTGCCGTTCATGGTGATCGGCCTTGCCTACGCGCTGCAGCTGCTCGTCGGGCGGCGGCGGTCGCGGGCGCCCGCCGCTTCGGGGGCGGCGGTGGCGGATGCTGCGGGCCGGCACGGCGCGGATGCACTGGTCGAGGCCGAGGCGGCGGGGACGGATGGGCCGCACTGGCACCAGCCGTCGTCCGACCTCGACGCGCAGATCGCAGCCGCGATCCCTGACCCGGCGCCCGCGCGCACGCGGCCGGGCGGCTGGCCGGACGACGTCGAGCGGCGCGCCGCCGGCTGGACGGTGATCGTGCTGCTGGTGCTCGTGAGCGTCGCGGTTGCGCTGTGGTACCTGCCGGTCGCGTACGGCATCGCGCTGCCGGAGCCGCAGATCCGCCTGCGCTACTGGCCGCCGAACTGGCCGTAGCTCAGAAGCGCTGCGGCAGCTCGCACACGAAGCCCTCGCAGCGGTAGGCGCCGGGCGCGCCCTTGCCCTCGAGCAGGGCGAAGCCCGCTTCGGCGAGCGCCGCGGCCTGCGCCGGCGTCGCGAGCAGCGCGCCGGGCTCGCGCCGCAGCTCGCGCTCCAGCCCCGGCGGCGGCTCGCCGACGATGACGACCGTGCGCGGGGGCTCCGCCAGCAGGGCCGCGACGCGCAGGGTGGCGGCGCCGGCGAAGGGGTTGCGCAGCGCCAGGCTCGCGTCGAGCAGGCGGTTCGCCCGCTCGAGGTGCGTGGCGTCGCCGGTGAGGGCGTAGAGCTGCTGCAGGGCTCCCGCGAGCGCGGCCTGCCCGGAGGGCGCGTCGCCGTCGGAGGCGGGCCCGAGCTGCAGCGCGGGCCCCTGCGACGAGGTCCGCTGCGGATCGGGGGCGGCTTCGAGGATGGCCCTCGCGGCGATCGCCCAGCGGGCCTCGCCGGTGGCCGCGGTGAGGGCGAGCAGCCCGCTCGCGAGGCAACCGGCGTCGGCGGCGGTCGCGGCAGCCGCCGACGGCACGCCCTCGAGGCTCGCGTGCACGAGCGCCGCGGGGTCGTCGGCGTGCTGGGCCAGCAGGTGCTCGGCGGCGTCGGTCGCGAGGCGCAGCGCGCGAGCGTCGCCGTCGCGCAGCGCCCGCACCGCGAGGGCCTCGATCGCGAGGCCGTTGGCGCTCGTGACCACGAGACGGTCGAGCGGCGGCCGTTCGCGCTGCGCGCCGGCGTGCTCGGGCAGGTGCCAGCCGCCCTCGACGCGCCTGCCGTCGACGAGCGATTCGGCATCCTCGGCGGCCGCGAAGACGCCGCCCGGCAGCCGCAGCACCTCGTCGAGGAAGCCGACCAGCCCGGCTGCCACCCGTTCGCGGCCGAGCAGGGTGGCGGCGTGCAGCAGCTGCGCGTTGTCGATCAGCATGCGCTCGAAGTGCGGCACCGACCAGTCGCGCTGCGTCGCATAGCGGAAGAAGCCGCCGTCGCGCCCGCGCAGGCGCGAGTAGTCGCCGGCATCGACCGCCGCATCGTCGCCCGCAGCCGCGTCGAGCAGCCGCCCGGCCAGCGCGCGCGGCGACGCGCGGCTCCCCTCGCCGCCGCCGTCCACGCCGTCGCCGTCGGTCGTCGCGAGCGCCAGGATCAGCGGCGCCTGCGGAAACTTCTGGCCCTCGCCGAAGCCGCCGTGCTCGGCGTCCTCCTGCGCGGCGACCGAGGCGAGGGCGGCGCGGATCGCGGCCGCGTCGGGCGCGTCGCCGCCGCTGCCCGTGGTCGCCGAGCGGAGCGCCGCCTGCACCTGCCCGGCCGTGCCGGCCACCGCATCCGGCTGCTCGCGCCACGCCTTGCCGATGGCCGTCAGCACGTCGCGGAACCCCGGCATGCCCTGCCGCCCGACCGGCGGGAAGTAGGTGCCGGCGTAGAACGGCAGGCCGTCGGGCGTGAGGAACACGCTCAGCGGCCAGCCGAGGCTGCGGGTGAAGGCGGATGCGGCGCTCATGAGGGCGGCGTCGACGTCGGCCCGCTCCTCGCGGTCGACCTTCACGGCGACGAAGCCCCCGCGCAGCAGCTCGCCGATCTCGGCGTCGGCGAACGACTCGCGCGCCATCGCGTGGCACCAGTGGCAGGTGGCGTAGCCGACCGAGGCGAACACCGGCACGCCGCGCTCGCGGGCCTCGGCGAACGCGGCCTCGCCCCACTCGCGCCAGTCGACCGGGTTGTCGGCATGCAGCCGCAGGTAGTCGCTCGTGGCGGCGGCGAGCCGGTTGTCGGGCGCCGCCCGGTTCGTCTGCTCCCCCGTCATGCCGCCACGCTACGCCGCCTCGGGCGCGTCAGCGAGGGCGGCGCATCGAGTGCCAGTTCGCGCACGGCCGCGTCGAGCCGCGGCGCACGCCCTCGCAGGCCGGCATGTCGAGCGGCGGATGCGCGCGCTGCACCGCTGCCGTGCCGGAATCGGTCGGCACCCAGCGCTCCGGCGTCCACAGGTGCCAGGCGGGCTGCACGCCGTGCATGAGCGCCTTGCAGTCGCACGGGCCGCCGGCCTCGGCCAGGCGCTGCTCGAGCGCGACCGCGCGCGGCGCGGCGAGGTCGCGGTAGCGGCCGGCGAAGCGCAGGTCTCCCTGGCAGCCGAGGGCGGCGACCGCACGATCGAGGTAGCAGGCGAGGCACTCGCGCTCGTGCGGCACGAGCCACAGCTCCGCCAGCTCGCGCACGTCGGCCTCGGCCTCTGCAGTGGTCGGTTCGTCCATGCGCGCACCGTGCCACAGCGGGTCCGGGGCGCGGGCGGCCCCGGACCGAGCCTGTGCACAGTCGCGCGGCAGCCGCATCCGCCCCACCGCGAACGGACCCCTGCCACCGAACGGGACCCGGTGCACGGGGTCCCGTTCGGTGACAGGGGTCCCGAACGATCGTGGCGGCGGTCAGCCCACGCTCCGCGTCAGCTGACCTCGGCGGGGTCGCTCGCGACCCGGCCGGCGGCCCCGGTGTCGAGCGCGTCGATCGCGGCGACGTCCGCAGCCGTCAGCTGCACAGCGGCGCCCGCGAGGTTCTCCTCCATGCGCTCGCGGCGGTTCGACTTCGGGAAGACGATGCGGCCGGAGGCCAGGTGCCAGGCGATGACGACCTGCGCCCACGAGACGCCCAGCCGCTCGGCGATCTCGCCGATCGCGCCGCCCGAGTAGTCGACCTTGCCCTGCCCGAGCGGGCCCCAAGCCTCGATCTTGATGTCGTGCTCGGCGGCCAGCGAGACCGCGGGGCGCTGCTGGAACTGCGGGTGCAGCTCGATCTGGTCGACGGCCGGGATGATGCCGGTCGCCAGGATCTCGGGCAGGTAGCGCTCGTCGAAGTTCGAGACGCCGATCGACGTCGCGAGCCCTTCGTCGCGCAGCGCCGCGAGCGTCTCCCAGGTCTCAACCGGCGAGCCGGCGGCGGGCGTCGGCCAGTGGATCAGGTAGAGGTCGACGTGCGACAGGCCGAGCTTCTCGAGGCTCTCGCCCATCGCGGCGCGCGTGTCGTCGGCGCCGCGGCGGTCGTTCCAGAGCTTCGTCGTCACGAACAGCTCGTCGCGCGGGATGCCAGACGCGGCGATCGCGCGGCCCACGCCCTCCTCGTTGCGGTAGACGGCGGCGGTGTCGATGTGGCGGTAGCCGGCCTCGAGCGCGTCGGTGACGATGCGCTCGGTCTCAGCCGGGTCGACCTTGAAGACGCCGAAGCCCAGCTGCGGGATGCTGCGGCCGTCGTTCAGGGTCAGGTCAGGGATGCTCATTCGGTCTCCTCGATGGTCGATGTGTCCTCAGGCAGCGCGGATGCGTCGACCCCGTCGACGTGCCGCTCGTCCGGCCCGCTGTAGGCCGAGAGCGGCCGGATGAGCGCGTTGCTCGCGCGCTGCTCGATGATGTGCGCCGTCCACCCCGTGACGCGCGCGGCGACGAACAGCGGCGTGAAGATGGGCACGTCGAAGCCGATCAGCGCGTACGCCGGGCCGGAGGGGAAGTCGAGGTTGGGCTTGATCGGCTTGCGGTCGGCCATCGCCTGCTCGAGCGCCGTGTACATCTCGAGCATGTCGGGCCGCTCGTAGTGCTCCGCCAGCCGCTCGAGCGCGGCCCGCATGGTGGGCACGCGCGAGTCGCCGTTCTTGTACACGCGGTGCCCGAAGCCCATGATCTTGCGCTTCTCGTCGAGCGCGGTCTGCATCCACGCATCCGCCTTCGACGCCTCGCCGACCTCCTCGAAGACCTCCATCACGGCCTCGTTGGCGCCGCCGTGCAGCTGCCCCTTGAGCGCGCCGATCGCGGCGGTGACGGCCGAGTAGAGGTCGGCGAGCGTCGACGTGACGACGCGCGCGGTGAACGTCGAGGCGTTGAACGAGTGCTCTGCGTACAGGATCATCGACTGGTTGAAGGCCTCGACCACCAGCGGGTCGGCCTCCTCGCCGAACGCCATCCAGAGGAAGTTCGCGGCGTAGTCGAGGTCGTCGCGCGGCTCGATCAGCTCCTGCCCGTTGCGGCGGCGCTGCTCGTAGCTGACGATCGCGGGCAGCACGGCGAAGAGGTTGAAGGCCTGCTCGAGCTCGGCGGATGCGTCCTCGGCGTCGGGGTCGTTGGCGCCGACGATCGAGACGGCGGTGCGCACGATGTCCATCGGATGCGCGCTCGTCGGCAGCGCATCCATCACCGTCTTCACGTTGTCGGGCAGGGCCCGCAGGGTGCGCTCCTTCGCGCGGAGCTCTGCCAGCTGCGCCTCGTCGGGCAGGTCGCCGTGCCAGAGCAGGTGGGCGACGGCCTCGAAGGGCTGGGTGGCGGCGAGCTCCTGCACGGGATAGCCGCGGTAGAGCAGGGAGTTCGTGTCGGGGTTGACCTTCGAGATCTCGGTGGTGTCGGCGTAGACGCCAGCGAGTCCCTTCTTGATGTCGGGCTCAGCCATGGTGCTCCTCGGGAACGGATGGGCGGGGACGCGCTTCGACTCTAGGGCACGGAGGTCGGCAACTCGTTCGCCCGACGAACGGTCCCGACGTGCGGTCACCGCGCGGTCACGATGCGGTCACGATGCGGCGCATCCAGCGGCGCAGCGCCCACGTCGCGATAGCGTCTCGTCCCGTCCGCGGGCACCGCGCGCGGCGCACCCGAGACGAGACGAGAAGCAGCCATGGCAGCCACTCCGCCCGAGACTCCGCCGCGCAAGCCGCGCACGCCGGTCAAGCAGGTCGTGCAGGAGGTGACCGAGCCGGGGCTCGTGCACCCCGCGCTCATCCCCGGCATCGGCGTCGAGCGCACCGGCAGGGCGTTCACCACCAACTGGGCGGTGTTCGCCATCGCTGGCGCGTTCGTCGCCGCGGTCATCGTCTGGGGCATCATCGACCCGGGCAGCATCCAGACCGTCGGCAGCGCATCCCTCAGCTGGGTGACCGTGAACTTCGGCTGGATGTTCGGCGCACTGACGATCGCCATCACCGTCTTCATGCTGTTCATCGGCTACGGCCGCACCGGCGGCGTGCGGCTGGGCATGGACGACGAGGAGCCGGAGTTCTCGACCGTCTCGTGGGTCGCGATGCTCTTCTCGGCCGGCCTCGGCATCGGCCTGCTGTTCTACGGGCCGATGGAGCCGCTCACCTACTTCCTCGACCTGCCGCACGGCTTCGAGGTCGACAACGGCACCGTCGACGCCATGCACGCCTCGCTCGCGCAGACGCTGCTGCACTGGGGCCCGATGGCCTGGGCGTACTACGCGCTCGTCGGCGGCGCGATCGCCTACGCCGCCTACCGGCGCGGTCGCAGCCCGCTCATCTCTGCCATCTTCACGCCCATCTTCGGCCAGAAGACCGAGGGCTGGATCGGCTCGATCATCGACATCTTCGCGATCGTCGTCACGCTCGGCGGCACCGCCATCTCGCTCGGCATCGGCGCCCTGCAGATCAGCCGCGGCTTCGAGATCATCACCGGCGTGGGCGAGGTCGGCAACGGCTTCATCATCGGCGCCATCGCGGTGCTGACGGCCATGTTCGTGATCTCGGCGGTCTCGGGCATCAAGCGCGGCATCCGTGCCCTGTCGAACATCAACATGGTGATCGCCGGCGCGCTCGGCCTGTTCGTCTTCATCGCCGGCCCGACGCTGCTGCTGCTGAACCTGCTGCCCTCGGTGGTCGCCTCGTTCTTCGCCGAGCTCGGCACGATGCTCATGCGCAGCGGCTCGCAGGGCGAGGAGACGCAGGCGTTCCTCTCGACCTGGACGACCTACTACTGGGCGTGGTGGGTGTCGTGGACGCCGTTCGTCGGCATGTTCATCGCGAAGATCTCGCGCGGCCGCACGCTGCGCGAGTTCGTCACCGTCGTCATCATCGTGCCCTCGATCATCTGCCTGGTGTGGTTCACGATCGTCGGCGGCACCACGATGGCGATGGAGATGGATGGGCTCGGCATCAGTGAGGCGGGATCGTCGGAGGCGATGCTGTTCGAGGTGCTCGGCAACCTGCCGCTCGGCGTCATCACCTCGGTGCTCGCGCTCATCTCGATCACGATCTTCTTCGTCACCTCTGCCGACTCGGCCTCGATCGTGATGGGCTCGATGAGCCAGCGCGGCAAGCCGGAGCCCAGCATGTGGGTGACGATCACGTGGGGCGTGCTGCTGGGCGCGACGGCGGCGACGCTGCTCGTCGCCGGCGGCGAGACGGCGCTCGGCGGCCTGCAGTCGCTCATGGTGGTGACGGCGCTGCCGTTCGCGTTCGTGGTGATCGGCATCATGTTCGCCTGGGCGAAGGAGCTGCGCACCGACCCCTACATGCTGCGGCGCAAGTACGCGAAGGCGGCGATCGCGCAGGGCGTGCGGCTCGGCATCGAGGAGCACGGCGACGACTTCGTGTTCGGCTCGAGCGAGGTCGTGGCCGACGACGGCGCGGGCGCCTGGCTCGACACCGACGACCCCTCGCTCACGGAGTGGTGGACGGATGCGACGACAGGGCCGGTCAGCTCGGCCGACGTCATCCGCAACCTCGACCCCGGCCGCATCCAGCGCAAGGGCCCGGACCGGCCGGACCACACGGCCTCGGGCGACAACGCGCTCACCGTCGGCGAGGAGCGCGCCGAGCGGCGGCGGCACGAGCGGGAGGTGCGCAGGCATCCGCACGACGAGCCTGACGAGCGCGGCGGCGACGAGCGCGGCGACGAGCCGCGCTGACACCGCCCGCACACGCACGCAGCCCCGCCGGATCGGACCGGTGGGGCTGCGTGCGTGCGGTGGGCGTCAGTCGTTCGAGTCGGCCGAGTTCGCCGAGACGGGCGAGGCCGGGCTGGGCACCGAGGCGGGGCTCGGCGCGGAGGCCGGGCTGGGCGCCGAGTACGCCGGCGCCGAGGGCGCGCTCTGCACCGAGGCGGGGCTGGGCGCCGAGTGCTGCTGGACGGGCGCCTGCTGGGCGGGCGCCGGCTGCGGGGCGGGGCGCTGCTGCTGCGGGGCCGGGGCCGGTGCCGCCGAGACCGCCGATGCGGGCGAGTTCGCCGCGACCTGCGTGGCCGAGGCTGCCGCCGAGGGTGCCGAGGTCGCCGTGACCGCCGAGATCACCGAGGCGTGGTCGCCCGTCGCCTTGATCTGCACGCTGCCCTGCTCGAGCAGGTCGCCGCGCAGCTGCCCGGCGTCGACGACGCTGCCGTCCGCGCCGCGCAGCTCCATGGCGTTCGCGATGCCCGCAGCGCTGGCCGCGATCGCGCCCATGCCCAGGACTCCGACTGCGCCGACTGCCATCCACTTGGTGTTCATGCTGTTCCTCCGTGTGCTGTTCCGGGGTGCCCGGGTCTGCTTCGTTGCCACCACTCTCGTCGGCGGGCGTGAGGCAGGGAGGAAGGGTGGGTGAGAGGCCTCTCATGCATGCGAGGCCCCTCCGTCACGCGCTCAGGCGACGCCGAGCGCGCGGGCCACGACGAGCAGCTGCACCTCGCTCGTGCCCTCGCCGATCTCGAGGATCTTCGAGTCGCGGTAGTGCCGGGCGACCGAGTACTCGTTCATGAAGCCGTTGCCGCCGAAGATCTGCGTGGCGTCGCGCGCGTTGTCCATCGCGGCGTCGCTCGCGGTGAGCTTGGCGATGGCCGCCTCGGTCTTGAAGGGCTTGCCGGCGTCGCGCAGCCGCGCCGCGTGGTGCCAGGCGAGGCGGGCGTTGTGCACGCGCGCCTGCATGCGGGCGAGCACGAACTGCACGTTCTGGCGGCTCGCGAGCGGCTCGCCGAAGACGGTGCGCTTGCGCGCGTAGTCGATCGAGTCCTCGAGGCAGCCCTCGGCGGCGCCGGTCGCGAGCGCCGCGATCGCGATGCGCCCCTCGTCGAGGATGTGCAGGAAGGCCGCGAAGCCGCGCCCGCGCTCGCCCAGCAGGTTCGCCTCCGGCACGCGCGCGTCGCTGAAGGTGAGCGGATGCGTGTCCGAGGCGTGCCAGCCGACCTTGTCGTAGGCGGATTCCACTGTGAAGCCGGGCGTGCCGGTGGGCACGACGATGGTGGAGATCTCCTTGCGGCCCTCGCGCTCGCCGGTCACGGCGGTGACGGTGACGAACGACGTGATGGGCGTGCCGGAGTTCGTGATGAACTGCTTCGAGCCGTTGATGACCCACTCGCCGCTCTCGAGGCGCGCGGTGGTGCGGGTGGCGCCGGCGTCCGAGCCGGCCTCCGGCTCGGTGAGGCCGAAGCCCGCGAGCGCCTCGCCCGCGAGCAGCGCCGGCAGCAGATCGGCCTTCTGCTCATCGGAGCCGAAGCGGAAGATCGGCATGGCGCCCAGGCTCACGCCCGCCTCGAGCGTGATGGCGATCGACTGGTCGACGCGCGCGAGCGCCTCGATGGCGAGGCAGAGCGCGAAGTAGTCGCCGCCCTGGCCGCCGTGCTCCTCCGGGAAGGGGATGCCGAACAGGCCCATCTCGCCCATCTGCGCGACGACATCCATCGGCAGCGTCTTGGTGCGATCCGCCTCGTACGAGACGGGCGCGACCACGCGCTCGGCGAAGTCGCGCACGGCTTCCGCGAGCGCCAGCTCGTCGTCGCTGAGCTCGTAGGTGGACAGGTCGATCGTCATCGGGTCTCCCGTTGTTCGGTGCAGCCGCCATCGGTGCGGGGGCGGCGCCGGCCGGGTCTCGATCGGTCGCGCTCCACGCTGGGCGCTGCCCTCCAGCATGCCGCATCGCGCGCGCCGCTTCGAGTCGGCGTGCGTGCCGCGCCGTGCCGGTCAGGGGTTGACGACGGATGCGGTGGGCGCGCATCATCGTCATGTGCGGTAGAGCGCACACGTCAGGAGGTGGCGATGGCGAGCCGGCGCGCGACGCCCGACGCGGTCTGGGCAGCCCTCTCGCACCCGGCCAGGCGCGGCATCGTCGACGCGCTCCGCAGCGACCCCGTCGCCACCGGTGCGCTGCACGAGCGCCTCGAGCGCGAGGGCCTCTCCCCCAGCCGCTTCGCGACCCAGCGCCACCTGCAGGTGCTGCGCGAGGCCGATCTCGTGCTGGTCACCCAGCGCGGCCGTGAGCGCCTGAACGCCCTGAACGCATCCGCCCTCTATCAAGCCACCATCGGGTGGCTCGACCCCGCGAGCGCGCGCACCGCGCACGCGCTCGACAGCCTCAAGCGCCTCGCCGAGGCGCCGACTGCGAAGGAGCAGCGCATGACCGAGTTCCACATCACCCAGGCGATCGACATCGCCGCCGAGCCCGCCCGCGTCTGGGCAGCGCTCATCGAGGAGCCCGCGGCCTGGTGGGGCGCGCCCTACCTGCTGCTCGACGGGCCGAGCGCCTTCGAGCTGCCGCTGCAGTGCGGCGCCCCCGTCGTCGAGCGGCTCGGCGAGGCCGCCGCGCTGTGGGGGCACGTGAGCGCGGTGACGCCCGGCAGCGTCTACGCCTGGATCGGCCAGATGGGCATGGGCGCCGGCGCCTGGGGCGAGGTGCGCTACGAGCTCGAGGCGACCGAGGCCGGCACGCGCGTGACCGTCACGCATGACTCGGCGCTGCTGTGGGCCGACGACGCGGCGGGCGCCCGCAGCTCGTACGACTACGGCTGGGCAGACCTCAACGCGCGGCTGAAGGCGCTGGTCGAGACCGGCGCGCGGCACGGCACGGCGGGCACGAACGCCGAGCCGGAGTTCGCGTTCAACCCGTCGAGCTGAGGCCGGCGGGCGGGCGAGTCGCTCCGGCCGTCGGAGGAATTCCGGATTCTCGGTGATCCGATGGGATCAAACCACGCGTGTGCGCTGAGAGCCGGAAATCCTCCGGGGCCGGCCGGGAGCCGGCGCGGCTCAGCGGCCGGCAGCCGCGCGCACCCGGCGGGAGCGGGTGTACTGCGGCGGCCACACGGATGCGCCGGGCCGGTCGGCGAGGTCGCCGTCGAGCTCGGCCTCGGCGGCGAGCGCCCAGTGCGGGTTGCGCAACCAGGGGCGGGCGAGCATGACCGCGTCGGCGTCGCCGTCGGCGAGCACGCGCTCGGCGTGCGCCGGCTCCTCGATCAGCCCGACGGCGTTCACCCTCGCGCCCGTCGCCTCGCGCACAGCGTGCGCGAAGGGCACCTGGTAGCCGGGCTCGAGCGCGATCGACTGCCGCGGGTCGAGCCCTCCGGAGGAGATGTCGAACCAGTCGGCGCCCGCCGCCATCGCCACCCGCACGTGCTCGATCGTCATGGCGGTGTCGATGCCGCCCCCGTCGATCTCGGCAGGGACCCAGTCGCTCGCGCTCAGCCGCACCATGAGCGCCGCCTCCGGCGCTGCGGCGCGCACCGCGGCGACCGTCTCGCGCAGCAGCGCCACGCGCAGGCCGTCGGCGTCGGGGCCCCAGGCGTCGTCGCGATGGTTCGACAGCGGCGAGAGGAACTGGTGCAGCAGGTAGCCGTGCGCCGCGTGCACCTCGAGCACCTCGAAGCCCGCGGCGACCGCGCGGCGTGCGGCCGCCGCGAAGGCCTCCGGCAGCGCCGCGACCTCCTCTGCGCCCAGCGCACGGGGCGCGTCGAAGCGGCCGAACGCATCCGCCGACGCGCTCACCGTCTGCCAGCCGCCCTCGGCCGGCGGTACGGAGCCCGAGCCCGACCACTGCCGGTAGGTGGAGGCCTTGCGCCCGGCGTGGGCGAGCTGCATCGCCGGCACGGCGCCGTGGGCGCGGATGCGCGCGGCGATCGGCGCCCAGGCCTCGGCCTGCGCGTCGTTCCAGATGCCGGTGTCCTGCGGCGAGATGCGGCCCTCCCGCACGACCGCCGTCGCCTCGGTCATCACGAGGCCCGCGCCACCACGGGCGAAGGACGCGAGGTGCTCGTGGTGCCACTCGCCCGGCATGCCGTCGAGCTGCTCGCAGGAGTACTGGCACATGGGCGAGACCCAGGCGCGGTTGCGCGCCTCGACGGGCCCGATCTGCACGGGCGAGAAGAGCTGGCTCATGCGTGCGTCGCGCCGCCCGGCACCTCGAAGTTGAACACGCCCTCGTCGAACGAGCTGTAGGCGGCGTAGTCGTTGAGCTCGTAGAGCCGGGCACGGGTCTGCATGCGCTCGACCGCGCCGTCGAGGGTGCCGCTCTCGGCCAGCAGTCCCAGCTCGCGCTCGATCGCGCCCATGGCGATGCGCAGCAGCGAGACGGGGTGGATGGCGATGTTGACGCCCACGTCGGCCAGCTCCTGGTGGGTGAACAGCGCGCTCTTGCCGAACTCGGTCATGTTGGCGAGGATCGGCACCTGCACGGCCGCGCGGATGGCGGCGAACTCCTCGAGCGTCGCCATCGCCTCGGGGAAGATGGCGTCGGCGCCGGCCGCCTCGAGCGCCTTGGCGCGGTCGACGGCCGCCGCGAGCCCTTCGGTAGACGACCCGTGCACGCCGCGGATGTCGGTGCGCGCCATGATCACCAGGTCGCTGTCGCGGCGCGCCGAGACGGCGGCGGCGATGCGCTGGGCGGCGACATCCGCCGACACCACCTCTTTGCCGTCGAGGTGGCCGCAGCGCTTCGGGTTGACCTGGTCCTCGAGGTGCAGGCCCGAGACCCCCGCATCCTCGAGCTCGTGCACGGCGCGCGCGACGTTCATCGCCTCGCCGAAGCCGGTGTCGGCGTCGATGAGCGTCGGCAGCTCGGTCATGCGCGAGATCTGCCGGCCGCGCTCCGCGACCTCCGACAGGGTCGTGAGGCCGATGTCGGGCATGCCCAGCTCCGCCGCCATGACGGCGCCCGAGATGTAGACGCCCTCGAATCCCAGCTGCTCGATGAGCGGCGCCGTGAGCGGCGTGAACGCGCCCGGGTAGCGCTGCAGCGTGCCGGAGGCGAGGCCCGCTCGCAGCGCCGCGCGCTTCTGGTTCGGGGTGGCGGATGCGTACAGCACTAGAAGAGCCCGGTGGTCGTGCCGACGTCGATGGTGCCGTCGGGCCCGACGACGTTCAGCTGCCGCACCTCCTCGGCGGTCAGCTCCGGCAGCCGCTCGACCAGGCCCAGGAAGCGGTCGATCTCGGCGTCGGGGATGATGCCCTGCGCGAGGGTGCGCAGCTTCTGCACGTACTCGGCGCGGCCGAACGGGCGCGCCCCGGCCGGGTGCGCATCCGCCACGAAGATCTCGTCCTCGATCGTCTCGCCCGTCGCGAGGGTGACGACGATGCGGCCGCCGAAGGCCTTCTTGTCGGGGTCGGGGTCGTGGTAGCGCTCGGTCCACACCGGCTCCTCGAGCGTGGTGATCTTGTTCCACAGCGCGACCGTGTCGGGGCGCTGCGCGCGCTCGGGGGCGTAGGAGTCGACGTGGTGCCAGCCGCCGTCCTGCAGCGCCACCGCGACGATGTACGGGATCGAGTGGTCGAGCGTCTCGCGGCTCGCCGTCGGGTCGTACTTCTGCGGGTCGTTGGCGCCCGAGCCGATCACGTAGTGCGTGTGGTGCGAGGTGTGCAGCACGATCGACTCGATGCCCTCGGGGTCGCGCAGCTCGGGCCGCTCGGCCGAGAGCTTGCGGGCCAGGTCGATCCAGGCCTGCGCCTGGTACTCGGCCGAGTGCTCCTTCGTGTACGTGTCGAGGATGCCGCGCTTGGCCTCGCCCGGCCCCGGCAGCGGCACGGTGTAGGCGCCCTCCCAGCCGTCGAGCAGCCAGGCGATCACGCCGTCCTCGCCCTCGTAGATCGGCACCGGCGAGGTCTGCCCGCGCATCGCGCGGTCGACCGCCTCGACGGCCATCTTGCCCGCGAAGGCCGGCGCGTGCGCCTTCCAGGTCGAGATCTCGCCCTTGCGCGACTGGCGCGTGGCGGTGGTGGTGTGCAGCGCCTGCCCCACGGCCTGGAAGATCGTCTCGGCCTCGAGCCCGAGCATCGTGCCGATGCCGGCGGCCGCCGACGGCCCCAGGTGCGCGACGTGGTCGATCTTGTGCTTGTGCAGCGAGATGGCGCGCACGAGGTCGACCTGGATCTCGTAGCCGGTCGCGATGCCGCGCACGAGCGCGCGCCCGTCGCAGCCGACGTGCTGCGCGACGGCGAGGATGGGCGGGATGTTGTCGCCCGGGTGCGAGTACTCGGCCGCCAGGAAGGTGTCGTGGTAGTCGAGCTCGCGCACCGCGACGCCGTTCGCCCACGCCGCCCACTCGGGGCTCACCCGGTCGGTGATGCCGAACACCGCGGCGCCCGGCTCGTACGGGTGACGCTGCGCCTGCTCGCGCGCCGAGACCACCGGCTCCCGGTTGAGGCTCGCGATCGCCACCGAGGCGTTGTCGATGATGCGGTTCGCGATCATCTCGACCACGTCCTGCTCGACCTCCACCGGGTCGACCGCGACCTGCGCGATCTTCCATGCCAGCTGCTCCTCGCGGGGCAGGTTCTCGGCGGACTTCCGGGCTCTGACCTCGTGCTGGATCATCCGTGTTCCTCTCCAGTGCCTGACACTGCATCGTCGCACAGTGACGGTGCCTGCCCGATCTCTAACTCGATGCCGTTGCGATACTGCCTCCGGCCGTGCAGTGGCGGCTTCGCGCCGGCGATCGTGCGATCGTGCGATCAACCATCCCACCGGTTGAGCAGCGCGGCGATCGCCTGCCCGCCGCCAATGCACAGCGTGACGACGGCGTATTCGCGGCGCCGGCGCTGCAGGGTCAGCGCGGCGCGCAGCGCAAGCACGGCTCCGGTGGCTCCGATGGGATGCCCGAGCGCGATCGCCCCGCCATAGGGGTTCGTCTTTGCCGGGTCAAGCCCCGCGTCCCGTATGACAGCGAGCGCCTGCGCCGCGAACGCCTCGTTCAACTCGAACACATCGATGTTTGACGCCGTCAACCCGGTCTGCGCGAACAAGCGCTCAAGCGCGTGCACGGGCGCGTAACCCATGATCTCCGGGTCGTTGCCGGCCACCGCGACGGCCTCGATGGTGGCGAGTCCATTGATTCCCCGTGCCCGCACGTCCGATTCGCGCATGAGCACCGTCGCGGCCGCGCCGTCGCTGATGCCGGAGGCGTTCCCGGCCGTCACGGTGCCGTCGGCGACGAACGCCGGTCGCAGGCGCGCAAGTGCCTCCAAATCAGTGGACGGCCGTGGGTGCTCATCGACGAGCACCTCCGCTCCATCACGACCGCCGGCAGTCACTGCCACGATCTCGTCGGCGAACGCAGCACGCGCCTCGGGGCTCGCCGCGCGTCGTTGGCTCTCGAGCGCGAACGCATCCTGCTCCTCTCGAGAGATGCCGAAGCGCACCGCCACGTTTTCCGCCGTCACACCCATGTGCTGATCACTGAAAGGGTCGGTAAGCATCGCGAGGGTGCCGTCGATCAGCGTCCGGTGTGCCAGCCGTGGATTGCCGCGCGCGGAGTAGTCGAGGAATGGCGAGCGCGACATGCTCTCATTGCCGCCTGCCACGATCACGTCCGCGCCGCCCCAGAGCAACTGCTGTGCACCCGACCAGATGGCCTGCAGACCTGAACCACACAGCCGGTTCACATTGAACGCCGGTGTTGAGGTCGGGATGCCCGCGCTGAGCGAGACGCGACGCGCGTTGTACGCGTCCGAGCCGTGCTGGCCGACGCAGCCCATGATCACCTCATCGACGGCTGCGGGCTCCAGGCGTGCGCGTTTCAGTGCCCCAGAAGCAGCCTGGGCACCGAGTACGTGCGCCGGCGTGCCGCTGAGCATGCCTCTGTAACTGCCGATCGGTGTGCGCGCGCCGGCGACGATGACCACCTTCTCCATCAGCCGGCCGCTTGCTGCCGCTGCGCGTCGCCTGTCGGCGTATGCGCGGCGCCGGGGACGTGCCGCTCTTCCACCCCGACGTAGGCCGACAAGGGGCGGATAAGCGCGTTGGCGGCCTGCTGCTCCATGATGTGGGCGGTCCAGCCCGTCACTCGTGACGCGACGAACAGTGGAGTGAACGTGAGCGTGTCGAACCCCATCAGGTGGTATGCGGGACCCGAAGGGTAGTCGAGGTTCGGGTGGATACCCTTGCGCAGCAGGAATTCCGACTGCAGCCGGTCATACAGGTGCGCGATATCCGGCCGCTGATAGTGCTCGATGAGTTCGTCGAGCACGCGCTTCATCGTCGGGACCCTAGAGTCTCTTCGCTTGTAAACCCGGTGGCCGAACCCCATGATCTTGCGGTTCTCTTCCAATGCAGTGTCGAGCCAGCCTCTCACGTGTTGCGCGCTGCCGATCTCGTCAAAGATGTGCAATACCGCCTCGTTGGCGCCGCCATGCAGCGGCCCCTTCAGAGCTCCAATCGCGCCGACCACGGCGGAGTAGAGGTCGCTCAACGTGGAGGTGATGACACGTGCAGTGAATGTCGACGCATTGAAGGAGTGCTCGGCGTACAAGATCATCGATCGGTTGAATGCATCGACAACGACATCCTCCGCTTCCGTGCCGAACGTCATCCAGAGGAAGTTCGCCGCATAATCTAGGTCGTCTCGAGGATCGATCGGGCACTGACCACGGCGTCGGCGCTGAGCGTATGCCACGATCCCAGGGAGCTCGGCGAAGAGCCGCATGCTGCGATGCAGGTTCTCCTCAGGCGAGCCCACCGCATCCATGACGTTCGCGTCGGCGGCGGTATCCATGCCTCCGATCACGCTCACTGCCGTTCGCACGTCGTCCATCGGGTGCGCTGAAATCGGCAGCACATCGATGGACGAACGCACATCGTCCCGTAGCTGCCGGTGCTGACGCTCCGTCGTCCGGATGTCGATCAGCTCGCTCTCGGTCGGGAGTTCCCCGTGCCAGAGCAGATGCGCTACCGATTCGAACGGCTGCGTCGCTGCAAGCTCCGGAACCGGATACCCGCGGTAGAGCAGACTGTTCGTCTCGGGCTCGACCTTGCTGATCGCCGTCTCGTCCACCACGACCCCCGCGAGACCCTTCTTCACTTCAAGTGACCCCATGTGTTGTTGCCCGGCGGTCAGCCGCCGAGGAAGCCTTCCCGGATCGCGTCGTTGTCGGCGTCAAGGAGAGCCGAAGGCTCATCGCTCGTCGTGGTCACCTCGCCGAGCGTCAGCACATACGCGCTATCGGCGATTTCGGCAGCCTTAATATTCGATTCAACGATGAGCATGGAGATACTGAGCTCGCGGTTGATGCGCAGCAGTGCACCCGTGAGCGCCTCGACCGCCACCGGGGCGAGCCCGAGGAATGGCTCGTCGAGCAGCAGGAGGCTCGGCCCGGCCATGAGCGCGCGGCCGATCGCCAGCATCTGACGCTCGCCGCCGCTGAGTGTGCCCGCCCTTTGATCAAGCCGCTCCTGCACCCGCGGGAAGATGTCGAAGACCGGGTCCATGAGCGACGACTCGAATCTGCCTGAGCGCGTGAAGGCACCGAGCCTCAGATTGTCGCGGACCGTGAGGTCGCGGAAGACGCGGCCGCCCTCCGGTACGAGTTGCATACCAGTTGCGACGCGCCGTGGTGTGTCTAACTTCTCGATGGAGGTCTCGCCGAAGGTGAGCCGATCGGCGCTCGAACTGATGACGCCCATCAGTGCTGCGAGCGTGCTCGTCTTACCTGCGCCGTTGGCGCCGAGGATCAAAGAGATCGTGCCGGCATCCACTTGAAGGTCAACGCCGTGGACTACCTCCCTCGATCCGTACGAGGCCCGAAGCCCTTCCGCAATCAGAGTTGGATCGCTCACGCCGCCTTCTCCTCTCCGCCGCCGGTGAGGTAGATCCGGACGACTTGCTCGTTCTCGCGGATCTCCTGCGGCGTTCCATCGGCAACGAGTTCGCCGTGGTGCAGCACGTACACGTAATCGGCGTAGCCGAAGATCAGGTGCATGTTGTGGTCAACGAGTACGACCGTCTTCCCCTCGGCGGCGAGCTCGCGAAAGAGTGAGCCGAGCGCGTTGATCTCACGGCGAGGCAAACCCGCCCCGGGTTCGTCGAACATCAGCACATCGGCCTTGGTCGCGAGCAACCGGGCGACGACAAGGAGTTTCTGATCCCCATACGAAAGCTCGCTCGCGAGCGAGTCGGCCCGGTCCAGTAAGCCGACCCGTTTGAGCAAGGAGCGAGTTTCCACCTTGATCAATTCCCGTTCCTTGCGGTAGCCGCCCCATTGCAGCAGCGGACGCCACGGTGAAGAGCCGATCGGCGCAGGGAACCCGAGGGCGACATTCTCTCCGACGGTCAACGAGCCGAACACCTCGAGTGCTTGGAACGTGCGCGCCATGCCACGTCGCACTCGCGTCCAGGGCCGGAGTTTCGAGATGTCCTCGCCCCCGATGTACACGACACCTTCCGTCGGCCGGATGAAGCCGGAAATGAGGTTCAGGAACGTGCTCTTCCCAGCTCCGTTTGGCCCGATGATGGCGGTGACCTGCCCGGGCTCGGCAACGAGCGAGACGTTCTGGACTGCCTTCAGGCCGCCAAAAGTGACGCTCATCCCCTGCGCCTCCAGCCGGCCCTGCTTCGATGCTGCGACCTGCGGGTTCATGCCGCAACCGCCTTCCGGATCTTCGCGAACTTGAGGATCGAACGCTCCGGGATGATGCCGCGGGGCAAGAATATGACGAAGCCGATGACGACGAGTCCGTAGACGATCCGCTCGAACGGTGCCGCAAGTGCCGTCGGCAGGAAGTCGAGGTTTCGAATGATCTCAGGCACGGCGATGAGCACTGCGACTCCCACGAGTGGCCCCCAAATGTTGCCGATGCCACCGACGAGGAGGTAAATGATCATCAGGAACGACAGGAACTCCGTGTACGAGATCGGCGAGATGAACGACAAATAACTTGCCTGCAGCGCTCCACCCAGTCCCGCACCGAGACCGGCGATCGCGCCGACGCTCAGTCGAATGCTGACCGTGCTCTTGCCGAGCGCGGCGATGCTCGCCTGGCTGTCACGGAAACCGCGCAATGACAACGCGAACGGAGAGTGGCCCACTCGCACCAGAATCACGATGACGACCGCCAGTACGACAAGAGCGAAGAGTGCAAACGGGATCGGTCCGGCCAATGACAACCCGAACAGTTCCGGAGCGGCGATACCGCCTATGCCTCCGGAGCCGCCTGTCAGGTCGCCGCCGCGCCGGATCACTTCGATGAGCATCATCTGCAAGATGAGCGACACCAGGACGAAGTCGTAGTCCGACAGCCGCACGGCCGCAAGCGAGAAGAGCACGCCCACGACCCCGCCCGCCACGAGCCCCACGACGATGCCGATCAATGAGTTGAGGCCAAAGCTATTGGCGATGATGCCAACCGAGTACGCGCCCACGGCCATGAGCGCGCCATGCGTCATCGTTAGTTGCCCTGCATAGCCGACGGAAATGTTGAGCGCGAGCGCCGCGATCGCGGCGACGCTGAAGACGATGATGAGTGTTGCGAAATATTCCACGTCAGAGCTCCTGCCTACAGGGCGATTCTCGGTAGCCGCAGCATGCGGACGATCAGGTAGACGACTAGGATCGCGAACGCCACGAGCGTGCGGTACTGGGACTCGAGCCAGACGGCGCTGAGATTCAGCACGACGGCGAACGCCAGGCCCCAAATCGCCGTGTGCACGAACCGGTTCCCTGCCAACAGAGTTGCGATGAAGCCATAGAGCAGGATGCTGAAGCCGAGCGTGGGACGCACGCCCGTATCCATGACCGTGAGCGATCCGGCAACCCCCGCCAGCGCTGATCCCACGGCGTAGGCGATGAGCTTCATTTTTTCTGACCTGACGCCGACGAGTTCCGCGATCTCCGCGTCACGAATAACGGCGGTCATGCCGAGCCCAGTCTTGCTCCGAGCCTGAGCCCACCAGACCGCTGCCCAGATGACGAGCAGCAGAACCAAGCCGAAGATCTGCACGACGGTCGCCATGAGGTTCGTGCCCGGGATCAGCGTGATCGACTCACGCATCGCCGGTGTGTCGGCTACGACGTCATGCACACCGTAGAAGACCTGCAGCGCGTTCTCGATGATCACGGACAGTGCAAACGAAAACAGCAGTACGGCGAAGTGGTCCCGCAGCCGCGAGAAGATGCCCCAGCGCAGCAGGAAGCCGATCAGCGCGCAGACTAGTAACGAAAGAACCATCGCCAACGGCACGGGCGCGCCCGCACCGGCCGCAGAGTATGTCACGTAGCCGCCGATGGCGATCGTCGCACCGAACGCGAAGTTCAGTTCCTTGGCGGTGCGGAAGATGAGTGCGAATCCCAGGCCCGCCAGGCCATAGGGCACGCCCTCCAGAAGGCCGGCGAGGAGAAGCTCGAGTCCAAGCATGTCGTGAGAGTCCGATCAGAGTTGGGGCCGGGTTCAGGGCGCGCTCGGCGACGGCTACGACCACCGAGCGCGCCTAGGGGTCAGGATTCGAAGGGCTCGGCCAAGCCGTCCATGACCTCGAACTGGAAGAGCGGGTATGCAGCAGTGCCCTCGCTGATGGTGATCAGCCCCATGGCTCCCGGGAACTCCTGCACGGAATTGAGCCATGCAGCGACGTCTTCCGGGGTTGCGTCGCTCCCGAGTTCGTCGTAGGCGGCACCGATCAGCCGGACTGCGTCGTACGCGATCGCGGCGAAGGTCGACGGCGCTTCTCCGTCGGACTTCTCCATGTATGCGTCGATGAAGTCCTGTGCGATCTGGTTGTCCTCAGAAGGACGGAAGGCCGTTGCGACGCCGATCGCGCCGTTCGCAGCTTCACCCGCGATGCTGAGCGATGACGGGTCAATGCCCGGCGTCCGAATCAGCAGCTGCGCGTCGAGGTTCAGCTCCGAGGCCTGCGCGATCGCATAGCCGACCTCATCGGAGTTGCCGGTGATGTAGAGGGCATCCGGGGCCGCGTCGCGGATGCGCGTGAGCGCTGTGCGCATGTCGGATGCACCGACCGGGAAGCTCTCGTTCGCGATCACTTGGCCCCCCGCGTCTTCGATCAGGCCCGTGAGCTCTTCGACGTCGCCGATCCCGAGGTCGTTGTCGACGGCGAGCGTGGCGACGGTCTCGTAGCCGCGCTCGTTGATCGCCAGCTCGGCGATGCCTTCGAGCTCCGCGCTGGAGGTCGGGATGATGTTGAAAAGCCAATCGGAGAGACCTGCGAGCATCGGGCTCTGCGCCATGTTGTTGAGCACGGGGACCTGCTGTCGGTCCATCACGGGTGCCTGGGCGACAAGTACGCCGCTGCCACCGCTGAGGATGACGTCCGCATCGTCGCCGATCAGCCGTTCGAGGATCGTCACACCCAGCTGCGTGTCCAGCTGACTGTCCTCCCACTGATACTCGTAGGACGTGTCTCCCGCCGCGTTGAGCTCCTCGATCGCGATCTCGGCTCCGATCGCGGAGGTCTGACCCGTCAGCGCCCCCGCACCGGACAACGGCCAGATGCCGCCGATGAAGATCGAGTCGCCCGCCGCCGCGTCCCCGTCCGGGGTGCTGGCGGAGCAGCCGACCAGCGCAGTAGCGATTGCAAGAGACACGATCGCGCTCGCCGCACTCAGATGTGGCTTCTTCATGGAACCGTCCTTGGTCATCTCGACATTGAGTTGCACCCACCATTCGAGGGGAGCCAAGCCAGGTTGACACCCGCGCGCGTGTGTTAGACCTAGCGCTTGTGACAGTCGCTGGACGACGTTGCCTAGAGTGCGGCGACGACCCTCGTTCCACGCGGCTCGAGTCGAGAAACTTCGAACCGTCCTCCGAGGCTCTCGACCAAACGTCGGAGCGTCACGATCCCGTGACGGCCCGCGGCCGGCTTGTGGCCTTCCATCGGGATGCCGACGCCATCGTCGACGACGGACAGCACGAGCCGTCCGTCGCGGTCCGTTTCGAGTCCGACAGCCACTTCCGTGCTGCCCGCATGCTTCGCTGCATTGACGAGCGCCTCTCGCGCCACGCGGCACAGGGTCGTCAGGGCGTCTACGGTCGCACGCTCGGCGAGTTCGCCGACGGCCTCGTCGTAGCGGAAGCGCACGGAGAGGCCGAAATCTCTCGTGACGTCTTCGACGATGGTCTTCACAGACTCAATGAGGTGGGCGTTCGCGACGGGATTCCATGCCGTGGTCAATTGCCCCAACGCAGCTTCCGCTCGCGCCAACAATGCATCAGCGCGATGCACCTGCGGTCCGATCGACGTGTCATCCGCTTTCGCGAGAGCCTGCTGCGGCAGCGCGAGACGCGCTCGGCCGATGAGGCTTGACACGTCGGTCTGTAAGTCGCGGATGCGGCTCGCTCGCTCCTCGCGGGCGACCAGTTCTGCGCTGCGTCGCGTGTATCTATCCATAACGATCGTGACGCGCGTGAGATCGCGAAGCGCCTCAAGGGTCAGCCGCTCTCGATCGCCGATCCCGGCGATCGGGCTCCCGATCGCCGCGATCACAGCCACGCGCTGACCATCGAGATCGATGGGTAGGATGATTTGCGACCAACGAGAGTCCGAAGGTACTTCCACACAGGGCTCGCGTTCCTGCATGAAGGCGCGTGCGCGCTCCAGGAGCCGGTGGACGACGCCGGGTTCAAGTCCGGGCATGCGGAGCACGAACTCGGGTGCCGCTGGAGCTTCGGCACCGAGTAGCGCAAGCAGATTCATCCCGAGCATCGAGCGGACCTCGCCGAACGCCCGCAGGATTGCCGGCCGAGCAGGGGCCCCTGCCGCGAGTGCCCGAGCGAGCTCGAGGAGAGCGGTCTCGAACCTCAGCTCGAGGCGAGCGAATATCATCGCCATTGCGGCATCGAAGAGCTTCGCAATATGCGGCCCTAGCGCACGTAGTCGCAAAACGTCGTCCGCGGTGAATTCCTTGCCTACTCGCGTCACGACGCAGACGCCGGTGAACCGCCACGACCGCCCGAGCGACACCGCCGCGAATCGCTCGTCCCTCACGAGGTTGCCGCCGTCGAGAGCACTCAGGCTTCGCGAAACCTCCTGACCCATCATCGGGACATCCGTCTGCCAGATGCGTACCACGCTGTCCTGCGACGCGCGCAGATCGACCCGGCACGCTCGAGTGGACGCCGCCTCGGCTCCGAAGGAGTGCTCGAGCAGCTGCAGGTAGCCGTGTTGGAAGTCGACGAGGAAGATTCCCACAGCGCTGCCGCCGAAGAGCGGAGCGAGCACGGCCGACAGGCCCTCGCACACCTTGCCGGTGGTCTCCGCTTCGACGGCGAGCAGCTCTAGCTCTTCGAGCACCTCCTGTGGCACACCGAATGATCCCTCTCGCTGGGAGCGGTTTAGCCTCAGCACGGTCGTGGCGTGCTCCGCGATTGCCGTCAGCTGCCGTCTATCCACCACGCCGCCGGCGACAGCGACCATGCCAGGGCTGCCCTCACCGACCGGCAAAGCCGCCGCGATCACCGTTGCGGCGTCAGCCGCGCTCCCGGAGAACGCGGCGACACCCGGGTCGACCTCCAAAACGGTGCCAACCTCGAGGCTCGAGAGCAGCGGCTGCAGCACGACGGCCGCTCGCCGGGCATGATGGTCTGCCAGCGACCCGGTCCATCCCATGCAGAGGCCGTCGTACGTGCCGATGACCACGGCGACCGCGCCGAAGACCTGCCGGGCGTGATCGGCCAACGCGACCAACTCGCGGTCGCCTCGGGAACCGTCGCTCTCCACCGTCGCTGCACCCTCCCAGGCTCTCGACATGAAGCGGTCAGATGCCGAGTTCGCTCACCGGGTCGAAGACGATCGAAATCCGCTGCTCCGCGAGCGACGGGCTCAGATAGAGTCCGTTCTCCTTCGCCCGCGTAAGCCCGTCCAGCGCACGCCGAGGCTCGCTGTCGAATTCGTAGATCGCCAGTGAGTTGTAGGGATATGTAAGCGCGTCCTCCTCCCGCTGCGTCTGCGAGCGCACGAATCGGCGCGCGGACGCGAAACCTGGAATGTCGAGGACGTCCGCGAGATGCTGGTTGTCGTACCAGTCGGCGAACTCCTCTTCCATGCCGCGCACAGGGTTGGTCTGGACAACGTAGATTGATCGAGGCACCGTCGCTCCGCTCATTCGCATATCGGGGTTGTGACGCAGCGCCGACCCGGAACATCCGTAACAGCCTGCGGCGCGCTGCCTGTCCAGTCTCGATGTTGCGTGCAGCGCGCACAACTGGCTCTTGCGCCAGTGTCGATTGTCGGGCCCGGGTCGAAGATGGGAGCATGACCCGGATCATCGACGCGCGTGCGAGCGACGCCGTCGACCACGACCTCGTCGGTATCGCGCGGCTCACCCGGGCGGCGCGGACCGCGATCGGCGCGGACGCGACCGTAACCGTGTTGAGTGAGTCTTTCGCGCTGGTCGCCGGTCCCGTGATGCTGGAGTCGGCGGATCTGCGCGAGATCGTCCGGCTGCCGGCGGCGGACTTCCTGGTCGGACCGAGCTATCGTGGGCATTCCTGGTCGTCGGGGCTCTGGAGTCAGGGCTACCGTCGTGTCTCAGTGAGTCCCATCCATCTCGGCGGTGAACGGCTCGGCACCTTCATGGCATTGACGAGCGGTGAGGCGGAGCCGCCTCGGCTATCGCTCATGGAAGTCTTTGCCCGCCATCTGGGGGCGGTCGCCGCGATTCGCGAACGCGGGCCCCTCGACCTCGACAGCCACCACTACAGCGAGGCGCTTGAGGCGCTCGAGGCGCTCGATCGGTTGACTATGGCGGCCACTTCGTTCGTGGAGCTGAATGAAGGCCTGAGCCAGCACATCGCGCCGCTGTTCGGAGCCGCGACCACGGGAATCATGATCCACCTCGAGCGCGCGGGAGTACTGCAGATGCTCGACGGCTCATTCGGTGCCCCCGCGGCGGTGACCGCCTCGTATCGGCCTCGGATGACCGACGTCTCGAGCAACGCGGTCCGAGTGGCCGGCACAGGCCAGCCCTACATCACGAACGACGCGGTGGCGGACCCGGCGATACTCCCCCAGTGGACGACAGCGTTCTCACTTTCGCGCGTGCTCTCGGTGCCACTGCTGCTCTCGGGGCGTTGCATCGGAGTCCTCCATCTCGCGAACAAGCGCGAGGAGTTCAGTGTCGACGACGTCGTGCTCGCCCAAGCGCTCAGCTCCCGAATCGCCTCGCATCTGCGGTACGCATGGACGCTGTTCGAGCTGCGTCGCGAGCGCGACCTGGAGCGCGTGCTCGTCCGGATCGCGACCGCAGCGGCGGCTGGCCGCCTGGACGCCGGATTCCTCAGCACGCAACTCGAGGACGTGCGGACGTCCATCGGCGCCGAGATGGTCGCGCTGGAAGTCGACGGCGCGGAGGAGGCAGTCGTTTCGCACGGCCCCGACACCACAGAGCTTGAGCGCCAGCTGCTGCGATCCGCGCAGGCAGCAGATGCTGTGGCCACGACCATCGTGCCGCCCTCCGGAGTCGGCGACCGGGGCTCTGTCAGCGTCCAGGGCGGGATTCACTTCAGCGGTCGGCGTGTCGGGTGGTTTGCGGCGCACCGGCTCGGGGCGGATCAACTCGCAGTACAGGACATCAATTCGATCGAACGCCTAGGCTCGCTGGCCGCGCTGGCCTATGCGTCGGATCGGTACCGGCAGCAGCGAGCGGAGCTCGCCCGCATCGGTGCTCGTGACGAGCTTGGGCAGGATCTGCACGACGACGTCGCGCAGCTCCTCTTCGGCGCGCAGCTCTCCCTGGACGCGGCGACCGAAACCACCGGCGACGCGGCGCTGCGCGGTGGAGTGAAGCAGGCGAGCATGCTGATCGCACGCGCAGACGGCGCGCTTCGAGATCTGATCGCGCAGTGGACAAGACGCCCTGGGCTCTCGATTGTCGACACGATCTCGGACCGCGTGATGATGGTCAGCCGCGATGCGCACGGACCCATCGAGTTCAGTTTCGACGAGCGTGCCGGCGCAGCGCAGGACGTCCCGGTCGAACTGGCTCAGCTTGTGGACCGCTTCGCGCGCGAGGTGCTGCTGCATGCGACGCGCGTCAGCGTCGACGAGGCCACGACCGTTCACCTATCGGTCATTGAGCGTCCAGAAGCGACATTTGAGCTGAGCATCAGGTTTCGCCAGGACAATTTTGAAACCGTACTTCGGCTCGGCCTGCTGGTCGAGGAGATCGGTCAGCGCGGGGGAAGCGTGGAGATCGCCGCCGACGGCGCGCACGTCGATGTGGTCGCACGCCTAGCCCCCTGATGGCGGCCGTTATCCACGGCGACCGGCAAGAGAATCTACCTGTTGTAGACAGCGTCGGTTCGGTCGCGCCTCGCCGAGTTCCAGCCGACATCGATCGGCATGTCGTGGGTCGTCGGTTCGAACTGGGCGGCATCTGCCACTACGGTGCGGTGGGCGATCTTCCATGGCCCGCCGGCGCTTCGGCGTTCGAAGCGGTCGATGTATCGACCCTGAGCGCGCATGTTGACGTCGCTGCCATCGTGCTCTGTCCCTGGGAACATCGCAAACGACAAAGATGAGCTGCCATCGATGCGCTGGTACGCGAGGTAGTAGCTCTCCGCGTAGGCGACATCGCCATCGACCTCGACCAGCACGTTGCCGATGTGGTGCATGGAGCTCTTCACCGTTGCATGACGTTCGGTCATCCAGGCGATCATGCCGTCGACGTCACCGTTGTAGGGACCATGGTCGTCGATGCCGTCCGCGTGATAGGCGCTTCGCACCAAGTTCCAGTCCCTTCGGTCGACGCCACGGCAGAACGAGTAGATCCGATCCCGGATCTCGTCCTTGTCGAGCAACAACTGCACCCGGTTATTCGTACTCATGCCAACGCCTTTCCTCAGTGTCGTTCACTCAACTCTCTCCTGACCGCTTGGCTGAGCAACTGGCGAATGCGACAGTCATCGCCCGCGGAACTGGACAGCCGAGCGCGACGCGGACGAGAGTGGCACGAAGACTCCAGGAAGACATGACGTGAACGCACGCGCGCAAACCAGTCCCCCTAGCGCCCAGTTCCTGAAGGTGGGCGTCTCATTCCGGCCGAGCGACACGCTCTTCCCCAAGGGCGTCTCCGACTACGTCCGCTACGCCGAACTCGCCGAACGCCACGGCTTCGACGACTTCGACGCCGCCGACCATTTGCTGGTCGATGCGCGCTCCGGCGAGGACTACCCGGGCGGCACTTTCCGGTGGCATGCCGGCACGACATGGCCGGATCCGCTCATCGTCCTGGCCGCGTGTGCCGCTCGCACGCGCAGAATTCAGCTGACGACGAGCGTCCTCATCGCGCCGCTGCGCCCGGCGGTCCTGGTCGCAAAGATGGTCGCCACGCTCGATGAGCTGTCGCGAGGGCGCGTCAGGCTCGGGCTCGGCACGGGCTGGAACCGGGTCGAGTTCGACGCCCTCGATGTGCCGTATTCGGGCCGCAGCGCGAGAATGGAGGATGCGATCGGGGCAATGCGGGCGCTGTGGACGGGGGAGGCGGCGACGTTCCAGTCGGGCACCGTGTCCTTCAGGGAGGTCAGAGCCCTCCCCCGGCCCGCTCGTACCGTACCGATTCTGCTCGGGGGCGGCGCAAGCGCAGCCGTCGCCGACCGCATCGCGCGGCTCGCCGACGGCTGGACGCCGATGGCGGCGCAGGCAGACGAACTCGCTGACGGTATCGCGCTGCTGCACGATGCGTTCGAGCGACTGGGACGCCCGCGCTCCAAACTGACCGTTCGGACTCCGATGTCGGAAGTGGTGCTCGTCCCCGCCGTTCGGGAGCGAGACGCGTCAGCGCTCCGGGCCGAGATGTCGCGTCTGCAACGACTGGGCGTCACCGAGGTCGACCTGTGGGTGTCCTCATGCGTGGACGCGCCGGAAGACGTCGATGAGACCCTCGCCTGGCTGAGCGCTGCGCTCGCGATGCGTGGCCGCTGAACGCGGCCTTCCCAGCATCGCGCGCCGCAGGCGGCGTCACTTCGTGGAAGGGCCGAGCACTTTGCGTTTGAGGCGATACACGATGTCATCGGGCCCGCGTGCTGGCGAAGGCCCCTTGCCCTCCTTCGGGATTAGCAGACCGACATCGGATCGAGTCCACTCTCGAATGGCCCACCGCTCCGCGATCGCCCATCGACCGCCGACCTTCGTCATGTGATCGACATACCGGAAGCCGGTCGAGAAGTTGACGGAGGGATCGTCGGCCGGCAAACCCCAGTGGTTCGAGGTGCCGTAGGTTTCGACGACGGCGACATCGCCCGCGAGTTCGGCCCAATGGTTGCCGATGATGTGCATGGAGCCGTCGACAGAGCAGAGGAGATCCCACACCCACGGGACGAACTGGTCGATCGTTCCCGTGAAACCCGTGTGGTGGTCGATGCCGTCGGGATGGTAGGCGGAGCGAAGGACCGCCTCATCTCTGCGATCGACGCCGCGGGCGTACCGCAGCAGCACCTCGTAGATCGCGTACCGATCGTGCTGCTCCATTGCTTCTTTCACTGATTCTGCATCCTGTCCGGTTCGATACACGCGAGGGGACCGCTGGGTCAACTTGCGGTGTCAGGCGCGCGGCGCAGCAGCGGCCTGCGGCATGAGCGCAACTCCCCAGCCTCCGTCGACGCGGACGTCGACGCCGGAGATGTACCGCGCATCCGCGCCCGCCAGCATCACGACGGCCGCCGCAATGTCCTCTGGCTCCGCGACTCGGCCGAGCGGGATCGCGGCCGCTCGGCGATCCGCGAACTCGACGTCGGCGTACGTCCGCTTGGTCATGCCCGTCAGCACGGAGCCGGGTGACACCGAGTTGACACGGATGCCGACCGGACCCCATTCGCGAGCGAGCAGCTTAACCAGCATGATGGTGGCAGCCTTGCTCGCGCTGTACGCGCCGAGCCCGGGCGACGGCTCGCTGCCGGAGAGGGAGCCAGTCATCACGATCGATCCTCTCCGGCGTGCAAGTGCGCGGTAGCATGCCTGACTCAGGAGGAACGCGGCGCGGGTGTTGACCGCGAAGTCGAGATCCCACGCCTCGAGGCTCAGGTCGCGCAAGTTGCCGGGCGCACTGATCCCGGCGTTGTTGACGAGCAGGTCGACTTCGGCGTCGCATCGGTCGAGCGCGGTCGAAACGGCCTGAGCGAGCTCTTCAGGCGCGCTCAGGTCGGCGGGAAGGCCGAACACATCGACGCCGTCGATGTTGTTCAACTCCTCAGCGAGCGTCGCAAGCGGCGCTGCCGACCTGTCAAGTAGCACGAGCAGCAGACCCTGCTCGGCCCAGTCGGCAGCCAGCCGCTGCGCGATTGCTCTCCCGATGCCAGATGCCGCTCCCGTGACGATGGCCTTCATCGAATCTGCCTCTCCATATCGATCTGATGTTCCCGCCCGGGCTGCAGCTCACGTAGTGGCCACATCTCAGTCACGCGTCGTCTGCCACTCGTCGTCGTGCGGAGCGATCATGCCATTGCGGATCGCTTTCGCCACCAACTCCGTGCGAGTTCGCGAGCCAGTGAGCTCCTTCAGCTTCTGGACGTGGAATCGCACGGTCGACTCCGAGATGAACAGGCGCGCACCGACTTCCTTATTCGTCAGCCCCCGCGCGGCGAGCTCGAGCACCCTCGCTTGTTGCGGTGTCGCGCGACCGGCCCCCTCCGCCTTCCCCTCGCGCGCTCGCCCCAGTTCGTGGAGCTCGCGTGAGATCGCAGTGGCGTCGGCCGCCGCCTTGTGCTCGCCGCGCCGCACTTCGTGCAGGCGATCTCGAAGGGGCTTGATCCCCACCGCCTTCGTGACGTAGGCGATGGCGCCAGCCGCGATGGAGCCCCGGATCGCCGACTCGCTGTCGTAAGTGCTGAGGATGATGACCGCGACCTCCGGACTCTGCACCGCAAGTCGTCGAGTCAGTTCCTCGCCGTTCATGTCAGGAAGCCGCAGGTCGATGACCGCCGCGTCGGGGCGAGTCTCGGTAGCGAGCCGCAACGCCTCGCCGCCTGTCGAGGCGGTTGCGACGACCGAGAGCGCCTCATCGGCGGAAAGCATCGCAGCAAGGCCGCCACGCACGACCTCATGATCGTCGACGATCATGATCCTGAGCGTCTGCCGGGCGCGTGGAGTCGCCGTCATGCGTCCACCGCCCGGACCGACATCAACTGGGTGCACGGACCGCCATCGACGCGCAGATAATGACCCGACACGTAGCGAGGCCTATCCCCAGCAAGGACAGCCACTGCTTCAGCCATGTCGACCGCGCCCCGGTCCGGCGGAACGTTCGTCGCACGCTCTGCGGCGACGTACGGCGCAAGGGTGCATCCGATGGCCGGCGCTGCACCGGTGACCACTGCCTTCATTGCGACGCCTCCCTGCGCTCGTTTACAAAGCGTGCGGCCCGTTCCCGGTTACCACAACTGTCCGATCCGCTAGACCCCGCCGCGCCACCGAACGAATGGACGAGCACCGCTGCTCCACGAACGTACGACCTCGACGGTCCCGGCAGCGCCAGTCACGGACTAGCGAATCAGACAGTGCGTCGGCCGCCGACCACCGACCAGAGTGTGAATCACGACCAGGCCGGTGCTGACGGCGTCGCCCGCCCTGCGATGAGACCACCAATGAAGGAGAGTTGGATGATGGGTGATGCGACCGAGGCGATGACCGACGCCGCGCCTCTGTGGTCGCCGTCGGCGGCGTTGCTCGACTCCGCCAACATGACGCGGTATCGGGAGTGGGTCGTGACATCGCGCGGGCTCGACCTGCCCGACTACGACTCGCTCTGGCGCTGGTCGGTTCAGCATGATGAGGCCTTCTGGCAGTCAATCTGGGAATACTTCCCGATCATCGCCGACCGTCGGCCAGAGCAGATCCGCTCCGGCTCCACCATGCCCGAGGTGCATTGGTTTCCGGGCGCGCGTCTGAACTTCGCGCAGAACCTTCTCGCCAACGACGACGAGGAGCGCATCGCCATCGTGCACTCATCGGAGCTCCGCCCGACCGAGACCCTGACGTACCGCCAACTCCGAGCCGAGGTCGCCGCGATGGCGAGTGCGCTGCGCGATCTCGGCGTCACGCCGGGCGACCGAGTGGCGGCATACCTGCCCAACATCGCGGAGGCCGTCGTGGCCTTTCTCGCGACGTCCAGCGTCGGAGCCATCTGGACATCGTCAGCACCGGAGTTTGGCGCGCAGAGCGTCCTCGACCGACTCACGCAAGTCGAGCCGAAGGTGCTGCTCGTCGCAGACGGCTATCGCTACGGCGGTCGAGATTACGATCGGCGTGAAGCGATCGATCTGATCCGCGCGGGTCTGCCGACGGTGGAGCATGTCGTCTGCCTTTCCTATCTTGGCGCAGCGTACGCACCCGGTATGCACGACTGGGCGCAACTTCTGCGCGTGCATCGCGGCGCAGAGCTCGTGTTCGAGCAGGTGCCCGCCGAGCACCCGCTGTGGATCTTGTATTCGTCGGGCACCACGGGGCTGCCAAAGGCAATCGTGCAGAGCCACGGTGGCATCCTGATCGAGCAGTTGAAATCGATGCACCTGCACCTGGATCTCCACGACGGGGATCGATTGTTCTGGTTCACAACTACCGGCTGGATGATGTGGAACATGCTGGTCTCAGCCCTGCTGACGCCAGCGTCAATCGTGCTGTACGACGGCAGCCCCGTCGCCGCCGGGCCGGTGACGTGCTGGCGCTTGGCGCAAGACACAGGGGCGACCGTGTTCGGGACGAGCGCCGGGATGCTCGTCGCTTCGATGAAGGCCGGTCTCGAGCCGGGCCGCGACCTCGACCTCTCTCGGCTGCGCGCGATCGGCTCCACCGGTTCGCCGTTGCCGCCTGAGGGCTTCGAGTGGGTCTACAGCTCCGTCGATCCCGATGTGTGGCTCTTCTCGACCAGCGGTGGTACGGACATCTGCACCCCGTTGCTCGGCGGCTGTCCGACGCTCCCGGTCTATCGCGGCGAGCTGCAGTGCCGCGCGCTCGGGGTCGCAGCGGAAGCATGGTCTCCCAATGGCCGTCCACTGATTGACGAGATCGGTGAGCTTGTCGTCACCAAGCCCATGCCCTCGATGCCGATCTCGCTATGGGGCGACGCCGACGGCGCACGCTACCGATCCACCTATTTCGACATGTTCCCCGGAATCTGGCGTCACGGTGACTGGGTACGCATCACACCGCGCGGCGGCGCGGAGATCTACGGGCGCTCGGACGCGACGATCAACCGGCAGGGCGTGCGAATGGGGACGAGCGAGATTTATCGAGCCGCGCTCTCCGTGGAGGAGGTCCTCGACGCGCTGGTCGTCGATTTACTCGACTCTTCCGGCGAAGCGTGGATGCCGTTGTTCGTCACGCTGGCTGAGGGCAGCGTGCTGGACGAACGCTTGGAACGCGAACTTCGGAATCGCATCCGTGTGCGTTGCTCGCCGCGGCACGTACCCGATCGGATCGTTGAGGCTCCCGCGTTGCCGCGGACCCTGTCGAACAAGTTGCTCGAGATCCCCGTCAAGCGCATCTTGATGGGCGAGAACCCCGCACAGGTAGTGAACCTCGGGTCGCTCGCCAATCCGGCCGCGCTCGACTTCTTCGTCACCATGGCGGCGAGCCTTCGCACTGCCAAGCATTGACCGAGACGCACCAGGAGGAAGCATGAGACTCGCAACAATCCCCGGCGGTGGGCGAGACGGCACGCTCGTCGTCGTCGACGCTGAAGGCGGACGATTCGCATTAGCGCCCCGCGGCCCACGTTCACTTCGCGATGCCATCGAGGACTGGGAGCGGTGGGAGCCTGTGCTTCGACGAGCCGAGGAGGACCTCGCATCCGATCGGATACCCAGTCTGCCCGTGGATTCGGTGACGTTCGCCGCGCCGTTGCCGCGCGTGTTCGAGTGGTGCGAGGGCAGCACTTACCTGCCCCATATGGAGCGCATTCGCGGCATGCGCGGCGTCGACCTGCCAAGCGACCATGGATTCACGCCTGCTGTCTACCAGTCCGGTGGCTCCGCGTTCATCGGCCACATGGACCCGGTCCCCCTGCCCGATGCGACGTGGGATCTCGATGTGGAGGGCACCATCGGCGTCGTGACCGATGACGTGCCCATCGGTACAGACGCGTCCGCCGCGCAATCGCGCATTAGGCTGCTCGTGCTCGCCAACGACCTCACCTACCGTGCGCTCATCCCCGCAGAGTACGAGCGACGCGTCGGCATCTACCGGTCGAAGCCCGCCCGATCCTTCGCACCCTTCGCGGTGACGCCAGACTCGCTCGGCGATGCGTGGGACGGCAGGCTGCTGAGCGCGCAGGTGCGCACGAGCGTGAATGGCACCGAGATCGGACGACCGGACAGCGCGGTGGACTGCGCGTTCGACTTTGCCCGACTCATCGAGCAGATCGCGACGACCCGAGCGCTCGCCGCCGGCAGCATCGTCGGCACCGGCACCGTGTCGAACCGCGCAGCCGAGTCGGGGTACGCCTGCCTCGCGGAACTCCGCGCCGTCGAGCTTGCGGCGGACGGCGGGCACTCCACGCGGTACCTGCAGCCAGGGGACTCGTTCTCGATCGAGGCATTCATCGACGAAACGTCGGTGTTCGGCGCAATCAGGCAATCGGTCGTCGGCAAGTAGCCATTGCCGAGAACTGTCACATCTGCCAGTTCCTCGACAGCGCCGTGCCAGAGGACACTCAGTACATCGGCGACAATCTGTGGACGCCGTTCGACTTGAAAGGAGACGAGGATGTCTGCCTCGACCAAAGCCCCGACCGAGTGGCTCACTGATTGGGACGTCGCCCGCCCCATTGCGCTGAAGAGTGCTCGGGTCGGCGCACGGGAAGGCGAGTGGACGGCAGGTTTGCTGCCGTACTTCGAGTACCGGAGCCTCGACCTGGATAAGGCGTCCTCCGGCAAGTTCGGCGGGTGGCACGTCCGCGCGATTGCCTCCTCGGGCGATTGGCAGGCCGATGACGTCGACTTCCACCAGCTCTTCGTGCTGAAGGGGACTGCCCGCGTCGCGTTCGCGGACGGCAGTGAGGTTGAGCTCCACAAGGAGAGCTCGCTGGTCATGCCGCCGCTGTACCGCTACCGCGTTGCGGCACTCAGCGAGGACTTCGAGGCCCTACACATCGTGGCCCCCGCAGAGTACGACATCGTGTGGGGCGAAGACGTTGTCCTGCCGCAGCGTGCGGCCACGCTTGACCCCCAGCGGACGCCCATCGTCAATCACGACGACGACGCCTCGTGGGGACCCGGACTCCGCGAGTTCTTCGAGTACCGCGACCTCGGCACGCTGGAGCCAACCGATGGCCGCGCATACGTGCACGTCGTTCGCGCTGCGGGTCAGCCGTTCCAGGAAGGCACCGGCTGGCACTACCACTCCTGGGCGCAAATGTTCATCGTCCTCGGCGGCTATGCCGACATCCGTGTCGAGACTTCCCCTCGGTGGGCGCTCAGCTACGGCGATGCCTATTGCATCGGCGCCGGGCCGACCCAGAGGCACTTCGTCGACCGGGTGACCGCCGACTACAAGGTGATCGAGCTGTGCGTGCCGGGCTGGAAGGACGCCACGCCAGTCGACGCGCCCGAGGGCTCTTACATCTGATCCGCATCGAGGGGCCGTCGTTCGCGGCGGCCCCTCCCGCTTTGTTCAGAAGCAAACCTGGAAGCGCGATGATATCCAGCCCAATCAGCACGCTGCTCAAGAACAGCCTCCCCGAAATGGGGGCGCGCTCATCATGAAATCCGAGTTCGACCAAGGCACTGAGCGCTCGTACAACCTCGGGTACGACCACGACCGCTTCTACGCCGGGATGATGCACCCCGTGGCGTTTCTCCAGGTCCCGATGGGTCGCGACGAACGACTTGCGCGCCTTGCTTTACCACGCTGACTCCGCGCTGATTCAGCTCTGGATGCTCGAGGCCGACGCCGCCAGATGCTAGTCATCGCTTTTCGCCTAGCAAGGCGCGCTTCGGGCGCTGCCCTCGTGCTGCTGCATGGGACCGAGCCTATCGATGCGCGCTGGGCGTCGCCGGGCGTGGCGTGCCCGCTGAGCCGTGGGGCGAGTAGATGCAGCGGGCGGATGCGCCGGCGCGCGTTCGTGACCGAATCGTTGCGTCGTGCGCGTGGCGCTTCGAGCGCGCTGCCCCTTGAATGGGCGGAGAGCTAAGGGGAGCCCGATGTCGCGTCGTGTCCGTACGAGCCTGCTGTCGCTGGCGGCAGCAGTGCTGCTGGCCGGCTGCGCCAGCACCGCGCCGCCGGCTGCTCCCTCGAGCAGCACGGGCGCGACCCCGACGGAGACGTCGTCGTCCACCCCCGCGACACCCGGGGCATCCGAGCCACCTGGGGCATCCGAGGCACCCGGAGCATCCAAAGCACCGCAGCCGTCGGCTCCCAGCGGGAGCGCCGCTGCCGAGGACGGCACACCGCTGGCAGACGCGCCGCGCTGCGCCGACGGCGTGGTGATCGACCCGGATGCGCCCTCGGCCGGCGTCAGCTGGCAGGGCAGCTACGACGAGCAGATCGCGGCATCCGAGCCGCGGGCGGGCTTCGAGCCCGCCCCGCTGCTGGACTCGGACGGCGTGCTGTGCTCCGTCGTCTTCCGGATGCCGCTCCACGGCCCCGGCTCGGAGGGGCGGGTGGGGCTCGCCTCCACGGCGCTCGTGCGCGACGACGGCCTGCGCGATGGCGTCGTGGCGTGGGCGCTCGAGCACGGCTACGAGCCGCTCGAGGAGGGCGAGGAGACCGAGTTCGTGCTCGAGGACGGCGACACGTTCGACGCCCGGATGAGCGTGATGGCCATCGGGGAGCCGGTCTACGGCGACGTGCCGCTCGAGAGCCTGGAGCGCCGCTCGGGCCTCGAGCTCGAGCCGACCGACGTGCTGCTGACGCACGTCGACTTCCGATCGGCAGGGTGAGCTGCGGTGCAGGCACGCGTGGCCCTGCCGCTCGTCGCGGCCCTGCTGCTGGCGGGCTGTGCGGCCACGCCCGCTGCGCCAGCCGCACCGGGCTCGAGCAGCGCCGCGTTCGAGCCGTGCGAGGTCAGCTACACCGCCGGCTTCGTGTCGACCGAATACATGACGGGCAGCGGCTACGGCTCCGAGAGCGGCCCGCCCGAGCCCACGGAGGTGCCGGCGCCCTCCGCCGACTTCGAGCCCGCAGCCGCCCTCGAGGGCCTCGACGTCGCGTGCGCGCTCACCTTCACCCCGCTGTGGCACTCGCCGCTGGATGCGAGCGCGATCTCGGTGGCGGTGGTCGAGGCGAGCACCGACGTCGACGCGGCAGTCGAGGCGTTCGCGCTGGGCGCCGGCTACGAGCTGATCAGAGCCGACTCGAGCGCCGGAGGAGGGCCCTGGTACTCGTGGGAGCTGTGGCGCGAGCCGGGCGACCCGGAGAGCGGGATCGCCGCGACGCTCGTGGCCCACGAGATCGGCGCCGACGGCCCGCCGGGTGTCGACGAGGCGCTGCTCATGGAGGCGAGCGGCGCCGAGCTCGGCGACTGGATGCTCACCCACTTCGATCGACGCTGACCCCGATGGCTCCGATGCGCTCCCCCCCGCTCGCCGCGCTGGCGCTCGCCGCGCTGCTCGCGCTCGGCCTCTCGTCCTGCCTGGCGCCGCCACCCCAGCCCGAGGCGGGCGACGGCCCTGCCCCGGCGGCGACTGCCCCGGCGGCGACGGGGGCCGCGCCGACGGCTGCCGCACCCGACCCGACGGCCGCGCCCGACGCATCCGCTGCACAGCACGACCCGGGCTACTGCGGCGACGCCTTCGTGCTGTCGCAGCTCGAGCTCAGCGGCTGGACGTGGGCGGGCGACGACGAGGCGAGGCTGGAGGCGGCGCGGCCGGTGGCGGCGTTCCACCCGGAGGAGGTCGTCGAGGGGCGCGAGGTGGTGTGCTCGACGACGTTCCTCATGCCGGTGGACGGGCAGGCCGGGGCGGCGTCGTACTCGGTCGCCATCATCGCGGGGCAGGGCGGCGACGCGGCCCTCGCGCTCGAGGAGCTCGCGGCGTGGGCAGAGGCGAACGCCTACCTGCCGCGGGGCGAGGGCGACTACATCGAGCATGTGCGCATGGGCCACGACAGCCTGATCGCGGCGAAGCTGATGTTCCGCGTCGTCGGCGACGCGATCTCGGCGACCGACGCGCTGGCGCTCGAGCACACCGACGCGCACCCCGAGGACGTGATCGTGACGCACGTCGACTTCGGGGTGTCGTAGCAACAAGGTCTCGTAGCGACGCCGTGTCGCAACGACGCGGTCTCGTAGCTACGCCGTGCCGACCAGCTGCGCGAAGACGACCGTGTTGTTCGGGAACTCGTCGCCGCCGGCGCCCAGGTCGTCGCAGGTGATGAGGCGCAGCTCGGCGCCGGGCACCGGGTAGTAGACGGCGCGGGTGGGGAACTCGTCCTTGGCGAACGACTCGAGCCGGGTGACCTCGAACACGGCGGTCGTGCCGTCCTCGCGCTCGACGGTGATCTCGTCACCGGGCACGAGCGTGTCGAGCTCGTAGAAGACGCCGCTCTCGTCCGAGAGCGAGTTGACGTGCCCGAGCAGCACCGATGCGCCCGGCTCCCCCGGCGTGGGCGAGCCGTCGTACCAGCTGGCGGGCGAGCCCTCGGCGCCGGGCGGCACCTCGAGCGTGCGGTCGGCGCGCATGCCGGTCACCATGAGCTCCGAGCTGCGGTCGAGCGCCGGGATGTGCATGCTGACCGGGCGCGAGGCGGCCATGACGGGCCCCTGCGTCTCCTCGGGCGCCGCGCTCGCGGTCTCGGGAGCCGCCGTCTCGGCCGGGGCGGCCTCGGCGGTGGGGGTCGGTGTGGCGGATGCGGCGGGCGGCTCGGCCTCACCGGCTGCGGTGCCGCAGGCGGTGAGGGCGAGCACGAGGGCCGCCGCCGCCGCCGTGAGGCGGAGGCGACGGCCCGTTCCGTGAGCGATCATCGACCGTGACTGATCAGTTGTCGCGGACCGTGCGACGACGGGCCACGTACACGCCGGCGGCGAGCATCGCTGCGAGCGTTGCGCCCGCCGCGACGAAGCCGAGCTGCGCGCCGTTCGCGCCGTCCTCGGTCACGACGCCCGTGTCCACGCCACCCGCAGGTGCCATGGCGAGCGCGCCGCACAGTGCCGGCGAGGTGGCGGCGAGCGGCAGCTCGGGCACCAGGTCGCTCGGCTCCATCGCGCCCTCGGGCTGCGTGGCCGGGTCGAGACCGTGCACGACCACGACGGCCGTGCCCTCGGCGAGCGCGTCCTGCGTCGCCTGGTCGAGCTCGAAGGTCTCCTCGTACGAGATGGTGTCACCCGACGGTGCGACCATCAGGTCGACGCCGGCTGCCGGGCTCTTGTCGGCGTCGCCCATGGAGAGGGTGGTGCCGATCTCGCCGTAGGCGGGGCCGCCCTCGGTGGTCGAGATGATGCCGTCGCCATTCTCGTCGGCGCTCATGTCGGGGCAGACGCCCTGGGCACCGATGTGGATGTGCTGCACGTGCGGGTAGGGCGCGCCGTCGAACTCGGCGGCCAGCCCGGAGGCGTTCAGCGTGACGGTGGCCTCGCTGCCCTCGACGTCGATCCAGACCTCGCCGGATGCGCCGCTGCTGTTGATCTCGTCGAGCGTCGCGGAGTACGAGCCCTCGGCGTGGGCGGCCATGGCGGGCGCTGCGCTCAGCGCCACGAGACCGATCCCGAGCGCCGGTGCGACGAGCAGGAGTGCTGTCTTCTTCATGTGCGGTACCTCTTCCTTGAGTCATGGGCCCAGAAGCCTGCGCCCTCTCCTGGTGGGTGCTTCGGCACCCTCGCGATGCCGGATTGGAAGTCGTCGATCACCGGCCGCGCAATCCGGCCGTGCGAGCGCCCCGAACCCCTCTGTGCACGCACCGCTCGCACGCACCCGCACAGATCGGATTCACCGCATGCCCTCCACGATCCCGACCGGCTCCGCCCGGCCCCGCGCGGCCTGGCTCTGCGCGATCGCCGCCTCAGCAGTGCTGCTGAGCGGCTGCGCATCCGCCACCGCCGAGCCCGCCGAGCCCGCGCCGCAGCCCTCGCACACGATGCCCGACGGCACGGTGATGTCCGGTGCCGAGCACGCCGAGCACGCCGACGGCGCCGAGCATGGCGACGGCGGCGAGCACCACGCGAGCGACGGCGAGGGCCCCTCGGCGGCGGCCGAGATGGTCTGCGGCGGCCAGGTCGCCACGGCCGCCGCCTCGATGCTCGGCCTCGAGGGCACGCCCGAGCCCTCCTCCAGCTGGGACGCGCCGATGTTCACCTGCACCTACGAGGTCGACGGCGCCCCGATCGTGCTGACCGTGCACGACGTGACGGATGCCGACGAGGGCCAGCAGCACTTCGACGAGCTGCAGGCGTCGCTCGGCGCCGAGGAGATCGAGGGGATGCTCGGGCTCGGCCTGCCGTCGTTCTCCACCGGCGACGGGGTGGTCGGCTTCCTCCGCGACGGCAAGACCCTCACGGTCGACGCCACCGCGCTGCCCGACGGCTTCGCCGACGGCTCGATGACGCAGGACGGCGCGGCCTACGCGCTCGCCTCCGCCGTGCTCGTCTGCTGGGTCGAGCACGACTGAGCGCTGGAGCTGAAAGCGGAGACCCTTTCGGGTCTCCGCCGCGACGCCAGCTCGTCGGCCCGTCTCGGGCCGACGTCCCTCAGCGGCCGCGATCCATCACCTTGCGCAGGTAGTGGATGCGGTCGCGCAGCTGCTGCATCGAGGCCTGCGCCACCGGCGGCCCGCCGCACACGCGCCGCGACTCGGCGTGCACGAGCGCGTGCGCCTCGCCGCGCCGCTTGGCGACGATCGCCACGAGCGAGTTGAGCAGCTGCCGCTCCTCGCGCATGTTGCGGTAGAGGGGCTCGGGCGCAGCCTCGGCCGGCGGCCGCTCGCGGATGCGCGCCGCCTGCCGCGCGTGCCGGCGCTTCAGCAGCTCCGAGACGTCCTCGGCGTCGAGCAGGCCCGGGATGCCGATGAAGTCGAGCTCCTCCTCGCTAGCCGGCTCGACCAGCTGCCCGAACTCCAGCTCGCCGAAGAGCACCTTGTCGAAGGTCGCGCTCGACTCGAGCGGCTCCCACGTGAACGGCGCCGGCTCGCGGTCGTCGCGGTCGCCCTGCTCGGCGGCCGCCATGAGGTCGTCGTCGAGCAGCTGCTCGTCGTCGGTCTCCTTGTCGAGCGCGTGGTCGCGCTGCCGCTCGAGCTCGGCCGCCAGCGTCAGCAGCGGCGGCACGCTCGGCAGGAACACCGTGGCGATCTCGCCGCGGGCGCGCGAGCGCACGAAGCGGCCGATCACCTGCGCGAAGAACAGCGGCGTGGCAGAGCTCGTCGCGTAGACGCCCACCGCGAGCCGCGGCACGTCGACCCCCTCCGAGACCATGCGCACCGCCACCATCCAGCGCGCGTCGCCCTTCGCGAAGGCGCCGATGCGGTCGGATGCGCCGGCGTCGTCCGAGAGCACGACCGTCGGCTCCTGGCCGCTGATGCCGCGCAGGATCTGCGCGTACTGCCGCGCCTGCGCCTGATCGGTCGCGATCACCAGGCCGCCCGCGTCGGGCACGCGCTCGCGCACGTGGGTGAGCCGCACATCCGCGCTCTTGAGCACCTGCTGGATCCACGCCCCGCCCGGGTCGAGGGCGGTGCGCCAGGCGCCGTTCGTGATGTCCTTCGTGTCGCCGTGGCCGAGCGTCGCCTTCATCTCGTCGCCCATCGAGGTGCGCCACTGCATGGTGCCGGCGTAGGCCATGAACACCACCGGGCGCACGACGCTGTCCTTGAGCGCGTGCTCGTAGCCGTAGGCGTAGTCGGTGCGGCTCACGCGCACGCCCCGCTCGTCGCGAACGTACTCGACGAAGGGGATGGGCGAGGTGTCGCTGCGGAACGGCGTGCCCGTCAGCGACAGCCGCCGGGTGGCGGGGCCGAAGGCCTCGAGCACCGCGTCGCCCCAGCTGAGCGCGTCGCCCGCGTGGTGCACCTCGTCGAGGATGACGAGGCTGGGCGCCGAGCGCGTGATGCGCTCGTGCACGGATGCGCGGGCTGCGACCTGCGCGTACGTCACGACGACCCCGTGGTACTGCCGGGGGTAGTCGCCGTCGCCGTTCGCGAAGTCGGGGTCGAGGCGGATGCCGGCGCGGTGGGCGGCGTCGGCCCACTGCTGCTTGAGGTGCTCGGTGGGGGCGACGACGGTGAGGCGGTGCACGGCGCCGCGGCGCAGCAGCTCGCTCGCCAGGCGGAGGGCGAAGGTGGTCTTGCCGGCGCCCGGGGTGGCGGCGGCGAGGAAGTCGCGCGGCTCGGTGCGGAAGTACTGCTCGAGCGCCTCCTGCTGCCAGGCGCGCAGCGGCTGCGCGGTGCCCCAGGCGGCGCGCTCCGGGTAGTTCGGCGGGAGGTGGTCTGCGGCCCAGCTGCCGAAGTGCTCGTCAGAGCGGGTCTGGGGCTGGGAGGTCACTGATCAAGGGTAGGCGAGCGCGCCGACAGCGGCCGACCTCGCGTGTCGCGCTGCGGAGGGTGCTCGCGCCTCGCAGGCGGCGCGCCTAGGCTGACCGCATGCACTACCTGCTCGGTCTCGCAGCGCTCGTCCTCGGCGCCATCATCGCCACGCGCCGCACGCGGCCCACGTGGTTCGTCGTCACGACCTGCGTGCTCGTCGGGGTCGGCGCGCTGCTGGCCATCCTCAGCTACACGCGGGTGACCGATCCGCTGGGCCTGGTCGCCAACAGCATCATCGGCTGGGTGTTCGTGGGGCTCGCGATCATCACGATGTTCAGCGCCGTCTTCGTGCTCGAGCGCCGCGGCGAGCACGGCGAGGAGCTGCCGCCGCTCATCGGCGACAACCCCTTCGACGGCGACGCCGACGACTCGGACGACCCCGTGCACGGCCGCGGCTCGGGCTCGGCGGCCGACGCGGTGCTAGGCGGGGCGTCGGCGGCTGCGGCCGCCGGCTCGGTCGCCGCCGGCTCCGCGGGCCACGCGGGCGTCGGCGCCGCGGGCGCGGAGGCCTTCGCGGCCGAGACGGCCGGCGAGCCGGTGCACGAGCGGCCGGCGGCCGAGACCGACGCTGACTACGACGCCTGGCAGGCTGCCGGCGAGCCGGGCCCCTCGGCCGGCGCCGACGACGGCACGACGGTCGTGGGCGCCGACCCCGACCTGGCGACGCCGCCGGCCGAGACCGATGTCGACGCGGCGCCCGAGGGCGGGGCCGCGCCCGACGACCAGCGGCGCACCGAGCGGCCATGACGCATCCGCTCGCCTGAGCCGCACGAGAAGACGCCCGCCGGATCACCGGCGGGCGTCTCGTGCGCTCGGGCTCAGGAGGCCTTGTCCTCGCCCTTGGTGTCGATCTCCTCGGCGAAGGCCGGCGGCTCGTCGCGGCCGGCCTGCTCGTCGGCCTCGGCGTCGGCGGGGGTGGCCTGCACGATGCCCTGCGCGTGGTGCGTGGGCGCGTAGACGGTGTAGAGGCGCAGCGGCTCGTCGCCGGTGTTGATGACGTCGTGCCAGGTGCCGGCGGGCACCTGGATGCTCCAGCCATCGGAGACCTCCTGCTCGAAGGGCAGGTCGTCCTGCGAGGGGCCCATCACGACGCGGCCGCGGCCGGCGTCGAGGCGCAGGAACTGGTCGGTGCCGTAGTGCACCTCGAGGCCGATCGAGCCGCCGGGCTCGATCGACATCAGCACCACCTGCAGATGTTCGCCGCTCCAGGCGACGGTGCGGTAGTTCGTGTTCTCGCGCGTCGCCGTCTCGATGTCGAACGCGTTGCGCTGCGGTCCGTTGTCGTGGATCTCCATGCTCCGCATCCTGCCTCGTCCGGCTGGGGAAGACCAGTGCGGATGCGCGGCGCGGGCCGGGCGGGCGTCGGGCGGCCGGTACGGGGCGGCCGGCGCAGGGGTGCGTGGTTGGCCGGGGTCCGCGCGTGGCGCGGCGGTACGCTGGGCGCTGGTTCGCCGGTGACGGGAGGCTCGATGACGAACGCCGCGGGGATGAGCCCCGTCGTCGCGTCGATCGCGGTGCACTCGAGCATCCGCGAGCGCGTCACCGAGGCGCTGCGCGAGGCCATGGTCGCCGGCACGATGGAGCCCGGCGCCGTCTACTCGGCGCCCGCGCTCGCGCAGATGCTGGGCGTCTCGGCGACACCCGTGCGCGAGGCGATGATCGACCTCTGCAAGGAGGGGCAGGTCGAGGCGATCCGCAACCGCGGCTACCGCGTGGTGCGCATCAGCGACCGCGAGCTCGACGAGGTCGTCGAGCTGCGCGCGCTCATCGAGGTGCCGACCGTCGCGCGCGTCGCGGGGCTCGCGAGCCCCGAGCAGGTCGCCGCGCTCAGGCCGCTCGCCGACGAGCTCGACCGCACCGCGGCGGCCGGGCTGCTGCGCGAGTTCATCACCGCCGACAACGCCTTCCACCTGGGCCTGCTCGCGCTCGCCGGCAACGAGCAGATCGTGCGCGAGGCGCGCCGCCTGCGCGGGCTCTCGCGCCTGTCGGCCCTGCAGCACCTGCACGACGAGGGCAGGCTCGTGCAGACGGCCGCCGAGCACGCACGGCTGCTCGACCTCATCGAGGCCCGCGACGCCGACGGGGCTGCGGCGCTGATGGCGACGCACCTCGGGCACGTGCGCGGCGTGTGGGCGGGCAAGCCCGAGGCCTGAGACGCGGCGCGACACGCCGCATCCGTTTGCATCATCTGTGTGCAATTGTACGTTGTACTGCGGATGCCGCGTTGGGCGGTGCGGTCAACGACGACAGAGGAGCACGACGATGAGCCAGACCACAGCACCGCCGCCCGGGGCGCGCGTGACGAACCGGAGGGTGCTGATCGGCAGCCTCAGCGGCAGCGCGATCGAGTGGTTCGACTTCTTCCTCTACGCGACCGCGGCCGCGCTGATCTTCGACAAGCAGTTCTTCCCCACCGACGACCCCGCGATCTCGCTGATGCTTTCGTACGTGTCGCTGTCGCTGACGTTCTTCATCCGCCCGTTCGGCGGCATCATCTTCTCCCACATCGGCGACCGCATCGGGCGCAAGAAGACGCTCGTCATCACGCTCTCGCTGATGGGCGGGGCGACCGTCGCGATCGGCCTGCTGCCGACCTTCGCGCAGGTGGGCGTGCTGGCGCCGATCCTGCTGATGCTCTGCCGCATCATCCAGGGGCTCGCGATCGGCGGCGAGTGGGGCGGCGCCCTGCTGCTGGCCTACGAGTACGCGCCGAAGGGCCGCCGCGGGTTCTTCGGCTCGGTGCCGCAGACCGGCATCACGATCGGCATGCTGCTGTCGACCATCGCGTTCGCGCTCGTCAGCATGCTGCCCGCCGACGTGTTCGACGCGTGGGGCTGGCGCCTGCCGTTCATCGCGAGCGTCATCCTCGTGTTCGTCGGCCTGTACATCCGCAAGGGGCTCGCCGAGACGCCGGCGTTCCAGGAGGCCAAGGAGAGCGGCAACGTCGCCAAGCTGCCGATCGCCGAGACGCTGCGCGACCACTGGCGCTCGGTGCTGATCGCCATCGGCGCGAAGGTCGTCGAGACCGCCCCGTTCTACATCTTCGCGACGTTCGTCGTCAGCTACGCGACCGGCGCCCTCGACTTCGAGCGATCGACGGTGCTCAACGCGGTCAGCGCCGGCGCGTTCGTCAGCACGATCGCGATCCTCGCGATGGGCGCGCTGTCCGACCGCATCGGGCGCCGCCGCACCTTCCTCATCGGCGCGGTGCTGATCGGCCTGTTCGCGGCGCCCTTCTTCCTGCTGCTCGACTTCGGCATGGACTGGGGCGTCTACGCCGCCGTGGTCATCGGCCTCGGCGTCGTCTGGCCGCCGGTGACCGCGACCCTCGGCACGCTCATGTCGGAGATCTTCTCGACGCGCGTGCGCTACACCGGCATCACCCTCGGCTACCAGATCGGTGCGGCGCTGGCCGGCGGCACGGCGCCGCTGCTGGCGACCTGGCTGCTGACCACCTTCGACGGCTCGTGGGTGCCGATCGCGATCTACCTGGTGGCCGTCGCGATCATCTCGATCGTCGCGGTGACGCTCTCGCCCATGGCCACGCGGCGCGAGACGCAGCTGCTCGCCGCGCGCGGCCTCGACGACGGCTCGGTCGTCGCCGCCGATCGTCGCGTCGAGAATGGAGCCTCGGCATGAGCGCGCCCGAGCGGGCCCCCGGCACGTACACCGCGGCCGACGTGCGCGAGCGCATCACGCCGCGGCGCGCGCGCGAGCTGGTGGCACGAGCCCTCGAGTCGGGCTTCTCCCCCGCCGACGACGCGCCGCGCAGCAACATCGCCGCCGGCGAGGGGCACCTGCTGCTCATGCCGTCGACGATCGGCGCGTGGACCGGCGTGAAGGTCGCCTCGGTCGCGCCGGGCAACCCGGATCGCGGCCTGCCGCGCATCCAGGCGACCTACCTGCTGCTCGACACGGCGACGCTCAGCACGGCCGCGATCATCGACGGCGTCAGCCTCACCGCGCTGCGCACGCCGGCGGTCTCGGCGGTGGCCGTCGACCGGCTGGCGGCGCCGGATGCGTCGCGCCTGGTGGTGTTCGGCAACGGCCCGCAGGCCATCGAGCACGCGATCGCGATGGCGGATGTGCGGGCGCTGACGAGCGTGCGGCTCGTCGGGCGCTCGGCGGCGCGGGTCGAGGCGGCGTGCGCGGAGCTGCGGGAGCGGGGCGTGGATGCGTCGCCCGGCACGGCGGCGGATGTCGCCGAGGCCGACGTCGTCGTCTGCGCCACCTCGGCGCAGCACCCGCTCTTCGACGGCGCGCTCGTGCGCGACGGCGCCTGTGTCGTGGCGATGGGCTCGCACGAGCCCGACCGGCGCGAGCTCGACGAGCAGCTCATGGGGCGCTCGCTCGTCGTCGTCGAGGATGTCGCGGCCGCGATGCGGGAGGCGGGCGACGTCATCCAGGCCGTCGACGCGGGCGTGCTCGACGCATCCGCCCTCGTCGGCATCGACGCGCTCGTGCGCGGCGAGGTGGCGCGAGCGAGCGATCGGCCGAACGTGTTCAAGGGCACGGGGATGTCGTGGCAGGACCTCGCGGTCGCGATCGGGGTCGTCGAGGACTGAGCTGGATGCGGGGCGCGCGGACGGCTACTGCTCGGCCGGCTACCGTTCGGCCGGCTACCGTTCGGCCGGCCACTGCTCGGCCGGCGCCGCGTCGTAGGTGAGCCACCGCGTCTTGGTGGCGACGCCGTCGTAGAGGCGCTGCGCGGTGGCGTTGTCGTCGGCGGTGATCCAGCGCACGACCGAGGCGCCCTCGGCGGCGGCGGTCTGCTGCAGGCGGGCGATGAGCTCACGGCCGACGCCCTTGCCGCGCACGGCCGGGGCGGCGAAGAGGTCGTCGAGCCAGATGCCGGTCTGGCCGACCGAGGGGCGGGCGAAGCGGCGCCAGTGCGCGATGCCGACGATCTCGCCGTCGAGCTCGGCGACGAGCCCCCGGCTCTCGTGCGCCTCGTCGAGCAGCCAGCCCCAGACGCGCGCGACCACTGCTTCATCGCGCGCGTTCTTGTAGAAGGTGCGGTAGCCGTGGAAGAGCTCCGCCCACCGCTCCCGGTCATCCGCCGCTACTGCCCGCACGCTGATCTCGCTCATGCGCTCACGCTACGCCCGCCCGGCTCCCGCTCGGGGACCCTGTGCACCCACGGGGACCCGGTGCAGCAGGTCCCTGTTGGTGGAACGGGTCCCTGCCTGTGGTGGAAAGGGTTCCTGCGGAGCGAGCTTCGGTGCCGCGGCCCTCAGGCGGCCGGCTGCGTCTCGGCGAAGGGACCACGCACCCGCGGGATGCCGTAGGCGGTCAGGATGCGCTCGAGTCGCTCGGGGTGCAGCACGTCGTCCCACACCCAGTGCGCAGGGTCGCCGGTGAAGAGCAGTTCGTCGTCGCGGGCCTTCTCCTGCATCAGCGCATCGGTGCCGCGCCTCCCCTGCTGCGCCGCGAGCTCGCCGTACTTCTGCTTGCCGTCGAACTCGCCGTAGACGGGCCGCCGCCCGGGCCGGTTGAAGCGCATGTCGACGCGCCACCGGTTACCGGTCGGGCCCGTGACCCGCACTTGCAGCTCGGGTGCCGCGAAGCCGAGCTCGAAGACGCGCACCCGGCTCCAGGATTCCCCTACCGACTCTGCGCGCGCATCCGCGAACTCGATCGCCCAGGCCCCCTGGGCGCGGCCGCGCGGGCTCTGGCGCGCCAGGGCCTCGAACAGCTCCTCCTTGGTGACCAGTCGCCGGTGCAGGGCGTTGTCGATCGCTGCCACGGCGTCGACGGCCCGGCTGCGCCGCGCGAACTCCGCGAGCGCATACGCGACCGAGCAGACCTGCAGCCCTCCGACCGAGACGACGTCTGTCTTGTCGAGGATGGCCGGGGCATGCACGACGCCGGCCTTCTTCTTCGCCGTCGACCTGCTCCCCGTCGTGTACACGGCCGGCGGCTCGAGACCGTAGGGGATGTCGTACTCCGCGAGCGCCGACTCGCGCGCGAAGATCGGCCGGGTGCGGGCGACGTGCACTGCCCGGATCCGCAGGCGGTAGGCAGCCCGACGGTCGGCGTCGTCGGCGACCGCGGCGTCGACGTAGATGCCGCGGCGCAGCCGGGAGAATCGTGCATCCCGCTCCGGCCGCGTGCCCGGCGACGAGGCCACCAGATCGCGCTTCGCCCGCACCGCCGCTCGCACCCCATCGTCATCCATGGCGTGGATCGTCGCGGATGAGCGCTCGGGTCGTGGACTCGCGGTACGGCCCCTGTGGAGAAGCGAGCGCGGTTCGGGATCACTCTCCGTGCCGACCCGCCCCCGAGGAGACCCCTTTCACCCGCGGGGACCTGGTGCACCGGGTCCCCGCGGGTGAAAGGGGTCCCGTTCCGCGAGTGGGCGGATGCGCGGGCGGGCGAGCGGGGCGGACGCGCGACAGGCGAGCGGTTGCGCGGGGCGCGCAGGCGCGCAGCCCCGTGCGGGAGAATGGCGGGATGCGCATCGAGTACCCGGCCGAGCTTCCGGTCAGCGAGGCGCGCGACGAGATCACGGCGCTGATCCGCGACCACCAGGTGGTGATCGTCGCGGGCGCCACCGGCTCGGGCAAGACCACCCAGCTGCCGAAGATGCTGCTCGAGCTCGGCCGCACGAGCATCGGCCACACGCAGCCGCGCAGGCTCGCCGCCCGCACGATCGCCGAGCGCCTCGCCGAAGAGCTGGGCGTCGAGATGGGCAGCGAGGTCGGCTACAAGGTGCGCTTCACCGACCAGGTGAGCCAGGCGACCCGCATCAAGGTGATGACCGACGGCATCCTGCTCGCCGAGATGCATCGCGACCGCGACCTCAAGCAGTACGACGCGATCATCATCGACGAGGCGCACGAGCGCAGCCTCACGATCGACTTCCTCATCGGCTACCTCAAGCGCCTGCTCCCCCGCCGCCCCGACCTGAAGGTCGTCGTCACGAGCGCGACCATCGACCCGGAGTCGTTCAGCCGCCACTTCGACGACGCCCCCATCATCGAGGTCTCCGGGCGCACGTTCCCGGTCGACATCCGCTACCGCCCGCTCGTCGCCGAGGCGCAGCCCGGCACGAAGGGGGCGGATGCGTCGGAGGACGACGACGAGGACGCCCACGTCGATCTCGACCCCGTCGACGGCATCGCGGCGGCGCTGCAGGAGATCGAGCGCGACGACGCGGGCGACGTGCTGGTGTTCCTGCCGAGCGAGGCCGACATCCGCGACGCGCAGGATCAGCTGCAGGGCCGCCTCGGCCAGCACACCGAGATCCTGCCGCTCTACGGCCGCCTCAGCGCCGCCGACCAGCACCGGGTCTTCGAGCGCAGCAGCCGCGCCGGCGTGCGGCGTCGGGTCGTGCTCGCCACCAATGTGGCGGAGACGAGCCTGACCGTGCCGGGCATCCGTCACGTGATCGACACGGGCACGGCCCGCATCTCGCGCTACTCGGCGCGCTCGAAGGTGCAGCGGCTGCCGATCGAGGCGATCAGCCAGGCGAGCGCCAACCAGCGCTCGGGGCGCGCGGGGCGCGTGGCGCCGGGCATCGCGATCAGGCTCTACTCGCAAGGAGACTTCGAGAAGCGGCCGGCGTTCACCGACCCCGAGATCCTGCGCACGAACCTCGCGGCGGTCATCCTGCAGGCGGCGAGCCTGGGGCTGGGGCCGCTCGCCGAGTTCCCGTTCCTGCAGCCGCCGGCCGCGCGCGACATCAAGGACGGCAACGACCTGCTGCTCGAGCTCGGCGCCATCAGCCCGGCCGGCAAGATCACGAAGATCGGGCGCGAGCTGGCGCGGCTGCCCGTCGATCCGAGGTTCGGGCGGATGGCCGTGGCCGGCCGGGACGCGGGCGTCGCCCACGAGGTCATCGCGATCGTCGCGGGGCTGACCATCCAGGATCCGCGGGAGCGGCCGCTCGAGCGCCGCGAGGAGGCCGACCGGCTGCACGCGCGCTTCGCCGACCCGACGAGCGACTTCATCACGCTGCTGGCGCTGTGGCGGTACCTGCAGGAGCAGCAGGCGGCGCTGTCGGGGAACGCGTTCCGGCGGCTGTGCAAGCGGGAGCACCTGAACTTCCTGCGGGTGCGGGAGTGGCAGGACGTGGTGCGGCAGCTGACGCGCGCCTTGGGCCTGAGGCGGGAGGTCCTTTCGGACCTCTCGCGGCCCCATGGCGCCGACGCCCGTCCCGGGCGTCGGGAGACCGTCGATGCTGGCGAGCAGCCCGCGAGCCGGCAGGTCGAGGAGCGCGCGGCCGAAGGCCGCTCGCGTCACGAGACCGCAGGCGCCGACCGGTCTCGTGACGCGTCGCCGCTGCGCGACGGCGCTCCTCGACCTACGGAAGGTGCCGCCGACCGGTCTCGTGACGCGTCGGCGCGAAGCGCCGGCGCTCCTCGACCTACGGAGGGGGACGGCGCTCCTCGACCTGCGATCTCCGTCGACGCGACCGCCGTGCACAAGGCGCTGCTGAGCGGGCTGCTCGGCCGCATCGGCGTGCGCGACGAGACCGGCAAGGCGCAGCAGGCGCGACCCGGCGAGAGCAAGCGCCAGCACGAGCGCCGCACCCGCCAGCGCGCCGAGTTCCTGGGGGCGCGCGGCGCGCGATTCCAGCTGTTCCCGGGCTCCGCCCTGGCCAAGCAGCCCCCGCAGGCGGTCATGGCCGCCGAGCTCGTCGAGACGAGCCGGCTCTTCGCCCGCACCGCCGCATCCATCGACCTCGCCTGGGCAGAGCCGCTCGCCGGTGACCTCGTCAAGCGCCAGGTGAGCGAGCCCCACTGGGAGCGCAAGCAGGGGGCCGTCGTCGCCTACGAGAAGGTGACGCTGTTCGGGGTGCCGATCGTCGAGCGGCGGCGCGTGCAGTACGCCCGCATCGATGCCGAGCACGCGCGCGAGCTATTCATCCGGCACGCGCTCGTCGAGGGCGAGTGGGACAGCCCGCAGGAGTTCGACAGGAAGAACCGTGAGCTGCGGCGCGAGATCGAGCGGCTCGAGGAGCGCCAGCGGCGCCGCGACCTGCTGGTCGGCGACGAGGCGGTGTTCGACTTCTTCGACGCGCGCATCCCCGCCGACGTCGCCTCGACGCGCGGCTTCGAGGGCTGGTGGCGCACGGCCCGCGAGGCGACGCCCGAGCTGCTGACCATGACCCGCGAGGATCTCACGGGCGAGGATGCGCGGGTCGACCAGGAGCAGTTCCCCACCAGGTGGGTGCAGGGCGAGCAGCGGCTGCGGCTCAGCTACCGCTTCGAGCCGGGCAGCGCCGACGACGGCCTCACGGTGCACGTGCCGCTCGCCGTGCTGCCGAGGCTCAGCGAGGCGGGCTTCGACTGGCTCGTGCCGGGCATGCGCGAAGAGCTGCTGACGGCGATGATCAAGAGCCTGCCCAAGCACATCCGCAAGCACGTGGTGCCGGCGGCCGACTGGGCGCGCAGCATGCTGGCCGAGCTGCCGGCGCAGCCCGGCGAGGCGGGCCAGGGCGAGGCAGGCCGGGGCGCGCGCTCGCTCGCCGAGGTGCTCGCGTCGCGCATCAGCCGCACCGCCTACGTGCAGGCCACGGGCGACGACGTCGACTGGGGACGCATCCCCGAGCACCTCAAGCCCACCTTCGCGGTCGAGGATGCCCGGGGTCGCCGCCTCGGGCAGGGCCGGGAGCTCGAGGCGCTCAAGCGGCGCTTCGGGCAGCAGGCGACGGCGCAGGTGGCGAAGGCCGCCGTGAAGGTGACGAGCGATCTGGAGCGCGACGAGGTGGCCGGCTTCGACACCGACCTGCCCGCCCACATCGACGTCAAGCAGGGCGGCAACACGGTGCGCGCCTATCCGGGCTACGCGATCACGGGCAAGGGCGGCGCGGGCAAGGGTGGCGGCGCGAGGGTCGGCATCCGGCTCGCGAGCACCCGCGAGGCGCAGCAGCGCGACCAGCGCGCGGCCGTGCGCGCGCTGCTGCAGCAGCAGGTGCCGAGCCCCGCGCCGTACGTGCAGGCGAACCTGACGGGCGCCGAGAAGCTGGCGCTCGGCGCGAGCCCCTACCCCTCGACCGACCGGCTCTTCGACGACCTGATGCTCGCGATCATCGACGCCGAGCTCGGTGCCGCGCCGCCCGCGACCTCGCAGGAGTTCGAGGCGCTGCGGGCGCGGGTCGCCGACGGCCTCGTCGACCGGCTGTTCGCGCTGGCGAGCCAGGTGGCGCGCATCCTCACGGCCGCCCGGAACGCCGACAGGGCCATCCGCGAGGGCGCGAGCCTGGCGCACATGGCGGCGCTCGCCGACGCCCGAGCCAATCTCGAGCAGCTGATCTTCGACCGCTTCGTCAGCAGCACGGGGCTCGAGCGGCTGCCGCGGCTCGAGGTCTACGTGCGGGCGATCGGGCACCGCGTCGCGCGGCTGCCCGAGACCGCCAACCGCGACCGCACCTGGATGACCGAGGTCGAGCAGGCCACCGCCCTCTACACGGCGGCCGGCGGCACGCTGCCGCTCAAGGACGGTGCGGCGGATGCGCTGGTCGCCGCCCGCTGGATGCTCGAGGAGCTGCGCGTCAGCCTCTTCGCGCAGCAGCTCGGCACGTCCGGACCCGTCAGCCTCCAGCGCATCCGCAAGACGCTCGCGCCGTGACGTCCGCGACGGCGGCCCGGCAGATGCATGCTCCCGAGGCCACAGAGCTGGATCATCCAGCCATGCACGCTCCGCGGACGAGATCTGCCGGGCTCCGCGCGGCAATAGCCTGGAGGCACCATGGATGACACCCGCTACGGCCCGAACTTCCAGCGCAACGCGCTCGCCCCCGGCATCATCGCCGCGCTCGCGCTGGTCGCGGCGCAGCTGTGGCTGGCGGGCGCGTGGGATGAGGTGCTGCGCTACGTGATCGCGATCCTGGCGCTCATCGTGGCGTGGTTCGCGATCCAGGCGAGGCACTGGTGGTGGGTGCCGGTGTTCGGCGCGATCGCGGTGATCTGGAACCCGGTCGTGCCCTTCGAGTGGAGCACGCCGGGGCAGGTCGCGTTCTGGTTCTGGGCGCACCTGGTGGCCGCGGTCCTGTTCGTCGCCGCCGGCTTCCTCATCAAGACGCGCGCCGAGGAGTAGCGGCGGGAAGCCGCGAGGCAGCCGCCCGGCGGTCAGCCGACTCGGATGCGGGCCAGATAGCCTCCCGCGCATGTCCCCCGCCACGCGCATCCGCCCCGCACTCCTCATCGCCGCGAGCGCCGCGGCCCTCGTGCTCGTCGGCTGCGCGCCGCCGGCGACCGAGCCGAGCGAGACGCCGGTGCAGGAGTCGCACGCGCCGCCCGCCGAGACGCAGGCCGAGACCTCCCCGCCCGAGACCACGGAGAGCGACGCGGCCGAGGAGACGCCCGCCCCCGATGCGCAGGGCGGCACCCTCGAGCAGTGCCCGGACGCGCTCGCCGAGGCCTGGCTGCACCTGGGCACGGGCGACGACGTGACGGCGGCCGAGTACGGCCCGCGCGCGATCGAGGCGGGCCTGCAGCCGGGCGGCGACGCCGAGGTCGTGTGCGCCGTCGGGCTCGACGACCCCGAGGGCGCCTTCTCGTTCGCGCTCACGGTGCTGCGGGGCGAGGAGGTGCCGGCCGCCGTCGAGTCGGCCGCGCTGGCGGCGGGGCTGACGGCGCAGGAGGGCGGCCGCAGCGGCGTCATCGCCGAGTACGCGAACGACGACGGCACCGAGCTGCACACGCTGTACGAGCCGGGCGATCAGGTGGTGTCGATGGGCGGCATCGACGAGCCCGAGGGCGCCTACCTGCTCGAGGGCACGCGGGCCACCGCAGAGCCCTAGGATCTCCTGGTGCGCACATATGCCGAGGTGCTGAGGGTTCCGGGGCTGGCGCGCATCATCTTCGCGCAGCTGATCGCCCGGTTCCCGGCGGGCATGCTCTCGCTCGGCATCCTCATGCACATGGAGCACCAGCACGGCTCCTACACGGCCGCCGGCCTCGTGCTCGCGGCGTTCTCGATCGGCATGGCCGTCGCCGGGCCCTTCGTCTCGCGCCTCATGAGCCGCTTCGGCACCACCACGGTGCTGCTGGTGACGGCGCTGGTCTCGAGCGCGGCGCTGCTGGCGATGGCGGTGCTCGAGGTGTCGTTGTGGGCGGATGTGGTGGCGGGCGTCGTGGCCGGAGCCGCCATGCCGCCGGTGGTGCCGACCGTGCGCACGCTGTACCCGCGCATGGTGCCGCAGCGGCTGCTGGCGCCGCTGTTCTCGTTCGACGCGGCGCTGCAGGAGATCATCTGGGTGTTCGGGCCGGTGCTGCTGACGCTGTTGGTCGCGGCCGTCGGCACGGGGCCGGCGCTGCTGGTGACGATCGGCATCCAGCTGGCGGGCGCGGCCCTGTTCATCGCCTCCCCGCAGGTGCGCAGGCTGCGCATCCCGCCGACGACGCGCAAGCTGGGCCGGGTGCTGCGCAAGCCGCCGGTGCTGCTCTCGGTGGTCGTCTCTGCCATGTTCATCGGCGGCTTCGCGGCGGTCGAGGCGGGCGTGGTGGCGACGTTCGGCGAGGGCGCGCTCGAGGCGGGCGTCGTGCTGGGCGTCTCGGCGATCGGCTCGCTCATGGGCGGCTTCGCCGTCGGCAGCCGCGGCATCACGCCGTGGTCGGTGGCGATCCGGCTGTCGATCGTGCTGCTGGGCATGCTGATCGCGCTGCCGATGACCGAGGTGGTGGGCCTGTCGATCGCACTGTTCATCGCGGGGCTCGGCACGGCGCCGGCGCTCGCGGCGTTCTCGGCGATCATCGCGGGCACCGTGAAGTTCGCTGACACCCCCGAGGCCTATGCCTGGATCGGCACCGGCCAGCTGCTGGGCGCGGCCGTCGGCTCGGCGGTCGCGGGTGTCGCGATCGACGCGGTGGGCGGCGTCGGCGGCGTCTGGGTGGGTGCGGTGATGGTGGCGATCGCGGCGGCCGTCGCCGCGATCTTCCGCCGCCACCAGCCCGACCTGCGGCACGGCATCGGCGAGCCGCCCGACACGGCGCCGGTCGAGCTGCCGCGCTAGGTCGCGCCCCGCCACCGCGCCGTGCCGGATGCGGCGCGTAGGGTGGGCCGCGTGAGTGCACTCCGCGAGCGCCTCCGCGCGCTGCCCACCTTCCCCGAGACCATGCCGAGCCTCGACGCCGAGGCCGTGCCGACGCATCCGCTCGCGCTCTTCACCGATTGGCTCGACGACGCGATCGGCAGCGGCGAGCGGCAGCCGAGCGCCTTCGCGCTCAGCACGATCGGCGACGACGGAGCGCCCGCGAGCCGCACGCTGATCGTCAAGGACGTCGACGAGCGCGGCATCCAGTTCTCGTCGAACCGCGGCTCGCGCAAGGCGGGCGAGCTCGAGCGCAACCCGGTGGCGACGGCGCTGTTCTTCTGGCGTCCGCTCGGCCGCCAGGTCGAGGTCTCGGGCTTCGTCACCGAGCTGGGGGCGGATGCGTCTGCCGCAGACTGGCGGGAACGCCCCAGCTACGCCGGCGAGCCCAACCCCGACTGGGTGCTGTGGGCGCTGGAGCCGACGCGGTTCGTCTTCCTGCAGGCGACGCTCGACCGCAAGCACGTGCGGGTCGAGTACCTGCGCGACGGCGACGGCTGGAACCACCGGCAGCCGACGACGCCCGCCGGCTGATGGCGGAGGGCACCGTCACGGTCGCTCGCGGCGACGAGCTCGGCGAGGCGTACCGGCGGCGCATCACCGAGATCTACGTGCGCGCCTTCGCCGACGACTTCCGGGCGTTCTCGCGCGACACGACGAAGCTCGCCGATGCCTTCGAGCACATGCTGCTGCTCGAGCGCTTCCACGTGGCGCTGCTCGACGGCGACCCCGCGGGCCTGGCCTCGCTCACCGAGGGCGACGAGCAGCTGTTCGCGCCGGATGCGCGGCGGATCCGCCGCTACCTCGGGCCGCTGCGGGGACGGCTCGCGACCTCGGTGATCCGCCGCTGGTTCATGGCGGTCGGCGACGAGGCGCGGCCGGGTCGCGGCGAGATCGGCTTCGTCGCGACCGAGCCCGCCTTCCAGGGGCGCGGCGTCGCGACCGCACTGCTGCGGCACCTGATCGCCCAGCCCGGCTACGACGAGTTCGTGCTCGAGGACATCAAGGACACGAACGCGGCGGCGCTGGCCGTCTACGCCAAGCACGGCTTCGAGATCTATAGGCGCCGCCCGCAGCGCTTCGCGCGCGCGGCCGGCTTCACCGAGCTCGTGTCGATGCGGCGGGCGGCGGGCGAGGCCCCCGAACCCGGATGATTCCTCGCGCGGACTCTGGACCGCGGTGACGGCTGCCAAGGGTAGACGTCGCCTTTCCAGGCCCTGGAGAAGCGCGGCCGGGGCCGACCTGGAAGGGGCTCAGAAGCGTCGCAGGTCGTGGCGGTACGCCGCAGCCGGCGCCTGCCGCGAACGCTAGCTGCGAAGCCCGAGCTCGCCCGCGAGCGCCTCGAGGTGCGGCAGCGGGTCCTCGCGCCGCGGCAGCACCTGCACGCAGACGTGGTCGGCGCCGGCGTCGAGGTGCCCCCGCACGGCGGCCGCGAGCTCGGCGGGCGTGCCGTGCGGCGCGAGCGCATCGACGGCGGCATCCGTCGCCCCGTCGTCGAGCTCGGCGGCCGTGAAGCCGTGCGACTCGAGCGTGCGCCGGTAGTTCGACAGCGCCAGGTAGTGCTCGAGGAACCTGCGGCCCGCCGCGCGCGCCGCCGCCGCATCGGTGCCGGGCACCAGCCGCTGCTCGGGCGCGATCAGCGGGCCGGCGCCGAGCCTCTCGCGCGCGAAGCGCGTGTGCTCGGGCGTCGTCATGTACGGATGCGTGCCCGCGGCCCGCTCGGACGCGAGGGCCAGGGTGCGCGGCCCGAGAGCCGAGATGATGCGCCGCGCCACCGGCACGCCCTCGGCGTCGAGCACGTCGAGGTAGTCGACGAGCGCCGCGAAGGGCTTGCGGTAGTCGTCGTTCGTCTCGCGGTGCCCGATGCCGATGCCGAGCAGGAAGCGGCCCGGATGTGTCTGCTCGAGCCGGTGGAAGGATGCGGCCACCTCGGCCGCCGGCGCCGTCCAGATGTTCACGATGCCGGTCGCGACCATGATGCGCTCGGTCGCCTCGAGCAGCTGCTGCGCGCCGCGCAGCTCGGCCGCGGGCGAGCCGCCGATCCAGACCGTGCCGTAGCCGAGCCGCTCGGCGCCCGCCGCGAGCTCGGGCGTCAGCAGGTCGCCGCCGCGCCAGAGTCCGAGGCGGCCGAGGTCGGGCGTGGCAGGAGCGGTCGACGTCATCGTGGTTCCCATCTGCAGGTGTCGCGGGCACTGCCACCGTATCGAGGAGCATCGCGACGCCCGTCGGCCGCGCGAGCGCTGCCGGGCTGCCCGCGACCCGCGACCCTGCGCTGCGCTGCCGCGCTACCCGCTCCCCCGCACCGCGTCGACCAGCTCGTCGGCCCACGGGCTCGCTGCGTCGACGTACGCCGCCGGCTGCCCGATCGGCGCCGGCACCGTCACCGTCTGCCCGCCCTCGACGAGCTCACCGGTGAACAGGTGCCGCCACTGCCCCGGCGGCAGCGTCACCGCCACCTCGTCTGCCCCGGGGCGCAGCACCGGCGCGACGAGCACGTCGTCGCCGAGGAAGAACTGCGTGTCGACCTCCGCCGCCGCCGTGCCCGGAGCCACGAGCCAGCCGTGCCGCATCACCGGCAGCCCGGTGCGCACCGCCTCGTCGAGCACCTCGGCGCGATACCCCGCGAGCGCCGCGAACACCCGCGTCATCGCCGCCAGGTGGCTCGCCACCGCCGCGTCCTCGTCGGGCTGCAGGTTCGCCGCCGGCCGGTTCGTCTCGTGCGTGCGCATCATCGGGCCGAAGGCGGCGAGCTCGGCCCAGCGCTGCAGCAGCTCTGGGCTGCGCACGTAGTCGTGCACGCGCGCGTCGATCGAGGTGTAGCCGCCCAGGTCGCTGTGCACGACCGGCCAGCCCGAGACGCCGGCCGAGAGGGTGCCCAGCAGCGCCGACTCGAGCCCGTCCTCGCGGCCGAAGTCGACCAGCTGATCGCCCGTCCACGCGAGCGCCGGCGTGGCGCCCAGCGACCCTGCCCGGAACCACGTGACGCACTCCGGCTCGCCCGCGCGCCGGCACGCATCCGCCACCGTCTCCATCCACAGCCGCGGCCAGGCGTTGTGCAGCTCGGCGGCCGAGCCCTCGTGCAGCGCGGCGTCGAACGGCAGCCCCTCGGCGAAGTCGGCCATGAAGCCGTCGACGCCTTCGCCGAGCACCTCCTCGGCGATCACCTCGGCGAACCAGTCGCGGGCGGCCGGGTTCGTCAGGTCGACGAGGTAGGCGGTGAAGCCGCCCTGGTCGATGCCGTACGGCTGCCCGGATGCGTCGCGCACGAGCAGCTGCGCGTCGCGCGCCTCGGCGTAGAGGTTGCGGATGCCCGGGTCGCCCTTGGGCGCGGCGTCGACGAGGAAGGGGTTGACGTAGCTCGTGACGCGCGTGCCCTCGGCGTGCAGCTCGTCGACGAGCCGCTGCCAGTCGGGGTAGCGGGTGCGGTCGAGCTGCCACGTCCACCACAGCCGCTCACCGAAGTCGGTGGTGCGCTGCCCCACCCAGTCCTGCAGCCACACGCCCGCGATCTCGGTGCCGGCCTCGCGCAGCGCGGCGACGCGCTCGCGCACGGCGTCGCTGCCGCCCTGCGCGCCGACGAGCATGCCGTGCTGCGTCCAGTCGGCGATCGGCCGGCGCTCGTCGCCCTCGTGCAGCGCGGCGACGACGGCCGCGGGCGTGTCGCCGCCGGCGAGCTCGACGGTGACGGATGGGTTCCACACCTCGACGCCGACGCGCCCTGGCGCGCTCAGGTCGGCGACGGCGAAGGCGTGGGCGGCTGCCGAGCCGGGGGCGACGCGCAGGCCGCGCAGGTCGTCGGTGGCGAAGCTGGGCCAGGCGGCGTAGGTCATGAGATCCGTGCCGCCGGCGGCGTGGTTGGTGAGGTCGGCGAGGAGCGAGAGCGGCTGCAGCCCGCGGCCGACGCCCTGCTCGCGCACGAGCAGCGGGATGACGCGGCCGTCGAGGTCGAAGTCGGTGAACTGCTCGCCGAAGCCGTGCACGCCCGCGCGCTCGGTGCGCCCGGAGTGCAGGGCGACCGAGGTCGCGGCGGGCACGGAGGCCGCCATCGTCACGCGCGCGCCGTCGTCGACGATCGCGAGCTCGTAGGGGGTCTCGTGCGCGCCGGCGCGCAGTCGCCCCTCGAGCGTCCAGCCCTCGGCCGTCGGTGTGACGGCGTCGATCGTCTGCTCGCTCCAGACCCGGTCGCGGTGCACGGCGGGCCAGAAGTAGCCGCGGTGCTCCTGCACGTCGAGGGTGCCGGTCGCGGCGGTCAGGAAGGCGCGGCCGGGCTCGCTCGCCCACACGAGCGCACCGTCGCGCAGCACCCGCACGGCGTCGCCGCTCACCTGCAGCGCCGCCGCGCCCGACTCGCCCTCGAAGGGCGCCGCGACCTCGAGCGCGCCGACCGCGATCGGCGCGACGTCGTCGGCGGGCAGACGGGCGAGCTGCACGCCGACCGCACCGATGCCGAGCACGAGCAGAGCCGCGGCACCGAGCGCGATGCCGCGCAGGATGCGGCGCGTGCGCGGGCGCGGGCGCGAGTGCGGGCGGGCGCGGGCGCGGCGGCTCGTCCCGGCGGGACGCGCCGCGGCCTCCCCGTCCCCGAGCATCAGCGCGCGACCTGCGGCACGAGCATGGTCAGGGCGCCCGGGCGCACGGTCACCGTCGCCGAGCCGGTGCCGATGCGCTCGCCGTCGGCGTAGACGACGAGGCCCGGCGCCTCAACGCGCACGCTCGTCGCGCGGAGCGCGGTGGCCTCGGGCCGCTCGAGGTGGCGGCCGGCGAGCAGCAGCGGGAACAGCCGCAGCAGCCGGATGCGCGAGAGCGGGCCGACGTGGGTGACGTCGAGCTGCCCGTCGTCGGGCAGCGAGTCGGGGCAGATCGGCATGCCGCCGCCGTAGCTGCCGGTGTTGCCGATGGCGATGAGCGTGCCGGGTCGCGCCCGCGCGGGGCCGTCGTCGACGGCGACGCGGAACGGCACCGGCCGCAGCCGCGCGAGCTCGATGAGCAGCGCGAGGTAGTAGCGGGCGCGTCCGCGCGGCCAGCGCAGCCGGTTCGTGCGGTCGCTCACCCGGGCGTCGAAGCCCATCGCGACGACCGTGAGGAAGTGCGCGGCGGCATCCGCCGTCTCGACCCGGCCGACGTCGATCGGTCGCGGCCGGCCCTGCAGCGCGAGCGCGGCGGCCTCGGCGGCGTGCGAGGGGCCGATCGGCACGCCGATGGCGCGCGCGAAGTCGTTGCCGGTGCCGGCGGGCACGAGCGCGATGGGCACGCCGCAGCCGACGAGCGCGTCGAGCAGGGTCGACAGGGTGCCGTCGCCGCCGATGATCACGAGCGCCGCGGGTCGCGCCGCGACGGCCGCGGCGGCCAGCTGCCGCGACTGCTCGACCGAGCTGCCGACCGAGACGAGCACCTCGGCGCCGAGCTCGCGCAGGCGCGCGACCACCGCATCCGCCGCGTCGCGCCCGCGGCCCCGGCCCGAGACGGGGTTGACGAGCACGGCGATGCGGGCGGATGCGCCGGCGCCGACAGGTGCGCCGGCGGCGGCTGCGTCGGCGGCGGGGTCAGCCATGCCGGCCCGCGGCGCCGTCGGCGATGAGCACGCCAGGGTTGAGGATGCCGGCGGGGTCGAGCTCGGCCTTCACGGCGCGCAGCACGCGGATGCCGAGCTCGCCGATCTCGCGCTCGAGCCACGGTTGGTGGTCGCGGCCGATGGCGTGGTGGTGGGTGATGGTGCCGCCGCCGTCGACGATCGCGTCGCTCGCGCGCCGCTTGGCGCGCTCCCAGGCCGCGAGCCGGTCGCCGCCGAGCCCCGCGACGATCGTGAAGTAGAGCGACGCGCCGGTGGGGTAGATGTGCGAGATGTGGCAGAGCACGAGCGACTTCGCGCCCTCCTCGGCGAGCCCGGCGGTGATCGCCTCGGTGACGGCGCGCTTGAGCGCGGCGAGGTTCGCCCAGGTGGTGGCGGTCTCGAGCGTCTCGCAGAACACGCCCGCATCGAGCAGCGCGTCGCGCAGGTAGGGGGCGTTGAAGCGGCCCCGCTCCCAGTCGAGGGCGGGCTGCTCGCCGATGCGGCTGCCGCCGGCGGCCTCGAGCACGGCGGCGGTGCGGGCGCGGCGCTCGGCCGCGACCTCCGGCTCGCCCTCGAAGAGCGTGACGGCGCTGCAGCCGGAGGCGAGCGCCTTGCCGATCCTGCCGTGCTGGGCGAGGCTGACGGCGGTCTCGGCCTCGTCGGAGAGCCGGATGACCGTCGGCCCGGTCACCGCCTGACCGCCGCCCAGCTGCGCCACCCGGCGCAGCGCCTCGGCGCCGGACGCGAAGTCGGGGAACCGCCACGCCTCGGCGAGCCGGGCCGCCGGCAGCGGGTGCACGCGCAGCCGCACGGCGGTGATGACGCCGAGCGCGCCCTCGGAGCCGAGGAAGAGCTGCACGAGGTCGGGGCCGGCGGCCGAGCCGGGGGCGCGGCCGAGGTCGAGCTCGCCGCTCGGCGTGACGACGCGCAGCCCCGTCACCATGGTGTCGAAGCGGCCGTAGCCGGCCGACGACTGCCCCGAGGAGCGGGTGGCGGCGAAGCCGCCGATGGTCGCGTAGCGGAAGCTCTGCGGGTAGTGCCCGAGCTCGAAGCCGCGCGCGGCGAGCGCCGCCTCGGCGTCGGGGCCGGTGGTGCCGGCGAGCAGGGTCGCCTCGCCGCTCAGCTCGTCGAGCGCGACGAGCCCGCGCATGCGGGTGAGGTCGAGGCTGATGACGGCGGGGCGGCCGCCCGCGACGGGGTCGACGCCGCCCACGACGGTCGTGCCGCCGCCGAAGGGCACGACGGCGATGCCGTGCTCGGCGGCGAGGCGCAGGATCGCCGCGACCTGCGCCTCGGTCTCGGGCGAGACGACGGCGTCGGGCGCCTGCTGCCGCGGCTCGCGGCGGCGCAGCAGGTCGGGGGTCGACCTGCCACCGGCGTGGCGGATGCGCGCCTCGCGGTCGGTGCGCACGTGGTCGTCGCCGACGATGGCGGCGAGCTCGCCGCGCAGCGCCCGGCCCTCGGCGCCCTCGAGCGCGGAGGGCGAGAGCTCGACCTCGTCGATCGCGGGTGCGGGCGCCGGCGTGCGGATGCGGCCGAGCTTGAGCGGCAGCAGCGCGCGCAGCGCGGCGGGCAGCGAGCGCGCCTTCGCGGGGTCGCCCCAGCCGTCCCAGCGCATCGGGGCAGCGGGCTCGGCCTCGTGCTGCGCGGCGCCCGGATCCGGGACGGCGGTGTCGTCGGTCATGCGTTACAGTGTGACACATCATGGCAATCCGTCACGCGAAGGCAGACGAGGCGCAGCCCGCCCCTCCGGCCCTCGACGCGAGCGCGCACCGCATCCTCGATGCGGCCGCCGAGCTGCTCGCCACCCGTGACACGCGCGCCGTGACGGTCGCCGAGATCGCGCGCCTCGCATCCGTCAGCCGCCCCACCGTCTACCGGCGGTGGCCCGACGCCGACGCGATCGTGCGGGCGGCGCAGCTGCGGGCGATCACGCAGATCCTCGACGAGCTCGGCCCCGCGCCCACGACGCGGGACGAGATCGTGCGCGACGTGCTGCGGTTCTCGGCGCGCTTCCGCAGCCACCCGCTGTTCGCGCGGCTGCTCGAGCGCGAGCCCGAGTCGTTCTCGCGCTACGCGCTGCAGCGCATCGGCGCGAGCCAGCGGGCGATGCTGCACTGGCTCGCCGTCGCGATCGCGGCGGGGCAGCGCGACGGCAGCGTGCGCGCGGGCTCGCCGAGCGACATCGCGGTGATGCTGCTGCTCATCGCGCAGGCGGCGATCCTGTCGCACGGGATCGTGACGGCGCTCATCGACGAGCAGCACTGGCAGGCAGAGCTGCGGCACGCGATCGATCGGCACCTGGCGCCGTGATCGCGGCCGCCGACTCCCCCGCGCTCAGCGCCGCGCGCAGGCGCCGAGAGCTCGACGCGCTCGCGAGCGGCCGCGAGCCGGTCGACCTGCTCGTGATCGGCGGCGGTGTGACGGGAGCCGGGGTGGCGCTCGATGCCGCCTCGCGCGGGCTGACGGTGGTGCTCGCCGAGGCGCACGACCTCGCCTTCGGCACCAGCCGCTGGAGCTCGAAGCTCGTGCACGGCGGCCTGCGCTACCTCGCGAGCGGCGACCTGGCAGTGGCGCGCGAGAGCGCCGTCGAGCGGCACCTGCTGATGACGAGCACCGCCCCGCACCTCGTGCGCGCGCTGCCGCAGCTGCTGCCGCTCGTGCCCTCGGTGACGGCGCGCCAGGCGCTCATCAGCGGCACGGGGTTCGCGGTCGGCGACGGGCTGCGGCTGCTGGCCCGCACGCCCAGCGCCGCGCTGCCGCGGCCGCGCCGCATCGGCGCCGAGCGGGTGCTGCGGCTGGCGCCCGCGACCCGGCGCGCGGGCCTGCGCGGCGGGCTGCTGGCGCACGACGGGCAGCTGGTCGACGACGCGCGGCTCGTGGTGGGGCTCGCGCGCACGGCGGCCGCGCTCGGCGCGAGCGTGCTCACGCGCATGCGCGTGCGGTCGGCGGATGCCTCGGGTGCGGTGCTCGAGGATGCCCTGGGCGGCGGCACCCTGCGTCTCGACGCGCGCGCGGTCGTGAACGCCGCGGGCGTCTGGGCGGGCGACTTCGACGAGGGCATCCGGCTGCGGCCGAGCCGCGGCACCCACATCGTGCTCGACGCCGCGACGCTCGGGCACCCGACGGCCGCGCTGACGGTGCCGCACCCGGGCTCGGTGAGCCGCTTCGTGTTCGCGCTCCCGCAGCAGCTGGGCCGCGTGGTGGTCGGGCTCACCGACGAGGATGCGCCCGGCCCCGCGCCGGACGTGCCCGAGCCGACCGAGCGCGAGATCGCCTTCCTGCTGCAGACGCTCTCGACCGCGCTCGAGGTGCCGCTCGGGCGCGCCGACGTGCTGGGCGCGTTCGCGGGGCTGCGCCCGCTGATCGACAGCGGCGCGGGCGCGACGGCCGACATCTCGCGCCGGCACCACGTGGCGGCCTCGCCCGGCGGGGTCGTGACGGTGCTCGGCGGCAAGCTCACCACCTACCGCGCGATGGCCGAGCAGGCGGTCGATCTGGCCGTGCGGCGGGCCGGCATCGACGCCCCGCGCAGCCGCACGCGCGCGCTGCCGCTCGTGGGCGCCCCGCGCTCGCCGGTGCGCACGGGCGGCACGGGGGCGGATGCGCCGCTGCCGCCGTCGCTCGTGGCCAGGTTCGGGAGCGAGGCGGGTGCCGTGCTCGCGCGCGCGGCGTGCGCCGACGCATCCGCCCTCATCGTGCCGGGCATCGACGTGACGCGCGCGGAGGTCGCCTTCGCGGTGAGCGACGAGGGCGCGCTCGACGCCGACGACGTGCTCGAGCGCCGCACCCGCATCGGCCTCGTCGCCGCCGACCGGGAGCGCGCGGCCGAGGCCGTCGCCGAGCTGGTGGCCGAGACGCTCGCCGCCCAGCGCTGAGGCGGGGCGAGCGCCGCAGGGCAAGCGCCGCCGGGGGCGCCCTGACACAATCGACGCATGCCCCGCTCCCCCGCGACCGACGAGCTCGCGCTCAACGACGGGCACCGCATCCCGGCGCTCGGCTTCGGCCTCTACAAGGTGGCCGCCGCCGAGGCGCGGCGGGTGGTCGCCGCGGGCCTCGATGCGGGCTACCGGCTGGTCGACGGCGCCGAGCTGTACGGCAACGAGCGCGAGGTCGGCGAGGCGGTGCGCCGCGCGGTCGACGAGGGGCTGCCGCGCGGCGAGCTGACGCTGACGAGCAAGTTCTGGGGCGATCCCGACCAGGGGGCGGATGCGCTGCGGTCGTCGTTCACCGCCTCCGAGTCGGCGCTCGGGTCGCCGATCGACGTCTACATGATCCACTGGCCGCGCCCGGCCCGCGGGCAGTTCGTCGAGACCTGGCGGGCGATGATCGAGCTGCGCGACGCCGGCCGCATCCGCACCCTCGGGGTCAGCAACTTCACGCAGCAGCACGTGCAGCGGCTCATCGACGAGACCGGCGTGACGCCGGCGATCAACCAGGTCGAGTCGCACCCGTGGCTGCCGCAGCACGAGCTGCGCGCCTTCCACCGGCAGCACGGCATCATCACCCAGGCCTGGAGCCCGCTCGGCCGCGCCCGCGTGCTCGACGACCCGAGCATCCGCGGCATCGCCGAGGCGCGCGGCGTCTCGCCCGCGCAGGTGATCATCCGCTGGCACCTGCAGCTCGGCGGCGCCCTCATCCCCAAGTCGACGCACGCCGAGCGCCTGCGCCAGAACCTCGACGTCGGCGGCTTCGCGCTCGGCGACGACGAGATGGCGCAGATCGCGGGCCTCGAGACCGGCGAGCGCACCGGCACCCACCCCGACGACCGCCAGTGACCGAGAGCAGCCCGTGACCGACGCCGAGCACCCCGACAGCCCCGCGCTGCCCCACGCGCACGCCGTGACGTGGGGCGTCGCCGCGCTGCCGCACCGCGGGCCGAAGCGCGAGCTCAGCACCGAGCGCATCGTCGAGGCGGCGATCGAGATCGCCGACGCCGACGGGCTCGAGGCGGTCAGCATGGGCAGGGTCGCGGCGAGCCTCGGCGCGGCACCCATGAGCCTCTACCGCTACGTCACCGGCAAGGACGGCCTGCTGCTGCTCATGTACGACGCGGCGAGCGAGGTGGTGGTGCCCGGTGCCGGCAGCACGTGGCGGGAGCGGCTGCGCGAGTGGGCGATGTTCGTGCGCGCGAGCTACGACGCGCACCCGTGGCTCGCCGACCTGCCGCCGAGCTCGATCCCCACCACCCCCAACCGGCTGGCGATCCTCGAGGCGGGCCTCGCCGCGATCGAGGACGTCGACGAGCCGTACGATGCGAAGCTGCCCACGCTGCTGCTGCTGCTCGGCTACATCGGCCTCTACGCGAAGGCGTCGAGCAACGCGGATGTCGACGATGCGGTGCGGCGCGCCCTGCCGGAGCTCGTCACCGACGAGCGATTCCCGCTGCTCGCGCCGGCCGTGCGCGCGGGCGTGTTCGAGCTCCGCGACACCGACCGCGACGTGGGCTTCGGCTTCGGCCTCAGCCGCCTGCTCGACGGCATCGAGCGCTGGCTCGAGCGCAAGGCCGACGGCGACGAGCTCGAGCAGCTGCCCACGGGCATCACGACCGACAAGCACGTGCGCGAGGCAGCGAAGCTCGTCGAGAAGGCGCGCGCCGAGCTGCGCGATGCGGAGAAGAAGGCGGCGGATGCGGTGGCCAGGGCCGCAGACCGGCTGCGCGCGGCGGAGTCCAAGGCCGAGGCCGCCGCCGAGAAGGAGGCCGCGAAGGCGGCGGTGAAGGCCGCGAAGGCGGAGGCGAAGGCGAAGAAGTAGCGCCGCCTTGACTCCGACGCGACGTCGGAGTGTGCAGTGGAGGCATGCACCTCGTCGCCTTCGCCTATCTCGGCTCCCACTTCCTGTCGCTCCTCGGCAACGGCATCGCTGCCGTCGCCCTGCCGCTGATCGTGCTGCAGATCACCGGCAGCCCGCTCAGCATGGGCATCATCTCGGCCTCGACGGCCGTGCCCGCGGTGCTGATCGGCCTCCTCGCCGGGTTCGTGCTCGACCGCTGGAACCGCCGCAACATCTCGGTCGCATCCGATCTCATCTCGGCCGCAGCCGTCGCCGCCCTGCCCGTGGTCGACATGCTGTGGGGGCTCGAGCTGTGGTGGTTCGTGGCGCTCGGCATCATCGGGGCGTTCGGGGACGTGCCGGGCGGCACCGCCCGGGAAGTGCTGGTCGCCGCGATCGTGCAGCGCAGCGGCGTCTCGCTCGAGCGTCTCGTCGGGGTGCGGCAGACGCTCACCTCGGCGGCGCTCGTCGTCGGGCCAGCGATCGCCGGCACGCTGGTGGCGCTGCTGGGCCCGAGCGCGGTCTTCTTCATCACCGCCGGCACGTCGGCAGCCGCCGCGCTGCTGACCCTCGCCATCCCGCGCGATGCCGGGAGGGTGCAGCAGACCTCCGCGGTGCCGGAGACGCCCTGGAAGCAGGTGATCGGGGGCTTCACGGTGCTGCGCCACAGCCGCTTCCTGGTCGCCACCATCGTGCTGATCGTCGGCCTGACGACGGTCGCGGGCGGCATGCAGGGCCTGGTGCTGCCGGTGCACTTCGCGAGGATCGCGCGGCCGGAGCTGCTGGGCCTGACGCTGACGGCGCTGGCGGGCGGCATGCTGCTGGGCGCACTGATCTACTCGGCGTTCGCGACCCGCATCAGCCGCCGAGCCTGGCTGGCGATCGGCTTCAGCTCGCTCACGATCGGGTTCCTCGCGCTCTCGACGCTCGCCTCGCTGCCGGTGATCTTCGTCAGCGCCGCCCTGGTCGGCGTGAGCAACGCCGTGCTCGGGGCGGTGCTCGGCGTGCTGCTGGTCGAGAAGACGCCCGACCGCGCCCGCGGCCGAGTGCTGGCGCTGCAGAACACGGCGCTGCAGCTGGCGGCACCGCTGGGCATCGGCGGCGCAGGCCTGGTGGCAGAGGTGCGCGGTGCGACGGTCGCCGGGTTCGCCGTCACGGGCGTCTGGGTGCTCGCGCTGGTCGGCATCCTCGCGACAAGATCGATGCATGATCTCGAACCCGAGGCAGCCTGAGATGCGCAGCAACGAGCTCGCAGCGCTCGCCGGCGTGAGCGTGCGCACGCTGCGCCACTACCACCAGATCGGGCTGCTCGAGGAGCCCGAGCGCTCGGTCAACCGCTACCGCAGGTACACCGTGCACCATCTCGCGACGCTGCTGCGCATCGCGAGGTTCACCGAGCTCGGCATCCCGCTCTCCGAGGTGCAGCGCGTCATCGACGACCCGGTCGCCTCACGGCGACTGCTCGCCGGCATCGATGCCCAGGCCGCCGCCGAGATCGCGCGGCTCGAGCATCGCCGCCGCCGGATCGCCGAGCTCGGCGACGGCGGCGCGACGCCCGATGTGCCCGAGTCGCTCGTCCCCTACGCCTTCCTGCTGGCGCGGCAGCGGTCGACTGCCGATCGCGAGAGTCGGTACGAGCGCGAGCAGCTCGCGCTCCTCGCGCACCTCAGCGACGACCCGAGCCTGCCATGGCTGGTCACGGCATCCGCACGGCTCGCGCAGTCGAGCGATCGCTACCTCGCGCTCGTCGACCGCTTCGCCGGCCTCCCGGCGACCGCCGGGCCGGCCGAGACCGAGCCGCTCGCCGTGGAGATGTCGGCGCTGCTCGCCGCCGCGATCGACCTCGACGCGGTGCCCGAGCTCAGCCGGCGGGGCACCGAGCTGCTGGTGGCGCACCAGCGCTCGCACCTCAACGAGGCGCAGCACCTCGTCGTCGACCGCCTCACCGAGCACCTGCGAGCGAGCCTCCCGGAGCCTGACGCGCAGCGCTGAGCGCGCCGGGTAGCGCCGCTGACGCCCAAGTCGCCGAAAAGGTTGGGCTGTGCTTCTGCGACCGTCCGCGCACAGTGGAAGCATGACCCGCAGACTCCTCTCGATGGCCGGCATCGTCATCGCCGGCACCGTCCTCCTCACCGGCTGCGGCGCCATGGGCGCCAGCACCGCCGAACCCGAGTTCATGCAGGAATCCGGCACCGCGCCCGAGTGGGCGACCGACGGCCAGGAGAGCGCGCCGATGCCGCAGGAGGACGCGGGTGGCGGCGACTCCGGTGCCTCCGGTGCCCAAGGTGCCGAAGCGCAGGCCGTCGACGAGGATCGCGCCGTCATCGTCACCGGCAGCGTCTCCATGCGCGCCGGCGACCCGCTGCAGGCGGCGGATGCCGTCACCGACGCCACCGAGGCCCGCGGCGGCACGATCGATCGCCGAGCAGAGGGCGCGTCCACCGACTTCGAGCCGGCATGGGCCACGCTCACCGTGCGGGTGCCCGCCGTCGAGGTCGACGGCATGCTCGACGCGCTGCGCGGCCTGGCAGAGGTCACGACGCTCGACCTCGGCGAGGAGGTCGTCACCAACCAGGTGCGCGATCTCGAGGTGCGGGTGAACGCATCCCGCGCATCCGTCGACCGTCTCACCGAGCTGCTCACCACGGCGGCCGACACCGAGACGCTGCTCGAGGTCGAGGCGCAGCTGACGCAGCGCACGAGCGAGCTCGAGAGCCTGCTCTCGCAGCAGCGGGCGCTCGACGAGCAGGTGTCGATGTCGACGCTCGAGGTGCAGATCCGCTCGACGACCGTCGAGGGCCCGACCGGCACGCCCAGCTTCTGGGATGGGCTGGTGAACGGCTGGAACGGCTTCCTGGCCTGGGGTGCCACGTTCCTGTTCGGGCTCGGGCAGGCGATGCCGGTGCTCGTGATCCTCGCGCTGCTGGCCCTGCTGGCCTGGCTCATCGTGCGTCGTGTCGTGAAGCGGATGCCGGCAGGCACGACCCCGAGCGGCCACACGAAGGTGGTCAACCCGGTCGCGACGGGATCCGCGCCCGCCGAGTGATGGGGTACAGAGATGGGGTACATTCTGGAGATGCAGAACGATCCCCCGAGGCCGTCGGCCTACAGCAGCGCCGACATCGCAGCCATCTTGGCCGATCTCCAGGCCACGGTCAGCGGGGCCACGAGCCTCGAGCGCTGGACGAAGTCGAGCACGGTGCCCGTCGACCGCGTCGTCGCCGGCGCAGACCTCACCTACCTGCGCCTCACCGCGCACGACGCCGAGGGCTCGCCCATCGTGCTGATGCTGCGCGAGCGCGTCTGGCAGCGCGCCATCTGAGGAGCGCCGCAGCTCGAGCAGAACCCTCTACCCACGGTTGAACCTTCGGGGTACACTCATCGAAGTCCCTCCCCCAGCCCGATACCGTCACGAGGTCTCGCTTGCGCCGCCGTCCCCTCTTCCTCGCCGTCACCGCCGCCCTCGGCGTCACCGCTGCCGTCACGATCGCGCCCGCGGCACCCACCGTCGCCGCCGACGATCTCGCCGAGGTGCAGGAGGCGCACTTCGCGGTCATCGATCAGATCGCCGGGTGGGATGCGCTGACCCCGGTGCCGCGACTCGGCCAGATCGAGGGCGACCCGGTCGCCGGCACGATCGACATCGGCTGGGTCGGCTTCGTGCCCACCGAGGTGCGGGCGATGGCGGATGCGGCGGCAGAGCAGGGCATCGACGTCCGGTTCGTGCCGCAGGAGTCGAGCGAGCAGGAGCTGCTCGACATCGCCTACGGCATCGCCGCGAGCATGCCGAGCGACGGCGCCTTCGCGATCGGCCTGGGCGCCGACACGCTCTCGGTCGAGGTGCCGACCGAGGATGTCGCCGAGTCGATCGGCAGCGAGCACATCGCGCTCGAGGGCGAGGTGCTCGACGTGATCGGCGAGGCCGAGCAGGCCGCCGCCGAGCTCGGCGCCGCGGTCACGGTCGACGAGACCGAGACCGCCCCGGTCAACGCCGCAGACACCCAGCTGCACGCCGGCACCGCCGTCGACACGACGCAGGCAGCCAACCTCGCTGCCAGCCGCACGAACGACACGAGCGTGCTCTCCGGTGGCATGCGCGTGCAGACGCAGTGGGCGAGCGGCGGCTGGGTCAGCTGCACCTCGGGCTTCACCGGCACGTTCGGCCACCGCCCGCTCATCGTCACCGCAGCGCACTGCAGCGACTACGCCGATGGCCGCGCCGTGCGCAACCAGGCCGGCACCCGCATCGGGACGAGCGATCTGGTGCGCGAGCTCAACGACGGCCAGCGGCCCTACGACCTGGGCGTCATCGCCGCCTCCTACGACGCGCGCACGCTCCCCCGCATCTACACGAACAACACCTCGACGGTGAACATCACCCGTTCGCAGGACACCTGGCCGCCCTCGGGCTACCGGCTCTGCTCATCAGGCCAGGTCACCGGCTGGAAGTGCGACCTCACCGCCGGGGCCGCCTACGTCACCTGCTACGGCACCAGCCGCGGCAGCGAGTGCATGCACGTGCAGATCGTGCGCTCGAGCGGCGCGAGCGCGTTCTGCCTCGGCGACTCCGGCGGCCCCGTCGTCGGCCTGCCCACCTCACAGGGCGCCGTCGCGGTCGCGGTGGTCTCCGGCATCAAGACGAAGGTGACCGCGCGCTGCTCGAAGGAGGGCCTCATCGCCCCCATCTCGCAGCTCATGACGGCCGTCCAGGGCCTGCAGCTGCATACCCTCAACCGCCCGTGATGCTCGTCGAGTAGCGCGCGCAGCGCGCGTATCGAGACGCCCATAGCCAGCACTCACCCGCACCCGGCATCATGTCCCCCATGAGCGCCACCGCCCCGACCGCCGCTCCCGACTTCGCCGACCCGCAGGTCGTCGACGCCATCGCTGCCTGGATGCCCACCACCCGCTGGTACCCCCTGAAGGGCCAGCAGGTCGACGTCACGCTCGAGCGCGCCTACGACCTCGGCGGCGCCGCCATCCTGCTGCTGCGCGCCGGCGACACGCTGCTGCAGGTGCCCGTCGCCTGGCGCGACGAGCAGGGCGCGGCGCCCATCGCGCAGCTCGACGGCCGCTGGCTCGTCGATGCCTGTCACGATGCGGATGCGGTGCAGGCGCTCATCGACGCCGCGACGGGCAGGAGCACGGTCGAGGGCCTCACCGGCGACGCCACCGGCACGCCCGAGGCGGCCGGTGAGATCCGCGTCATCACCGGCGAGCAGTCCAACACCTCCATCATCGGCGGCGGCGACCACCCGTGGATCGCGAAGGTCTTCCGCGTCGTCTCCCCCGGCGACAACCCCGACGTCGTCGTCACCGGCGCCCTCACGCGCGCCGGCTGCCGCCCGGTGCCGAGCCTGCTCGCGTCGCTCGCCGCCACCTGGCCGGCTGGCGACGCGTTCGTCTCCGGCCACCTGATGGCCGTCTCGTCCTTCGTCGCCGGCGGCGAGGACGGCTGGCAGCTCTTCCGTCAGCACGCGCTCGCGACCCTGCGCGGCGAGCAGCGCGCGTTGCCCGATGCCGCCGCGCTCGGTGCCGCGGTCGCCACCGTGCACCGCGACCTGGCCGATGCGCTCGGCACCGCAGAGGCGAGCGAGGCCGACACCCTGCGCTTCGTCACGGGGCTCGAGCAGCGCCTCGCCTGGGCGCGCGAGCAGGGCGCCGGTGTGCTCGCCGAGCTCGACGAGCAGCTCTCCGTCGCGAACGACCGACTGCGCGAGATCCACGCCCTCGGCGAGCTGCAGCAGATCCACGGCGACCTGCACCTCGGCCAGGTGCTGCGCTCGAGCGACGGGAGCTGGGCGCTGATCGACTTCGAGGGCGAGCCGCTGCGCCCGATGCACGAGCGCGTGGTGCGCGAGCCGCGGCAGCGCGACGTCGTCGGCATGCTGCGGTCCTTCGACTACGCCGCAGGATCCGCTCTGCAGGAGGAGCCCGCCGGCGACCCGATTGTCGCCGCCGACTGGGTGACGCAGCGCCGCACCGAGTTCCTGTCGGGGTATGCGGATGCGCTCGGTCCCGTCGACGAGCAGGATCCGGTGTTCACCGCGCTGCTGCTCGACAAGGCCCTCTACGAGGTCGTCTACGAGCTCGGCAACCGCCCCACCTGGGTCTCCGTCCCCCTCGAGGCCGTCCGCGCACTGCTTTCGTCGGTCGAGGAGCGGCCGTAGGCCGCGTCACGAGACCAGATGTCCCGCCGAGCCTTCACCCTCACCGCCATCGCCGCGGCGTTCGTCGCCGTGGTCCTCGCCATCGTGCTGTGGCCACGAGCGGCCGCCGATCCCCCGCCGGCCCCGCCCGAGTCCGGCGCATCCGAACCGGATGCCACCGAGCAGACGCGCGAGCGCCCCACCGCCGTCTTCATCGGCGACTCCTACACGGTCGGCTCCGGCACTCGCCTCGTCGGCCGCGGCTTTCCCGGCATCCTCGGCACCTTCCGTGAGTGGGAAGTCACCAACCTCGGCATCGCCGGCACCGGCTACGCGACGAACCGCGACGAGCTCTGGTGCCCGGCAGGCGGCTGCCTCGACTACGCCGGCGTCATCCCGCAGGCGGTCGAGCACGACCCCGACATCGTGGTCGTCTCCGGTGGCCGCAACGACCTCGCCATGAACACCGTCGACGACATCGAGCCGTTCGTGGTCGACTTCTACACCCAGCTGCGCGAAGCGCTGCCGGATGCGCGCATCATCGTCACCTCACCCATCTGGGACGACCCGCCCCCGCCCCGCGGCCTGCTCGAGCTGAGCGACGTCGTCGAGCGCGAGGCGAACCGCGTCGGCGCCGAGTACCTCGACCTCGGCGACCCGCTCGAGGGCCGCCCCGACCTCATCGCCAGCGACGGACTGCACCCCAACGAGGCCGGCCTGCAGATCATCGCCGAGCGCATCGACGAGCTGCTCCCCCCTGCTGGTTGAGGAGCGCTCGCGCGAAGCCCCCCCAGCTGGTTGAGGAGCGCTCGGGCGAAGCCCGACCGCGTCTCGAAACCAATCTGCCCCCAATACGAAGAACGCCGCCCCAATAGGGCGGCGTCCTCCTTCACTCCTGCCGGATTCACCGATTCCGATACTGCTCCACGATCTCCGCAGGAATCCGGCCGCGAGTCGCGACCTTCAGCCCCTGCGACTCTGCCCATTCCCGAATGGCCGCGGTCTCCGAGTTGCCGCCGCTGCGGGCGGGAGAGCCGCCAGTCTTGCGGCGACCAGAGACTCGGCGGGATGCGCGCACGTAGCGCTCGAGCACGTCCGAGAACTCCTCGACGTGCTCGTTGGTGAGGTCGATCTCATACTCGGCGCCGTCGAATGCGAAGCGAACCGTACGGCCCTCACCATCCGAGATGCTCTCGCCCGAGAAGTCGTCGACGAGCTGAACGAAAGTCTTCTTAGCCATGGCGGAGAAGATACCGCACACTCCTTTGGGTTTCCGCCGCACTCTGCAATATCCTCCGACGTCCCCCAAACGCGGAGGAAATTCGAGTAGGTGGTCACCACAGTTCCTTCTGGCGCACAGGTGGAACAATCAACCCCATGCCCGCCGCCGACCGCCCTCACCGCCGCAGCGCAGTGCAGCGCCTTCCCCGCCTGCTCGGCAACGCCTCGATGGCCGCAACGACGGCTCTGCGCTCGATCACCGACGATCCGCTCACCTTCGGCATCCAGCTCGCCCGCAGGTTCCCCACCGCGCGTGGTCCGCTGCTCGCGGCTGCCCGCGGCGCACGCGGCTCTGACCGCGCGCTCGTCGAGACGTGGCTCGAGGGCGACCTCACCTCAACACGTGAGGCGCTCGATGCGCTCGCTGGCCGCGGCGGCCTCAGCCGCCTCGCTGCCGAAGTCGCCCAGGCTGCCGGCCGCCCCGAGCTCGTCGCCGACGACCTCGCGGCGCATCCCGCCACCCGCGCCCGTGCGGCATGGCAGCTCGGCGAGGCGAACGAAGCGGTCACCCTGCTTGCCGAGCACGCGCCGCGCTCGCGCCTGCATCGCGCGCTCCGTGCCGAGCTCGCCCTCATGACGCCCGGCACTCGCCTGCGCTGGACGCTGCGCGGGCAGACACCCTCGAACGCGCCTCGCGACGGCGTCCTGCACCTGCTGACCAACTCCCTGCCCCACACCCAGTCCGGCTACACCGTGCGCAGCCACGAGGTGCTGAAGGCACAGCGCGGCGCTGACCTCGCACCGACGGCGATCACCCGAGTCGGCTACCCCGTGGTGGTCGGCGGCCTCGCGGCGAGATCCGTCGATGTGATCGACGGCATCGCCTATTATCGAGCCCTGCCCGCGCGCCTCGCTCCCACACCAGACGGCCGTCTCGCACAGCAGGCGGATGCGCTCGCAGCGCTCGCGGGCAAGGTCGCGCCCGCTGTCCTCCAGACCACCACCCATTACCCGAACGCGATCGTCGTGCGTGAGGTCGCTGACGCTCTGGGGCTGCCATGGGCCTACGAGGTGCGGGGCATGCTCGAGCAGACCTGGATCGCCGGCTTGGGCAGTGAGGAAGCACGTGAGCGTGCCACCGCGAGTGAACGGTTCCGCCTGACACGCGAGCGGGAGGCCGAGCTCGCGAGCGACGCCGACGCCGTCTTCACGCTCTCAGGCAGCATGCGCGAGGACCTCGTGTCCCGCGGCGTCCCGCGAGAGCGCATCGAGCTCGTGCCGAACGGCATCGATGCCGCCATCCTCGATCGCACACCCCCGCTCTCCGCCGACGCTCGCGCTGCGCTCGGCCTGCCCCGCGACGGCTTCTGGGTCGGCTCGACCTCGTCATTGGTCGACTACGAGGGCTTCGACGTGCTGATCGAGGCCGTCCGCCTCGCCCGCGCCGGCGGCCACGACGTGCGCCTGCTGCTGGTCGGCGACGGCGTCGCCCGGCCAGCGCTCGAGCGCCAGGCGGCGGACGCCGGGCTCGGCGACGCTGCACGATTCACGGGTCGCGTTGCTCGCGACGCGGTCACGAACTACCGCGATGCGCTCGACGTCTTCGTGGTTCCACGCCACGACCGCGCCGTGACGCGCACGGTTTCCCCGTTGAAGCCCGTCGAGGCGATGGCGAGCGGCCGGCCGCTGTTAGTCAGCGCGCTTCCGCCGCTCCTGGAGACCATCGGCGCCGAGATGGAGCGACTCGGGAGCGCCTTCATTGCGTCGAGTCCCGGCAGCCTCGCTATCGAGCTCGTCCGGCTAACGGCAGACGCATCGCGTCGCGCTCAGCTGGTCGACGCTGGACGCAGACGTGCCGCTGAGCTGACCTGGTCTGCAGTCGGGTCGACGTCTCGGCGTTCCCTCGACGCAGTCTGCTCGTAACCTTCGATGTGGGAACATGGAGGTTGGCGTGCCGAGTGCGCCTGCCTTTTGCTCCCTCACAGATTGCTCAGGACATCGCATGACCTCATCGTCGCAGCGCACTGAGTCTCGGGGACTCCGGACGCAGTGGCGACGGGCGTGGTCGACGCGCAAGGCAGGCGCTTCAGCGCTCTCAGCGCCGCTGCGTCGAGACTTGGAGACGAAGTACGGAGATCTCTCCCACTTACGCCGCGTCGGTACAAGACCGCCGCTGCGCGAATACTTCACTGAACTGCTTGATCGACGGCATTTCATCTGGGCGGGCGCGCGTGGTGAGGCGCTCACGCGCTATTCGAACGAACGCCTCGGGGCTGCTTGGTATGTCCTCCGCCCACTCCTCGACGCAGCGTTCTATTGGCTGGTCTTTGGCCTGATCCTGAACGTGTCTCGCGGCATGGACAACTTCATCGCCTTCATCCTCATCGGCGTCTTCATGTTCCAACTCTCATCGCGTGCAATCACCGGCGGCGTGACGCTGGTGCGCGGCTCGAAGGCCATGATCCGTGCCTTTGCATTCCCGCGCGCGGCAGTCGGCGTATCCACTGTGGTTCGGGATGTGATGAGCTCGATGCCAGCCATCGCAGTGATGTTTGTCTTGATCATCGCAATCCCGCCCCACGAAGCCCCGAACGTTACCTGGGCCCTGTTCCCTATCCTGTTCGTACTCCAGCTGACGATGAACTTGGGCTTCGTCTTCTTCTTCGGCTGGATGGGTGCTCTCGTGCCAGACATTGCGCAAGCGATGAGTTTCGTTTCGCGCTTCCTCATGTACGCGTCTGCGGTGATTTTCCCAATCGAACGTTTCCTCGACCATCCAGTGCTCTTGACAATCATCCAAGCGAATCCGATCTACGTGGTGCTGGATATGTACCGCATGACGCTCATGGACGGGGCCGTACCGCCCGTCGCGAACTGGTTGCAGCTCGCCGCCTGGGCAATCGGCGCGCTCGTCGTCGGCTTCATGCTGTTCTGGTGGAACGAGGAGCGTTATGGTCGCGAGTGACTTGGAACCCGGTTGGCGCTTGAGCGGTGAGCCGAAGGTCACGATTGCCGCCGAGAACCTACGTTTGCGCTACACCGTTGCTCGTTCGAGTGGCAGCAATTGGTGGCGTCGAGGCGGCAAGAAGTCCGTGACCGGCCCCGTCCTGCGAGGCATCTCGATGGCGACTCGAGAAGGCGAGATGGTCGGGCTGGTGGGGTTGAACGGCTCGGGGAAGAGTTCCTTACTGCGAGTGCTGGCGGGCCTGCAGCCAGCGACGTCGGGCACGGTCGTGGCATCCGCTCAACCGCAACTGCTTGGCGTGAGTGCGGCACTGGTCCCAGAGCTGTCGGGTGCGGAGAACATCTGGCTCGGCACCCTTGCAATGGGGATGACGCCAGACGATGCCTATTTTGCTAAGGAACGAATCGAGCAGTTGGCGGGTATTGGCGAAGCCATTCATCAGCCCATGAAGACCTACTCCTCTGGAATGGGAGCTCGGCTGCGCTTTGCGATCTCGGTCGCGGCAGATCCGGAGATCCTCATGATCGACGAAGCACTGTCGACTGGAGACGCCTCCTTCGCAGAACGCGCGAAGGAGGCGATGCACGGACTCATCACGCGGGCGGGCACGGTCTTTCTCGTCAGCCACGCAGCGAAGACCATCGAAGACATGTGCACGCGAGCCATTTGGCTCGATGCCGGCACCTTGATCGCCGATGGGCCTGCGGATGAGGTCGCAAACATGTACCGCTACTACGCGCACAGCATCGCGCTCGGTAAGGACGAGGCCGCCAAGAACGCCCTGGTCAGCGCCACGGCTTCACACCCGCCAGCTCTGAGCAACTAGATACGCAACCGACCACTCGAACGGAGCAGGACATGACGCAGCACAAGGTGATGACGGTCTACGGCACCCGACCCGAGGCGATCAAGGTCGCGACCGTGATCGAGGCCCTGGAACAGGATGAGCGATTCGTGTCCATCCCGGTGGTTACCGGCCAACACCGCGAGATGCTCGATCAGGTCAATTCCATGTTCGGAATTACTCCAAGGCACGACCTGAATCTCATGGAGCCGGGCCAGCCGCTGAATGGAATCGTCTCGCGTGCGATTGCCGGGCTAGACGAGTTGCTCGTAGCCGAAGCTCCCGACGTGGTCGTCGTCCAAGGGGACACCTCGACCGCAATGGCGGCGGCGCTGGCAGCATTCAACCGCCAAGTGACGGTCGTGCACCTCGAGGCAGGCCTGCGAACCGGCAATATCGACTCACCATTCCCGGAGGAAGCGAACCGAAAGCTGATCGGGCAGGTCGCGAAGCTCCACCTTGCTCCCACTATGGGCTCGCGCGCGAACCTGCTGCACGAGTCCTTCGACCCGACTTCCATCGTTGTGACGGGTAACACTGTGATCGATGCGTTGCTGGAAGCCTCCGCATGGACGACGGTGCCGTCAGACCCTGCTGTCGCAGAAGCAGCGGCCAGTGGTCGCCCAATCATTCTCGCCACGACGCATCGCCGCGAGAACCTCGGCGACAGCATGGATGCCATCGGCCGGGCTCTTGCTGCGCTAGCCCGCAAGCACCACGACCACATCGTGATCCTGCCCGTACATCGCAATCCTGCTGTGCGCAAGGCTGTCCTGCCGCACCTCGAGGGCCTGGACAACATCATCGTCACAGAACCGATGGCATACGCCGAGTTTACGAAGGTGATGGCCGCGTCGCGGATCATCCTCACCGACTCCGGCGGCGTCCAGGAAGAGGCCCCGAGCCTCGGCAAGCCGGTGCTCGTGATGCGGGAGAACACTGAGCGTCCCGAGGCAGTCGATGCGGGAACCGTGCGGCTCGTGGGAACCGACTACGACCGGATCGTGTTCGAGGCGGACCGACTCCTCGATGACCCCGCTGCCTACGACGCAATGGCGAACGCGGTGAATCCGTATGGCGACGGTCACGCGTCGTCCCGGAGCGTCAGCGCGATCGCCGCGCTGCTGGGCGTCGGCGAGCGCGCAGCGGACTTCGGCGCGTAAGCCGGACGGCAACCGTGAGAGCGCGTCCCGTGGGGGGCGCGAACGCACTGATTCAGTTCCGTCGTATCGGCGAGAGGACAACTTCCTCGAGCGTCTTGATGTACTCCTGCGCGATGCGATCGTACGAGGCGTTCTCCGTGATCCATCGGCGTCCGCCGTCGCCAACCTGCAGCCTCGTCCGGTCGCGGGCGATACCCCTCCAGAGCGCGACGAGTGCCTCGATGTCACCAGGCTCGACAATGTCTCCCGACCGGGACTCACGGATGAGGTCGGCAGACTCCCCCGAGACGATCGCGGTGATGTGCTTGCCCGCAGACATCAGCTCATAGAGCTTCGATGGAACCGTCCAAGCGAAGGGCTCCCAGTCCCGCAGCGACACGATCGTCGAGTCCGCCCACTTATACTGCTCGACAACGGCAGCTCCCTCGATCTGGCCCAGTATGTCGACAGGTCCCCCCAGTCTCTGATTCAGCCGCCGGAGCCGGCCGACATCGGCGCCCTGTCCGACCAGCTTCGCATCGATTGCGATCCCGGTTGCGTGCAGCCGCGCGACGGCCTCGATGACGCGATCAAGACCCTGGCTGCGGCCAATCGTGCCCATGTAGAGGACCCGCAGAGGAAACTTCCCGTCGCGCACTCTCGTAGGCACGACCTCATAGCGCGCTGGATCGGTGCCGTTCCGCAATACGGTGACCCTCGAGATCCCACGAGCACGGAGGACCTTGGCGAAGGTCGTGGTCGTAGTGACGACGACATCGGCGTGCCGCTGGAGTCGGGTGATGAATTCGTGCACCCGTCGTTTCGCTGCCGACGTCGGAGTCGCGGGTGAACCCAGTCCCGGCGTGTGGGCGACGAGATCGGGCCAGGCATCTCGCATCTCTGCGACAAGCGGTACCCGGAACTTGCGCGCGAGGGCACGACCTGCGATTAGCGACTCCATGGCTGGCGCCGTCGCGATGATGACGTCCGGCCGCCCGCCCGGCGCCCTGAAGAGCCTGACACCGCGTCGGTAAGAGTCCATCGCGGCGACGAGGTGATCGAGCGTCCGCGTGGCGACATCTCCTGAGTGGCGAAGGAAGGCGACTCGATGGACAGTTGCTCCGGATGCGCTCTCGTGGCGCGTGCCCGACGTGAGACCGCGGTGACCGGCGCTCAGGCGACCACTGGGGTAGTGCGGCGGCGGCGCGAGGACATCGATCGAATGTCCGGCAGACCTGAACCGTGTGATGAGCGCACTCCAACGCCGTTGCGGCGCACCGTTCTCCGGTTCGAAGTAATGCGTCAGGAGCAGTATCCGCACACATCCCCCTCGTCGCAGCTCACCTCATCATTCTGCCACTGCACGCATCGATGCCAGCCGCATGCCAACTTTGTCGTTCTCACCAGTCGGCTAGGCTGTGCGAGCGGCGCGGTCATCGCAGGGTCTCGCCGGAAGACAGCCGCAGTATTAAGTCGAGGACTGGAGTCTCAGCACGTGAACAGGCTACGACTGGTCCGAATCTTCGCTGCGCTCGCGGGTGCTGCTGCAGGCATCGTTCTGGTCTTCGGGCTCTTCCCTCTGTCAGCGATCGCCGGCATCTCAACCGCGGTGTGCCTCGCTGCCACAGCTGCGGTCATCATCAGTCTCGAATTCTCGCTCCGCGACGAGGCAAGGAGGCGCGGCACCCTTCGCACCGCGACGAAGCGGGACGACGCAGCGATCGAGGCACGCCTCGCCCTCATCGAAGAGCGCGTGACGTCGAATCCGACCGAGCGATACATGACCAAGGAGAGCCTCTCGAGGCTCGATGCCTACCGGCACCAGGCGATGCTCCTGCATCGGCTGGGAGCCGTTGAGCGCGCTCTTGGACTTGGCCCCGAGACCGCTCGACTCGGCGAGTCGAACCCGAAGGATGATGCTGCACGATGAGCAAGTTTCCCGTCATAGGCTTCTACGGCCCGGACCAAGTTCCGAACATTTGGATGGTCAGCGATCCCGATCGGTTGTCCGTCGGGATCGATCGGGGCGGAAACACGGTCGCTCGATCGGTGAGCGACAAATCGAGTTACCTCATCCACAATGCCACCGTCAAGCAATTCAAGAAGCTGCGGCCCGGCAGCGGAATCGCAGTCGGCGGTGGCACGAGCCTTTCGCTTGCGGTGGATCTCGAGACCACCAATGAAGCGCGCGCACGGGTGCATCTGCTCGAGTATGACGCGATGGGAGAGCGACTTGGTGAGACCAAAGTAGCGGCCAGCGCCTATGTGCACTTCGTGCCCCGAGCGCAAACTCGGCACGTAGTGCCCACGGTCCGAGTCATCGGGCAGGGGGATGTCGTCATCCGCGACCTCACCGTGCGGCCGGTGCGCTCAGGAGGCAATCTGCCCGCAGGACTTCATGAGCTGTCTGCAGAGGGGCGTCCGCTGGGTTCGCCCGCTGACGAGGTCGCGGCACTTCGGCGCGACGTCGTCGCGCTGGAAGACGCTGGCCGCAAGATCAGCCGGCAGGTGGGCGCGCTCCTCTCAAGCGTAGAGGCTGGGACGCATGCGATCGGCAGTTCCACTGCCTCTCAGGCCGCCGCTCACACTGGCCAGGACCTTGCCAGGGAGCTACTACTGGAGATGGCGAAGTCGCTCCCGGTTAGCAATGGCTCGCACTATTTCTCCCGTAAGTTCGAGCAGCGCGTCGCAATCATCACCGACGAGTACATGTTCAACTTCTACAAGGACACGTTCGCCGAAGTGACATACGTCCGACCTGATCGGGTACAGGAAGTGATAGACGCGGGGTTCGATCTGCTCCTGTACGTGACCTGTTGGAAGGGCTTGATCGGAGAGGAGTGGCGGGGAGTCAAGTTCCGCGAAACGCCCGCGAGAGCCTTGGATGCGCTCCTCGAGCACTGCGCCGACAACGGCATCCCCTCGGTGTTCCAATCAATCGAGGATCCGAGCAACTTCGACTACTTCCTCCCGGTGGCGGAGAAGTTCGACTACGTTTTCACCTCGGATTCGGACTGTATCGACGACTACCGGCAGGCGCTCGGCCACGATCGCATCTTCTACGGGGAGTACGGAGCGAACCCTCTCCTGAACAATCCGATCGGAACGAATCGCTTCACCATCGATCGCGCGTTCTTCGCCGGCTCGTACCCGCAGCGGTACCCCGAGCGCACCGAGGACATGCAGGTGGTCTTCGACTCGATCCTACGTTCAGGGCCGTTCCTGCAGATCGCCGACCGGAACGCCGGGGCCGAGGGCCTGGAATTCCCGGAGCGCTTCCAGCCTTACTCAATGGCGCCGATTCCCCACGAGCTCCTCCAGCGCGTGCACAAGCTCTTCCGCTACAGCCTGAACTTCAACTCCATCAAGTCGAGCCCGACGATGTGCGCCATGCGCGTCTATGAGCTGCAGGCGCAGGGACGCGGCATCGTGTCGAACTACGCACGTTCCGTACTCAACAAGTTCCCTGAGATCCGCATTGTCGCGCATGCTGAGGACCTACACGGGTACTTTGGCTCGCCTCCGACCCACGAGGAGCGACGCGTCAACGAGCAATTGGTCCGCAATGTCCTGACGAGCGCGACAAGCTTCGACATCGTCGCACGAATGCTCGAGGCAATCGGTCTCGAACCAGGTGACCTGACCAAGACGCCAACTGTCGTAGTGATCGCCGACCTCTCCGAAGGCCGTCTGCGAGAGGCGGTCGCTCGCCAGTCCTACCCAGGCATCACCGCCGTTGACCGCGCATCGCTCGCTGCCGGCACCGCACTCGTGCCCGCTGAGGCACGCTACGTCGCGAGCTTCGAGTCGGCGTTCGAGTACGACGAGCACTACATCACGGATCGCGTCAACGCCTTCAAGTACGTCGACGTCGACTTCGTGACGCAGGCGAGCATCGCCGAGGTCGACGGGTCCCTCACCGGCGTCTCGCACGACTTCGTGAGCGGCGAGTTCGAACCGGGTCTCAGCGTCTTTGCCGCCGATGGAGAAGACGTGGTGAGGCGAGTCGGCGAGGGTTCCATCACCACTTCAGGCATGTCGGGGTACGCGATCCCGCCCTATGGCGCAAGCCGCGCCGAACCACACGAAGCAACGCGCTCCGTCGATCCCGTCTTCGAGCCCTCACTCGCGGTCATCGTGCCTGTCTACAACAACGGCCGATTCCTTGCGACCAAGTGCTTGCCGAGCATTCAGCGCAACCCGAGGTGGGCAGAGTACGAGATCATCCTGGTCGACGACGGTTCCGGCGACAACGAGACGCTGGAAATCTGCGATGCCCTTGCGGCAGAGCACCCCAACGTCCGGTACTTCTCGTTCGGCGACGGCGGAAGCGGCAGCGCGTCGCGGCCACGGAACAAGGGTGTCGAGTTAGCACGCGCCCCGCTCGTCACGTTCCTGGATCCGGACAACGAGATCTCCGACGGCGGCTACGACACGTTGGTCGATCTCTTCCATGAAGCGGCGCAACAGCATCCTCGCCTCGGGTTCGTCTCCGGCTATCAGGTGAAGGTCGCGGGACGAGCGACCATCACCGGTCGACACAGCGCGACTCGTCTGGCGATCATCGACAAGCCGAAGCAGCATTTCTTCGACGCCGGGAAGTTCCCGGTCATCTCGACACAGGCTGCCGTCATCGCGCGCGCGCTTTTCGATCGCTCCGATCTCACGTTCGTCGAAGGCGCGGCCGGGCAAGATACCCTGTTCGGCTGGGAACTGCTCCTCGCAGCGGGCACGTGTGCATTCACCGACGCGGCTCATTTGGTCTATTACGCAGAACGGTCGGACTCGATCACGAACGCGGTTAGTGCACGCTACTTCGAGAAGAAGCTAGTCATGGAAGAGGCACAGGTTCGCGCCCTTCGTGCCCACGGGATCTACGACTCATATGTGAAGTATCACCTCGAGAACTTCATCCGAGGCTGGTACCTCAAGAAGATGGAGCAGGTGAAGGACGAAGACCGTGAGGTTTCGGAAGCCCTGCTCCGCCAGATCGTCGGACTGTACGGTGCCGACTACGACTCGCTCCTGGCACGAGCGTAACCGCGGACAGTCCGCAGAAAAGGTAGAGCATGAAGCGCATCGGAATGGTGGGTTACTTCGGTTGGGGCAACTTCGGTGATGAGTTGTTCCTGAAGGTGCACCGTCAGCAGCTGGGCGAGACTTACGACCTCAAGGTTGTCCACGACCTGCAACAGGAGCCATACCATTCACGACCTCTCGCAGAGGTCGTCGAGGACTACGACGCCTTCCTGATCGGTGGAGGCGACCTCCTTAACCCTTTGCGCGTCAGCGGCCTGTACTGGCAGATGGAATACCTCAAGAAGCCGGTCTTCATCTATGGCTTGGGCGTACCGAACCAGCCCTATCGGCGCGAGAACGTCCTCGACGTCTATCGAGAGTTCTTCGACCACGAGAACTGCAAGCTGATCGTCGCTCGCGACATCGAGAGCTACAACTGGATCAAGGAGAACCTCAATCCGGGCGACAAATTGACGTGGTACCCGGATCCTGTCTGCGCGATGGATCGTCCCGCGGCCCTCCCGAACACGGAGAAGACGCTTGGCGTCGTCATGCGTGAGCACCGCTCCCTCAATCAGGACATGTCCTCGGTGCGCACGATGATCGACACCGCGAAAGGGATGGGCTACAAGATCCGCCACCTCGTGCTTGCCAACATGGAACTCGGCAAGGGTGACTTGGAACGCGCGCGGCTGATCGCGGAGCCAGATGAGGAGGTTTTCTACTCGGACGACCTCGACGAGATGTGCCAGCAGATCTCAGCGTGTTCAATGCTCGCGACGATCAAATTCCACGGTCTGGTTGTTGCCACGATGTATGGCGTGCCTTCCGTTGCGATGTCCGTCACGCCCAAGAACCGCAACTTCCTGCGCATGATCGAGCGCCAGGAGATGCTCTGCAGCTATACGAACGAGAAGGTCTTCGAGCGGATCTCGCACTATCCCGCTCGCATCCACCAGCGAGTTCGGGCTGATCTCTATTACCGCGCACGCCAGGGCTACGAGCGACTCGCGAGCGAGATGGCAGCGCACGTCTGACAAAGGCGAAACAGATCGGTTGGCGCTCGCTTCGATCAGGACCATCCACTCGCGGCGCGCGCGGGGAAAGCTGATCAGTCCCAACAAGAACTTCGGTCCCTTCTAGTGCTTGTGCGTGCTGCGACGAGCTCGACACCCGCACGAGTTGGTTGCAGAGCCGTGTGAGTGATCGAGGCGAAGCCACATCTAACGGGACGGCGCATGCTCAAGCGGGTACTCTCCGGGTGTGTGGGAAGATCTGTGGGCCGAGCACGGCGGCACTTGGATCGCCAGCGTACTCACGCTGGCGGGAGTGATAGCGGGCGTCTTCAGCACCTTCTGGATCGCCGGTCGACAGCGCAAGGCCGACGGTTTACAACGACAGAAGGATGCAGCCGCTGCACGCGAGGACTCGAGCCGACGACAGGCGCGGGAAGTACTCACTTCGCTCGAGAAGGCTGTCGACGCCGTGTTGGCAGATACTGCTGAGCGTCGAAACTTGGGCTTCATCAGGCACGACCCACTGCTGATTCATGCGGCGCGCGCCGCTCACCTGATCCCCGACGAGCTTGTACGAGGGCTCACCGTGGACGCGATCGACTTCGCCCGCGCCTACCCGAACTTGACCAGGCGATTTACGTCCGAAGGGAGTCAGGTCGCCGTCTACTACCGGCAGCGCGACGCGATCCGCGTCGGCGTTCGTGTGCTCCGAGCGCACGCGCGTGGCGACGAGCCCGACGTGCCTGATCAGGCTCGCGTGGGTGAACTCCGGAAGGAACTTGTCGCACTCCGGGAAGCGCAGGTTGACGAATAAACCATGTCTGCCTGCTGGATCCTACCGACGACCCCATCCGCGGCCCGGCGGGGTGATCTCCTCGGGATCATCGAGTCACCAGCGAGATAAGTCGGTACAATCAGGGCCGTGAGCGACACTATTTGCACCCATGTCGATTGGGCCGCCGGGGCCGCCGACGAACTGCGCTGCAGACTCAACGCTAGCCAGCCGGGCGAGTACGAGCTCGCAACGCGCGGCGCCTGATGTCGGGCTACGTCCTCGTCGTCACAGACAGTGAGCAGGCATCGAAGCTCACTGCGCTCTTCCGCGCGGAGGAGACGACGACGCTCCCGCTCGAAGACGGCCGCACCCTCGTTTACGTCACGAACTCCGGCGCGATCAGCGACGGAGTGATCTTTCAGGGGTACGGCATCGACCACCACGCGGAGCGCATGACCTTCGCGGGCGCCAGTAGCGGCCGGACACCCGACGCGGCGACGCCGCTCGAGGGCAGCTACTTCACCGCCCGCATCGGCGCGCAGCAGATCCGCTGCGGAGCCGACGTCTACGGGTTCGTTCCGATGGTATGGACCTCAGGCCAGACGCTCACCGCTGTCTCCGACTCCTACCTCACGCTGATCGCGATGCGGCGCTCCCTCGGCCTGCCCTGCACTCCCGACGAAGAGACCATCCGCGGCCGCATGTGGCTGAACTCGATGAGCCTGCAACAACTCGGTCGAGAAACGTACTGCCGCGAGATCCGCTACGCCACCCCCGGCACCGAGCTTCGCATCGGTCTTAGCAGCGGCTCGGTCGAGGAACGACCGTTAAACCTCGTCGACTATTACACGGGAGGTTTCGACAGCCACGCCGATGCCGTGACTGTCGCGGCGTCGCGCATGGTTCGCACGTTCAAGACCTATGCGGAGACGGGGGGCCTCACGACGCTCGGCCTCTCGGGCGGCACCGACTCGCGCGTCTGCCTCGCAGCGGCCCTCGCCGCCGATATGGACGAGTCACTGCACGTCGCCACGAGGAACAACGGTTCCGCCGACTACCCGATCGCAGTCAGCCTCTCGGAGCGCTTCGGATTCCCCCTCAACAAGCAGGACCCACGAGTGCGAGGGACGGTGGAGAAGATTGACGACGCAGCGAGCTGGGCCGGCACCTCCATTGGTCTCTACGACGCGCTCTACACTCCGCCCGGATTCAGCCGGAGAGAGCTGCCCGTCTTCTCGGTCGGGGGCCAAGGCGCCGAGATCTCGAAGGGTAACTTCGGATGGCGGCCCGTCACAGACATCGGTATGCCCACAGAAGGCATGGACCAGAGTCTCCGCGCGCTCAAAGTCATCGGGGCAGACCCGGACGACCGGTGGGGGTCGGAGTGGCACTACCTCGCGTTCCGCAACGCCATTCACGGCGGCCGAGCCACCCTTTCGAGCGAGTACGTCGCTAGGCCCGCCGCGCAGATTCCGCTGATTGGACTCAGCAGATCGGCCTTGAACGATTTGCCTGCGCCACGCAAGGGAGCACCCTCGATCGTGCTCGACATGCTCATCAAGCTCAGCCCTGAATTGGCTAGCCTGCCGTTCGACGACCAGCGCAAGAACGCGAGCGCCGAGTATATCGCTGCCCGTTTGGATCGCGTCGGCGGCCCACTCGATTACGCGGCGCTCAGTCCCTACGCGATCGCTGGCTCCGGACGCAGTTCGCACGGAATCCTCGGCAGCCACCTCGACATTGCGAAGGCAGCTGGCTTTACCGGCAACCTCGACCCGACGAGTCTCATGCCGCGCGTGGATGTGCCCTTCCGTCATTTCCACGAGCTCGTACCCGAGGTCGTGCGCGGGTGGCTCGACGCCATTAACCCCAGCAGCGTGAAGCGTTTCGGTGCCGCGGCCCGCGAAGCGGGCGCCGTCGGCAAGCTGCTGGGGCTGACGACCGTCATGTGACCGGTCCGGTTGCGTCGCCGAGTCGATGCTGTATGTGCGTGTCGAGCGACTCCGAACGGTAGGCATCCACGATGCTGGATGCAGACGACCTCGCAGGGCTCACTGCCCGCTGGCGTCGCTGCGGTCGGAGGCCACTTGTCGAGCACTATCGAGCAACGCCTCGAGGCCGTGGCGTCGTTGGATCCGCATGCCGCCGATGTTGTTTGGCAAGCAATTTCGGAGTGCGGCTCTCAACGCCTTGGCCGACCAATCGAATGGCCGGTAGCCGAGTTCCTGAAGCATGCCCAGAGCGCGGCCTTGCAAGCCGCGGAAGGCTATCAAGCCGAGGCCCGGTACGAACCGGTGCCTCTCCCGATCGTTTGGGATGCGAACCCGTTCCGGGACAAGCCCTGGATAAACCGGCTGATGTGCCTGCAACCGATGGATGTCTACATCCTCGCTTGGCGCGCTGGTGACCAGCAATGGCTGCGTCCGGCCGCCGACATCTACTTCAGCTGGTGCGACTTTCACATCGTGCAGCGCAAGAGGGCCTACCTGTCGTGGTACGACATGCCTGTCGGCTACAGGGCACTCAAGACCGCTCTGCTTGCCGACTGTGCTTTAGAAGGCTCGCTGCACCTGAGCATTGACGAGCGGCGCCTTCTCGTCGCCTCGGCCGAAGCGCACATGAACGAACTCATGCGGTCCGAAGCGATATCCCAGGGTAACCATGGGATATTTCAGATGCACGGCTTGGCGGTGCTGGCCGAGATGTTCTGGTCACTCCCGCAAGCTCCGGCGGCACGAACGTTCGCAGCATCGACGATGTCAATGCTGACCAAGAGGCAGTTCAATGACGAGGGCGTGCACCTCGAGCACAGCCCGCACTATCACCAATGGATGATGCGCGAGCTCGCCTCTATCGAGCAGTCCGGGTGGTTCGACCTCGATTTGACTGCAACGTTGCGTCGGGCCGAGGAAGTGCGCGGCTGGCTGATGCAACCCGATGGGGAGCCCGTTCGGGTTGGCGATACACCCATCGGGACAAGGTGGCCTTCCGCGACCTCTTCGTCACCCGACTTTCAGAACGACCTCTACCGGCTTCGCTGGTACCGGGACGGCGGCTATGCGATCTGCCGTACCGAAAGCGGCCAGTTGTTCTTCCAAGGCAGTTACCATTCGACCGCGCATAAGCACGCCGATGACCTGAGCTTTGAACTCTTCGACCGCGGAAGACGAATCCTGGTCGATTCCGGGTCGACGGGCTACAGCGGCGGGCCGGATCGGGTCTACTTCCTTTCCAGCGCGGCGCACAATACCATTGAGGTCGACGGCACACCGCATCCTCGGAACGGCACCGATGCCTACGGCTCCAGCATCCGCAAGGTCGTTACGGCTGACCACCACATCGAGTTAACTGCATACGTCAATCACAAGTCCAGGGACTGGACACACGAGCGGCACTTGCGCTGGTACCCGGGCGGAGAGCTCGTGATCCAGGACGACGTGCGCGCGGAGTCGTCGAGTGTTTTTGGTGCGTGGCTGCACCTAGCGCCAGCCTTCGAACGGCGCGTCGGATCCTTATTCTGTGACCAGGAGATTCATGTCGAAGTCGTCAGTCGCCTGACGTACTCCTGGCACCGAGGTGAGGTCGCGCCGATGCGCGGCTGGCGCGCCGGGACCTCAGGTCAGAAGATCGCTGCGTGGTCTGGCCGTGCGATCCTTCGGGGCACGAACGCGCAGTTCTTTACGCAGGTGATGTTAAGCGGCAACTGCGACTGCGACCTCACGGACCGCATCCAAGCCGAACGACGCTAACGTTGACGCCGACCTGCCTGGCTACTTGAGCAGTCCTTTGGTGTCGACAACTGCCTTGCCCTGGAAGACCGTCGCGTCGAGCGACCTAAAACGTTGGTGATCGACCAGGATCAACACCACGTCTGCCCGGCTGATGGCGTCCTCGGTTTCTGCCAGTTCGACGTTCGAAAGGTCGTCAAGCCCTGCGGGCAGGGTGTCGATGTTCGGTTCGACGACCAAGACCCGGGCGTGCCCCATGTCTGCCGCGAGCCGTTCCACGATCGTCTTGGACGGCGACTCACGCAGGTCATCGATATCCGCCTTGAACGCGATGCCGAGCGCAGCGATGACGGGCTCGCGGAACTTCGCCGCCTTAGCCATGACCTTCTCGAGGACGAACTCGGGCTTGCCGTCGTTGACCTCACGAGCCAGACGCACGAGCTTCGCCTCTTCGGGCGCTGCCGCGACAATGAACCAGGGGTCGACGGCGATGCAGTGCCCTCCGACGCCTGGGCCGGGCTGCAGGATGTTCACGCGAGGGTGGTGGTTCGCGAGCGCGATCAACTCCCACACGTCAATACCGAGTCGATCGCAGATGATCGAGAGCTCGTTGGCAAAGGCAATGTTGACATCGCGGAACGAGTTTTCCGTGAGCTTGGCCATCTCAGCCGTACGGGCATCCGTCACCAGGAGGTCACCGCGGCAGAACGTCGCATAGAGGTCGCGAGCCATCATCGCCGCTTCGGGTGTGACGCCACCGATGATGCGGTCGTTGTCTGCGATCTCGATCATGATCCGACCGGGGAGGACCCGCTCCGGGCAGTGCGCGAAGTAGAGGCTATTGGGCTTGCCAGCTGCGCCAGTGAGGTCCGGGCGCGCCTTCAAGATGTAGTCCGCCATGCGCTCGGTGAGACCGGGGGGAGACGTCGACTCAAGGATGATGAGCTCGCCGCCCTCTAGCTGGGGAGCGATCGCGTCCGACGCCGCGAATATGTACTTCGGGTCAACGTCGTACGACTCCGTGAACGGGGTCGGTACCGCGACGATGTACGAATCTGCGTGTGGCACCTCTGCCTGCGCCCTCAACCGGCCTTGCGACACGACCCCCGCTACAACGGATTCGAGGTCGGGCTCGACGAACGGCACCCGGCCCGCGTTGATCTCGTCGACGTGCCTGGGATTGACGTCGACTCCGACCACGTCATTGCCGTTCGCAGCGAGCACCGCCGCCGTCGGCAGGCCGATGTACCCAAGTCCGACGACGCAGACAGTGTGGCTGGATTCCATAGTTCGGGTCCTCATTCAAAGATCGCGGGGTTCGCATCGCAGCCCCTCGATTGGCGAGGCCGACTTGGCTCGACTCACGACAAGCCAACCACCAATCTACTCAAACTGAGGTAAACGGAAGGTTGCCTGCATCCACGCCGCGCGCTCCAGGCGTCTTGGCACCGGTATCGTGAAGGCGATCCTCGCAGCACCCGTCGTCGCATTCAACCGTTGGAGCCCAGTGTCAGAAAACGAGCGTGCCGCCACGCGAGTGCTGGTCTTCGGTAGTTGCGTGGCGCGAGACTCGATTGAGTTCGCCGACGCCGAGAGCGTCGACCTGCGCGGATACGTGGCACGACAGTCGCTGATCTCCGCCGGGGACGACGCCACGGCGCACCTGCCCGACTCGCTCGGGATCACGTCGAAGTTCCAGGAACGGATGATCCGGAACGACTTCGCCGGCAACCTGCTGGTTCGTCTTGAGAGCATGGCCGACGAGATCGATGTGCTGCTCTGGGATCTCGCTGACGAACGGCACGGCGTGCACCGCTTCCCCGACGGCAGAGTCGTGACCCGCAGCATCGACACCATCCGTGCAGCGAGCGTCTCGGAAGTGCTCGAGGCCGCCGAGCACATCCCCTTCGGCAGCGACGAGCACTTCGAGCTCTGGAAGCAGCACGTCGACGCGTTCGACGAGCGGCTGCGGGCGCTCGGCCTGTTCGATCGCACGGTGGTGCTCGAGGTGCCGTGGGCGCTGCGCACCACCGAGGGCAAGACGACGCCCTGGAGCATGGGCGTGCGCGCGGGCGACGCGAACAAGCACTACCAGCGCTACTACGACTACCTGCGCCAGACCGGCCACAAGATGGTCGAGCTGCCGGTCGAGGTCGTGCTCGCCGACCCGAACCACAAGTGGGGTCTCGCGCCATTCCACTACACGCCGGAGGTCTACCGCGAAGTGCTGTGGCAGTTGCGCGAGGTGCACGGCGTCAAGGGACTGCTGGCGGCTGACGGTCCCGACGCCGGGGACGAGCCTACGGACGCCTGATGGTCTGCAGCGCGATCAAAGCTGGACGTGCTCGTTCGCCTTGCCGTAGCCGTGAACCAGGCCGTTGGCGAGGATGCGCTCGTCCTCGATGTGCCAGGTGTGGCCCGACTTGGCGAGGCGCAGCTGCATGAAGTTGAAGCGGTCGGCGCTGTAGATACCGCCGCCGGCGGCGAGGATGGCGCGCTGGAAGGCGGTGTCCTCCCCCAGCGTGCGATCCTCGAACGGCGTCGCCTCCCACGTGGCGCGCGGGCCGACCATGGTCGGGCCGCCGATCAGGTCGGTCCAGCGGTGCTCGCGCTCCGGGCTCTGCAACACCGTCGCATCAATCGACTCGAGGTAGAGGTAGCGGGCGTGCTTGCCGACCAGCTCGGCGCCCGAGTAGTCGAGCGCGAAGGTCGAGTCGAGCAGGTAGTGGTCGCCGTAGAGGTCGTCGTCGTCGAACTTCGCGATCACGTCGCCATCGGTGGCTTGCACCAGCCGGTTGAGGTTAGTGCCCAGCGTCGTGTCGCGCTCGGCGCGCAACACGATCAGCTCGGCAAGGCCCGCCTCGCGCGCTTGCGCCTGCAGTTCGCCCTCGTCGAGGTCGAAGCCGTGCAGCAGCAGCGCCAACTGCACGTCGACGTCCACCTGCCGACCGGCGGTGGCGATGATGCTCGGCACGAGATGCGGGCGAATCGTCGGCGCGATGATGCTCACGCGCGGCCGGCGCCACGCTGCGGGGTCGGCGATGCCGACCGCGTCGAGCACCTGCGTGGCGCGACGCGAGAAGGTGTGCTCTCGCCAGATGCGTCGCTGCGCCAGGTGCACATGGCGGTCGCGCAGCTCGGGAGAGCGCACGAGCGCACGCAGCACGAGCGCGGCCTCTTCGCGGTCGTCGACGATCGAGATCTCGGAGTCGTCGAACCAGTGCTCGACCGCGGGGCTGCGGGTGGTCACCACGGGCGTGCCGCTGGCGAGGATCTCGAACACACGCCTGGCGAGCATCGTCGGGCTGTCGACGACCGAGTTGACGTTGAGCATCACCTTGTAGTCGCGGTAGGCGCTCAGCATGCGGTCGTAGTCGAGCGAGCCGCGCACGAACGGCTCGAGCGCCTCCGGGAACCGGTACTTGGGGTCGTTCTCGAAGCGGGAGTAGATGTCGAAGCCGATCGGGCGGCGCTCGGCGACGTCGGCGGCGGCGCCCAGCAGCAGATCCATCTGCGCCTGCCGCTCGGGGAACTTGTGCGACCAGTAGCTGCCGCCGAAGGCGATGTCCTTGCCCTGATGCAGCCCCTTCTGCCGCATCGGGTGGTGCAGCGCGGGCTGGGCAGCGAATCCGAGCACGTCGACGCGATCGTGGCCGAGCGCCTCGCGGTAGCGGTCGATGAGGTTGGCGTCGGTGGTGAAGACGTGGTCGAAGAGCTTGGCCGTGGCGAGGAAGTCGTCGAAGTGCGGCGGATCCTCCTTGTTCCAGAAGACCGTCGGGATGCCGCGCTCGCGGCAGTGCGCCACGAGCGCTCGCAGCGACTCGTGCGGCGCCTTGGGGCCGCTGAGCAGGAACTTCCAGGAGCCGCGCGAACCCGACCACGCCGACTCGACGAACAGCAGGTCGATGGGCGCCTGCTCGAGCTGCTCACCCCACTCCTTCAGCTTCAGCTCGACGACCTCGAACTCATAGCCCCAGGCGCTGGCCGAGAAGGTGTCCATGATCGTGCCCACGCGCAGCCCGGGCCGGCGCGGCTCGCGATCGGCGACCGGCCACACGGGCATCAGCTCGCCGGACTTCCGCGGTGCCGCAGCATTGCGCTCGGTCATCCTGCGACGCAGCTGCCAGTCCATGACCTGCCGCATGCCGCCCTTGCGCAGGTGCCACAGGCCGGTGCGGAGGTTCTGAAGAGGCTTCACGTCTCTATTGTGTCGCGAGCGCGGCGAGCGCAGCCGCAAGCCGGTCGACGTGCTCGGCCAGCGCATCCGCCGACCGCCGGTAGGCGGCGTGCGACCTGCCGTAGGGGTCGTCGATGTCGATGTGCTTCGTCGCGGCGAGCGGCAACAGCCCGCGCGCAGCGGCAGCTGCCGTGACGACGCGCCGCAGGAAGGCGGCGACGCCGTCGTCGCCGAGCGGCTCGACGCCGCGCGGGGCGTCGTCGGCAGCCAACATCTCGACCACTCGGGTGAGCTCGATGAGCGTGAATGTGCGGTGATTCGCACGCGGCACGGCGCGCACGGCGGCGCTGCGGTGCTCGTGCGCGAGGGCGATGACGAGGTCGGATGCCTCGATCTGGGCGGCCGTGAGGGCGCGAGCACGGTGGGCGGTCGCGTCGTCGATGCCCAGCCGCACGGCCTCGGCGGCGGCCCGCGGCTCCATCGTGTCGCCGTCGAGCGCCATCGTGCCGGCGCTCGCGACCTGGACCGTCGTCGCGTCGGCGCCGGGGATCGCGAGCGGCAGCCGCACGCGCAGCAGCTGCTCGACCTGCGGCGAGCGGCAGATGTTGCCGGTGCAGACCGCGAGGATGCGGAAGACGCTCCCCTGCTCGTGGGGCGACTCGGCGTGCCGCGGCATGGCTCGAACCTAGCGCGGGCCATGCCGAACCGCTGGGCGTGGCACAGGAACTCTCGGGAGAATGGTTGCCATGACGACCGCCGAGCACGCCGTGCAGCCCGCGCAGCAGCGCGGCGCTGCCGTGAGCGCGCACGCGACGCGCGTCGTCTCCCTGCCCCGGACATCCGCACCGCTGCGTCGCCTCGGAGCGATCGGGCTGCTGCTCGCGATTCCCGTCGTGGCGATCATGACGCTGTGGCCGACGCACTTCCTGCTGCGCATCAAGCCGCGGGTGGTGCAGGGCATCGAGTGGTTCCACACGCGCGAGATGTTCGAGTGGCTCTACTGGACGCGGCTCGAGGTGCTCGCGAACGTGGCGATGTTCGTGCCGCTCGCCCTGCTGCTCGTCTTCGTGCTGGGCGCCAGGCGCTGGTGGGTGGTGCTCGGGCTGTGCCTCGCGATGACCGTCGGCATCGAGCTGACGCAGTACTTCATGCCGGGGCGGGTGGCATCGCTCAAGGACATCGCGGCCAATGGCATGGGCGCCGTGATCGGCGTGCTGCTCGCGGTGGCGGTGGAAGCGATCGTGCGTCGGGTGCGTCGGGGCTCGTTCGAGAGACGCCGGGCGGCGCACGGTATCGCGCGCTGAGCCCGCGATACCCTGCCGGTGACAGGCGATTGCGCGCGGCAATCGACCGCGACCCGCCTCGTTGCGAGCCAGAATGTGGGAGCCAGACATGCTTGACGCCTTGCTCGGCAACCGCGACGAGCGCCGGCGGCGGCAGGCGGTCGACGCCTTCACCAAGCGCGAGCAGCAGCTGCGGCCCGGCTACAAGGTGTGGGGCTACAAGAACACCTTCGCCAAGGGCTTCGTCGTCACCGACGGGCCGACGCCCTACTCGCCGCGCGAGAGCTGGGAGCACTTGACCGTCGGCCGCTGGCACGTGCGGCTCGACCCCGTGCTCGAGCGACAGCGCGCCGCCTCGGACGCCATCGAGGTGCTCGTGCTGGGGCAGGCCTTCGACGACGCGGGGCTCAAGAAGCGCTCGGGCCTCGCCGAGCGCATCCTGCGCGCGGCCACCGCGCACGCGAGCGTGGATGCGCAGACGGATGCGCTCGACGAGGCGATCACGTGGGTCTCGGGCCGCTACGTGGTGCTCGTGGCGCGGCGTGACCGGCTCGACGTCTACGGCGACCCGCTCGCGACCCGCTCGGTGTACTGCCACCAGGGAGCCGACGGGGTGGCGCTCGCCTCTCACTCCGCGATCCTCTCGGAGCTCGCCGGCGGCCTCGCGAGCACCCGCATGCGCTGGATCACCGCGCACCCCGACTACAAGGACCCAGCCGGTCGCTGGCTGCCGGGCCTCATTACGCCGCACGACGGGGTCGGCCAGGTCTACGCCAACGCCCGCCTCACCATCCAGGGCAACGACGTGACGCACGAGCGATTCTTCCCCCGGGCGGATCGCGTCGAGGCGACGCCGCTCGACGCCGCGATCGCCTTCCGTGACGAGCTGCGCCAGCAGGTGCGCAACTGGGTCTCGATCGCGCCCGTCACGGTGCTGGCGCTCACCGCCGGCCGTGACTCGAAGGCCATCCTGCAGGCGGGGCTGGTCGACCTGCAGCGCGCCGATGCGCTGGCGATGACCTACCACGCGTTCCGCGGCACCGGTAAGAGCACCACCATGGACATGATGGGTGCCAGCCGGCTCGCGGCTGCCTCTGGCCTGCACCACATCCCCATCGACATCCCGCCGCTGGCGGAGAAGTCGCAGTTCGCGGGCCTCTACCGGGCGACCTTCCCCACCTGGAGCCGCTACGCGAACCTCGCGAACGCGCTCTACCTGGGCTCGCCCGCCAAGGCCGCGACGATCTTCGGCGTCGGCGGTGCCATCATCACCGGCATGTACCGCAACACCGACGACCGCGACCTGCGGCCCGAGCTGCTGGCGAGCAAGTTCACGTACTCGCGGTTCCGCCACGACCCGGAGCTGCATCAGGAGCTCGCGCGATGGATGGCGTTCACCGACTTCTCCGTCGACTCGCTTCGCGGCTACGACTTCTACGACTTCTTCCACTGGGAGCACCGGATGTCGAAGTGGGCGGCGGCCGGCTACTCGGAGTACGACCTCGCGACCACGCCCGCACCAGTGCTGTCGTCGCGGCGGCTGCTCGTGGCGGCGCTGTCGCTGCCGAAGGAGCAGCGCGTGGACGCGCTGGTCTACAAGTTCATCGCCGAGGGCGAGGCGGCGCTGATCGAGCCTGAGCCCGCCTGACGCCTACCGCACGTCGTCATCGAGCCGCCCGAGAAGGTCGACCGCGGCGCGCGCGTACTCGCTGATCCAGCGGTCGTGAATGCGCTTGATCGGCAGCGGCGCGAGCGACAGGTGCCGCTCGCGGCCGACCCGGCGACCCGTGACGAGCTCGGCCGCCTCGAGCACCCTCAGATGCTGCAGCACCGTCGTGCGATCGAGCTCTGGCAGCACTGCGCAGAGCGAGCCGGTGGTGTGCGGGGCAAGCTTGAGCGCGTCGAGCATGCGGCGACGCACGGGAGAGGCGAGCGCCTTGAAGACGCGGTCGTCGTCGCCCTCGATCGCCGACACGCCCTTGCTCCCGTCTGCGCTCATGTTGTAAAAATACAACATGCCTGAATCCACGAAGCTCGACACGCTCTCCTTCACCGTCTCCGGCCGCATCAGCCGGCCCTGCGCCGAGGTGTACGAGGCAGTCGCCGACCCCGAGCAGCTCTCCCGGTACTTCACCACCGGCGGCGCGCGCGGCCGCCTCGAACCGGGTGCCGACGTCAGCTGGGACTTCGCCGACTTCCCCGGCCGCTTCCCCGTCACCGTCGTCGAAGCCGAGGTGCCGCGCCGCATCGTCATCGAGTGGGAGGGCGAGGAGTCGGCCGGCACCAGCGGCATGACGCGCACGGCCTTCGAGTTCGAGCCGATCGACGACGACACCCGCACGCTCGTGACCATCACCGAGGCCGCCTGGCTGCCCACCGCCGCCGGTGCCAAGAGCGCCTTCGGCAACGCCGAGGGCTGGACGGGCATGCTCGCCGCCATGAAGGCCTGGGTCGAGCACGGCATCAACCTGCGCGAGGGGTTCTACAAGTAGGGGCGAGGGTGCATGCTGGCGGCATGGCTGACACCTACCACCACGAGCCCCCGTACACGATCGGCGTGATCTGCGGCAGCATCGCAGCCTCGTCGATCAACCGACGCCTCGCCAAGGCCCTCATCGCGCTCGCTCCCGAAGCGCTCGAGTGCCGGTTCATCGAGATCGACAAGCTCGACCTCTACGACCGCGACCGTGACGATGCCTATCCGCCTGAGGCGGTGGCGCTCAAGGAGGCCATCGTCGGCTCCGACGGCATCCTCATCGTCACCCCCGAGTACAACCGCTCGATCCCCGGCGCGCTCAAGAACGCCGTCGACTGGGCCTCCCGCCCGTACGGCCAGAACGCCCTCAGCCGCAAGCCGGTCGGCATCATCGGCGCCTCGCCCGGCGGCATCGGCACCGCCGTCGGCCAGCAGCACCTGAAGACGATCCTCTCCTTCTGCAACGCCCCGATGATGAACGAGATCGAGGCCTACATCACCTTCAAGGACGAGGAGTTCGCCGAGGACGACACCGTCACCAACGCGTCGACCCGAGACTTCCTGCAGACCTTCATGGAGACCTACGACGACTTCGTGCGACGCGTGCTGACCGTCATCCCGCAGCAGCGCTGAGCCGGCTCAGGACGACAGCGCGCGGCCGATCGCGAGCTCGCCGATCGCGCGCGCGAGGCGGCCGGCGTACTCCTCGACGTCGTCGGCGCGCCGCGGCGCGCGCACCCTCGCGGGCACGATCCCCCGCACCGCGCATGCCACGGCGATCACGCTGCGCGAGAACGCCGGGAGCCCGCGCTCCAGGATCGACACCACCGCCCGCCCGTACGACGAGTTCGCGACAGTCTCGAGGGTGAGGGTGAGTTCTTCGAGGGTGAAGACGCGGTGGCGCGCCAGCAGCGGCTGCGCGAGGCCGTGCAGATGCCGAGCGTCGAGGCCGACGACCAGCTCCGCAGCGCGGCACCGCGCCCGCTGCGCCTTGCGCGACGGCTCGAGCGAGATGTCGAGCTCGCGCACCACCACCGCTGCCGCGAACTCCGTGCTCCCCAGCACCGCCCCGAGCTCGTCGACCACGCGCTGCACGACCTGCCGCGAGCGCGCCGCATCGCCGTCGTAGACGGCGAGCACGCGCACGACGCGCTCGGCGTCGCGCGACCCCGGGGAGCGAGCGGAAAAATGCACGTACCCCATCGTACGAAGCCGCGACCGCGCGGTTGACCGGATCAGGTCAGGATCTGCTCAGGGCGCGGCGGCAGCAGCTGCTCGATGAGCGCCGCGGCCCGCTCCGCTCCCCCGAGCTCGTCGAACTCCGCGGCGATCTCCCGCGCCCGCTCGCGGAACATCGGCTCCCTCAGGACCCTGCGCACGGCGGCCCTGACCCGGATGGGTCGTGGTCGCCCCGTGCGCAGGTCCAGCCCCGCACCCGACCACGCGACCCGTGCGGCGATCTCGGGCTTGTCGAGCGTGCCCCCGGCGACCACGAGCGGCACGCCCGCCGCCAGCATCTCCAGCACGCCACCCCATCCGCCGTTCGTCACCCCCGCCGCCGTGTGCGGCAGGACCGTCGAGAAGGGCACGAAGTCGACCAGCCGCGCGTTGGCGGGCACGTGCGCGTCGACCTCGACGCCTGCGGTGGTGCCGATCACCCGCACCGGGTCGTGCGCGAGGCCGAACAGGGTCGGCTCGAGCAGCTCTGCCGGGTCGGTGTCGAACAGGCCCTGCGTGACGAGCACGACAGGGCGCGGCTCGTCGGCGAGCGTCTCGGCCCACAGCGGCGGCGGGCCGAGCGGTGCGGCACGGGGCCGCAGCTGCCCGACGAACTCGACGTGCGCCGGCAGGTCGCTGCGGGGGAACTCGAGCAGCGGCGAGCCCGTCGCGATCACCAGCTGCGGCGAGTAGATCGCCTCGCGGAACGGCCGCCCCGCGGGCAGCTCGAGCTGCGCGCGCAGCGCCCGGTAGGCGCGCTCGGCCCGCTCGACCGCCGCCGGCGTGATCGCCCGCAGCAGCCGGTCGCGCAGCCTGCCGACCGCGCCCCTGCCCGGCTGCAGGCCCAGGCCGTGCGGCGGCAGGTCGCGGCTCGACATCGTCAGCGGCACGAGCGAGACCGTCGCCCAGGGCAGCGCGAGCAGCTCGGCGGCGAGCCCGGTGCCGATCGCCATCACATCGCCGACCACGGCGTCGAAGCCGCGCCGCGCGTGCGCCGCGACGATGTCGTCGACCTGCCCGCGCGCGCTCGCGAGGAAGAGCTCGTGCAGCGGCGTGTGGGCGCCGCGGGCTCCGGGCTCGCCGGCGTGCGGCAGCGAGGCGGCCACCTCGTGCTCCTCGATGTCCTGCGAGTCGCGCCAGAGCACCACCTCGCACCCGAGCTCGTCGAACGCATCCGCGTACTTCGCACCCGTGTAGGCGGTGACGTAGTGGTTGCGCTCCAGGAGCGCGGCGGCGACCGCCGTCATCGGCCGAGCGTGTCCCGCGAACGGCAGAGCGGTCACGAGCAGGTGTGCCACGGCCACACGCTAGACCCGCGCGGTCGAACCTTGAGAGGAATTGTGGAACACTGTTATGGTTCTTGAGTGTCTCGAGCCCTGCAGCTCGCGCTCGGCATCGTCGCCGTGGTGATCGGCGTCGGGCTCGGCGCGGTCATCGCCATCATCTGGCGACCCTGCGCGAGCGCGCAGATGCCGCTCGACCCGCTCACCGCCCCCGCCTGCGCCGACATCGCCAGCGGCCCCAACACCGCCTGGGTGGGGCTGCTGCTGTGGCCGGTGGCGCTCGCCGTCGCCGGCATCGCCGTGGTGCGCACCATCTCGCGCGGCTGGGGCGTCACCTCGTGGGCGATCGTGATCGTGCTGGGCCTCGTGACCGTGCTGGCCAACCCGCTGCCGGAGTACTGGCTGCTCAACCTGAACGCGCAGTCGTGGGACGAGCCGCCCTTCACCGGCGCGCTCACCGCCCTCACCCTCGTGCTCGCAGGCTTCGTGCTCATTGCCACCCGCGAGCAGCGGGTGCGCTCTCCCCTCACCTGAGCGCTCGCCTGGCAGAGTGGCGGCATGAGCCTCGACGTCGCAGCGCTGCGCGCCCACTTCCCCTCGCTCGCCTCCGGCCTGGCGCACTTCGACGGGCCCGGCGGCACGCAGACCCCCGCGGTGGTCGGCGAGGCGATCGCCCGCACCATCACCGCGCCGCTGTCGAACCGCGGCACCGTCGCGCCGAGCGAGCGCAACGCCGAGGATGCCGTCGACGGCTTCCGGCACGCCTTCGCCGAGCTGCTGGGCGCCTCGCCGCGCGGCATCGTCTACGGGCGCAGCGCCACGCAGATCGCCTACGACATCTCGCGCGCGCTCGCCAAGACCTGGCGGCCCGGCGACGAGGTGGTCGTGACCCGGCTCGACCACGACTCGAACGTGCGCCCCTGGATCCAGGCGGCGGATGCGGTGGGCGCCACCGTGCGCTGGCTGCCCTTGGACGCCGGCACGGCAGAGCTCGACCTGCGCGGCCTGGACGACATCGTGAACGAGCGCACCCGCCTGGTGGCGGTGACCGCCGCATCCAACCTGCTGGGCACCAAGCCGCCCGTCGCCCGCATCGCGGCGCGGGCGCACGAGGTGGGCGCGCTCGTCTATGTCGACGGCGTGCACTACACGGCGCACGCGGCGGTCGACACCGCGGCGCTCGGCGCCGACTTCTTCGTCTGCTCGCCCTACAAGCTCTACGGGCCGCACTGCGCGGCGCTCGCCGCCGACCCGGCGCTGCTCGAGAGCCTGCGGCCCGACAAGCTGCTGCCCTCGACCGACGCGGTGCCGGAGCGCTTCGAGCTCGGCACGCTGCCGTACGAGATCATGGCCGGCGCGACCGCCGCGGTCGACTTCATCGCCAGCCTCGGCACGGGCGGCTCGCGCTGCGAGCGCCTCGTGAGCGCCAACGAGGCGATCGACCGACACGAGCTGCGGCTGCGCGGCCGCATCGAGCACGGCCTCGCCGACTTCGGCGAGCGGGTGGCGCTGCACTCCATCGCCGCCGAGCGCACCTCGACGCTGTTCCTCACCTTCGCCGACCGCGACCCCTACGAGGCCTGCCGCTTCCTCGCCGAGCGCGACGTGGTCGCGCCCGCCGGCACCTTCTACGCGCACGAGCCCTTCGCGGCGCTCGGGCTCGACGTCGAGGCGGGCGTGCGCGTCGGCCTCGCCCCCTACAACGACGACGCCGAGGTCGACCGGCTGCTGACGGGCCTGGCCGACTGCCTCTGAGCGCGCGCAGACGCTGGACGCAGTGCTTCTGCTGTTCTACGATGTAGCACATGAAGCAGATCGGTATCCGGGCCCTGAAGCAGAACGCCTCCGCCGTCGCCGCCGAAGCAGCGGCCGGCGAATCGATGCTGATCACCGACCGCGGCCGCCCGGTCGCGCAGATCACTCCAATCCCTGAGTCTGCGCTTGAACGACTGCGCCGACAGGGTCGGGTGCGAGACGCGCGCGGCAGCCTGGAGGCGCTGCCTGAGCCGAGCGCCGAGGGTGACCTGAGCGGAGAGCTCGCCCGGATGCGCGAGGCAGAGCGGTTCTGACCTGTGGCTCACTACATCGACACCTCGGCTGCCGCCAAACTCGTACTGAAGGAAGCGGAATCGACAGCGATGCGGCGATGGCTGCTGGAAGAAACACGGGTGCTCGTGAGCTCCGATCTCACCCGCACCGAACTGCTGCGTGCTGTGAGGCGCATCGCACCCGACCAGGCGGTGCTGGCGCGTCGCGTGCTCGAAGAGCTGACGCTGCTCACTCTCGCGACCTCAACTTTCGAGGCCGCAGCACATCTCGACCCGGCGCTGCTTCGCACCCTCGACGCGTTGCATCTCGCATCGGCGCTCGAGCTCGGAGATGACCTCGAGGGTCTCGTCACCTATGACGACCGCATGGCCGCAGCGGCGCTCGCGCACGGCATCCCGGTGGTCGTGCCGCGGTGAGCGAGGCAACGCGCGCCGATGCCGCCCGCCACGCCATCGTCGCGATGCGGCACGTGCGCGACCGCATCGACCGGGAGTTCGACCAGCCGCTGAACGTCGAGGCGCTCGCGGCGGGCGCGCACATGTCGGCGGGGCAGCTGAGCCGCGAGTTCGCCCGCATCTACGGCGAGCCGCCCTACAGCTACCTGATGACCCGCCGCATCGAGCGGGCGATGACGCTGCTGCGGCGTGGCGACCTGAGCGTCACCGAGGTGTGCTTCGCCGTCGGCTACGGCTCGCTCGGCACCTTCAGCACCCGCTTCAGCGAGCTCGTCGGCGTCTCCCCCAGCGCCTACCGGCGCGACCACTCCCAGGCCGCCGCGGGCATCCCCGCGTGCCTCGCGAAGCAGGTGACCCGACCCATCCGCTGAGGCGCGCATCCGTCTCCGTCAGGATCCGAGAAGCGCCGGCGGCCGCCGCGCCCTAGCGTTGCGGTCATGGACATCAGCATTCACTACGCGTTCCTCCCCCACACCGACGGCGAGGCGGCGCTGGGCTTCTACCGCGACACGCTCGGCTTCGAGGTGCGGCAGGACGTCGGCTATCGGGACATGCGCTGGATCACCGTCGCGCCCGCCGGCTCGCCCACCGCGATCGTGCTGCACCCGCCGGCCGTCGACCCGGGGGTGACGGATGCGGAGCGCGCGGTCGTGCTCGACCTCATGGCGAAGGGCGTCTACACCGCGCTCAGCCTCGCGACCGACGACCTCGACGGGCTGTTCGACCGCGTGCAGGCGGCGGGCGCGGATGTCGTGCAGGAGCCCACCGACCAGGACTACGGCGTGCGCGACTGCGCCTTCCGCGACCCGGCCGGCAACCTCATCCGCATCAACCAGCGCGCCGCGGCCTGACCCGGCCGGCAACCTCATCCGCATCAACCAGCGCGCCGCGGCCTGACCCGGCCGGCGAGGCACACTCGTCGCTGGACTACGAGGTGTGGACAACGCAGAACGGGCGTATTACCGTTGTCATACGCTTCGGCCGTGGCCCGAGTCGTCTGGACTTCAGAAGCAATCGCGCACATGCGCGAACGCCACGGAGTGACTCAAGAGGAGGCCGACGATGCTCTCGCTGATCCGGATGTCTTGTGTCTCTCACCGGATCCGAGCAGTCGCACCGGTAGCTCCGATCGATACATCGGCCGGAGTCGCGTTCGCGATGAGGTGCTCGTGGTGATCGTGGTGCGACATGGCAGCGGAAGCTTCGGCGCGAGTGCGTGGCCCGCGAATCGGGCGCATCGCGAGATGTACGAGGGAGGGACTGTCAGTGAGCAAGCGGATTCCTGAAGCAGCGCGGGATGCGGTGCGCGCCGAGATCGAGGCCGACACGGTCGACTACCGCGATACGTTGCCGGAGGGTGTGTGGACGAGGCCCAATACCGACCGGCCTCAGATGCTGTCGCTCCGCGTGCCGGGAGAGACGCTCGAGTCGCTGCAAGCGCTCGCGTCGTCCGACGGAGTGCCGGTCTCAGCCCTCGTCCGCGGGTTCATTCTCGATGGCCTCGCAAGCAGGGGCAACGATGATCTGCGACAGGCGGTGGAGCGTCTCGAACGCGACCTTGCGCTCGTGAAGGCGCAGGCGTTGAACAGATAGCGCGTTCCGCGACCCGGCCGGCAACCTCATCCGCATCAGCCAGCGCGACGCGGCCTGATCCGCCGGGCGAGGCGGGCGAGTCGCTTGCCTGCCGGGCTGCGGCGGAAGCGCCGCCAGCGACTGAGGCTCGCCGTCTCACGCGCCAGCATCGCGTCGACGATCGCGCCGGCCACGTCGACCGGCTCGCCGTAGCCGGGCACGTGGTGGATCGACAGGTTGGCGCCGGTGTTCGCCTCGAGCACGACCGCGTCGGCCGCCGAGTCGAGCGAGGGCAGCAAGAGATCGATGCCCGCCACGCCCATGCCGGGGATGCTGGCGGCCGCGCGCTCGGCGATGTGCAGCGCATCCGGGTGCACACGAGCCGTGACGTTCACGTGCTCGCCGCCCTGGGAGAGGTTGGCGGCGCCGTTCATGATGACGATCTCGCCGTCGCCCGGCACCGACTCGAAGCTGTGGCCAAGTCGGGCCAGCCAGGCCTCGTCGGCCAGGATCGGCAGCCGCGCCAGGTAGGCGTGCCGGCGCCGCAGCTCGCCCTTTGCCGCGACGAGCGCCTCGACGCTGCTGCGGCCGTCGCCAACGACGAAGGCGGGGATGCGGCTGGCGGCGGCGACCGCGCGGCCCTCCACCACCAGCACCCGCACGTCGACGCCAGAGGCCTGCTCCTCCACGAGCACGCCGGCGCTCTCCTTCGACGCCGTGGCCGCGCGCCAGGCGCGCGCGAACCCGTCCTCGGTCGTGACGCCGACAGTGACCGCCTCGCCGCCCCTGCCCGCATCCGGTTTCAGCACCACCGGGCCCTCTGCGGCGCGCAGCCAGGCGAGCGCGCGCTCGTACTCGGCCCGCCCGAAGCGCTGCCCGCGCGGCACCGGCACGCCGTGCTGCTGGAAGAGCAGCTTCGAGATGTGCTTGGAGTTCGCCGCCGGCACCGCGGTGTCGCTCGTGAGCGAGGTGACCATGTTCTTGATGGCGCCGACCGCGCCGTCGGGGCCGAGGAAGCAGTAGTGGTCGCGGCCCACCTGCAGGATGCGCAGGCCGCGCCGCTCTGCCGCCTCGACGACGTAGGCGGCGTGCCGGCCGGGATCGTCTGTCTCGTTCAGCGGCGTGCCGCGCGCGACGTGCTCACGGATGGACCGCTCCACCGGTTGCAACGGAGCCATGCCCGGCATCGTAGCCAAGCGGGATGTCCTGCCGGCGGGGTGCGCGGACGGTCCGGCCGCTCCCCGCCGACAGAGAATGACATCACCGGCTTCGCATCACACCGTCACCCGCTCATGGTCGCTGCATCGCATCGGGTGAGACCATGGATCTGTGCCGGCATCCCAGTCCCCGACCGTCGATCCGTGGGTGCTGGAGGCCGAGCGCACCGCATCCGCCCCCGGCTTCCGTCGCCCCTCGCTCGGGCCGGTGCCGAAGGCGCGCGTCTACCTGCTGGGCCTGCTCGCCGCCCTGCGGGCCGCCGGGCTCGTGCTGGTCGCCGAGGCGGTCGCGCGCGGCATCGCGGCGCTCGCCGAGGGTGACCTGAGCGCCGAGACCACCCGGCTCATCGTCGTGCTCGGCGTCGCGGGCGCGCTGCTGCGCACCGGCGCAGAGTGGGCGAGCTCGGTGCTCGCGCGCCGCATCGCGACCGAGGTGAAGCGCTCGATCCGCGGCAGGCTGTGGCGGCGCATCGCGGCGGGCGAGGCTTCGGGCGGCGGCACCGCCGTGCTCGCCGCCGACGGGCTCGACGACCTCGACGACTACTACGTCTCCTCGCTGCCAGCGACGATCGCCGCCGCGGTCGTGCCGCTGCTGATCGGCATCCGCGTGCTGGGCGCCGACTGGCTGAGCGCCGTCGTCATCGTGCTGACGGTGCCGCTCATCCCCTTCTTCATGGTGCTCATCGGCAAGCACACGCAGCAGCGCACCGACGAGGCGCTCAGCGCCCTCACCCGGCTCGCCGACCACCTGGCGGAGCTCGCCCGCGGACTGCCCGTGCTCGTCGGCCTCGGCCGCGTCGACGAGCAGGCGGCCGCCCTCGAGCAGCTGCAGCGCCGCTACCGCGAGCGCACGCAGGAGACCCTGCGCTGGGCCTTCCTCTCGGCCCTCGCGCTCGAGCTCGTCGCCACCATCTCGGTCGCGATCGTCGCCGTCTTCCTCGGCCTGCGGCTGCTGAACGGCACCATGACGCTCGAGCCCGCGCTGCTCGCGCTCATCCTGGCGCCCGAGGCCTACAACGCCCTGCGCCAGGTCGGCACCGCCTTCCACGCCTCGCAGGATGGCCTCGCCGCCCTCGAGCGCTCGCAGGCCATCCTCGACCGCCCCGCCGCCCCCACCCCGCTGGCGCCTTCGCCGGCCGAGGAGCGCGCGGCCACCCCGCCGGTCGAGGAGCGCGCGGCCACCCCGCCGACCGAGGAGCGCGCGACCACCCCGCCGGTCGAGGAGCGCGCGGGCGAAGCCCGCACGCGTCACGAGACCATCCCGACCATCCGCATCCACGACCTCACCGTCCGCTACGCCGGCCGCGACACCCCCACCCTCTCCGGCCTCTCCGCCGAGCTCACCGGCATCGTCTCGATCGCCGGCCCCTCGGGCGCCGGCAAGTCGACGCTGCTCGCGGCCCTCACCGGCACGCTGCCGGCCGACGCCGAGGTGACCGGCAGCATCCACGGCGTGATGACGGATGCGGTGGCCTGGGCCCCGCAAGCCCCTCGCGCGTTCGCCGGCACGCCCCGCGCCGAGCTGGAGCTCTACGGCGCCGAGCCGCTCGCCGCGCTCGACGAGCTGGGGCTCGGTCACGTCGCCGACGCCGCGGTGCCGGAGCTGAGCCCCGGCGAGCAGCGCCGGCTCGCGGTGGCGCGGGCCCTCGCGCGCGTCGATGCCGGCGCCCGCCTGCTCGTGCTCGACGAGCCCACCGCGCACCTCGATCGCGCCTCCGCCGAGCTCGTGCGCGCCGCGATGCTGCGCCGCGCCGACCGCGCCGTGATCGTGCTGGCGAGCCACGAGCCCGAGACGAGGGCGCTCGCCACGAAGACCGTCCCAGTCGGCCAGGCGCCCGCGCTCCCCCCGGCCGCCTCCACCGCGCACCCCCCGGCCGCCTCCACCGCGCACCCCCCGGCCGCCTCCACCGCGCACCCCGGGGACCCCCTCGACCGCCCGGGACCCGGTGCACCGGATCTCGGACGGTCGATGGGGTCCCGCGCTCGGGCCGATGCTGCGGCGCCCAGCCCCCTCCGGCTCCGCACCCTCCTGCGCGGCCAGCGCATCCGCTGGGCCGGGGCCATCGCCATGGCCGCGCTCGCCATCGCCTTCGGCCTCGCGCTCACCGCCGTCTCGGGCTGGCTGATCGTGCGGGCGAGCATCGAGGAGCACATCATGGTGCTGCTCGTCGCCATCGTGGGCGTGCGCGCGTTCGGCATCTTCCGCTCGGTGGGCCGCTACGCCGAGCGGCTGCTGACGCATGACGCGGCGTTCCGGGTGGTCGACGCGCTGCGGCTGCGGCTGTGGCGGGCGATCGCCGCGCGCGGCGCCGGCTCGCGGCGGCTGCTCGAGGGCGGCGCCCCGCTCGACTACCTCGTGACGCTCGCCGACGACCTGCGCGAGCAGCTGCCGCGCGTGCTGCCGCCGATCACGGTCGGCGTGCTGATGATCGCCGGCGCCGTCGTCACCACCGCGCTCGTCGCACCGCAGCTGACGCTCGTCGTGCTGCTGACGCTCGTGCTCGCCACCGCCCTCGCCGCGGCCCTCGCGATCTGGTCGGAGCGCGGCGCCGCCGCAGCCCGCGTCGCGGCTCGCTCCGAGATCGTGCGCGGCACCGCGGCGCTCGCCACCGCGGCACCCGACCTGCGCGGCAACGGCGTCGCCGCGACCGCGCTGTCGCAGCTCGATGCCGCGAGCGAGCGGCTCGCCGCCGCGGAGCGCCGCGCCGCCTGGGCGGCCGGCCTCGGCACGGCGGTCGTCACCGCGGCGGCGACGGCACTGGCATTCCTCGTGCCCGTGCTGGCTCCCGAGCTGACGGCCGAAGGCGCATCCGTCATCGCCCTCCTCTCGCTCGCGCTGCTCGAGCCGCTCGTCGACCTCGTCGCGGGCGTGCACCGGGTGCCGTCGATGCGCGCCCTGCTGGGGCGGCTGGGGCCCGTGCTGCGGCCGGCGCCGCAGCCCGAGTGGGGCGAGGCCGAGCCGCCCAGCCCCGTCGCCGAGCTCGCGCTGCAGGACGTCACCGTGCGCTACCCGCACACGTCGCAGCCGGCGGTCGCGGGCGTCGATGCGCGAGCGGATGCGGGCAGCTGGCTCGTGCTGGACGGCCCCTCGGGCTCGGGCAAGTCGACGCTGCTCTCGGCGATCATGGGCGCGCTGCCGCTCGAGCGCGGCGCGATCCTCGCAGGGAGTAGGCGAACTGCTGGCATCTCGGCTGCCGCAGAGCACATCGACATCTCCGAGCAGCCCGAGCCCGCCGCGCGCCCGCTCACCGAGCTCGACGAGCGCGCGTGGAAGGCGCGCGTCGCCTGGTGCCCGCAGGATGCCTACGTGTTCGACTCGACGCTGCGCGGCAACCTGCTGCTCGCCCGCTCGCGGGAGGACGCGCCCGATGAGGCCACCCTGCGCGAGGCGCTCGCGCAGGCGGGGCTCGCTCCCCTGCTCGGCACGCTCGCGAAGGGCCTCGACACGCGCGTCGGCGCGGGCGGCTCCGCGCTCTCGGGCGGCGAGCGCCAGCGGCTCGCGGTCGCGCGGGCGCTGCTCACGCGCGCCGACCTGATCCTGCTCGACGAGCCCACGGCGCATCTCGACGCGCCCACCGCATCCGCCATGATGGCCGACGTGCGCGCCGCCACGGCCGACCGCGTCGTCGTGCTCGTCTCGCACCGCGCCGCCGACCGCGAGCCGACCGACGCGGTCGTGCGCTTGACCTGACGCACTCGGGTCGTTCTTCAACGGGATGTCCGGCCCACAGCAGCGCCGCACCGGCTGAACGCCACCGCCCGACAGGCAACCCGCCGGCGGCGCGGCGTCGCGCAGCGCGCTACGCCACCAGCCGCCTGAAGCGGTCGCTCCCCCGCGTCGAGCCGGCCGCGTCGTGCTCGGCGCCGGGCACCCCGCTCGCACCGACCGCGAGGATCGCCCGCGCGAGCACCTCGTCGCGCACCTCGCGCCGCGCGTGGTCGTCGGCGAGCATCTCGACGAGCGCCGCGACCTCAGCGTCCGCGAGCGCCGCGACCGGGAACCACGGCAGCGCCGAGCGCCAGGCCCGGAAGGCCAGCAGCAGGATGTCGTGCCGCTGCTCGACGTGCGCGCGCTCGTGCGCGATCACCGCCACCAGCTCATCGGGGTCGAGCCGGTCGAGCAGCCCCTGCGAGAGCACGGTCACCGAGCCGGCGCCGCGCGGCAGACAGTAGGCGACGGGCACCGCGTCGTCGAGCACGCGCGTGCGCGCGCGGGTCGGATGCGGTGCGCTCAGCATGTCGAGCAGGGCCAGGTGGCGATGGCGCTGGCGCGTGACCTGCACGATCGTCACCGCCAGGTGCACGAGCAGGTAGATCGCGAACAGCGCCGCCGGGATCAGCGCCAGCCACAGCGCGGCAGCGCCCGAGACCGCAGCGCCCTGCGCGACCCCCGGCGCGACCGCCAGCCCGGTGAGCGCGAGCGCGCCGATCATCGACAGCCCACCGGCGAGCCCGACGCCCTGCCACACGAGCAGCGCGATCACCGGCGCTCGCATCGGCCAGCCGACCCGCGCCAGCCACACCGGCACCGGCCACGCCAGCAGCAGCGCGACGAGCCACAGCATGGCCGCCGCCCAGACGATCGCGCCGTGCGGGATCACCAGCGCGCCATCCAGCGCGGCAGCGGCCGCCGGCAGCACGCTCAGCCCCCGCTGCCCGCCGAGCGCAGCAGCTCGCGCAGCACGGCCGCGTCCTCCTCCGACACGCTGCCGACGAACCGCGCGAGCACCGCAGAGCGGTCGCGCGACTCGCCCAGCACCTCGTGCATCAGCTCGGCCACGTGGTCGGCGCGGGCGGCGACCGCGGTGTAGCGGTAGGGGCGCACCGAGCGATCCGAGGCGACGAAGCCCTTCTTCTCCAGCCGCGACAGCACCGTCAGCAGCGTCGTCGCGGCGAGCGATCGGCCGCCGGCCTCGAGCTGCTCCTGCACGTCGTAGGCGCTCAGCGGCGCCGGGGCATCCCAGACGGCGTCCATCACGGCCCGCTCCAGCTCGCCCAGCGTCGCCATTGGGGCCCTCCGTCTCGTCAGGATCTGCGGTCGCGACCGTGGTCGCCGTGTCGTGCGACGGCGCGCCCGCGTGCGCCGGCGCATCCGTCTGCCATCGATCCTAGCGCGACTTCTACAACGGGGCGAAGTTGTTCTATGCTATGTAGAAGTCGTTCTACGGCACGTAGAAACCCAAGGCAGCCGAACGGAGAGAACCGTGGAAGCGCTCGACATCGCCAGGTGGCAGTTCGGCATCACGACCGTCTACCACTTCATGCTCGTGCCCCTCACGCTGGGCCTCGGCATGGCCATCGTCGTCATGCAGACGATCTGGGTGCGCACCGGCGACGAGAAGTTCCTGCGCATGGTGAAGTTCTGGGGCAAGCTCTACCTGATCAACTTCATCCTGGGCGTCGCCACGGGCCTCGTGCAGGAGTTCCAGTTCGGCATGGCCTGGAGCGAGTACTCCCGCTTCGTCGGCGACGTCTTCGGCGCCCCGCTCGCCCTCGAGGGGCTGCTCGCGTTCTTCGCCGAGTCGACCTTCCTCGGCATCTGGATCTTCGGCTGGGGCCGGCTGCGCAAGGGCCTGCACCTCGCCGCCCTCTGGTGCGCCGTGATCGGCTCGTGGTTCTCGGCCTACTTCATCATCGTCGCCAACTCGTGGATGCAGCACCCCGTCGGCGTCGAGCTGGGCCCCGACGGCCGCCCCGTGATGACCGACATCTGGGCCGTGCTCACCAACAACACGGCGCTCGCCGCCTTCACCCACACGATCTTCGGCGCCCTCATCGTCGCCGGCATGTTCCTCATCGGCATCAGCTGGTACCACCTGTGGCAGCGCCGCCGCGACGGCATCGACACTGTCGCCGCGGTGCCGGTGGGCGAGCGCCGCACGGGGCTCATCGGACGACTGACGGATGCGCCCACGCGCGTCGTGGTGGGCGAGGCACCCGGCGTCGCCGGCCGCGACCGCACCGACCACGGCGTCTGGCTCTGGTCGCTGCGCTTCGGCGCGATCGTCGCGATCGTCGCCTTCGGCGGCACGGCGCTGACGGGCGACTGGCAGGGCAAGCTCATGTACGAGCAGCAGCCGATGAAGATGGCCTCCGCCGAGGCCGCCTGCCACACCGGCTCGTCGTTCTCGGTGCTCTCGATCGGCGACCCCGGCTCGACCGACTGCTCGGACGTCATCACCCTGATCGAGATCCCCGGCGTGCTCGGCTTCCTCGGCACCGGCGAGTGGGGCGCCGACATGCCCGGCATCAGCGACCTCGAGCCGCAGTACGTCGACCAGTACGGCGAGACCATCCCCGACGAGGCCATCTACGGCTCCTTCGCCGGCAGCGAGGTGCAGTACGTGCCGCCGATGTGGGTCACCTACTGGGGGTTCCGACTCATGATCGGCCTGGGCGGCATCACCGCCTTCGGCGCGCTCGTAGCGCTGTGGCTCACGCGCCGCGGCACCGTGCCGCGCTCGCCGTGGATCATGCGGCTGGCGATCCTCGGCATCCTGGCGCCCTTCGCCGGCAACATCGCCGGCTGGATCTTCACCGAGATCGGCCGCCAGCCCTTCGTGGTGGCGCCGAACCCCGACCCGAGCGGCATCGACGGCGTGTTCATGTTCACGGCCGCCGCCGTCTCGCCCGGCGTGACCGTCGGCGAGCTGCTGTTCTCCGTCATCACGCTCTCCGCCGTCTACGCGGCGCTCATGGTGGTCGAGCTGTTCCTGCTCGTGAAGTACGTGCGGGGCGGGGTCGCGAGCGCGATGCCGGAGCTCGCACCCGCGCACGGTGACGGCGACGGGGATGACCACGACGCATCCGACGACGGGCCCGACGGGCCCGAGCGGCGCGACGACGTGCTCGCGTTCGCCTACTGAGACAGGAGCAGCTCATGGAACCGCTCGCCATCACCTGGTTCGTCATCATCGCCGTGCTCTGGATCGGCTTCATCGTGCTCGAGGGCTTCGACCTGGGCGTCGGCATGCGCATGCTGTTCGCCTCGCGCGACGAGCGCGAGCGGCGCGTCATGCTCAACACCATCGGACCCGTCTGGGACGGCAACGAGGTGTGGCTGATCACCGCCGGCGCCGGCATGTTCGCGGCCTTCCCCGAGTGGTACGCCTCGCTGTTCTCGACGCTCTACGTGCCGCTGACGATCGCGCTCGTCGGGCTCATCCTGCGCGCCGTGTCGATCGAGTGGCGCGGCAAGGTGCACACCGCCCGCTGGCGCGGCGCGTGGACGGCCGGCATCGGCCTGGGCTCCCTGATCGCGGCGTTCTGCATCGGCGCGATGCTCGCCCTCACGTCGCTCGGGCTGCCGATCGACGGCAACGGCGACCGCGTCGGCGGGCCGTTCGCGTGGCTCGGCTGGCCCGCGATCGTCGGCGGGCTCGCGGTGGTGGGCTTCTCGCTCGCGCACTCGGCGACGTTCCTGGCGCTGAAGGCCGACGGCCCGGTGCGCGAGCGCTCGGCGCGGTTCGCGGCCACCTGGGCGCCGCTGTGCCTGCTGCCGGCGGCGGCGTGGGCGATCTGGGTGCAGCTGGAGCACGGCGGCAACCCGCTCGCATGGGTGCTCATCGGCCTGGCGGTCGTGGCGCTCGTGCTCGGCTGGGTGCAGGCGCGGGCGCGGCGCGAGGGGCTCGCGTTCACCGGCTACGCGGCGTTCGGGCTGTTCGGGGTGGCGGCGATCTTCGCGGGCATGTTCCCGCGGCTGCTGCCCTCGACGGTCGATGCGGCCTTCGACCTGACGCTCGCGAATGCCGCGAACAGCCCCTACACGCTGGGCGTGATGACGGTGATCACGGCGATCAGCCTGCCGATCATCCTCGCCTACCAGGCGTGGAGCTACTGGGTGTTCCGCAAGCGGGTCACGCCCGGCATGATCCCCGACGCGCACATCGTGCTGCCGGCGATCCTGCGCGACAAGGAGGCGGCGGCGCCACGCCGCTGAGCGACCGCTACCGTTGAGCGGTGGAGCCGATCGACGCAGCCGCCGCCATCGGCGAGCTCATCTCGTGGGTGTGCCTCGTGCCCGGCATCCCGGCGCTGCTCGCGGCCTGGCTGCTGCGCTCCCGCGACGGCGACTGGTCGCCGGTCGAGATCGTCGTGGTCGAGATCGACGGCCGCACGGTCGCCCGCTGGTACGCCGGCGGCGGGTTCCAGCAGCGCCGGCTCACACGAGGCGAGCGGATGCGCGTGGGCGAGACGGGCGAGCACGTCGCGCAGGTGAGCACCAGGAACCCGGCGCGCATGCGGCTGGGCGACCACCCGCCGATGCAGCGGCTGCTGCTCGTGGTGGGCGCGGTGCTCACCGCGGCGGGGCTGATCGGCTTCGTGCTGTCGCTGCTGCCGCTGCTGCTCGGCTGAGCAGCGCGACGCCGGCGACCGCCGCCTCCCACGCCGCGCTGCGGTTATCAGACACCGGCTAGATTGGTGCCTGATGGGCACCTCTGGCAGCCGGCGCCTCGCGATGGCGCAGGCCGCGATCGTCGCGGCCTCCTTCGCCATGCTCCTGGCCGCGACGAACTCGGCCTACCCGCTGCTGCCGGTGTACCGCGACGCGCTCGGGCTGCCGCCCTCGGTGCTCTCGCTCACCTTCAGCGTCTACGTCGGCGTCTTCGCGCTCGCGCTGCTCGTGCTCGCGAGGCCCCGCTTCTCGCGCTTCGCGGCGCCGATGGTGCTCGCGAGCCTCGTGGTGATGCTCGCCGTCGACCTGCTGATGCTGCAGAGCACGGCGCAGAGCATCCTCATCGGGCGCTCGCTCGCCGGCCTCTCCACCGCACTCGGCACGGGAGCCGCATCCGCGCTCGTGGTCGCGGCGATCGGCGCGGGCGGGCGCTCGGTGACCGCGACCGGCAACACGGCGGGCGCCATCGTCGGCGTCGGCAGCGCGCAGCTGCTCGTCTCGCTGCTCGCCGACGCGGCCCCGCAGGTCTTCTACGTCGCGCACGCGATCGGTCTCGGCGTGCTGCTCGTCGCTGGCGGCGTCGTGCTGCGGCTGCGGCGTGCCGAGAACCGGGCGGGCCTCGCTCTCGCCGCCGGGGAGCCCGCATCCCTGCGCGTCGACGCCACCGGCATCCGCGCCCTCGTCACCGGCTCGATTGCGTGGATCGCGACCAGCATCGGCGGCGTGCTCGGGGCCACCGTCTTCAACGAGCTCGGGCAGCCGCTCGCCCAGGCGTGGGGGCCGATCGCGATGCTGCTGGGCAGCGCCGTCGCCCAGGCGTGCGCCGTGCCGCTCACGCGCTTCGCGCCCTGGGTGAGCGGGCTGGCCGCGATCGCGCTCGGCGCGGCCGCCATCGTGACGGCGGCGGCGTTCGCGTTCAGCTGGCTTGCGATCATCGGCTTCGTGCTGCTGGGCGCCGGCGTCGGCACCGCGTGCCGCATCTCGCTCATCACGCTCACTCTCGGCGCCAGCCCCGCGCGGCAGGGGGCGCTCGCCTCGCTCTACGCGGGCGTCACCTACATCGTCTCGGCGGGCGTCGTGCTGCTGGTCGGCGGCATCGGCGACTCGACGGGCCTCGTGCCCGCAGCGCTGGCGACGTTCTGCGCCCTCGCGGTGCTGGCGCTGGCCGCGCTGCTGTGGTCGCCGCGGCTGCGCGACACGGTCGATGCCGCTCGCGCCGGCTCGCCCGGCGCCGACGCCGGCGATCCGGAGTCGATCGGGGCGCGCCCGGCCCGACGCACCTGAAGGTTGCCTCAGCAGGCTCGCGGATCTCTGCGAAATCGGAAATCATGTGAACGTCACTCCCCAGGTGGCACCACCCTCGAGAAAGACCTCCTCCATGCAGCCTGCGCGACGGTCGTCGTGACCTCCATCCCTCGCGCACAGCAAGGCCTGCCGCCCCGGCCCCGGATCTTCGGCACGCCGGGGGCCGCGCTCATCGGCGCCGGCAGATCGCTGAACGCGCAGCGCGCACACCAGGGCCGCCTCGGCGAGGAGCGCCTCTCCGGACTCACTCGCGCGATCGTCGACGAGAGCCCGGGGATGTTCCTCTTCCACTCGATGAAGCTGCCGAGCGAGACCGGCGACATCGACCAGCTGCTCTATGCGGGCGGCACCTTCTACCTGATGGACGCGAAGCTCTGGAAGGGCTTCGACGATGAGCGGCGCGTCACCTACGACGTCGCGATGCGCGACTCGGAGACCCTGGTGTTCGTGCGCGACGGCGAGCCGTTCGCCGGCGGCGATGTGAAGTCGCCGCGACAGCTGACGACGTGGCGTCGGTACCTGACCGAGCACCCGGTGCGGGCCGTGGTCGTGCTGATGGATCCCGGGGCGCAGGTCGAGACGACCGCCTCATCCCCCGATGTCCTCGTGCTCACCGCACTGCAGCTGCAGGCGTGGCTCCGAAGCCTGCCGGAGGGGCAACCGCTGCACGATGTCTGGGTGCGAGAGCTCGCCGGGCTCGCCGTCGACCCCACCAAGCCGAGCACCCGTCCCGTCAGCAACGGCGGCAACCGGCGCCGCAGCGCGAAGCCGGCCGCCCCGCGGCCGGTCGCATCGACACCCGTGCCGGTGCTGCGTCCGACGAGCCGGCCTGTCCGACGCCCGACATCGAGCAGGAGACGCCCGCGCCGCACGCCCGCAGATCGCCGCCTCGCCGGTTGGGTGGCGACGCTCGCGCTCGCCTGCGCCGTGCTCGCCTGGGTCGTCACGCCCGCGGCCAACGTCCTCGCCAGCGCCGCGGTCGCGGGCGGCCTGTGGAGCTACGCGCTGGCCGCTGGCGCCGGGCTCAGCGGCCTGGGCGCCAGGCTGGCGCTCGGAACCGCGGGGATGTTCCTCGTCGTGCACCTCTTGCCCCCGTTGATCACCAGCGCCTTGACACCAGCCCTCACGCCGGGGTGACAGCAACCGCGACGTGAGCGCATGGGTGCCCGGCTGAGGAGGACGTCAGCCGCGGCGGCGCCACCAGCTGCGCCGGCGCGCCGGCGGTTCGGCAGCCTGCTGCTGCGCCGCCTCGGCCGCGGCGCGCTGCGCCCGGCGCTCGCGCCATGCCGCGACATCCGCCTCCACGTCGTGCGTGGGCGTGACGACCGGCGGGCCGCCCTGCAGCTGCCGCCGGGCCTCGACGACGCGATGGTTGAAGTCCTCGAGGGTGTCGCGCACCTCGGTCTCGCTCGCGAGGGCGTCGAGCCGCGCCTCCATCTGCGCGTGCTCGACGCGCAGGGTGAGCGCCGGCGGGCCGAGCCCGGTCAGCTGCTCGCGCTCGATCTTCTGCTTGATCCACCACTCCGGGTCGTAGGGAGCATCGAGGCCCGGGATGGGCTTGCCCGCGCCGGGCAGGTCGTCGAACTGCCCCTGCCGGATGGCCTGCTGCAGGGCGGTCTCGACGATCGCCGCCCGCTCGAGCTCCGACCAGCCGGTCGGGGTCGAGCCGCGCTGCGCGGTGTCCTCGGGATCAGCGCGCTCGGCACGCTCGAGCCGCTCCCGCCGGCGGCGGGCCGCAGCGACGCGCGGATCCTCCGTCATGCGCCCACCCTACGATCCCGGGCGCGCATGCGAACAGGCTCGCGATCGCCGCGAGCGGTGGTCCCTGTGAGACGAGGCGAAGGGGGCGCTATCGCTGCAGCTTGCGCAGCGCGGCGCCCTTGTGCGCGGCGACGTGGTCGGTCTTGTCGCTCGCGATCTCGTACTGCGGCTCGTCCTCGCTCGCGCGGCGGGCGTGCCCCTTGTAGTCGAAGTCGCTCGTGTGCACCTCGGTGATCGTGCCAGAGACGCGGCCGGCCTCGGAGTTCCAGCTGACGTGGTCGCCGACGGCGAATCGTTCGCTCATGCCTGCCATCATGCTCCCGGTCCGTGCGACGTGGCCAGGGAACGAGGAAAGCCCCGCCGAAGCGGGGCTTCCCGAACGTGGACCCGGGGGTGTGTTGGTTCACGACATCGTTCACAAATGAGTCGGGACATCGTTCACATCCACGATGAGGCGTGTCGAAGTCGCGCGTCATCGTCCTGTCCGTCGTCCGCCAGGGCTTGAGCAAGGCGGAAGCGGCGCGCCGCTTCGGCGTCACCTGGCGGTGGGTGCACGAGCTCGTCCGCCGCTACGAGGCCGGCGGGCTCGACGCGCTCGAGCCCCGCTCGCGTCGACCCAGGACGAACCCCAACCAGGTCACCGAGCCGCTCCGCGAACGCATCATCGAGCTGCGCACCAGCCTCACCACAGCCGGCTGGGACGCCGGCCCCGCCACCATCGCCGCGCACCTCGAGCGCGCCGGCATCACGGCGCCGGCGATCTCCACCATCCGCCGCATCCTGCTCGACGCGCAGCTGATCGTGCGCGAGCCGAACAAGCGCCCCCGGGCCGCGACGATCCGCTTCGAAGCGCACCAGCCGAACGAGCTCTGGCAATCGGACTTCACCCACTGGCACCTCGCCGACGGCACCGATGCCGAGATCCTCAACTGGCTCGACGACCACTCCAGACTGCTGCTCTCCTGCACCGCCCACCAGCCCGTCACCGGCGCCGCCGTCATCGAGGCCTTCACCGCCACCATCGCCGCCCACGGCACACCCGCGGCGACCCTGACCGACAACGGCCGCGTCTTCACCACCCGCTCGACCGGCACCCGCAACGGCTTCGAGCAGCTACTCGCCAACCTCGGCATCCAACAACGCAACGGCCGCCCCTACCACCCACAGACGCAAGGGAAGATCGAACGCTTCCACCAGACCCTCAAGCGCTGGCTCCGGCAACAGCCGCCCGCCGAAGACCTCCACACCCTGCAGACACAGCTCGACCGATTCCGACACCACTACAACCACGACCGACCCCACCGGGCACTCGAGCGACGCACCCCACAGACCGCCTACAACGCGACCCTCAAAGCCACCCCGGACGACAACCGCGACCAGCACGACTGGCGCATCCGCCACGACCGCGTCGACCGCTTCGGCAAGCTCACCCTCCGCCGCGCCGGCCACATGCACCACCTCGGCATCGGCATCGACCACGCCCACACCCCGGTCCTGATCCTCACCGACGACACCACCGTCACCGTCTCCGACCACACCACCGGCGAGGTCCTCTCCACCCACACCGTCGACCCCACACGCACCTACTGGCGCAACAACGACAGAAGCCCCGGCCGATGGCCAGAGCTTCTCCCCAATACGAACGATGACGCGGAACATCTATGAACGATGTCCCGCGTCATCACAAACGTGGACCCGGGGGTGTGCTGGTTCACGACATCGTTCACATATGAGTCGGGACATCGTTCACATCCACGATGAGGCGTGTCGAAGCCGCGCGTCATCGTCCTGCCCGTTGTCCGCCGCGACCAGCACGACTGGCGCATCCGTCACGACCGCGTCGATCGCTTGGGCAAGCTCGCCCTCCGCCGCGCCGGCCGCATGCACCACCTCGGCATCGGCATCGACCACGCCCGCACCCCGGTCCTGATCCTCACCGACGACACCAGCGTCACCGTCTCCGACCACACCACCGGCGAGGTCCTCTCCACCCACACCGTCGATCCCACACGCACCTACTGGCGCAACAACGACAGAAGCCCCGGCCGATGGCCAGGGCTTCTCCCCGATGTGAACGATGACGCGGAACATCTATGAACGATGTCCCGCGTCATCACAACGTGGACCCGGGGGGAATCGAACCCCCGACCTTCTCATTGCGAACGAGACGCGCTACCAACTGCGCCACGGGCCCGGACCGATACAGACTAGCGGAAGAACTTCGCGCGGCGGAAATCGGGGCTTCGACTCGCTCAGTGCGCTGCGCGCACGGAGCGGCTCAGCCGCCAGCGGTGCGGGCGGAGATCGGGCTTCGACTCGCTCGGTGCGCTGCGCGCACGGAGCGGCTCAGCCGCCAGTGGTGGCAGCGGAGGTCGGGCTTCGACTCGCTCGGTGCGCTGCGCGCACGGAGCGGCTCAGCCGCCAGCGGCGTCAGCCGACGCGGCGCAGGAACGCCTCGTGCACATCCATGCCAGCCAGCTCGGCGTCGACGCGGCCCATCGAGGCGAACTTCGAGGCGGCAGCTGCGGGCGCGTGCTCGGCGAGGCGGTGCTCGTCGGGCGCCGTCTCGATCGGCGCGTCGGCGCGCGTGACATCGAGCGCCGCTGCCGCATCGAGCGCCTGGTCGCGGCGCGCGGCCGGCGCGACCTGCGCGACACCGCGCGAGCCGCGACCGAGATCGATCTCGCGGATGGGCGTGGCGGGCTGCGTCGGCGCGAGCCGGCGCTCCAGGGGTTCCTGAGCCTGTCGAAGGCCGGTGCCCGCCGCGGGCTCCTCGCCGTCGATGATCTCCTCGAAGCTCGGCTCCAGCTGCGACACCCGCGCGATGGGGCCCGAGATCGCCCGGCGGTCCTCCGCCAGCTGCGCGCGCGCCCGCGCCAGCAGGTCGTCGCTCGGGTGCCTGGCCGGCTCGTACTGCGCCCGCACGCGCTGCTCGGGCACCGACTGCGGCGTCCACGCGCGCGAGGCCAGCACCTCCTCCGTCTGCAGCACCTCCCCGCGCGTCGCCTGCCGCGCCAGCACCTGCTGCGCCATGCGCTCCTCGGACGCGACCGCCTGCGCCGCGACCTCGCGCGCCTCGACCAGATCCTTCACCTGCGGCGCCGTCGCCTCGGCGACCCGACGCATCCGTGTCGACGAGCCGTTGACGGCCACGAGCCCCACGACGCCGAGCACGGCCACCGCGCCGCCGACCGCCAGCAGCACCTGCAGGCCGGGCACGATCGCGCCCGCGACCACCGCCGCGACCGCCACCAGCACGAGAGCGAAGCACGCCAGGCGCGTGCGGCGCAGCCGCTGCGAGCGCGAGACGGTCGACTTGACGGCCGCGCGCACCTCGCGCTCGACGGCCTTGATCTGGTCGTCGAGCTCGCGGGCGCGGGCGACGGCCTTGGCGTGCTCCATGGCCTGCTTGAGGCGCGCCTCCTTTGCGACCGCCTTCTGCTGCACCGCGATGGTGCGGGCGTCGGCCTCGAGCTGCACCTCCTCGGGAGCCTCTGCCGACTCGGCCATGATGCGGAGCGTCTGCTGCAGTCGGATCGCGTTGCGCTCGGTCGCGAGGTACTCCCGCTTGCGGGTCCAGACGGGCACGAGGTACGCGACCCAGAGCACGACGGCGACGATGAGGACGAGCGTCGTCCCGAGACCTGCGAACTCTGGCATGTCCTGCACGGTAGTGGCGCGGATGCCCCGATCACCGCAGGGCGCGCGGCGGTTCGTTCACCCTCAGGCTGAAGTCGCACCTCGGGGGTCGCGACCGACCTCCACCGGGTACACCGAGCGGTCGAAGGGCGGCACCCGGCCGCCCAGGTAGCGCTCGAGCACGGGCTCGGCGAGCTCCTCCCGCACGAGCGCGAAGCACAGGTGGTCGCGCCAGTCGCCGTCGATGTGGATGTAGCGGCGACGGCAGCCCTCGTAGCGGAACCCGAGCTTCTCGACCACCCGCAGGCTCGCGACGTTCTCCGGCCGGATGCAGACCTCGACCCGGTGCAGGTCGCGCTCGAGCATGAGGTGATCGGTGACGAGCGCGACGGCGGCGGTGGTCGCGCCGCGGCCCGCGAAGCGCCGGGCGATCCAGTAGCCCAGGGTCGACGAGGCGAGCGCGCCGCCCGAGATGTTCGCCACGTTCAGCTGCCCCGCGAACTCCCCGTCGACCTCGATGACGAGCGCGAGCCCCGAGCCGTCGCGGTCGGCCTCGAGCAGCGAGCGGATCGACGAGCGGGTGTCGAAGCGGCCGCTCGGCCGGGTGCCCGGCAGCGTCGCCTCCCAGCGCTCGAGCCAGGGGCGGTTGAACTGCAGCTCGCTCTCGAGCACCCTGGCGTCGCGCAGCTTGATGCCGCGCACCGTCACGGCGCCGTGACGGAGCCTGGGCGCACTGTCGAACACAGGACTGAGCCTACGGCGCGGGCGGTGCCATCTCGATACGGCCCTGCGGGGCTACTCGATGACCGTGGCTGCGGCGCCCGCCACCACGTTGAAGTTGTCGCGGAAGAGGTTCTCGGGGTCGACCTCGGCCTTCAGCGCCCGCAGCCTCGCGAGCGTCGCGGGCGGGAAGGCGTCCTCCAGCCTCCCGGGCCGCTGGTCGGTCTCGAACGAGAGGTAGAGGCCGGATGCGTGGGGCGCGACGAGCGTGTCCCAGGCGGCGTCGAGGCGGGCCCGGTTCGCCCCGAACGCGATCACCGAGAACTTCGCCTCCCGGTGCGCGAACGCCGTCGCGTCGCTCGCGACGTCGCCGATCGCGCCGCCCATCGCGCGGATCTGGAAGAAGTAGTGGGCGCCGGCGTCGAGGAACCTCGCGAGCGCCGTCGCCACCTCGGGCGTGATCGAGCCGATCAGCGCCGAGCGCGTGGTCGGCTCCCCCTGCCCGCGGTGCGCGCCGCCCGGCGCGTTGTCGATCACGCCCGCGTAGCGCGTCTGCACCACCTGCTGGCCGACGAGCGGCGCGATCATCGCGAAGGGCTGCAGGTGGTCGATGATCCCCTCGGGCTCGGCCGCGTCGACGGCGATCATTGCCTGCGCCAGCCGCGGCTTGCCCCGCTGGTCGCCGCCCAGCAGCAGGAAGGGCGTCACGGCGCGATCGGCCGCCTCGGTCGTCGCGCCCCAGCGCTCGAAGAAGTCGGCCGTCTCGCTCGCGTCGAAGGCGAGCTGCGCGAAGCCGATCGTGCCGAGCTCCTGCGCCACCATCTCGAACGCCACCGCGACCCCGAGGTTCGCGCCCGCCCCGCGCATGCCCCAGAACAGCTCCTGGTGCTCGTCGCGGCTGGCGCGCACGAGCGAGCCGTCGGCCAGCACCACCTCGACCGCCTCGATGTGGTCGATCGTCAGCCCGTGCTCGCGGCCCAGGAAGCCGACCCCGCCGGCGGTCGCGAGCCCGCCGACGCCCACGCCGCCGTAGTCGCCGGAGGAGATCGCCCAGCCGTGCTCGTCGAGCACGGTCGCGACCCGGCCCCAGGTGGCCCCGGCACCGATGCGCACGAGCCGCCGCGAGACATCCACCACGTCGATCCTGTCGAGGGCGCCCACGTCGATGACGATGCCGCCGTCGTTCGTCGAGCGGCCCGAGATGCCGTGCCCGGCAGAGCGGATGCTGAGCGGCACGCGCCCCTCGGCGACCCCCTGCGAGCGTGCATAGGCGAGCGCCTCCGCCACCTGCGCGGGGCTCGTCGGCCGCAGCAGCACGCCCGGCGCGCCGCCGCGCAGGTAGGTGTGCTGCCGCTCCGGGTACTCCCACGAGCCTGGCTCGACCGCCGTCGCGCGCAGGCTCTCGGGGATGGCCCCGTAGTCGAGTGCCTCGGCGCGCAGCGCCATCGCCGCTGCGCCCAATCGCGGCGCGACCGCGGTGCCGCGCTCGGCCCGCGCCGCCGCGACCCGCTCGCGCACCGCGGGCGCCACCTCGGCCATGAAGCGCTGCATCGTGCCGGGGTCGTCAGCCGCGACGATGAACGTGCCGATGCCATCCTCGATCGCCAGCTCGACCGCCCGATCGATCTGCGCCGCATCGGCGAAGTCGGCGCCGACGTTGAGCAGCCGCCGGATCTCGTGCGGCTCGCGCCCCGCCCGCGCAGCCGCCTCGTCGATCGCGGCGTTGCCGCGACCCAGGTCGCCCGGCTGCAGGTAGCCCAGGCTCGGCAGCCAGCCGTCGCCCAGCCGCCCGGTCAGGCGCAGCATGCGGGGCTTGTACGCGCCGATGTGGAGGGGGATCGGATGCGCGGGTCGCGGCCCGCGCTTGGCCCCGGCGGCCCGGTGGTGCTGCCCGTCGACGCGCACGCCCCCTCGCTCGCCGGTGCTCCAGATCTCGCGGATGATCGCGATCGCCTCGCCGAGGGCGTCGACGCCCTGGCCGGGCGTGAGCCTCGTGCCGCCCATCGCCTCGATCGCATCCCAGAAGCCGCCCGCACCCAGGCCCAGCTCGACCCGGCCGCCGGTCAGCAGGTCGAGGCTCGCGGCGCTGCGGGCGAGCACGGCGGGCTGCCGCAGCGGCACGTTCGCGACATTGGGCGAGAGGCGGATGCGCTCGGTCGCCGCCGCGACGTAGCTCAGCAGCGTCCACGTGTCGTGGAAGGCGGGCTGGTACGGGTGGTCCTGGAAGGTGGCGAGGTCGAAGCCGGCCTGCTCGGCCACCTGCGCCAGCCGCACGGGCTGCTGCGGCTGCTGGTTGCTCGGCGTGATGAAGACGCCGAACTCGATCTCGTGGCCGTAGTCCATGCTTCGTGCAACCGCATCCGAGGTGAGGATCATTCCGCGGATCCGCGCCCGGGCGGGGCGGCTGCGCCCCGAGTTCACCCCGACGCGCTACATTCCAGCCCGTGAGCGAAGACGAGCATGCCATCGAGGACGCCAAGCGCGCCCTGCGGCGGCGGCTGCGCACCGAGCGGGCCGAGCGCGGCCCGACGTGGGCGGCAGAGCGGGCTCCGGCGCTGGCCGCGAGGCTGCAGGAGCTCACCGGCTCGCTCGAGGCGCGCACGATCTCTGCCTACCTGTCGACGCCCGACGAGCCCGACACCCGGGCCTTCCTGACCTGGGCGGCCGCGCAGGGCATCCGGGTGCTCCTGCCCGTCATCCGCGAGGACGGGCTGCTCGACTGGGCCGAGCACGACGGCACCGAGACGATCGAGGCGACGCTCGGCATGCCCGAGCCGACCGCCGACGCGCTCGCGCCCACCGAGCTCGAGTCGGTCGACCTCATGCTCATCCCCGCGACGGCGGTGGGGCGCGACGGCTCGCGGCTGGGCGGCGGGCGCGGATTCTTCGACAAGACCATCGCCGCCATGGCAGAATGTCCTCCGGTCTACGCAGTGGTGCATGACGAGGAGCTGTTCGACAGCGTTCCGCACGCCAGCTACGACCAGCCCGTCGACGGCGTCGTCACCCCGTCCGGGATCCATCTCACCCCGAGGAACTGATCCATGCCCGTCTATGCCTACGCCTGCACCGCCTGCGGCCACGCCTTCGACGCCCGCCAGGGCTTCGACGAGCCGGCCCTCACCGTCTGCGAGGCGTGCGGCGGAGCCCTGCGCAAGCAGTACGGCACCGTGGGCGTGACCTTCAACGGCTCGGGCTTCTACCGCACCGACTCGCGCGCCACGGCCTCTGCCGGCGCCGGCTCCTCCACCAAGGCTCCCAGCGGCCCCCAGCCTGCTGGCTCGACCTCCACCGCAGCCAGCGGCGGAGCCGGCACGGTCGCCTGACCGAGTCGTTCGTCCCTTTCCCAACCAGCACTCAAGGAGGACCCGTGGAGGGCTTCAAGAAGTTCCTGATGCAGGGCAACGTGATCGAGCTCGCAGTGGCCGTCGTCATCGGCACCGCGTTCACCGCGGTCGTCACCGGCTTCGTCGAGGGCATCATCAACCCGATGATCGCCCAGCTGTTCCAGGCTGACGACATCGCGAACGCCCAGGTCGGCATCTTCAAGATCGGCCTGGTCATCGCCGCGCTGATCAACTTCGTCCTGGTGGCGGCGGTCGTGTACTTCGCGCTCGTGCTGCCGATGGCGAAGCTGAAGGAGCACAGCGACCGTCGCAAGGGCATCAGCCCCGACGAGCCGGTCGAGACCGACGTCGACATCCTGCACGACATCCGCGACCTGCTGCGTGCGCAGCAGACGCCGGGCACCGCGCCCCGCGCCTGATCCTCGCTGATCGAGGAACGGCCGCAGGCCGGGTCTCGAGAGCAGAACGGCGGTCCCGCGAGGGGCCGCCGTTCTGCGTCTCGCAGCTCGTGTCGCGAATCGAGGACCGATTCGCAGAACGTCACGAATCGAGGACGGATCGTCCTCTGCTGGCGACGTGTCCTCTTTTCAGAACACTCGCGGCACGAGCGAGTGCCTGCGTGTCAGCTTGCCCTGAGCGTCAGCGCTTGCCCCAGTGCGGCGGCAGGTCGCCCCAGATGCGCGCGTCGTTCTCGGTCGACTGCGTGCGCTCGGTGGCCGGCTCCCCCGTGTAGCCGGGCGACGGCTCGGTGGAGGCGCGGCGCCCGCGCTTGCGGATGACGAGCGGCTGTGGCTCGGCATCCTCGATGAGCTCGCCATCGGCCGCGGCCTGCTCTGCCTCGCCATCGGCAGCGGCGCCCGCCTCCCCCGACCCGTCGCCGACGGGACGCTCTCCGCTCACGGCCGCGACGCATCCGCCCCGACGAGCTCGGCGATGCGGTCGGCCACGCCCTCCGGGTCGGTGAACAGCTCGAAGGCGTGCACGCGCATCGTGTGCCAGCCGAAGCGGCGCAGCACCTCGGGCCGCAGCCGCAGCGCCTCGCGCAGCGTGCGGTCGCCGTCGTCGTGGTCGGCCTCGATCGCCGCGCACACGCCGCCGTTGGCGACCACGAGCGGCAGCTGCCCGTCGTAGGAGACGTCGGCGCGCAGCCCGCGCCGGCGCAGCCGGGTCGCGAGGTCGACCATCAGCGGGTCGCCGCCGTAGTACGACTGCTTGCGCTCCCCCGCGGCCGCGTCGAGCAAGATCTCGCGCAGCTGCGCCGCCCCGTGCTCGAGCCGCGCCGGGTCGAGCTCTGCCGCGTCGAACGACGCGACGATCTGCAGCGCCTTGCGGGCGCGGGTCATGGCGACGGCCAGCAGCCGCTCGCCGCCCGGCTGGCCGAGCGTGCCGAAGTCGACGTTCCTGCCGTGCTTGGTGTGGCCGTAGCCGACCGAGAAGATGACGCGGTCGCGGCTCAGCGCGCTCGCGTGGGTGACGTCGACGATCACGAACTGCTCGTCGCGGTCGGCGACCACGAAGTCGGTGAGCGCCGAGTTCGAGGCGAGCGCCGCCATCACGGCCTGCTGCACCCGCACCTCGTGCTTCTCGTTCGCGGTGACGACCATGAGCGAGTCCTGCGGGCGCGAGCGCGCGTGCTGCGTGACGAGCTGCACGACCCGCTCGACCTCGGCGGCGGGGCTCTCGACCGTCGCCGCGCCCTGCTCGGGCAGCCCGTGCGCGCCCTGCACGATCGACGCGGTGAGCGAGGCGTGGCCCAGGTAGGCGCCCGCCCACGGCAGCGCCTCGATGCGCCCCTCGTAGAAGCGCTCGTTCACCGCGGTGACGAGGTCGGCGCCGCCGGTGCGGTACGAGCGGGTCAGGTGCCGCGTCGGCAGCACGGCGCCCAGCCGCGAGAGCGCCGACTCGGCGTGCAGCTCGTCGGGGCTCGCGAGCTCCTCGCTCGGCCGCACGCCGAGCGTCGAGATGCCCACGTCGAACGGCGAGGGCGTCTGCGTGGCGGAGTCGCCCACCGCGATCACCTGGCGGGCGCGGCTGATGGCGCCCGCTGCCTCGGCGATCGTGATGGCGCCGGCGTCGGCGATGATGACGGCGTCGAAGGGGATGCGCTTGGGCACCCGGTGCAGGTCGTACGGCGAGGCGAGCCACACGGGTGCCACCGAGCGGGTCAGGTGCCCGGCGGCGCGCTGCAGCTCGTCGGCGTCGACGGGGCCGGCCTTGATGAGCTGCCGCAGCGCATCCGCCTCACCCGGGTGGTCGTCGACCGCGAGCCGCCACTGCTGCGCGATCTGGTGCGCGAGCCGGGCGCTCGAGGCGTCGACGTGGGCCTCGTCGACGAGCGCGAAGTCCTGCTCGAGGCGGCGCAGCACGTCGGTGTTGCCGCGCAGCAGCGCGCGCTCCTTGCCGAGCATGGCCTGCAGCGCCGACTGCCACCAGGCGAGGTCGAGCTCGTGCTCGACCTGCTCGTCGGCGACGTGCCGATCGGCGAGGTCGGTGAGCAGCGCGTCGAGGCCGAGGCGCTCGATGGAGGCCATCAGCTCGGCCCGCTCCTGGATGTTCTGCAGCGCGTCGCTGGGCGCGGCGAGCTCGGCGATGCGCTCGGTGAGGTCGCCGAGCGGCAGGTCGATGCTCTTCGTCTCGGGCGCGAGCGCCGCGTCGAGACGGTCGAGCCGCGCGCCCACGTCGCGCAGCCGGGTGTCGAGCGCGGCGAGGCCCGCGGGCACCGAGGGGATCGAGCCGTCGGGCGCCCACTTCGCCCACAGCCGGCGCTGCTGCTGCGCGGCGACGAGCACGTCGTGCAGGTCGGGCACGTGGCTGCCGGGCCGCACGTACTCCTCGGCGAGCTTGCGCAGCCGCCGGCGCTGCATGCCGCCGAGCGACTGGATCGCCTCGCGGCGCGGGCCGGTGGCGGTGATGAGCTCGCCCAGCGGGCGGTCGTAGATCGACGGGGTCATCACGTCGAGGGTCGCGCGCACGTCGGTGAGCAGCGCCACCTGGATGCCGAGCTCGGTGAGCGACGCCGCGGGCCGCAGCTTCGTGTCGCCGATGACCTTCTTCGCGTCGTCCTGCAGCGCGCGCAGGTCGCCGCCGGCGAGCGCCTTCGCATCCTCGAAGGCGGCGGATGCGTCGCCGCTGGTCGCGAACGACGCCCCGTACCAGGGCGTGTCACTGGGCCCGTACCGGAACTGGCCCAGGTCGGCGGCCTTGCGCATGGTGGCCGCGACGCGCGGGCGATCGGTGGCGAGCTGGCGCGTGGCCTCCTGGCTGAGGCGCGCGCGGGTGGAGGGCGCGACGGGCAGCATGGCGAGCCGCGAGAGCTCCTTGAGCGCGTCGAGCACGCTCACCTGCAGCTCGGGGTCGACGCGGCGCAGCGCCTGGCGGTAGTCGAGCAGCACCTTGCGCAGGCGCAGCATGGCCTCGTCGATCTCGGTGGTCTCGGGGCGGGCCGAGCCCTCGATGCGGCGGATGGCGGCGATCAGGTCGCGGCGCAGCGTCGCCTCGGAGACCGCGAGCGCGGTGAGCTTGGTGGCGGCGAGCCGGTCGCCGATGTCGCGCAGCGTGGCGCGGCGGGGGCTGACGACGAGCACGCGCCTGTCGTCGCCGACGAGCGCGGCCACGACGTTCACGATCGTCTGCGTCAGGCCCGTGCCGGGCAGCGCCTCGACGACGAGCGAGTTGCCGGCGGCGGCCTCGGCGATCACGGCCTCCTGCTCGCCGTCGGCGTCGAGCACGAGCCTGTCGATCTCGGGGTCGCGCTTGTCCTGCGGGGTCTCGTCGGTGCCGGCGCGGCCCTCGCGCACGCGCCAGGCGGCCTGCTCGTCGCCGCGGACGGCGTCGAGCACGTCGTGCTCCTGCTGCTGCAGGTCGGCGGCCATCGGCTCGCCCACGTCGGCGAAGGTCGAGGCCAGCAGCCGCGCCTCGACGGTGAAGCCGGGCACGTGGGCGGCGGCCTGACGCAGCGCGTCGAGCACCGCGTTGGGGGTGAAGGTGCCCTCGCCGGAGCCCAGCTGGATCAGCTGCCGCTCGTCGAGCCGCACGCCGTGGTTGCCGCGCAGGATGCTCGCGAGCCGCGGGTTGACGAAGGGGCGGCCGAGCAGCTGCAGCTCGAAGTCGCGGCCGCGGCGGCGCACCACCAGCGGGCGCAGCAGCACCGGCCCGTAGATCTCGCGGTCGCGGCCGTCGGCGCCCTTGTGCGGGAAGCGGGCCATGCCGATGCCCAGGTGCACGGCGTCGATCGAGCGGGCGGCGGCGAGCTCGATGCCCTTGGAGGCGATCGCCGCGGCGGCCGAGCGGGCGGCGCGCAGCGCGAGGTCGTCGCGGATCAGGCTCGAGAGCGCGGTCGGGCGGCCGGTGATGAACTGCGCGAGGCCACCCGGATGCGTCGCGGAGAGCTCGATGCGGGTCGCGGTCGTGTCGATGAAGTCGGTGAGGGGGCTGCGCCCGCCGACGCGCCGCAGCGCCTCAGCCCAGGCCTCCCACTCCCCCTCGCGCCTGGCGGGCTCGGTGGTGGGCGCGGGCACCGAGGGGCTCGTCAGCGATCGGTCCGGGCCCTCGGCGGGCACGTCGTCGATCGCGGCGTCGTCGATCGCGTCGCTGTCGCGTGCGGCCGAGGCATCGCTCGCGGTGCGGTCGCCGGTCTGCGCGCCGTCGCCGCCGGTCAGCGCAGGCCCGTCGCCCTGGTTCTCGGTCTCGTCATCACGCACACCGCGAGGATAGTCACCGGCCGGCCGCGTACCCCGCTGACACCACGAGAACCCGCAGAATCAGCGCCCCGCCTCCGCGCCGAGCTTCCCCAGATCGGACGTTCTCGCCGCACAACGCACCATCTGCGGAAGCTCGCCAAACTTCGCTCGGCGAGCTTCCCGAAATGGTGCGATGTGACGCCAAAGCGCACGATTCGGGGAAGCTCGGCTCAGTCCCGACGGCGCAGCGCGGCGCTGCTAGTACCAGGCGTCGCCGGTGCGGCGCGTGTAGACGGCACGCAACCAGCGGCCGGCCCTGTGCCACAGCGTGAAGCCGCGCGACAGCGGCAGCTCGTACGTCGGCATGTACTTCACCGGCTCGGGCGCCCACGCGGTCTTGAAGGTGTAGAGGCCGCGGATGTCGCTGGTCTCCCACTCGGCCGGGTCGGGGATGTTCGCGAGCTCGTAGAGCGTGACGCCCTGCCCGTGCAGGTCCTGCATGATCTTCCACTGCATGAGGTACGGCGCGAAGATCTTCGCGTTCTCGCGGATCGAGCCCGCGTCCTTGTACCAGGCGGTGTCGCCGAAGCGCATGACGAACGCCATCGACTGCACCTCGCCCTCGAAGTGCGCAACGTAGAAGTGCCCCTGGCCGACGCTCTTGTAGACGTCCCAGATGCGCTGGAAGTACTCGGGGTGCCGGAAGTAGCCGCCGGAGCGCGTCTTCGTCTCGCCGATGAGGCGGTGCATCTCCGCCTCGTTCTCGGGGGTCATCTCGACCTTCTCGACCGTCACGCCGAACTTGTTCTCGGCGGCGCGGTACGAGTTGCGGGCGCGCTTCTTGAAGCGGGCCGCGACCTCGTCGAGCGTGCCGGTCAGGTCGACGGCGACCGCGTGCTGGTACTGGCTCGAGGCGGCGGGCACCCAGCCGTTCCGCTCGAAGGCGGCGATCAGCTCCGGGTCCTCGGTCTGGAAGGTCTCCATCTTCAGCCCGAACCAGCGCTTCGGGTAGGCCTTCGCGCGCGCCGTGATCGCGTCGATCGCGGCGGCGTCGATGCCCGAGACGCGCGGCAGGAAGAGGATGCGGCCGGCCAGCGGCGCGCTGCGCTCGAACAGCTGGATCGGCAGCTCGCGGCTGCCGCCGCCGCCGGTCGGCACGGGCACGACGTCCCTGAGCGCCCGCCAGGGGCTCGCCTCCCGGGTGCGGGCCCACGCATCCGACTGCATGTAGTGCGCGCGCGACTGCCCCTCGAGCACCCGGGCATCCCACGCGGCCCCGTCGGTGGCCTTCGCGGGCTTCGGCTCGGGTGCGGCGGAGGGGCTCATGTGCTCGCTCTCGGTGGGTGGTGAGGGGCGGATGCGTCGGGTCGCGCGAGTGCGCGCGGCCCGTCTCGATCGTACCGGCGGCACGCCGCGCCGACGGGCCGCGCCGCGTGGATCGCCTGCTCAGGTCGCCCGCGTAGCCTCGCGCCATGGGTCTCTCGCTCGCCGCCATCGGTGCGCGGGTGCTCCGGACCCGCTCGCTCGTGCGCGCGCCGATCGCGCTCTACCGTGCGGGGCTCGGCTGGCTGCTCGGCGGCCGCATCATGATGCTCGAGCACCGCGGCCGCAGCTCTGGCCTGCGCCGCTACGTCTGCCTCGAGGTGGTCGAGCGGCCGGGGCCGGGCCGCATCGTGATCGTGAGCGGCTTCGGCGAGCGCGCCCAGTGGTACCGCAACCTGCGGGCGCATCCGCGCTGCTTCGTGAGCACCGGGCGCGTGCGGCGGGCCCCGGCGCGGGCTCGGCTGCTGGGCGAGGAGGAGTCGGCGGCGGCGCTGGATCGCTACCGGCGGGCGCGCCCGCGCGACTGGGAGCTGCTGCGCGGGGCGATCGAGCGGGCCACGGGGCAGCCCGTGCGGGGGCTGCCGATGGTCGAGCTGCGGCTGCGCCGTCGGCGCTGAGTCAGCCGCCGGTGCGCAGCAGCCGGAACTCGTGCCGGCGCAGCAGCCGCAGCACGAGCTGCGCCGGCTTCGGGAAGGCGCGGCGGCCGGCGTCGGTGCCGTACGGCTCGACCGCGACGATCTCGTGCTCGACCCCGTCGACGACCAGGACGCATCCGCCCGCCGAGACCATGGTGCGATACCCGTTGACATCGTCGCAGTAGGTCAGTTCGCAGACGAAGCCTTGGGGTACCGGCGCGACAGTGATGGGCGTCTCGAAGGTCTTTCCCGCAGTGGCGGCTACTTGCGCTATAGTATAGTGGATTGGATCTGCCGCCCGACCCGAGGCGTTCGCAGCGACGAGAACTTTCCCCCCGGGACTGTTGAGCAAAGGAGCTCCATGCAAGTACAAGACACCGCGGCGCCCTCGTCAGCACAGCTGACCGGTAGAGCCAGCAAGACCGAGCGCAAGCACCTCCGCGCACTCAGCTGGGGCCACGCACTCGAATGGTACGATTGGGCGATTTTCGGCCTGCTCTCTTCCTATCTTGGGAGCCACTTCTTCCCCGCAGACGACGAACTCGCATCGACACTGAATGCGCTCGCCGTCTTCGCCGTCGGATTCATCGCGCGCCCCATTGGCGGTATCATTTTCGGATCTATCGCTGACCGTCTTGGCCGCCGCAAGATCATGATCTTCGCCATCGCGGCCGTTGCCCTTGGCAGCTTCGTCATCGGCGTCATGCCTGGGTACGAGACCATCGGTGCCGCAGCGCCGATCATGGTCGTCGCCATGCGCCTGCTGCAGGGCCTGTCTGCCGGCGTCGAGGCGCCTCTCGGCACCGCCTACGCGCTCGAGCTGGTCCCGAACCGCCCCGGCTACGTTTCCGGCTTCTTCGGATTCTTCAACAACCTCGGAAACCTGCTCGCACCGCTGTCGATCTACTTCCTGACGCAACTGCTGACGGGTGACAACCTCTCCGAGTGGGGCTGGCGCATCCCGTTCATCATCGGCGGCCTGTTCGGTCTCATCGTGCTGTGGCTGCGCACCACGCTGCCTGAGACGCTCAACATCGACCGTGCACGCGAAGCACTGGCTGAGAAGAAGCAGGTGCCCTCAGTCTGGGGTGACGTGCGCAAGTACTGGCTGAGCGTTCTGGCCACCGTCTTCATCGTCGGCGCCATTCAGGCCTACAACTACACGTGGATCGCTGGTCTGCCCAACCTCGCGCGCGCGGCGTTCCAGGAAGACCCTGCCGCTGTATTCGGCATCACCACCGGCTTCGGCGTCTTCATGACGCTTGGCGCCCTGTTCCTCAGCAAGGTTCTTGACCGATGGGCGATGTCGAAGATGTTCGTCATTGCTCGTGTCCTGGCGATTCCGACGATCTTCCTGTCACTGCTGTACACGCAGCCCGGCATCGGAACCTTTGCCGGCGTCATGTTCGGTGGCGCGATCGTGCTGCTGCTCAACATGACGATCTTCGTCACGATCTCGAACTCGCTGCTGCCCCAGCACATCCGCGGCACGGGCCTCGGCCTCGGCTACGGCTTCGGTGTGGCCCTCTTCGGTGGCACCGCTTCCTACCTGCTGCTCTGGCTGCAGGGCGAGGGCATGTTCTGGCTGTTCCCTGTGTACATCGCCACCCTGTGCGCAATCAGCGTGGTGCTGTACCTCGCGGCGAAGAAGCGCAACGGCATCTTCGTCGGAAAGTAGCCCCACTCTGCGATACCGGCAGCCTCGCGACGTTGCCGGTATCGCAGAGGTTCCCCTGATACAGGCACGACAGAAGGAACGGAACCATGGAACGCTTCATCATTGACACTGATCCCGGCATCGACGACGCCGGCGCACTGTTCTGGGCACTCGCAACCGACAAGTTCCACGTCGAGGCCCTCACCACCGTCTTCGGCAATGTGAATGTTCAGAAGGCAACCGCGAACGCACGCAAGATCACGCACCTGTCGGGTCGCCCTGACCTTCCGATCTGGATTGGCGCTCCCCGGCCGCTCGTAGGCGAGCCGAACTTCGCCGAGCACATTCACCGCCCCAGCGGTGTGGGGTACTGGGAATACGCTGACCCGGCTCCCGGCACCGACGGCCCCACCGAGGCCGTGCAGAAGATGATCGAGCTCGTCATGTCAAACCCGGGCGAGATCAGCATCATGGCGCTCGCTCCGCTCACGAACGTCGCTCTCGCGATCTCGTTGGAGCCGAAGTTTGCTGAGAACGTGCGTCGCATCATCTACATGGGTGGAGCAGCTCTCACATGGGGCAACGCCTCCCCCGTTGCCAGCGCGAACATCTTCAACGATCCTGAAGCCGCCCAGATCGTCGTGCAGTCTGGCGCCAAGCTCACGCAGGTCGGTCTCGACGTGTGCCGCAAGTTCTCGGTCACGCCTGACCGTGTCGAGAAGCTGTGGACTTCGGGCTCACCCATGGGGCGCGCCCTGTGCGAAATGATCGGCTACCCCGATCGCCACCAGGACACCACTGAGATGCCCGAGTGGAAGACCGAAGGCATGCACCTGAACGACGTTCCGTGCGTTGCGTACGCCATCAACCCGAATTGGTTCCAGAGTCGTCATCTGTGCGTCGATGTTGAACTGGACGGCAAGCACACCCGCGGGCAGACAGTCGTGCAGATGATTGACCGTTGGGGCGGTGCCCCCAACGTTGACGTGTTGCTCGACATTGACGCAGCAGCCGTGGCAGACGCGCTCGTCGAGTCCGTCTCCGCATTCGGAACCAGGGACTAGTGCGACGAGCTGCTGCCCGCTCCGAGCGCGGTCAGCTGCTCAGGCCTTCGGCCGTGGTTCTTCGACACGGTCGGAGGCTTCGTCTTTTCCCGTGAATTCAGAAAGGTACGGACTATGACTCAAGAACTCATCCCCTCCGACGCGGAACTCATCGACGCCGCTGCGGCCCTCCTGTCACGCGTGCACGATCCTGACGCCGTTCGGGTTGCCGCCGCTGCACGCGGCATCTCGGGAGCGGTGCATCTGGGCGTGAGCCTCGCCACCCCGCGCGTCAAGGTATGTGCAGAGAGCAGCGCAGTCGCCAACGCGCGAATAGGCGGCGACGAAGCCATCACCACGATCGTTTCTGTCGGGCTCGGGACTGACGATGTTCCGCACGTCATCAACCCGTGCGGGGTGTGTCGTGAACTGATCCCGAAGTTTGGTCAGGACCTGCGCGTCCTGGTCGACACGGGGGACGGCGTCGTCGCCGCAGCGGCACCCAGCGAATTGCTGCCCATGCCTTGGATCCGGGCCGCTCCTACAGCGAGTGAAGGAACAAGGAGGAGGCCCCGGAACTCAATCGAGTTCCGGGGCCTCCTCGTTGTTCTCAGCGCCAGGGAAGGGGACGTCGCAGTGCTTCGCCGATCATCTCCAGCACGCCGTCGAAGTTCATGTCGACCACAATGCGATGCAGGGGTCGTGTCTCGTCTTTGACGGGGTGCACGCCGGCCAGGTATCGGTCACCCGTCGCTGGATCTTGGAACGTCTGCAGCGGACGCTGCACGGATGCCGTGATCAGATCAGGCCTGAGGAGGGCAGCGACGGCCATGCTGTCGTTGATGCCCATGACGCGCTCGTTCCCTGGTTGCGGGTATGAGCGACTGTAGAAACCCGCGTAGTCCGCGCTGATCTTCGTGATCAGTTCGGCGGGAGCGAAGCCCGTGGACTCCGCGATCTCGAGGAAGAAGCTCTCAGGAACGAGCGCCTGGCGGGTCACATAGGGGCCACACCATGTCACATCACCTTCGCGAGCAGCGACAGCTTCAGCGGCGTCGATGTCGAACGTCACGTTGGGGTCACGCGAGACACGGAAGCGGCGATCGGCCCACGGCTCGGTGTCGCGGTACAGCGCAGGTCCCAGCGTCCCGACGATCGTGGTGCTTCGCAGCTGCTGCAGCAGCGCAGGTTCACGCTCCAGCGCGCGGGCAAGGTTGGTCTGCGGACCGATGGCGACATAGTCGATCTCATCGGGATGCTGGCGCACGAGCTCAAGCACGACGTCAACACCGCTGGGCTCGGTCGATACGGAGACCTCGGGGCGCAAACCGGTGTTCCCGAATCCGTCGTCGCCGTGGATGCCCGGGTTCAGTCGCAGTTCCTGTGCAACCGGAACATCGCTGCCGCGGTAGACCGGAATATCACTGCGCCCGCAGGTGTCGAGCACGTATCGCGCATTGTCTGCCGCGCGTTCGCCCGTGCAGTTGCCGAACACGCTGACCACCGCAAGGATCTCCACCTTGGGATCCGCTGCGAGCAGCATGATCGCCAGCGCATCGTCGACACCGGTGTCGGTGTCGATGACCACTTTTCTCTTCGTCATGATTCCTAGCTTTCCGCTGCGTCAGTGCAGCAGGTTGTGAGGGTGAGGCTTACGGTGCGCTGAGTCCGACGCTCGCGAACGCCTGTTGTGCGCGCTCCTCGGTCAGCGTCGCGGCGAATGCCAGCGCCGATGCAGGTGCGTGGACGCCCGCACCGATCGCGAATCGGCCGTATGACTGCAGCGCGTGCGGAATCGGAGCCACCACATGCGGACCTGGCACGGAGCGCAACTCGGATACCTGCTGGATGGCAACGTCTGCGCGGCCATCAAGCACGGCCTCTGCCGTGAGTCCTGCGGGGAAGCGCACTGCTCGTTCGTCGACGCCATCGAGCAGATCTCGCTCGCGCAGCACGCTCATCAGGTGCAGACCGCTGGCGCCAGAGAGCGTGTACGCGACTCGAGAGTCGCGGAGGTACTGCAGAAATGCCTCCTCAGTATCGGCAGACGGCTCACGAGTGTCAGCGAGCCGCGCGAACCCGACCGCTGAGACTGCGATGTCTGCAATGGTTGCCGGATCGAGAATGCCCTGAGTGGCCAGGTCATGCGCGGATGCCGAAACACCCAGGAAGAGATCGGGACGCTCGCCACCGGCAATCATGTCGAGCAGCACGGTGGTCGGCTCGAACGTCGCCACGATGCTCTCCCCAGTCGCGGCTTCGAACGCTGGAATGAGGTCTTCCACGAGGGGCTGTCGAACGACGAGTCCGCTGTACAGCGTGATCATGAGGTGGGCTCCTGACGGGGCTGGGGCTGCAGGGCAGCGAGATGTTGCGTCGTCAGCGGCGCGGTGCGCATCCCTGACGTGAGGAAGAAGATGTGCGCGGTGTGCTCAAGCTCTTCGACCGCGTCCAGCGCCGCGTCGAGGTCGACGCCGGCGATCACTGGCCCGTGGTTGCGCAGCAGCAGCGCATGCGAGCGGGTCGCAGCGCGCTGCACCGCACCGGTAGCCGCCTGGTCGCCTGGCGCAAAGTACGGCACGACCTCCAGGGGCGCAACGCGCATGCCGTAGTACGCCGTGAGCGGCGGGAGCGGCTCGACCTGATCAAGATCTGCCAGGCACGACAGCGCCGCGGCGTGGACCGAATGCGTGTGCACGACTGCGTGTGCCGACGGTCGAGCCCGAAGCACGGCAACGTGCAGGAACGCCTCCTTCGTCGGTGGAGGACCTTCGAGATGACGACCCTCAGCATCGAGTACAGAGAGGTCAGCGCTCGAGACGTCAGCCAGGCTCACACCGGTTGGCGTGACCAGAATGCGGTCGCCTTCGCGCACCGCCAGATTGCCCGTACGGCCGTGGGTGAGACCGCGCCGGTGTATCGAGTGCGCGACTCGTTCGACAGCGCTGCGCATCTCCGTCATGGTTGTTCGCCTCCTGCAACAGCGGTGAACATGTCGACGTCACCGAAGTTTCCTGACTTCAGCACCAGGTGCACACCGTGGGCAGTGTCATGAATCCAAGGCACTCCGACGGCAGCCTCCTCCCCCACGACCGCCACCGTGGTCCCGAGTTCGCGAAGTACCGCCCCCGATGTCTCACCGCCGGCGACGAGCATGCGCTGCACGCCACGCTGCGCCAGTCCACGGGCGACGAGTCCCGCCACCTGTTCGTAGAGCTCACCGGCCGCTGGGAGTTCGCCATTGCGCTCTTCGGGCGAGCTCGACGAGTAGATCATCGCTGAGGTGACGTCGGGCTGTGCATCCCACCACGTCAACGCTGCCTCAGCCAGTTCCGCTGCCGTCTGCCCTGGTTCTGCGACCACGCGGTGCGAAGGTGCACGAGAGGCCTGGAACGAGGCAATCTGCTCAAGCGTTCGTCGCGAGCAGCTTCCCGCGATGATCGCGGTGCGTGCCGCGGGCGGCACAGAGGCGGTGCGGCCGGATGCACGCTGGCGCCCGCCAATTGCGCCGATGAGGCCGGCAGATCCGGCCGTCAGCACTGCGCTGTCTGCAGCCTCGGCGATGATTGCGAGATCGGCGGCGTCGACGGCGTCAGCGATCACGTGCACCACTCCCGCACTCTCGGCTGCGGCGATCGCCGCGCGTACGACAGCCACTCCCGCATGCACTTCCGAACTCGGCAGGGTCGTGACAGTGCCGTGCACCTGCGGCGTGAGCAGGCTCACGAGGTTCGAGTCGTGCATCGGCGTGATCGGATGGTGCGCCATGTGCGTCTCATGCAACGGAACACCGGAGACGTACAGATGCCCGTCCTTCACGGTGCGCCCGTGAACGGGGGCCGCAGGGGTCGTCACCACCGTCGACACTCCCAGAGCCTGGGCGAGGGCCTCCGTGACGGGGCCGATGTTGCCTTCGTCCGTCGAATCGAACGTCGAGCAGTACTTGAAGTAGAAGCGTGTGGCGCCAGCGTCCCGCAGCGTGCGGAGCGCCGCCACGCTCGTCGCGACGGCGTCAGCCGCCGGGATCGAGCGGGTCTTCAGACCAATGACGATCGCGTCAGCCTCTCCCGTGACAGGGAGTTCCGCATCGAAGGCAAGGAGCGTGCGCAGGCCCTCGCGGCTGAGCGCCGCGGCCACATCGGTGGCACCCGTCACGTCATCAGCGATCACGCCGATCATCGTCGTGATCCCTCGATCGCGTCGCGCAAGCGCGAAGCGGCAACGCTCGGACCGTCGAGGACGGGCACCGCGATGTGGGCACGCAGCTCCTCTGCCGCGGGAGCGAGCGAATACTGAGCGAGCACGACGACGTCGTAGGGCTCGGTCACCTCAGAGATAGCCGCGGCCAGGTGGGCCGCCAGCTCGGGAGCGGGAAGAGGGTCGGCCCCCGTGGGGACCACGACGGAACGGATCGAGGTCACCGCGCCCGCCGCGGCAAAGGCAGCGTCGAGGCGCGCGGTGCTATCTGCAGCCGCTGACTCCAGAGACGCGGCGAGGAGCACGCTGGCGGGTGCGAGCGCTACGGCGTCCTCGAACAGCGGCCCGTCCGCAGAGATCACGGTGACGCCGTCGGTCGCAGGGTCCCGGTGATCAGCGCGCACGCCATACTGCGAGCACGTCAACAAGACACCGTCAGCACCGCCAGCCAGGGCGGACTCGATCAGGATGTCCATGCGAGCAGCGAGCGGTCCGGTCATCTCCCCCTGCTGCTTGAGATCGGCGAGCAGGCGGTCGTCGAGAAGATTCCATATCGTGCTGTTCGGAACTGCCGCGCTCACCGCAGCCGTCGCCGGAGCGATGGCCAGCGGTGTCGCACTGATCAGAGCGATCTTCACGGGGGTCATCCGGTGATCCTTTCGATCCAGTTGAGTCCTTCGGCCGTCCCCGCACGGGGACCGTACTCGCAACCAACCCATCCGGAGTAGCCGCTGGCGGCAACCCGTGCAAGCACGTGCTCGTATGCGATCTCACCTGTCCCTGGCTCACCGCGGCCAGGATTGTCCGCAATCTGCACGTGCTTGATGAGTGGGGCAAGCCGCCCGAACCGCTCGATCACATTCCCGCGGTCGACCTGTGCGTGATACACGTCGAACAGAACGCCGACGGTGTCGGGATCGACGGCCTCCGCTACCGCAGCCGCCGTCTCCATCGAGGCCAGACCGTACATAGGCTGTTCGCGCTTGTTGATCGCCTCGAGGACGATGCGAACGCCAGCCGTGCGAGCCTGCGCTGCGGCCCAGCCGATGTTGGTGACGTATGTCGCGAATGCGAGCTCCGGGTCGACGTCCTCGGGACGCAGGCCAGCCATCACGTGAACGACGGGGTTGCCGAGCACATCTGCATAGTGGAGTGCGCGCTCGACACCCTGACGGAAGGCAGCCTGAGCGGATGGCGTGAAGGCTGTGCCCATGGCGGTAGCGGAACCCGCAGGACCACCTGGAGTGTTGATCAACGCCTGCGTGACGCCGGCGCTTTCGAGCAGCTCTCGCACGCGCGCCGCAGGGAGCTCGTAGGGGGATGCGAACTCGACCCCCGTGAAACCCGCAGCCGCCGCCGCGTCAAACCGCGCTTCGAAGGGCAGCTCGGTGTACATCCACTTGAGGTTGGCAGCCAGCCGGAGCTGGCCACCCGATGTCTGGATGATCACGCGACGTCTTCTCGGTATGCCGGATTCACGACGAACTGCGGATCGCCCCCGGCGAGAACGCTGATCACGTTGTCTGCCGCCATACGACCGGACTCGCCACGAGCTTCACGGGTTGCACCCGCGACGTGCGTGGTGGCGAGGATGCCGGGCGTGTGCAGCAGTGGGCTCTCTGCGGGCAGTGGTTCCTGCTCGAACACGTCCAGAGCTGCGCCGCCGATGACACCCGCACGAACCGCGTCCACAACGGCCGCTTCATCAACGATGCCGCCGCGAGCCGTGTTCACCAGGATCGCGTCGTTCTTCATGAGCGCCAGGCGCTCCGCATTGATGAGGTTCCGCGTCGAGTCATCGAGGAACAGGTGCAGAGTCACGAAGTCGGCCCGCGAAAGAACCTCGTCGAGCTCCGCCCGAGAGATGTTGTGCGCCGAAGCAAATGCCTCGTCGAAGTACGGGTCGTAGGCAATGACGTTCATACCGAAGCCTGCCGCAATCGTGGCAACGGCCTTCCCGATGGATCCGAGTCCCAACACTCCCAACGTCGCCCCACGGAGCTCGCGGCCAGTGAGCTGCTGCCAATGCCCCGCCCTCAGGTTGGTGATGTTCTCGGGAACACGACGGGCAACTCCCAGCATGAGGGCGAAGACGTGTTCGGCAACGGCCTGGCGATTGGCGCCCGCCGTGATGCAGACGGGAACGCCCTGGTTCGTCGCTGCAGCGACGTCAACACTGTCGTACCCGACTCCCGTTCGTACAACGATCTGCAGATTCGGAGCGCTGGCAAGATCGTTCGCTGTCAGCGGCTGAGTTCCAGCGATCATGGCTCGCGTCGAAGCCAGGAGCGTGCGACGTTCTGCCTCAGGAAGGGCAGCAAGGTTCGGCTCGTGGTGTGTCGTCAGACCGGCACCACGCAGCAGCGCGTCGACTTCGTCGCCTGGGCTCAGGAAGGCGGTTGTGATCAGAACATCGTGGGACGTGGTGCTTTCGCTCACCAGATTCCTCCTCGGTACTCGGAGGCGGTGAATGCCCCGCCATGAAATTTGGGGGCAGGAACGTTGAGATCAACGTCCTGCGTGTGGTCCGCGGCGTTGTCGCGAGGGGTGAATCCGATGGCATCCCAACCGGCTTGCGCGTCCCACCAGCCATCGGAGTTTGCCGAGACACCGTAGACAACCTGGCAGCCCACCGGCCCACTTTCAATCGCGCAACGAGTCAGCTCGATGCCATCTCGCCAGCTCAACCACAGCGCAAGCTGGCGCACATCTTCGGGCGCAGGGCGGAAGGTTCCGATGCGCAACAGCACCGATTCCACACCCCACTTGTCGTAGTACAGGCTCGCCAGCGCTTCCCCGAACGCCTTCGAGACGCCGTAGTAGGTGTCCGGGCGAATCGAAGCAGTCTCGTCGAGACGTTCGGAAGCGGGATGAAACCCGATGATGTGGTTGGAGCTGGCAAACACGACACGGCGGACCCCCACGAGACGCGCTGCCTCGTAGACGTGATAGGTGCCATCGATGTTGGCTTCGCGGATGCGCTCGAAGGATGCTTCGTCTGCGACCGCTCCGAGGTGCACGATCACATCGATGCCGCGCGCAGCCGCGGTCAAGGCCTTCAGATCGTTGAGGTCGCCGACGATGACCTCTTCGTGGGCAAAGAGGGGCTCAACGGGTTCGCTGCGTACGTAGAGGACGACGCGTTCGTATCTGCCCGCAAGTCCTTCCCGAATCACGCGGCCCATGCGGCCAGCGCCTCCTGTATAGAGGACAGAAGTCATGATCGTCCTTTCATGCGGCGCCGGCTCAGCCGATGCTGCGGTCCTGCTCGGGGCTCAGCGCCTCGGCAAAGAAGCTGATCTGGGCGCGCTGTTCTCGCAGGCGCTGCACGTCACCGTCGACAAGGCTGAGGCCGACGTCATGACCGGGCAGCAGCGTCGCGCTCGTGTCGGACATCAGGGAACGCAAGCGTTCGATCGTGCGAACGCTGGCGTCTTCGTCCATGGTTGAGTCGACGTGCGTGGTGGCCAGCTCATGAACGTTCTTCACTGAATCCCCTGAAAAAACGAGGGACTGCTCAGCGCGCTCGGTGAAGAATGCGAGGTGATGTGGCGTGTGCCCCGGGGCCGCGATCGCGTGGATTCCCGGCAGAATCTCCTGCTCCGGCCGCATGCGTTCGACGCGCTCGGTGCGCCGCATGAGCTCCTGCACATGCAGGTCAGGGATGAACTTTGTCCCTGCTGGCTGCTCTGCCGCCCATGCCAGCTCCTGCTCCCCCACCCAGGTGACCGCGTTCTCGAACATCGTGAAGTTTGCGACGTGATCCCAGTGCATATGGGTCAGCACTACGTCCGTGATGTCTGCCGCGGCAAGACCCAGACGCTGCAGCGACTCGTGAATGAGCGGAATGTATGCGGGCTGCCCTGCATCGATCAAGACGCGGCGTGTGCCATCGTCCAGGAGCCAAAGACTGCTCCAGCCAAAGGCGCCGTGCGTACTGGACTTGCCGGGAAACCCGTCAACGAGCGGACGCGCGGCATACCGTGCCGCGTGCTGCTGCACCTGCTTCATTGCACCTCCATCCGATACTATTGACTATAGTATTGGATTTCGGCTGGGTTGTCCATGCGTCGCCGACGATTCAGTTCCCCAGCAACCGCCCCGTGGCTCCGAGAACGTGCAGTCGCATCGCTTCCGCCGCAGCGTCCGCATCACCCGCCTCGATCGCATCGAAGATCCTGCGGTGCTCGGGCGCGGCATGGCGTGCACCCGTGCGGCCGAACTTCGAGAAGAGACGGAACCGCTGGATCTGGCCGCTGAGCGCTGCGTACGCAAGTGCCAAGAACTGGTTGCCCGACTGTTCTGCAATCAGCGTGTGAAAGGTGTTGTCCGAGCGCCAATACATGTCGAAACCTTCGGTCTCCATGTCAGCCGCATCCGCCGAGCGCTCGAACTCGGTCATGCTCTCGCGCAACGCGGAGAGAAACCCAGGCGTGACTCGCAGGGCGGCATCACGCGCCAGGCGGGGCTCCAGTACAAGACGCGCCTCCTTCAACTGCTCGACTTCGGCGCGCGTCATCACTGGTGCGACGCGATATCCACGAAGCGCCTCCCGCTGTACAAGACCCGTGTACTCCAAACGCGCGAGCGCCTCACGCAGCGGTGTCTGACTGACATCCAGCTCGCGAGAGAGCGCGCCAATGTTCAGGCTCTCACCCGCTCCGCGCTCGCCCGACATGAACTGATGCAGCAACACGCCGTACATCTGATCTGCGATCGGCTGTCTCGCAGACTTGCGCTCGGTCACTGGCTCTCCTTGCATCTACACCCTCAATCAGGTTTGAGCCTACCGTCCGGCCCGCCCGCGCGACCTGCGCTCACGCGGCGGTGCGCAGCAGCCGGAACTCGCGGCGGCGCAGCAGCCGCAGCAGCACCGCCTTCGCCCCGCCGAACGCGCGCAGCCCCGCATCGGTCCCGTAGGGCTCGACCGCGACGATCTCGTGCTCGACCCCGTCGACGACCAGGACGCATCCGCCCGCCGCGACGATGTTGCGGTACCAGTGACGTCCTCGCCGTAGGTGAGCTCGCAGACGAAGCCCTCGGCGACCGGGGCGACGATGATGGGCGAAGGCCTTGCCGCTCTTCCGGCCCACGTGCCGCACGAGCGAGAACGGGCCGCCCGGGGTGCGAGCCGCGCGGCCGGTGGCCCGGTTGAGGGTGTGCTTCAGGAGCCAGAGCCAGGCGCGTCGCATGCCGTTCATCATGCACCGCGCCTCTCAGGCGGGCTTCGTCGCCTTGCCGTCGAGCCAGAGGGTGTCGCTGTCGTCGCGGTGCGAGCCGGTCGAGCCGACGTGCTTCGCGTCGATCTGCGGGCCCTTCTTGATCACGTGCGCGAGCGCCATGCCGTGCCCGCGGCCGAGGCCGTAGTCGGCCTGCAGCCACTCGAGGATGACGCCCGCCTTCACGCCCTCGTCGTCGAAGCCGCGCTGCTGCGCGAGGTCGACGAGCTGGCGCGGCGTGAGCCCGGTCTTGTCCTCGATCGCGTCGAGGTACGCCTGGAACGACATGTCGCGATCCTATGCCGCGGTCATGACGGCTGGGCCGGCAGGATGCCGTCGCGCTCCATCACCGCCTGCTGATCCTCGTGCGAGACGTACAGCACGATCTCGAGCCCGTCGACGTCGCGCAGCAGGTAGGTGATCTCGAAGCTCGACTCGATGCGGCGCCCCTCGCGCTCGAACGCCATGGTCCAGCGCACGCGCACGCGCCAGTGATCCGGCGCGAACGGGGCGACCTCCTCGACGACCGCCTCGGAGTCGAGCAGGCCGAGCGAGGCGAGCCCGCCGCTGTGCGCTGCGACCGCCTCGCGGTACGCCTCGTCGACCTGCGCCGCGACGACGCCGCTCGCCCCGCTCTCGATGGTGGCGGATGCGTAGGCTCGCACGGTCGCGTCGGCGTCGGCCTCGCGCGCGGCACGTGCGTACTCGTCGAAGAAGCGCGAGAAGCGCTCGGTGTCCTGCGTCGTCATCGTGTCCCCCCTGCCGCTCCACCATCGCATCGCTCGCCAGCCACGGCGAGACCCTCTTTCCGTCGCGCGGGATCAGGAGCATGATCTGGAGCCATGACCAAGTTCTTGATCTCGTTCCCCAGTGCGGCGATGGACGTCTCCGCCGCAGAGCTGCCGACCGTGGCCGAGGATTCGCACGCGGTCGTGCGCGAGGCGAGGGCCGCCGGCGTGTGGGTGTTCGGCGGCGGCATCGACGAGAGCGTGCCGCCCGTCAAGGTCGCGAGCGACGGCACGACGACCGACGAGACCTACCCGCAGACGAGGGAGCTGAACGGCGGCTTCGCGGTGCTCGAGCTGCCCGATCGCGCCGCGGCGCTCGAATGGGCCGCGAAGCTCGCGACCGCATGCCGCTGCGCGCAGGAGGTGCGCCAGTTCGGCGACGACCCGGAGTCATGACGCGGTCCTGACGCTCGCGTCGCGAGCGGCAGCGATCGGTGCCCCTGGAGGGATTCGAACCCCCAACCAGCTCCTTAGGACGGAGATGCTCTTCCATTGAGCTACAGAGGCCAGGCCCGACGAGTCTACCGCCGGCCGGATGAGCGAAGCGCCCGCCCCCGAGATGGGGACGGGCGCTTCGCGCGGGGCTCAGATCACGTGATGTCGATGAAGACCGGGGCCGAGCCGCCGATGTTCACGCCGGCGACCACGGTGTTGTAGCCGGCCCAGCCGCCGTGCACGGCACGACCGCCGCCGATGTAGATCGCGACGTGGGCGCTGCCGGTGCCGCCGTTGGAGTAGTAGATGATGTCGCCGGGCGAGGCCTGCGACTGCGAGATGGTGGGGCCGTAGTTGAACAGGCCGCCCATGCCGGTGTAGCCGAGGCCCACAGCGGCGATCGCGCGGCGCACGAGCGCGGTGCAGTCCTGCGCCGCACCGACCTGCGCGAGCGCGGCGTCAGCGACCGCGTTGCCCGAGACGCCGGCGGAGCCTGCGCTCGACGACGAGGCCGACGACGAGCCGGAGCTCGACGAGCCGCTGCTGCTGGAGCCGGCGGCTGCCTCAGCCTGCTGCTCGCGCTCCTCCTCTGCTGCCGCCTCGAGCTCCGCACGGATCTGCTCGAGCTCCTCGGCGGTCGTGGCCTGCACCTCGAGGCGGACGTCCGCAGCGGTGCTCTCGCCTGCCGTGACGACGCCGGAGACCGACTGCGCGTCACGGGCGACCAGCGCCGAGAGCGACTCCTGCGAGCCGGCGTCGGAGCCGGAGGCGAAGGCGGGCAGCGCGAGCGGGGTGGCGAGGGCGGCCGCGACGGCGATCACGCCGACTCGACGGGCGCCGCGCACGACGGAAGCGCGGTTGAAGCGCTTCTTGCCGGGCTCGGTGCCGGTCATCTCGGTAGAAGTCGTCACGGGTTCATACTCCAGAATCTGTGTTGCGGGGATGTGTCGCCTGGGCGGCACGTCGACCTACGTTACCAAATCGTTACCGGTTTGTCACCAGACTCGCAGGTTCAGCCGAACCGGCGCACATCCGGCGAGCCGAACGCGGCGACCATCGCCGAGTAGCTCGAGTACTTCACGGGCTTGCCGCTGGTGGCGGCGTGGATGATCTGACCGCCGCCGGCGTAGACCGCGACGTGGCCGCTCCACACCAGCAGGTCGCCCGCGGCGACCTGCGAGGCGGGCACGGACGAGCCGTAGCCGCCCTGCGCACCCGAGGAGTGCGGCAGGTAGTGGCCGGCCTGGCCGTAGACCCAGGCGGTGAAGCCCGAGCAGTCGAAGCCGGTCGACGGGCTCGAGCCGCCCCAGACGTAGGGGGCGCCGAGCTGCGACTGCGCGATGCCGACGATGCCGCTGTTCGCGGGGATGCTGACGGCGGCCGCCGCGCTGCTCGAGCCCGATGCCGCGCCCGCTTCGCCGCCGGCGTTCTCGGCCGCGGCCTCGCGCGCATCCGCGAGCTCTGCCTGACGCGCCTCCTCTGCCTCCTCGGCAGCGGTGCGCAGCTGTTCGAGCTCCTCGGCCGTCGTGCCGGAGATGCCGTCGCGGGCGATCGCCTCGACGCGGGCATCGGATGCGCCCGTGACGGTCTGCGAGTTCTCGGCGATGACGCTCTCGAGCTCCTGCTGCGAGAACTGCGGCCCCTGCTGCGAGAAGGCGGCGGCGGGCAGCGAGAGCGCGCCGACGAGCGCGGCCGCGATGGTCACGACGCCGAGGCCCTTCACACTGCGGCGCAGCGATCCGGTTGCGGTGCGGGCTGGCGCGTGCGCGACGGCGACGACCGTGGTGTGCTGCTTCAAAGTCGGTGTTCCCCCAGGACATTCATGCAGTCCCCCGCACTGCTGCGTGCGGGGCTGACCCGGCGACACTACCCGACCGTTACCAATTCGTCACAATCGACCCACAGGGTATCGGCGAGCCTGCGAGCGACCTGGAAGAACTCTGAACGCGGTGGGGCGGATGCGGTGCGTCAGGCGTCGACGTACACGTGCTGCGCGAGCTCCACGGGCAGGTCGATCGCGGCGCCGCCCACGACGGCGAGGCGGATGCGCCCGGCCGACTCCGTGACCTCGACGCGCGCTCCCGGCACGACGCCCGCGGCCTGCAGCTCTGCCAGCCCCTCGATGTCGAACTGGATCGGCTCCCCCAGGCGCCGCACGACGCGCGCGCCCCGCGCATCCGTCGCCGGCACCACGCCGTCGAGAAAGGAGGCGGCCGCCGGCAGGCCGAGCTCGGCGAGCCCCGGGATGGGGGTGCCGTAGGGCGACTCGGTGGGGTTGCCGAGCAGCGCGAGCAGGCGCCGCTCGACCTGCTCGCTCATCACGTGCTCCCACCGGCAGGCCTCGTCGTGCACGAGGCTCCAGTCGAGGCCGATCACGTCGGCCAGCAGCCGCTCGGCGAGCCGGTGCTTGCGCAGCACGCGAGTCGCGAGCGCGCGGCCGTCCTCGGTGAGCTCGAGGTGGCGGTCGGCGGCGACGACCACGAGGCCGTCGCGCTCCATGCGGGCGATCGTCTGCGAGACGGTGGGGCCCGAGTGGTTCAGGCGCTCCGAGATGCGGGCGCGCAGAGGGACGATGCCCTCCTCCTCGAGATCGAGGATGGTGCGGAGGTACATCTCTGTCGTGTCGACGAGATCGGTCACCCGCAGCTCTCCCTCTTCTCACGCATCCGGATGCCCCCACCTTATTGGCCCGCACTCGTAGGATCGTCCTGTGAGCGACATCGTCATCCCCGCCGACCTCCTGCCCGCCGACGGACGCTTCGGCTGCGGCCCCTCGAAGGTGCGGCCCGAGCAGGTCGCGCGCCTGCAGTCGAGCACGGCGCTGCTGGGCACCAGCCACCGCCAGGCGCCCGTGAAGTCGCTCGTGCGCTCGGTGCGCGAGGGGCTCGGCGAGCTCTTCTCGCTGCCGGAGGGCTACGAGGTGCTGCTGGGCAACGGCGGCTCGACCGCCTTCTGGGATGCCGCGGCGTTCGGCCTCATCGAGCGCCGCTCGCACCACCTGACCTTCGGCGAGTTCGGCGCCAAGTTCGGCAAGGCCGCCGCCGCGCCGTGGCTCGAGGCGCCGTCGATCGCGAGCGCCGAGCCCGGTTCGCGGCCGGTGCTCGAGCCGGTCGAGGGCGTCGACGTGGTCGCCTACCCGCACAACGAGACCTCGACGGGCGTCTTCCACCCGGTCGTGCGTGCACAGGCGGATGCGCTGACGGTCGTCGACGCCACGAGTGCGGCGGGCGGTCTGGCCGTCGACGCCGCCCAGGCCGACCTCTACTACTTCGCGCCGCAGAAGAACTTCGCCTCGGACGGCGGCCTGTGGCTCGCGCTCGCCTCCCCCGCCGCCATCGAGCGCATCGAGCGCATCGCCGCCGGGGGCCGCTACATCCCCGACTTCCTGTCGCTGCAGCAGGCCGTGACGAACTCGCGGCTCGACCAGACGCTCAACACGCCCGCGCTCGCGACGCTGCTGATGCTCGACGAGCAGGTGCGGTGGATGCTCGCCGGCGGCGGGCTCGACGCGATGGCGGCGCGCACGGCCGAGTCGTCGGCGACGCTCTACGCCTGGGCCGACGGCCGCGCCGAGGCGACGCCCTTCGTGGCCGACCCGGAGCACCGCTCGAACGTGGTCGTGACGATCGACTTCGACGACTCGGTCGACGCGGCCGGGCTGGCGAAGGCGCTGCGCGCCAACGGCGTGATCGACACCGAGCCCTACCGCAAGCTCGGCCGCAACCAGCTGCGGGTCGCGACCTTCGCCGCGATCGAGCCGAGCGACGTCGTGCAGCTCACGCGCTGCCTCGACTTCCTGCTCGACGCGCGCTGAGCGGCCCGCCCGCACCGATGCTCCCGGGTTCGACGGAGTGGCCGCGCATCGCACGGCTGCGCACCGCCCGGCTGTCGCTCGACCCGCTGCGCGTCGAGGATGCGGATGCGATGCTGCCGGTGCTCGGCGACGCCGCCCTCTACGAGTACACGGGCGGGGAGGCGCCGACGGTCGAGCAGCTGCGCAGGCGCTACACCGCCCAGGTCGCCGGCGGCTCGGCCGATGGCGCGCAGTGGTGGCTGAACTGGGTCATCCGCCTGCGGCCATCGGGCGAGCCCGCCGGCTACGTGCAGGCGTCCGTCGAGCAGCGGGACGGCATGCGGGTCGCCGAGGTGGCCTGGGTCGTCGGCGTGCGCCACCAGGGCAGCGGCCTCGCCGCCGAGGCCGGCACCGCGATGCTCGACTGGCTCGCGACTCGCGAGGTGCGCAGGATCATCGCCCACGTGCATCCGCAGCACACCGCGTCGCGGCGGGTCGCCGCGCGGCTCGGCCTCACCGAGACGACGCTCGTGCAGGACGGCGAGGCGCGCTGGGAGCGCTCGCTCGAGCAGCGATGACCCTCGCCGGTCGGGACTGACCTACGCCCGCGAGTCGTCCGGCTCCGCGTCGGACTCGGCCTCGTCGTCCCAGTCGGCGTCGTCGTCCTCGTCGTCGTCGGCCACCGCATCCTCGACGTCGAAGTCGTCGTCGAAGTCGTCGTCCAGGTCGGCCTCGAGATCCGAGTCGAGATCCTCGTCGTCCTCGTCGTCGGCATCCGACTCCTCCGCGTCCTTCGCGGCGAGGTAGTCGGCGAGGCGCTCCGACCACGGCACCCACGCGGGGGCCAGCAGCGAAGTCTCACCGGGCAGCAGCGCCACCTCGAGCACGGTCGGGCCGCCCTCGAGGCCGCGGGAGAGCAGCACCGTCCAGAGCCAGTCGGGGTAGCCGCCGAGCGTCGAGACGTGGCGGATCGCGACGACCTGCGCCTGCCCGTGCGCGCCGCCCTCCGCGAGCGCGTCGTGCACCTCGCCGACGGCGCCCTTCGGCGCCACCTCGTCGAGCGCGGCGAGCGCCAGCTCGAGCTCCTCGAGCGTGGGGGTGGTCGGCTCCGGCTGCGGCTGGGGCTGGGCCGCGGGGGCCTCCGCCTGCTCGTGCGTCGCGTGCTCGAGCGGTGCGTCGACGAACGACTCGGGCGCTGCCGACTCGGGCAGCTCGCCCTCGCCCGCCTCGGGCTCGGGGATGCGGTGCTCGACGGGTGCGCCCTCCGGCGAGGCGGCGCCCTCCGAGGGATCAGGCGTCGAGGTCATCGGCGACCCTCCGCAGCATCTGGGCGACGGTCGAGCCGTGCGCGGCGCTCGGGTAACGGCCGCGACGCAGGTCGTTGCCGATCGTGTCGAGCAGCCGCACGAGGTCTTCGACGATGATCGCCATGTCCTCGGTGTCGCGGCGCGCGGCGCGCATGGCGGTCGAGCCGACCACGCGCACCGACAGGGCCTGCGGCCCGCGGCGGCCGTCGGCGACGCCGTACTCCACCTTCGCGCCCGGCTTCACCTGCACGCCCTCCGGCACCGCCGAGGCGTGCAGGAAGACCTCGCCGCCGTCATCGCCGGCGATGAAGCCGAAGCCCTTGGCCTCGTCGAAGAACTTCACCCTGCCCGTCGGCATGGCACCCTCCCGCTGCAGCTCTCGTGCGGCGCCCTGCCGCTCGCACCAGCGTAGTGGCGTCCGGTGACGCCCCGAGCCGCGATATCCTGGGCGGATGCCGAAGGCGAGCAGCAACCCGACGCAGCGTCCCAAGAGGCGCGCGCCCCAGCCCGCGCCCGAGACGCGATCGGGCCGGGACGCCTTCGAGCGCATCCTCGCCGTCGGCGTCGTCGTCTTCGCCGCGATCGCCGTGCTCGGCTTCGCCGCGACGCTGCTGCACGTGGCCTTCCGCGACGGCAACCCCTTCTTCGCCGGCGTCGCGTGGCAATACGCGTACTGGCTGCCGCTGCTCGCCCTGCCCATCATGATCGTGCTGATCGTGACCCTCATCATCAGCAGCGCGCGCGGCAAGGCGCGGACGCACCGGGCCTGAGCGTCGCCGGGCATGCGCAGGATCGTGATCGAGCAGCCGTGAGCGTCGTCGATCTGGCCGCCCGCATCCAGGCGATGACCGACGACGAGCTCGACACGCTCGTCGTCGAGCGGCACGCGCCGCCGCAGCTGGCATCCACGTTCGACCTCGCCGAGCACCTGACGACGGATGCGTCGATCACGCAGGCGCTCCGGTGGCGCTCGGCTGCAGAGCTCGTCGCGCTCGGCGAGGGCACCTCCACGCCCCGGCTCGACGCGCTGCTGCTCGGCGTCGACGGCGTCGCGCTGCCCCAGGTGCGCGCGATCGCCGCGGCGGCCGAGCCGGCGCCGGCCGAGACGCCGACGCCCGCCGCGAGTCCCACCGCCGCGCAGACGGCGATCGACGAGGCCATCAAGGTCTCCGAGCTCGTGCACCGCATCGCCGACACCCCGATCGTGCTGCGCAGCCGCTCCCAGCTGCCCGCGGCGACCGGCCGCGAGCTCGCCGCCGCCGTCGACGGCGACCCGGCAGAGCTCGAGGAGCGACTCGAGCCCGCGGTGCTCGCCGGCCTCATCGACCGCCGCGACGGCCGCCTGCGCGCCACCGTCGACGCCGACGCCTGGCTCGCCTCCCCCGTGCCGGAGCGCTGGGCGCGCCTCGCGCAGGCATGGCTCCGCGCCACGGCCGACGCCACCGCGATCGCGGGCGACGTGCGCGAGCAGTTCCCGCTCGCCGACGCGGCCGTGCTCGCCGTGCGCGAGCGCCAGCACCGGCAGGCCCAGCGCCTCGGGCTCGCCGACCGCGGCGCCGTCACGACGCTCGCCGCCGACCTGCAGCGGCGCCCGGACGCCGCGCGCGCGGCGCTCGCCGCCCACGTGCCCCCTGCCACCGCATCCGTCTACCTGCAGCCCGACCTCTCGGCCGTCGCCCCCGGCCCGCTCGAGGCGGCGGTCGAGTCGCGGCTGCGGCGCATCGCCACGATCGAACGCGCCGGCATCGCCTCGCACTGGCGCGTGACCGCCCGCTCGGTGGCCGCGGGGCTCGCCGCCGGCGACGACGTCGACGAGGTGCTGGCCTTCCTGCGCGAGGTGTCGCTCACGGGGCTGCCGCAGCCGGTCGCCTACCTCGTGCGCGAGACGGCGGCGCGGTTCGGCTCACTGCGGGTGCGCAGCATCGACCCGCTCGCCGAGGGCGGCGCCCGCGCGCAGGTGCGCAGCGACGACGAGCAGCTCATCCGCACCATCGCCGTCGACCGCGCGCTCATCAGCGCCGGGCCGCTGCAGTCCGGCCCGCACCGCGTCACCTTCCGGCTCAGCGCCGAGGAGGTGCTGGCGGCGCTGCTCGAGGAGCGCTACCCCGCCGTGCTCGAGGACGACGCGGGCGAGCTCGTGCGCCGCGCGCCCGAGCGGGCGCCGCGCCCGGTGCGCGAGCGGCACCGGCTCGTGGCCCGGCTGCGCGACGCCGGCTTCGAGGTGGGCGACGAGGAGCGCGCCTGGCTCGAGCGGCAGCTGCAGGGCGCGATCCGCGAGCGGCTGCCGGTGCGCCTGACGGTGACCACCGCATCCGACCCCGTCGACATCGAGCTCGTGCCGCTCGCGGTGGCGAACGGCCGGCTGCGCGCCCGCGACGCCAACCGCGACGTCGAGCGCACCCTGCCGCTGAGCGCGATCACGAAGGTCGCGGGGCTCGGCGTCGCCAGCTGAGCGCCAGCCGCCGGGGACCCCTTCCGCCTTCGGGGACCCGGTGCACCAGGTCCCGGACGGCGCCGGGGACCCCTTCCGCCTTCGGGGACCCGGTGCACCAGGTCCCGGACGGTGGAACGGGTCCCCGAGCGCTCGCGCACCGCGGCGAGGCGCGCACCGCGGGCGCGACGCCCGGGCATGCCGCGCCGCGCGGCGGTAGACTGGCACGCTATGACTCAGCCAGGCCCGCTCATCGTCCAGTCCGATCGGACTGTGCTCCTCGAGGTCGCGCACCCCGATGCCACCGCGGCCCGCCAGGCGCTGCAGGTCTTCGCCGAGCTCGAGCGCGCACCCGAGCACATCCACACCTACCGCGTGACGCGCCTGGGCCTGTGGAACGCGCGCGCCGCCGGGCACACCGCCGACGAGATCGTCGGCACGCTCGACACGCATGCCAAGTTCCCCGTGCCGCCCGGCGTCGCCCAGGACATCCGCGAGACCATCGGCCGGTACGGCCGGCTCGTCATCGAGCGCGACGACGAGGGGCTCGTGCTGCGCAGCGACGACCGCCCCGTGCTCGAGGAGGTGCGGCGCTCGAAGAAGATCCAGCCGCTGCTCGCCGGCCCCGTCGAGGGCGGCATCCGCATCGTCGACTGGGCGCGCGGCGAGCTCAAGCAGGAGCTCGTGAAGCTCGGCTGGCCGGCAGAGGATCTCGCCGGCTACACCCCCGGCACCCCGCTCGAGATCGACCTGCTCGAGGAGGGCTGGTCGATGCGTCCGTACCAGTCGGATGCGGTGACCCACTTCGCCGACGCCGGCTCGGGCGTCGTCGTGCTCCCCTGCGGCGCGGGCAAGACCATCGTCGGGGCAGCGGCGATGGCCGCGACCGACACCACCACGCTCATCCTGGTGACCAACACCGTTTCGGCGCGGCAGTGGAAGGCAGAGCTGCTGGCGCGCACGAGCCTCACCGAGGAGGAGATCGGCGAGTACTCCGGGCAGTCGAAGGAGATCAAGCCGGTCACCATCGCGACCTACCAGATCCTCACCGTCAAGCGCGGCGGCGAGTACGCGCACCTGGGCGTGCTCGACGCGCTCGACTGGGGCCTCATCGTCTACGACGAGGTGCACCTGCTGCCCGCGCCCGTGTTCAAGCTCTCGGCCGACCTGCAGGCGCGCCGGCGCCTCGGGCTGACGGCGACGCTCGTGCGCGAGGACGGCCGCGAGTCGGATGTCTTCAGCCTGATCGGCCCCAAGCGCTTCGACGCGCCCTGGAAGGAGATCGAGCAGCAGGGCTTCATCGCGCCGGCCGAGTGCTTCGAGGTGCGCATCGACCTCGACGAGGACGAGCGGCTCGAGTACGCCGCCAGCGGCGACCGCGACCGCTACCGCATCGCCGCATCGAGCCCGCGCAAGATCGACACCGTCAAGCGCGTGCTCGCGCAGCACCCGGATGAGCCGACGCTCGTGATCGGGCAGTACCTCGACCAGCTCGACGAGCTCTCGGCCGCGCTCGACGCGCCGCTCATCACGGGCGAGACGCCGGTCGCCGAGCGGCAGGAGCTGTTCGAGGCCTTCCGCGCCGGCACCGAGCGGGTGCTGGTGGTCTCGAAGGTGGCGAACTTCTCGGTCGACCTGCCGGATGCGTCGCTCGCGGTGCAGGTGTCGGGCTCGTTCGGCTCACGGCAGGAGGAGGCGCAGCGGCTCGGCCGGCTGCTGCGGCCGAAGGGCGGCCGCACGGCGCGCTTCTACACCGTCGTCGCGCGCGACACCGTCGACCAGGAGTTCGCGCTCGGCCGCCAGCGCTTCCTGGCCGAGCAGGGCTACGCGTACACGATCCTCGACGAGCACGAGATCGGCGCCGTCGACGTCGCGACCGTCTGACCGGGCAGCCGGCGCGCACCGGACACACCGGGCATTCAGGAACCGCTCAGCGAACGATCAGAGACTGGAGCCATGACTGAGCCCAGCGCCAAGATCCTCGTCGTCGACGACGAGCCGCAGATCCGTGACCTGCTGACCACCAGCCTCCGCTTCGCCGGCTTCGACGTGCGCGCCGTCGGCACCGGTGCCGCCGCGATCTCCGCGGTGCTCGAGGACGAGCCCGACCTCATCCTCCTCGACGTCATGCTCCCCGACATCAGCGGCTTCGGCGTGACCAAGCGGCTCCGCGCATCCGGCTTCACATCCCCCATCCTGTTCCTCACCGCGAAGGACGACACCGAGGACAAGATCACCGGCCTCACCGTCGGCGGCGACGACTACGTCACGAAGCCCTTCTCGCTCGACGAGATCATCGCGCGCATCAAGGCGATCCTGCGGCGCACCATGGCCGAGACCGACGACGCCTCGATCAGCGTGGGCGAGCTGACCATGAACCAGGACACGCACGAGGTGGCGGTCGCGGGCGAGGAGATCGAGCTCTCCCCCACCGAGTTCAAGCTGCTGCGCTACCTGATGCTCAACGCCAACCGGGTGCTGTCGAAGGCGCAGATCCTCGACCACGTGTGGGAGTACGACTTCAACGGCGACGTGGGCATCGTCGAGTCGTACATCTCCTACCTGCGGCGCAAGATCGACGACCGCGTGAGCGAGCCGATGATCGTCACCAAGCGCGGCTTCGGCTACATGCTGAAGTCGCCGAAGGCGTAGGTGCGGGCGCGCCTGACCCGTCTGCTCGGCCGGCTGTCGCTGGCCGGGCGGATCACGACGCTGATCGTCGTGGTCATGACCTTCGGCCTCGCGCTCGCGGGCGTCGGCACGCTCTCGATCATCCGCGACGCGCAGGTCGCCGAGGTCGACCAGGAGCTCGACCAGGCGATGCGGGCGTTCACGAGCGAGGAGATCACGCGCTCCGACTCGCCGGAGCAGTGCGACCTCGCGCAGCGCATGCCGAACACCTACTACCTGGGCGTCGCCGACGCCTCGGGCACGGTGCTGTGCGACAACAAGCTGCCCGGCCCCTCCAACCCCGACCTCTCGAACCTCTCGCTCGGCACGGTCGCCGAGCAGGATCGCGCGTTCACGCTCGTCTCGATCGACGAGCAGACGCGCTGGCGCACGATCGTCGCCCCCAGCACCGTCAGCGGCACGGGTGAGCTGCTGGTCTCGATCGTGGCCGTCGACATGTCCTCGGGCGAGTCGACCACCACCACGTTCACGCTCGTGTTCGTCGGCTTCTCGCTGCTCGCCGTGGTGCTGGGCGCGGCCCTCACGCGCATCCTCGCCGTCTCGACCCTGCGCGGCCTGCGCAAGACCGCCGCCGAGGCGCAGCGCTTCGCCGACGGCGACTACGACACCCGCCTCACCGGCGAGCACCCGCGCACCGAGGTCGGCTCGCTGCAGCTCTCGCTCAACACGATGCTCGACCGCATCGAGGCGGCGATCGAGCAGCGCGACGAGTCGGTCGCGCGCATGCGGCAGTTCGTCGGCGACGCGAGCCACGAGCTGCGCACACCGCTGGTGGCGGTGCGCGGCTACGCGGAGCTGTACCGCATGGGCGCGATCTCGAACCCCGACGACGTCAAGAACGCGATGGAGCGCATCGAGGGCGAGGCCAAGCGCATGGCGCGCCTGGTCGAGGACCTGCTGCAGCTCGCGCGCCTCGACGAGCGCCGACCGCTCGACCTGCAGCCGCTCGACCTCGTGCCGCTCGTCAACGATGCCGCGAGCGACACCCGCGTGGGTGCGCCCGATCGTCGCGTCACCGTGGTGCCGATCGACGCGGATGCGCACGGTCCGGTCGCGGGCGCCGTCGACCGGGGTGCGCCCCAGACGGGCGTCTTCACGCCGCCGCCGCTCACGCCGCCGGCGGTCGTGCTCGGCGACGAGCACGCGCTGCGCCAGCTGCTCTCGAACCTCATCGGCAACGCCACCCGCTACACGCCGGAGGGCACGCCGATCGAGCTGGGCGTGGGCGTCTCCACGCTCCGGCACGAGGCCGTGGTGCTGGTGATCGACCACGGCGAGGGCATCCCGGCCGAACTGCGCGAGCGTGTCTTCCAGCGCTTCTTCCGCGCCGACTCCTCGCGCGCCCGCGACACCGGCGGCACGGGGCTGGGCCTGGCGATCGTGCGCGGCATCGTGCGCGCGCACTCCGGCAGGCTCGACGTGGTCGACACCCCGGGCGGCGGCGCGACCTTCCGCATCGCCGTGCCGCTGGCCGATGCGGCCGCCGTGATGCAGCTCAGCGAGCGGCTGCGACCCGACGGCACCCTCACCTCGACCGGCAGCAATCCACAGGGGCTCGGCCGCAGCCACGGCTGACCGAGCCGCTGCCCTACCTTCTCCCCACGAGCGCGGATGCTCCGCGCAGGATCGAGGGGATCATGAGCAGGTACGTCGTCGACGCCGACGCCATCCACGGGGCCAGCATCGCGGTGCGGGGCACCGCCACCCGGCTGCAGTCGGAGGTCTCGGCCATGCACAGCCAGCTGCAGGCGCTGCAGGACTCCTGGAGCGGGCAGGCCTCGGTCGCCTTCCAGGGCGTCGTGCAGGACTGGCGCGCGACGCAGGTGCGGGTCGAGGAGTCGCTCGCGTCGATCAACGAGGCGCTCGCGCACGCCGGCCGGCAGTACGACGAGGTGGAGCAGGGCAACCTGCGGATGTTCGCGGCCTGACGCGCCCGCCCGCAGGACCCGTAGGTCGCCCTTCGACTCGGTGTGCGCCTCCGGCGCGCACCGGCTCAGGGACCGGAGCGCGCGCCGCAGGCGCTCGCGTCACGAGACCGGAGAGCACGGCGACCCCGCAGGTCGAGGAGCGCGCGAGCCGCAGG